>NZ_JQGC01000010.1 GCF_000743575.1 Devosia riboflavina | reverse complement strand
CGGCTCGTGCACAGACTAAATCACAAAGCATCCACACAAGCCCGGTGGTGACGACAACGAATGGGCCTCGCAATTCCGGCAGCCGTTACGTCCTCTTGTAGTCCGAGGCTTCGCAAAGTGCCTCACCTCTAAGGCACCTGTGCTATGGTACTGGCCGATTGCGGATATTTGTGACGTCCAGGAGCCCCACGTGACCACTCAGCCCAGTTTGGAAGGCTCTGACGAATACAACGTCCTCGGCGAGCTGCTGCAGCCCTGTTCCGAAGACCCGCTGACCGGCTTCTTCCGCTCGGGCTATTGCGCCGCCGGCCCCGAAAACGCCGCCGTCCACATCATCTGCATCGAGGCCACGGCCGAGTTTCTGGAATTTTCCAAATCGGTCGGCAACGACCTCTCGACCCCGCGCCCCGAATTCGCCTTTCCCGGCCTCGTCCCCGGCAATCGCTGGTGTCTCGTTGCCGTCCGCTGGCTGCAAGCCCACGAAGCCGGCAAGGCTCCGCGCGTCTATCTCCACGCCACGAACCGCAAGGTTTTGGATCTGGTTCCACTTGGAATTCTAAAGGGTTATGCGCTGGATTTGAACTAACTGTTCAGCACGCTGGCCTGTCCCGGTAATCCATTCCGGGAGCCGCGGACTGCCCTTAGTCCACCACCCGCAATTCCTCATACGACACCATCACATGCTCGCGGAATGCCCCCCGCTGTGTGAGGGCCTGATAGTAGCGCTCGATATTGGGCCATGCCGGCCGTACAATCTCGATATCGAAATAGCGATAGAGCACGTGCCCGAACTGGATATCGGCCGGGGTGAACGCCGCCCCAGCCAGAAAGGCATGCCGCCCCAACTGCGCCTCGGCAATCGCCAAGACCCCATTGAGCTTCGCCAGCGCCGCCTCGATCGCCGAGGGATCGCGCTTTGATGGCGCGGTGCGCACCACCCGCCAGAATACCGGTCCGGTGAACGACAGTGTCACATTGATCTTGGCCCATTCCGCCCACTGATCAACCGGCACCCGCAGCGCCGGATCACTGGGCCAAAACTCCGGCGTCCCATAGCGCGCCGCGAGATAGCGCAGGATCGCGCCAGTCTCCCAGATCGGCTCCCCAATCCCGTCCTGCAACACCGGCACTGTGCCATTCGGGTTCATCGCCAGAAATTCCGGCGTGTCATTCCCACCATAGCGATGCCCGACATCGTGCCGCTCGTATTCCAGCCCAAGCTCGCCAATGCACCACATCAGCGCCTGCACATTGGACGACGTCTTCCGCCCCCAAACCGTCAGCATGTCTATGCCTGCTCCGCCGCCAGCAGCCGATCGAGACTTTTGAAGCTGAATTCCATGCCCTCGGCCATGCCCGTCGACACGACGAAATCGCGATGCGCCATCGACTCATAGGTAAAACTGTTGACCACTAGCGTGCCCTTGTCCTGCAGCCGGAATTCCAGCTCCGAGCGATAGGGCGGGCCCATCTCGCCGGCCTCGAACCGCTCCTGCGCATCGATGTAGCGAATGGCGTCAATGGTCTTGATCGCGCCGTCGACCGCCAGAAAACCATTGTCCGGCCCATGCCATTCAAAGCGATAGCCGCCGCCTTCGCGCGCATCATAGGTGCAGACCGGCATGGTCCAGCCGTCGGGCCCGGTCAGCCAGCGCCGGATCAGGCTCGGCTGCGTATAGCAGGCATAGACCAGGTGCGGCGGCGCCACGAAAGCGCGCTCGATCACCAATTGCGTATCGCTGGGGGACGAAACCGAAAGCGGATCACCAAACTGCATGGAAAACCTCCCTAGTTTTTCCCGGCGAGCTTTTCGAGCTGCTGCAATTCCTCCAGCAGATCGTCGAGCCGCTCGAACTGTGCCTGCCAATATTTCCGGTATTCGATCAGCCAGCCGGTCACCTCGGCCAGCGGCTGCGCCTCAAGATGCACCGGACGTTTCTGCGCATCGCGCCCCCGCGACACCAGCCCCGCCTTCTCCAACACCTTCAAATGCTTGGAAATCGCCGGCTGGCTCATGGCAAATGGCTCGGCCAGATCCATGACCGTCACATCGCCCTCCCGCGCCAGCCGCGCCAAGATAGCGCGGCGCGTAGGGTCCGAAAGGGCATGAAAGGTCGCATCCAGCCGCGCAGTATCGGCCATCCCAAGCTCCAGTACAAAACTATTCAGTTATATATACTGGAGGTATTGGTCTTGCGTCAAGCCGTGCCGCCGGGAATGGGCGTACCTTCGGCCAGCAGTCCCTTGGCCGCCAGCGTCGTCCAGAGCTCATCCGGAATTTTGGCGTCCCACCAAGCCAGAATTCCGTCCAACTCCTCAGGCGAACGCGGCCCCGGCAGCACATTGCACACCGCCGGATGGGTCAGCGGAAACTGCAGGGCCGCCGCCGGCAGCGGCACGCCGAATTCCCGGCACACCGCCTCGATGGCCCGCACCTTGGCCACGATCTCGTCCGGCGCCTTGGCGTAGTTGAACTTGTCGCCGCCGACCAGAATGCCGGAATTGAACGGCCCGCCCACCACGACCGAAGCCTTGCGCTCGATGCAGGTGGTCATGAACGGGGTCAATGAGGTCTGCTCCAAGAGCGTATAGCGCCCGGCGAGCAGGAACACGTCCCAGTCGCCCAGCGCAAAGGCGTCCATCAGCACCTGCCACTCATTGACGCCGAGCCCGATGGCCTTCACCACGCCGCCATCCCGCAGCTCGCGCAGCGCCCTGTAGCCGCCACCGGCCAATTGCGCCCAAAGCGGCTTGTTGCCCTCGACGCCATGCGTACCGGCGCCGATATCGTGCACATAGAGAATGTCGATCTTTTCGAGCCCCAGCCGCTGCCGGCTATCCTCGAACGAGCGCATCACGCCGTCATAGCTGTAGTCATATTGCTGGTCGAAGGGCAGGGGATCGATCCAGTTGCCCTTATCCTGCCTCGCCGGATCGACCGGCCGCAGCAGCCGCCCCACCTTGGAAGAGAGTATGGGTCGCACCGGCGCCTCGCGCAGCGCATCGCCCACCAGATGTTCAGAGCGCCCAAGCCCATATTGCGGTGCCGTATCGACATAATTGATGCCGACATCGAGCGCATGCCGCACCGTCGCGCGGGCCTGTTCGGCCGGTACGCCCGTAAAAATCCCGGCCAGCGACGCGCATCCCAATCCCAGCGTCGTGACCTCAAGTTCGGTCTCACCAATGCGACGCTTTTCGAAAGTGTGGGTAGTCATGCGCGGGCTCCTCAATTCGCGGCAAACTAACTGACATGTTAGTTGCCGCGAGTAAAGGCACCCGCGCCGAGACCTTAGTAGAGGCTGCTTACAATGACCGGTTTTTCGGCCTCGATGTGGATCGGATTGCGCAGCGGCAAGCCGAATTGGCCCTCTTCGATTTCAAAGGCGTCGCCTTCCCTCGTCGAAATACCGTCGGCAAAGCTCAGCGTCGCCGTGCCGAAGCAGTGCACATGCACGTCGCCCGGCTGGCAGAACAGGTCATACTTAAAATGGTGATATTCGAGGTTGGCGATGGTGTGGCTCATATTGTCCTCACCCGAGAGGAACGGCTTTTCCCAAAGCACCTTGCCGTCACGAAGAATGCGCGACTTGCCTTCAATGTGGTTGGGCAGATCGCCGACGCGCAGTTCCGGCCCGAACGAGCAGGCGCGCAGCTTTGAATGCGCCAGGTACAAATAATTGATCCGCTCGGTCACGTGATCGGAAAATTCATTGGCCAGCGCAAAGCCGAGGCGGCGCGGCTGTCCATTGGCGTCGATCAGGTAAATGCCAGCAATTTCAGGCTCTTCGCCAGCGTCGAGCGCGAAAGACGGGGAGGGGATCGCCTGGCCCGGATTGGCAACGATGTGGCCATTGCCCTTGTAGAACCACTCCGGCTGCACGCCTTTTTCGCCGTTCTTGGGCTTGCCGTTCTCAAGGCCCATGCGGAACATTTTCATGCTGTCGGTCAATTCGCCCGCCGGCTTTTCGCCATTGGCCTTGTGCATGGCGTCGCGCGTCGCGGCTGAACCAAGATGGGTCAGGCCCGTGCCCGTCACATGCAGATGCGTCGGATCGGGATGGTCGATTGGCGACAGCAAGCGGCCTTCGGCCAGCAGCGCCGCCTTGTCGACAGCGCCACCGAGGCCACGCGCCGTCACAGCGGCCGCAAGACCACCACCGGAAAGCGCTGCCTGTGCCAGCTCATAAACGCTTGTAGCGCCCTGCACCTGGCGGGTTTCCCCGTTCTGCGTCACGGCCACGGCGCGCGCGCCATTAGCGTCGAAATACTGGATGAGGTGCATGACTTTCCTTGCCTCCTGGGAGCCTTCTCAGCGGCTTGGCGGCATAAAACGCAACCGGCCTTACCCTGTCCAGTCAAAAATCATACTTTTGAGAGTCGCCGTCCCTCGACGCTTCAGAATCAGCATAAGAAGATGAGGCCGCCAAATGGAATGTTCTCTTTTTGTCCCTTGACAGTGCAAAAACAAAATGAGAACAAAATAAGCACAATGAATGGACATTGATCTCTCGATCCCCTGCGTTGCGTGGTCCTCGAGAGCGTGAAATAAGGAGAGAAATAATGGCTAGCTCGCCGCTTCGCGTTGTTGAGGGTGGATCGATGGATAAAGACAAGGCTCTTGCTGCGGCGCTGAGCCAGATCGAACGGAATTTCGGCAAGGGCTCGATCATGCGCCTTGGCGAAAACGCTGCGATCGAAGTGGAATCGATCTCGACCGGCTCGCTCGGTCTCGATATCGCCCTCGGCATTGGCGGCCTGCCCAAGGGCCGTATCGTCGAAATTTTTGGGCCTGAAAGCTCGGGCAAGACGACGCTGGCCCTGCATGTCATCGCCGAAGCCCAGCGCAAGGGCGGCATCTGCGCCTTTGTCGACGCCGAACACGCTCTTGATCCGGTCTATGCCCGCAAGCTCGGCGTCAATGTCGACGACCTTCTTATCTCCCAGCCCGACGCTGGCGAACAGGCGCTCGAAATCACCGACACCCTGGTTCGCTCGGGCGCCATCGACGTTCTCGTCGTCGACTCGGTTGCGGCCCTCACCCCGCGCGCCGAACTCGAAGGCGAAATGGGCGACGCTCTCCCCGGTCTCCAGGCTCGCCTGATGAGCCAGGCCATGCGCAAGCTGACCTCCTCGATTTCCAAGTCGAAGTGCCTCGTAATCTTCATCAACCAGATCCGCATGAAGATCGGCGTGATGTACGGTTCGCCTGAGACCACCACGGGCGGCAACGCGCTGAAGTTCTACGCCTCCGTCCGTCTCGACATCCGCCGCATCGGCGCGCTTAAGGATCGCGAAGAGATCGTGGGCAACCAGACGCGCGTAAAAGTGGTCAAGAACAAGCTTGCCCCGCCGTTCCGCCAGGTCGAATTCGACATCATGTATGGCGAAGGCATTTCCAAGACCGGCGAATTGCTCGATCTCGGCGTAAAGTCCGGCATCGTCGACAAATCCGGCGCCTGGTTCTCCTGGGATAGCCAGCGCCTCGGCCAGGGCCGCGAGAACGCCCGCCAGTTCCTCAAGGACAACCCCGAGATCGCCAATACGATCGAACAGGGGGTTCGCGAGAGCTCCGGCCTTCTCGGCGAAGTCCTCCTCGTTGCCGGTGGCGACGATGACGGCGCCGGCAGCGACGAATAAGCCTCTCCCGATCCCATGCAGTCTTCGACCCCCGCCAAAAGCGGGGGTCTTTTTCTAAGAATTGGTCGTCCGCTGAGGGTTGGTCTAGCGCCTCCCTCCCCCTTGTGGGGAGGGAATGAGGGTGGGGGTATCGGTATCGGTGAGCATCGAACGCTCGCGTCAGCTTCGGAAGTCTATGCCGGGACCAGAAGCAAAACTCTGGCTAGCCCTCCGCGAGTTGCGTGTGCAGGGCCATCACTTTCGTCGCCAAGCCCAAATCGGGCCGTACTACATAGACTTCCTTTGCCACGGCTCAAAATTGGTCATCGAAGTTGACGGCGACACGCATTTTGTGGGCGTTGCTCAGGCGTATGATGAGCGTCGCGATCGGCGAATTGCTGCGGACGGTTTTCGTGTGATCCGCTTCACCAATCATGAGGTCGTGACGAATCTGGATGGAGTACTCGAAGCCATTTCATTGGGGCTTACCGGCCCCCACCCTTGATCCCTCCCCACAAGGGGGAGGGAGACGCTAGAACTCCCGGGTTCAGCGGACGGGGAGGCTGCAGTGTAAACGAGAGCTAACGCCATCGCCTCCCTCCCCCTTGTGGGGAGGGAACGAGGGTGGGGGTATCGCCAACCACCGCCCCCACTTTCTCCCATCTCAATATCGCCGCAAAGCTGGACATTTCCGCGTTTTGCACGATAGAAAGCCACGTTTCTATCGGACGCGCGCCGTGTCCGTTCCGCATGAAAGCTAGTTGATGACCAGCGTAAACGATCTCCGTTCGAGCTTTGTCGATTACTTTGCCCGCAATGGCCACGAAGCCGTCGCGTCGAGCCCGCTCGTTCCGCGCAATGATCCGACGCTGATGTTCACCAATGCCGGCATGGTGCAGTTCAAGAACGTCTTTACCGGCGTTGAAAAGCGCCCTTATTCGACGGCGACCACGGCGCAGAAATGCGTGCGCGCCGGCGGCAAGCATAACGACCTCGACAATGTCGGCTTCACCGCGCGCCACCACACCTTCTTTGAAATGCTGGGCAATTTCTCGTTCGGCGACTATTTCAAGCCGCAAGCTATCGAGCTCGCCTGGAACCTCCTCACCAAGGATTGGGGCCTGCCGCGCGAAAAGCTGATGGTCACGGTCTATCAGGACGATGACGAGGCGCTCGAACTCTGGAAGAAGATCGCGGGCCTCTCCGAAGACCGCATCGTGCGGCTCGGCGCCAAGTCGAACTTCTGGCAGATGGGCGATACCGGTCCCTGCGGGCCGTGCTCCGAAATCTTCTATGACCATGGCGACAAGGTTTGGGGCGGCCCTCCGGGTTCGCCGGATGAAGATGGCGATCGCTGGATCGAAATCTGGAACCTCGTCTTCATGCAGTTCGAACAGCATGCCGATGGTTCGCGCACCGGCCTGCCGCGTCCGTCTATCGATACCGGCATGGGTCTCGAACGCGTCGCTGCCGTCATGCAGGGCGTCCACGACAATTATGACATCGACCTCTTCAAGGCGCTGATCTCGGCGGCCGCGAACGCGACAAATGCCGACATTAATGGCCCGGGCAATCGCAGCCTGCGCGTCATTGCCGATCACCTGCGCTCCATGAGCTTCCTCATTGCCGAAGGCGTGCTGCCGTCTAACGAAGGCCGCGGCTATGTGCTCCGCCGCATCATGCGCCGCGCCATGCGCCACGCGACCCTGCTCGGTGCCAGCGAGCCGACGATCTACAAGCTCGTTCCGACCCTCGTCCGCGAAATGGGCCAGGCCTATCCGGAACTGAGCCGTGGCGAAGCCATGATCGCCGAAACCGTCCGTCTCGAAGAAGGTCGCTTCCTCAAGACGCTTGGCCGTGGTCTCCAGATTCTCGAAGCCGAAACCGCCGGCCTCGGCGAAGGCGACGTGCTCAATGGCGCCGCTGCCTTCAAGCTCTATGACACCTACGGCTTCCCGCTCGATCTGACGCAGGACGCCCTGCGCAATCGCAACATCACCGTCGATCAGGCCGGCTTCGATGCCGCCATGGCGCAGCAGAAGGCCGAAGCCCGCAAGAACTGGGCTGGCTCGGGTGAAGCCGCTACCGATACGGTCTGGTACGGCCTTGCCGACAAGCTCGGCCCGACCGAATTTTTGGGCTACGAAACCGAGACCGCCGAAGGCGAGATCAAGGCTCTTCTTGTCGATGGCGCCGAAGTCGCCGCGATTGCGGCCGGCCAGGAAGGCGTCGTCGTCGTCAACCAGACCCCGTTCTATGGCGAAAGCGGCGGCCAGGTCGGTGATTCCGGTGTTATCAAGGGCGAAGGCTTTGCTGCTGAAGTCCTCGATACCGGCAAGCATCACGGTGTCTTCAGCCACAAGGTGAAGGTCACCGAAGGCACGCTTAAGGTTGGTCAGGCCGTCGAGCTCGTCGTCGACCACGAACGTCGTTCGTCGATCCGCTCGAACCACTCGGCTACCCACCTGCTGCACGAAGCCCTGCGCCTCGTGCTCGGCGACCACGTCGCCCAGAAGGGCTCCATGGTCTCCTCCGATCGCCTGCGCTTCGACTTTGTGCACACCAAGCCGATGACGCCGCAGGAAATCGCCGAAGTCGAAGACATCGCCAACGAGATCATCCTGCAGAACACCTCCGTCGAAACCCGCCTGATGGGTGTCGAGGAAGCCAAGGAATCGGGCGCCCGCGCGCTGTTCGGCGAAAAGTACGGCGACGAAGTCCGCGTCGTTTCCATGGGCCTGCCGACCGGCAATGGTCTCGGTTGGTCCGTCGAACTCTGCGGCGGCACTCATGTGCGCCGCACCGGCGATATCGGCCTCGTCTCCATCGTCACCGAAACGGCTTCCGCTGCCGGCGTCCGCCGCATCGAAGCTCTGACCGGCAAGGCCGCGCGTCACCGCGGCAATACCAACGTCAACATCGTTTCCTCCGCTGCAGGCCTCCTGCGCTCCGGCACCCATGAAGTGCTCGATCGCATCGAAGCGCTGCAGAATCAGCTCAAGAGCGCCGAAAAGGCTCTCAGCGATGCCCGCCAGAAGCTGGCCCTGGGTGGTAGTGGCGAAGGCGGCAACGCCACCGAAACCGTCAATGGTGTTACTTTCGTCGGCCGCGTCGTCGAAGGCGTCGCCGCCAAGGACATCAAGACCGTCGTCGATGCCGAAAAGAAGCGCATCGGTTCGGGCGTCGTCGTCATCGTTCTGAAGGGCGAAGACGGCAAGGGCACCGTGGCCATCGGCGTCACCGACGATCTCACCGGCAAATATGCCGCCGGCACGCTGATCAAGTCGGCAACCGCTGCGCTCGGCGGTCAGGGCGGCGGCGGCCGTCCCGATATGGCCCAGGGTGGCGGACCGGATGCGAGCAAGGCAGACGATGCCGTTGCGGCGATCCGCGCGCTGATCTAGTCGGCCAAAAATCCATGTTCGGATAGTGCAAGCCGCGGCCCCGCCGCGGCTTTCGCTTTTTGGGCTTGGCGTTACGCTCGATGCTAACAGTCTGCTAGCACGGACGCGCCGCTATTCGCCGATACGGAAGAAGAAGACACGCGGCTTCCAGCGGATCGGTCGCTTCTCGCTGAGGACATTCATTAGCCCAGCGCCCACCACGATCAGCATGCCGACAATGGCCACCCAATCGGGATATTCGCCGAAGAACAGGGCGCCGAACAGGATCGCCCAGATCAACTGGCTATATTGCACCGGCGCGATGAGATTGGCCGGCGTCTGTCGGCTCGCTTGTATAAGCAGCAGGCCGCCGACACCGCCCAGAAGTCCGATGCTGAGCAGCACGACCAATTGTTCCAGCGAGGGAATGACGAAGGTCGGGATCATCAGTATCGCATTGAAAATGCCCGAATAAAGCACCTGCAAGCCGACGAGGCTCACCCTGCGCTCCTTCTGCGCCACATGGCGCAAAACGGTCGTCGTTACCGCGCCGAGGCAGGCCGCGACCATCATCACATAATGCCCCAGCTCCAACTCGCGCAGGCCGGGCCGGATCACCAGCACCACGCCCAAAAAGCTGATGAACAGCAGTACCCAGCGATGCACGGCCACGAATTCGCGCAGCAGCAATACTGACAGCAGCGTCACGAATAAAGGTGTTGTAAAACCAATGGCATAGACGTCGGCAAAGGGAATGTGGGTGAAGGCGAACATCACGCAGGCCGTGCCGGTGATCGCCGTCGCGCAACGCAGATGCACCAGATAGGGATGATGCAGCTTGTAGATATCGCGCCAGCGCTCGCCGCGCTTGGTCAACATCGCCGGAATGATCGAAAAGCTGGTGGTGAAGAAGGCGATCTCGAAGACCGACATGGCCGGACCAGTCGCCTTGATGAGAGCATCGGCTACGGAAAAGCTGGCATAGGCCAAAAAGGCCAGAATGACGCCGACGGGCATCGCAGTACCACGAAAGTCAGAAAGGAAGGATTCGGGCGGGAATGGCGCTAACATACAAGCCATTTCCCCCGCCGTCATGACAAAAGCAGCGCTAATCGGCCCAGATGCCGCGCCCCAGCGCCGGGCCGATCACTTCGATGCGGTTGGTCCAGACATAGCCGGAGAAATCCCCGGGTACCTGTTCCAGTGTTACGATGTCATCGATGCCGGCCGTGCCGGGATCGCCGGCGCCATAAGGCCCGAGCAGAATGACGTCGCTGCCGGCATCCCTAAGCCGGGCGAGAAGGAGATTTGGCCAGCCCCAGAGGAAGGGCGCGACGTTGATGGGAATCATCACCTGCGTGTTCCTGCACGCCTCCGGCATCACGCCGACCCAGCCGAGGAGTTCGTATTGTACCAGGCAATCGACGAGGCCGCGTCGCGACCAGACATGGAGGCCGTCGATCAGCGCGGCGGCGCGATAGGTAGGCTCGTCGCCGCCATAGGCGCCCCAGACGGCACCGCGCCATTCGGGATTGTTCGTAAGTAAATCTGCGAGCATGCCGCCTTCGCGCGCCTCGCGGCTTTTGAAGTTGATGAGGAATTCCTTGCCGGGAAGTGCGGTAAAAACCTCTTTTAGTTCAGGCATTTGGCCTATTGCCTTGCCGCGAAATGGATAAGTCGCGCCACCATCCGCAGTGTAGCCATAGCCGATGTCGAGCGCCTTGAGTTCGGCCATGCTATGGCCGCGGGTTTCGCCTGATCCTTCGGTGCGGCAATCGACCGTCCAGTCGTGCAGCACAGCGAACTGGCCATCGGTCGTGGGGTGCACGTCGAGTTCGACTATATCGGCTCCGGCGATGAAGGCCGCTTCCATGGAAGCTATTGTATTCTCAAGGTAATCGTGGCGCGGCGGGTCGATGCGCTCGGCGGTGCAGGTGTCATTTTCCAAACCCGCGCGCTCAAAAGTCTGGTGCACGCCGCGATGAGCAATGAGCCGCAGGCCGTCCCCCTCCGGCATCGGCACGCGCCAACTGGCGTTGAACACATAGATCCCGGCGATCAGCACCACCGGCAGCAGCAGCCACCTTCTCTTCACGAATCCGTCTCCCCCAAGATGCGGGATGCACGACACGGGCAAACTCTGGCAGGATTGCGTCCGAAGCTGCCGACTGCGGCCATGAACGTCGCGTTCATTCCCGCTTCAGGCGCGAGGAGGCTAGCTGGGTTCGCGCGGCCCGAGGGCTGCAGTGTTGGAGGGCTATCACTATGCAGTTCTGGAAGAAATTTGCCTTGGGCGCCGTGGCGGCCGTCGGCCTCGCCATCCCGGCCGTGGCGGCGGAGCGCGCCGTCATCGTGCTCGACGGGTCGGGCTCGATGTGGGCGCAGATCGACGGCAAGGCGCGCATCACCATTGCGCGCGAAACCCTGTCCTCGGTTCTGGCCGATTTGCCGGAGGATCTCGAACTCGGTTTCATGACCTATGGTCATCGCGAGAAAGGCAATTGCGGCGATATCGAAATGCTGGTCGAGCCGGCGGCCGGCACTGGTCCTGCCATTGCCGCTGCCGCCGACGGCATCAATCCCAAGGGCATGACGCCGATTTCCGACGCGGTGCGCCTTGCGGCCGAAGACCTGCGGTTTACCGAGGAAAAGGCGACGGTGATCCTGATCACCGACGGCCTTGAAACCTGCGAGGTCGATCCGTGCAAACTGGCAACCGAACTCGAAGCGCAGGGGATCGACTTCACCACCCATGTCCTCGGCTTTGGCCTTTCAGATGAAGAGGGCCAACAGGTCGCTTGCCTCGCTGAAAATACCGGCGGCCAGTATCTTTCGGCTGCCGATGGCGCGGGCCTTGTCGATGCGCTGACAAAGACTGTGGCACAGGTGGTGCAGGCCGAACCCGAGCCGGCCCCGGCACCAGAGCCTGAACCCGAGCCGGTCGCGGCCTATAATCTCAAGCCGACGGTTTCCTTCGCCGAGGGCGGCCCGGATCTCGTCGATGAGACCTATGATATCGTCTGGAGCTGGTACAAACCCAATGCCGAAGGCGGCGAGGGCGAATATGTCGGCACCGACTATTACGCGCGTTTCGAAGGCACTCTGGAGCCCGGCAAATACATCCTCAAGGTCGAGATCGGTTCGGCCTCGGCCTCCCAGCCGATCACCATCCAGGATGGCAAGATTGCCAAGCCGCACTTCGTGCTCAATGCCGCGATCCTGAAACTGCATCCGATGTCGAGCGAGGGCGCCGAGGTCTCCGAGGATGCGTCCACCGAGGTCAACCTCAATGGCGAATACCTTGCCTATGACTATGGCGACGTGAATCTCGTCGTGCCCGCCGGGGCGCTCGAAGCCATTGTAACCATTGGCGAAGCCTCGGTCAGCCGCACCTATAACCCCAAGGCCGGCGAGACGATCGACGAAGACGTCATCCTGGGCACCGGCGTCGTCTTCTTCACCAGCGAATATGCGCCCGGCTCCAAGGTCGAGGACGACATTTTCATGGAGATTTTCGAGGCGAAGGTCGCGCTCGATGGCAGCCGCAAGTCTGTCGCCTATGGCTATAATGGCGAGCAGGATTACGAACTGCCGGCCGGCGATTATGTGATGGACTACAAGCTCGATGGCACGAGCGGGCAGGTCCCGTTCAGCGTCGCAACGGCCGAACGCACCGACGTCCCGGTGCTGCTCAATGCCGGTGTCCTCGCGATCACCACGCCTACAGATGACTATGTGGAAATCTTCAGCGCCAGCAAGGACATCGCGGGCAATCGCAAGTCTTTCGACTATGGCTATGGCCCCAATGTGCAGACGACGTTGGCGGCAGGCGACTATGTCGTCTTCAGCAAGAAGAACGATGTCGAAAGCGAAACGCCGGTGACGATCAAGGCGGGCGAACGCTTCGAACTAACCATCGAGCCGGCAGCGCCCGGCGGCAAGACCAAGTAAGCTATTCGCACGACAAACAAAAAGGCCGGGTCGCAAGACCCGGCCTTCATCATGCGAGAAACGATATGGCTTACGCCATGGCCTTCTGCAGGTTCTGGTCGATGGCATCGAGGAAGCCCAGGGTCGACAGCCACGGCTGATCCGGACCGACGAGCAGGGAAAGATCCTTGGTCATCTTGCCTTCTTCGATGGTGTCGACGGTGACCTTTTCGAGGGTCGCGGCGAACTTGGCGAGTTCCGCATTGTCGTCGAGCTTGGCGCGGTGTGCGAGGCCACGGGTCCAGGCGAAGATCGAGGCGGTCGAGTTCGTCGAGGTTTCCTTGCCCTGCTGGTGCTGGCGGTAGTGACGGGTCACGGTGCCGTGGGCAGCTTCGGCTTCGACGATCTTGCCATCGGGGGTAGCCAGAACCGAGGTCATGAGGCCGAGCGAGCCAAAACCCTGGGCCACGATGTCGGACTGCACGTCGCCGTCATAGTTCTTGCAGGCCCAGACATAGCCGCCGGACCACTTGAGGGCCGAGGCGACCATGTCGTCGATCAGGCGGTGTTCGTACCAGATCTTCTTGGCTTCGAACTGCTCCTTGAATTCCTTCTCGTAGATCTCCTGGAAGATATCCTTGAAGCGGCCGTCATAGGCCTTGAGAATGGTGTTCTTGGTCGAGAGGTACACCGGCACGCCGCGGGCGAGGCCGTAGTTGAAGCTCGAATAGGCGAAGTCGCGGATCGAGTCGTCGAGGTTGTACATGGCCATGGCAACGCCGGCGCCCGGGGCCTGGAACACTTCGTGCTCGATGACGGTGCCGTCTTCGCCGGCAAACTTGATGGTCAGCTTGCCCTTGCCGGGGAAGGTGAAGTCGGTGGCGCGATACTGGTCACCAAAAGCGTGACGACCGACGATGATCGGCTGGGTCCAGCCGGGAACGAGGCGCGGCACGTTCTTGCAGATGATGGGTTCGCGGAAGATCACGCCGCCGAGGATGTTGCGGATGGTGCCGTTGGGCGACTTCCACATCTTCTTGAGGCCGAATTCTTCGACGCGCTGCTCATCGGGGGTGATGGTGGCGCACTTGATGCCGACGCCGTATTCGCGAATGGCATTGGCCGAATCCACGGTCACTTGGTCATTGGTGGCATCGCGGTTCTGGATCGACAGGTCGTAATACTTGATGTCGAGATCGAGGTAGGGATGGATCAGCTTGTCCTTGATCGCCTGCCAGATGATGCGGGTCATTTCATCGCCGTCGAGGTCCACCACCGGATTGGCGACTTTGATCTTGCTCATCGGATAACTCCCTAAAATTCCTTCGTCTGGCCCCTCGGCCGGTTTCGGCTGCCCCTATAGCATCGCCAGAGAAAAGCGCAAAGACGGGTCGGGCAAGGGGGCATGCCCGCTCGGTGCCTCTATTTTTGCGGCAGAGTCTGGACGAACCGCAGGCAGCGCTGCAGCCATTCGCTGAGGTCATCGTCGTCCTCGAGCGCATCGCCCGCTACCACGACGAAGCCGCCCATGCTGCGCCCGCCCATATCCATGATACCGGCGCCGGGCAGGGCGAGTGCCTCTTCCATGCCCTCCTTGCCGACGCGGGCCAGCATGCTGCCATCCTTAAGGGGCGCCACCAGCATATTGCCCTGATACATGAAGGCGATACCGCCGAACATTTTCTTCTCAAGGCAATGCACGCGGGCCGGCAGCACGGCCCGGATGCGTTCCGCCAGATCGTCCGTCGCCATGCTCATGCCTGGCCGTCCTGTCGATAGGTCTCGTGCCAGGGCAGGTGGTCGGCCACCAGGTCCCAGTGCTGATAGCTGCGCGAAAAGATCAGTTGATTGGGCTTGAACCAGGCATTGTCGCCGGCAAAAACGCCGACAGGCACGATGCGCAGGGCCGGCGCCCGCGAGCTTTGGGCAAGGACCGTCGTGCCGCATTCGGGGCAGAAATGGCGCGTGAAGGTCGCGCCCGACTCGGCCGGTCGGGAAAAGGCCTTGGTCGCGCCGACGATCCGCAGCGATTCCGCATGAAACAGGACAACCGAGGAGTGACCGGCGCCCGTAGCGCGCTGGCAGTTCTCGCAGGAGCAGTGGAACATCGATACCACGCGACCATGCACATGGAGCACGATGGCCCCACAGTCACAGCGGCCGCTCTGATCGAGTTCGTTCTTGGCTTGGCTGGTCATTTGCGGAGGCTCGCATGGGACCTGCGGCGCCGCAAGTCTTGCCAGAAGGCGCGCGGTCGAAGAAACTCCCGCGCCAAAACGGGGAGCCGCATGGGATTTTTTCCCGATCTGCCGATCACTACGGAACGCCTGACGCTTCGCCCGTTTACCCGCGGCGATGTCGATGCCGTACTGGATTATCGCGGGCGCGAGGACGTAGCGCTCTATCTCTTCGATGCGCCGCTCAGCCGCGAGGAATGTGCGCTCGCCGTGCAGCAGCGTATCCTCCAGACCAGTTGGTCCGAAGAGGGCGACAAAATCGTCCTCGCCGCCGTCTTGAGTGAGTCTGATACCCTGATCGGCGAATTGTCGCTGATCTGGCGCTCCGAAGACGCCAGGCAGGGCGAAATCGGCTGGATTTTTCATCCGGATCATCACGGACGGGGTTATGCGACGGAGGCCGCCGGCGCGCTCTTCGATCTCGGCTTTCAAGGGGCTGATCTTCATCGCATTTTTGCTCGCTGCGACGCCCGGAACGGCTCCTCATGGCGGTTGATGGAGCGGCTGGGCATGCGGCGCGAGGCACATTTTCGCGAGCATGCGCTGTTCAAGGGTGGATGGGACGAGGAATTCGTCTATGCTGTGCTTCGTCGCGAATGGCGTAACGGCGGTTGAGCCGCAGTCGATTTGTCGCGTTTTCCCTAGGTCAGTAGCGCCCGAGTCAGCCGATTGGCGGACCCGCGTAAGTCCTTGTTCCATCGCTTTTGAAGCGTAAATTTCATCAATGATGGCAGGAACTTCCGACCCGGCGTGCCGTTGTCTGCGTAGAGCGTTCAATCAGCTTTACCGAGGGGCATTGGCCATGACCGGACTCGAATTTCCATTAGCGACCGAACGTCTGCAATTGCGGCATTTTGAACGCGCTGATGTCGCGCTTGTCGGGCGCTATCACATGCTGCCTGCGGTGCAGCGCTATCTCGTGCGACCCACGCGCTATCAGGAAGATGTCGCCGCCGCCGTCGAAATCATGCGCGGCCAGGTCTGCCTGCAGCGTCCCGGCGACACGCTGACGCTTGCCATGCAGCGCAAGGGCGACAAGGCGGTACTTGGTCACGTCTCCCTGCATTGGTCCGACGCCACGGCCGGGCAGGGCGAACTGCTGTTCGCCATCGACCCTGCCTATGCCGGCAACGGCTTTCTCACCGAAGCGCTGACGGCGATGCTCGATCTCGCTTTCGGGCACTATCGCATCCACCGGGTTTTCGTGCGGTGCGACGGGCGCAATCACCACTCGGCCAAGCTGATGCAGAAGCTCGGCATGCGGCTTGAGGCGCATTATCGCGAACATGCCCTGTTCCAGGGCGAATGGGACGAGGAATTGCATTTCGCCATCCTGGATCGCGAATGGCAGGCTTCGTCCAAGGTGCACCCGCTGCCGCTGCGCGAACGGGTTGCCTGAACTCACGCGCGCGTTATGATTATCGTGTTCTGACTTTCCCGCTATAGGGAGAAATCGAATGGCTGGCCTGCATTTGTGCTGCAGGCCAGCCATTCGATTGATCTATTGGCGCTGTGGCGCATTTTCGCAGGTGCCTGGTTCGAGGGGGCCAGGGGACCGGCGGAGTGCCTCAGGTTAAGCGCGTCAATAGGCCCCTCATGCTCTCTCTACCGACTACGCCCTCCATGGGCACTCCTTCCCAAGCCACGCTCACCAGTCGTGTGTGGCTGGTCCTTCTCGTTGCCATAGTCATCTGCGCCGCTGCGCTTGCCGGCATCTATTCGCGTCCCATGGGGTTTTTGGCCACATTCTGGCCGGCCAATTCCATTCTGGCGGGGCTGCTCGTCCGCGCCCGGCAATCGAACCTGCTCTTGGTTCTGGCGGGAGCCCTCATCGGCTACGAGGCAACCGGTTTCATCGCCGGGGACCCGTTCTGGCTGGGGCTGCAAATGACCGCGGCCAATATGATCGGCGCCGTGACCTTTGCTTTCGTCTTCTGTTCGCTGGAGACCAGGGACCGCGACCTGACGCGCGTGCGGGCGGTGCTCTCGTTTATCGGCAGCGCGATCATCGCCGCAGTCGTTGCCGGCGTGGCGGGCGGGCCCGCATGGGCCAGCATGGGCGACAGCAATTATTTCGACGGCTGGCGCACCTGGTTTTCGTCGGAACTCATGAATTACCTCGTGCTGCTACCGGGCATCCTGGCTCTGCCCTGGCCTCTGCCGCGCCCGCGATTTACCAGTTGGAGCGCGCTTCTGCGCCATCCGGTGGTCCCACCGACCATTGCGCTGCTGGCGAGCGTCGGGTTCGGGATTTTGGTCGCCAATCCCGTCGCCATCGTGTTCCCGGTGGCGGCCCTGATCTGGTGCGCTCTTGTCGTGCCGTTGCCACTCACCTGCCTCCTGGTGCTCCTCTATTCCGGCGCAACGATGTTTGCGGTCAAGCTCGGGGGCTATGGGCTCGGCGCGACCGGACTGAGCGAAGAACTGATCGCGGCGGTTCACTTGGGCGTCGCCATGATCGCCCTGGGGCCGGTGCTGGTTGCCAGCGCCACGGCGGACCGCCGCCGGCAATTTGCAGAAGTCGAGCGCGCCGCAACCTATGACAGCCTGACCGACGCCCTCAATCGTGGCGCCTTTCTCGGCCGGGCCGAAACTGTGTTTGCGGGGCTGAGGGATGCGCGGCAGCCGGTTTCCGTCATTGTGTTCGACGTCGATCACTTCAAGCAGGTGAATGACGCCTTTGGGCATGCTGCCGGCGATCTCGCGCTGATTTCGCTTTCGGCTGTGGTGCGTGCGTCGATCCGCAAAGGCGATATGTTCGGTCGGCTCGGCGGCGAGGAGTTTTCTCTGTTGCTGCCCGGCGCCGCTGCGCAAGAGGCGGTGGCGGTAGCCAACAGGCTGCGCCGTCAGGTGGAGCGCCTGCGGACGGCATTGCCCAGCGGTGAAGTCCTCGAAATGACGATCAGCGTCGGTGTGGCCACGTCGCCCGCGACCCAGACGGCCATGTCCGAAATGCTTTCGTTCGCAGATCAGACCATGTATGAGGCCAAACATGCGGGCCGCAATCGGGTGGAATTTGTCGAAATGCCCGCCTGACGCAAGAAGAGACGAGCACATGGCCGGTACGGATCGATCGCTGGAACCTACTCTCGGGGCATGCCCTGCGATCATTCTGTGCGAGCCGCAGCTCGGCGAAAATATCGGCACGACGGCGCGGGCCATGGCCAATTTCGGCCTCTGGGATTTGCGCCTCGTGCGTCCGCGCGATGGCTGGCCCAACGAGAAAGCCGTTGCCGCTGCATCGCGCGCTGATCACGTCCTCGAACGCGTCCGTGTCTTCGAAACCCTCGAAGAGGCCATTGCCGATCTCAAGCTCGTCTATGCGACGACCGCCCGTTCGCGCGATATGCAGAAGGAAGTGCTTGGCCCCGAGGAAGCCTCCATCAAGATGGCCCAGCACATCGCCGCGGGGCAGGGCGCTGGCCTGCTGTTCGGGCGCGAGCGCTGGGGCCTCCTCAATGACGAAGTCGCCATGTCCGACGCCATCGTCACCCTGCCGGTCGAGCCGGCCTTTGCCTCGCTCAATATCGCGCAGGCCGTGCTCCTGATGTCCTATGAATGGCGGCGGCATGGCGGGGCGGGCACCGCCTTGCCCTTCAGCGAAGGCCTCGACGATGCTGCGCCGCGCGAGGAACTCACCGGGCTCTTCGAGCACCTCGAAGGCGTGCTGGACCAGACCGGTTTCTTCACCACGCCCGACAAGCGCCCGAGCATGGTCAACAACCTGCGCACGGCGCTGACGCGCGGCCGCTTTACCAGCCAGGAAATCCGGACGCTGCGCGGGGTCATTTCGTCGATCGATCGACGGCACCAGCGCCCGAATCCCAATCGCCAGAAGCCCGCAACGGACAAACCTGCAACAGAATAAGCCAGGCGAACCGTTCGCCGCGATTCCGCCTTTGACCTTGCGGCGGCAAAGTGTCATGCCGGGGCATCATGAGCACGCCCCAGCCCACAGAGCCGTCAAAGCTCGCCTTCACCTATGTCGGTTTCCGCTTTTTCTGGCTCACCACGCTGCTGGTGAGCTTTGCGGTGCAGATCATGTCGGTGTCCATCGCCTGGCAGATCTATGACGTCACCGGAAATGCCTTCCTCCTCGGATTGGTCGGGCTCTGCCTGTTCCTGCCGGCGCTGCTGCTGATCCTCGTGACCGGTCTCACCGCCGACCGCTTCAATCGCCGCGGCATCATGGCGATCTGCCTCGGTGTGGAACTGATCTGCGCGCTTGCTTTCCTGACCCTCGTCAATGTGGAAGCCCACGAGGTCTGGCCGATCTTCGTCGTGCTGATCTTCCTCGGCACCGCCCGCGCCTTCTGGGGGCCGGCAGCACAATCCCTGGCGCCTAATCTGGTGCCGCCCGAGGCCCTGTCCAACGCCATCACCGTCAATGCCTCGGCCTGGCAGGTTGCCTCGATCACCGGCCCGGCCGCGGGCGGCCTGCTTTACGGTATCTCGCCGACCTTCGCGTTCGGCACCGGGGCGGTCTTGCTGCTCTGCGCCGTCGTCACGGTGCTGCTGATCCCCAAGCCCATGCAGCGCGAGTCGCACCAGGCCAAGAGCCTCGAAACCATTTTCGGCGGCTTCCGCTATATCTTTTCCAACAAGGTCGTTCTCGGCGCCATCTCGCTCGACATGTTCGCCGTGCTGATGGGCGGCGCGGTGGCTCTGCTGCCCGTCTACACCAAGGACATCCTGCATGCCGGGCCGCTCGAACTCGGCCTGTTGCGCGCCGCGCCCGGTATCGGTGCCATCGTGATGGCGCTCTATCTGACGCGCTTCCCCGTGCGTGATCACGCCGGCAAAATTCTGTTCCTGTTCGTCGGTCTTTTCGGCGCCTTCACAGTCGTCTTCGGTCTCTCGACCACGGTTTGGCTCTCCATTCCGGCACTGGCGCTGGTCGGCGCGTCCGATATGGTCAGCGTCACCATTCGCGAAACCATCATGCAGCTCTGGACGCCTGAAGAGGTGCGTGGGCGCGTCAATGCGGTCAATTCGGTGTTCATCGGCGCTTCCAACGAACTGGGCGAATTCCGCGCCGGCACGGTCGCGCATCTCCTCGGGCCTGTGCCTGCAGTCGTCATCGGCGGCTTTGGTGCCATGGCCGTCGCGGTCATCTGGAGCCGCATCTTCCCGCAGTTGCGCCAGCAGCGGCATATCGACAAGCGAATGGCCTAGAAAACCGGGCCTTTGGCTTGACTTGCGGGCGCTTGGTGACTATCAAGCGCCCACCTATCCGGCCTTCGGGTCTATAGGCGCACCCGGGATCTCCTGAATTTTTAGGAATCTGTCGGCCTCTCTCGTGAGGGGCAAAGGAGGGCGCGATCCATTCTAACTTAGAAAGGGATACGCGATGTCGAAGCGTCATTCTGTAAAGTACAAGATTGACCGCCGTCTTGGCGAGAACATCTGGGGCCGTCCGAAGTCCCCTCTCAACGCACGTGCCTATGGCCCCGGCCAGCACGGTCAGCGTCGTAAGGGCAAGCTCTCGGACTACGGTCTGCAGCTGCGCGCCAAGCAGAAGCTGAAGGGCTACTATGGCTCGATCACCGAAAAGGGTTTCCGTCGTCTTTATGACGAAGCCAACCGCCGCAAGGGCGACACTGGCGAAAACCTGATCGGTCTGCTCGAAAGCCGCCTGGACGCCATCGTCTACCGTGCAAAGTTCGTTGCCACCGTCTTCGCCGCCCGTCAGTTCGTGTCCCACGGCCACGTTCTCGTCAACGGCAAGCGCGTGAACATTCCGTCCTACCAGGTCAAGGTCGGCGACAAGATCGAAGTGCGTGAACGCTCCAAGCAGCTCACCGTCGTTCTCGAAGCCGTCCAGCTCGCCGAACGCGATGTGCCGGATTACGTGGAAGTCGACCACAACAAGATGGTCGCTACCTTCGCCCGCGTGCCCGCTCTGTCGGACGTGCCGTACCCGGTCCAGATGGAACCGAACCTCGTCGTCGAATTCTACTCGCGCTAAGCGAAACGAGTTTGAAACTGAAAGGCCGCCCCTCGGGGCGGCCTTTTTTGTTTGTGGGTCTGCAACCCGATCTTCTCCACGCTCGTCATTGCCGGGCTTGTCCCGGCAATCCATCTCGGGGAGCCATGGACCACCGAGACAAGCCCGGTGGTGACGACGGAAGTGGTTGTGGGCGCGTCGATCGACCTAGATTGTTGCCGCGCCGCTCAGCTCTTCCTTGATCGGTTCCTGATCCTGCGGAATGTAGCTTTCGAACAGCTTCAGACGCATATGGATCGACTGCAGCTCGATAATCGTGGTCCAGGCGCGGGCGAAGAACTGGAACGAGCCGGCCACTTCACCAAAGGCGTTCTGCACCTGCTGGTAGACGCCCAGTGTAATCGTGCCGGCGAGAATCGAGGGCGACAGCGTCAGCAGCGGCACATAGCCGGCAACCTGGAGATAAGCGTAACGCGCCAGGTTGAAGTAGGTGTAGTGGAAGTACAGTCGGAAATAGTTCTTCTGCACATTGGCGAAGAGCTCACGGAAGCTCGGTGGGGCAGCACGGTCGCCGTGGTCCTCGCCATAAACGAGTTCCTTGCGGAGCGCGGCTTCCACTTTCTGGTTGTCAAAGTTCAGACCGGGCAGGCGGATGCCGACGATCCAGAGCAGGCCGGTGCCGAAGGCGGCGACAACGAGCGCCACCCAGACGAGACTACCGGGTACCGCGCCGATCATCGGGATTTCCGTCACCGACTGGCTGAGGTGCCAGAGGATGGGCAGGAACACGACGAGCGTCAGCAATGACCCCAAGAAGCTGGTGCCGAGATCCTCGACGATGGACGCAAAACGCATGGTGTCTTCTTGTACACGCTGCGCGGCGCCTTCGGTTTCGCGCAGGCGGGGCCAGTATTCCATGTAGTAGGAGGTCATCGCCTTGCGCCAACGGAACACATAGTGGGAGTTGAAAAAGGCGAGAATGACGAGGAAGATGATGTTGGGCAGTAGCACCGCCATCATCGTGATCACGTAGGGCCAGTATTCATCGGGGCTGACCGATCCGGGCTCATTCAGCGCCCGTTGCAGCACATTGAAGAAATTACCCTGCCAATCGTTGACGAAAGCGCTGAGCTGGACCTGGCTGTATGTCGCAAGGAACAGAACGGCGCTGCCGACGACACTCCACCAATACCATTGGTTCCGCCGATAAAAGTACCAGAAGGCACAGAAGGCCGCGGTGCAGAGGAGGATGTACCAGTATTCCCAAATACGCGCACCATTGAGGAAGTTCGTGTCTTCAACAACGCAATTGGCCGTCGCGACGGCAGCCGTCTCCGGCACGGCCGCTTGCTGCGTGACTGGGGCCGGCGCGTTAGGATCGGTCTCCTGTGGGCCACCCTCCGGCACGGGCAGAGCGTTGGCGGCCGGAGCAACCGGTGTTTCGGCAGCGGGCACCTGGTCGGGCGAACAGATCGCCGGCGACAGGAAGCGGTCGATGCTGATGACCTGACGGACGGGCTCGCCGGCGAACTGGAAGATCAGCGTCGTCAGCAGCATCCAGATGATGGCCGACGAGAAGAATATCTTGGGAATGGGGAAAAAAGAGCGGAACACCGGGAGACTCCAAGGTGCCAGGAGGATGTGTCATCTAACTGCGGCAATAGGCGTAAAACAAGGACGCGAAGTTAAGGTTTGGTAAGGTTTGCCCCGCTCGCTTTTGCTTCCCCTTGGGCCCGCGAGACGCTATCAGCTACGCAAAGATGTCAGAGAGAGTTTCGCCATGACCGCGGTGATGGAAGCCCCCGCCACGCCGACCGATGACAGCGAAGTCGGCGCGCACCCGATCTATGCGAATGCGCCCCGCTCGGTCGAGTTCAACAAGCTGCGCAAGCGCCTGATCCGCAACACACGCGAGGCGCTGGAAAAATTCGGCATGGTGAAGCCGGGCGAGAAGTGGCTGATTGCCCTTTCCGGCGGCAAGGACAGCTATGGGCTGCTTGCCCTGCTGCTGGATCTGAAATGGCGCGGCCTGCTACCGGTCGAATTGCTGGCCTGCAATCTTGATCAGGGCCAGCCGAATTTCCCCAAGCACATCCTGCCGCAATTCCTCGAAGGACTGGGGATCGAACACCGTATCGAATACCAGGACACCTACTCGATCGTGACCGACAAGCTGCCGGCCGGCGCGACCTATTGCTCGCTTTGCTCCCGCCTGCGCCGCGGCAATCTCTATCGCATCGCCCGCGAAGAGGGGTGCACCGCCCTGGTGCTCGGCCATCATCGTGACGACAGCCTCGAAACCTTCTTCATGAACATGTTCCATGGCGGCAAGCTCGCGGCCATGCCGGCAAAGCTCGTCAATGACGAAGGCGATCTCGCCGTTTTGCGGCCGCTGATCTACTGCGCCGAGGAAGATCTGCAGAAGTTCTCCGACTCGATGCAGTTCCCGATCATTCCTTGCGACCTCTGCGGTTCGCAGGAAGGCCTCGAGCGCAATGCAATGAAGGCCATGCTGACCGATATCGAAAAGCGCATGCCCGGTCGCAAGGACGTCATGATCCGTGCGCTAGGCAACATTAATCCCAGCCATATGCTCGACCCGAAGCTTTTCGATTTTGCGGGTCTGACCCTCAATCAGAAGGAATAGAGACGCATGAATATCGAACGCTTGGCCGCCATTCTTCGTCAGGCCGCCAAGGACGAAATCATGCCGCGCTTCCGCCGGCTCGATGATGGCATGGTGCGCTCCAAGGCCAATGCCTTCGATCTGGTCACCGAAGCCGATGAAAGCGCCGAACGCGCCATCGCCGCTGCCATCAATGCCCATTCGCCCAATACGGTGGTGATCGGCGAGGAAGCCGTCTCCGCCAATCCGAACCTGCTCAACAGCCACTTCGAAGACCGCACCGTGATCTATGTCGATCCCGTGGACGGCACCTATAATTTCGCCTCCGGCCTGCCACTCTTTGCCGTCATGGCGGCGGTGGTAGAAAACGGCGAGACCGTTGCCGGCGTGATCTACGATCCCATGGGCGACGATTTCCTGATGACCGAGCGTGCCTGCGGTACCTGGCAGGTTTTCCCCGATGGTCGCCGCGTGCGCCAGAAGTTCGCCGAGCCAACCGCCCTTGCCGAAATGGGCGGCCTCGCCTCGGTTTCCTATCTGCCGACGGAAGTCCGCAGCCAGGTCTTGGGCAATCTCGCCAAGGTAAAGATGTTCGCCAATTACCGCTGCGCCGGCCATGAATACCGCATGGCCGCTGGCGGACACGCGCATTTCCTCATGTACAACAAGCTCATGCCCTGGGATCACGTCGCCGGCGC
Organism: Devosia riboflavina; assembly: GCF_000743575.1. Classification (GTDB taxonomy): domain Bacteria; phylum Pseudomonadota; class Alphaproteobacteria; order Rhizobiales; family Devosiaceae; genus Devosia; species Devosia riboflavina. The sequence goes on along the minus strand of NZ_JQGC01000010.1, from coordinate 149,847 downwards.
GCTGATGATGCGCGAAGCTGGCGCCCATGTCGCCCGCTTCGATGGCTCGGAATATAAGGCCAGCCACACAGGCGGCGGGCTGCTCGTGGCGCCGAGCAAGGAGAACTGGGACGAGCTGCGGCGCGAAGTTTTCGTCGTCTAGGCTTTTCCGAAGGTTTTCGCCGCGGCTTCGACAGCGCCGGAGCCGCGCGAGATCCCCAAAGCCTCCATGCCTGCTTCCATGCTGGCCAGCACGCCGAGGACCATATGAGCATTGACGTGGCCCATATGGCCGATGCGGAAGAAGTCGGCATAGGCGGGCTCATCTGCCGTGGCCATGCCGAGGCCCACGCCGAGCGTAATGCCGGCTTCGCTCTCCAGCCAGCGCCGGAGTTTTAGCGCGCCGCCATTGCTGATACGCGCAGCGGTAACGGAATGGCCACGGCCAGCCGGATTGGCAATATTCTGTCCGATATGCGGATTACCCGCGCTCCAGGCCTCAAGGGCAGCCCAAACGGTGCGGGCGAGGCGGGCATGGCGGGCCCAGACGGCTTCTAGGCCCTCTTCATCGAGGATCATCGCTAGGGCTTCGCGCATGGCGAAGAGATGCAGCGTCGGCGCCGTGCCGCCGAAATATAGATAGAACTCCGCGCCGATCGCGCGTGGGCCCCAATCCCAATAGGGGGTGCGGAGATCGGCGGCCGCCGTGCGTTCCTTTGCCTTGTCCGAAAACCACAGCAGCCCGAGACCAGGAGGCATCATCAAGCCCTTCTGGCTGGCGCCGACTACGATATCCACGCCCCAGTCATCCATGCGCAGTTCATCGCATCCAAGGCTGGCAACGGCGTCGACAGCGAGCAGGGCTGGGTGCCCGGCGTCGTCCAGTGCCTTGCGCATGGCGACGATGTCGTTTTTGGCCGAAGAGGCCGTATCGACATGCGTGACCATCAGCACCTTGATCGCGTGCGCGGTGTCGGCCTTCAGCCGCTCGGCAACGCGTGCGGGATCGGCCGGGCCGGATTTGCCGCAATCGAGGATTTCCACGTCGACGCCCATGCGGATGGCCGCATTGGCCCAGCCCATGCCGAAGAGTCCCGTCGCCACCAGCAGGGCCTTGTCGCCGCGCGAAAAGAGATTGGCGTTGGCTGCTTCCCACGCGCCATGGCCGTTAGCGATATAGATGGCCACATTCTGCCGCGTCATTGCAACGCGCCGCAGGTCGGCCATCAGCTTGTTCATCATCTCCACCACTTCGCCCTCATAGATATTGGGCGAGGCGCGGTGCATGGCATTGAGCACACGTTCGGGAACGACCGAAGGGCCGGGAATGGCGAGATAAGTGCGACCAGTCATTGGAGAATCCGGAAGGGAGGTATGCCCAGCCTAGCGTGAGCCCAGCAGGCCGCAACCCTCTTGTCACGACTCATAAGTCCGTGCTTATGTGTAGGCATGAACGAAGCAGAGATATTCAAAGTCCTGGCCGATCCGACCCGCCGCGCGATTCTCGAGCGGCTGTCCGGCGATGAATTGACGGCAACCGACCTGCGCGAGGGCTTTGCCATCTCGCAGCCGGCCATGTCGCAACACATCGCCGTGCTCAAGGGGGCGGGACTGATCAGCGAACGCCGGGAGGGCCGATTTGCGCATTACCGCGTCGACCCCGACGGCTTTGCGCCTCTGCATGGCTGGCTGGCGCGCTATCGCGATTTCTGGCCGAGCCGTATCGACAACCTCAAAGACCTGCTCAGGGAGATGGATCAATGAAGGACGACGCCGACACGCTGGTGTTCGAAACCACGCTCGATGCTCCGCCCGAAAAGGTCTGGCGGGCGCTGTCCATTCCCGAATATCTCGAACGCTGGTTGCAGCCGCCGGCCGATGCGGAAATTTCCGTCGTCGCGGCCGACGAGAACAAGAGCCTGACCTATCGCTGGCGCGAGCCGGGCGAGGGGACCGCCGCGGAGCCCGAGGAAAGCCTCGTCACCTTCGAGATTTCTCCGCGCGAAGATGGCGGCACCTGGTTTCGCCTGACGCATGCGCCGATTGCGCTGCCGCAGCCGGCCAATAGCAATGAACCGGTGATGATGCTGGCCGCCTGAGGCCCGCACACACCCCCGAAGCTTCCAAAAACTCCAACTGAACGGAGGTCGCCTATGCGCGACATGATGCAACTCGTCCCTATGGTCGTGGAACAATCGAGCCGCGGCGAACGGGCTTTTGATATTTACTCGCGTCTGCTGCGCGAGCGGATCATCTTCGTGAATGGCGAGGTCGAGGACAACATGGCCTCGCTGGTCTGCGCCCAGTTGCTTTTCCTCGAGGCCGAAGCGCCGACCAAGCCGATCTACATGTATATCAACTCGCCCGGCGGCGTCGTGACGGCGGCTCTCTCGATGTACGACACGATGCAATTCATCAAGGCGCCGGTCGGCACGCTCTGCATGGGCATGGCCGCTTCTGCAGCCACCCTGATCCTTGCCGCTGGAGAGGCCGGCCAGCGCGCCAGCCTGCCCAATACGTCGATCATGATGCACCAGCCTTCAGGAGGCTATCAGGGCAAGGTCACGGATATTCTTATCCATGCCGAAGAGAGCAGGAGGCTCAAGCGGCTGACCAACGGCATCTATGCCAAGCATTGCGGCCGGACATATGAGGAGGTTGAAGCCGCACTCGAGCGCGATCGCTATATGGCGCCGGAAGACGCCAAGGCCTGGGGGCTGGTCGATCACGTCTATTCCGACCGCACTCAATTGGCGCTGCCCAGCACCGACCCGGCAAACTAGACAAGAAAAAAGCCACCCGGCGAATTGGGTGGCTTCAAACTCAGTGGGCTTCCATCACCGGTTCGCCCTTGGGGTGCGCATATTGCTCGCCCACGCCGAAGAGTTTTCCCTTTTCGGCAATGAGAATGCAGATCAGCGCCAGGATACCCATGGTGAAATAGCCCGTGGCTGCCGGCACCGTTGTGCCGTCGAAATGCTGCCCCGTATAGCTGCCGATCAGCGCACCGCCGACAGTCTGGATGAACCCGAAGACCGAAGACGCCGTACCGGCCACAGCGCCGAGCGGCTCCATGGAGAGCGAGTTCATGTTCGACGAGGCCCAGCCGAAGCTGAACATGATGATCGCAAGCAGCGGGAAGAACAGCCACAGCGGCATGAAGCCTGCCAGTGCCAAGGCCAGCCAGATGCCGCTGACAATGGTGAAGGACAGCATGGCCCCGTGCGACAGGCGACGCATGCCGAAGCGGCGGACGATCCGCGAATTGGTGAAGGACGACACCGCCATCAGACCAGCCATGGCCGCGAAGGCCACGGGGAAATAGACGCCGAGCCCATAGATATCGACATAGATTTGCTGGCTCGAGCTGATGAAGCCAAAGAGCGCGCCAAAGAGGAACGTGCCGGCGAGGCCATAGGAAATCGCCGGGCGATTGGTGAAGACGATCTTGAAGCTCGTCGCAATGCCCGAGAAGGTCAGCGGACGGCGCTTGTCGAGCGCCAGGGTTTCCGGCAGGCGCCTATAGGTCCAGAACCAGAAAGCGGCGGCGAGCACGCCCATGAAGATGAAGATCGTCTGCCAGGGGCCGGTCAGCAGCAGAATCTGGCCGACGCCGGGCGCGATGATGGGGATGGCCATGAACACCATGAAGGTGAGCGACATGACCTCGGCCATTTCGCGGCCGGAATACCGGTCGCGCACCACGGACATGGTGATCACGCGAACGCTGGCAGCCCCCATGCCCTGAATGAAACGCAGCAGTAGCAATATGCCGAAGGTGGGCGCGAAGATCGCCGCGATCGCGGCGACGATATAGATAGCCATACCGACGAGCAGGGGACCGCGGCGGCCGAAACGGTCGGAGAGCGGGCCGAAAGCGAGCACGGCAATGCCCATGCCCAGCATGTAGGAGGAGACGACGAACTGGCGCTCGTTCTCGTTGGCGACGCCCAGAGCTTCGCCCATATAGGGCAGGGCCGGCAGCATGACGTCGATGGCAAGGGCATTGAGCGCCATCAGCGCGGCCATAAGGGCAATGAATTCGGGGCGCGAAAGCACCCGAGTAAAATGGTCGGACATGATTATTGCTCAGTATGAGGGCGCCCAGGGGAAGGGGCGGCAAAATTACGGCCGGACCATGAACCTGTCCGGCCGCATTGGCAAGTCTGTATCGTCAAATGACGATAATTGAAAATTTGTCCTCAGGCGGGCCTCAGCGAGAAGTTGGGCACGCTGCGCTCGTTGATCGGAATGTGCAGCGCCGCGGAGGCGAGGCCCAGCACAATGCCTAGATACCAGACCAGCGCATAGGAGCCGGTCATGTCGAAGGCGAAGCCGCCAAGCCAGACGCCCACGAAAGAACCGAGCTGGTGGCTGAAGAAAGCGACGCCATAGAGCATGCCCATATAACGCGCGCCGAAGAACAGGGTCACGAGGCCCGCCGTCAGCGGCACGGTCGAGAGCCAGAGCAGACCCATGGCGGCTGCGAAGGCATAGGCCGTCACTTCGCTGACCGGAATCAGCAGGAAGAGACCGATGGCCAGGGCTCGCAGAAAATAGATCGATGCCAGCAGCAACTGCTTGGGCAGCTTGCCGCCGAGATAGCCGGCCAGCAGCGACCCAACGATGTTGAAGAGGCCAATGACCGCAATCGTCCAGCTACCGACTTCAGGCGAAAGCCCGCACTGCACCAGATAGGCCGGCATGTGCACGTTGATGAAGGCCAGGTGGAAGCCGCAGACGAAGAAGCCGATCACGAGGAGCCGATAGGAGCCATGGCCCCAGGCCTTTGCCAGCGCTTCCATGAAGGGCAGATCGGCGTGACCGACCGGATTTTCGGTGCGGCCACGCAGGGCATAGCTGAGCGGAATGATCAGCAGTAGCGCCATGCCGAGATAGATCAGGGCGGACTGCCAACCAAAGGCATTGATGAAGCCCTGGCTGATCGGCGCAAAGGCGAACTGGCCGAAGGACGAAGCGGCGGTGGCGACGCCAAAGATCAGCGAGCGCTTTTCCATCGGCACCGAGCGGCCGAAGGCCGCCATGACCACCGAGAAGGAACAGACGGCAATGCCGACGCCTGTGACAATGCCCGCCGTGAGCGAGAGCATGCTGGCAGACGGCGAGAAGGCCATGCCGAAGACACCCAGCGCATAGACGGCAGCGCCGATAGCGATGGTCCGGCCCGTGCCGACCCGGTCGGCATAGGCGCCGGCAAAAGGCTGCGCGATACCCCAGGCGAGGTTCTGGATCGCCATGGCCATGCCCCAGCCTTCGCGGCTGAGGCCGAGATCGCCGGTCATCGGCAGCGTGAAGAGGCCAAAACTGGTGCGGACACCATTGCCGATGGCCGCGACCATGCAGCCGGCGATGATCAGGACGAGCAGTGGCACTGCGGGGCGAAGGGCGGAAGTGTTCATGGGAAGCATCCGGATATTAGGTGCTTTTAGTACGCCCGAGCCCTCATCACGCAAAGCGATATTCTCGAATGGGCCTCATCAGTTCCCGTGATGACTTGGTCTGCCAAAGCTCGAACGCGCTCCCAAAGCAAAAGGCCCCGCCGGGCTAGGGCAGGGCCTTCAAATTCTCGAAAAGCGAGCGATCAGGCGCTCTGCTTGACCGCGATGCCGGCCTGCTGCAGGTGCGTCTGCAATTCGCCCGACTGGAACATTTCGCGGGTGATGTCGGCGCCGCCGATGAATTCACCCTTCACATAGAGCTGCGGAATGGTCGGCCAGTTGGAATAGGCCTTGATGCCATCGCGCAGTTCTGGGCTTTCGAGCACGTTGGCGCTGTCATAGTCGACGCCGAGATAGCTCAGGATCTGAACGACCTGGCCGGAGAAGCCGCACTGCGGAAAATCGGGCGTGCCCTTCATGAAGAGGAACACGTCGTTGTTCTTCACCTTCTCATCGATAAAGGCGTTGATATCGGTCATGGGGAGGAGCCTTTCAGTAAACCGGGGTCAAGGCCCGGCGGAACTCAGTCACTAAATAGGACAGGACTGTGGCGCTGTCGAGATCAGCCATCGGCGGATGGCGATGTTTGTTACTGCGTCGTCCCGAGGCGCTCGGCGATCCAGGGATGCGTGGTACAATCGTCGAGCGTACCAAACAGCACTGCGTCCCAGCCATGCTTTCGCGCTGCATCGACAACTTTAGGCGTGTCGTCGAAAAATATCGGCGGCAGGTCGGACACGGGCATGTGCGCTTCGGCCATCTCGTAGAACTTCTTATGCGCCTTGGTGCGACCAAATCGGGCCGAATAGAACATGTCTTCGAACAGGTCCCTTAGGCCAAGGGACTGCCAGAGAAACTGCGCTCGGCTGTGGTCCTGGTTGGTGGCGAGATAGAGTTTTACGTCTGGATGCGCCTTCAGCTTTCGAACTGTGTCGATCATGGGCGAGTTGGGAAAACAGTCGTGGCTCATCCAGAGATCGTGCACGGCCATCGTCGAGCCCTTGTAGCCAAAGGCCTTTAGGCGCCGGTCGAGCGCCTCGATCATGGGCACCTCACCAATCAAGACACGCTTCATGAAGATGTCGTGGATGAATTCCCGCTGGAAACGCTCGGCATTGATGCCGAGGGCGCGGAGCTTGTCATCAAAACTTTCGTGCAGGTCGGGCCGGGCGTGATAGCCGTGAACAAGCACGCCATCGACGTCGAAGATCACCGCACGTGTCACGTGCCAACTCGCTGTTGCTTGAAGGCATATCGGATGCCCTTGCCTTCGAGCGGCTCGCCGGCAAAGCGCGGAATGATGTGAAGGTGTGTGTGGAACACGTTCTGTCCTCCGACGGCACCCACATTCCATCCCAGCGTGTAGCCATCGGGCTCAAGAGCGGCAAAATGCTCGCGGGAGGCAGCAAGTGCCGGGCCGAAATCGGCCCATTCTTCCGGCGTCATCTCGAACGGATTTTCGCTGTGGCGGTGGGGCACGATCATGCCGGCGCGCTGCAAGGTGGGATCGAGGCTGGGCAGAAGATAAAAGTGCCGCGTTTCGAGGATAACACTGTCGGACAACAGGCCATTGGCCCGGCAGAACCTGCAACCCGGCTCGGTCATGGCCGCCGTGCCGGCTTCGCTCCGAGCCCGATGAGAACGTCGCCGGGAATGGCGAGCGCTTGAATGACGTCCGCGTGGCGGCGGAAGCCGATCAATTCTCGCTGCACGAAATAGGACCAGACCGCGTCCCGGGCATCGTCGAGGGCAAGTTCCCGGTTGAGCGATCCTTCGGCGAGCGCCTTCAGTGTCTTGATCACGCGCGCTTCCGCTGCGCCGAGCGAATTAGCCCGCTCGGCGGCGATTTCATGTTCCAGCGCCGCGGTGCCGGCCTCGGGCCGAACCATGCGGATAAGGTCGAGCGACTCGCGCAGGCCCGACATGCAGCTTATTCGGGTATGCTGGTTTGCAGGGCCAGCGCATGCAACGCGCCGCCCATGTCGCCCTGCAGGCTATCATAGACCATCTTGTGCTGCTGCACGCGGGTCTTGCCGCGGAAGCTCTCGGAAATCACCGAGGCCGCCCAGTGGTCGCCGTCGCCGGCAAGGTCGCGAATTTCGATTTCAGCATCGGGCAGGGCGGCCTTGATGCGGCGCTCGATCTCGGTGGCGTCCATTGGCATGTGCAGTCTCCCGTGCTCGTTTCTGCCGTTTCCGGCGCATGTGCCTGATATGGCACGCGACTGCGGCAGCTTCAATATCGGGCGATGCTATTGCGCCGGAGCCGGTTCCGTTTCGGCGGTGGCGCCGATGCAGCATTCCGCGTCGGAGCGCGTGGCAAAATTGGCCACGATGAAATCGACCAGCGGGCGAATCTGCTCGGCAACCGACGTGGCATAGATGCAGTCGAGCGCATAGCCGCGGCCCGACGCCACGGTTTCGGTGTGAAGCAGCGTCACGGGCACGCTCATCGGCGAGCTTTCGCTGGTGCCCTCATAGAAGAGCGCCGTCGCGTCCTGATACTGCGTGGTGCCGCGATTTCCGAGCACGAAACCCGGAAAGGTCTCGGCCCAGGATGCTGTTACGGCCGCCTCGTCGATTTGCGAAAGCGCGCTCTCGGCGGTCCATTGCGTGTCTTCCACCGGCAGAATGGTGAGGTCGCATTGTAGTGGCGCATTGGGATGGTTGATCACCAGCGGCTCGCCTGCGCCGCCGGTGGCGGTCATGACTTCGGGGTAGATCAGCGTATAGGGCTGGTCGGCAAAGATTGAGCGGGTAACGCTGACGCTCTGGCCGAGCGCTACAACCGGCATGGCCGCTGCGCCCAAACCCACGACGATCGCCAGAAAACGCTTCGATCTCATCAGACGCTCCAGAAAAAACCACGCCGCCCTTTGGCGTACCAAAGAGCGGCGATCATATGGCAGGGGCCGGCTAAGTGCTAATCAAGCCGACATATAGTTGGGGAACCAGCTCTCGTGAGCCTGGGTCAGGGCAGAGACCGAAACCGGCTTGGCATGACCCAGAACGAGGTCCGCGCCGCCCGTGCTGCCGATCCAGGTGGCATAGATGCCCAAGACTTTGGCTTGGTCGAAGAGCGCCGTAATCTCATCGCCCTGCGGGTCGAGGTTGAGCGTCACGAGGTAGCGTCCCTGGTCCTCGCCAAAATACTGCAGAATGGGATCGTAGCCTTCGATATCGACCACAGTCGCGCCGATGCCGCCCGAAATCGCCATTTCGGCGAGGCCCACGCCCAGGCCGCCATCGGAAAGATCGTGGCAAGCGGTAACCGCACCGGAACGGATCAGTTTTCGCACGAAGTCGCCCGTCTTGCGTTCGGCGGCGAGGTCGACATGCGGCGCATCGCCGTCGCGACGGTCGAAGAGATCACGCAGATAGATCGATTGGCCGAGATGCGAACCGCGCTCGGCTGGACCGCCGATGAGCAGGATCGGCTGGCCCTCGGCGACAAAACCGATACGGACGCTCTTCTGCCAATCGGGCAGCAGGCCAACGCCGCCAATGGTCGGGGTCGGCAGAATGCCGCGGCCATTGGTTTCGTTGTAGAGCGAGACATTGCCCGAGACGATCGGGAAATCGAGCGCACGGCAAGCATCGCCGATACCGCCCACGGCTTTCACCAATTGCCCCATGATTTCCGGCCGTTCGGGATTGCCGAAATTGAGGTTGTCTGTCGCCGCCAGCGGTTCCGCACCGGTAGCGGTCAGGTTACGCCAGCACTCGGCCACGGCCTGCTTGCCGCCCTCATAGGGGTTGGCTTCGCAATAGCGCGGATTGACGTCCGAGGTGAAGGCGAGGCCCTTGCTGTCGTGGCCGAGCACACGGATCACGCCGGCATCGCCACCCGGGCGCTGCACGCTATTGCCCTGGATCATGGTGTCATACTGCTCGTAGACCCAGCGGCGCGACGAGCACTGATGGCCGCCAACGAGTTTTAGGAGCGCCTCGGCCACATCCATCTGCGGCACGTCATCTGCCGCGAGCGCCGCTGGAATCTTTGGCTCGACCCAGGGACGATCATATTCCGGAGCCTCGTCGCCGAGTTCCTTGATCGGCAGATTGGCGACTTCCTCGCCCTGCCAAAGCACGCGGAACCGCAGGTCGTCGGTGGTCTTGCCGACGGTGGCAAAATCCAGTTCCCACTTTTCGAACACGGCGCGGGCTTCCGGTTCCTTTTCCGGATGCAGCACCATGAGCATGCGCTCCTGGGATTCGGACAGCATCATCTCGTAGGCCGTCATGTGCTCTTCGCGCACCGGCACCTTGTCGAGGTTCAGTTCGATGCCAAGATCGCCCTTGGCACCCATTTCGACGGCGGAGCAGGTCAGGCCGGCAGCACCCATGTCCTGAATGGCAATGACGGCACCCGTGGCCATCAGCTCAAGGCAGGCTTCTAGTAGGCGCTTTTCGGTGAACGGGTCGCCAACCTGCACGGTCGGACGCTTCTCTTCGATGTCGTCGCCGAATTCGGCCGAAGCCATGGTAGCACCGCCAACGCCGTCACGGCCAGTCTTGGCGCCGAGATAGACGACAGGCAGGCCTACGCCTTCTGCCTTCGAGTAGAAAATCTTGTCGGTATCGGCGAGGCCGGCCGCGAAGGCGTTGACCAGGTTATTGCCATTATAGCGCGCGTCGAATTCGACTTCGCCGGCCACGGTCGGCACGCCGAAGGAATTGCCATAGCCGCCAACGCCGGCGACGACGCCATGCACCAGGTGCTTGGTCTTTTCGTGCTCGGGGGCGCCAAAGCGCAGCGCGTTCATCGCTGCCACAGGGCGGGCGCCCATGGTGAAAACGTCGCGCAGAATGCCGCCTACGCCGGTTGCCGCGCCCTGATAGGGCTCGATAAAGCTCGGGTGGTTGTGCGATTCCATTTTGAAGACGACGGCCTGACCGTCGCCGATATCGACGACACCGGCATTTTCGCCCGGACCCTGGATCACGCGCGGCCCGGTCGTCGGCAACGTGCGCAGCCACTTCTTCGAGCTCTTGTAGGAGCAATGCTCGTTCCACATGGCCGAGAAAATGCCGAGCTCGGTATAGGTCGGCTCGCGACCGATCAGGTCGAGAATCTTCTGGTATTCATCCGGTTTGAGCCCGTGGTCGGCGACCAACTGCGGGGTGATTTCGATGTCGTTACGAAGGGTCATCGGGTCGTTCCGTAGGGGGGCTCGGGATAATATTCCATGACGCGCTGCGTCTCATGGGCAAGGTCATGGCCGAAAAGGTGGCCGACGAACCATAGCGACATATCGATGCCGGCAGAGACGCCGCCGCTGGTGACGACGCTGCCGTGGCGCACATAGCGCTCGTCCGGCGTAAAATAGGCCTTCAGGGCCATGCTGCGGACCCAGTCCATGGCGGCGTGATTGGTCGTCGCCCGCTTGCCATCGAGGAAACCGGTTTGGCCCAGCAGCGCCGCGCCGGTGCACACCGACGCTTGCCATTTGGCGGCCGCCAGATAGTCGCGCAACGTGTCGATAAAGGCGTCGTCCATGATGATGGTGCGCGTGCCCTTGCCGCCGGGCACGATCACGAGATCAGCAGGTGGGGCGTCGGAAAAATCGTAGTCGGCCTCGATGCGCAGGCCCTTGGCGCAGCGCAGCGCCTTTTCAGGCCAGGCGACCGTAAAGGCATTGAGCGGCGCGCCAAGTTGCGCGGCCATGGTGAAGACTTCCCAGGGGCCGACGAAGTCCAGTTCCTCGACGTCGGGAAAGACGACGATGCCGACATTGAGCGGATTGTTTGCATCAACCATGTTGCTCTCCCACTGCGATCGAGGCCGTTGGCCTCAGGCCGCCTTGTCGAGAAGCGCTGCAAACAGCGCGCGCCCATCGATCCCGCCATGGGCGGTTTCGATGAGGTTTTCTGGATGCGGCATCAGGCCGAGCACATTCTTCTCGGCATTGAGAATGCCGGCGATATTGTTGATCGAGCCATTGGGATTGGTGCCTGCCGCATAGCGGAAGGCCACACGACCATCGCCTTCAAGTGCAGCCAGCGTCTCGGCATCGGCAAAATAATTGCCGTCATGATGGGCCACCGGGCAGCGGATGATCTGGCCCTTGGCATAGCCTGACGTGAAAGCGTTGTCGGTATTGGTGACTTCAAGCTTCACTTCGCGGCAAACGAATTTGAGCGAGGTATTGCGCATCAGGGCGCCCGGCAGCAGGCCCGCCTCGATCAGGATCTGGAAGCCATTACAGACGCCGAGAACCTTGGTGCCCTTGGCGGCGCGTTCTCGGACCTTGTCCATCATCGGCGAGCGGGCGGCAATGGCGCCGCAGCGGAGGTAATCGCCATAGGAAAAACCGCCGGGAATGACGATCAGGTCGACATCGGGAATGTCGGCATCCTGGTGCCAAACCACGGCGGGCGCCACGCCCCCGATCTTGGTCAGCGCCGCGATCATGTCGCGGTCGCGATTGAGTCCGGGAAACACGATGACGGCGGCCTTCATCGGGCGATCCTTGCTGTGTCTGAACTGATGCGAGGCCTTGTGATCGGTCTTGCCGGAAAAGGCAAGGGCTCCGCGGCATTCCCCATGACTTTGTGACGGTCGTGCTTCGGCGGTCACATCGCCCGTTCGTGCACATCTGCATGTGACGAAAGCAAAATCCCCGCTTTCGCGGGGATCAAGCAGTCTTGTCGATGGACGAGAGCCTATTCGGCCGGAGCCGCAACCGGCCGCGCCGATTGCGAACCCGGCAGATGCGCCCAGGCGGGACGCTCGAACAGGAATTTGCCAAAGCCCACCTTTTCCGCGATCCACCACAGGACCAGCGGCGAGCCAACCGCGACGACCATGATGATGAGGCTCACGAGGTTCGGCTCCTCGATACCGACGGCCAGCAGCAGCGTACGCGCAATGCCCATGGGCAGCACGAAGGCGACATAGACCACCAGCGACTTGCCGCCCATCCAGCGCAGCCAATTCATCCACGGCAGGCGTACGAGAAGCGCCGAGGCGATACAGATCGCCACGGCACCGGCGATCGCGGCGAGAAGGTGAACGCCGGGCAGGGCGCCCCAACCCATCTGGATATGTACGGGATCAAGCCGGAAGCCCGGGGTAAAGACGAGCACCGCATTGACCACAGCCCACGCCGCCAGAACGCCAAGCGCCGCGCCGACATTGCTGGCCGACCAATCCGCGATGCGGAAAATCTGCGGCGCAAAGACATAGCCGGCGTAGAAATAGACGAAATAGGCGCAAAACTGATCGATGAGATAGCTGCCGGTATGAACTGCCGCCATCTGCAACACCGCGCCGACCAGCAGCGCTGACCAATGCGGCACCTTGAACTGGTGCAGCAATTTGCTGACCAGCCCGAAGATGCCGAGCATATAGATGAACCACAGCACACCATAGGGCTCGACAACGGCCCAGGCGAGATAGCTCAGCGCGCCCATGGGATCGCGGCCGACAAGCGCGACCTTGAAGACGATGTGGATCACCGCCCAGAGCGCATAGAAGTAAAAATAGTGAACGATGCGCCGGTCGGCATAGGCGCGCCATGGCCGGTCGATGACCTGGCTCAGGAAAAGGCCCGAGATAAGAAAGAATTCGGGCATGCGGAAGGGCATGGCAAAGGCGATGGTCCAGTGCAGGAAACCGGTCTGGCCGGTATCCTCGCCAACGCTCGATGCACAATACATGATGACGACGAGAAAGATCGACAGGCCCTTGGCCATGTCAACCCAATCAAGTCTCTGCTTGGCCACGGTCATTGTCGTGCTCCCATGCGATTTTGGCCGCACGATAGCAAACGCCTGACACCAGCCGGTTAAGGCGAGCCGTCAGCTTCTAGACAATTGTTGCAGTGGTAAGAAATGCCCTAAGGCCGGTCAGACCGGAACAGAGGCATAGGCTGCGAAGAGCAGCCCAAGCGAGGCGAAAAACATTACTGAGAGAGCAATCTGGGTTTTACGCATGTGCATACAGTCCTACGCCAAGCCCGGCGCGTCATCAATTATCGCAATTAAGCGTTAATTAGAGATTTCGATCTGGTAATTTTCGATCACAGTATTGGCCAGCAGCTTTTCGCACATGCCGGTCAACTGTGTCCGAGCGGCTTCCACATCGGTGCCGTCGAGAATCAGGTCAAAAACCTTGCCCTGGCGGACGCCTTTGACGCCGCCAAAGCCGAGGGAGGCCAGGGAGCCTTCGATGGCCTGGCCCTGGGGGTCGAGAACGCCAGCCTTGAGCGTGACGGTAACGCGCGCTTTCATGGTGTCTTCCCGAATATTACTGGACGAGGCGCGGACCGGTGGTCAGCGCATTGTCGTTTTCAACGAGGATACCGAGACGCTGGGCCACTTCGCGATAGCTTTCGACGAGACCGCCCAGGTTTTCGCGGAAACGATCCTTGTCCATCTTGTTGCGGGTCTTGATGTCCCACAGACGGCAATTGTCCGGGCTGATCTCGTCAGCCAGCACGATGCGCATCAGGTCGCCTTCATAGAGACGGCCGCATTCGATCTTGAAGTCGATGAGCTGGATGCCGACACCCATGAACAGACCGGTCAGGAAGTCGTTGACGCGGATGGCAAGGCTCATGATGTCGTCGAGCTCGGCCGGGGTGGCCCAGCCAAAGGCCGTGATGTGCTCTTCCGAAACCATCGGATCGTTGAGCGCATCGTCCTTGTAGTAGAATTCGATGATCGAACGGGGCAGTTGCGTGCCGGGCTCGAGGCCGAGACGCTTGCAAAGCGAGCCGGCCGCATAATTGCGCACGACCACTTCGAGCGGAATGATCTCGACTTCCTTGATCAACTGCTCGCGCATGTTGATGCGGCGCAGGAAGTGGGTCGGGATGCCCATGGTGTTGAGCTTGGTGAACACGAATTCGGAGATTCGGTTGTTCAGCACGCCCTTGCCGTCGATGATTTCATGGCGAGCGCCGTTGCCGGCCGTGGTGTCGTCCTTGAAATACTGAACCAGAGTGCCAGGTTCCGGACCCTCGAAAAGGATCTTGCCCTTGCCCTCATAGATTTTGCGTCGACGATTCATGGGGGTTTCCGCTGCCGTGAAAAGGTGCACCGTTTAGGCGCGCTTCATGCGCCAGAATGGCACGGAATTGCAAGCTCTTTCGTGTCGCCGTGATCGGCGCTGCTGGCAGACTGTGGCAAGCGCCACACAAGGTCGCATCCCCTCCGCTTCCCGTTGATTTGCGTGGCTCAACCGCCTATGTCGGTGGGGAAAGGCCGGGCGACCGGCGTGCAAGCCATATGGGAGAGACCATGAGCGGGTTCGACGAGCGTCAGAAGGGCCAGGAAGCCAAGTTTGCTTTCGATTCTGAAAAGAAATTCAAGGCCGAAGCACGGCGCAACAAGCTGCTGGGCATCTGGGCTGCCGAGCTGATGAGCCTTTCGGGCGATGAAGCCAAGGCCTATGCCGCTGAAGTTGTGGCTGCCGATTTCGAAGAAGCCGGCGACGAGGACGTGTTCCGCAAGGTTTCCGGCGACCTCAAGGCCAAGGGCATTTCCATCGGCGACGACGTGATTCGCCAGAAGATGGCGACCCTGGTTGCCGTCGCCAACGAGCAGATCGCCTCCGAAGGCTGATCGCTCAAATAGTCTCAAATGCAAAGGGAGCCGGTCTTGCCGGCTCCCTTTTTTGTTACCCGATGGTGACGTTGGTCGCTTCGTACGCGCTCCCGTTCATCTTCCAGTGCACCGTTACCTTCTCGCCGGCCTTGAGGCCAGGGTCCCTGAAGGCGACCGGCAACTGGTAAATCTTCCCATCCGCTAGGGTCAGGGTATGCGCCTTGAGGTCGAATGCCTTGACCGTGCCCGAAATGGACTGGTCCGCCTGCGAGGTCGCCGCGGGTTTGGCCGCAGGCATTGCAGTCGTGGCCGCGAAAGCGGCGCCGGGTGCAACGGCAACAAGGGCAATGAGGAGGGGAGTGACGAACTTACGCATGATTATCTCCATGCGATTCTTTGCCGGTTTTCCGGAGCCGTCGCGTCGCGAATGGATCAGTCATTCGCCGGCGTTTCCAAACCAGCGGGGAGTGGTTTAGGTCTGCCCCGCTGCCTTCTCAAGTTAAGAAGATTTAATTCCACCGAGCGTTTTTCCGACCGAATTTCAGCGACTTAGGCGGAAGTCAGGCGGATTTTCGGCGCTGGTGCCAAAGGTGTGGCGTCAGGCCTTGGTTACGCGTGTTGCCATGCCGATCGAGGCCGGCATGACCGGCTCAAAGCCATATTTCGCATAGAGATGCTTCGCGTCCCCATCGGCAATGAGGCTGACATAAGCGCCTGCGGGAGCGTCGCTATGAAGCTTCTCCATCAGTGCCGTCATGATCCACTTGCCGAGCCCCTTGCCCTGATGCTCGGGCTCAACGGCGATATCGACGATCTGAAATGCCGTGCCGCCATCGCCGATGACCCGGCCCATGCCGATGGCCTTGCCCTCGAACTTCACGGTGACAGCGAACCAGCTATTGGGCAGGCCGATGCTGGCGCCTTCATGCGTCTTGGTGCTGAGGCCTGCAACCACGCGCAGGCGCAGATAGTCGTCCACAGCCGGGATTTCGGCGACGAGGGAATAGGCGTCAGTCATAGGCGCTGCATCAATCGGGTGAACATCATCAGGCCTTCCGGCCAGGGTCCGTGGCCGGAATAGACATTGATATGACCGGCATCACCCGCCTGGTGGAAATCCGAGCCCCAGGCCGCCGCGTAGTCGGCTGCGCGCTCCAGCGAGCAGAATGGGTCAGTAGAGGAAATCACCAGCAGCGAGGGAAAGGGCAGGGGATCGCGCGATACCGGCCCAAAGCATTTTGCTTCTTCCGGCACGTCCGGATTGAGTTCCACGTCCGGTGGCGAAACCAGCAGCGCGCCCTTTACGACGCCTTCCGGAAAGCGCGGCGCGGCCTGCACGAGGGCGATGCAGGCGAGCGAATGGGCCACCAGAACCACCGGGCGCTTCGCCAGCTTGACCGCCTCGATGATCGTGTCGATCCAGTCTTCCGGATCGGGCTCATCCCATTCGGCCTGTTCTACGATGGCGGCGGTCGACATCTTTTCCGCCCAGCGCACCTGCCAGTGGCCCGGCCCGGAATTGCCCAGGCCCGGCAGAATCAGGATGTCGGTATCAGCAATTCTCATGCGCCGAAAACTCGCGCGAAAATCGTGTCGACATGCTTGAGGTGGTAGCCGTCGTCGAACATGTCGTCGATCTGCGCATCGCTCAGCGTCACATCGGGATCGGACTTGAGGTTCTGCGCGAAAAGTCCGGTCCGGTCGCCCCGGTGCTCCCAGACCTTCATGGCATTGCGCTGCACAGCGGCATAGGAATCTTCGCGGCTATAGCCGGCCTGGGTCAGCGCCAGCAGCACGCGCTGCGAATTGTGGAGGCCGCCAAGCAGGTCCAAATTCCTACGCATGTTTTCCGGGTAGACGACGAGTTTGTCGATCACATTGGTCAGGCGCGCCAGGGCAAAGTCCAGCGTCACCGTCGCATCTGGCCCGATCATCCGCTCGACCGACGAGTGCGAAATATCGCGCTCATGCCAAAGCGCCACGTTTTCCAGCGCCGGAACGACCATGCCACGCACGAGGCGGGCAAGGCCGGTGAGGTTTTCGGTAAGCACGGGATTACGCTTGTGCGGCATGGCCGACGAGCCCTTTTGGCCCGGAGAGAAATACTCTTCAGCTTCAAGCACTTCAGTACGCTGCAGGTGGCGGATTTCCACCGCAACGCGCTCGATCGACGAAGCAATCACACCAAGCGTTGCAAAGAACATGGCGTGACGATCACGCGGGATCACCTGCGTGGAAACCGGCTCAACGGAAAGCCCGAGCTTTTCGGCCACATATTCTTCGACCTGCGGATCGATATTGGCAAAGGTGCCGATAGCGCCGGAAATCGCCGCCGTCGCGATCTCGTCGCGCGCCGCGACAAGGCGTGCCCGGTTGCGAGTGAATTCCGCATAGGCTTCCGCCAGCTTCACGCCAAACGTCGTCGGCTCGGCATGGATGCCGTGGCTGCGGCCGATGGTGATGGTGTTCTTGTGCTCCATCGCCCGGCGCTTCAGCGCAGCGAGCAGGGCATCGATATCGGCCAGCAGAATATCCCCAGCACGTTTCATCTGCACCGAAAGCGTCGTGTCCAGAATATCCGAAGAGGTCATGCCCTGGTGCACGAAGCGCGCGTCCGGCCCGACGATCTCCGAAAGGTGGGTCAGGAAGGCGATAACGTCATGCTTGGTGGTGCGCTCGATCTCATCGATGCGCTCGACGTCAAAACCGTAGTCACCCTTCTCGGCCTTGCGGGCGTTCATCACTTCCCAGATCTTGTCGGCGCTTTCCTTGGGCACGACGCCGAGTTCGGCCAGCTTGCTCGTGGCATGGGCTTCGATCTCGAACCAGATGGCAAAGCGGGTCTCGGCCGACCAGTTGGCAACCATTTCGGGACGGGAATAGCGCGGGATCATGGGCTTAGCCTCGGCAGTTCAAAAGTGGAGTCAGGCGATACGACCGGTCGCCGCATCACGAATGGCCGCAATGCGACCAGCATAGGTTTTGGGATCATTGCCGCCATAGACGGCCGAGCCAGCCACGAGCACATTGGCGCCCGCATCGACGATTTCACGGGCATTCTCGGCGCTCACGCCGCCATCGACCTCGAGGTCGATATCGCGCCCGCCGATCAGCGCCTTGGCCTGCCTGATCTTGGTGATCGCCTCTGGAATAAAGCTCTGGCCGCCAAAGCCGGGATTGACGCTCATGATCAGTACGAGGTCGACATTGTCGATGACATGCTGAAGAACCGAAACCGGTGTCGCCGGATTGAGCGCCACGCCGGCCTTCTTGCCCAGCCCCCGAATAGCCTGCAGCGACCGGTGAAGGTGCGGCCCAGCCTCGGCGTGCACGGTGATGATATCGGCGCCGGCATGGGCGAAATCAGCGAGATAGGCATCGGTCGGCGCGATCATCAGATGCACGTCGAACACCTTGTCCGTGACACCACGGATCGACTTCATGATGGGCGCGCCAAAGCTGATATTGGGCACGAAATGCCCATCCATCACATCGATATGGATATAGTCCGCACCGCCGGCGACGATGGCCGAAACCTCGTCTCCAAGCCGCGAAAAGTCGGCGGAAAGGATCGACGGGGCGATGCGCAACGGACGGGTCGACATGAAGGAGGCACCTCGGTTTCAGGCGATGGTCTGGCTATAGGGCGGCCCGCGCGCCGGGGCAAGCCTAGCCTTTGGTTGGCATGGCCAAATCCCGGCCATAGACTAACCCGATCCAATTCAGGAGCAGACATGGCGCCCCACCGCAGTTCGACCCTCGCCGTCACTATCGATCGCCCCTGGCAGGAGGTCTACGATTTCGCCGCCGAGCCGGCCAATATGGTCCAGTGGGCGGCAGGCCTCGGCAACGGTTTTGATGGCACCGGCCTCGAATGGATCGCCCGCGATCCCGGCGGCAATCCGATCCGCATCACCTTCACGGCCCGAAACCCGTTTGGCGTGCTCGACCATGATGTTCACGTCGATGGGCGGGTCGTCCATGTCGCCCTGCGCGTCATGCCCAATGGCGACGGTGCCGAGGTGACCTTTCTGCTGCTGCAGGAGAACGGCATGACCGAAGAGGAATACCAGCGCGATGCCGCCGCCGTTCGAAAGGACCTCGAAACCCTGAAGGCTCTACTGGAAAAGGCCGCATAGCTGTTGAAAAGACGGAGGGCCGCAGGACTCCGCCATCCTCGACGGTTCATATCCATAGCTCCCGCCTGCGTGAGGACCCGCCATGGAATGGAACCGCCTGATTTCCGAGGAGCGCCTAGGCGACAAGAAGCTCTCGTCCCAGGCCAGCCGGTCGATCTTCGTGCAGGATCACGATCGCATCATCTTTTCCGCGCCCTTTCGGCGCCTCGCCAACAAGACGCAGGTCCAGCCGCTCTATGAGCACGATCATGTCCACCACCGCCTGATCCACTCCATCGAGGTCAGCAGCGTCGGCCGGTCCCTGGCCATGCGGATCGGACAGTGGCTGGTCGAGCAGAAATTGCTCAACTCCGGCGAGGAGCACAACCTTGCCAATATCGTGCAGGCCGCCAGCGTGGCTCACGACATCGGCAATCCGCCATTCGGCCATTCCGGCGAAGACGCCATGGGCGCCTGGTTCGCCGAACAGTTCGCTGCGGGCAGGGGCCTTGCCGCCGAAGTGGAACAGGACCTCCGTCCGGAATTCACCGCCTTCGAAGGCAATGCGCAGGGCTTTCGCATTCTCACGCGGCTCGAAATGCGCCGCAATGACGGCGGTATGCGCCTCTCCAAGGCGACCCTCGGCGCTTTCATGAAATATCCGGTCACCGCCAAGACCCGCGCCGCGGTCAAGGCCGCGGGCGCTGCGACCTATGTCGGCCTCAAGAAGTTCGGCGTTTTCAGCAGCGAGGAAGCGCTATTCGAAGACGTCGCCACCACGCTGGGCCTCCCCGAAGAGCATATTGGTGAGCAAAAATGGTGGCGGCGCCACCCGCTGGTCTTCGTCGTCGAGGCTGCGGACGACATCTGCTACAATATCGTCGACATCGAGGACGCCTTCACCACCGGCGAACTTTCCTACAAGGAGGTTGTCGACATCCTCGTAAGGGCCGCCAAGCCACGCGATGCGAGCGCGGGCGACCGGAGCCAGGCCGAGCACGTCGCCATGCTGCGTGCCATGGCCATCGGCGAGGCCATCAATAACTGCGTCGAGGCCTTCAAGGCGCACCATCAGGAGATCATGGCCGGCACATTCTCCGGCGCGCTTACGGAAGTCTGCGAGATGGGACCGATCTTCGAGGACATGCGAAAGCTCTCCTCAGACCACATCTTCACCGCGCGCCGTAAAACCGAACTCGAAATCTCGGGCCGACGTATCATCAACAATGTCATGTCCGGCATTCTGCCCGTCTTCGAAGATCTCGCCGCAGTGGATTGGCACGCCGAACGCCTCGGCTCGCGCTCGCAGCAGCTTGTCCGTGCCCTCGATCTCGACTTGCGCAATCTGTCCACTCCAGCCGAAGCCCTGCACTCACTGGCCGACTACACATCGGGCATGACCGATCGCTATGCCCTGCGCATTTCCAAAATGCTGTCTGGCCATTAGCGCTCACATCCCTGCGATGCGACGGCAAGTCCGATTGCTTTATGCCGCCGCCGCGCTACACAGGGCGCCGAAACGTGGAGCGTCGCCTTGGAATTTTCTCTGCCTCTGGTGATTGGCGCGGGCATTTTGAGCTTTCTCAGCCCATGCGTCCTGCCGCTCGTGCCGCCTTATTTGACCTATATGAGCGGCGCCAGTTTCGACCAATTGCGCGCCGAGGCCGATACCGGCGCGGGCAAGCTGACCTTCAAGGTCGCCATCACCTCGCTTTTCTTCATTCTCGGCTTTTCGGTCGTCTTCATTGCGCTCGGCGCCACGGCGACCGCCTTCGGGCAGATTTTCCGGCAGCTCCTGCCGATCCTCACCCCGGTTGCCGGCGTCGTCATCATTGCCATGGGCCTGCATTTCCTGGGCGTCTACCGCATCGGCTTTCTCGACCGGCAGATGCGCCACAACGGTCCTGGCGCTGCCTCCGGCCCGCTTGGCGGCTTCCTCCTCGGCCTCGCCTTCGCTATCGGCTGGACGCCCTGCATCGGCCCGGTGCTCGCAGCCATTCTCTCCGTCGCCGCCAGCCGCGAAACCGCCTGGGAGGGCGCCTCGCTTCTCGGCCTCTATTCGCTTGGCCTCGGCATTCCCTTCTTCCTCGCCGGCATCGCCATCGGCCCGTTCCTCACCTTCTTCCATTCGTTCAAGCGGCACCTGCACACGGTGGAAAAAGTCATGGGCGGCCTTCTGGTGGTCACGGGTATCCTCTTCCTCACCGGCAACTTCACCCGCATTTCCTACTGGTTCCTCGAAACCTTCCCGGTGCTTGCAAACTTCGGTTGAGGCAGCATTTCGTTAACCGTCGAAAACTTTCCGCAGGTCCGAGAACAATTTCTGCGTGATCTTCAGCCCCGATTTACTCCATTAGGCCAAGACTGCCCGAGTCATTTGGGCGGGGAAGATGGACACGGCCAACGTGGGAAACGAGCCATTGTTGCGCGCTCTGGCTGAAAACGGCGAAACGGCCGGTCTTCAGGCCACCAAGCTTTCGCGTCCTGGCGTCGCCATGACTGCACGCTGCACCCATGATATCGGCGAGGTCGAAGCCGTTTGGCGCTCCCTTACCGCCGATGGCGTCGAGTCTCCCGGTCAAAGCTTTGACTTCATCCGCCTTTGGATCGCCGATCGCGGCATCGCACCAAAGGACCAGTGCTTCGTGATCGGCGAGGTCGATGGCGAACCGGTCGCGCTATTGCCGCTGCATCGCCGTCGTCAGATGGGCGTCACCGTTTACACCTGGTTCCCGCGCTCGCAGGTCGGCTGCTACGCCCCCATCTCGGACTATCGCAAGCTTGCTGCGCTCGGCGCAGAAGGTCGCGCTCAGCTTTGGCAGACAATGGTCAGCCAACTTGCCGATGCCGACGCCGTCTATCTTCGCGCCATTCCCGGCGAGATAACCGGTTTCGGCGGCCTCTTTGACGAGCTTGGCACGCCTCTCGAAGTCGACACGCTCTACCGCTCCGAATTTTCCTCCTGGGAAGACTGCGACAAGCTCCAGCGCAGCCGCAGCCGCCGCAAGCACGATCGGCAACAGGGCGATCGCCTCGCCGCGCTTGGCGATATCGGCTTCGAGCTGGTTACCGATCCTGTGGCCGGCAAGGCCGCCATCGACGTCATGTTCCGCCAGCGCTCGGCACGCTTCCATGCGCAGGGTATTCGCGACACTTTCGTCTGCGACAATCTCATCGACTTCTACCACAAGGCCATGCAGCCGGGCTCTGGCCTCAACATCCGTCTCCACGTCCTGCGCCTCAATGGCGAGATCGTCGCCGTCCGCTACAATGTCGTCCACGGCGACCGGATGTTCTGCCTCATCTCGTCGATGAGCGACGATCCGGCCATTCAGGTGGGTTCGCCGGGCAAGCAATGCCTGCTGCGCGTCATGCAGTCCGTGTTCGATTCTGGTTTCACCATGTTCGACATGGGCTCGGGCTTCACCGACGAAAAGCGCCATTGGTGCAATGTGCAAACCCCGCTGCGCCAGCATTATATCGGCCTTACCCTGAAGGGCCGGCTGTCGGTGGGTTGCCACCAGCAGTTTCAAAAGCTGCGCGCCCAAGCTAAGGCCAGCCCAAGGGTGAGATCGGCGCTCCGCCATTTCCGCCAGTTCACCGACAAGCTTTTTGGTCGCCAGCAACAGCAGCCGTCAGATTAGCTTGAGCCCCCGCATCGAGGCGTGCCCGGCGCGCCCGATGATGATGTGGTCGTGGAGCGTAATCCCCATCTGCTTTGAAATCTCGGCGATTTCCCGCGTCATCCGCACGTCTGCCGCGGAAGGCGAGGGATCGCCCGATGGGTGGTTGTGCACGAGGATCAGCGCCGAAGCGGACAATTCCAGCGTCCGCCGGATCACCTCGCGCGGATAGACCGGTGTATGATCCACCGTGCCGACCTGTTGCACCTCGTCGGCAATCAGCCGATTTTTCTTGTCGAGGAAGAGAATGCGAAACTGCTCGACGCTCTCATAGGCCATGGCGCTGCGGCAATAGTCGATCAGTTCCGACCATGACGACAGGATCGGCTTTTCAATATCGATCTGATCACGCCCAAAGCGCTGCGCCACGGCCTGCACCACCTTAAGGTGGGTGATGGAAGTTTCGCCCAGCCCCTTGACCTCGGCCAGCCGGGCAGGGGACGCACCCAGCACTTCGGAAATCGACCCGAACCGCGCCAGCAGATCCTTGGCCAGCGCCTTGGTGTCGCGCTGCGGCAGGATCATGTGGAGCAGAAGTTCGAGCAGTTCATAATCGGCCAGCGCATTGCCGCCCACCGTATTGAAGCGGTCACGCGCCCGCTCGCGATGCCCGAGATAATGCGGCTTCAGTGGCGCTTCCGCCATGCCGCCGGCTCTGCTCTCGGGCTTGTCGCTCAAGACTGCTTCCGTGTTGCGAGGGGATTGAAAAGGCCGCCGGGCGAGAGCGTGAAAATCTCGTGCCCGGTTTCGGTGATGCCGATCGAGTGCTCGCACTGCGCCGACAGCGTCCGGTCGCGCGTCACCGCCGTCCAGCCATCCGACAGAATCTTCACATGCGGCTTACCGAGATTGATCATCGGCTCGATGGTGAAAATCATGCCCGGCTTTAGCGGCACGCCCGTGCCCGGCGTCCCAAAGTGCAGAATATTCGGCTCGTCGTGGAACAGCCGCCCCACACCATGCCCGACGAAGTCCCGCACCACGCTCATGCGCTCGCCCTCGGCCACAGCCTGGATGGCCGCACCGATATCGCCCGTCGTATTGCCTGGCTTCGCCGCAGCAAGACCCGCTTCGAGCCCGGCATAGGTCACTTCAATGAGCCGCTCTGCCTTTCGCGAGATTTCGCCTACCGGATACATGCGGCTCGAGTCGCCATACCAGCCATCGACGATCAGCGTCAGGTCGACATTGACGATATCGCCCTCGCGCAACCCCCGATCATCGGGAATGCCATGGCACACCACATGATTGATCGAAGTGCATACCGAGTGCCGATAACCCTTGTAGAACAGCGTCGCCGGCACCGCGCCATTGTCGCGGGCAAATTCATAGGCGATCTGGTCGATCTTTGCCGTCGGCACGCCCGGCTCGACATATTCGGTGAGAATATCGAGAGCTTGCGCCGTCAGCGCTCCGGCCTTGCGCATGCCCGCAAAGCCTTCCTCGCCATGTAGCGGGATGACTCCGGGGGTGCGGCGGGATTTGGCGGATGCGTCGACGTAGGTAACCATCAAGGACTCCAGGGGAATGGTCCAAATCTAGTCACATGCTCGTCCGATTGAAAGGGCTTCGCCTGCTTGACGGCGGGCAAGGCGAGGGGCATTCCTCTCTGTTCATAAAACCGGAAAATTCCATGTCGACCCAAACTCGTGTGACCGCCGGCCTCCTGGTTATCGGCGACGAAATCCTGTCCGGCCGCACCAAGGACGTGAATATCGGCGCCGTCGCCGATTTCTGTACCGATCTCGGTATCGATCTCACCGAAGTGCGCGTCGTCAGCGACGTCGAAGAGTCGATCGTCGAGGGGGTCAACGCCCTCCGCCAGCGCTACACCTATGTCTTCACCACCGGCGGCATCGGCCCGACGCATGACGACATCACCGCCGACGCCATCGCCAAGGCATTTGGCGTCGCCCTGCCGATCAACGCCCAGGCCCGCGCCATGCTCGAAGCGCGCTGGAAGGAAACCGGCACCGAGGTCAACGAAGCGCGCCTCCGCATGGCCCGCATTCCCGAAGGCGCCGATCTCATCGTCAATTCGGTGAGCGCCGCCCCCGGCTTCCGCATTGGCAATGTGCATGTCATGGCCGGCGTCCCCGTCATCATGCGCGCCATGCTCGAAGCGCTCACGCCGACCCTCAAGGGCAGCAAGAAGGTGCAGTCCCTCACCGTGAAAGCTGCCGTGGGCGAAGGCACGCTGGGCGGCCCGCTCGCCGCGCTGCAGAACGAATACCCCGACGTGAAGATGGGCTCCTATCCCCAGATGGGCAAGGACCGGGTCATGACCGAACTGGTCCTGCGCTCCTCGGACGAAGCTCTCCTCGCCGAGGCTGGGGAAAAGGTTCGCGCCATGGTCGCCGCAGCCCATGCAAAGGCCGGAATTGCGCCTCCCGACGGTGAATGATTGGCGTCAGGCCCGTCCTTTGATAAGGACGGTGCCTCACAAAGAATTCGGCGCGTGGCGCCCCTCCGGAGATCAATGCGTTGAGCAATCCCAACCAGAAGTCGTTTCCCGTCACCTGGGACCAGTTTCACCGCGATAGCCGCGCTCTCGCCTGGCGCCTCGCCGGCCTCGGCACTTTTGACGCCGTCGTCGCCATCGCCCGCGGCGGCCTCGTCCCGGCAGCCATCGTTGCCCGCGAACTGAATATCCGCACCGTGGAAACCGTCGCAGCCAAGAGCTACGACCACCAGAACCAGGCGGGCATCAAAATCCTTAAGGAAATCAGCCAGCCGGTCTTCGATCTCGCCAAGAGCGGCGGCAAGATACTGATCGTCGACGATCTCGTGGACACCGGCAACACCGCCCGCGTCGTCCGCGAAATGCTTCCCGGCGCCCATTTCGCGACTGTCTACGCCAAGCCCAAGGGCCGCGAAATGGTCGACACTTTCATTACCGAAGTGAGCCAGGACACCTGGATTTTCTTCCCCTGGGACCTCGACGTCGCCTACGTCGCCCCGATCTCCGGCGGCACCGACTGATCTATCCCGCTTATCCCCGCCCCAACCGGCCATGAGACCCTGCCTCCGCATCAAAGCGGGGGCGGGAAGTGGTTGGATTATCGAAGAAGCTGGAAGAGAAGCGAGTTGAGCTCGCTAGACAGAAGGCCATCCCGGCACCGCGCCGAACTGCCGTTGCTGGGCCGAACCGTACTATGGCAACCCAGCAATCCCGGACGCTTTTCTCCAACTCGTATCCGAACGACAGATTGCCACTGATCCGTCTGAACTTTGGGCAAGTGTCGAAACACTCACGCGGCCGGATGGGAGCATAGCCGCCTCGGAGGTCATCATGACCGATGGCGCCTCCGTTCGATCGACCTTTGCCGGTCAAAGCGTTTCGCAGGTCGTGGTCATGCCAAACGCCACTTTCCTGGAGGCTCTCCGAAACGCGCGGGTTGAGCATCTCTCTCTCGGTCGTGACGGCGAGGTGCTGGCTCGGGTCGCTTGGCTCCGCGGCGCACTTACACACGGCCCTCTTGTAGCGCCGCCGTCCGCGCTGGGCGATGCCGGAACCTCCCACCGTATCGGGCAATGCGCTGGCGGATACCTGGCTCACATCGCCTTTTGCCATAATGGTTCGGGGCGCCATTGCGCTCTACAACGCTGCTGTCTCCCGACCGGAGCTGATAGGCGTAGGCGAAACCGAGCTCGTCGCGCTCGCCTTCAAGGTTTGGGACGGCAGCCGAACTGGCAACTCTATAACAGTCACGCAAGTTGCGTTCACTGCCGAACAAGTCGCGCAAACCTGCAAGCTGTTGCCGGAGGTGCAGGCTCTAACCAACGAAGCTGCCGCCAAAATGAGTGCGATGCGACTTACCGCAACCCCTCAGAATTTTGGGATTGCCGTTCATACGGAGGTGCATCGGCAGATCACCATGCGGAAATTACTGGCTCCGGTTCAGTACGGAAACGTTCATCCTGAAATGTCGATCTCGGCTGGAGGACTGACTAGCGTAGATGATGATGACGTATACTATGGGCAAGTTGAGACGTCACGCTTGGATGTTTATGAGAGAGTGAATGCAACCACAGCTTGCATATATGATGTGAAAACTGGGCGCAGAGGGCTTTCGCTCAGTCGCACGACAGATTTAGTCAGTCGAACCACGAATATCCCAGGGTCACTAATGTGATTGTTGTTCAGATCGGCATTCAATGACGACTGCTCCACAAGTCTCCCAGCTGGCCTCGCCGTTTCTCGAGCGCTACCCTGATTTTGTCTTGGAAAAGCGTGAGATTTTTCGCACTTCGGTTCGCCACCTCGTGGTGGGCTTCTCGTTTGGTCCGCCTCACTACAAGGGTCATGTCGACCTCTATTGGCGGGTCAAGTTCCTATTCTCGCCGCCGCACTTTCTAGTTGGGATCGGTAGGCAGATCGACGGGGCGAACGGCTTTCTCGGGGAAGACCAGACTTTGCCGGCTAGGGTGCTCAACGAGATGGAACGCGCTGCGAGCGAAGTAATCGTATCGGGTACATCGCTCGACAATATCCTGTCGCTCCAGCAGCACATCAACCCATCTGTGGGGATGTCCTACCCGAGCCAGGCACTTATGTACGCCGCGCTTGGCAGATTTCCCGAGGCCCGCGCCGTTCTGGAAAAGTACCTCGACCTGAATTGGGCGGATGCCAATGCCTACGGTACGCCCCCGTCGGTGGTCCTTGGTTCCAAAAAGTGGGAAAAACGACAGAGGTTCAAAGTCCAATGGCTTGAGAACCTCCGAAACTTCGATGCCCTTCGCGTAATGCTCGCGGAGGAAGACCCGGCCCCCATCGCGGCGCTCCTGCACGAATGGGAAGCGATGACCGTCAAGGTCCTAAAACTTGAACGCTTCTGGGAGCCTTCGCCATTTCCATTCGAGAGCAAATAACCGGGGCCTATCGCGCTTTCGTCCCCAGCCAAATTACATGCCGCGCGCCCTTGCCGCCGCCGCGCGCCCGCACCTTGACCTCTTCCACCGCAAAACCCGCAGCAGCCAGTCGCTTTGCGAATGGCTCGCTCGGATGCGCCGACCAAACTGCCAGCACACCACCCGGGCGCAATGCTGCCCATGATCTCCTGAGCGCCGCCAGCCCATAGAGCTGGTCGTTCTGCTCCCGGCTCACGCCGTCCGGCCCGTTGTCGACATCGAGCAGGATGGCGTCGTAAGTCCCTTTGCCCGCCGCAATCACCTTGCCGACATCGTCATTGATGATCTTCACTCGCGGATCATCGAGGCATGTCCCGAACACTGGGGTCAGCGGGCCGCGAGCCCAGGCAATGATCTCGGGCACCAGTTCGGCGACGACAAGCTCGCTGTCCGCCCCAAAACATCCTTGAGCCGCGCGCAGCGTAAAACCCATGCCGAGCCCACCGATCAGCACTCGCGCTTTCGCCCGTCCGCCGATGCGTTCGGCGCTCAGTGTTGCCAGCGCTTCTTCCGAACCGCTGAGGCGGCTGTTCATCAGCTCATTGGTGCCGAGCATGATGGAGAATTCATCGCCGCGCTGCATCAGTTTGAGCTGGGTCTTGTTGCCCGGAACATTTGCCGTATCGAGATGTATCCACGGTCTCATGAGCGTCTCGAACGGTGCGTTGGCGGGGGAATGGTGCGGGCGACGGGAATCGAACCCGTACAGCGTTAGCCGAGGGATTTTAAGTCCCTTGTGTCTACCAGTTTCACCACGCCCGCTTGGCTCGGTGGCCCGTGTTTGTCACAAGGCGATGCGCAAGACAATTGCGGCAAGACGATTCTCAACCCCGGAGACGAGATGATCGAACGCATCGAAACCGGCATCGCGCCATCCTCCGCGCCGATCAATGACGCCGTGCGCGCCGGCAAGCACGTCTGGCTCGTCGCCATCGCCGAAGACCCGGTCACCGGCGATATCGTCGAAGGCGGCATCGAGGCCCAGGCCCGCCGCTGCATCCAGAATATCGAGATCGGCGTCAAAGCCGCCGGCGGTACGCTCGCCAATCTCGTCATGGTGCAGATTTTTCTCACCGACAGCGCCGATGCCGCCGGTATGAATGCGGTCTATCGCGAATTCTTCACCCAGCAGCCGTTCCCGGTCCGCGCGACGGTTGTCGTCAAGGAGCTGCTGGCCAAGGGTCTAAAAATCGAAATCACAGCCACGGCGGTTCTCGACTGATGCTCCTCAAACTCGCTCTCCTCGAAGATATCAAGGCCGGCAAGGTCGACGTCATCTTCCGCCGCTGGAATCGCCCCACGGTCAAAACCGGGGGTACGCTCAAGACCAAGCTGGGCCTGCTCTCGATCAAGTCGGTCATCGACATGAGTGCGGACGACGTTACCGATGCCGATGCCAAGCGCGCCGGCTTCACGGACGTACCGGATTTCCGCAAATGGCTCGACACCATGAAGGAAGGCAGCATTTTCCAACGCATCGAAGTTGCCTTCGAAGACTGATCAGAACGGCGTCGGCGCCACGAAGGTCATGAATTCGCCCGTGGTCGGATGGGTAAAGCCCAGTTCCGCTGCGTGCAGTTGCAGCCTGTCCGCCGCCTTGAGGTCGTCGCCCTCGGCATAGAAGGCATCGCCCAAGATGACGTGACCCAGTGCCTTCATGTGCACGCGCAACTGGTGTGTGCGCCCGGTCAGCGGCACGAGTTTTACGCGGGTCGCATTGGCCTCGCGCTCGATCACTTCCCATTCGGTCTTGGCGTGGCGGCCATTTTCATAGTCGACGCGCTGGCGCGGCTTGTTTTCCCAGTCGGTCGCCAGCGGCAAGTCGATGACGCCGCTGTCCTCGGCAATTACCCCGGAAACCCGCGCCACATAGCTCTTCGTCGTCTGCCGGTGCTCGAACTGGCTGCCGATGCGGCCATGGGCGCGCTTGTTGAGCGCCATCACCAATACGCCAGACGTATCCTTGTCGAGCCGATGGCACATGCCCGCCGTCGGCCAGGTTTGCCGCGCACGATATTCAATGCAGTCCCAAAGGCTCGGATCTTTGCCGGGCACACTGAGCAGCCCGCTCTGCTTGTCGACCACCAGAATATCGTCGTCCACATGGAGGACGTTGAGATAGGGATCTGTGGGCGGAAAATAGTCGAGCAATGTGGGCATGGGACCGGGCATGCCTGCCCTCTAGCAGAGGTTTGCCTGTTTGACCAAGCGTTTGCGGCACGTGCGACGGCGCGCTAAGATGAGGTCATGTACAGCACCACCTTTGCAACGGCGCTCGGTGAATTCGCCCTGGTCTGGACTGACCACGGCGTTCGCCGAGTCTATTTGCCCGGTGGCGAGCCTGCGGAAATCGCCGAACGCATGGCAAAGCTTGGCGCCAAACCCGCCGAGCCCGATCGCGCTATGGCCGCTGTTCTCGACCAGGTCGAAGACTATGCCGACGGCCAGCAGGTCGATTTTTCCGCCGTCCGTCTCGATCTCACGGGCGTACCCGATTTCCATCGCCGCTGCTACGATATCCTCCTCACCATCGGCTGGGGCAAGACCACCACCTATGGCGACATGGCGCGCAAGCTCGGCGACGTCGGCCTGTCGCGCGCCGTGGGCCAGGCCATGGGTGCCAATCCCATTCCGCTCATCATTCCGTGTCATCGTGTCCTCGCCGCGGGCAACGGGGCAGGGGGTTTTTCTGCCCCCGGCGGCACCAGTAGCAAGCGCGCCATGCTGGCGCTCGAAGGCGTCAGTATGGGCGCGCCGCCCGGCCAGATGCAGTTCGCGTTCTAGAAGGGCATCATGGGTTTTTCATTCAGCCAGCGCAGCAAGGTGGGAAGCCAGGTCCGGAAAATCGCTGCCGAACAGATCGATGCCGCCCTGGACGACATCGCCGCCTCCGAGGATTTCGACGACACGGTTCATGAGCTGCGCCGCCGCTGCAAGAAAATCCGCGGCCTGCTGCGTCTCGTGCGACCCAATTTCCCCGATTTCGCCACGGAAAACGCGGCCTTTCGCGATGCCGCCAATGCGCTGTCCGCGTCCCGCGATGCTGCGGTCATGCTCGAAACCTTCGATGCGCTGTTCAAGGACGAGCCCAGCGAAACCCGCAACGCCCTGCGCAGCCGCCTCGAAGACAATGTCCGGCGCGTCTCGCGGCAAGAGGATCGCACCGGCCTCCTCGATGGCTTTGCGGAGGCCATGGCCTCCGCGCGGAAGCGCGTCAAACACTGGAATTTCGACGCACAGGGTTTCGCCCTGATCGAGCCCGGCCTGCACGACACCTATGCGCGCATGCGAAAACGCCTCAAGGAGGCGGAAAAAACCGGCGAAGACGAGGATTTTCACGAGTGGCGCAAGGAAACGAAGGGGCACTGGTTTCAGGTCACCCTCCTGAAAGACTGTGCGCCGGATCGCCTGGGTGCTCGTCGCGATCAGCTTGATATTCTCGGGGAATATCTTGGCGACCACCACAATCTGGCAGTGTTGGACGACGGGCTGGAAGCGCTCGCCGGGCCTCTCGACGAGACCGTTGCCAAAGCCATCTCGTGCCGCCAGGAGGATCTGGCCAAGAAAGCGTTCGCCCTCGGCCGGCAATTGATCGTGGACAGCCCCAAGGCGCTGGTCTCGCGCTTCGAAAAATTCTGGAAACTTCTCCCAAAGGACGACTGATATGGCGCAGGAAATCGAGCGCAAATTCCTGATTTCGGGCGATGGCTGGAAGTCGGGCATCGAAAGCTCGGCGCGCCTGCAGCAGGGCTATCTTTCGACCAGCGCCAAGGCCACGGTGCGGGTGCGCATCTATGACGACAGCGAGGCTGTGCTGACGCTCAAGGGCAGGCCGGAAGGCATTTCCCGGGCCGAGTTCGAATATGCCATTCCGCTCGAAGATGCGCGCGAGCTCATGGAGATCGCCAAGCCCAACATCGTCGAAAAGCGCCGCCACAAGGTGCCGTTCGAAGCCCATGTGTGGGAGGTCGACGTTTTCGAAGGCCAGCATGAGGGCCTGATCGTGGCGGAGGTCGAGATGCGATCGGCCGACGAACACGTGGCCCTCCCGTCCTGGATCGGCCGTGAAGTCAGCGAAGACGATCGCTATGCCAATGCCAGCCTGTCGCGTAACCCCGGCATTCCCGACTAATTGCGGATATCGCACGAACACTTTGTTCGCCGCGGTTTGATCTCGATCATGGTTGCCACCTGGCAAAGGGGACATATCTCCAAGGGAACCAACAGGAGAGTGCTATGTCCCAGGATTTTTCAGGCAAGGTCGCATTCGTAACGGGTGGTGCCTCGGGCATCGGTGAGGCGGTCGTCAAGCAGCTTGCCGCGCGCGGCGCCAAGGTTGTGGTTGCCGATCTCAAGCTCGAAGGCGCGCAGGCGGTTGCCGATGCGGTCAAGGCCGCCGGCGGCGAAGCGGCCGCGGTAGCTGTCGATGTCGCCAAGGCCGATCAGGTGGAGAAGGCTGTCCAGTTCGCCGTCGACACCTTTGGCGCCCTGCATCTGGCGGTCAATAATGCCGGCATTGGCGGCGCTTCCGCTCCCCTCGGCGATTATTCCTTCGACGACTGGCATAGGGTTATCGACGTCAATCTCAATTCCGTCTTCTATTCGATGAAGTACGAGATCGTCGCCATGCTCAGGGCAGGCGGTGGCGCCATCGTCAACATGGCCTCCATCCTCGGCTCGGTGACCTTTCCCAATGCACCGGCCTATGTCACCGCCAAGCACGGCGTGGTCGGCATGACCAAGTCGGCCGCGGTGGACTATGCCAAAAAGGGCATTCGCGTCACGGCCGTCGGGCCCGGTTTCATCGACACGCCGCTCCTATCCGCCTTGCCCAAGGAAACCCTGGACTACCTCAAATCCGTCCATCCGATCGGACGGCTGGGTACCTCGGATGAAGTCGCAGCGCTGACCGCGTTCCTGCTCTCCGATGCAGCGTCGAACATCACCGGCTCCTATCACCTGGTCGATGGCGGCTACGTCGCCCAATAGGCCGCTTGCCGCCCTCCCGTACTCCGCTAATATTTTGCGGCACGGGAGGGCGTCATGCTCATCAGGATCGTCGATCTCGAAGCCATTGCGAGCGGCAGGGTAGACACGCAATTTCGTCGCTGGCGACGGCCAACGGTCAAAGCCGGTGGGACGCTGCTGACGGCCGTCGGAACCCTCGCCATCGATGCCGTCGAGCCAATCAGCGATGACATCGACGACAAAGACGCCCGCCGCGCCGGTTTTTCGGATGCGAGAGATCTCATGGCGACGCTGGCAAAACGCGGCGAAGGCCAGCTCTACCGCATCCGCCTCCACCATCTGGGTGCCGATCCCCGCATCGCGCTGCGCGCCTCGCTCGACGATCTCTCCGAAGTTCAGGCGAAGCTGGCGCGCATGGATGGCGAGGCCCCATGGACGAGGGCGGTTCTCGCCAGCATCGCAGAAAATCCAGGCCTCTCCGCCCAACAACTCGCCGACCGTTTCGGCATGGAAAAGCAGGTCTTCAAGACCCGCGTTCGTCGCCTCAAAACCCTCGGCCTCACCGAAAGCCTCGAAACCGGCTACCGTATCTCGCCCCGCGGCAAGGCCATTCTGGAACGCTAATTGGCTCAGTGACTTGCAGGGCAGGGCGGTCCGGACTAGAGCTTCTCCATCCCCGCCTTGCGACTCCTTTTTATGCCCAAGCAGAACATTTCGACCGCCCTCTGGCTGTCCACCGGAGGCCTTGCCGTCATGGCGGCCATGTCCGCCGCCGTGCACGAAGTCGCAAAACTCGTGCCCACCGGACAGATCATCTTCTGGCGCAGTTTCGTCGCTCTGGTGCCGATCCTGATCTATCTCGCGATCCGCCGCGAACTCGGCCAGGCGGTCCGCACGCGCTATCCGCACAAGCACCTGGTGCGCGGCCTCCTCGGCTGCGCGGTGATGTTCTTCTCTTTCGTTTCCTTGCGCTATCTCTCGGTGGGCCTTGCGACCGCGCTCACCTATCTCGCACCCATCCTCTCGATCGCCGCCGCCATGGTCTTTCTCCGCGAACGCCCGGGCCCGACCATTTTCGTCGGGGTGCTGCTCGGCTTTGCCGGCATAGTGCTGATGCTCTATCCCGCCCTTATTGGCGCCGAGCTGCGCGATGGTACCCTGATCGGCATCGGGGCCGGCATTGCCATGGCCGCCACCAATGCGCTCTCCCGCGTGCAGGTAAAGGATCTCACGCGCACCGAGCCGCCGGCCGCGATTGCGCTCTCCTTTGCGATCATCTGCTCGCTGGTGGGCCTCGCCACGGCGCTTTTCGGCTGGGTCGATCTCGGCCCGCGCGAACTTGCACTTCTGGCCGGGGCCGGCTTTCTCGGTGGCCTTGGCCATGTCCTGATGATGGAATCAGTCGCCCGCGCGCCGGTCTCGGTTCTCGCGCCCTACGAATATACCGGCATCATCTGGGCCTTCGGCTTCGACCTGTTGCTGCTTGGCATTGTCCCATCCGCCGGGGCCCTCGCGGGCGCCCTGGTCGTCGTGGCCGCCGCCGCCATTGTCGCCTATGGGCAGGGGCGGTTCGGCCAAAAAACTATTGCCAGCGCTTGAACGATTTGAGGTGCGTGAGCGAGCCCGTAACCGTCGTGACAATGCGATTGACCGGGTCGGTCACCGGCACCACCAGAACGTTCTCGACCGCCGGATCAGGCACTTCCAGCGTTGCGAACTGACTATCGAGCAGGCTCGTCGGCATATATTCGTGGCTGCGCCTGGCCATCCGTTCGCCGATCACCTCGCGGCTGCCGTGGAGATAGACGAATAGCACCGGCTCACCGGCCTTTTCAGTGATGAAATCTCTATAGGCCCGCTTCAGCGCCGAACAGGCGCCGACCGCCACGCCCTTCTTTTTCTCGGCCGCTTCCTTCAGCGCCGCCGCCAGCGCTTCGAGCCAGGGCCACCGATCCTCGTCGGTCAGCGGAATTCCCGCCCGCATTTTCTCCACATTGGCCTCCGGATGATACCGGTCGCCATCGAGAAACGGCGCGTGCAGCGCCCGACCGAGGGCCGCGCCCACGGTCGATTTGCCCGAGGAGCTGACGCCCATCACGATGATGATGCGGGCCGGTTCAGACGACTGCGGTGAAGGCGCCATCGACATAGAGAATGTGTCCGTTCACAAAGCTGGAGGCATCGGAGGCCAGGAAAATTGCCGCCGGGCCCAATTCCTCGACCTCTCCCCAACGCCCCATAGGAGTACGCTGTTCGACCCAGGCATTGAAGGCCGGGTCGGCGATAAGCGCCGAATTCAATTCGGTCCTGAAATAGCCCGGTGCGATGGCATTGATATTGAGCCCTTTTCGCGCCCAATCCGCCGCCATGCCGCGCGTCAAATTGCCGATGGCCGCCTTGGCCGCGCCATAGGGCGCCGCGGTCGGCCGCGCATGGTCGGTCAGCACCGAGCAGATATTGATGATCTTGCCACGCCCGCGCTCGATCATGCCCAGCGCCACGGCCTGGCTGACCGAGAAGGTCGCCGTCACATGCGTCGCCATGATCTTTTCGAAGTCGTCGTGCCTGAAAGTCTCGAGCGGCCCGCGAATCTGCATGCCGGCATTGTTGACCAGAATATCGATCGGCCCGATCTCGCTTTCGCAATGGCGCACCGCCTCGCCGACGCTTTCGGGGCTCGTGACATCGAAGGCGAGCGCGGTCACATCCGCTCCCGTCTCTGCCAGGTCAGCCGCCGCCGCGCCCAGCGCCACCTCGTCGCGGGCATTGAGCACGATCCTCGCGCCGGCCCCGGCGAGCGCCTTGGCCATCGCAAATCCCAGCCCGCGACTGGAGCCTGTGACGAGAGCACGTCGTCCCGTCAGGTCGAATGGCGAACGCCCGTCCATGTTCATGCTCCTCCGCAGCTCCCGCCTTCTTAGCCATCCGTTGCACTGCAAGGCAAGCCGTGCTCAAATCTTCCATACAAGAATGTGAAATGGTCGAAATTTGCACGATCCGCACTTTCATCGTCTTTCGCTTTGTGGTCATTGTCGCCTCCGAGTGCTATGCACCCTGCGCATGGCCCAAAACGCCTCGGATGGCGACGAAGACCTCGGAAGGAAAGCTTCATGGCAACTGCGGATATCGGCCTGATCGGCCTGGCGGTTATGGGTTCGAACCTGGCGCTGAATATCGCCGAAAAAGGCTACACCGTTGCCGTGCACAACCGCTCGGCCGGCCGCATCGACGAGTTCGTCGCGGAAGCCAAGGCCCAGGGCCTCGACCAGAATACCATCCCGAAATATGATCTTGCCGAATTCGTGCAGGCGGTGAAGGCACCGCGCTCGATCATCATCATGGTCAAGGCCGGCCAGCCGGTCGACGACATGATCGAGCAGTTGCTGCCGCACCTGTCGCCGGGCGACGCCATCATCGAATGCGGCAATTCGCTCTATACCGACACGCAGCGCCGCTTCGACTACCTGAAGCCCAAGAACATCGGCTATCTCGGCGTCGGCGTTTCCGGCGGCGAGGAAGGCGCCCGTCACGGCCCGTCCATCATGGTCGGCGGTTCCAAGGAACAGTGGCACAATGCCGAGGCGGTTCTCACCGCCATCGCGGCACAGTTCAATGGCGAGAGCTGCTGCGCTTATCTCGGCGAAGGCGGTGCTGGCCACTTCGTCAAGATGATCCACAATGGCATCGAATATGGCGACATGCAGATGATCGCCGAAATCTACGGCGTGATGCGCGATGGCCTCGGCATGTCGGCCAAGGAATGCGCTGATGTCTTCAAGGAATGGAACAAGGGTCCGCTCAATTCCTACCTCATCGAAATCACCGGCCACGTCCTCGACGCCATCGATGCAGAAACCGGCAAGCCGCTCGTCGACCTGATCCTCGACAAGGCTGGCCAGAAGGGCACCGGCATGTGGTCCGCTGTCGTCGCCCAGCAGATGGGTGTCCCGGCAACCGCCATCGAAGGCGCGGTCGCCGCGCGCTCGCTGTCCTCGCGCAAGTCCGAGCGCGTCGCCGCCGAAGCCATCTATGGCAAGCCGAACCGCGCCAAGACCGATGTGACCCTCGCCGATCTCGAAAAGGCGCTGCTCGCCGGCAAGATCGTTTCCTA
This sequence comes from Devosia riboflavina, assembly GCF_000743575.1. Taxonomy (GTDB): domain Bacteria; phylum Pseudomonadota; class Alphaproteobacteria; order Rhizobiales; family Devosiaceae; genus Devosia; species Devosia riboflavina. The sequence continues at coordinate 113,067 of NZ_JQGC01000010.1, read as the reverse complement.
TGCCCAGGGCTTTGCCGTCATCAACAAGGCTTCGGAAGAATTCGGCTGGTCGCTGCCGCTGGCCACGATCGCCAAGATCTGGCGCGCCGGCTGCATCATCCGCTCGCGCTTCCTCGATCAGATGTCCTCGGCCTATGCCAAGGGCGAAGCCACCAACCTGCTCGTCGTTCCCGATTTCGTCGGCATCATGAAGGACAGCCACCCGAGCCTGCGCAAGGTCGTGGCCGCCGCCTCCGTCGGCGAATTCCCGATGATCTGCCTTTCGGCCTCGCTGAGCTATTTCGACAGCTACCGCCAGGCTCAGGGCACTGCCAACCTGACCCAGGGCCAGCGCGACTTCTTCGGCGCCCACGGCTTCGAAATCGAAGGCCGCGGCAGCGACCTGCACGGCACCTGGCCGTCGACGCTCGGCAAGTAAGCCAAAAAGAGAAGCCCCGCTTCGGCGGGGCTTTTTGTATCTCGGGGCCGGTATCAAGAACGCTTACCTCTCCCCTCGTCGTCACCACCGGGCTCGCCCCGGTGGTCCATGGCGCCCCAAGCTGGATTGCTGGGACAGGGCCGGCGATGACGACTGCCGATGTCTCTGCGCTCTTGGCGTTAAATCCTAGACCAGCGGTTTGAACATCACATAGCTGTCCACATAGCCATGGACCGGATGCTTGAACGCCAGCGGCAGCGTGCCGACAATGGCAAAACCCAGCTTCTGCCACAGCGCCACGGCGCGGGTGTTCTTCGACACGACATGGTTGAATTGCATGGCCCGGAAACCGCGCTCTTTCGCGATCGCCTGCGAATGCTCGCACATCCGTCCGGCAATGCCTTTGCCCTGCGCCTTGGGAGAAACCATGTAGCCGCAATTGGCCACATGCTTGCCGCCGCCGCGCTGGTTGGCCTGCAGATAATAGGTCCCGAGGACGACGCCCTCATCTTCGGCCACAAAAACCTCATGCGCCGGCAGGAACCAATAGTCCCGCATCGCCGCGTCGCTGAGGTCGCTGTCGATGGCATAGGTTTCGCCCGCGCGCAAAACCGGCGCCACGATTTCCATGATGGCGGCCTGGTCGGCCTCAGCGGCGGGGCGGATTATCATCGGGATCATCCTCGATCGGGGCGACGCGCAACTGGCCCGGCGGCGGCAGGTCCGGCGCGACGGGGTGGTCGGCAATGGACGGCCGGTGCGTCAGCTCAAATCTCCACGCCGCAATGCCGAAAATCAGCAGCGCCATGACCACAGCAATGCCACAAGCGACGAATGGCGCACCGGGGAAGTAATGCGCCGTGTCGGGCGCGCTGTAATAGGAGAATATCTGCGTGGCGCCGAGCGGGCCGATGATCGTCGCCAGCGAACTCGCCGCATTCACTGCACCCTGCAATTCGCCCTGGCTATTGTCCGGCACCTGCCGCGACAGCACGCCATTGATGGCCGGCGGCGCGAGGCCGCTCACGGTCCCGACCGCGATAAACAGGTAAAGCTGATAGACATCGGCCGAAAAGGCGATTCCCGCGAACGCCGTCGCGGCAAACAACAGCCCGACGATTCCCACGGCCGGCTCGCCGATTCCCTTGGAAAGCGGTCCTGCCAAAACAGCCTGGCTGAACGCAAAGCCGATACCGAAGGCGCCCAGCGTGCGGCCAATGGTGGACGAGGTGAAGTTGAACACTTCCACCGTGAAATAGCTGAAAATGGTCGGCAGCGCCTGCGTCGCGAGCTGCAGGAAAAACAGCACCGCCAGCAGCCAAAGCACCGACGGATATTGCTTGAGCGCCATTACAGCGCCGAGCGGGTTGGCCCGCTTGATATTGAATTTGCGCCGATTGGCCTTGGGCAAGCTTTCCGGCAGCACCAGGAGCCCAAAGAGGAAATTGGCAAAGGCGATGCCGGCCGCTGCAAAGAAGGGCACGCGCGGCCCGAGTTCGCCCAATTCGCCGCCAATGACGGGGCCAATAATAAAGCCCAGCCCGAACGCGGCACCGATCAGCCCGAAGCGATGCGTGCGCTTATGCGGCGGGGTGATATCGGCCATATAGGCCGTCGCCGTCGCCAGCGCCGCGCCCGCGATGCCGGCGATGATGCGGCCGATGAACAGGTACCAGACGAAGGGCGCGATCGACATCATCAGATAATCGAAAGTCAGCCCCAGCAGCGAAGCCAGCAGCACCGGCCGCCGTCCGAAACGGTCCGAAAGATTGCCCAAAACCGGCGAAAACAGGAACTGCATCAAGGCATAGGCAAAGACCAGATAACCGCCGATGACAGCCGCATTGGCGACGCTGCCGCCCGTCAATTCTTCCAGAAGCTCGGGCAGCACGGGCACGATGATGCCCACGCCGATCATGTCGAGCAGAATGGTGATGAGGATGCAGGCAAGGGTCAGTCGGGAGCGTGTCGCAGCTTGCATGCGGTATTCCGTTCCCTTCGTCGTCTACCCTTGTGTCGCGCAATTGACACGGGCCGCCCCTGCAACGCAAGGGCTGACGCGGCTAGTGCGATCCTTCGCCCGGCGCGACGTCATAACCGTAGATCCAGCCCAGCCTGTCGAGGTGGGCCCGCGGCCCCTGAAGCCGCATGACCGTGTCCCGCGCGAGGGATAGCGGCCATCTCATATGAAAAATGCGGCCATTGCTGGCCGAAAGTTTTGCGACTCGGTTGACGCGGCTTTGCCGGACAGCCGCGTAACGCGCAAAGGCCGCTTCGGGTTCGGCATGTTCCACCAGCAATGGGCCAAGCGTTGCTGCATCCTCGATGCCCATGGCCGCCCCCTGCGCCTGGAACGGCACCATGGCATGCGCCGCGTCCCCGATAAGGCCGATATTCTCCCGGTGCCAAACCGGTGTCGTCACCGTGTAGAGCGGCCAGGGCGTCCAGTTCTCGCCGGCCGCAGCCAGAATCACGCCCAGCGCTCCCTTGCCCTTCAGCTTCGGCTTTGTCTGATCGTCGCCGGCTTTCCCCGGCAGGAACAGGGCCAGATTGACCTGTTTGCGATGCGGCAGCGGATAACAGACGAGATGGTGCCCACTGCCGAAAAACACCGAAACCCGGTCCATGGCGATCTGGCTCGCCACCGAGTCGGCCGGCACCAGCGCGCGCCAGGCAATCCGCCCGCCAAATTGCGCATCCGGGCCCTCCAGCAATTGCCGGCGCGTATGGGAGTGGACACCATCGGCCCCGATAAAGGCGTTGGCGCGCGTCGTCCGCGTCTGGCCATTGGCCTCGTCCACGGCAACGGTGACGCCCCGCGCATGGGAAACCACATCCCAGCCGCGCACGCCAAAGATGATTTCGATATTGGCAAAGCGCCGCGAGGCCTTGTAGAGCGCATCCGCCAGATCCGCCCGGTGCATCACGGCATAAGGCGCGCCAAACCGCTGCTCCATGATCGGGCCAAACTCCATACTGAAAAACGGCTTGGAGCTTCCGTGCTGATAGGTGTCGAGCGCAGCCGGCTCGAAGGCGGTCCGCGAGAGGGAATCGGCAAGCCCCAGCCGGTCGAGAATGCGGCGCGCATTGGGGCTGCTCTGGAGGCCGGCTCCGGCCTCCTGGATTGTCGCATTACGTTCGAGCACGACCACCGTCGCCCCGAACTTTGCGAGGGTCAGCGCCAGCGTAAGGCCGGAGATACCCGCGCCGGCTATGACATAGTTACGGCCCGTGGCGGGCATGGTCAAACTCAGGCGGCGTGCGCCTCGAACACCGCAGAAGCGGGGTTGGAATGGCCTGAGCCAAGCTCGGCATTAAAGATATAGAGCGTCGAGCAATAGGGGCACACCGCCTCGTTATCCTTGCCCATATCGATAAAGATATGCGGATGATCGAACGGGGGCAGGGCGCCGACGCACTGGAACTCCTTGGAGCCAACCTCGATGCTGCGGAGGCCTTCGGTGTTGTGGAAATGGGGCGTGGTGCCGTGTGCCATGGTCAAACCTGTGGGGTCGGTATTTTGCGCCGGACCATAGCCAAGTGGGGGCAGTAAGGAAAGGGGCGGGGCGTCGCAGGATGGCGCAAAATGGCAGTAGTCCTCATGGTGAGGTGGGAGCCGTAGCCGACCCTCGAACCACGAGGACGTGCCCCGATGCTGCAGCGCCACGCCCCCGTGGTTCGAGGCTTTGCTGCGCAAAGCGCCTCACCATGAGGGCTACTGCTGGGTTGCAGAGCGCCGTTTGCCTACTGGCCCAACGCCCCTCAGGCAGCTAAACACTCCCCCAAAAGGAACCTGCCATGCCCCAATTCCAGTCCAGCGGATATTCCCTTGCCTACGAAACCGCCGGGCAGGGGCCTGCAGTGCTCTGCATCCACGGCTTTGCCTCGAGCGGCAGGGTCAATTGGATCGACACCGGCTGGGTCGAAACGCTGGTGAATGCGGGTTACAAGGCCATCACCTTCGATCACCGAGGCCACGGCCAGTCCGACAAGCCACATGACCCCGACGCCTATTATCCCGAGCGGATGATGGAAGACAGCATCGCACTCCTCGACCACCTCGGCGAAAAGCGCGTCGCTGTGCTCGGCTATTCCATGGGTGCCCGCGTCGCCGCCTTCCTGTCCTTCAACTATCCGGAGCGCGTTGCCGCCGCCATCTTCGGCGGCATGGGCATGAACCTCATCAATGGCCTGACTGACGGCAACGATATCATCGCCGGCCTCCGCGCCCCCCGCCTTGCCGATCTGACCCATCCGACCGCCCGCCAGTTCCGCATCTTCGCCGATCACACGGGCTCCGATCGCGAAGCCCTTGCCGCCTGCATGGAAACGTCGCGCCAGCCCATGGCCCGCGCCGATGTCAGACGAATCGAGGTTCCCGTACTCGTGGCTGTGGGCCAGGCTGACGAAATGGCCGGCTCGCCCGAGCCTTTGGCCGAACTGCTCCCGCATGGCGAAGCCTTCACCATCCCCAAGCGCGATCATATGCGCGCCACGGGCGACACCAAATTCAAGGCGGCGGCCCTGGAGTTCCTAAGCAGGACTTTTCCCGTTTCCGCGGAACCGTGAACCAAAGTGCATGCCGGGGCTTTGTGTTGAACAACCAAATGCCTTATATCGGTAAGTCTCGATAAAGCGGAGTTGGACGCCATGAGCGGCAATGCCCAGAAGTCGGCGCAGATCAAGTCGGTCGATCCCGTTTGGGAAGCCGTGCGCGTCGGTGCTCGCCAGATCATCGATTCCGATCCGGCTCTCGGGCAGATGGCGCTGACCACCGTGCTCAATCACGATTCCTTCGAGGAAGCGCTGGCCCATCGTCTCGCCTCCCGCCTCGACCACGAAGACGTTTCGGCCGACATCATCCGACAGACCTTCGCCGAAGTGCTGCGCGACAATCCCACCATCGGGGAATCCGCCCGCGTCGACCTCGCCGCTACGCTCGAACGCGATCCCGCCTGCCACCGGGCCATCGAGCCCTTGCTCTATTTCAAGGGCTATCAGGCCATCCAAACCCATCGCTTCGCCCACGCCCTATTCAAGGCCGGTCGCCGCGATTTCGCGCTCTATCTCCAGAGCCGCGCCAGCCAGGTCTTTCAGGTCGACATCAATCCCGCCGTCCCCATGGGCAAGGGCATCATGCTCGACCATGGCACCGGTCTCGTCATCGGCGAAACGGCCGTGGTCGGCGACAACGTCTCCATGCTGCAGGGCGTCACGCTCGGCGGCACCGGCAAGGCTGATCAGGATCGCCACCCCAAGATCGGCAATGGCGTGCTTATCGGCGCCGGCGCCAAGGTTTTGGGCAATATCCGCGTCGGCGATTGCTCGCGCATCGGCGCCGGCTCGGTTGTCCTCAAGGAAGTGCCGCCGCGCACCACCGTCGCCGGCGTGCCGGCCAAGGTGATCGGCGAGGCCGGTTGTGCCCAGCCTGCGCTGGTCATGGACCAGATGGTGCTCGTGCACGACAACGGCTGACCGGCGGGGCAAGTCTCTGCCGCAGGTTGTCACCGCTAAAATGACAGTGCCGGGGGTTGCCAGCGGCCCGTGAGGCACTAGATTGCGCGCAAAACCAACAGCAGGACGATTGCCGTGAACCATCCCGAGATCATCAAGCTGCAGAAATTCCTGCAACGCATGTTCAACAACAAGAACATCGACGTCCGTCCCCGTGCCAAGCTCAACGACTCGGTGGAAGTCTTCATCGGCGACGAGTCGATCGGCCTCATCCACGTCGACGACGAAGATGGCGACAAGTCCTACATGTTCTCGATGTCGATCCTCGATATCGACCTCGACGATATCGACTGATCTCACTGAACGGCGCCGACACTAGTTGGCGCCGATCCTTTCCAGCCACTGGCCCATTTCAGCGTCGAAATCGCGCCAGGCCGGCAGCAAAGTTTCGTCAAAGCTATAGATAGCGGCGAGCCCGCTAGCGAGATGCACGGTGCGGACGCATTTGTCCGGCGCATCCGCCTCGATGGCGTCTATGCACTTGGCGACAAAGGGTTTTGGCGCCAGCGCGTCATACCAGATGACTTCCCCGGCATAACCATTGCCCTCGAGCTTCTGCCCGATGAGCCCCGGCACGCCCGTTTCCGTGCCCTTGGCGAATTGGTGCACATAGACGCTGTCCAGCAGTTCGCTGCTCGACTTGGCCCGGGAGCGCGGCAGCAGCGTCACGTCGACCCGTCCAAGCGGCAATTCCACCGATAGATCGACCTGGCCGACAAAGCCGCTTTGCATCTGCTCGCCGAAGCGGAACCAGTTTTTGGGAATCGTTAGTTCGCGTCCGCCGACCGTTTGCACCAGCGCCTCGCCATCTTCGAGCGATGGCGCCTTGCGTCCGTCGGATCGGCCGGCTTCATCCACAAGATAAGCCACACCCAAAGCGGCCAGCATAACCACCAGCGCAATACCCGCCAGGTTCTGCATAAGCCCGGAAATGCGGGGTTCGGAGCGCGGCAGGGCGGACATGGCCAGCGTTAACCAGTTTTCTGAAGCGGAGGTGACACATCACTTCAGCCGCAATATGGTTACCAAAGAATTAACATTGCCATGGGTCGATGGCACAGGAGGGCAGGGATGGCGCGCGAACTTTTGCTTGCAGCGTTCATCATAGGCGTGGGGCTGTGCATTGCGGGCGCTGGGACGCATCTCTATCAGGCGCTGTCCCGCCAGCAGGCCATGCTCCGCATGGATGGACGGAGCCTCGCCGGCGCTGCCGGGCATCTGGTCATGAGCATCGTCTGCGGGCCCTACATCATGCTGCATATGGGCTGGCAGCGTGAGGACAGCAGCACGCTGTCGATGACCTCGGCGCTGATCGGCGCGCTCGTCGGCTTCAGTTGGGCCTTCGTCACCGGCCTCTTCTTCATGAGCCTCTACGTCTTCGCCATTCGCTAAGACCACGCAGTCCGAATACAACAAGGCCGGCCTCGCTGCAGCGAGAGCCGGCCTTGTTCATCAGGTCCCTATCAGGAAGTATCGGGCGGGACCCGGAAAGCTTATTGGTTGGCGGCCACGATGGTCATGCGATCATCGAACATGTCGACCCACTGGCCGGCATGCGCTTGCGACTGGCGCTTGAGATATTGATAGGGCGTCTCGTTCCAGACGCGGATGGCGCTTTCCTGGTTGTCGAGCACCAGATCGCCGCGGTCGGTCCGCACCATCAGCACCGCATGGCCGCTGCCATCGCTCTGGCGCACCACGGCGATGAGCAGCGTGCTGGGCGACCAGCCTGCCTCGATCAGCGCCTGGCGCTTGGCGAGCACGAAATCCTCGCAGTCGCCATAGCCGCTCGTAGGATAGGTCCAGAACTCTTCCACCTGGTAGAGTTCCTGGTCCGTCACCGGAATGATCGTCTGGTTGAAATGCGCGTTGATGGAAACGAGCTGCTGCCAGTTGGTTTCCGTCAGGCTGACGGCATCGACGACGGCGCCATTGGCCTGACACTCGCCGGGACGCGACCGGCAGAAATCCAGATGCCCCACCGGAATGGACGTATTCGTGCTTGCAACCTGCACATAGGCTGCATTGGTAAAGTCGATAGCCGCACTGGGTTGGGCCCAGATTGCGAGCGCCGCAGCAGCCATACCGGCCGCCATCAGGCGCTTATTTCGGATTGCCATAACGCGATCTCCCTGATGGAGACCACGCTAAGGGGGCCGACTTGCCCCGGTCCGAAAACTGCCGAGCAGTTTTTATGCGTGTTTTATGAGAGTTTGATCTGTGTTTTAGCGACCGAGGTAAGGGCTCGTTTACGCTGGCACAGACGCTGCCCTAAACACGGCGTCATTCCCGCGAAAGCGGGAATAATACCGTAGATGTATGAGATAGAGAGGCCAGGCCTCAGTTCATGACGCGCAGATTCTGCTGCACGACATTGAGCATTTCCTGCGCCGCCGCAAATTCCACGGCCACGCCATTCTGGAAATGCCGCACGACGCGCGCGCGCATGCGGCCGAGCGTAATCGGTGTGCCCATGGCCGGACGCACATCGAGTTCGATGGCCGCGCCCGAGAGCGAAATGTCGATGATCTTGCAGTTATAGCGCCGGCCATCGTCGAGAACGACGGTGGAGTGCCGGAGGTCGGGCACCACGCGCTCGTGCCGGCGATCTTCCGGCAGGTTCAGCACGTCCTTGTTGGCGAGCCAGGTGAGCTGCGCCGCCATCTTGTCGCGCTTGCGGGGCGTCGCGGCAATATCCATCAGGAAACCGCCATCGACCTGCTTGAGAATGGTGCCTTCGATGCGGCCCATATGGTCGAGATAGGCAATGATGCGCTCGCCTTCGATTCCCGGCACAGGCGCAATCACCACGGCATCGCCCGGCGACATCTCCAAAACCTGGCAGGGAAATTCACGACGATCGGCAAGCATATAGCGGCCAAGGATGGAAACCTTGACGCGCTGAAAGCGGCCCTCGACAGCCCGGGGCTGCGAAGGAGAGGGCATGCGCGCTGAATCGAGATCGTCACTGAGCATGCGTTCACCGGTCCCCGCCCGCACGTAAAAGTGCAAACAGCTTATCGATTCTCGGTTAACGCTTTGTTGGTGTCGGGGCGTTCGGCCGAAGCGACGCGATGCGCATTCCGCCTGAAAGCAACGCCCTGACAGAGAGATAGGCGACCGGGAGACCCGGTCGCACCAGCCTTAGTTGCGGCCGCCGTCGATCACGGCGAGGTGCGCATAGCGGCGCGCGCTGCGGCCGTAGAGCGTCGTCGGCATGGCCATGCTGGAAGCGGCCGGCGCAAAGCTGACATCGTTCACCACACTGGCGGCAACGTCGGGCATCGATTCCTCGCGCGGCATTTCATCCGGCCAGATCAGGCGCAGACCGGTGATCCGCTGCTCGGTGATCGGCTGCACGCCGAGCCAATAGGGTTCTTCCGTGGCCGTCATGCCGCCCAGAATGCGCGTGTGGCTGGAGCCATTGTGACGCAGCGGCATCAGGATCATCTCGAAGGATGTCTTGGTGTGGAGCGCCGTCGAGCCCTGGAAGGTCACAAGCGCCACGGCGTGATCTTCGGTCACGGCGCGGATCAGCGTTTCCATCGCATCCTGGTCGCGGTCGTGCCAGAGCGCGGAGAAGGAGCGGCCCTTCAATTCGCGGCAATAGCTGGTGCAAAGGTGCGAGCCGGCGAGGCGGAAGGAGAACTTGTCCTCATCATTGAGTTCGAGGATGAAGGTATTGGCCAGGGCCTCGCGAATGCGGGTGGGATCGATGTCCTTACGGTCGGGCGCGCTGCGGGCGCCACGAATCGTGTTCCAATAGGTATAGAGCGTATTGGTGCTCGGCATCTGCATGGTAGGACCCGCTTGTTCATAAGCGGCATCCGATCTCCGTGAGAGAGTCTCGCCGCGCCGACGACAATGGCAAATCGGCAGGGCGATTGCCCGCTTAAACATTAATTAAGGTTAACGCCGCTGTCCCAATGTGGAAAAGCTTTGCGTAAGCCGCGCAGCACAGGGTTTTAGGGAGAAAATCGATGAGCGAACCCGAGCAAATGCCCGGTTCCCAAGGCCGCCCGCCGCGCGAGCCGATCTTCCTTCTGCCCAATGCCGTAACGGCTTTGGTCGGCGTTTTGGTCGCGATTCACCTGGCAGCAACCATGGTGCTTAACGAGGCGGGACAGACTCAGCTCTATTTCTGGTTCGCCTTCCAGCCGCTGCGTATCGTTTTGGCACCGCAGGATATCTCCGTCGCGATTCCCTTGCTCTGGACGCCGTTTTCCCATGCCTTCCTCCATGGCGGCTGGGATCATCTGCTCGTCAACGTGGCTTGGCTTGTCATCTTCGCCAGCCCGGTTGTCCGGCGCTATGGGGCAGGGCCCATGCTGGCGATCTTTCTCGTTTCGGCCGCCGCCGGCGCCGCCGCCTTCGCGGCAACCTCGCTCTATTCCGGCGCCTATCTCATCGGCGCCTCTGGCGGCGTTGCCGGCCTAACCGGTGCTGCCGTCCGGTTCATCTTCCAGCCGGTGCTCTACGCGCAACACCCCGAGACCGGCCAGCGCGTGGTCCTCGGCCGGCGCCTCGCCAGCTTGCGCGAGGTTTTCGTCAATCCGCGCTCCCGATTCTTCACGCTGATCTGGCTGGTCCTCAACGCCGCCGTGCCCCTCGCACCGCTGCTCATGGGCGCCAGCCTCGGCGTCGCCTGGCAGGCGCATCTCGGCGGCTTCTTTGCCGGCCTTCTCATGGTCGGGCTCTTCGAGCGGAAGCACTCGTAGATTCTGCGCGGCGCAACCAGTCCTTCGTCATTGCCGGGCTTGTCCCGGCAATCCATCTCACCTCCGCTGGGGACCACCGGGACAAGCCCGGTGGTGACGACGGGGCGGTGAGGCGACGGGCACCAACCGCCACTCCCGCAAACCCCAAAACCCCGTCGTCACACCACTTGCATTTGCCTGCCCGAAAATAGGCCTATATGCCTTAAAGCCGAGACAGTTGGGCGGCATGGTGCTGGCGTCGCCTGCAATTGGGAGAAAACCATGACTTTGAACATCGTCACCAGGCGTGGCCTGGCAGGGATCGCCGCAGCATGTCTAGTCAGCGTTGCGCTGCCCGCTGCGCCGGCAATGGCGCAGAAGGTCAAGACCAAGCCTGCCGAGCAGGCGGCAGCGTCAGAACCCGCAGAATTCTCCGTTTCCATTCCCAGCGTCGACGCGGTTGATTCCAGCATCGATGCAGACACCATCAAGGCGATTCTCAGCGGTGCGCTGGTCGAAAACGCCGATGCGCTCGCCGGCCTCAATGCATCAAGCATCACGGTTCCGGAAATCGTCCTGACGGTCACCTCCACCGTCGATGGCACAAAGGAAGAAGGCGTTCTCACCTTCACCAATCTCGTCCTTGAAGACGTGGTCGATGGCGTCGCCGCCAGCGCGAGCCTCGAAGGCTCCAGCTTCGATGTCGAGGACGGTCATGCCGAAATGGGCAGCACCTCGGCCACCAACTTCAATATCGGCGGCATGCTCGGCATTTATGGCCTCGTCGATGCCGGCGGCTCCACCGAGATGGAAACGCTCTATGCCGATTTCCTGATGGAAGGCGGCACGTTCGAAGCGGAAGACGTCAGTTGCGAATTCGGTCCGGTCAGCGGCGCCGAAGTTCGTGGCCGTCCGATCGAGACCTCTTTCGTCGAGATCATGACGCTTGCCCAGCAGATGGAAGACGACCCGGAAATGGCCGATCCGGCCTTGATGGGCAAATTCATGCGCATGTATGCCGATATCCTCACGGCCTTCGAGAGCTCGGAATTCACCTTTGACGGTTTTTCCTGTTCCGGCACCGATGACGACGGCCGCCCGATGACCTTCGAAATCGGCAATATGACCATGGCCGGCATGTCGCCGGGCATCTATCCGCAGATTTCGATGAACGACTTCCTGATCAATGTGGAAGGCGACGGCTCGATTACCCTGGGCAATTTCACCCTCAAGCAATTCGACCTGTCCTCCACCATCGCCGCCCTGGCCGGCGCTCCGGAAGAGGTCGACGAAGCCTGGCTCGAAGCCAATGCCCGCGCCCTGATCCCGGCCTTTGACGGTTTCTCGTTCGCGGGTCTCGCCATCGATATTCCCGATCCGGACGCCGATGGCGAACGCATCGTGGCCGATATTGACGATTTCGACCTGTCGCTCGCGAGCTATATCAACGGCATCCCCAGCGTCATCGATACCTCCGCCAGCGGCATCCGCGCCGCACTGCCGGAGGATACCCAGGACGAGCAGCTCCAGCAGTTGATCGCCCTTGGCATCACCAAGATCGACGCCGGCTTCCGCCTCGCCGCTGCCTGGAATGCCGATACCAGCAGCATCGATGTTGAGGAAGTTTCCGTCTCGGGCGTCGACCTCGCGACCGTCGTTCTCTCCGGCACCATCGCCAACGCCACCGAAGCCCTGTTCTCGCTCGATGAAAACGAAGCCCTGATGGCCGGCATGGGCGTCGCCATCAAGGCGCTCAACCTCGATGTCACCGATGCCGGCCTCTCCGACATCATCCTGGCCGCCGCCGCCGCGGAACAGGGCGCCGACCCAGCCACCCTGCGCCCGGTCTTCGCTGGTCTTGCCGAAGGCACCGTCATCGGCATGATGGCCGGCGCTGCTGACGCGGCCAAGCTTGGCGCGGCGATCAACCAGTTCGTTAGCGGCACGGCCAAATCGCTCAATATCGGCATCGAAGCCAAGACCGACCCCGGCCTCGGCATGGTCGATTTCATGACCGCCGAAGAAGACCCGACCACCCTGATCGGCAAGGTCAACATCACCGCCTCGACCAAGTAAGAATCAAAAGGGGCGGCCATTGGCCGCCCCAAACGTTTCGGTAGTTAGCTACCTGCGATCTCCCACCAGCCACGGTGTCATCCCGCGAAAGCGGGGACCTTCGTTTCTGGGCAAAACCAATACTTCCCGCTCTCGCGTGAACAAAGGCACCACAGTAACCCTCATGGTGAGGCGCTTTGCAAAGCAAAGCCTCGAACCACGAGGGCGTGCCCCGATACTTCAGCGAACCGCCTTCTCCAGCGCCGCCATAGACCAAGCCAGCAGTTCCTTCGCCCGCGCTTCCGTCCCAGCCTCGACATAGGACCGCAGCTCCGGCGCATTCCCCGAAGCCCGGAAATGCACGGTCTCTCCGCTCGTCAGGTGAAACTGCAATCCATCGATCGCATTCACATCGGCGATCTCATTGGGCGCGAAGACTTCGGCGGCATAGGCCGCATCCTTCTGCAACCGATCGAGGAACGGACCACTCCGCTCTGCCGGCACATTCTGCAGCCGATCCGCCACCGCCACCTGCAGCGGCAGGCGCGACACGAGTTCGGCCACCGAAATCTTCTCCCGTGCAGCCAGCCCCAGCACCGCAATAGCGGGCAGGATGGCATCGCGCGTCGGCAGCGCCATCAGGTCAAACCCATTGCCCACGAACGTGCCGCCATTGGCCTCAAAGCCCACGACCTTCTCGGCCTTTTCCATTTCGGCAACGACGAAAGGCGAGCCCACGCGCGTCCGCACGACCTGGTCAAAATATCCAGTATGCTCGATGGCCGAATTGGACGTCACCGGCGTCACCACCGTCTTGGCGTCGAGGAACCGCGCTGCCAGCAGGCCCAGTGCGTCGCCGCGCACGAAATTGCCACTCCCATCCATCACCAGCGGCCGATCCGCATCGCCATCGGCCGAGATGATCGCGTCAAGTTTCTGATCCCGAACCCAGCCGGGCAGGGGAGCAAACAGGGCATCCGAAAACGCCTCGGTATCCACCGGCACAAAGACGTCGCTTCGCCCCAGCGACACGACCTGCGCGCCAAGTGCCGCCAGCACTTCGCCCATCAGTTCCCGCGACACTGTAGAGTGCTCGAAAACCCCGACCCTGACGCCTTCGAGCGCACCGACCGGCAGCAGATCCACGCATCGATCTCGATAGGCTTCCAGCGTTTCCTCGAATTCATCGAGTACCGATTCATCGTAGTCCGGCACGTCGGCATCCGACAGCGCTGCAACGATTCCCTGCTCATCTGATTTGCTGACCTCACCGGCCGGCTTGTAAAACTTCAGCCCATTACGGTCCGCCGGAATATGGCTCCCTGTGATCATCACAGCCGCGCTCTGCGTTGTCATCGCCTGCAACGCCAAAGCCGGCGTCGGCACCGCGCCGCAATCCACGGGCTCGAACCCGGCATGCGCAATCGCGGCCAGGCAATCCTCGGCAATCTCCGGGCTCGATGGCCGGAGGTCATATCCCACCAGCACGCGCCCGCCTGCCATTTGCCCTGAAGCCTGCAAATGCTTGAGGAACGCCGCCACATAGCGCCGCGCCGGCTGCCCCTGCAGATCAACGACAAGCCCGCGCACGCCGCTCGTTCCAAATTTGAGGCTCATGAAAGTAGTCCTATTCGTCAACGCGAGGCCGTCCACGGCCCTGCTTGATTCCCGATCTATTGGTTTTGGCGTCTAGCCGCCGCGTCTTGGAGGCAAGGGTAGGGCGCGTCGCAATTCGCGGCTTGGGCGGGTAAGCCCCTTCGCGCAGCAGCGCCACAAGCCGCGCCTGCGCTTCCGCCCGATTGAGCGGCTGGTCGCGATGAATATTGGCCAGAATGACAATGACGCCGTCCTTGGTCAGCCGGCTCCCCGCCAGCGCGGCCACACGCCGCTTCATCGGCTCTGGAATGTTGGGAGAATTTTGGAGGTCAAAGCGCAGTTGCACCGCGCTTGCGACCTTGTTGACGTTCTGCCCGCCGGCACCTGTGCCGCGCACGAACGTCTCCTCGATCTCATTAGGATCGATCGAAACGGAGCGGGTAATGGCGATTGGGTCTGCCACGATCCCGCTCCTCTCTTAGCGTTTCCAGCGTCCGGTGAAATAGACCTCTTCATCATGAATGATGCGGCCCTTTTCGGTCGTCCGGAATTTTCCGGGCTCGACCTCTTCCACCCATTTCTTCTTCAGCATGCCGGCAAAAGTCTTCTCGCCGATATCCTTGAAGTCATCCGGGCCGAGGACATTGTCCTCGCCCAGATGAAAGAGCGCCTTCATTTCGCGATTGGACGGACGCTGCGGCATTCTTAAGCTGCCTGCGCCTTGTCCTTGAGATCCGGCGGGGTCGCCTCGGCCATCAGCGCAACGATCGCTTCCATCGACGGTAGAACCTGCTGGCCCTCGGTACCCAGGCGACGCACGGAAACCGTGCCTTCCTCAGCCTCGCGCTTGCCCACCACGAACATCAGCGGCACCTTCTGCACCGAGTGCTCGCGCACCTTGTAGTTGATCTTCTCGTTGCGGGTATCGAGCTCGGCTCGAATGCCCACGGCCTTCAACTGGTTCACCAGCTTCTGGCCATATTCATCCGCTTCCGAAACGATGGTCGCCACGACAACCTGGGTCGGCGCCAGCCACATCGGCATCTTGCCGGCATGGTTTTCAATGAGAATGCCGATGAAGCGCTCGAGCGATCCCAATATTGCGCGATGCAGCATCACGGCAAACTGCCGGCTACCGTCCTCGGCCACATAGGTCGCACCAAGGCGCTCGGGCAGCACATAGTCGAGCTGCAGCGTACCAACCTGCCAGGAGCGACCGATCGCATCCTTGAGATGGAATTCGAGTTTCGGTGCATAGAACGCGCCTTCGCCTTCGGCGATCTCGAAGTCATAGCCGGTCGCGCGCAGGGCATCGCCCAGCGCCTTCTCGGCCGCATCCCAACGCTCGATGGTGCCACCGTACTTCTCCGGCCGCGTCGCGAGCTTGATGACGACATTGTCGAACCCGAGGTGCCCATAAACCGAATAAAGCAGGTGCACGAAGTGCTCCGTCTCGCTCTGAATCTGGTCCTCGCGGCAGAAGATATGCGCGTCGTCCTGGGTCATCTGCCGCACGCGCATCAGGCCATGGAGCGCACCATGGGCCTCGTTGCGGTGACAGCAGCCGAACTCGGCCATACGCAGCGGCAGGTCGCGATAGCTCTTGATGCCCTGGTTGAAGATCTGCACATGAGCCGGGCAGTTCATCGGCTTCAGCGCCAAGAGGTCGCCTTCGTTCTCGAAGATCGGCCTGTCATCTTCCGTGTTCGGCACCTGATCGGGCACCACGAACATGTTTTCGCGATACTTGCCCCAGTGGCCGGACATTTCCCAGAATTTGGAATGCATCAACTGCGGCGTCTTCACTTCCACATAGCCCGAGGAATTGAGACGACGACGGATATAGGCTTCCATCTGGTTGTAGATGACGAAACCGCGCGGGTGCCAGAAGACCGACCCCTGCGCCTCGGCCTGGAAGTGGAAGAGATCCAGGTCCTGGCCAATCTTGCGATGGTCGCGCTTCTCCGCTTCTTCCATCATAAGAAGGTAAGCGTCGAGCTCTTCCTTGGTGGCAAAAGCAGTGCCGTAAATGCGGCTCAGCACTTCGCGATTGCTGTCGCCACGCCAATAGGCGCCGGCCACCTTGGTCAGCTTGAACGCCTGGCCGACATCCTTCACGGTCCGCATATGCGGGCCGCGGCAAAGGTCCTTCCACTGGCCCTGAGCATACATCTTGATCGACTGGTCAGCCGGAATGGCGTCGACCAACTCGACCTTGAAGGCCTCGCCCTTGGCTTCGAACCAGTCTTTGGCCTGGTCGCGTGTCCACACTTCCTTGGTGAAGGCCGCACCACGCTCGATGATTTCGCTCATCTTCTTTTCGATGACGCGCAGCTCATCTTCCGTGAACGGACCAGCCGGCCGGTAGAAGTCATAGTAGAAGCCGTTCTCGATCACGGGACCAATGGTCACCTGCGTATCGGGCCAAAGCTCCTGCACGGCCTCGGCCAGCACGTGGGCTGCGTCATGGCGAATGAGTTCGAGCGCATCCTTGGAACCGGAATCGCGCGTCACGAACTCAATCTTGCCATCGGCGTCGAGCGCATCCGAAAGATCGGAGAGCACGCCGTTCCAGCGCATGGCGATGGTCTTCTTGGCCAGGCTCTTGGAGATCCCTTCGACCACGGTGGTGCCGGTGGTGCCGCGCGGATATTCGCGAGCTGCACCATCGGGGAACGTCACCTTGATCGACATTTTCAGTCTCCAGAAATTAGGAATATGCAGCGCCAATCGCTGCAAGGCGGCCTGAATAGCATGCTTTTCGCGCCGTGCCAGCCCTTGCAAGGACAAAGCGGACACGGCGGGCGCCTTTCGGTACGAGCCCGCGCCATTTGGCGGATGGCTGGGAATTTCCTCCCGTCGTCATTGCCGGGCTTGTCCC
The DNA here is from genome assembly GCF_000743575.1 of Devosia riboflavina. Lineage (GTDB taxonomy): Bacteria > Pseudomonadota > Alphaproteobacteria > Rhizobiales > Devosiaceae > Devosia > Devosia riboflavina. Next base: position 95,906 of record NZ_JQGC01000010.1, on the reverse strand, counting down.
GGCAATCCATCTCCCCGCGGCCTGGATCGCCGGGACAAGCCCGGCGATGACGAAAGATGGGGGGGGGCCGCGCAGGAAGAGGTCCGCTTACTTCCACCGACCATAGGTCCAAGGCCGATACCATCTTGCCTCGGCCGGCACAGCCTCCGGCACCGGGTCATAGCCATGCGTACCGCCCGGCCGGCACCGCACAAACCGCGAAAGCCCCATCCAGCCGCCCGGCCAGAAACCGAATTGCCAGATCGCATCCCGCGTATATTCCGAACAGGTCGGCAGGTGACGGCAGGTCCGTCCCGCGAAAGCAGAGAGCGTGTAGCGATAGATCGTGATCAAAAGGATCGCCGCGATCTTGAACGGAAAATCGATCGCCCGCAGCACATAGGCCATAACGTTCTGCATCAGGTTTGTGGCGTAAGATTTTGTTCTGAAGATGCTTTCTCTATCGCATCAACAACGGCATCAAACACCAGCAGCGTAGAAGCATGCCGCGCCGGAAACTCGCGCACCGGCTCAAGAAAGGCCAGGTCCGACCACTTTCCATTCGGCGGCGCGCCCGCGGCCTTCAGCATCTCCCGCATCTGCCTTGCCAATGCCAGAAAATCATCGGCCCGTGTCCCGACGATTTCCCGTGCCACGATGGCCGCCGACGTCTGCCCCAGCGCGCAGGCAGAAACCTCGTGCCCATAGCCGGTAATGACACCATCGCTCACGACGATATCCACCTCGATCACCGAGCCACAGATGCGGCTGACTTTTCGCGATGAGGCATCTGGCGCAGGCAACCGCCCGGGCTGAACTGCGTTTGCGGCGATGTCGAGAATCTTGTCCGAATAAAGCTCAATCAGCGCCATAGAGAAAATCTGGCTTCTTGTTCCCGTCTTGTGCTCCTTCTATATAGAGGGTCCGACACGGACTGCCAGAGCCAAGCGCTTTCTTGTGGTCCAAACTGCCGGCGACACCGTAGTGCCTTCGGTTCCCGAGTTAGGAGTGATCCATTGGACGCGACCGTAAAGCTGCCCTTTCCCGCGCCTGCCACGTCCACTTCTCTGCCACGCCCCAGCCGCGAAGAGGCGGAAGCCGCCGTTCGCACGCTGATTGCCTGGGCCGGCGATGACCCGACTCGCGAAGGGCTTCTCGAAACGCCGGCACGTGTCGCCAAGGCCTATGAAGAGCTTTTTGCCGGCTACGGCCAGGACGCCAAGGAAGTCCTGTCCAAAATGTTCCGCGAGGTCGGCGGTTACGACGATATCGTTTTCGTGCGCGATATTCCGTTCTATGCCCATTGCGAACACCACATGGTGCCCTTCTTCGGCAAGGCCCATATCGCCTATCTGCCGCACGACGGCGTCGTCGGCCTCTCCAAGCTCGCGCGTCTGGTGGAAGTGTTTGCCCGTCGCCTGCAGACCCAGGAAACCATGACGGCGCAGATCATCGACGCCATCAACGAAAACCTCGGTCCCCGCGGCGCTGCCGTCATGCTCGAAGCCGAGCATATGTGCATGACCATGCGCGGCGTTCGCGCCCATGACGTGAAGACGATCACCCATCGCTTCACCGGCGTTTTCGCCGAAGACCGCGTCGAGCAGGACCGTTTCTTTGCGATGATTTCCCGCCGCTGAAGGGCCGGCCTTACCGAAGGGCCCGTTCCACCCTCGATTGTCACCCCGGCGAAGGCCGGGGCCCATCCTGAGATCTCGAGTTGGGCCCCGGCCTTCGCCGGGGTGACAGCTAGTGGTAGGACGTAGTGCGGGCAAGTCGATCCCGATGACAAGCGCGATCAAATGCGCTTGTTCCCATTATGGCATAGACTACCCGTCTCAAGCGGGTTCATGCCATGTCAGTCGTCTCCAAAATGCTCTGGGTTCTCGAAAGCCGCTCGCGCGAGCCGCTGGGGCTCGATGAGCTTGCGGAAGTGACCGGGCTGTCCAAAAGCTATCTCTCGCGCATCTTTCCCCTGGTGACCGGCTATTCGGTCACGGCCTATCTGCGGGCAAGACGCCTGAGCGATGCGGCCCGCCAATTGGCCGAAGGCGCTCCCGATATTCTTTCGGTGGCGCTCGACGCCGGCTACAATTCGCATGAGGCATTCACCCGTGCTTTTGGCGACCAGTTCGGCGTCACGCCGCAAATGGTTCGACAAAGGCGCAATCTTGAAGGGATTACCCTTGTGGAGCCTCTAAGAATGGATGTTCAAGCTCAAGTCACCGTGGAACCACCCCGGTTCGAAAACCGCCCCGCCATGTATTTCGCCGGCATTGCCGAGCGTCACAACATGAACAATGCCGCGGGCCTGCCTGCCCAATGGCAGCGCTTCCAGCCGCATATTGGCCATATCGATGGGGCCATTGCGGGCGCCGCCTACGGCATCATCGGCGAGATTGCCGATGACCGGTTCGAATATGTCTCCGCCATGGAAATGCGCGCGGGGGCCGACGCACCGCCCGATCTCGAACTGGTTGCCGTGCCGGCGCTCAAATGGGCGCGTTTCGAGCACAAGGGCGACCTTTCCACCATCCGCCAAACCATCGGCGCCGGAGAAAAGTGGCTGACCGCCAATGGTTATGAAACGAGCGAGGCGACCTACAGCTTCCTCGAATATTATGGGCCAGCCTTCGATGGCCGCAGCGGCAGCGGCGATATCGAAATCTGGTTCGGCCTCAAGAGCTGAGGCACTGGCGCTCGGTCGTGATGCGCGCTACAGCCTCGGCTCCCGAGCCAGAGGTGCGCATCATGACCACTGCTTTCGCCGACCCCAAATCGCTGAGCCATGAAGAACTCGAAGAGGGCACGGTCTTCGCCCCGCGCTTCGATGCCCACGGCCTCATCACGGTCGTGACGATCGAGGAGGGCACCAAGGATGTCCTCATGGTCGCGCATATGAACGCCGAGACCCTCGCTCTGACCCTCGACACCGGCATCGCCCACTATTGGTCGCGTTCGCGAAAAGCCATCTGGAAGAAGGGTGAAACCTCCGGCGAGCTGCAGGAGGTCGTCGAGCTGCGCACCGATTGCGACCAGGATTGTCTCGTCATGACCGTCCGCCAGACCGGCCGCGGCGCCGCCTGCCACACCGGCCGCAAAAGCTGCTTCTACCGCAGCGTCGAGACCGAAAACGGCATCGCATGGCTGGAGGATACGGGGCTTCCGAGGTTGTTCGACCCGAAGGATGTCTACGGGAGGTAATTCGCAGAGCGGAGCCGTCATCCTCCGTCCTTCTCCTCCGTCGTCATTGCCGGGCTTGTCCCGGCAATCCATCTTGGGGAAGCTAGCCATCCTGCGGATGACATGGACCACCGGGACGGGCCCGGTGGTGACGATGGTGGGGAGTGGTGTGCCTAATCGGCCTAGCCCTCAGGCCCCGCCGTAAACGCTTGTCAGCACTTCGATTTCGCGCGACCCGCCCGAAACCACCTGCACTTCGCGATTGTAGACCTTCTCGCCCTGCTTGGCGAAAATCAGATAGTCGCCCTCAGCCAGCACCGTCGACGGAAACGCTCCGCGGTCCGTAAAAACCGTCGCCCCATCCGGCGTCTTCACCGTCCACTCGACGTCTGCAATAGCCTCGCCACCTTCTTCCGACACCAGCCGGAACGATACTTCGCTCGCATGATGGTAGAGCGTCGCGTCCGTCAGTTCGCCCGCTTCCACCCGCAAGTCGGCGCGCACCACGGCATTGATCGTCCCGAAATGCGAGACGATGTGATAGGTGCCGGCGTTAAGGGTGACGATGTCATTGGGCGGCAGGTTTTCCGCGATCAACACACGGCTGGCTTCTTCGCCCGCGGTAAAAATGTCGAAGCGCAATTGGGTCGGTGCGATCGGAATGTCGCCCGTCACAGCTGAATTCAGCCGCAAGGCGCCAGCTTCGAGGTCGACGACCTTTTCATTATTGCCCGGCACCACCGACAGGGATTCGCTGAGCTGCGCCCGCCCATAGGCCGCGTGCACCACATATTCGCCCGGGGGCAGATCGAGCCGCGCCGTCGATTCCTCTGATTTCGCGACCAGGGTCATATTCCCCTGCGCATCAGGCACGCTGTCGAACACGCGCCAGACGACACCTTCGGGAATCGACGGACCTTCCTGCGTGATCCTTGCGGTAAGCGTCACCGACTGCGGCACATTTGTTACCGCGGCGATCGCGTCTGCAGCCGTACCCGGTGCCGGTGCGGTCGGAGCCGGCGGCAGGTTGTTGGGGTCAGGACGCGGACGGGGCAGGGGCGGAATCTCGGCGCTTTCTTGCGCGAAGGAAACGGGAGCAGGGACGAGCGTCACGCTCGCAAAGCCGAGAATGGCACAGGCAATCAGGCGATATACAGGCAGCATGGTTGTTCGGGCCAATGGAGAAGGTCAGGGCGCCCCGACTCTTTCCAAGCTAGGGCACGATTACGGAAAAGCTGTGTCACACTCGGAACCGCTTGAAAACGGGTGCCGGTTTGGGTCAAAGCATTTTCCCAAGGCCCGCCCGTTTCAAGCAGCCCTCAAGGATAGACCATGCCCGTCAACCCAGCCCTGCGCGACCACCTTCTTACCCGCCGCTCCGTCGGTCAGGCCTTTCTCGCCGAACCCGCCCCGACCGGGGACGATCTGCAGACGCTGCTCACCATCGCGACGCGCGTTCCTGATCACGGCAAGCTTGCCCCCTGGCGTCTGGTCCTCTTCTCCGGCGATGCCCGTGCCGCCGCTGGCGAGAAGCTCGCCGAAATCGCCAAGCGCAAGCGCCCCGAACTCGATGAAGCCGGCCTCGACATCGAGCGCCGCCAGTTCTTGCCCGCGCCGCTCGTCATCGGCATCATCTCGACGGCGAAGCCACACGTAAAAATTCCCGAATTCGAGCAATTGCTTTCCGCCGGCAATGTCGCCTTCAATCTCGTCCACGGCGCCTATGCCCTCGGCTATGCCGCCACCTGGATCACGCGCTGGTACACTTTCGACACTGAAGCCGCCGCCATGCTCGGCGCCAAAGAGGGTGAGCGTTTCGTCGGTTTCGTCCATATCGGCACCCCGACGACGACCATCGAAGACCGTCCGCGTCCGGACCTGGCCGAAATCGTAACAGAATGGCGTCCGTGACAGTCTCGATATTAACAGTCTGTTAGCCATAATAATGCAGAGGTTAACGCATTAGTCGCTAACCGCAGGCTGTTCATGGGCGTCCAGTCCATCTCCGTTCCGCAGAACCTTGCCACCGCGCTCACCGCGGCCGGCAATCGCAGCGGCGTGGACTTTTCCTATCTTTTGCAGACGGCGATGCGCGAAAGCAGCCTCAACCCGTCTGCAAAAGCCAGCACCTCATCGGCGGTCGGCCTCTTCCAATTCCTCGAAGGCACCTGGTTGCAGGTGATGAAGCAGGAAGGCCCGCGGCTGGGCTACGGCAATATTGCCAATGAAATTCAACGCCGTAGCGATGGCAGCTACACGGTCGCCGACCCCTCGCGTAAAGCCGAAATTCTCAAACTGCGCGAAGATCCGCAGATCGCCGCCGACCTAGCCGCAGCCTTCACCCGTTCAAACGGCGAATACCTGAAATCCAGATTCGGTCGTAACCCCAGCGCCGGCGAACTCTATATCGCCCACTTCCTGGGAGCCGAAGGCGCCGAGCGCATGTTTAAGGCCGGCCTCGAAGACCCCGATCAGTTGGCGGTCAACCTCTTCCCCCGCCAGGCCGACGCCAACCAGGCGATTTTCTATAGCAACGGCCAGCCACGCACCATTCGCGACGTCTACCGCGCCCTCGTCGCCAAGCACGAAGGTGTTACAAATGCTGCGTTTTCTACCCAGCAGATGGCCGGGCAGGGCGGCAACCAGCCGGAACCGCTGCCCGTCGTTCCCTCGCGATTCTCGACGGAAAACATGTCCTTCACCGGCCTTTTCAAGACTGTTCCCGAAGACGCCGAAGCCCCACCGGCGGGCGGTTCCGCCTTCTTCACCCAGCTTTACGCCCGTTAACATCGGCTTGCCGTTTATGGTGAACGGTTCCTTAAATAGTCTCAGCTAGGCTTTCTCTGCTCGGGTGTGGAGAGAGTAATGATCGAGTATAGCGAGTTCGTCCGGCTGTCCCGGTCCAATGATAGCGATGAGCGCGGCCACGCTGCTCATCTGGCTGCTTTGGTTTTTCTCGACCACAATGGCCCCGCCGACGAACATGCAGCGCTTTACGCTGCGCTGATCAGTTTCCTCGACGACCCTTCCGTAAAAGTCCGCGCAGCGCTGGCCTATGGGCTATTGCATTCGCTCGATGCGCCGCGCCCGATCATGATCGCCCTACTGCAGGATAGTCCGATCATCTCGCGCGCGATTTTGCAGTATTCGCCGATACTTATCGATGCCGACCTGCTCGGCTGCGTCCGAAAGGGCGACCAGTCCATCTGGCTCGCCATAGCCCAGCGCAGCAAACTTTCGCCGCGCATTGCCGCCGAACTCATCGCCCGGCAGGATCGGAATATCACCGAACACGTCGTTCGCCGCGCCGACGTCTCCGTCGATTCCGAACTCCTGGTGGAATTGGCCCGAAGCCAAGGCCAGGACGCAAAAATGCGGGGCGCCTTGCTGTCCCGCCCGGACCTGCCCGCACCGGCACGCCTGATTCTGGTCCAGCGCGTCACCGAAGCCCTGCGGGAACTGCGTCTCGTCCGCGGTGCCCTGGCGCCGGATCGATTGGTCCGTTTGCTGCGCGATGGCTCGGACACGGCGCTATCCTCGATAGGTGAGAACGAAGCCTGCCAGCAAAGGCGCGATTTTGTTCAGGGACTGGTCGGATCGAGCCAGCTTAATTCGCGCATTCTTCTCCACGCGGTCGTCACCGGCCATGTCATGTTCTTCGCGTCCTGCATTGCCGAATTGGCCGAAGTGTCGCGCGAAAAGGTCTTTACCCTGCTCGAAAGTGGCAGCCGCGCCGCGCTTTGGGCGCTGTTCATGCGCGCCGGCATATCGGCCGACCTTGGTAAGGTATTGGTGCAGCTCGTGCTTTACGCGCGTACGGCAGACCTCGCAGACGATATCACCGCGCGGCACTATGTCGTTACAGCGCTGACCGAGGAACTGATCAACGACCATGACGGCGTGATTCCGCCGGCACTGGAAGAGACCTTTGCCTATCTCAGCGAGCAGAATATCGCGCTGGCGCGCAAGGCAGCACGCGGCGTGATGCGCGCCTTTGCCGAAACCACGCATCTCGCCATGGCATTGCCACCGGCAGCACGTGAACCGATGCTGGAATTGCCGGCCGCGTGAACGAGCCTAGAACTTGAACTGTTCGCTGAGCACGCGCTCTTCGAGGCTCTTGCCCGGATCGAAGAGCAGCGTCACGCCATGCGAGCGGTCCTCGCGCACCGTAACTTCGCGCACGTTCTGGATTTCGATATTGTCGGCGACAGCGCTGACGGGCCGCTTTTCGGCCTCGTGCAACACGAAGCGGACCTCTGCCCGGTTGCTCAGGATCGCGCCTCGCCAGCGACGCGGGCGGAAGGGTGAGATCGGCGTCAGCGCGAGCAATGGCGCCTCGATCGGTAGAATCGGGCCGTGCGCCGAAAGATTGTAGGCGGTCGAACCGGCAGGCGTGGACAGCAGAATCCCGTCGCAAATCAACTCGTCTAGGCGGATTTCATTGTCGACCGCAATCTGGATCTTGGCCGCCTGATGGGTCGAACGGAACAGCGAGACCTCGTTAAGGGCGAGGGCGATGCGGCGCTTGCCAGAGGCGTCGAGCACCTCCATCGACAGCGGGTAGATTTTCGTACGCTGCGCCGATTGCAGGCGCTGGACGATATCGGCCTCGGCATAGTCGTTCATCATGAAGCCGACCGAGCCAAAATTCATGCCGTAAACAGGTGTTCCATGCGGCATGACGCGGTGAAGCGTCTGCAACATCAGGCCGTCGCCCCCAAGAGCGATGACATAGTCGGCGTCGTCGATGGAAACGGTACCCAGAACCGCGCGGAGACGCTCCGCAGCGACCTCGGAACCAGGCGTTTCATTGGTCACAATCGCCACGCGAGGCAGTGCAGAACCGCTCACATTGCCCCCCGATCGAATTCAGACAGTGCCAAACGGCATTTCTTGTCGCTGCGCTTCGTCCGCGAATGGGTCGTGACCACCGAGTGCGAAGCGCTGCTTGAACACGGGGTCGCTAGTAGCAAAAGCGGGACCGAAAGGCGAGCGATAGCTTTTGGGAGCAGGGGAATTTCGGCTACGCAGGTCGAGAAAAGCAATCGCCCCCGTTTTGGCGGGGGCGATGCGTGTCCTGACTACCAGTTGGACTGAAAGTCCTGCGGACCCTTCCAGTCCGGGCCGTCATTGTCGGGATTTGTGAAGTCGCCAGGACCGGAGAAGCCGCCGCCCTTGCCAGCGACGGCACCACCGCCACCACCACCGCTGGAAATGGAGCTTTCATTGGGCAGGCCGATCACGCGATTGACAGCGATCTGGTTGTCGATGCCGGGCCAACGGCACTGAGCCTTGTTGACATCGATATAGGCGCAGGCGACCGGAACAGTCTGCGTCTGACAATGCAGGACATTGCCGTCGATGCTGAAGATGCCGCTATGCCTGTCGCAACGATCGGCAAAAATGCTGGCGGGCAGCTCGACATTGCGGGTGGCAGCCTGAGCGGGCAGGGCCGAAACAAGACCGGTGAAAGCGACGGCCAAAGAAAGCGAAAGGGCTGATATCTTCATGGTATTCTCCTCTGTTGTTTGAGCGCATCGGCGCTTCGATGGCGCACTTGCTAAAGGAGAGGACTTCACCTGGGCGTGAACTGCGTGTTTGGTTTGGGTTCAGGAACGAACGGGGCACTGGCCCCCGGGGAACTTCATCTGAGCTTGCGGGTTGGTCCCTGGAAAGGAGACCTGAGATGGAAAAGCAAAAGTCTTCGCCCGCACCCGTCGAGTCCCGACCGGGCCGCCAGATGGACGACAATGTCGATGATCTCGGGCACAAGGGAGAGAAGGAAGTGCTCGAGCAGCCCGTCGATCCCAAGAAAAAGGTGCCGGATAACACGCGACGCCAGTAGCGTTGCTCCAAGTGCCTTGCGGGTACCGATCCCCAATGCTAAACGGCCCTCAGCAAGCCGGTATAGCTCAGTTGGTAGAGCACCTGATTTGTAATCAGGGGGTCACGGGTTCGAACCCTGTTGCCGGCACCACGCTTCCTTCCACGCACAATATCTGGCCGCGCCTTTTTGTGGCGCGTAGAATTATTTTTGCGCATCTGCGGCTCGTGGCGAGCGGCATGAGGCCATGGCGGCTGTCGCCATGGAGAGCTTTATCAGTGGGCGAAGCAGCGCCGCACTATTTTGCCCCAAGCCCCTGAAACCCCAGCGTTTCAGGCATTTTCTAGCTTGCTGGGAAGGGGATTCCACAAGTAGGTACAAGCTTCATTTAGCGGATCGCCATCTTAACAGGCTGGACCAACGTGACCTCAACTCGTCTCACCCATCTGCAGTCTCTGGAAGCGGAAAGCATCGAGATTTTGCGCGAGGTTGCGGCGAGTTTCGAACGACCGGTGATGATGTATTCGATCGGCAAGGATTCGAGCGTCCTGCTGCATCTGGCGCGCAAGGCGTTTTTTCCCAGCAAGATTCCGTTTCCGCTCCTGCACGTCGATACGACGTTCAAGTTCAAGGAAATGATCGCCTTTCGCGACAGGACCGCTGAGGAATATGGGTTCGATCTTATCACCCATACCAATCAGGATGGCGTGCGCGACGGCATCAATCCCTTCGACCATGGCTCCTCGCGCTATACCGACATCATGAAAACAGCGGCGCTGCGCCAGGCGCTCAATGCCGGTCGCTATGATGCGGCGATCGGCGGGGCGCGGCGCGACGAGGAAAAGTCGCGCGCCAAGGAACGCGTCTTTTCGCACCGCAATGCCAGCCATGCCTGGGACCCGAAAAACCAGCGGCCTGAACTCTGGCGGACGTTCAATACGCGCCTCAATCCGGGCGAGAGCATGCGCATCTTTCCGATCTCCAATTGGACCGAATTGGACGTCTGGACCTATATTTACGACCAGAACATCCCGATCGTGCCACTTTATTTCGCCAAGCCCCGGCCGGTGGTCGAGCGCTCTGGCACGCTGATCATGGTCGACGATGAGCGTTTGCCTCTCGAACCCGGCGAGGCGCCGCGCCTCGAAACCGTGCGTTTCCGTACCCTTGGCTGCTATCCGCTGACCGGCGCCATCCGCTCCGACGCCGCCGACCTGCCGTCGATCATCATGGAAATGCAGGCAAGCCGCACCTCCGAGCGCGAGGGCCGGCTGATCGACAGCGATTCCGTCGGCTCGATGGAAAAGAAGAAGCAGGAAGGCTATTTCTGAGTATGACCCTTGCCATGGCCACGCCTGACACGAATCTCGACCTTTGGCTCTCCCAGCAGACCGACAAGTCGCTCCTGCGTTTCCTGACCTGCGGCAGCGTCGATGACGGCAAATCGACCCTGATCGGCCGGCTGCTCTATGACAGCCAGCTCATTCTCGACGATCAGCTCGCGAGCCTCAAAAAGGAAAGCCACAACCGCACGGTTGGCGACGAAGGCATCGACTTCTCGCTGCTGGTCGACGGTCTCGCCGCCGAACGCGAGCAGGGCATTACCATCGACGTGGCCTATCGGTTCTTCTCGACCGACAAGCGCAAATTCATCGTTGCCGACACGCCGGGCCACGAGCAGTACACCAGAAATATGGCGACCGGCGCCTCCAATGCCGACCTGGCTTTGCTGCTGGTCGATGCGCGCAAGGGCCTTCTCACCCAAACCCGCCGCCACAGTTTTATTCTGTCGCTGGTGGGCGTGAAGCATGTGGTTCTCGTCGTCAACAAGATCGACCTCGTTGGATACGACCAGGCGATTTTCGATCAGATCGAAGCGGACTATCGCGCCTTTGCCAGGGACCTGGGTTTTCAAACCCTCGCGGCCGTGCCGGTGTCGGCTCTTCGTGGCGACAATATCCTTGCCAACAGCGACCGCATGCCCTGGTTCAAAGGGACGCCGCTGGTGCCCTATCTCGAAACCATCGAGGTGGCTCAGGACAAGGCGGCGCAGCCGTTCCGTTTCCCGGTGCAGTGGGTCAATCGACCCAATCTCGATTTCCGCGGCTTTTCCGGCACCGTCGCTTCGGGCGAAGTGAAGGTCGGCGATGACGTTCTGGTTGCCGCATCACGCAAGCCGGCAAAGATTTCGCGGGTCGTCACCATGGACGGCGATCTCCACAGCGCCGTTGCCGGACAGGCGGTGACGCTGGTGCTCGATCGTGAAATCGACGTGTCACGTGGCGATGTGCTGGCCCATGCCGGCACCGTCCCGGAATTTTCCAACCAGTTCCAGGCGCGCCTGGTCTGGATGAACGATGAGCCCGCCTATCAAGGCCGCTCCTATCTTCTCAAGGTTGGCGCGCAGATCGTCCCCGCGACGATCACCGACATAAAATTCCGGACCAATGTGAATACGCTGGAGCATGTGGCGGCGAACAAGCTCGATCTCAACGAGGTCGGAACCGTTACCATAGCGACCGATCGCGCCATCGCTTTCGATCCCTATGCCGATAATCCGCTGACCGGCGGCTTTATCCTCATCGATCGACTTTCCAATGCCACGCTGGCCGCCGGCACAATCTCGTTCGGCCTGCGGCGCGCGCAGAATTTGACCTACCAATCCTTCGATGTGAACCGCCAAGTTCGTGCGGAGCAGAAGGGGCAGGAAGCGCAGATCGTCTGGTTCACCGGCCTTTCGGGTTCGGGTAAATCGACTATCGCTAACCTCCTTGAAAAGCGCCTGACGGCCGAAGGACGGCACTGCTACATCCTCGATGGCGACAATGTGCGCCACGGGCTCAACAAGGACTTGGGCTTTACCGAAGCAGCGCGCGTCGAAAACATTCGCCGCGTGGCGGAAGTGGCCAAGCTCATGGCCGATGCCGGCTTGATCGTGCTCGTGTCCTTCATCTCGCCCTTCGAGAAAGAGCGCCATCTGGCGCGGGAAATCGCCGGGGACATCCGCTTTACCGAAGTTTACGTGGACACGCCGCTCTCTGTGGCGGAGCAGCGCGACCCCAAGGGGCTCTACGCCAAGGCACGCCGCGGCGAGATCAAGAATTTCACCGGTATCGACAGCCCGTTCGAAGTGCCGAGTGCGCCCGATGTGACATTGCATGGCGGCCAGGAAGAACCTGCTGCCATGGCCGACAAGCTGCACGACTGGCTCAAAATCTGATGCGGGTCAGCCTGCCGTGCCGGCCCGTTCGGTGCTCGGCAAGGGCGCGAAGTCGACCTGGTCGATGTCATTGAGGGTCTTCATAAGAAGGCCCTTGAAGATGGGCTCCGTTTCATCGCGATGCGCGATGATATGGGGAGCGCCGTTGATGCTGCCGACCAGCGAAGCTTTGATGGCCTGGTCGATTTCCGGGCGCATGAGCTCCAGGGCACGGGCGCCGGGGCCGACGATAAGGATATGCGAGGGATCGTAGATCGCCAGCATGCGGCTGAGCCCAAAACCAATGGCGCGTCCGGCAAGATTGAAGGCATGTGTCGCGCTGCGGTCGCCGGATTCGGCACGCTGCATGAGCATTTCGTATTGCTGGACCGGCACGGCTGGGGCAGGGGGCGCGGTTTCCGGCACGGAATAGGCGTTGCGGAGCACGGCATAGTCCGCGGCATAGGCTTCGATACAGCCCCGCATGCCGCAGCGGCAGAGTGCGCCATTGGGCACATGGTTCATATGACCGAACTCGGTCGCGCCCTCGTCGCCCCGGCCCATGATCTGCCCCCGGAACGTGACGCCCATGGCCACGGTCGAGCCAACGAAGACCGTGGCAACGCTCGCTTCGTGCAGGGCCGGATCGAGCCAGCGAGCACCTTCAGCAAGGAGGCGTCCGCGCTTATGCAGCGTTACGGGCAGGCCGCGCGCCACTGAAAGCTCGGTCGCGAAGGGCGCGCCTGCGAGATGTTGGATCGGCGACCAGCGCAAGCCGCGCCCGTCACGTTCCAAAATGCCCTGGACCGAAATGGCGACGCGCCGAAGCGTCTTTTGAGCAGCGGGTGTACGCGCCAGCAGCGCATCGAGACGGTCCGACAAGAATTGGCACGGCGCGATACCGGCAAAGGTGGTCGGCGTCAGGTCGGTTTCAATGCGGTCAACCAGCACGCCACCATAGTCGATAAGCGAAAGCCGCGCTCGATTGACGTCGAGCTCGAAGAGCGCAGCATGGGCGGCGTTGCGGGCAAAGTTGACGAAGGTGGCGGGTCGACCGCGCGTTCTCCCATCAGGACGATCTGCCGTCAGTTCGGCAACCAGGCCCTGCGTGAGCAGGTCCGACATGATGGCCGTCATGCTCGCGTGACTGAGCCCGGTGAGGCTGGCGAGGGCCGTACGCGACTGTGCGCCCTGCATGCGCAAGGCACTCAAGACCAGTCCACGGTTTTGCCGCCGGACGCTGTCGCTATCGCTGACGGTTCGCGTCAAGCAGTCAACTCCCTCACTCCCACCCCAAGACATCAAAGCTGCTGGCCCGACGCAACCTTGATTTTATTCGGACCTCGAAATTGACGTTGACACGTCCCGATCCGCCATGCGACTTCTTTTTTCGAGCATTGAAAATAATGCTCTAGTGCGTACCCGCATGCCTAGGGATGTGAAGGCTGTGGATGGCATTCTGGGCCCGAATGGCCCATTGGGAGGACATTGATGAATAAGCTCTTTGCAGCGGTCTTGCTTGCCTCGACCGTGTTGACTGGTGCCGCCCTGGCACAGGACAAAATCGTCGTCGGCGTTTCCTGGAACAACTTCCAGGAAGAACGCTGGAAAACCGACGAAGCCGCGATCAAGACCGCTCTCGAAGCGGCTGGCGCGGAGTATATTTCGGCTGACGCCCAGTCGTCCGCCTCCAAGCAGCTCACCGATATCGAAAGCCTGATCAGCCAGGGTGCAACTGCGCTGATCGTGCTGGCCCAGGACAGCGAAGCCATTGGGCCCGCCGTTGCTGCTGCCGTCGCCGAAGGTATTCCGGTGGTCGGCTATGACCGCCTGATCGAAAACCCCGATGCCTTCTACCTGACCTTCGACAACAAGGAAGTCGGGCGCATGCAGGCTCAGGGCGTGTTCGCCGTAAAGCCTGAAGGCAACTATGTCTTCATCAAGGGCAACTCGGCCGACCCCAACGCCGACTTCCTGTTCGCCGGTCAGATGGAAGTGCTCCAGGCTGCCGTCGATTCGGGCGCCATCAAGAATGTCGGCGAAGCCTATACCGACAACTGGAACCCGGAAGTCGCCCAGGCGAACATGGAACAGTTCCTGACGGCGAATAATAACGAAGTCGACGCTGTCGTCGCTTCCAACGACGGTACGGCAGGCGGCGCCATTGCGGCACTGGCTGCGCAGGGTCTCGCCGGTTCGGTACCGGTTTCCGGCCAGGACGGCGACCATGCAGCCCTCAACCGTATCGCCCTCGGCACGCAGACCGTTTCGGTCTGGAAGGACGCACGTGAACTCGGCAAGAAGGCCGCGGAAATCGCTGTCGAACTGGCTGGCGGCACTGCACTCGACGGCGTCACCGGCGCAACCAAGTTCTCCGATGGCCCGAAGGGCGTCGAAATGAACGCCGTTCTGCTCCCGCCGATCCCGATCACCCAGGAAAACCTCAACGTCGTGATCGACGCCGGTTGGGTGTCCAAGGACGTCGTGTGCCAGGGCGTTGCCGCAGGTACGGTTGCCGCCTGTAACTGAGCCCATAAAAGGCTAAACTGGTTGCCTGATTGCAACCGGACTGCGCCCCGGCTTCGTGCCGGGGCGCCGTTTCCACGGGAGACCTGAATGGCTGACCAACACGCCATTTCCACGCCAGCCCATCCGAGCACATTCACGCAGAATCCCATTCAGCGCTTCCTCATTGCGACTGAGGTGGATACGCGCCTCCTGGGCATGATTGGCGCCTTGGCGATCATCTGGATCGGCTTCAATATCTTTTCAGGCGGCCTGTTCCTGACCCCGCGCAACCTTTGGAACCTGTCGGTGCAGACCGCTTCCGTGGCTGTGATGGTCACGGGCATGGTGCTTGTCATTGTCACCCGCAACATCGACCTTTCCGTGGGCTCGATCCTGGGCGTGGTCGGCATGGTCATGGGCGTCATGCAGACGCAGATCCTGCCGGTGCAGCTTGGCCTTGGCCTCGGTCACCCGCTTATCTGGAGCCTCTCGCTGCTGGCGGGGCTCGTTGTCGGCGTCGGGATCGGCGCCTTGCAGGGCACGATCATCGCTTATCTGCGCGTTCCGGCCTTCATCGTTACGCTCGGCGGTTACCTCGTCTGGCGCGGTGCCGCCTGGTGGGTCACCATGGGCCGCACCGTTGCTCCCATGGATCAGACTTTTCAACTGATCGGCGGCGGCCCCGCTGGTTCAATCGGCTTCACCTGGAGCTGGATCGTTGGTGCCGTTGCCTGCGCAGCCATCGTCGCCGGGCTTTATTTCGGACGCCGGCAACGCCGCCGCTTCAATTTTCCGCAGCGTCCGCTCTGGGCCGAGGCTTCGCTGGCCGTTCTTGGCTGTGGCGCGACCATTGGGGCGATCTGGGTGGCGAACGCCTATCCCTGGCCCGTGCGCATTGCCGAAAACTATGCCAAGGCCAACGGCATAGCCGTGCCGGAAAGCGGGCTGTTCATCTCGCATGGCATCGCCGTGCCCGTGCTGATCGCCGTGGGGGTAGGGGTGTTCATGACCTTCCTCACCACGCGGACCCGTTTTGGCCGCTATGTCTATGCCATGGGCGGCAATCCGGAAGCGGCGGAGCTGGCGGGTATCAATACCCGCTGGGTCACCGTCAAGATCTTCATGCTCATGGGCGGGCTCTGCGCCATCGCAGCCGCCATTTCGAGCGCGCGCCTCAATGCGGCGACCAATGCCCTTGGCACGCTCGACGAACTCTATGTGATCGCGGCAGCCGTTATCGGCGGCACGTCTCTGGCTGGCGGCGTCGGCACCATCGCCGGCGCGCTGCTTGGCGCCGTGGTCATGCAATCGCTGCAATCCGGCATGGTGCTGATGGGGCTCGATAGCCCGCTTCAGTCCATCGTTGTCGGCATTGTTCTGGTTTTCGCGGTGTGGCTCGACACGCTCTACCGCCGGAATAAGCACTAGGAGTGCCCGCCATGCTGGATGCCAGCACACCCCTGGTCGAAATGACCGACATCTCCATCGCCTTCGGTGGTATCAAGGCCGTCGATCACGCCTCGATCAACCTTCACCGCGGCGAGGTTGTTGGCCTCCTGGGCCACAATGGTGCGGGAAAGTCGACGCTGATCAAGATCCTGTCGGGCGCCTACAAGCGCGATGCCGGCGATATCAAGATCAATGGCGAACCTGCCTCGATCAGCAATCCGCGCGATGCCAAGGCCTATGGGATCGAAACGATCTACCAGCAGCTTGCCGTTGCCGACAATGTCGACGCCGCGGCCAACCTCTTCCTTGGCCGTGAACTGGTGACGCCGATCGGCACATTGGACGACGCAGCCATGGAATCGCGGGCGCGGGAAGTCATGGGGCGCCTCAACCCCAATTTCCGCCGCTTCAAGGAGCCGGTGAAGGCCCTTTCCGGCGGGCAGCGCCAGTCTGTGGCCATCGCCCGCGCGATCCTCTTCAATGCACGCATCCTTGTCATGGACGAGCCCACGGCCGCCCTTGGCCCACAGGAAACGGCGCAGGTCGGGGAACTGATCAAGCAGCTCAAGTCCGAAGGCATCGGCATTTTCCTCATCAGCCATGATATCCACGACGTCTTCGACCTCGCAGACAGGCTGGTGGTGATGAAAAATGGCCAGGTCGTGGGCGAGGCGCGCACCAGCGATGTCACCAAGGACGAAGTCTTGGGCATGATCATCATGGGCAAGGTGCCCCCAGGCGCAAAGCCCGGCCCGGGAGCCATTAGCGGCTGACGGCGTTTCCTCCGCGGCTTATTTGCGGAGGAGATGGTCGAATGCCGGAACAGGCAAAGCGTAACCTGCGTACGGTTGCCGTGGGGCATGTCATGCCGCGACATGCCCCGTTCTATTTCGGCCTGCTATTGGGTCTGGTCGGGCTGGTCATATCATTTCTGCTCATACCGAAATACGCAATCAGCCTCGGCGCCAACTGCCTCTTCGCCGGCTATCTGATCCTGGCTTTTCTCAAACTGCCGCTTCTGACTGCGGACTATCTTCATGAGCACGCCCGCGAGGAGGACACGCCGGGCACAGGCATCCTGCTCATTGTCCTCATCGTCATTGCCGCTTCGGTGGTCTCGCTCTTCCTCGCGCTCAACCAGGATGGCGGCACGGAGCCCGGCGAGATCATCGCCAGCATAGCATCGGTCATTCTGGGCTGGTTCACGGTGCAGGTCATGGGCGCGCTGCATTATGCCTATGAATATTATCAGGTGCCGGATCGACCGCGCAGCAAGAAGGTCGAGGGAGGGCTCGACTTCCCCGGCGACGAGGCGCCCGACGGGATAGCCTTTCTCTATTTCTCGTTCACGGTCGGCACGTCAGTTGCCACCTCGGACACCAAGGTTTCGTCCAATGCGATGCGCCGCCGGGTCATGGTTCACCTGATCTTTTCGCACTTTTACAACACGATCCTCCTCGCCGCCGCAGTCAATGTGCTGCTTGGCGCTGGGCAGGGGTGACAGGCCTTCAGCGAGAACTGAACGAAGCGTTTTCCAAAGCTTTGGGAAAATCATTCAGCGGCGACAATCCTGTTGCATCGCCCCGAGAGGTCAAATAGGTACAGACGCAGAGGCCGCGTGGCGGAGTGGTTACGCAGCGGATTGCAAATCCGTGCACTCCGGTTCGATTCCGGACGCGGCCTCCAATTTCCCGAAATTCTTGTCAGCTCTCACGCCCAATTTTCTGGGCGTGTTTCGCAATCGCTTTGCGGCATGGCTTGCCAGTTGATCGGCTCGTCTATATTCACGTCCAGCATATCAATGGGCGCCGGAACGCTGGCTGATGGATGAATATCGAAGCGCAAGAATGGCTATGATCGACAGCCAGTTGCGCACCAGCGGCGTCACGGAGCGTCGGCTGCTCGCCGCCATTGCAGAAGTGCCGCGCGAAATTTTCGTCGCCGACGGTCGCAAGCCGGTTGCCTATGTCGATGACCTGCAGCCGCTGGCCTCCGGGCAACGCTTCATTCTTTCCCCGGCACATTTTGGGCGTATCGCCCAGCTTGCCGAGATCGCGGACAATAGCCGGGTTCTCGATGTCGGGGCTGCGAGCGGCTATTCTACGGCGGTCCTGGCGGGTGTCGGGGGCCAGGTTGTCGGTGTCGAATTCGACGCCGACCTTGCCTCTCGCGCCAACACGCATCTAGCTCAGCTCGGGATCGAAAACGCCCGGGTGATTGCCGGCGGCATAGAAGCGGTTGGGGAAGGGCCTTTTGATGCCATCGTGGTGGAAGGTGCGGTGGACGCTGAACCCGATGACCTTATTCGGCTGCTGGCGCCGGGCGGGCGGCTGGTTGTGCCGATTCTGCAACGGGGCATCGCGGTCATCCATGTTTTCCAGCGACACGACGATAGCGTAATGTTCACGTCAGAGTTCGATGCAACCATGCCGCGCTTGTGGAGCTGGGCGCAAAAGGACGAATTCGTTTTCTAGCGGTCGATTTGTTGCCAAACGGCCACGGGTTGAAACGAAGCGTACGTTAAATTTTGATAGGCATGGGTATGGTTGGTTGTAGACCCCATATGCCGGGCGTATTGGTAATAGGGTCGGAATGCGGGGTACCTATGGTAAATAAGTTCGTGACGGCGAGCGCGGTCGCCATTCTCTTGGCGTTGGGGGCGGCTGGCGGGGCACAGGCTCAGTCGATCACCCAGGCGTTGACCGCTGCCTATGATCACGCGCCGGACCTGCAGGCGGCTTTGCTTGAAGCAAAGGCCTCGGCCGAGAATATTGCGCTGGCCAAATCGGCGAAGCTGCCGACCATCGGCGCTTCGATAAGCGGCAGCGAGAGCTGGAGCCTCGTTGGCGGCCAGTTTTCCGGTGGTCCTTCGATCACCACCGGCGTTTCCTACAACCAGACCATTTTCGACAACTTCAAGACCGAAGCGCAGATCGAGGCCGCACGAGCTGCTGCTGAGCTCTCCGAATACCAGATCCGCAATTCCGAGCAGAATGTCCTCCTCTCCGTCGTTCAGGCCTATATGAACGTGCTGAGCGGCCGCCAGCTCGTTGCATTGCGCGAAGAAAATATCCGCTTCTTCCAGGCTCAGCTGCAGTCGGCCCAGGACCGGCTGGATGTGGGCGAGGGCACGCGCATCGACGTCGCCCAGGCCCAGGCGCGCCTTGCACAGGGCGAGGCTGCTTACCGCGCGTCTCTCAGCACGCTCGAAGTCAGCCAGGCAACATTCCAGCGCTTGGTGGGCACGCGTCCGCAGCAGCTTAATTCTGCGCATAACTATGCGCGCCTCATTCCAAACTCTATCGACGCCGCTCTGGCCGAGGCAGAGGTCGGTCACCCGGCCATCATGATGTCCAAGGCGGCAATCCGCGCCGCGCAGGCGGGCACCGATGCCGCCGAAGCAGCCTTCGGGCCGACTGCGTCGGTAACCGGGCAGGTAGGCAGCCGTTGGACCAATGGCGGCATGACGGACGGTCTCAGCGGTTCGGTCGGCTTCCAGGTCACCGTGCCGATCTATGCAGGTGGTGCCCTGGGCGCCAGCGTTCGCAAGGCCAATCTCGGGCAGATCAAGTCCGAGGTGGAAGCGATGTCCACCTACGACCAGGTCCGCGAAGCCGTCATTTCCGCCTGGGCGGGTATCCAGAGTGCCGATGCACAGATTCAGGCGGCGCAGGCCGCAGTGCAGGCCGGCACGACAGTGCTGGATGGCACGATCCAGGAACGCGACCTCGGTACCAGCACCACGCTCGACGTGCTGAATTCGCAGGCAGAACTGACCAGCGCCAAGGAAGGCCTGATCAATGCCCAGACCTCGAAAGTGGTTGCGACCTTCTCGCTGCTCTCCGCCATGGGTCGCCTGACCGCGTCCAATCTCGGCCTGCCTGTTACCGTGAAGTCCGCGGTCAACTATACGCAGGCCGTCGAGGACGTGTGGCAGGAATTGCGCACCGTCGCCGAGTAGTTTTTACAGCAAATCCAAATCTTGTGGCCGGGCCTGTCCCGGCCACAAGTTTTTGTGGAAGTTGTCGGGCATGGCGTCCTGTGGATTCCTAAGCCCAGCAGAACCGGTTAAGGTGTAGGTAACGAATCGGGTTGGGTGGCATGCGGAAGCCCTCTCGAGCGTCGCGCATGAGTTGAAGAGGCACTTATGAACAAGCCGGCCGCCAGAGAACCCTCCATGGACGAGATTCTGTCTTCCATTCGGCAGATCATTGCCGATGACGACGAGAGTGCCGCGCCGCGCCGTCCTTCGCTGCAGGTTGCGCCCGATCCGATGGAAGCGGTGAGCTTTGGCGCAGACCAGGACAATGAGCCGCTGGAACTTTCCTCGGCGCAGATCGTGCCGGAAAGCGAAGCTGCCGCCGATATGGGCTTTGATGCCTTGCTTGCCGATGCCCAGGCCGAAACTGCCGAGCCGAAAGAGGCTCCGGCCCTGGTCGTGCCCGACGATATCAGCTTCTCGCCGGCCGAGCCCGAAGTCGGCATTGCCGAATTTCCGAGCTTCAATCCCGCTCCGAGCCTTGCCGAAGACGTCGAGGCAGAAGCCGAACCCGAATTTTCGCCCGAACCAGAAGTTGAGGCTGCTCCCGTGCTTTCTGCCGTCAGTATCGATGAAGACCGCTCCGTGGCCGAGATTGCGCCCGAACCGATCGCTTTCGCTCGCCCGTCCGTCGCAGCCGCCTCGCCGATGCCCGACGCGACCCTGAGCGCCGATATCGCTGATGGTCTCCTCGAGACGACCACCAAGGCCGCTATCCGCAGCTCCATCGACAAGCTGGGCGCTGCCGGCATCGGTATTGTGCCGTCGCCGGCTCTCGGCAATGCCAATCTGACCATCGAGACCATGGTCCGCGAAATGCTCCGCCCGATCCTCAAGGAATGGCTGGACGAAAACCTGCCTTCCGTCGTCGAGCGCATGGTCGAGAAGGAAATCGCCCGAGTTGCACGCGGCGATTGATTTCCCATATCAGGGGCAGGGTGCTTTTCCTGCCCCGCCGCAGTTGACCCTGCGGCGCGCTTTTGCTTGAAGTTGCCAACCCTGTTTGGGCCCGCCATGTTCTCCGTGGCGGGTCAATGTTGTTGCGAGTGACCTATGCTTGAAAAGACTTACGAACCCGCTGCCGTGGAAAGCCGCATCTATGATGCCTGGCTCGACGCGAAGGCCTTCGCCGCTGGTGCGGGCGCAAAGCCGGGTGCGGAGACTTTCACCATCGTCATTCCGCCGCCCAACGTAACGGGCTCGCTTCATATCGGGCACGCGCTCAACAACACGATCCAGGACATTCTCATCCGCTTCAACCGCATGTTGAAGAAGGACGTGCTCTGGCAGCCCGGCACCGACCATGCCGGTATCGCCACCCAGATGATCGTCGAGCGCCAGCTTGCCGAAAAGCAGATGGATCGTCGTTCGATGGGCCGCGAGGCGTTTATCGACCGCGTCTGGGAATGGAAGTCCGAGAGCGGCGGCACCATCATGAACCAGCTCAAGCGCCTTGGCGCTTCGGCTGATTTTTCGCGCGAACGCTTCACCATGGGCGAGCGCGGCCAGGCCGACGACCAGATGGTGCGCGCCGTTACCAAGGTGTTCGTGGAGCTGCACAAGCGCGACCTCATCTATCGCGCCAAGCGCCTGGTGAACTGGCATCCGGGCCTCGAAACCGCCATTTCTGACCTTGAGGTCGAGAACATCGAGATCAAGGGCCACATGTGGCACCTGCGCTATCCGTTGGCCGATGGCGTAACCTATCAGTTCCCGATCAAGGACGAAGAAGGCAACGTCACCGGACACGAGACGCGCGACTACATCATCGTCGCGACGACCCGTCCCGAGACCATGCTGGGCGACGTCGCCGTTGCCGTGCATCCGGAAGACGAGCGCTATCAGTCGCTGGTAGGCAAGTTCATCGAACTGCCGCTCGTCGGCCGCCGCATTCCGGTCGTTGCCGACGAATATGCCGATCCGACCCTGGGCACCGGCGCCGTGAAGATCACGCCTGCTCACGATTTCAACGACTTCGAGGTCGGCGCGCGCGCCGGCGTTGAGCCGATCAACGTGTTCACGACTCGCGGCGCCATCATCGATGCCGATTTCATCCCCGGGAAGTATCGTGGTCTGGATCGCTTCGAAGCCCGCAAGGCGATCGTTGCCGACCTGACAGCCCTCGCCGAAGAGAACGCCACGCGCGGCCTCGACCATATCGAAGACAAGAAGATCATGGTGCCGCATGACGAGAAATCAAAACTCGTCGTCATCGAGCCCTTTCTTACAGACCAGTGGTGGGTGAAGGCCGATGTGCTGGCCCAGCCAGCGCTCGCTTCGGTTCGCGAAGGCCGCACCAAGTTCGTGCCGCAGCAATACGAAAACACCTATTTCGCCTGGCTCGAAAACATCAAGCCGTGGTGCATTTCGCGTCAGCTCTGGTGGGGACACCAGATTCCGGCTTGGTACGGTCCGGACAATGAGGCCTTTGTCGCTTACAACGAATCCGAAGCGCAGGAAGCCGCGACCAAGCACTATGGCAAGGCCGTCGAACTGACTCGCGACCCCGACGTGCTCGACACCTGGTTCTCGTCGGCGCTCTGGCCTTTCTCGACGCTCGGCTGGCCGGACGAAACGGCCGAACTCAAGCGCTATTATCCGACCGATGTTTTGGTCACCGGCTTCGACATCATCTTCTTCTGGGTCGCCCGCATGATGATGATGGGCCTGGAATTCCTCGAAGAAGAGCCGTTCCATACAGTCTACATGCACGCCCTGGTCCGCGACGAAAAGGGCCAGAAGATGAGCAAAACCAAGGGGAACGTCATCGATCCCCTCAAGCTTGTCGACGAATATGGTGCCGACGCCACGCGCTTCACGCTGGCGGCAATGGCTGCGCAGGGCCGCGACCTAAAACTCGCGATTTCGCGCGTCGAAGGCTATCGCAACTTTGTCACCAAGCTCTGGAATGCCGCGCGCTTCCTTGAGATGAACGAATGTCGCCGCGTCGAAGGCTTTGATCCCAAGTCCAACAAGCTCGCTCTCAATCGCTGGATTGTCGGCGCCACGGTGCGCGCGCTCGCCAGCGTTCGTCAGGGCATCGAGGACTACAAGTTCAACGAATCCGCCAACAATGCCTATGACTTCGTCTGGGGCACGTTCTGCGATTGGTATGTCGAATTCGCCAAGCCGGTGTTCAACGGCGAGGACGAGGCCGCCAAGGCCGAAACGCGGGCGACCGCTGCCTGGGCACTCGATCAGATCCTGATCATGCTTCACCCGATGATGCCCTTCGTCACCGAGGAGCTCTGGGCCGAAACCGGCAAGGCCGGCCCGAAGCGCGACAATCTCCTCATTCTCACCGAATGGCCGACCTATCAGGGTCTGGAAGACGCTGAGGCCGACGCGGAACTGGCGTGGCTCGTCGATGTCATCTCCAATGTTCGTTCGGTGCGCGCGGAAATGAACGTTCCGGCCGGCGCCAAGCTGCAATTAGTCGTGACCGGTGCAGGCGAGCAGACGCTGGCTCGTCTTGTCGCCGGCACGTCGCTGATCAGCCGCCTTGCGCGGCTTGAGGAAATCTCGCCGCAGAACCTGGTGCCGGGCGAGTCTGCCCAGTTCGTGGTTGGCGACGCCACCTACGCTCTGCCGCTTGCCGGCGTGATCGATATCGCCGCCGAAAAGTCCCGCCTCGAAAAGGAAGTGGGCAAGCTCGACGGCGAGATCACGGGTATCGACAAGAAGCTTGGCAACGAGCAGTTCGTCTCGAAGGCACCTGAAGAAGTGATCGAAGAGCAGAAGGCTCGTCGTGAAGCTGCAATCGATCGGCGTCAGAAGATTCTCGAAGCCCTGAAGCGTTTGAGCTGACAACATGGACGGCACGCCGAAGCAGCCCAGCGACCGCGCCCTGCATAACGGTCTCGTAGGCGTCGGCGCCGTCCTGATCTTTGACGGCGACGGCGGCATGAAGCGGTATGAACCGAGCGACGTGCCGCCGTCCGCGCCGCCGCGCGGCTTCAAGCTGATCGTGGGCAATTCCAAGGCCCCCGAGTTCAAGCTTTGGCTGCGCGGTGAGCTGGGCGAATTCAATTCGGGGCTGCTAACCACTCCAACGTCGCGCGCGCGCTGCACGGTGATGGACGATCGGGCTCTGGTCATGTTGCGTGTCGTGCGTCCAGGCGCCGCTCCGCACGATGTCGGCCGGCAATTCCTGACGGTCTGGATCGAGCGAGGCCGCGTCATCATCGCGTCCGAACTCAATATTCTCGACTTTCTGGGCCTCACCAAATGGGAGCAGGGGGCGCATGCGCCAATTTCCCCGGCCGACCTGATCGCCCGCCTGGCCCTGCGTGCCACCGATCGCCTTGAACCCTTGATCGAGATGCTCGGCGACAGGCTCGATGAAGTCGAAGAAACGCTCATCACCCACCGCACGGAAAGGGCGCAGGACAATCTTGAGCACCTGCGCCGCACCCTCATCAATTTCCGTCGCCTCGTGTGGCCGCAGCGCGATGCGCTGACGACGCTGGAAATCGAGGACCTGTCTTTCTTCTCGGATCGGGATCGACTGCGGCTGCGCGATGCGGCCATGCGCACCGCCCGTATCGGCGATGAATTGCAGGCCCTCTCTGAACGCGCAGTGCTCGTTCATGAAGAGATCATCGACGATCGCGCCGAACAGATGAACCGCACCATGTTGCTGCTGGCGGCGGTAACGGTGGTGTTTTCCCCGCTTACCCTGATCAGCGGCATGCTCGGGATGAACGTGTCTGGCATACCCCTGGCGGACTATGGCGGTGCGTTCTGGGTCGTTTGTGGCGCCCTGATCGCGCTGGCCGGTGCGCTCGTCTGGTGGATGCGCAAAAGCCGTCTCTTCTAGCCTTTTGCCCCTCCCCAGCGGAGAGGGGCAGTTTTTGAGGCGCTAGATGCTGGCCTGAACCGCCTGACGGCGGGCGTAGTATCCATCCGCCGCCATCAGTTCGTCATGCCGACCTTCCTCCACGATCCCGTCTTCCGTGAGCACGAGAATGCGATCGGCATTGCGCACGGTCGTCAGCCGATGCGCGATCACCAGGGTGGTGCGACCCCTGGCGAGCGATTGCAGCGCCATTTGCACAGCGCGCTCGCTTTCATTGTCGAGCGCGCTGGTTGCCTCGTCGAAGATGAGAATGGCCGGGTCCTTGAGGAAAGCACGCGCGATGGTCAGGCGCTGCTTTTGCCCGCCAGACAGTTTTACGCCGCGCTGTCCCACGTCGGTGTCATAGCCTTGTGGAAGGGCCATGATGAAGTCGTGGGCATTGGCAGCCTGTGCCGCCGCCACAACCTCGTCGTCGCTGGCATTTGGACGGCCATAGCGCAGGTTCTCGGCCACCGTGCCGGAGAACAGGTAAGTATCCTGCTGCACGACCCCGATCTGGCGCCGGAGCGAGGCCAGTTCGAAATCGCGGATATCCTGCCCGTCGATGGTGATCCCGCCGCTTTCGACCTCATAGAAGCGCGGGATAAGGGCACAGAGCGTGCTTTTCCCCACACCCGAAGGCCCAACCAGGGCCACGAACTCGCCCGGCGCAATATCGAGCGACAGGTTCGAGAAGACGGTTCGACCATCGCCATAGCCGAAGCTGACCCGATCGAAGGTGATCTTGCCCCGGAAATGCGGGGCAGGGCAGGCCTGCGGCGCATCCACGATATGCGGAGCCTGCTCGAGGATTTCCATTACGCGCGTGAAGCCCGTCGACCCCTCCTGCCAGAGGCGGACGATATTGGCGAGGCGGTTGACCGGATCGACCAGAACGCCCACGCAGAGCAGGAAGGTCAGCAGGTCGGGCACCGACATGTCTGCCGCAAGGATGCGCATGGCGCCGGCAATGATCACGATAATCGTGACGAGATGGACGAACACCTCCATCCCCACGAAGAACCAGGTCTCGCTGCGGTAGCCATCCTTGCGGCTTTCGACGAATGTCCGGTTCTCCGCTTCAAACCGGGCCAGTTCAAAACCCTCATTGGCGAAGGACTGCACCACGCGAATGCCACCCAGCGCGTCCTCCACCCGCTCGTTGACCGAGGCGATTTTCTCCCGGCTGAGGGCCAGGGCCTTATTCATGCGCCGGTTGAAATAGAGCGCGTAAACGATTGCTATAGGCAGGAGAATGGCAATGTAGCCCGTCAGAGTTGCATCGATGAAGAACAGCACGGTGAGAGCGCCGGTGAACTTCAGGAGGCCAATAGCAATGTCCTCGGGCCCATGGTGGAACATTTCCCCCAGGGCAAAGGTGTCATTGGTGATCCGGCTCATCAATTGCCCGACGCGGCTGCGATCGTAAAAGCCGAAGGAGAGCTTTTGGCAGTGCTCAAAGAGCTCTCGCCGCACATCGGCTTCGATGCGCGCACCCATGGCGTGGCCCTGATAGTCGACAAAGAAGGTTGCGCCGGCCTGGGCGATGAGCACCAGGACCATAACGCCACCCATGGCGAATATCTGCGAAAGCGCCTCGCCGCTGTCGTCGAGGATCAGCAGGCGCGTGGTCACGTAATTGGCGCAGAGCGGCAGGGCAATGGCCGTTGCCGCGATCAGCGCTGCGCAAACGAGGTCCATGACCAGCAGGTGCCGGTATGGGCGATAGTAGGAAACGAACTTGCGGGCCCGCTGAAAGCCGGGACGCGCGAAGAAGTCAGAAAGGCTGGCGTGAAGAGTGCGGCTAATGCTGTCGCGGCGCGCCTCTTCCGAGGAGTTTTTCGAATGCATGAACGATCATGTCCTGATGGATTTCCGTGTGGTTGATCGGGAACAGGATCGCTTTCATTTCGAACTCCTATATGCGGCGCAAAAGCCGACGAAGTATGGGTGCTTCGCGCCGCTTTCACAACGCCGTGTTCGTCGAGGTCAGTCAGGCTCCCGACCTCTGTGACGAATTGGCAACAGCACCCGGGATTCACTGCGGCGTCACTCGGCATAAAGAATTTGGCGATGTTTCCCGCCACAATCTCATCTTAAACGAGATGGCTAGGCATTCGGGGGCGGGTGTCGGCAGTTCAGGGGTGAAACCGCGAGGTTTCGTCTTCGGCCTGTCTGTGGCGCGCCAGACTGCTTGAAAAATGGGCGGGAATCCGCCGGTTCTTGGTGAGCACGTGCGCAAACAGGATATGACGAAGTCCAGGTATTTGAGTGGCCATATGGCCGCCGACATTGCCCTCGGGGATGTGATCTCCTCGGCTCAAATCCTGCCGCAATGCGAGTTTACCAAAAGTTCACACTTCGCTTTTCCTCGAACGGCTTCGGGCTCAAATTGCTCGCCAGTGTCGATCGGACAGCAGATATTTGTAGCACCCGCCCAGGCCGTTATGGGCAAAAGGAGTAAGATGCGGAAATCGCCGGCTTTTTATCTGGCATCCGCGGTAACCGGACTTGCGCTGTCGGTTCTGACAGCAGCGATCCCCGCACAGGCACAGACAGCGGCCGAAGCCGCGCTCGATCTAGCCAATATGCTGGATGGCGCTGGCGGCGGCGTGTCCGGCGACGCCTATCTTTCCGCGCTTGAAAATGCCGCTGCCGCCGGCCAGCCCATGGCCATGTGGCAGCTCGGCACCATGTACGAAAATGGCGAGGGCGTTGCCAAGGATCCTGCCAAGGCCTTTGGCTACTTTGCCCAGATTGCCAATCAGCATGCCGATGCCGCGCCGCGCGGCGTCGAGTCCGATATCGTTGCGCAGTCTTTTGTGAAGATGGGCGACTATTATCGCCTGGGCGTGCCCGATGCCGGCATTCCCGCCGATATCGAGCGCTCTCACGCCCTACTGCTCCACGCCGCTACCTATTTTGGCGATGCCGATGCCCAGTACCGCGTTGGCTTGCTGTATCTGCAGGATGAAGGCCTGGGCGTAAATCCATTGCAGAGCGCGCGCTGGTTCTCGCTTGCCGCCCGCAAGGGCCATTGCCTGGCCCAGGCACGTCTCGGCGATCTCCTCTTCAACGGCATGGATGGCATCGAGGCCCAGCCTATCGAAGGGTTGATGTGGCTGAACCTGTCGCATGAGCGTTGCCTCGGCACGGCCGATCAGGCGCAGGTCGATGAATTGCTCACTCGTGCGTCGTCCATGGCTCGTCCGGAAGATCGCGCCAACGCAGCGGCGCTGGCAGAATCCATAGCGCCGCAGTTCGCCGATTTCTGAAGAAATATCGCCGCAGCGCCTTGCCGCTGCGGCACGCCCCGCTAGAGGGTGAAGCAGTCGCCGCCCGCAGCCTTGACGTTCGAACAGATGGTATTGGCATCCTGTAGCGAATTAGCCGGGACGCGAACGCGGTAGAAAATCCCACGATCACCGAGATCAACGCGCTGCACTTCGAGGCTGGCGCCACCGAAGAGCGGGCCGAACCGACCGGCGATCTGCTGGGCCGTCTGGCGTGCGGCTTCTTCCGTCCGCTGGGACGACAACTGCACATAGGCAGGAGCCGTGCTAGCGCTTGAAGGCGCAGCGACCGGTTGAGGCTGTGCGACAGCCGGGGTCGCCGCGGGCAGGGTGGTCGCTGGGGCTGTGGCGACCGCAGGTGCCGACGTTGCCGTCACCGGTGTGGTAACGGCCGCCTGCGGCGCGAAATTCGTCGGACGAACGAGCGGAACAGGCGCCGATTTACCAGTGACCGGTGCACCAGTAAGGTCGACCACCGGAACGGTCGAACCAGGCTGAACGGGAACGACCGCGGGTCCTGCTGCAGGAGCAGGAGTTGGCTCGGGCGTCGCCGCCGGCGCATTGGCAATGGCATTGGCGATCAGATCAGGTGTCGAGAAGTCGGCGCCGGGAACGTCTGGTACGGAAGGCCGATCGACAGGAAGCATTGCCGAACCAGCGAGATTGTCGCTGCCGCTCACAATGGTGCCGTCCGGCCGCACCGTAACGGTGCGAACCTTGCGATTGACGAGGCCCTCTTCGCTCAGGTCCGTGGAGGCGACCTGCGTAACGGCCTCAACGTCGGACTGATCGCGCGAGACGATCTGCTCTTCCGCGCCGGTGTCCACGCCGGAAATCTCGTTGAAGACCACCGATTGGCTGGCCGCGTCTGCCGAAGGAGTGGGTTCGGGAACTTCCTTGGTCGGCGTCGTATCGGCGGCAACCAGCGGGGCAGGGCCCTCCGGCGTGCCACTGCCAAGGCCGAGGACCGTGTAAAGGCCGACTGCGGCAACAGCCAGCAGCAAAGTGGCGACGACGGGGCCGGCAAGCGAACGCGTCAGGCCAAGTACTCGGCCGCGTGGCGCCCTCGCAGGCTTTACGGGCTCTTCGGGCGGCAGGCTGGCCTCGATGGCGGGCTCCACCCATTCCAAGCGGGCTCCGCTGGTTTCAGCGGCAGCCAGAATAGCCTCTTCCACCGACGAGACGCGGGTATTGTCCCGCGCGGGCGTGGCCACGGCGGCCGGCTGGGGCTCGCGGGTCGGCAGGGTGGGCGTCGCGAGGCTGCGCAAGGCAGGGCTCGGGGCAGCCGGGGCCTGTTGAACGCGGGCCGCGGGACCAATCAGGCGCTCGATCTCCTCGAGCGGATCGGGCAATGCCTGTGGCTTTTGCTGCTGCGGCGGCACGGCGGGGGTATGAGCGACAACGGTCTCCGCCGGCTTGATTTCGGGCGCGACAACCTCGGCGGGCACCGGGCGGGCTTCAGGCCTGTTTGCGGCGCTCGAAGCCAGACCGAAAACCGGAGGGATGCCGAAAGCATCGGCCTCGCGCGGGAAGGTCTGTCCAAGCACCGCGTCGGTGACATCCAGCTCGTCGACCGGATCGTCTTGCCTCTGGGCATGGGGCTCGGGTTCTTCGCCGACGGCCAGCTCGGCGGCGATCAGGCTCGCAAGGCTGTCCTGATCCAGCTCGGGCATTTCTTCGGCCGGCGGCACGACCGGTTCGGTGCGCACAAATACCGGGGCCGGAGGAGCGACCTCCTGCGGCGCGATAGCAATAGGCTCCGCCGGCGCAGTCGGTGCCGGCTGGGGCCGCGCCGCAACCGGCGCCTCGTTGACGATTGGCTTGGGCGCGCCGAAGGCAGGCGCAAACGCTGCGGGTTCGACGCGCTGCGGCGCTTCCGTCTTGGGCTGGCCAGCCTGCGGCTTGCGGTCGAAATCGAAAACAAAAGGCGCGGGCGCGGGCGCATTGTCGCCCGGAATACGCACGGGGCGGCTCGGTGCCTCGGCTACTTTCGGGGGCGCAGAAGCTGCTGGACTATCGCCACCCGGTATCCTGACCGTTACGGCCGGCTCGCTTTTGGGCTTATCGCCCTGAGCGTCTTCGGCCATCAGTCTGGCGAGTTCTGCGATCAGGTCGTCCGCGCTATCGGTCTGTCCTGCCATATGTTTCGGTTTCGCTGTCGTCATCGGCCAGCGCCCCTAGATTGCTGCAAGCGCTCCCTTAGGGAGTTTGCCGCGAGTTTTCACACTAATGCGCCCGAATTATGAAAGCTCTTC
The DNA here is from genome assembly GCF_000743575.1 of Devosia riboflavina. Classification (GTDB taxonomy): domain Bacteria; phylum Pseudomonadota; class Alphaproteobacteria; order Rhizobiales; family Devosiaceae; genus Devosia; species Devosia riboflavina. The sequence goes on along the minus strand of NZ_JQGC01000010.1, from coordinate 65,337 downwards.
GGGAGCCGAAACACCCAGAATTCCAAGGCCATTGCGGATTACCTGACGTACGGCATCCACAAGTGCGAGTCGCGCCAAGGTGAGCTTTGGATCGGCAGCGTTAACAAAGCGTAACGAGTGATCATCCTTGCCCTTTGCCCAGAAGCCGTGGAAGGCCGCCGCGAGTTCGTGAACGTAGAATGCAATACGATGCGGCTCGTGTGCAACTGCTGCGGCAGAAACCGTGCGCGGCCAGGCGGCGAGAAGCCGGATCAGCTCAAGATCGGCAGCAGAAGTGAGCAGTTCGACCTCGGCATTGGCGAGGGCCGGGGCGCTGAAATCGAGGCCCGGCACATCGCGTTCGGCCGTGCGGAAGATCGAGCAGGCGCGGGCGTGGGCGTACTGCACATAGAAGACCGGGTTGTCGCGGGTCTGCTCTTTGACAACGGCAAAGTCAAAATCCATCGAAGCGTCGTTGCGGCGGAAGAGCAGCATGAAGCGCGTGGCGTCCGCACCGACTTCCTCGACCACATCGGAAAGCAGGACAAGGTCGCCCGAGCGCTTCGACATCTTGAACGGCTCGCCGTTCTTGAGCAGCCGCACGAGCTGGCAGATGCGCACGTCGATGTCGGCTTCACCCTGCGATACCGCCTTCACCGCTGCCTGTAAGCGCTTCACATAGCCCGAGTGATCGGCGCCGAGCACATTGACCATGTGCTTGAAGCCGCGGAGATATTTGTTGCGGTGATAGGCAATGTCGGCGGCGAAATAGGTGTAGCTGCCGTCCGACTTGACCAGCGCGCGGTCGGTGTCATCACCGAAATCCTTGGCGCGGAACAGGGTCTGCTCGCGCTCTTCCCAGTCATCCGGCGTCTTGCCCTTGGGCGCCTCAAGCAGGCCCTGATAGACCATGCCCTCTTCGCGCAGCCAGTCGAGCGTCGTCTGGATGTCGCCGCCCTGACCATGCAGGGTGCGTTCGGAGAAGAAGACGTCGTGATGGATATTGAGCTGGGCGAGATCCGACTTGATCAGCTCCATCATCTCGGCAAGAGCCGCCTCGCGAGCGATAAGAACCGCCTCCTGTTCGGGCTTTTCGAGCAGCGAAGCGCCATATTCGGCAGCAAGCGCCTTGCCGACGGGAATGAGGTAGTCGCCGGGATAGAAACCCGAGGGAATCTCGATGGTTTCGCCAAGCGCTTCGCGATAGCGCAGCAGAGCGGACTGGCCGAGGATGATGGTCTGGCCGCCGGTGTCGTTGATGTAATATTCGCGCGTCACATCATAGCCGGAATAGGCCATGAGCGAGGCAAGCGCGTCGCCAAAGACGGCGCCGCGTGTATGGCCCACATGCATGGGACCGGTCGGGTTGGCCGAGACATATTCGACGTTGACCCGCTCGCCCTTGCCGAGGTTCGACTTGCCGTAGGCGTCCTTCTGCTCGCCGATAGCCTTCAGCACCTTGTGCAGAATGGGCGTCGCGAGACGGAAGTTGATGAAGCCTGGGCCCGCAACCTCGACCGAGGTTACATCGGAATCGGCCTTAAACCGCTCGACCAGGGCCGCAGCGACTTCGCGCGGATTCTTGCCGAGGGGCTTTGCCACAACCATAGCGGCATTGGTCGAGAGATCGCCATGGGCGGGGTCTCGCGGGGGTTCCACCACAACGCGCGACAGCAGATCGGCGCCCAGTTCGGGGTGATCGGCAAGCAGAGCCTCGGTGACCCGAGTGGTGAAAAGTGCGAAGATATCCATGACAAACCCGCTGGAAATGCTGTCAGGCGGTTAGCGGAATTCCGGGCGAGCGTCAAACAAGCGCTGATGTTCGTCAAGCGCATAGGGATCGGTCATGCCCGCAATGAAGTCCGCAACGATGCGCGCGCGGGCATTGGCATCGCTCGCCGTCGTGGCAGCGTCGCCCCAGCGGCCGGGCATATTGGCACTCTCCATATAAGCGGCAAACAGCCGCTCAACGACCGCTTCGCTCTCGCGAACCGGCCGCATGACCGCCTCGTCACGATAGACGCGCTTATAGAGAACCGCCTTCAATCCTTTTTCCGCCTCGGCTGTGGGTGGGGAAAAAGCAATGAGGGTTTTGCCGGCCATGCGGACATCTTCGGCGCTAGCGACACCTGCCTCGACGATACCGGCCGCGCTCTGGGCAATGACGTCCTCGATGGCCCGCGTAATCATGCGCCGCTGCACTTCGTGCGTCTGGCGCTTGGCACCGACATCGGGGTAGCGCTCTTCGACTTCACGAACGATTGGCCCCGCCATCGGCGCGTCCTCGAAGTCGGCAAGCTGCACGAGGCCAGCGCGCAGGGCGTCGTCTATGTCATGGGCGTTATAGGCGATGTCGTCCGCAATAGCGGCCACTTGCGCCTCAAGGCTCGCATGGCTTGAAAGGCGCAAATCCGCGACCGCGGGAATATCGGCGACACCTGCTGGCAAACCTTCTTCCTCATAGCGACCATATGGACGGCCATCCGGATGAATCAGCGGACCATTATGCTTGAGAATGCCTTCCAGCGTTTCCCAGGTGAGATTGATGCCGTCATGCTCGGCATAGCGATTCTCGAGCTGTGTAACGACCCGCAAGGCCTGAACGTTATGGTCGAACCCGCCATAGGGCGCCATGGCCCGATGCAAGGCGCGTTCACCCGCATGGCCGAAAGGCGTGTGGCCGAGGTCATGGCTCAGCGCCACGGCCTCCGCCAGGTCTTCGTTGAGCCTCAGCGCCCGAGCGATGGACCGGGCGATCTGGCTGACTTCGAGCGTATGCGTCAGCCGATTGCGAAAATGCCGCCCCTCGTGATGCAGAAAAACCTGCGTCTTGTGCTGCAGCCGACGAAACGCCGTCGAGTGGATGATCCGGTCGCGATCTCGCTGGAATTCCGAGCGTGTCGGGCTCGGTCCGGTGCCATAGAGACGCCCGAGGGAATCTTCGGGCTTGCTGGCATAAGGCGCTGTTTCGTTCATCTTCTCGTTCCAGGCCTTTGCAACGGCGCTTGATGCGCCTATCTTAAGGCCAGTGTTATGACATTACGACCGTACGGACACTTCAAATGACCGCTGCCGCCCTTGCCGAAACCCCTGCCGTGACTTTGTCGGATCGCGCCGCGAAGCGCGTGTCTCGCATTCTCTCGAAAGAACCGACGGGCACAGTGCTGCGCATTTCGGTGGCTGGCGGCGGATGCTCCGGTTTCCAGTACGAATACAATCTCGTGCAGGAGACGGCGAACGAGGACGACCTCGTGCTGCAAAAGGGTGATGCCACAGTGCTGATCGATTCGCTGAGCCTCGAATTCATGGGCGGCGCGGAAATCGACTTTACGGACGATCTGATCGGCCAGGCCTTCCAGATCAAGAACCCGAACGCCGTCGCATCCTGCGGCTGCGGCACGAGTTTCGCCGTCTAAATAATCAAGCACATCTCTGGGAGGGGAATATGGGCGCGCGCGTCAACGCGGTCATGGATGAGGCTGTGTCCGGCAACAAGATCGTCGGGTCAGAACTGATCGTCTATCGCCATGGGGAGCTGATCCTGCGGCGCACTGCCGGCCATTTCGATCGTAAGGCCGGCGTGCCGATGATCGAAAACGCCATCTATAGGCTGGCCTCCGTCACGAAGCCCATCGTTGCCGCAACGGCCCTGGCAATGATCGACAAGGGCTTGCTCAGGCTCGACGATCTCGTTTCAAAACACCTCGATTATTTTACGCCCAAACTCGAAGACGGCTCCCCAGCGCCGATCACCATCCACCACCTGCTGACGCACACCTCCGGGCTTGCCTATGGCTATGCCGACGAGACGATTTCGACCGGCTTGGGGCCGACCGACAAGGATTTCCGGACCAACTTCTCAAAGGTCGCCGCCGCCCCGTTGCTGTTCGCGCCTGGCACAGGCTGGACCTATTCGGTCGCCATCGACGTTCTCGGTGCAGTGCTCGCGGCAGTGCAGGGCGGTTCGCTCCAAGACGCCGTGCACGCCCACATCACCGGGCCGCTCGGCATGGACGAAACCGGCTTCTTCGTTGCCGACAAGGCGCGCCTCGCCACCCCCTATGCCGATGGCACGCCGGAACCCACCGTGATGACCGACCCGCAATTTGTTGCCGGGGAAGACGGCGGCACGGTGATGTTCTCGCCCTCCCGCATCTTTAGTGACAAAGCCTTTCAGTCCGGCGGCGCCGGCATGGCCGGCACACCGGAGAACATCGCAAAATTCCTCGAAACCCTGCGCAAGGGCGGCGGCTCCGTGCTGAAGCCGGAGACTGTCGCACTGGGCTTTTCCAATCGCATTGGCGATATCTTCCGGCAAGATCAGGGCCAGCGCTTTGGCTATTTCGGCGCCATCGTCGATGATCCCGAAGCCGCCGCATCGCCCTCCGCCAAGGGCACCATCAATTGGGGCGGGGTTTATGGACATTCCTGGCTTGTCGATCCCGCCAATGCCATTACCATAGTGTCGATGAGCAATACGGCGCTCGAAGGGTGCACGGGACGCTATCCCAAGGACCTCATTCGCGCCGTTTATGCCGACCTCAACTAGTGCCGGAGAGAGCCATGGCCTTGCGCGTCGCCACCTGGAATATCAATGGCATCAAGGCCCGGCTCGAACTTCTGCTGCGCTGGCTTGAGGAAGAAAAGCCCGACATTGTCGGCCTGCAGGAAATCAAGACCGTCGACGAGGGCTTTCCGATCGCCGAGATCGAGGCGCTTGGCTACAATGTTGTCACACACGGCCAGAAGAGCTGGAACGGCGTCGCGCTCCTTTCCAAACTTCCCTTCGACGAAGTGCACCGTGGCCTGCCGGGCGACGACGCCGACGAACAATCGCGCCTCATCGAAGGCGTTTTTTCGGTCGAAGGCGGGATCGTCCGCATTTGCAACATTTACCTCCCGAACGGCAATCCGGTCGATACCGAGAAGTTTCCCTACAAACTGCGCTGGATGGATCGCCTCAACACGTTCGTCGAGGACCGCCTGGCGTTGGAAGAGCCCTTCGTGCTCATGGGCGACTTCAATCTCATTCCCGCGCCGATCGACGCCCATGATCCCGACGCCTGGTGGGGCGATGCGCTCTATCGGCCGGAAAGCCTCGAAAAGTTCCGGATTCTGCGTAACCTTGGCATGACCGATGCCCTGCGCTCCATCACCGCGGAGCAAACCTTTACGTTCTGGGATTTCCAGGCCGGCGCATGGCGGCGAAATGCCGGTATCCGCATCGATCACCTGATGCTCTCGCCGCAAGCAGCCGACCGGCTAGATGACGTCACCGTGCATAAGGACGTGCGCGGTTGGGACAAGCCCAGCGACCACGTTCCGGTAGAAGGCGTGTTCAGCTTCTAGCCCAACTGCTTGGCTCGCTTGACGCTGCGGCTTTGCGCCGCCAAGGATGCGGCATGACCTCTGCTCCGCGGATTTCCTCATGACCGGATCGCTGACCGAATGGCTCGACGCAGAAGCGCCGCCAGCGGACGAGGTCCTGCATGTCGACGTGGACGGCTATGAAGGCCCTCTCGATCTGCTGCTGGACCTGGCGCGACGGCAAAAGGTCGACCTTGCGGCGATTTCCATTTTGGCCCTCGCCGAGCAATATCTGTCCTTCATCGACCGGGTGCGCGAGCGCCGCATCGAAGTTGCGGCCGACTATCTGGTGATGGCCGCGTGGCTGGCTTATCTCAAGAGCCGCCTCATGGTGCCGCAGGTTCAGGACGATGACGAGCCATCCGGCGAAATGCTGGCGGCCATGCTGCAATTCCGTCTCAAGCGCCTCGAGGCCATGCGCCTAGCGGCGAGCCGTCTCTTGAGCCGCCCCAGGCTGGGCCTGCAGATCTATTCGCGCGGTGCGCCCGAACCCTTGGAAGTCGCTCGAAAATCCATATGGGAAGCGAGCTACTATGAGCTGTTGAAAGCCTATTCGGCCCAGCGCGAACGCGGTGCCGTTACCGAATATCGTCCTTATACGCGGACCGTCTGGTCTCTGCAGGACGCGCGAGACATTCTGCAGCGGCTGATCGGCGAAAGCGCTGACTGGATCGCGATGGATACCTATCTCGAACAATATCTGGCCAAGCCGGACGAGCGCGCAACCGTCCGCGCCTCCACCTTCGCCTCCAGTCTCGAATTGGTTCGCCAGGGCGAAATCGAAGTTCGGCAGAGCGAGACTTTTGGGCCCATCCTGCTGCGGCGCCGGAAACGTGAACAACCATGAGCGATGAGAATTTCGAAGGCGAGGTGCGCCAGCGTCAGTTGCGCATTCTTGAAGCGCTCCTGTTCGCCTCGTCAGAGCCTTTGTCCCTCGCAGAGATGTCGCCCTATGTGGGCGACGGTGCGAACCTGCCGGTGCTGATCGAAGAGTTGCGCGCGCTTTATGCCAACCGTGGCGTTAATCTGGTGCGCCGCGGCGATCGCTGGGCCTTCCGCACCGCCGAAGACCTGGGCTTCCTGCTGCGCCGGGAGGAAGAGGAAACCCGCCCGCTTTCCCGTGCCGCGCTCGAAACCCTCGCGATCATTGCCTACCACCAGCCCGCGACTCGGGCCGAAATCGAAGAAGTCCGCGGCGTTGCCGTCGGCAAGGGCACGATGGATATCCTGATGGAAGCTGGCTGGGTGCGCATGCGCGGCCGCCGCCGCACACCGGGCAGGCCCGTTACCTATGGCACCACCGATGCCTTTCTCGACCATTTTGGCCTTGAGCACCTGTCCGATCTGCCCGGCCTCGACGAACTCAAAGGGGCAGGGCTCCTGTCATCCAGATTGCCGCCATCGCTGCAAATTCCATTGCCATTCGATGGCGCTTTGCGAGACGACGAAGACCCGCTTGCCCCGGACGATCAGGGAGATGCGGTCAGCGACGACGACTAGCGCGCCGCTGAGCGCTGAACGCAATCTATCCCGCTTATCCCCGCCCCCAAAACCTGTGGCATTCTCCCCTCATTCCCGCCGATAACACGCGGCACCGACGAAGTGTCGGGCGGGAAGTCGGGTCGCTCGGGGTCGCCTGGGCGAGTGCGTGGATGCTGACCACCGGTCAAGCGGCAGAAAGCCCCCGTCGCATCTTCGGATGCTTCCGACGGCGATCTGGACCGTAAAACCCCAAAAGGGGACCGCTCGATGCGTGCGCAAAAAATCCCGGACGTGCGAAGCGGCTTTCGCCTCTTCTATCTTACATTTCGAGGCGAAAGCCGCTTCTCACCGTGCGCCCGAAGGGGCGTCGCGACCGCGCAGCCGCAAGCCGAAAGGCCGGGCGGGTCTTATGCCTGCCGATTTAGAACGCGTCCCTTCGGTGTCACGCCGGTCCATAAAGAGGCCCTGGCCCTGCCTTGAGAGCGAGTGAATCCGTCATATTGGGATGCAGGTTGCCGCTTTCGTGAGTGCGCAACGGCAACACGTTCTTGTGTTTGCCTGCGATTGAACCTATTTCTCGCACATCTATCGCGTGTAACGCGTTCTGAAAGTCTAGGGAGATCACCATGCACGCGCCTTCCATTTGGGGCATTCTCGTTGTTGCCGTCGTCGTAATTCTGCTGTTCGGCCGCGGGAAGATCTCCGGCATGATGGGTGAAGTTGCGTCGGGCATCAAAGCCTTCCAGAAGGGCATGAAGGACGACGACAAGCCGGTTGAACGTGTCACCACGACTGCTGAAGTCGAAACACGCGAGACCGAGCGCAAGGACGTCTGATCCTTCTCGGCCTGACTTAGCGGCCGTGGGCCGCGCTCGGAGACTATCCTTATGCTCGGTCTAGGCTGGACAGAGATGCTGGTGATCGGCGTCGTTGCGCTGATCGTCATTGGCCCCAAGGACCTGCCCGTCGTCATGGGACGCATCGGCAAGTTCGTGGGTCAAATCCGCCGCATGGGCAATGAATTCCAGCGGGAAATCAATCGGACCACCGGCCTTGATGAAGTGCGGAACCTCCGCAATTCCATCACCTCGCCGCTGAAGAAAACGGCCGAAGAGATCCGCAAGGAATTCAACACCATGACGCCGACGGGCCCGCAGCCCAGCGGCGCCATCAAGCCGGCTGACCCCAAGGCGGAAAGCGTTGTCGACGAGCTGCGCAGCGCTGCCGGCATGCCGCCCGCCAAGAAGACCAATGATGAGCTGGCCTCCGACTATGGCTTCAAGGGCAGCGAGCCGGTAAAGGCAGCGCAGGTAACGGCGGCCAAGTCGGTCACCGCAGCGCCGACGGCACCCGTGACGTCAAGCGAGCTTCCGCCGGTCGAGGCCACCAAGGTCGCCCCGGCGAAAAAGCCTGCCGCCGCAAAGAAAACCGCGGCTGTTGCCAAGCAGCCTGCCGCGAGGAAGGCACCAGCCAAGAAGACCGCACTGCCTGAGGCTGCGAGCGCCAATGAAGTCGTGGTGCCTGCCAAGCCGGTTCGCAAGCCGCGGACCAAGGTTGCTGTCGCAGAAGTTGCCGCCGAACCGGCTGCGCCCGCCAAGAAGCCCCGCGCGCCGCGCAAGAAGCCGGCTGAACCGGTAGAAACGAAATAACGATGGCCGACGCCAAGCAGCCGCAGCTCGAAGACAAGAACAAGCCCGAAGTCGAGGACGAACTCGCGGGCAGCGAGGCGCCGCTTCTCGAACACCTGATCGAGCTGCGCAAGCGCCTCATCTATAGCGCCATCGCCGTCGTCGTGCTGATGATCGGCTGCTTCCTGATCTCGAAGAATATTTTCGATATTCTTCTCGGGCCCTATCGCGGCGTCTATGCCAATGATCCGACCCATACGATCGAGCTGATCTATACCGCCCCGCAGGAACTGTTCTTCACCGAACTGAACCTGGCCTTCTTCGGCGCGATCTTCCTCGGCTTCCCCTTCATCGCCACGCAGATCTATCTCTTCGTTGCGCCGGGGCTCTACAAGCACGAGCGCAAGGCGCTGGTGCCCTATCTCATTGCCACCCCGATCTTCTTCATCATGGGTGCGCTGATGGTCTATTTCACCGTCCTGCCCATGGCGCTGCATTTCTTCGCCGGCATGGAGACGGAAGAAATCAAGCTCATGCCGCGCGTGTCTGAATATCTCGGCTTCGCCATGACGCTGATTCTGGCTTTCGGCATCTGCTTCCAGTTGCCCGTCGTGCTGACGCTTCTGGCGCAGATCGATCTCGTCAATGTCGAGATGCTCAAGAAGGGCCGCCGCTTTGCCATCGTCGGCATCCTGATCGTGGCCGCCTTGATCACACCGCCCGATCCGATCTCCCAGATCGGGCTTGCCCTGCCGATGTACGCGCTTTACGAACTGGCGATCCTGTCGGTTCGGATTGTGCAGAAGCGTCGCGAGGCGAAGCTGGCGGCACAGGAAGCCGAGCTTTCCGGCTCATCTAGCGAATAGCTGCTCCGCGTTCTCTCGCGGGTGCAGCTCAGTTCTGCCCCGCGGCGCTGGCAGGCGCGCTCCGGGGTATAATCCCCAGGGCCTGCGTCAAACCAGAGGCGGGCAAGGGCCCGTAAGAACCGATGTTCGATATCAAGTGGATCAGAGCCAACGCCGAAGCTTTCGACGCTGCCGTTTCCCGGCGCAAGAATGTCTCCGTGCGGTCCTCCGATCTCCTGGCGATCGACGATCGGCGCCGGGAAATCATCGTCCGCCTCAACGAAGCGCAGGAAAAGCGCAACGCGCTCTCCAAGCAGATCGGCCAGGCCAAGGCTCAGAAGGATGAAGCCAAGGCCCAGGAGCTGATGGCGGAAGTCGCGCGCCTCAAGGACTTTATCCCGACGGGCGAAGCCGAAGAACGCGCCGTTGAGGCCGAGCTTCGTGCTGCACTGTCGGTTATTCCGAACCTTGCGCTCGAGGATGTGCCGCAGGGCGACGACGAAAACGACAATGTCGAATATTTCGGTGCCAACGGCACGGCCGAAACTGCCGCAAGGCAGCGTCCGGCCAAGCCGTCCTTCGCGTTTGCTCCTAAAGAGCACTACGAAATCGGCGTTGCCGAAAAGGACATGGATTTTGAAGTAGCCGCCAAGCTTTCCGGCAGCCGCTTCGTGGTGCTGAAGGGCCAGATCGCCCGCCTCGAACGCGCCATCGGCCAGTTCATGCTCGACCTGCACACGACCGAGCACGGCTACCTGGAAGTGCAACCGCCGCTGCTCGTGCGGGACGATGCGCTCTTCGGCACCAATCAGTTGCCGAAGTTCGAGGAAGACCTGTTCTTCACCCCGCACGGCGACTCGCGCCTGGCCCTCATCCCGACCGCGGAAGTGCCGCTCACTAATATGGTGCGCGAATCCATCCTCGCCGAAGAGGAACTACCGCTGCGCTTTGCGGCACTGACGCCTTGCTTCCGTTCCGAAGCCGGCTCAGCCGGTCGTGACACGCGCGGCATGCTGCGCCAGCACCAGTTCGACAAAGTCGAGATGGTGTCGATCACGACGGCCGAAACCTCCATCGACGAGCACGAGCGCATGCTGGCCTGTGCCGAGACGGTGCTTCAGCGCCTTGGCCTCCACTACCGTGTCATGATGCTCTGCACCGGCGATATGGGTTTCGGCGCGCGCAAGACCTATGATCTCGAAGTCTGGCTGCCGGGGCAGGACACCTATCGCGAGATTTCGTCCGTCTCCGTCTGCGGCGATTTCCAGGCCCGCCGCATGGAGGCCCGCTATCGCCCATCTGGTGAAAAGCAGGCGCCGCGCTATGTGCATACGCTCAATGGTTCCGGCACCGCCGTGGGTCGTTGCCTCATCGCTGTCTTGGAAAACTACCAGCAGGAAGATGGCTCCGTCCTGATCCCCGAGGCGCTGCAGCCCTATATGGGCGGCCTCACCTCCATCGGAGGCAAGTGATCCATGCGCATCCTCATCACCAATGACGATGGTGTGGATGCGCCAGGGATCGCCATCATGGTCGATATCGCCGCCGCGCTGTCGGACGATGTCTGGATCGTGGCCCCGGATGGCAACCAGTCCGGGGCAGGGCACCGCTTCACGCTTGGCCGTGAACTATCCATCGAAGAGCGCGGCCCGCGGCGCTTCACAGTGATCGGCGGCTCTCCCGCCGATTGCGTCGTGGCCGGCATGACTCATGTGCTGGCCGACCGTCCGGCCGACCTCGTTCTGTCCGGCGTCAATGCCGGGCAGAATCTCGGCGACATCGTGCATTGTTCCGGCACCGCGGCCGGCGCGCGGGAAGGTGCGCTCCAGGGCGCGATCGGAATCGCGATGAGTCAGGCCATCGACTACGAAAGAAGTCATGCAGTCGATTGGTCGAATTCGATTCGTTTCGGGACAGATGTTGTCCGGGCGATTCTAGCGGCTCGCGGCCAGGACGATGTTTTTTACAACGTCAACTTCCCGGTCTGTTCGCCCAACGACGTCGCCGGCATAGCCGCCGTGCCGCATCAGCGCTTCTCGCGTTCGGCCTTCCGCTATTATCCGAGCGACAAGGATGGCGAATTCTTCGTCGCTATTCCCGAAACGCCTATGCCCTTGGACTCGAACGCAGATTTCGAAGTTTTGCGCCGTCGCAACACCATAACGGTGACGCCTTTCGCGCTGCAGCAGACGGAAAAAACTGCTCTGCAAAGGCTTGCCGGGCTCAGCTTGTCCCCAGCCGGGCAATCTTAACCTTACCCAATCGACAACAAGCCCAATCCGATTTCACTCAAATCGCATCGGCTTTAAGGCCCCTTTTACCTTACCGGCCTACTCTCGTTTCCAGTGTTAAGTACCTGCGTACGAGTTAGCCGATGCGTAAAAACCTGTCTGTCAGGGTGCCTAAAAGTACAGTCGCCGTGGCTGGTCTGTTAGTAGCAGCCGTCGGCTTGTCCGGTTGTTCAAGTCTTGGTTCGCGAACCTTTGGCGATTCCACCACGACCGGCTCCGTTACCCAATCCTCCGCTCCTGCCACGCTGAACCAGCCCATGCCGGCATCGCTTGGTGCGCCTGCCGCGGTGCAGGTTGCCGAGCAGCGGTTCCTGCCGCCCGCGCCGATCGGTTCCGCTTGGGGCGTTCCACCTGTTCAATCTGCTTCGCCCGTGCAGTCGGGCTTTACGCAGCCGGTCGGCTCGGTTTCGCCGATTGGCATGGGGGCAAGTGCGCCCTCGGTTCGATCCCAGGATCTTCCTGTACTGAGTTCTTCCGCTTCCATGGGAACCCCGCAAGCCATGCCCGCCATGCAAACCCCGGCCTCGATGCCGTCCATGCCGCCCGCCGTTGCACTCGGCTCGCTCCCGAGCTCCAACGCCGCTCTGCCCGTCAACAGCAGCGTGCCGAGCGCCGCTCCCGCCGCCGCACCGGTTGTGGCCGCGGCCGCGAACACTGCCGGCGCCTATACCCACACCATTGCAGGCGGCGAGTCGCTCTATACGATCGCCCGTCGCTATGAGGTCACCACCCAGGCGCTTGTGCAAGCCAATGGCCTCTCCTCGCCGGACAAGATCGTCGTCGGCCAGTCGCTGATCATTCCCGGCCGTCCGGACCTGGTGCGCACACCGCAGACTGCAGCACAGCCGACCGTTCAGGTGGCAAGCGCGACGCCGACCCAGACGCTCGGAGCTGCTCCTGCTCCTCTGGGCCGCCCGCAGGCTGCTCCTCAGCAGGTCGCCGCCACTCCGGCATCGGTCGCTGCTCCTGTCGCGGCGCCAGCCCCGACCCAGGTGGCCAGTGCACCCGCCGCCGAGCCTGTTGCTTCCGGCAACGACAAGTTCCGCTGGCCGGTCAGCGGCCGCGTGATCACCGACTTCGCGGCCTCGCGTGGCACGGGCATCAATATCGATGTTCCCGAGGGTTCGACGGTCAAGGCTGCCGAGAACGGCACCGTCATCTATGTGGGTTCGGGCGTCGAGGGTTATGGCAACCTCATCCTCATCCGCCACCCCAACGGTTACGTGTCCGCCTATGCCCACCTAAACGGCATGAGCGTTGCCAAGGGCGCCACGGTGAGCCGCGGTGACTCCATCGGCACGGTCGGCATGAGTGGTTCGGTCTCGAAGCCGCAGCTCCACTTCGAACTGCGCAAGGGCGCAACCCCGGTCGATCCGGTGCCGCTGCTGGCAAGCTGAGATCAACGACATAATAAGAAGGGCCGGTGCAATCGCACCGGCCCTCTTCCTTTCTGCGCCTTGGCGTAGCTAAACGACCTTGCCCTGTTCGCCCGCCAGACTCCGGATGAGCTGGATAGCCACGCGGCCGGACCGGGAGCCACGAGTTGCGGCCCATTCGATAGCGCGAGCCCGCAGCGTTTCGTCGTCGAGTGCAAGGCCATAATAGTCGGCATAGCCGCGCACCATGGCGAGGTAGGTGTCCTGGTCGGAATTGTGGAAGCCGAGCCAAAGGCCGAAGCGATCAGACAGCGACACCTTTTCTTCCACGGCCTCGCTCGGATTGATCGCCGTCGAGCGCTCATTCTCGATCATGTCACGCGGCATCAGGTGGCGGCGGTTGGACGTAGCGTAGAAGAGCACATTGTCCGGCCGGCCTTCTAGGCCGCCATCCAAAATGGTCTTGAGTGACTTGTAGCTCGTTTCGCCGCTATCGAAGCTGAGATCGTCGCAGAAGACGATGAAGCGGGCCGAATTGCCCGAAATGGCGCGCATGAGTTGGGGCAGGGTGTCGAGGTCTTCGCGGGCGATTTCGATCAGCACCAGCCGCTGAAAACCTTCGCGCGCGCCGATATCGGCATGAATGGCTTTCACGAGCGAGCTCTTGCCCATGCCCCGCGCGCCCCAAAGAAGGGCATTGTTGGCGCCATGTCCGCGCGCAAACTGCTCGGTATTCTTCAAAAGAACGTCGCGGACATGTTCGATGCCACGCAACATTTCGAGCGGCACGCGACTGACCTTGGGAACCGGCAGGAGCGTCCCGGCTTCGCCTTGCCAATGATATGCGTCGGCTTCGCCCAGCACGAAAGCTGCGGTTTCGTCTGATGTTGTTTCCAGCGCTTCGGCAATAGCCTCGAGAGCCGTAGCAATACGGCCCAGATAGTCTTTGGTTTTCACCGGTTCAGTCCTTCAATTCGAGCGCGGCATTGTGTTCCCTGAATGGCTTTGCAATCACAGGGGGCCAAATGTATAGTCCGCGCGATTTTGGCCGGGGTGCAAGTGCACGGGACCCCATTCGCGTCCAGTCGGCAGCCGTGAGCTGCGTGGCGCTCTTCTCCCCAACACAAGAAGAATCATAGGAGTTCGCCTGATGTTTGTAACGCCCGCTTTTGCGCAGGATGCAGCCGCACCCGCCACGGGAGGTTTCGCCGATATTCTGATCCAGCTCATGCCGATCGTGCTGCTGGTGATCATTTTCTGGCTTTTGATCTTCCGTCCGCAGCAGAAGCGCCTCAAGGCACAGCAGGCTATGCTCTCGGCTATCCGCCGCGGCGACACCGTGGTGACCACCGGCGGCATCGTCGGCAAGGTTACCAAGGCCGTTGATGGCGAAGACCTGGAAGTCGAAATCTCCCAGGGCGTTAAGGTCAAGCTCGTGCGCGGCATGGTTGCCGATGTGCGTTCCAAGGCCGAGCCGGTCAACGACAACAAGCCGGCCTAAGCCGGATCAATCTAGCCGGAGCCCGCAAGGCTCCGGCTTTCTGACTCTTTGAAGCCGCATGTCTTCCCCCCGAAACCGGTACCCGCTTTCGGGGCGACATGCTCTAGGACGCCGTTTCATGCACCAGTCGCCGTTCCGCGTAGCAATCATCCTGTTTGTCGCGATCGCGGGTATTCTGTTTGCCGCCCCCAATTTCTTGCCCCAGCAAGTTCGGGATGCGCTCCCTGGATGGCTGCCTCAGCCTGGCCTGGTGCTTGGTCTCGATCTCCAGGGCGGTTCGCACCTGCTGCTCGAAGTCGATCGCGCAGGTATCGTTACCCAGCGCTTGAGCGACGTGCGCCGCGACGCCCGCAACGTGCTGGCCAATCAGAACGGCATTGGCAACATCATCACAACCGATGAAGCCAACAACGCCATCTATATCGAGCTGACCGATCCGACCCAGAAAGAGCAGGCGCTGACTGCCCTTCAGGGGATCCAGAACACCGTCAACAATTCGCTATTCTCCGGCGGCGTCGGCGTCCAAGAATTGGCATTCGCCGAGCGTCCGGACGGCCGAATTTCCGTTACCCTGACCCCCGAGGGCATTACCCAGCGCATGAGTTCGCTCGTGGCGCAGTCCATCGAAGTCATTCGCAGCCGTATCGACGAACTGGGCACGACCGAACCGACCATCCAGCGCCAGGGTGATACCCGCGTCATGGTGCAGGTGCCGGGCTTTGGCGACTCAACCCGCCTCAAGAACATCATCTCGCAGACCGCTCGCCTGACCTTCCACATGGTCTATCCGGGCCTCACGGCCGCGCAGGCCGAAGCCCAAGGCCTGCCAGCCGGCACGATGGTGGTGCCCAGCGAGGATGGCGGCAGCGAACTGCTTTATGAAGACGTCGCTCTCGGCGGCGAGTCTCTCGTCGATGCGCAGCCGTCCTATGACTCGCAGCGCGGCATTCCTGTTGTCAGCTTCAAGTTCGACACGCGCGGCGCCGTCACTTTCAGCGAAATCACCTCGGCCAATGTCGGCCAGCGCTTCGCGATCGTCCTCGACAACACCGTCATCACCGCTCCGGTCATCCAGCAGCCGATCACTGGCGGTTCTGGCCAGATCAGCGGCAACTTTACGACCGCTTCGGCCAATGACCTCGCCGTGCTGCTGCGCGCCGGTGCACTGCCGGCCAGCCTCAACGTCATCGAAGAACGTACCGTCGACGCGAGCCTTGGCGCCGACTCCATCCAGGCCGGCCTGACGGCAGGTATCGTCGCTTCGGTCCTGGTCGTGAGCTTCATGATCATCGCCTATGGCGTCTGGGGCCTCTTCGCCAACGTCTCTCTCGTCCTCAACGTTATCCTGATCTTCGCGGCGCTTTCGACGCTGGGCTCGACGCTGACGCTGCCCGGCATCGCCGGTATCGTGCTGACCATCGGTATGGCCGTCGACGCCAACGTGCTGATCTACGAACGCATGCGCGAGGAGCAGCGGGCAGGGCGCTCGCCATTGCAGGCCATCAATGCCGGTTTCGAGCGCGCCTGGGGCACCATCGTCGACTCGCACTTGACCCAGCTCGTGGCGGCCGTCGTGCTCTATTTCATGGGCTCCGGTCCGGTGCAGGGCTTTGCCGTCACTCTCGGCCTCGGCATCCTGACCTCGCTCTTCACGTCCTACACGGTCACCTCCTACCAGGTGAATCTGTGGTACAAGCGCGTGCGTCCGAAAGAGCTGAAGATCCAGCATTTCCGCTTCATTCCGGACGGCACCAAGATTCCGTTCATGAAGATCTCGCGCTACGTTATCGCGCTCTCGATCATCATGTCGGTGGTCTCCATCGGCGCGGCCTACTTCAAGGGCTTTAACCTCGGCATCGACTTCGTCGGCGGCACCGCCATCGAAGTTCAGCATGTGGGCGGCCCGGCCGATGTGGCGCGTGTCCGCGAACTGCTCGATGGGCTTGATGTCGGCGAAATCCAAATCCAGGGCTTTGGTACGCCGCAAGACGTCCTCGTCCGCGTGCAAGCGCAGGAAGGTGGCCAGTCGGCCGACCAGATCGCTGTGCAGAAGGTTCAGGAAGCGCTCGCAGGCGACAACTACGAAGTCCGACGCACTGAAGCGGTGAGCGGCACGGTTTCGGGCGAATTGGCATGGACCGGCACCATCGCCGTCATCATCGCGCTGGCCTGTATCCTGATCTACATCTGGTTCCGCTTCGAGTGGCAATTCGCCCTCGCGGCCGTCACGACGACGTCGCACGACATCATCATGACCATAGGTCTGTTCTCGATAACGGGACTGGAATTCAACCTCAGTTCCATCGCGGCGGTGCTGACGCTCGTCGGTCTATCGCTGAACGAAACCGTCGTGGTCTCTGACCGTATCCGCGAAAACCTGTTGAAATACAGGAAGATGCCGCTGCCTGAATTGATCGATCTCTCGATCAACCAGACCATCGTCCGTACGTCGCTCACCCAGTTCACCGTGCTTCTCGCGCTCGTGCCGCTGGTGCTGTTCGGCGGCGAGGCCCTCCGCAGCTTCACCATCGCCATGACCTTCGGCTCTCTCGTCGGCATGTATTCGTCGGTGATCGTCAACGGCCCGATCCTCATCAATTTTGGTCTCAAGCAGAAGACCGACGAAGAGCTCGAGGCCAAGAAGGAAAAGACGTCGGATGGCGCTTCCGTCTGACCCTCTTTCGACTGGCGCGGGCCGTTTCCCGCGCCAGGTCGGCATCGACGCCTATGGCAATGGCGGCTTCCGCTTCGCCGAACTGTCCCATCGTGGCTCCTTGCTCTGCCTGCCGACCGGCATGCAGGGTTGGGATATCGTTTCCCCGGCCGAGCTGACGCTGGACAGCTTGCAGCCTGTGCTGGAGCTTGCGGATCAGTTGGATGTGCTGCTGATCGGCCTCGGCATGGATATTGCCCGCATCGATCCTTCCATTCGCGATGCGTTTCGCGAGCGCAAAGTGATCATCGAGGCCGTCGGCACGGGCGGCGCGGTGCGCACCTATAATGTGCTGCTGGCCGAAGAACGGGCCGTTGCCGGAGCCTTCATCGCCGTCGAGAACGCGCGCTGATGCCGGCCGAGAGTTTTGCTCACGCAGCCCAGATCCTGCGGGAAAGCGATCGAGATCGCTATCTCTCTACGCTGGCCTTGCCGGCAGCCGCGCGCGATGGCGTGACGGCAATCCTCGCGTTCAATGCCGACATTGCCGGCATTCGCGAGCGGGTTTCCAGCCCGGCGCCGGGTGAAATCCGCCTCCAGTGGTGGAATGATGCGCTTAAGGGCGATGGCCACGGCGCGGTTCGGCAGAATCCGTTGGCGGATGCGCTGCTGACGACGCTTGATCGCTACGCCTTGCCGCCCGGTACGTTGCAACGCCTGATCGGCGCGCGGCGCTTCGATCTCTATGATGATCCGATGCCCGATCTCGAGACATTTGAAGGCTATGCCGGCGAGACGGCGTCTACACTGCTGCAGCTTTCGGCCATGATCCTCAACGAAGGCTTGCCGGTGGAGCCGGGCGATGCAGCGGGGCACCTGGGCGTGGCGCAGGCCATGGTCGGGCATCTGCGGGCATTTGGCTATGTGGCCTCGCAGGGTCGGATCATGCTGCCCTGGTCTATCTTTGAGGCAAACGGGGTGCGTGAGGCGGAAATCTTCGCCGGCACCGATAGCGAAGGATTGCACGAGGCCCTCGGGCAAATTGCCGAGTTGGCTGAGGAGCATTTTGGCAAAGCGAAGCAGGCGATTGCGGCGCTGCCGGGCAACCTGCGGCCGGCCTTTGCGATTCTGCCGGTGATCGAAGCGCAGTTACGTCTTTGGAAGCGTCGCGGCGGTTCGCCCTTTGCGGCGCCGGCTGATGAGGCCGACTGGCGGAAAATCGGCCGGATCGGCTGGTGGACGCTGCGGAACCGCTAAGTTTCGGAAATCGCGACGAATTCGCCGGTCAGGCGACCGGCGATCTTACCTTCGAACAGCAACTCGGCGACGACTGTCAGACGCGCGCGACCGCGCCGCTGGAAGGTTTGCAGGAAGCTCGGCCAATGGGCATCGTCGAGGTGCGCAGAAGCCTGGGCGACACCGGCGATCGGCAGCAGGTATTCCATGGCGGTCCGGTGGATCACCAATTGGCTGGCGATGCCTGCAGCCTCGAGTTTTAGGTGCATGACTGACCAGGCGGCGAGCAGAGCGAGCGTGGCTGCGCTGCCGCCGAACATGGTGCTGTGCATATTGATATTGGGCTCGAGCGGGGCTTCGAGCAGGACGTGGGCGGCGCTGGCTTCCAAGACCTCCACGGCCATGGCCCGGGAAAGCGGGATATGGTCGTGGAGATAGAAGCGTAGCGCCTCGGGGGTCACTGCCAGGCTTTCAGGTCTTCCAGCGCGCGGCTGGTGATGGCGCGGCGCTTGGCCATGGTCTTTTCCGGACCGCGCCAGCGCTTTACGCCCTCGGGCTTCTCAACTGATACTTCCGGGAACAGGCCGAAATTGACGTTCATCGGCTGGAAGCTGCGGGCGCCACTGTAGCTTTCGGCTTCGATGTGACCGCCGGTAACGTGACCGATCAAGGCGCCGAGCGCGGTCGTGATCGGGGGTAGCAGCATGGTCTCACTGCGGGCTTCAGCCGCGGTGAGGCGGCCGGTGATGAGACCGACGGCGGCGCTTTCGACATAGCCTTCAACGCCCGTGACCTGGCCGGCAAAGCGGATACGCGGATCGGCCTTGAGACGCATATCTCTATCCAAGACCTTGGGGGAATTGATGAAAGTGTTGCGGTGCAACCCGCCGAGACGCGCGAACTGGGCGTTGGCAAGGCCCGGGATCATGCGGAAAATCTCGGCCTGGATGCCGTAGCGCATCTTGGTCTGGAAGCCGACCATGTTCCAGAGCGAGCCCAAGGCATTGTCCTGGCGGAGCTGGACGATGGCATAGGGCTTTACAGTCGGGTTGCGCGGATTGGTGAGGCCGACGGGCTTCATCGGGCCGTGACGCAGGGTCTCATCGCCGCGCTCGGCCATGACTTCGATGGGCAGACAACCGTCGAAATAGGGAACTTTTTCCCAGTCCTTGAACTCGTGCAGCGGCGCCGTTTTCAGAGCCTCTACAAAGGCATAGTACTGGTCGCGGTCCATCGGCAGGTTGAGATAGTCCGCGCCCGTGCCGCCGGGGCCGGCCTTGTCGTAGCGCGACTGTTTCCAGGCGATGTCGTGGTCGATGCTGTCATAGTGGATGATCGGCGCGATGGCGTCGAAGAAGGCGAGGGAGTCTTCGCCGGTTTTGGCGAGGATCGCATCGGCCAGGGCGGGCGAGGTGAGGGGACCCGTGGCGATGATGACGTGACGCCAGTCTTCCGGCGGCCAACCGTCCAACTCTTCGCGGACGACCGTGATTCTTGGATGATTTTCAATGGCTTGCGTGACGGCTGCGGAAAATCCGTGGCGGTCGACGGCGAGCGCACCACCAGCAGGCAGCTTGTGTTCGTCGGCCGCGCGCATGATCAGCGAGCCGCAGCGGCGCATCTCTTCGTGGAGGAGGCCGACGGCGTTCTGCTCGTGGTCGTCGGATCGGAAACTGTTGGAGCAGACGAGCTCTGCGAAGTCGGTGGTGCTGTGCGCGTCGGTGGCTTTGACGCCGCGCATTTCGTGCACGATGACGGTGGCGCCGGCTTCGGCGGCCTGCCATGCGGCTTCGGAACCAGCGAGGCCCCCGCCGATGATGTGAATGGGTTCGTTTGACATGGCAGGCAGATACCAAGCGCCATGCCGCCACGCAACTGGAAGCCAATCACGGGCGAGAGAATAGCAGAGGGTTAGGGGGCGGGGATAAGTTTCACAGCGACAGGCAGCAGAAACGAAAACATCCGCATCTCAGAGAGAAGCGGATGTTCGGTCGTTTAGTTCAGAAGTATTCGCGCTGAAATTATTAGAGCGAATTGGCATGATCGCGAGCAATGCGATTGATTTCGGTACGGTTGATGCCGAGATCGTTCAGCTGGCGATTGTCGAGAGCAGCAAGTTCACGAACCGTCTGCTGGTAAGCGGCCCACTTCTTGAAGGTTTTGCGGATGTCCATTTGAGTTCTCCTGTCGTTTGCAAGGAGAGATATAGTCGAGACCAACCCCAGCGAGCAGATAGAGTTTAGTCAAAGAAGCTATGCAAAATGCGCAACCCGTCGGCAGTGCCTGTTAATGCTCGGTTAATGTGCAGGCCAAAACTATGGCCGCCGGACGGCAATCCAGCGGCCACTACTACTATTGCGGTCGGAAAGAGATCAGCGATCGAACAGCGATCGCGTCATCTTGGAGAAATCTGGGCCGGAAATGCCCAGTAAGTCGGCATCTCGCGTCGAGGGAACTTCCATCTCCCGCAACGTCTGCTTGATGTCGACCAGGCGCTTGATGCGCCATACGGCACGTACAAACATGGGTCTATTCCAGTATGGCTGGTGGCTGCAGCTTGAAGATCGGCTGATTTGCGGGGGTGCGCCATGGGGCAAATAGCAGGCGCGGCATGCGTGGCGCGCATGGTAGTTTCATCGATCTGACGCAAGACAGTGGCGTGACGGGCTAACGGCCTGCGGTAAACCGGCGTTTTCGGGTTAGAACACAGGTAGCATCGAGAGGCGCATTGGCGCGAATTGGTGACTCGATGTGATCAATTCGGGGTGTTTGTGGCGGGAAGATCACGCTATGGGCGCGTTAGCAGACTGTTGGCGTTGAGCATCGCACCGGCGCGAATAGGTGAATCTGCGGTCACGAAATCGAGGTTCCCGCTTTCGCGGGAATGACGCGGTGAAAAAAGGGCGGGAACTGGTCCCGCCGTTGGTTTGATTACTCCGCCGCCCTGGTCGCGAATTGGGGGCGGCGGTCCATGACTTCCTTGAGGAAGTGGCCGGTGTGGGAGCGCTTGTTGGACGCGACATCCTCGGGCGTGCCGATAGCGACCACTTCGCCGCCGCCGTCGCCGCCTTCGGGACCCATGTCGATGATCCAGTCGGCCGTCTTGATGACTTCCAGATTGTGCTCGATGACAACCACCGAGTTGCCACCGTCGACGAGCTCGTGGAGCACTTCGAGAAGTTTGGCCACGTCGTGGAAGTGAAGACCGGTGGTCGGCTCGTCGAGCATGTAGAGCGTGCGGCCGGTGGCGCGCTTGCTCAGCTCCTTGGAAAGCTTCACGCGCTGAGCTTCGCCGCCGGAGAGGGTCGTGGCCGGCTGGCCGACCTTGACGTAGCCGAGGCCGACGCGCTGAAGCGTAGCGAACTTGTCACGGATGACCGGGACGGCCGAGAAGAACTCGACGCCTTCGTCGATAGTCATGTCGAGGACGTCGGAGATCGACTTGCCCTTGAACTGGACTTCCAGGGTTTCGCGATTGTAGCGCTTACCCTTGCAGACGTCGCAGGTGACGTATACGTCGGGCAGGAAGTGCATTTCGATTTTCAGGACGCCATCGCCCTCGCACTTCTCGCAGCGGCCACCCTTAACGTTGAAGGAGAAGCGGCCAGGTCCGTAACCGCGCGCTTTCGCTTCCGGGAGGCCAGCGAACCATTCGCGCAGGGGCGTGAAGGCGCCGGTATAGGTGGCCGGATTGGAACGCGGGGTGCGGCCGATCGGCGACTGGTCGATGTCGATGACCTTGTCGAGGAATTCGAGGCCGGTGAGCGATTCATGCGGGGCAGGGACGACGCGGGCGCCGTTGAGGCGGCGAGCGATGGCCTGGTACATGGTGTCGATCATCAGGGTCGACTTGCCGCCGCCGGACACACCGGTGATGGCGACGAAGAGACCGAGGGGCACGTCGACAGAGACGTTCTTGAGATTGTTGCCGGTCGCGCCCTTGATGGAGAGGGCCTTGCCCTTCTTGCCTTCGCGGCGTTCGGCCGGAATCTGGATGCCCATGCGGCCGGAGAGATATTTGCCGGTGAGGGAATCGGGGTGGTTGAGAATGTCCTGCGGCGTGCCTTCGGCGACGATGTGGCCGCCATTGACGCCGGCGCCGGGGCCGATATCGAGGACATAGTCGGCGGTGAGGATCGCGTCTTCGTCGTGTTCGACGACGATGACCGTATTGCCGAGGTCGCGCAGGCGCTGCAGCGTTTCCAAGAGGCGGGCATTGTCGCGCTGGTGGAGACCGATGGAGGGCTCGTCGAGCACGTAGAGCACGCCCGTCAGGCCCGAGCCAATCTGGCTGGCCAAACGAATGCGTTGGCTTTCGCCGCCCGACAGGGTGCCGGAATTGCGCGACATGGAGAGATATTCGAGGCCGACATCGTTGAGGAAGTTCAGGCGCTCGCGGATTTCCTTGAGGATGCGCTCGCCGATCTGGCTCTGGGTGGCGTTGAGCTTGTCGGAGAGGTCGACAAACCACTTTGAAGCCACCTTGATCGACATGTCGCTGACCTGGCCGATATGGAGGCCATCGATCTTCACCGCCAGCGTTTCGGGCTTGAGGCGATAACCGCCGCAGGCGACGCAAGGCTTGGCCGACATGTACTTTTCGATCTCTTCGCGCATGCCGGCGCTTTCGGTTTCCTTATAGCGACGCTCAAGGTTGCCGATAACGCCTTCGAAGGGCTTGCTGGTCTTGTACTGGCGCAGGCCATCGTCATAGACGAAGTTGATCGCCGTCTTGTCGGTGCCATAGAGGACGGCGTGCTGGACGTCGAAGGGCAGCTCGTTCCAGGCGGTGCCGGTCGAGGCGCCGTAGTGCTTTACGACGGCCTGCAGGGTCTGCTGGTAATAGGGCGCGGAGGTCTTCGACCAAGGCAGGATGGCACCATCGCGCAGCGACAGGGTCGCATCGGGGACGATCTGGTCGGAGTCGATCTTCTGCTCGGTGCCCAGGCCATCGCAGACCGGGCAGGCGCCGAAGGGATTGTTGAACGAGAACAGGCGCGGCTCGATTTCGGCAATGGTGAAGCCGGAAACCGGGCAGGCGAATTTTTCGGAGAAGGTGATCTGGCGGGCAGAGCCGTCTTCGTTCTTCTCATCGGCATATTCGACGAGGGCAATGCCTTCGGCGAGCTTCAGCGCCGTCTCAAAGCTTTCGGCGAGGCGGCCGGAGATATCCGGCGAAACCACGACGCGGTCGACCACGACTTCGATATCGTGCTTGAATTTTTTGTCCAGCGCGGGGGCGTCTTCGATTTCGTGATAGGTGCCGTCGATCTTCACGCGCTGGAAGCCTTTGCGCATGAGATCGGCCAGTTCCTTCTTGAACTCGCCCTTGCGTCCGCGCGCGATGGGGGCCAGTAGATAGAGGCGGGTGCCTTCGGGCAGCTCAAGGGTGCGGTCGACCATCTGGCTGACGGTCTGGCTTTCGATGGGGAGGCCCGTGGCGGGCGAATAGGGAATGCCGACGCGGGCGAATAGAAGACGGAGATAGTCGTAGATCTCGGTGACCGTGCCAACGGTAGAGCGCGGGTTACGCGAGGTCGTCTTCTGCTCGATGGAAATGGCGGGCGAGAGGCCTTCGATGTGCTCCACATCGGGCTTCTGCATCATTTCGAGGAACTGGCGCGCATAGGCCGACAGCGATTCCACATAGCGGCGCTGGCCTTCGGCATAGATGGTGTCGAACGCCAAAGACGATTTGCCGGAGCCGGACAGACCGGTCATGACGATGAGGCTGTCGCGGGGCAGTTTTACGTCGATGCCCTTCAAATTGTGCTCGCGGGCACCGCGGACAATGATTTCGCGGTTCTGGCTGGGCGTAGGCTTCATAGTTCACGTCCGTGGCTTGTCGCGCCGATGAAAGGCACAGCAGCAATGGGGTCAAAAGGGGCCGGAGAGCCCATGAGATAAGCGCTGCTCAGGCCAACCGCAAGCGCCAGCCACGCATGGCTAGCCAGCGCAACTGTAACCTTACTGTGTCCGAGGTGGCTTGCAAAAACACCTTTAGCTCTCATGAACATTTGCAGAACATTTCAAAATCAGTCAAGTGGGTGATGACATGGTCAGGCCATGCCAGGCGGTGAAAATGGCGGCGGCGAGGAACAACGCGCCAGCGCCGCGGCTGATCCAGGTGGTGGCGGCGGGATTTTCCACCAGGGCATCGCGACCGCGGCCGGCAGCGACGGCGAGGCCGCCATAGACGACGCCCTGCATGAGCACGGTGATGATGCCGAGGGCGAGGGCCTGGGACCAGACGGGGCCGAAATCGGTGCGGACGAACTGGGGGAAGACGGCCAGCACGAAAAGATAGGCCTTTGGATTGAGAAGGCAGGTAATGGTGCCCTGGCGGAACGCGGCCCATTCGGTGCGGGTGGTGGCGCGGCCGATGCCGTCCACGGTGATGGTGCTGCGGAGGAGCGTGTAGCCGATCCAAGCCATATAGGTGGCGCCGGCGAGGATCATGGCCCGGAAGAGAATGGTGGGAAGTTGGGTGAGCACGCCGACAGCGATGGTGCCGAAGAGAGCGTGGACGGCGCCGCCGAGCATGACGCCGCCCAGCGCGGCAAAGCCGAGGCGCCGACCGCCTGTCAGGGCATTGGCGAGGATATAAAACATGTCCATGCCCGGCACGACGATGATGCCGAAGACAAGGATGGTGTAGATCCAGAGCGCCTGTGCGTAATCCATGGTGGTTCCCGAGTGTGAGAATGGCAATGGAGCAGGGCTGCTGACAGGGAGAGTCAGGAGCGTGGCGGGCTTTCCACAGTTCGTCCCAGGCGATGGGCTTGTTGACATCAAATCGAATAGAACATAAAGAGAACATAAAGGTACTGGTGTGCCGCCGAAAAGTGTGGGCATTCGGTAAATTTACCGCTGCCTGCCGGTGGAAGGGTTTATGGTGCGCCGACCGGGCAGGAGGCCGCGTACCGGGCGGCGTACTCTGGGCCTATTGTGAGAAAGCGTCCCGCGACCGGTTCAGACCGGGACTGAATTTTAAAAGGACAAGCGCCATGGCAGGCAGCGTGAACAAGGTCATTCTGGTTGGCAATCTGGGCAACGAGCCCGAAGTGCGCAACCTGCCCAGCGGCGGCAAGGTGGTGAACCTGTCGGTGGCGACGTCGGAACGTTGGCGCGACCGCAATACGGGCGAGCAGCGCGAAAAGACCGAATGGCACCGCGTGGTGATCTTCTCGGAAGGTCTGGCCAAGGTCGCCGAGCAATATCTGCGCAAGGGCAGCAAGGTCTATCTCGAAGGCCAGTTGCAGACCCGCAAGTGGCAGGACCAGTCCGGCCAGGACAAGTATTCGACCGAAATCGTGCTCCAGGGGTTTAATGCCTCGATGGTGCTGCTCGATGGTCGCGGCGAAGGCGCCGGCGAAAGTGGCGGCGGCGGTTTCCGTGGCAATGACGATGGCGGGTTCCGCGGCGTCAGCAATAATGCAGGTGGCGGCGGCGGGCGTCGTCCCTCGTCCAATGCGCCGGCGTTCGAATCCGGCGGTCTCGACGACGACATTCCGTTCTGAGATTTTTTGGTACCAAGGGTCGCTTCGGCGGCCCTTTTCTTTTCAGGCGGCGTCTTCGGCTTGGCGGGGTGCCGAGGGGCGGGAGAGGACATACCAGGCGCACCCGCCAATGATGCCGGCGACGAGGAGGAACAGCCACCAGGCGGGGTGGGCGGCAAAGAGGAAGATCAGAAAACCAACGGCCATGCCGGTGCAGGCCATGAGTTTGGCGCGCGGGGGGATGACGCCATGGTTGCGCCAATTGACGATGGTAGGGCCGAGCGTGGCGTGGCCGAGCAGCCAATTTTCGAGGCGCTGCGAGGATTTTGAAAAGCACCAGGCGGCGAGGATGAGGAAGATCGTCGTCGGCATGAGGGGCACGAACATGCCGATAATGCCGGTAATGAGCAGGATAATGCCGAGGGCGAGATAGAGGGCGCGCATCAACCGGTTGCGGGCGAGGGGCGATTGCGGCTCGTTCATTGGTCGGTGTCCAGCCAGATGGTGACCGGCCCGTCATTGACGAGCGCGACCTTCATGTCGGCACCGAAGACGCCGTTTGCAACGGGGACGCCTGATGCATTGAGCGCGGCGGAGAATTTTTCGTAGAGATCGCGGCCGCGCTCGGGCGGCGCGGCACGGGAAAAGCCGGGACGGTTGCCCTTGGTATCGGCGGCAAGGGTGAACTGGCTGACGACGAGGGCGGAGCCGCCGATATCGAGGACGGAGCGGTTCATCTTGCCGGCGTCGTCCTCAAAAATGCGCAGTTTTGCGATTTTCTGGGCCAGCCAATTGGCGAGATCGTCCGTGTCGTCCTGCATGGCACAGACGAGCACGAGAAGACCGGGGCCGATCTGGCCTGATATCTCGCTATCGACAGTGACGGAAGCGGACTGGACGCGTTGGACGAGGGCTCGCATGGCTCTCCTTTAGCGTTCAATGACTGAGCTTTACAGTCATAAAATGACGGCGGTTGACCCTCACGCGGCGTCAGGGTGCAGAAGCTTGGCTCGCGGAGAATGTGGGACCGATGAAGACCTATACCGTTCAGCGATTGGCGGCGCTCGCCGGCGTCTCGGTGCGCACGCTGCACCACTATGACGAGATCGGTCTTCTGAAGCCCGCGTTCACCGGCGAAAACCGCTATCGCTACTATGGGGAAGAGGAATTGCTGCGGTTGCAGCAGATCCTCATCCATCGGGCGCTCGATATTCCGTTGGCTGAGATCGCAGCCATTCTCGACGCGCCCGGCTTCGATCGGCTGGCTGTGCTGCGCGAGCAGCGCGACCGGCTTGAGAGCGAGGCGCAGCGGTTCGCCGGCATGGTGAGGACGATCGACCGCACGATCGTCCGTCTCGAAGGAGAGACTGCAATGCAGGACAATGAACTTTATTTCGGGCTGATCGCGCCGGAAAGGCAGGCGGAATACGAGACCTGGCTGGTGGAGCGCTTTGGCGGCGATATGGAGGCGCGGATTGTCCGGGGCCGAAAGGCAATGGGCGATATGAGCGAGGCGGAGCGTGCGGAAATGATGGCGGAGTTGCAGCGCGTGGAGGAGGCGCTGGCCGAGGGATTTCGGCGCGGACTGCCGCCGCAGGCGACGGCGCTCGATCCGGCCATCGAGGCGCATCGGGAATGGGTAGCGAGCGCATGGGGGCGGGAGTGTACGCCGGAGGCTTATGTAGGATTGGCCGACGTCTATGAGCATCCGGATTTTCGGAAGCGGTATGAGACGATTGAACCGGGGTTTGCGGAGTTTCTGGTGACGGCAATGCGGGCTTGGGCGCGGCGGCAATTGTGATCTTCGCAAAGTGAGTTGCCCGCGGGTCTGGCCGAGGGCTGACGATCGTAGCGCCAGAACTTAGTGCGGCTGGCAGACGAATTTGGTTGGGCGTATTTCGGAGAAGTAGTTGGGGCTGCCGCCTTTGAGGTCGCAGGCGGTTTTCTCCGGGGCTCCGGCGCCAAGGGCATAGTTGCAGGCGAATGTCTGGAGCGGGCGTTGACCGGTGATCTTGTACTGGCAACTGGCGGTGCAGGCGTAGCTGTTGCCGTCGCCGTTGGAGACCACCAGGGAGAGGATTGAGCTGTCACCATTCAGGGAGCACTCGCCGGTTGGATAGTTGCCGGCGTGGGCTGCGGAAATGCTCGACGTTGCGATTGAAATAATAACAGAGAGGTATGCGAGTATCTTCATCGTCAGTTCTCCAATCCACTGCGCTGAGATTATTTCAATTTTGTTTGGGAGCAATGGGTTCCGGATGCGATATTTTTGTAGGAGCTGGTCGCCGACTGAACAGAAGTCCCCCGCTTTCGCGGGGATGACATTGGTGGAGAGGTGGCGTTAGCGATTAGCCCGTTCATCGTCGCCACCGAGCTTGTCCCGGCGGGTCCATGCGGAGGTGAGATGGATTGCCGGGACGAGCCCGGCAATGACGATGGAGGGCGGTAACAAAGGGGGGTGAGGGCAGCGTCGTTTTGTCAGTGCTGAAAACGAAAAAGGGCGGCCTTAGGCCGCCCTTGGATCGACATTATGCGCCGCCGTTCAGCGCGCAAATGGGACGTCGGCGCGGAGGCTGTCGCCGGATTCTACGTAGACGACTTCGAAGGCTACGCTGATCGCGTCGCCGTTGAGGGCGATCTGGGCGGAGATGTTCATGTCCTTGCCTTCCTCGTCGGGTGTGCGTTCCTTGAGGTTGAAGATCAGGCCGCTGCCGCGCTTCTGGCCGACGGCGATGCCGCTGAAGGTTGCGTTGGAGGTCATGGCGGCTTCGTAGCGCCGGGAGGCGTCGACATAGGCCATGGTGCCGGCGACGGAGAGGTTGGTGCCAGCAAGGGTGCAGCGGCCGGAATAGTTGACCTTGTCCGAATTGCCCTGGGACAGGGAGAGGCGGCAGACGACGGATTCGGTCGAGGCGCCCACCAGCGTGCCGCGGCCGCGCCATTCACCGATATAAGATTTCAGGAGAGCAACTTCGTTGGGCCCGGCGAAAGCGGGCGCCGTGGCGAAGCCGGCCGAAAGAAGGATACCTGCCAGCGCAGCGGCACGGGACAGGGGTCCGAGAAAGGTCATAGTGCAAAGCCTCCGAGTGTCACACCAAGCCCCCCGGCTGGTTACCGTTGGTTCAATAGCAAATCTGGGCAGATTCGGCGTTGAGTTTTCGTTATGCCATCCATGCTGCCGGGAAAACCGGATCACGCAGTTTTGGGCTCGGGATCTTCGCCTTCGGTGCCGCCCTCGCGGGTGACCGTGTCGCCCATGGGGTCGTCGGGTGTAGCGTCGTGGTCAGCGGTGCGGACACGGATATTGCCCAGCTTGTGGAAGAATTTTCCCCCGGCCATCAGCAGCGCGGGCAGGATGAAGAGATCGCCGAGGATGGCCAGCGCCAGGGTGATGACGAAGAGCGAGCCGAAGAGGGCCACCTGGGGCAGTTCCGAGAACATGATGATGGCCGTGCCGGCGCAGAGGATGATGGTGGTGGCGACGATGGCCCCGCCAATGCGCAGGAGCGTGTGTTTTACCGCATCTTCATGGCTGCGCCGCTCTTCGCGCCTGCCGTGGAGATAGTGCGAGAGGAAATGCACGGTGTCGTCGACCGCGATGCCGAAGGCGATGGTGAGGGCAATGACCGTGGTCAATTGCAGGCCGGCGCCGGAATACCAGAGCCAGGCTTCGGTGCCGAGGATCGGGAAGAGGTTGGGGATGGCGGAGGCGAGGGCGACGCGGAAGGACTGGAAGGCGAAGCCGATCAGGCCGAGATTGACGAGGACGCTGACGGTCAGGTCGAGCTGCAGGCCGCGCACGATGTCGTCGGTGGCGAAGGTGGTGAGGACGCGGAAGCCGCCCACTTCGGCATCGGGGATGCCGGCTGCGGCCAGCTCGCTTTCGACGCGGTGAACGAGATCCTTGAGGACATCGCTATCGATGATGGTGGGCATGAAGCCGGTAACGAGGGCTTGTGAGCCATCATCGGTGACGAAGCGGCGGCGCATGAAGGGGCCGACGGCGTCGAGCACTTCGCCGCGGGTGAAGCCGGAATCCGTATAATTGGTCATGCTGGCGGCGGAGATGACCTTGTTCTCGCCCAGCTCTTTTTCGAGCAGCTCGTGCACCAGCTTGATGCGCTGGAAATCGACCTCGCCGACATCGGGATTGTTCTCGATGAGCGGCACGCGGATGTAGAGCGGGGCGACGCCACCGACGCCTTCGTCGATGTTTTCGGCGGCGGTGAGGGCGGTCGATTCCGTCGCGACGAAATCCTCGAAGGAGAAGCGCGGCTGGATGAGGAAATAGGGGACGAGCAGCAGGCCGGTGATGACGATGCCGAGGATGGCGATGGGACGGCCGAAGCGGCTGGCGAGGAACCAGCTCAGAGGCAGGGGGGCGGTGAGCACCACGCTCGACTTGGGCGGGGCTTTGAAGCCGAGGCGCACTGCGAGTTTCAGCAGCAGCGGCTGGAAGGTCATGGTGCAGGCAAAGAGCAGGAACGAACCCATGGCGCCGGCCATGGAGAATTCGCGCACGCCCTGGCCCGGAGTGAGCGAGAGGGAGGCGAAGCTGACCATGGAGATGAGCATGGTCAGCGCCGTGGCGGGACCGACGAGTTTTATGGTCGCATCGACTGCCTTGTTGGGCTCCATGCCGTCGCGCCAATAGGCCAGCCAATTGAAGGTGAAGAACATCGACTCGGCAAAGGAGATCACCAGCACCAGGGTCGTGACGATGATGGTGAGGAAGGAGAAGGAGCCGAAAAAGAGGAGGATGATGCCCATGGACCACATGACCGCGAGGAACGGTGTGGCCGCGACGATGAGCGCGCCGGCGATGGAGCGCAGGGCGAGAAGAGCAATGAGGGAGCCGAGGGCGAAGCCATAGACGGTGAACTTCACCTGATCATCGACGGCAGCATTGAGCATTTCGGTGGTCCAGACCGGGGGGCCGGTGATCTCGATGGAAATGTCATCGGTCTGGAAGGGGGCGATGGTCTCGCGCAGGTTGGCGATCATGGCCTTGGCGCCGCGTTCCTTCACCACGTCCTGATTGGGGAACATGATGAGCACCACGCCATTGAGATCGGGCGTGATGAGATTGCGCATCATGGGATCGTTCTGCTGCAGATCCATGAGGGCGAAGGCGACTTCGTCGGCCGTTTGCAGCCCTTCGGGCACTGCCGGCTCGGAGCCGCCATAGGGCGAGGGTTTTCTGAGCGTAAAGGGCGACATGGTGCCGACGGCGAACTCGTTGAGCTCAAGCTCGAAGGCGAGACTGCGGACCTGTTCGATGATTTCGGGTTCGGCAAGGCGCTCGGAATTGACGAGGACGTAGAGGTCGTTTTCGAAGGTACCAAAAGTTTCCGAGAGGTGCTCATAGGCGTCGTAATAGTGGCCGGAATGGGCGTAGACGCGCAGCAGGTCGCCGTCGACATTGGCCTTGGGGATCTGGGTGAAGCAGAGGACCGAGAACAGCAGCACGCCGAGCGCCATGAGGCGGGGATAGCGGACCGTGGTCAGGCCGAGATGCTCGAGGCCGAAACCGATGGAACGGTCATAGGTGAGGCGGGCCAGGACACGCTTGAACCAGGAAGGAGAAGACACGAGAACCCCGACTCCGCAAATGAGGCGACAATCAGGTGGAATCTCTAAGTGTTTCGCTCGGGTGCGTCCAGCGGTCGCAGGGGCTTGAACTGTGTGGAGCGCCGGCAGGTTATGCTGTGGTGCGGTTCGGCGGGGAGTGTTGCGGGAGGAACACTGTCGGGGGGCTACCGAATACCCCCACCCTCATTCCCTCCCCACAAGGGGGAGGGAGGCGCAAGCCTCAGTCTTCCCGGGTCCTTCGTCTCCCTCCCCCTGTGGGGAGGGATCAAGGGTGGGGGCAGATGCCCGGAAAACGTGGCGCCCGGCATCCTCTCCCATCCTCCCCCGTCAAGGGGGAGGTGTCACCGAATTCGCTACGGCGAATTCGGTGGGGGGCTGGTGGTTAGGGCGAAATCTTGCCCTGACCAAAGCGCGGTGAAGCGCGGGTTACGCGCCCAGGGCGGCTTTGTTGGCGCTGAGGAAATCGGCGAACTTGGTCGGCTTGCGGCCGGAATAGCGTTCGACGACATCGGTCACGACGCCATGGAAGCCGGTGACGGCGTCACGCTGGAAGGCAACGAGGGCCCCTGCAAAGCCTTCCGGCAGGCCCGCGGCGACGAGGCCAGCGGTCAGTTCGGCCGGGGTGATGGCGATGACGGCGATCGACTTGCCGGTGAGTTCGCCAAAGAGCCTGGCGCGTTCGACATTGGTTACGGGAGCGGGGCCGGTGACGTCTTCAATGGTCTTGCCTTCCGCCGAGAGCAGGGCGCCAGCGGCGGTGCGGGCCGTGTCGGCGCGGGTAACGTAGGAAGTGCCGCGATCGCCGATGAGGCCGAAGAGCTGGCCCGAGGAGAGGACGTGGCCGGCGTCCATCAGGACGTTTTCGGCATACATGTGATTGCGCAGGATGGTGAAATCGAGCCCGCTGGCGGCAATGGCGACTTCGGTCCAGAAGTGTTCGGGATTGAGGCCGGCATCGGCGTCGGGACGGGCTGCGGGGGCCGATGTATAGACGATGTGCTTTACACCGGCGGCCTTGGCGGCTTCGATGATGGCCTGCTGCTGGGCGGCGCGACGGCCGACAGCGTCGGTGCTGACGATGAGGAGGCGTTCGACGCCAGCAAGGGCCACCGACAGGGTGGACGCGTCGTCGAAGTCGAGCTTGCGGATTTCGGCGCCCTTGGCGGCGAGGTCCTGAAGCTTGGAGGGATCACGCGTGCCGGCGATGACGCGGGTCGCGCCACGGGCCAGCAGCTCTTCGACGGCGAGGCGGCCCAGCTTGCCCGAAGCGCCTGTGACCAGCAGGGTCGAATTGGTGAATTTGCTCATTTGTACTCTCCATTGCATGACGACACAGTTCGAACCAACTTGTCCGCCTGTTCGGCAGAGAGTAAGTATCGAAAGGAGAGTGCTATCTAGGGGCTGCGAAAGCGGCTGAAAAGGAGGCACTTTTTCGGGTGAAGATTACCTCAAGGTAAGTGCATGCAGAACGATCTGGAAACGGCGGCCACATTTGTGCAGCGCTGGAGCGAGGCGGCGGCGGGCGGCAATACGGCCCGCTGCACGGTGCGCAACATTCTCGACAAGATCGGCGACAAGTGGAGCATGCTGCTGGTGATGACGCTGGCGACGGGCGCCAAAAGGTTCAACGAATTGCATCGGCAGGTGCCGGATATTTCGCAGAAAATGCTGACGCAGACGCTGCGGGATTTGCAGCGGGACGGGCTCGTGGCGCGGCAGGTTTTCGATACGCAGCCGCCGGCCGTGGAATATCGGCTGACAGGGCTCGGACAATCGCTGATCGTGCCGCTGGGGTTTCTTATTAATTGGGCAGACGAGCATTTTTCGCGGATCGATGCTGCGCGGATTGCTTATGACACGCGGGATTGATTTTCCCGTACTCGTTGCTGGTCAGACAGCCGCGGACTGTCTTCCCGGCGAAGGCCGGGATCCAGCTTGAGATCTGAGGATGGGCCCCGGCTTTCGCCGGGGTGACATTCGGTGGCTAGGGAAGCCTCGGACAAGGCGAAGGTCGCTCAGAATTTCAGGCGGTCGATGGTCATGGTCCAGCCGGCGAGCATGCCGGTGGACATCCATTCGGCGGTTTCTGGTTCGGTGAGTTGGTCGGGGAGTTCGACGCGGAAAATCATCTGCGTGCCGTCGGCGACTTCGCGGAAGAGGATGGTGACCTGGGGGCCGAGGGCGAGATTGTCGGGGTCGATTTTTGGCCAGCCATCGACGGCGCCCCAAGTGAAGACGAGTTTCTTGCCCGGGTCGATCTCGCGAAAAATGCCGCCGGTCATGTAGCGGGTTTCGGTGTTGACGATCATTTCCAGCCGCCAGGCGCCGCCGACCCGAAAATCTACGGTGATGGGCAGGTCGCTGGTAAAGCCGGGATTCATGAACCAGCCGAGGTTTTGGGGCTCGGTCCAGGCGGCAAAGACCATGTCGGGCGGGGCTTCGAAGGTGCGGGTGAGGGTGAAACCTCGGCCGAGGGAAAAGCTGGGGGCGGTCATGACTTGTCCTCCTCTTGGGCCTTGGCGGCCATCATGGTTTTCAACTGGGCATCGAGTGCGTCAAAGCGCTGGGAGAAGAACTCGCGATAGGTGGCGAGCCAGGTGTCGGCTTCTTCGAGCGGTGTTGCGTTCAGCCGGCAGGGGCGGAACTGGGCGGATTTTTCGCGGGTGATGAGGCCGGCGGTCTCAAGCACCTTCAAATGTCGCGAGACGGTGGGCAAAGCGAGCGCAAAGGGCTCGGCCAGCTCGGTAACCGTGGCGGGGCCGGTGGCGAGGCGCGCCAGCATGGCCCGGCGGGTCGGGTCGGCGAGAGCGGCGAATGTCTGGGTCAGGTGATCTTGCATTTGCGTATTTAGCTAACCATGCAAATATGGTGCGCCGATTGCGGGCACGAGTCAAGTGGCGCGCGGTTGGGCCGGCTGCTAGGTTTTGGGCGGGGGACAGAACATGCGTCGATTTCTGATTGTGCTTGTTGCGCTGCTGGTCGTGGTTGCCGTGCTTGTCGGCGGGGGCTGGCTTTGGGCGCGGCCGGATGAGCCGGCGGCATTTTATCGCTCGGGTGTGGCCGAAGGGGCGCCAGGGACGCTGCTGGCGGTCGAGCCCTATACGTTCGACGTGCCGGAGGGCGCGCGCGGGTGGCGCATTCTTTATGTGACGACGCGGATCGATGACACGCCGGCTCTCGCCAGCGCTGTCGTGATGGCGCCGGAGGCCGCGAGTGGGCCGCTGTTGCCGGTTGCCTGGGCGCATGGGACCAATGGCACGGCGCCGGGCTGCGCGCCGTCGGTCGTGGGGCCGCTCAAGAATGTGCCGGCGGTTGCCGAACTCCTCGCGGAAGGCTGGGCTTATGTGGGGACCGACTATGTCGGGCTCGGCACGGAAGGCGGGCACGCCTATCTCGTGGGCGAGGATGCGGCACGGGCAGTGCTGGATTCCATACGGGCGGCGGCGCAGATGGCCGAGGTGGATATCTTGCCGCGGACGTTGGTGTGGGGCCATTCGCAGGGCGGCAATTCGGCGCTATGGGCGGGCATGCTGGCCGAGACCTATGCGCCTGATGTTGCTGTGCTGGGTGTGGCGGCGCAGGCACCGGCGAGTGATCTGCCGAAACTGGTCGAAGGGGCGCAGCGCGGCATGTTCGGCAAGATCGTTTCGAGCTATCTGCTCCATGCCTATGCCGCGGCCTATGATGACGTGCGCGTTGAAGACTATGTGGATGGGTATCGCGCGGCGATATTGCACGACATTGCCGGCCGCTGCGCGGTCGATGCGAAGGCCCTTTATTCCATCGCGCAACTGTCGCTCTTGCCGGGCGAGCTGTTCGCGATGGATCCGACGGGTACACCATTGGGCGCCCGGCTTGAGCAGAACGTGCCGGTGGGGCCTTTCCCCATGCCGCTGTTCATCAGCCAGGGGATTGACGACGAAATCGTGCTGGAGCCGGTGCAGGCGGGGTTTGTGGCCGGCCTCTGCGCGGCGGGTGCGAACCTGGTCTATCGGCCCTATGAGGGGCGCAGTCACGTCTCGCTGGTAGCGCCGGATTCGCCGCTGACCGATGATCTCATCGCCTGGACGCGGGCGCGGTTTGCCGGGGAGGCGAGCGAAGCGGATTGTGCGAGGTGACAAGGTAGCGCTCTCCACAGCCTATTGGGGTGGAAATTCGCTTTTCGAGCCGAAATAGACTACATGTTGGTAAGAAAAACCAACGTAGAATCACAACGTGACAGATACGCCAGAAGGTGCAGCCGGCTCCATGCCAGGCGGCGACATCGCTCCGATCTATATCACCGACGAAATGCGCAAGAGCTATCTCGATTACGCCATGAGCGTGATCGTGAGTCGCGCGCTCCCCGATGTTCGCGACGGCCTGAAGCCTGTGCACCGCCGTATCCTGTTCTCCATGAGTGAGAACGGCTACGAATATAACAAGCCTTTCCGCAAGTCGGCGCGTGTCGTCGGCGACGTGATCGGTAAGTATCACCCGCATGGCGACCAATCGGTCTACATGGCCTTGGTGCGCATGGCGCAGGATTTCGCCATGGGCGAGATGCTGGCCGAGGGCCAGGGCAATTTCGGTTCGGTCGACGGCGATATGCCGGCTGCCATGCGTTACACCGAAGTCCGCATGCAGAAGATCACGGGCTTCATGCTCGACGATCTCGACAAGGACACGGTCGACTTCCGCGACAACTATGACGGCTCCGAACGCGAGCCGACCGTGTTGCCGGCGCGTTTCCCCAACATGCTGGTCAATGGCGGCGGCGGTATCGCCGTGGGCATGGCGACCAATATTCCGACGCATAACCTTGCCGAGACGATCAATGCGGCGCTGGCTGTGCTCGATAATCCGAGCGTGACGACGGAAGAGCTGCTTGAGCACCTGCCGGGTCCGGATTTCCCGACCGGTGGCATCATTCTCGGCCGCGCCGGCATCCGCCAGGCTTATGAGACCGGCCGCGGCTCGATCATCGTGCGCGGGCGCTCGACCATCGAGGAAGTGCGCAAGGAACGCGAAGCCATCGTCATCACCGAGATTCCCTATCAGGTGAACAAGGCGGCGATGGTGGAACGCATTGCCGAACTGGTGCGCGAAAAGCGCATCGAAGGCGTGGCGGACCTCCGCGACGAATCCAGCCGCGAAGGCATGCGCGTCGTCGTTGAGGTGAAGCGCGATGCGCTGCCCGACGTCGTGCTCAACCAGCTCTATCGCTTCACGGCGCTGCAATCGTCCTTTGGCTGCAACTTCGTGGCGCTCAATGGCGGTAAGCCGGAGCTGATGAATCTCAAGCAGATACTCGACTGCTTCATCGCTTTCCGTAAGGAAGTGGTTACACGTCGCGCCCGCTTCCTGCTGAACAAGGCTCGTGACCGTGCCCATATCCTGGTCGGTCTCGCCGTGGCCGTGGCCAATATCGACGAAGTCATTGCGCTGATCCGTACGGCGCCCGATCCGGCGACAGCCCGCGAGCAGTTGATGACGCGCCGCTGGCCGGCCGCCGATGTGGAACCGCTGATCCGGCTGATCGACGATCCGCGTCACCGCATCAATGACGACGGCACGTTCAACCTTTCGGAAGAACAGGCCCGCGCCATTCTCGAACTGCGTCTGGCGCGACTGACCGCGCTTGGCCGCGATGAAATCGGCGAAGAGCTGAACGGGCTTGGCACGGAAATCGAGGACTATCTCGATATCCTGCGCTCGATCGTTCGGGTACGCGCCATCATCCGCGAAGAGCTCGAAGCTATCCGCGAGGAATTCGGCTCGGCGCGTCGCACCGAGATTTCCGATCACGCGGCTGATTTCGACGACGAAGACCTGATCGCTCGCGAAGACATGGTCGTCACGGTTAGCCATGCCGGCTACATCAAGCGCGTGCCGCTCTCGACCTATCGGGCGCAGAACCGCGGCGGCAAGGGCCGTTCGGGCATGTCGACGCGCGAAGAGGACTTTGTGGCGCGGCTGTTCGTGGCCAATACGCATACGCCGGTGCTGTTCTTCACCAGCCGCGGCATTGCCTACAAGCTGAAGGTCTGGCGCCTGCCGCTGTCGGCTGCCAATGCCAAGGGCAAGGCGCTGATCAATATCCTGCCGCTGGAGCAGGGCGAGCGCATCACCTCAATCATGCCGCTGCCGGAGGACGAAACCTCGTGGGGCAATCTCGACATCATGTTCGCGACGACGCGCGGCACTGTTCGCCGCAACTCGCTGGCCGACTTTGTCGAAGTGCGCCAGAACGGCAAGATCGCCATGAAGCTCGACGAAGGCGACGAGATCGTCGGCGTCGATACCTGCACGATCAACAATGACCTGCTTCTTACCACGGCTCTGGGGCAGGCGATCCGCTTCCGCGTGGACGATGTGCGCCTGTTCAAGGGCCGTGACTCCATGGGCGTGAGGGGCATTCAGCTTGCCGATGGCGACAAGGTCATTTCGATGGCCGTCATCAATCACTCGGACGCCGATGCCGAGCAGCGTGCTGCTTACCTG
This sequence comes from Devosia riboflavina, assembly GCF_000743575.1. GTDB lineage: Bacteria > Pseudomonadota > Alphaproteobacteria > Rhizobiales > Devosiaceae > Devosia > Devosia riboflavina. Next base: position 27,405 of record NZ_JQGC01000010.1, on the reverse strand, counting down.
AAGATGAGCCGTGCGGTGCGTGGCGAAGCGGAGAGTGAAGAGACCAGTTCGGACGAGGCCGATGTGGTGGCTGGTGCGCTGGAGCCGGAGCTTTATGCTTCGATGAGCGCGAGCGAGCAGTTCATCCTCGCCATTTCCGAGAACGGCTATGGCAAGCGGACCTCCAGCCACGAATACCGGATCACCGGTCGCGGCGGTAAGGGCATCGTCGCCATGGCGGTCAACAAGCGTAATGGCAATCTGGTGGCGAGTTTTCCGGTGGAAGACGAAGACCAGATCATGCTCATCAGCGACGGCGGCCAGACCATCCGCCTGCCGGTTGGCGGCGACAAGCCGATCCGCATCGTCAGCCGTGGCTCGCAGGGTGTGATCGTGTTCGACACGGCTGAGGGCGAGAAGGTGGTTTCGGTGGAACGCATCAGCGAACCGGAAGGCGAAGAGGGCGATGACGCCGCTCCGCCGGCTGCCGAAGGTGGTGACGGCGAAGCATGACGCATGAGGGCCGCCAGCCGTTCGATCTCGAAGGGCTGGTGGCTCGCTCCCGTCATGGGCCGTGCTTCATCTGCGAATTGCTGAAGGGCAATCCGGACTACGTCCATCACATCATTGCCGAGGATGAGGAGCATATCCTTTTCCTCAGCAAATACCCCACGCAGCGCGGCTATGCGCTGGTCTGTCCCAAGCGGCATGTCGAGGACCTGGCGCTGGAATTGTCGGGCGAGGCCTATCTTGCGCTGCAAGCCCGGGTGCATCGCCTCAGCCGGGCGATGAAACGGGTCTTGCCCGTGGAACGGGTCTATGTGCTCTCGCTGGGGAGCCAGCAGGGCAATAGGCATCTGCATTTCCATGTGGTGCCGCTGCCGCCCGGCGTGCCCTATGAAAAGCAGCAATATCATGCGCTGATGGCTGAGCATGGGGTGCTCGACATTTCGGCGGAAGAGATGGCCGAACTCGCTGAACGGCTTGGCCGTGCCTATACCGAAGAGCAGTGAATTTCGGGGCGCTTGGGCGCCCCTTGTCTTTTGGGCTCTCTAGCTCCCAATCCATCGTCATCGCCGGGCTCGTCCCGGCGATCCATGCGGAGCCAAGATGGATTGCCCGGACCAGCCGGGCACCGGGGATCGGGTGTTCGGCCGACGACATCTGCCGATGACTCTTGTCTTTTCTGGCGCCCGGTGGCTTGCTCGCTCGTGAAGGAGACTCACCGTGTTCGATCTTTCGACGCTCATTCCCTATCTAGGGGCCTGTTTTCTGCTGGCCATCGTGCCGGGGCCGACGGTGACCGTCATCGTCGCCAATTCGCTGGCGCGCGGCACGGGGGCGGGGCTCGCCATCGTGGCGGGTACGCAGGCGGGGTTTCTGGTGATGACGCTGGTGGTGGCGCTGGGCATGCAGGCGCTGGTTGCCTTCATGGGCGCGGCATTCGACTGGATCAAACTGATCGGCGCGGCCTATCTCATCTGGCTTGGCTTCAAGATGCTGCGCAGCGATGGCGATCTCGGCACTGTCGAGGCGGAACGGGGAAAATCCAATCTTCGTACGGCACTTGAGGGATTTGTCGTAATCCTCTCCAATCCCAAGGCTCTTATCTTCCTCGGCGCCTTCCTGCCGCAGTTTGTCGATGTGTCGCAGCCGACCTTTCCGCAGGTGATGGTGCTTGGCCTGTTCTTCATGCTGGTGGCTGGGTCGACCGATGCGATCTACGCCGTTGTGGCGGGCAGGGCGCGTGGGCTGCTGAGCGCGGCGCGCGTGCGGATGGTGTCGCGGCTTTCGGGGGTGATCCTGATGGCGGGCGGGGTCTGGCTGGCGCTGCAGAAGCGGGCTTGATGGAAGAGGCCAGCCCCGACACATTCAACCTGAAGATTCACGATCTTCGTGATGTGATTAGCCACAGATCTGTCGTGGCGGAGCGCATCTGGCGAGCATGGTGGGAGCCCGACGGCCAGTCTCTGTCTGACGTCGATGCAGCACTAGACATCGTGCTGTCCGAGGCGGATTTTTCGTTCACACTTGTTGCTGTCTCCAACGGCAGATTTGTCGGCACGGCGACAAGCGTTCAGACCGATATTGACGCCCGCCCCGATCTTGGCCCTTGCCTTGCTGCTTTGTGGGTCGAGCCTGAGGCGCGTGGCCGCGGCGTGGCCGGGACGCTGATCTCGGCGGTTTTGGAGCGCCTGTCATCCCACGGGTTCGCCGTGGCCTATCTGTCGGCCAAGCCACATATGCGAGGATTTTATGAAAAGAATGGCTGGACACTGATCGAGTCCGATATTGATCGAGATCATCAGGATGTCTTCACACGCGCCCTGAAACGGACCTCGGCATGAGCAGCGCGAGCTACGGCAGCTTGCTGCGCCTGCCGATACCGCAGCGACTGGCGCTCGCCAGTATTCCCGCGGATTTTGCTGATTGGCTGGACTATGCGGCTGTGGTCGCACTGGTGGTTTTTGCCTGGGGTGAGGGGCCGTTTGCGCTGGCCATGTTCGCGCTGGCGCTGAGCCTGCCCTATGTGCTGGTTGGGCCGTTCGTGGCCGTGGTGGTGGATCGGGTGCCGATCCGGACTGTGCTGGTGGTCAGCAATCTGGGGCGTGGGCTCGCGACGCTGGGCTTTGCTTTTGCCGGTGACACGGCAGTGTTGCTGGCGCTGGTTTTTCTGCGCGGCTGCATCGACTCCGCCTTTACGCCGGCGCGGCAAGCGGCGATCCAGGCGAGTACGCCGGAGGAGCTGCGTGGAGTCGCCAACGGGCTGCACCAGGCGATCAACCAGACGTCCAAGATTGCCGGACCGGCTTTGGGCGGCGTGTTGCTGGCCGTCTGGTCGGCGCAGAACATTTTTATGCTCAATGCCGCGCTGTCGCTGCTGGCAGCGTTGATTGCGCTCGGCGTGACGCTGCCGCCGCGACCGGTTTCGGACGAGGAAAAGGGCAAGTTTTTCACCGAGTCGCTGAAGGGGATCAGTGAATTCAGGCGCAGCCATCGGTTGATGATCGCGCTGATCTTTTCGGCCTGCGCCTATTTTGCCTTTTTCCTTTATGACGCGCTAATTGCGCTGCTGGCTGAAGGGTTTGGCTTTGGCGCGACGGCGTTTGGCCTCTCCATTTCGGCGTCGGGCTTTGGCGGATTGGTCGGAGCGCTGGGGGCGGGGAGCATGGCGGGCAAGCGGCCGATGCTGGCCATGTCGCTGGCGGCCGTGATTTCGGGTGTCACGACCTGCGCGATCGCCCTTTCGGCCCAGATGGGGTGGTCGATCCAGTTGCCGGCTTTCCTCTTGGTGCTGTGCTTCATGGGTGGCGCGACGGCGTTCATGCTCGTGCCCTATCGCACCATCGTGCAAGCAGAAGCGCCTCCGGACCGGATTGCGCGGGTGTTTGCGGCGGGTGAGGCGGTCATCACGCTGACGATGCTTTCGGCTCCGCTGATCGGCAGCTTCATTGCCAGCCAATGGGGGACGCCGGTGGCTTTCCTCGCCGGCGGAGCCGTGCTGGTACTGCTTGGCGCCGTTACGCTTGCCTCGCATCGCGGCCCGTGACAAAAACGCTGAGATCATTGGGCAAACGCCCAATGATCTCAGGCCCTTGGGGGCGCGTTTTCGAACCAGAAAAGTGGCAGCCACTTTTCTTGAAAACGCTTATGTGAATACAAGAGGGAGAGGCCGATGAACGGTCTGGTTGGGTTTTATCCCGGTTCGTTCGATCCACTGACCAATGGGCATCTCGATGTGATCGAGCGCGCCTGCAAGCTGGTGGATACGCTGGTGGTTGGGGTCGGCGTCAGCGCGACCAAGAAGAATCCGATGTTCTCCCACGCTGACCGGCACGCCATCCTGCAGCAGGTGCTGGGGCCTGTCGGCATTCGGACCAATACCGAATTCAAGATCGTCGATTTCTCCGGCCTGATGGTCAATGCGGCGCGCGAGCATGGCGCGAAGCTGATCATTCGCGGGCTGCGCGACACCACCGACTACAATTATGAAATGCAGATGGTGGGGATGAACGCGCAGATGGCGCCGGACCTGCAGACGGTTTTCCTGCCATCGAGCCCGCCCGTGCGGCATATCTCGGCCACATTGGTGCGTCAGATCGCCGAGATGGGTGGTGATATTTCCGCCTTCGTTCCGCCAATCGTCCTCAAGGCCTTGAAAGCATCATGATGACCTTTTCCCGCCGCCTCTTCGCCGGCCTCGCCATTTCCGCTCTCGCCCTTTCCGCCGTGCCGGCGATGGCGCAGACCGGCAAGCCGCATCTGATCCTGACGCTCGAAGACGGTACGGTCGATATCGAGCTCTTGCCCGAACTCGCGCCCAAGCACGTCGAGCGCGTGATCGCGCTGACGGAAGCCGGCTCCTATGATGGCGTGGTGTTTCACCGCGTGATCGATGGCTTCATGGCCCAAACCGGCGACGTGCAGTTCGGTAAGTCGGATTCGCCCAGCTTCAACCTGGCGCAGGCGGGCATGGGTGGTTCGGATCAGCCGGACGTGGAAGCCGAATTCAATTCGGAAAGCTTCCAGCGCGGTGTTGTCGGCGCGGCGCGTGCGCAGGACCCGAATTCGTTCAATTCGCAGTTCTTCATCACCACGGCCGATGCCAGCTTCCTTGATGGCCAGTACACCGTGTTCGGCAAGGTCGTGTCGGGCATGGAAGCCGTCGATGCGCTGGAAAAGGGCCCGCAGAGCGCCAATGGCGCCGTGGCCAATCCCGACAAGATCGAGAAAGCCACGATCGAATACAAGTAAGCGCACCGTCGTTTTGGCGGCTCGGAACATGCCGGGCCGCCTTGCACTTGCGCGGCATAGGCCCTAAATCCGGGCCACTTCATTTTTCCAGAAAGCGAAAATCATGGCCGATTACGCCGATCCCGAAAACACCCTCGTCATCGAAACGACCAAGGGCAATGTGGTTATCGCGATGCGTCCGGACCTGGCCCCGGGCCATGTCGATCACATCAAGAAGCTCGCCCGCGAAGGCGCTTATGACGGCGTGGTGTTTCACCGCGTAATCGACGGCTTCATGGCCCAGACCGGCGACGTGAAGTTCGGCAATTCCAACACCACCGACTTCAACCCGGCGCGCACCGGCACCGGCGGTTCGTCCTATCCGAACCTGAAGCAGGAATTCAACGCCGAGCCCCACGTTCGCGGCACGGCCTCGATGGCTCGCTCGCAGGACCCGAACAGCGCGAACTCGCAGTTCTTCATCTGCTTTGGTGATGCGCGTTTCCTCGACCGCCAGTACACTGTCTGGGGACAGGTCATCGAGGGCATGGAAAATGTCGACCAGATCAAGCGCGGCGAACCCGTCATCAATCCCGACAAGATGGTTTCCGTCAAAGTCGCGGCCGATATCGCCTAAAACTATCCTGGCGGCTGCGGCCGCCAGCTTCATGCTCGCCGCGCCCGCCGTGGCGAGCAGCGCCATCATGTGCGAGGGCGAGGGCGGCGAGGCCATCGTCAATCTCTCCACTCTCTCCGTCGTACAGGTGATCGGCGCCTATGCCGAAGTGGACGGCACTGCCTTTTCGACCGGGCCCGAGCGCGGCGAGGGGACACCAATTGTCGTTGGCCAGGCTTTTGGCGAGGGCGACGCAATGATGATCGATTTTGTCGACCCCAATTTCGAAGACATCCTTGTTGGTCTCAGGCTCGCCTGGAAGGGTGACGAAGAGATTTGGACGGGCACGCTCAAGGCGGGCGAGAAATCGGTCGACGTTAGCTGCACCTCCGGCTGAGTTTTGGAGCCGCCGAAACGTGTGGCTTTCCCGCGCGGGAAAACTGGCTACCACTATTCCTGAATGCTTCCGGCTGATTCCGGCCGACCTTTCAGGACCAAGACTTTGAAAATGGATACTCTGCTCTGGGCGCTGATGGGCGTCTTCGCGGGCGCTTGCATTGCCGTGCAGGCGCCGATCAATGCCGGGCTCGGACGGGCGCTGGAAGTGCCGATCGCGGCAGCGGCCGTGTCGTTTCTGGCCGGCGGCGTGGTGCTTTGGGCGCTCGCTTTTCTCTTCAGCCATCTCACTGCAACGCCGATCAATTTTGCCGCGCCCGCGCAATGGACGCTGGTGGCCGGCGGGTTGCTTGGCGCGTTCTACGTGTTTTCCAATATTACGCTGACGCCGATGATTGGTGCCGCGGCGGTGATGGCGCTTTCGGTGACGGGGCAGTTGATGGCGGGCCTGGTACTCGACAAGGTCGGCTTCATGGGCATGGCGGTGCGCGAGATCACCATGGGTCGCGTGGCCGGCGCGGCGCTGCTGATCGTCGGCGCGGTGATGATCCGGGTGCTTTAGGGCAACCTTGCTGACTTTGCCCCGTTTTCGCAACGCGTCTTGCATGCTAACGAGCGAACATGCGTGTTTCCGAATTCGACTTTGAGCTTCCCGAAAACCTGATCGCCCTGCATCCGGCCGAGCCGCGCGACTCTGCGCGATTGCTAGTGGTGCGGCCGGGCGAGGCATTGCAGGACCGGCACATTCCGGACCTGCTGGAGCTTTTTCAGCCGGGCGATGTGCTTGTCGTCAACGATACGCGCGTTTTGCCGGCGGAATTGCGGGGCACTCGTGTGCGCGGGGAGACGCGGGCCAATGTGTCGTTCAACCTCCACAAGCGGGTGGATGCGCATACCTGGCGCGCTTTCGCGCGGCCGGCCAAGAAGCTGGCGCTGCTCGATGCGCTGGAATTGGGCAATGGGCAGGCGGATGCGCTGAAGGCGCGGGTCGCGGGCAAGGGCGATACGGGCGAAGTGACGCTCGAATTCGAACTCGGCGGGGCGCAGCTCGACGAGGCGATCAAGTCGCATGGCGCCATGCCGCTGCCGCCCTATATCGGGGCCAAGCGGGCGGTCGAAGAGCGCGACAAGGTCGACTATCAGACGGTCTATGCGGCAGAGGATGGCGCGGTCGCTGCGCCGACGGCCGGGTTGCATTTCACTGAAAAACTGCTGCAGCAATTGAGCGATCGTGGCGTGACCATGGAGCGGGTGACGCTGCATGTGGGCGCCGGGACCTTCTTGCCGATGAAGGTGGATGACACGGAAGACCATGTCATGCATTCGGAATGGGGCGATATCGACCAAGCGACCGTGGAGCGCATCAACGCCAAGCGGGCGCTGGGCGGGCGCGTGATCGCGGTTGGAACTACCAGTTTGCGGCTGCTGGAGACGGCGTCGCGGGCGACCGGACGGTTGCAGCCGTTCATTGGCGACACGGACATCTTCATCACGCCGGGCTTCAAGTTTCGGACGGTCGATATCCTGATGACCAATTTCCACCTGCCGAAATCGACGCTGTTCATGCTGGTTAGCGCCTTTTCTGGGCTCGACCAGATGAAGGCGGCGTATCATCACGCGATATCGAACGGTTACCGGTTCTATTCCTATGGCGACTCCTCGCTGTTGTTCCGCGCTAGCGGAGACGAGGACGATGAGGCGTGAAGCGCGGCACGCCGCCAATCGTTCGCTACACCAATCGCATCGTGATTGGCCTGCGGACGGTCGCGGCATCGGGCGATGAAAAGCTTACATTTCAGCGGCTGATCGAGGCGATGGGTCAGGGGTCGCATCGACTGCTGATCCTCATGCTGACCTTGCTCAACATGATCCCGGGGCCGCCGGGCTTTGGCGGGGTCATTGCCTGGACGACCTTTGCCGTGGCGCTGGCCATGGTGCTGGGGCGGCCAGTGCGGTTGCCCAGGATTATCGGCGAGCGCAAGCTGCCGGTGGCGCCGCTGCTCAAGGCGAGCGAACAGGTGGTGAAGGTCACGGGGATCATCGCGCGGTTCTCGCGGCCGAGGATGCTCTGGCTGACCGGGGCGGCTGCGACCATTCCCTATGGGATTTTCGCCATGGTGATCAGCGTGGCGATGACCGTGCCGATTCCCTTTTCCAACGCTGTGCCGAATGTCGGGCTCTGCGTGCTGGCCTTTTCGATGCTGAACCGGGATGGCATTGGGGCCGTCATTGGGGCAGCGATCTGCGTGCTGGGACTAGGGGTGGAGATTGCCCTGGTATTCGGCGCGATCAACCTTGGCATGCATGCCGTCAATACGGTGTTTTAGGGTCTCAATCTGTCGAGTGCCTTCACCACCTAGCTTGACCGAGTGCTCCCAAGCGGAGGCGAGATGGATTGCCGGGACAAGCCCGGCAATGACGATGGAATTGAGAATGCTGAGGTTCGGGGCGGACTTCAGATCCCGGCAGCGTCGTGGACGAGCGTGCCGGAGAAGCCGCAGGAGGCGCCGTGGTATTCGAGGCAGCCGTTGCGCTCTTCCAGGGTCACGCTGCCGGCGCCGTCAAAGACAATGCCGATTTCGCAATAGCGCTGGTTGAGCGGTGACTCGTCTCCGGGCTCGTACATCTCGTTCTCGACGAAGAAATTGCCGCCCTTCTTTGAAAGCAGCACTTCGCCATCGATGCCGCCGGCGCAGCCCATGAATTCTTCCTGGATCGGAACCACGGTATTGATGGAGATGGCATAGCGATCGTCCTCGATATGGGTGAGGTCGAGTGTCAAATCGCCTTCGCCGCTGCCGGTGTAGATACCTTCGATCTCGTTCACATCCTGGGCAAAGGTGGGCAGGGCGGCGAGAGAAATGGCAGCGACAAGAAAAGCAGTTCGGAACATGATTGGCCTCAACAACGGAACGTGATCGGGGAATAGGGACAGGCGAGCGTGGCGAAAATCGGACGGCGTGGCGCTGCAACCATCTCAACGCTCAGGATTTTCGTTTTCGCCTAATACGGGGAATGTGGAATGCAAGAAGCGGAAATTTTCGGAATCTCGGCTGCCTGGGTCATCGCCAATGCCTGGTCTTTGGTGATCGCCCTGCTGGTATTGGCGGCGGGCTGGGTGATTTCCAAGATCGTGTCGCGATACGTCACCGGCTTTCTGGCCGCGCGAATGAAGCACAATGCTACCATCGCGCCGCTGGCGGGGCAGGTAGTGCGCTATGCCATCCTGTTCGTCACCGTGATCGTTGTCTTGGGGCAGTTCGGCGTGCAGACCGCGTCCATCCTTGCCGTGCTCGGCGCCGCGGGTCTGGCTATCGCACTGGCCTTGCAGGGGACACTGGCCAATATCGCGGCGGGGATCATGCTGGTCTTCCTGCGGCCGTTCAATTCCGGTGACTATATCGATGCGGATGGGATTGTCGGGACTGTGGTCGAGGTTGGGCTTTTTGCTACGCAATTGCGGACCATTGACGGGCTTTATCTCTTCGCGCCGAACTCAAAACTCTCCAATGCCAAGATCATCAATTACAGCCGGGAGACCTCGCGCATCGTCGAGGTGAAATTCAACGTGCCGCGTTCGGCCGATCTTGATCGGGTGCGGGCGGAAGTGGCTCAAGCCGCGGCGACGGAATATTCGGATGGCGCGGCCAAGCCCGATATCTGGCTCGATACGCTGGGGGACAGCACCATGACGATGGTCGTCCGCGTGCCGGTGCGCAGCCGGGACTGGTATCCGGCCCGCTCGGTGGTGCAGGAACGGCTCAAGACGGTGCTGGAGCGGAACAGCAATTTCGCTGAGGTGGCGACCTGAAGCTTTCGTGGCCGGGGCCCTTTATTCTGGCGGGGCAACCCGCTAGAAACCCGGCCCATGAGCACGACGACGAAACAGGTCACCTTTTCCCTTCTCGCAACCGATGGCGCGGCGCGGCGCGGCCGCATCGACACGCCGCGGGGCGAGATCAATACACCGGCCTTCATGCCGGTGGGCACGGCTGGCACCGTGAAAGCCATGTATCCCGAGCAGGTGCGCGAGACCGGCGCCGATATTCTGCTTGGGAACACCTATCACCTGATGCTGCGGCCGGGTGCGGAGCGCGTGGCTTCGCTTGGCGGGCTCCATGATTTCATGGACTGGCAGCGGCCGATCCTGACCGATAGCGGCGGGTTTCAGGTCATGTCCCTCGCAAAGCTGCGGAAGCTCACCGAAAAGGGCGTGACCTTCAAATCGCATATCGATGGCTCGGCCTATGAACTGACGCCCGAGCGGTCGATCGAAATCCAGACGCTGCTCGATAGCGACATCATCATGCAGCTCGACGAGTGCATTGCACTGCCGGCCGAGCGCAAGGAAATCGAGCGGGCGATGGAATTGTCGCTGCGCTGGGCGGATCGCTCCAAAACCGCGTTCAACAACCAGCAGAACCGGGCTCTGTTCGGGATCGTGCAGGGTGGCGATGATGCCGAATTGCGGGCCAAGTCGGCGGCGGGGCTGAAGTCGATCGGGTTTGACGGTTATTCCATCGGTGGCTTGGCCGTGGGTGAGCCGCAGGACGTCATGTTCCGCGTACTTTCGGAGATCACGCCGGAACTGCCGACGGATCGGCCGCGCTATCTGATGGGCGTGGGCAAGCCGGACGATATTCTGGGCGGCATTGAGCGCGGGGTCGATATGTTCGACTGCGTGCATCCGACCCGTGCGGGTCGCCATGGCCATGCCTATACGCGCTTCGGTGTCATCAATCTGAAGAATGCGCGGCACAAGGATGACCATCGTCCGCTCGACGAAGCGTCGCCCAATCCCAATTGCCGGCGCTGGAGCCGGGCCTATCTCCACCATCTGGTAAGGACGGAAGAGATTTTGGGTGCCATGGTCCTTTCGCAGATCAACCTTGCCTATTATCAAGAGCTGACCGCGGGCACGCGGGCGGCTATCGAAGCCGGCCGCATGGCCGACTTTGCGGCCGAAACGCGCGCCGCATGGGCTGCCGGCGATCTGCCGGTCCTCTAAGGTATGTGAGGGATCAGGTGATGTCTGGCTGCAAACCGCAGTTTTCTGCGCTTCCGGTCCTCACGTACCATAGTGTACGTTCCGGTCCGGTTCTCGAAAACTACCGTTTTCGCTCAGACCTGACCTGATCCCTCACACACCTAAAAATTTCCTCGGGAGAATAAGCTGATGGCTAAGTCTGGGCGTAAGGCCGGGTTCGAAACGCTGGGCAAGCTCAAGAAGGCAATCGAGGGCCAGCCGATGCGGCTGCTGTTCGCGGAAGACCCGAACCGCTTCCAGCGCTTTTCGGCCAGCGGCGCCGATATCCTTCTTGATTATTCGAAGAACCGGATCGACGAAGAGGTGATGACCGCGCTGTTCGACCTGGCGCGCGCTGCCGGCGTCGAGGAGCGCCGCGCGCAGATGTGCGAAGGCGAGCATATCAACATCACCGAAGACCGCGCCGTGATGCACATGGCGCTGCGCTACCAGGGCGACAAGCCGGTCGAGGTGGATGGCAAGGACGTGATGCCCGACGTGCGGGCGGTGCTGAAGGCTATCGAGCATTACACCAATGCGGTGCGGTCAGGCGAAATCCGCGGCCATGGCGGCGAGCAGATCACCGATGTGGTCAATATCGGCATTGGCGGGTCGGATCTCGGCCCGGTGATGGTGACGCTGGCGCTGGCGCCCTACACGCGGCCGGACCTTCGCGCGCACTACGTCTCTAATGTCGATGGTGCGCATATCCATGACATCTTGAAGTGGCTCGATCCGGCCAAAACGCTATTCATCATTGCCTCGAAGACGTTTACGACCGACGAGACGATGACCAATGCCCATTCGGCCCGGAAGTGGCTGGCTGGCGCGCTGGGCGAAGAGGCGGTGCCGAACCACTTTGCGGCCGTTTCGACCAATATCGAGGCCTGTGCCAAGTTTGGTATTCGCGAAGACCGGATTTTCGGCTTCTGGGACTGGGTTGGCGGCCGCTATTCGGTGTGGTCGGCTATCGGCCTGCCGGTGGCGCTGGCTGTCGGCTACGACAACTTTGCGAAGTTTCTCGCCGGCGCCGATGCGATGGATCGGCATTTCCTCGAAACGCCGCTGGAAAGCAATCTGCCGGTGATCATGGGCTTGCTCGGGGTCTGGTATCGCAATGCCTGGGGTTTTTCGACCCATGCCGTGCTGCCTTATGACCAGCGGCTGAGCCGCTTCCCGGCCTATCTGCAGCAGCAGGATATGGAATCGAACGGCAAATCCGTTACCCTCAACGGCAAGCCGGTGGGCTGGTCGACGGGGCCGATCGTCTGGGGCGAGCCGGGCACCAATGGGCAGCATGCGTTCTACCAGCTCATCCATCAGGGCACGGACGTGATCCCGGCGGACTTCCTGATTGCCGCGCAGCCGCATGAAAAGCTGCCGCCGCATCACGACAAGCTGGTTGCTAACGTCTTGGCGCAGTCCGAAGCGCTGATGCTTGGGAAGACCGAGGAAGAGGTTGTGGCTGAGCTCAAGGCGCAGGGCCTCGACAAGGATCAGATCAAGGCGTTGACGCCGCACAAGGTGTTCCCGGGCAATCGTCCCAGCAACACGCTGTTCTACAAGCAGTTGACGCCGGAATTGCTGGGCTCGCTCGTTGCGCTCTATGAGCACAAGGTGTTCGTGCAGGGTGTCATCTGGAACGTCAATTCCTACGACCAGTGGGGCGTTGAACTGGGCAAGCAGCTCGCCAAGGCGCTGCTGCCAAAGGTTCAGGGAGAGCAGAGCGGGGAGGGGCATGATAGCTCCACTCAGGGTCTGCTGAAGTTCTACCTCGCCAACAAGGCCTGATCATTGACCATCACCACCGACGAGCAGCTGGAAAAACTCAAGGCAATCGGCCGAATCTGCGCCGTGGCGCGTGACGCCATGGCCGCGGCCATGCGACCGGGCATGACGACGCTGGAACTCGACGAGATCGGCGCCAAAATCCTGGCCGAGCACGGGGCGTTGTCGGCGCCTATCGTGACCTATGATTTTCCGGGGACGACCTGCATTTCGGTGAACGAGGAGATCGCGCATGGCATTCCGGGCGACCGGGTGCTGCATGAGGGCGATCTCGTCAATATCGACGTGTCGGCGGAGCTGAACGGGGTCTTTGCCGATTGTGGCGCCAGCTACATCCTCGGCAAGGGCGACAAGCGGCTCGATGCCTTGTGCCGCGATGGCAAGAAGGCGATGTGGGCCGGGATCAATGCGGTGAAGGCTGGGGCGCCGCTGGCCGATATCGGCACGGCCATCGGCAAGGTGGCCAAGAAGGGCGGCTATACGCTGATCCGGAATCTCGCCAGCCATGGCGTGGGCGATAGCCTGCATGACGAGCCGGGCGAAATCCCGACCTGGCCGGATCGGTCGGAGCGTCGCAAGATCGGCAATGGGCTGGTGTTCACCATCGAGCCGTTCCTGTCGATGGGTGGCCAGTTTGCGGCGCAGAAGAGCGAAGACGACGAATGGACGCTGGTTGCCGACCCGATGGCACCTTGCGTGCAGTATGAGCACACGGTGGTTGCGACGCCCAAGGGCGCGATCGTGGTGACGTTGGCGGCTTAATTTTCCCGTTCGTCGTCACCACCGGGCTTGTCCCGGTGGTCCATGCGGAGGCGAGATGGATTGCCGGGACAAGCCCGGCAATGACGACGGGAGCGGGTTTCTCTAAAGCCACACCAGCAGCATCGGGCCGATCAACACAGCGCCGACCGCAATGACGAAGCGCAGGTTGCCGAGCTGGCGCAAGGCGGGGACGCTCAGCGCCGTCGAGAGCAGGAAATACCCGACCAGCGCGATCAGCGCCGGGGCGATGCCTGATGCCGTCAGCGGTGTGTTTTCATTGAGCTGCAGATAGATCATGTGCCCGCCGGCAAAGCCGATGAGCGAGGTGATGACGACCGTGACGGCCTTGGCGGTGATCAGCAGCGCCATGTCGATGGTATTGCTGGTGAGGGCGAGCGCGATGCCCGTGGCGGTGACATGCACGGCGGCGAGGGTCGCAAAGACCTGATTCTGGGCGAGCAGCGGGATCAGCTCCGGCGGCGCGAAGAGCGGCACGGCGCCGACCATGGGCAGGTTTGCCCCATATTGCGCCATTAGTAAGATGACGTAGAGCATGGCAAGGGTTGAGGCCGCGAAGACGAGCAAGACCGCTGCGAGGACTTTCAGCAGGTCCATGGTATCCTGAGACACGTCGCCTCCTCACGATGCTGGGGTTTTAGTATGAGTTCGCCGGCCCGATTCTGACAGCCGTCACAGGCGGCGACGACCGGGCTGGGTCAGAATTCTGCTGGGTGGACGGCGCCGGCGGACCGCCACGGGCATGCGAAATTCTTCCGACAGCTCTGCAGCATCGGCTCGATTGTCGAGCTCGGCATAGGGGTCGATGTCGGTGGAAGAGCTTGGCATGAGGTCATGTCGGAAACAGCGTTGCCGGGGTCATGCCTAAGTCGTATGGCAACGTCAAGACGGCGGCCTTGGGCACGTTGCCACAGACGAAAAATATGACTAAATTAGTCTAGTTATCTCTACCGGCCGACCATCGCGGCCAGTATCCTTCTTGATGGGCCAAACCATGCTTAAGCGCTTTTACGCCTACTACCGCCCCTATACGGGGCTGTTCATTCTCGATTTCGGGTGCGCCGTTCTGGCCGGGCTGCTCGAACTGGCCTTCCCGCTGGCGGTCGCCTATGTGATCGACACGCTGCTGCCGGAGTCGAATTATTCGCTCATTCTGGCGGCCTGTGCGGGTCTGCTCGCCATTTATGTGGTCAGCGCCGGCCTCAAGGCGATCGTCAACTATTTCGGCCATGTGCTCGGCGTGTCGATGGAAACCGACATGCGCCGGCAGGCCTTTGACCATATGCAGAAGCTCAGCTTCCGCTTTTTCGACAATCACAAGACCGGGCACCTGATCACCCATGTGACCAAAGATCTCGAGGACGTGGGCGAAATCGCGCACCATGGTCCGGAAGACCTGTTCATCGCGGTCATGACCTTTATCGGCGCGTTTCTGTTGATGTTCTTCACCAATTGGAAGCTGGCGTTAATCGCCATCGCGTTGGTGCCGGTGATGAGTTGGCTGGTGACGCGGTATGGCTCGCGCATGACGCGGAACTGGCAGGAGCTGTTCAGCCGGGTCGGCGATTTCAACGTGCGCGTCGAAGACGCTATCGGCGGCATTCGCGTGGTGAAGGCCTTTGCCAATGAGGGGCACGAATCCGGGCTGTTTCAGGACAATAACCTCGCCTATCGCAAGACCAAGTTGCAGGCCTATGCGATCATGACCGCGAGCCTGCTCATCACCTTCCTTTCCACCCGCATCGTGCAACTGGTCATCATGATGGCCGGCGCCTGGCTGGTGGTGATCGGCGAGCTGACCTATGGCGGTTTCGTCAGCTTCCTGCTGTTGGTGGATGTGTTCCTGCGGCCGATCGACAAGATCACGGGGGTGCTCGAAAGCTATCCCAAGGGCATTGCCGGCTTCCGCCGGTTTGCCAATCTGATCGACACCGAGCCTGATATCGCCGACAGCCCCAATGCGGTCGAAGTGGAGCGCCTAAACGGGCATATCCGCTTCGAGGACGTTTCCTTCTCCTATGACGAAGGGCGCACGGTGCTGCGCAACGTCAATCTCGATATCGCCGCGGGGGAAACCGTCGCCATCGTCGGCCCTTCAGGGGCGGGCAAGACGACGCTCTGTTCGCTGCTGCCGCGATTCTATGAGACCACCGAGGGCCGGATCAGCATTGACGGCATCGGTATTGCCGACATGACCCAGGCCTCGCTGCGCAAGCAGATCGGCGTGGTGCAGCAGGACGTGTTCCTGTTTGGCGGCACGCTGCGCTCGAACATTGCCTATGGCGATCTCGACGCGAGCGATGAGGCGATTATGGAAGCGGCGCGCCGGGCGCGGCTTGAGGAGATGATCGCAGGCTTGCCGGCCGGACTCGACACCGTTGTCGGCGAGCGCGGCGTAAAACTGTCGGGTGGGCAGAAGCAGCGCGTGGCCATTGCGCGTATTTTCCTGAAGAACCCGCCGATCCTGATCCTCGATGAGGCGACCTCGGCGCTGGATACGGCGACGGAGGCGGCGATCCAGCAGGCGCTCAATGACCTGTCGTCGGGCCGCACCACGCTGATCATCGCGCATCGCCTGGCAAC
This sequence comes from Devosia riboflavina, assembly GCF_000743575.1. GTDB lineage: Bacteria > Pseudomonadota > Alphaproteobacteria > Rhizobiales > Devosiaceae > Devosia > Devosia riboflavina. Next base: position 11,503 of record NZ_JQGC01000010.1, on the reverse strand, counting down.
GGTTCGCCATGCGCATCGCATCATCGTTCTCACGGAGAACGGCATTGCCGAGCAGGGGGCGCATGATGCGCTGCTCAACAGCAATGGCGTCTATGCGAAGCTGCACTCGGCGCAGCAACTCGGTCTTGTCGGGTGATCTGGGGAAAGAGTGGTACGCCGGGAGGGGTTCGAACCCTCGACCATTCGATTAAAAGTCGAATGCTCTACCACTGAGCTACCGGCGCATCTCCCGCATGCCTTAGGAGACATGCGGTGCAAACGCCCTGCGGCGTTGGCGCGGAAAATAGTCAGGATGGTCCCGGAGTCAACCAATATTGCACCGGGGCCGTCCAAGGCTGGGGAAGGCGCTGCTCTCTAGTTGATCGGCGCGCCGGCAAAGCTCGTGGGCGAGCAGGCGATTTCCATCTGTTCCAGGCGCTGGCAGAGGTCGCGCGCCTCAGACATTTGAGCGATGGGGCCGAGGATCAGGCGCTGCTGATTGGCGCCGGTGCCGTCGGTCACCAGCGGCGACATGTCGATGACCAGCGAGCCCAGGCGAACTTCTAGATCGTGCCACTGCGTGGCGGCCTGACCACTGGCGAAGCTTGCGCCGACGGCGACGGCATAGCCGACCTGGGCGCCCGAAGACGCGCTCGGCACGGCGATGGGCGCGGGCAGGGGCTGTTGCAGCGGCGACTGGTGCACGACGACGGTGCCGCCTTCGGCTGCTACCTGCTGCCCGGCATTATTGGTGATCGAGGCCGTGGTAACGGAACGATCGATCGGGGCCGTTGCAGGACGCATTTCTGCGAGCGCGGGGATGGAGACTTCCAGCGCGCCGACGCGGCGGACCACTTCATTGCCGGACTGTTCTTGCAGCGAGAAGCGGGTGGTCAGTACCTCGTTCTGGCGGCGCAATTGTGCGGTTTCTGTTCGCAACTCGGCAACCTGCTGGCGCAATTGCGAGAGCGAGGCGGCGTCGTTTCGCGGCGAATGCAGAGCATTGAGGGCCGAAGAGGGGATGAGACCGCCGATATTGGCGCCCAGAATGGCCAGCCCTGTACAGACAAGCGCGGCTATTCCCCAGACGGTGACGTCCGACTGCCGAAACTGTTCTGAATTCTGCACCAATTGTCCATCCTCGATTGCCCAACGAATCAAGGGCACTTCGCCCTATTAGAATGTGGCATTGGTTATCTATTCACCAATGACATCAGCCATAAAATTGTGGCATTGGGCGAAGAAGAAGCTGGCAAGCTGGAGTGGCCGCGATGACAGAACTGCTTTCCATCATTCTTGCGGCCGGCGAGGGCACGCGCATGAAGTCATCTGTGCCCAAGGTTTTGCACTCTGTCGGCGGCCTGCCGGTCGTCAGCCATGTGTTGCGGACGGCCAAGGCGGCAGGATCGACCATTGCCGTCGTCGTGGGGCCGAACCACGAGGCCGTGGAACAGGCGGTGACGCGGTTCGAAGCGAATGCACATATTTCCAAGCAGATGGAGCGCAAGGGCACGGCGCATGCCGTGCAGCAGGCGCGGGCGGCTTTTGAGGCGGCGGCGGGGCATATTCTGGTGCTCTATGCAGATACGCCGCTGGTGACGCGCGAGACGATTGCCGAGATCACCGAGCGGCTCGATGGCGGTGCCGATATCGTGGTGGTCGGTTTTCGGCCGGACAATCCGACCGGCTATGGCCGGCTGTTGACGGAGGGGAACCGGGTGCTGGCCATTCGCGAGCACAAGGATGCGACCGAGGAAGAGCGCAGGATTGGCCTCTGCAATTCCGGCATCCTCGGGTTCCGAGGGGACACGCTGCGTTCGGTGATCGACCGGATCGACAACAAGAATGCCAAGGGTGAATATTATCTGACCGACGCCATCGAACTGGCGGCCGGGGACAAGAAACGCGTCGATTTCATCGAGGCGGATGCGGATGAGCTGGTTGGCGTCGACAACCGCGTAAAACTGGCCGAGGCCGAGGCGACGTTCCAGGAATTCAAGCGGATTGAGGCCATGGAAAATGGCGTCACCTTGCGCGATCCCAAGACCACCTGGTTTTCGTGGGACACGGAGATCGGTCGCGATGTGACGATTTTTCCCAATGTCGTCTTTGGGCCGGGCGTGAAAATCGCTGACAATGTCGAGATCCGGGCGTTTTGCGACATCGAGGACGCGGTGATCGGCGAGGGGGCTACCATCGGGCCATTCGCACGCATTCGGGGCGGCGCGGAGCTGGGGCCGGATGTGCATCTGGGCAATTTCGTCGAAGTGAAGAAGTCCAAGATCGGGGCCGGGACCAAGGCGGGGCACCTGAGCTATCTGGGCGATGCGGAGATTGGCTCAAAGACCAATATCGGCGCGGGCACCATCACCTGTAACTATGATGGCGTTAACAAGGACAAGACCATTATCGGCGACAATGCCTTTATCGGGTCCAATGCCTCGCTGGTGGCGCCGGTGACGATCGGCAATGGTGCCTATACCGCTTCGGGCAGTGTCATTACGCAGGACGTGCCCGATGACGCTCTGGCCTTTGGCCGGGCGCGGCAGGAAACCAAGCCGGGCTATGCGCCCAAACTGCGCGAACTGGCGCTCGCGAAAAAGGCCGCCAAGCTGGCGGCCAAGGGGAAATAAGATGTGCGGCATTGTTGGCATTGTCGGTAACGAACCGGTTGCGGGTCGCCTCGTGGATGCGCTGAAGCGCCTGGAATATCGCGGCTATGACAGCGCCGGCGTGGCAACGCTGGAAAGCGGCGCCATTGCGCGGCGGCGGGCTGAGGGCAAGCTGGGCAATCTGGCGACCAAACTCGGCATGGAGCCGCTCGACGGGCATATCGGCATCGGGCACACGCGCTGGGCGACGCATGGCGCGCCGACCGAGCAGAATGCGCATCCGCATGCGACTGAACGCGTTGCCGTGGTCCATAACGGCATCATCGAGAATTTTCGCGAGCTGCTTACCGACCTGGCGCAGGACGGGTATTTGCCGCAGACGCAGACGGATACCGAATCCGTGGCGCTGTGGGTGAGCCGGGAACTGGCCAATGGCGCCGATCCCGAACTGGCTGTGGCGCGGACGCTGAAGAAGCTCAAGGGCGCGTTTGCGCTGGCCTTTTTGTTCAAGGGGCAGGGCAATCTGCTGATCGCCGCACGCCACGGGGCGCCGCTGGCCGTGGGCTATGGCGCGACGGAAATGTATCTCGGCTCCGACGCGATGGCGCTGGCGCCGTTCACCTCGCGGCTGACCTATCTCGAGGATGGAGACTGGGCGGTCATCACGCCCGCTGGCGTGACCATTCGCGATGGCAAGGATGCCATTGTGCAGCGCGAGCAGATGCTGTCGCAGGCTTCGGCGCTGCTGGTCGACAAGGGCAACCATCGCCATTTCATGGCCAAGGAAATCTACGAGCAGCCGGAAACCATTTCGCACACGCTCAGCCACTATGTGGATATGGGCGCAGAGAAGGTGGCGATCCGCGAAAACCTGCCCTTTGATTTTGCTGACCTTTCGCGCCTGACCATGAGTGCCTGCGGCACGGCTTACTATGCGGGTGCGGTCGCAAAATACTGGTTCGAGCGCTATGCGCGGCTGCCGGTCGATATCGATGTGGCGAGCGAATTCCGCTATCGCGAACCGCCGCTCGACAAGAACGGGCTCTCGCTGTTCATTTCGCAGTCGGGCGAGACGGCCGATACGCTGGCCGCCTTGCGCTATTGCGCCGGGCAGGGGCAGCATGTCGCGAGCCTCGTGAACACGGTGGAATCGACCATTGCGCGCGAGTCGGGCGTGGTGTTTCCGATCCTGTGTGGGCCGGAAATTGGCGTGGCCTCGACCAAGGCGCTGACGGCGCAGTTGACGGCACTGGCGAGCTTGTCGCTGGCGGCGGGCCGGGCGCGTGGTGTCGTGAGCGCCGAGCAGGAAGCGGAACTGGTGCGGGCGCTGGTGGCGCTGCCATCGGCCGTGTCCGAAGCGCTGGGGGCGGAAAGCCAGATCATCGATATTTCCAAGCGCCTGTCGAAGGCCAAGGACGTGCTTTATCTCGGGCGCGGGCCGATGTTCCCGATCGCCATGGAAGGCGCGCTAAAGCTCAAGGAAATCAGCTATATCCATGCCGAGGGCTATGCTGCCGGCGAGCTGAAGCATGGGCCGATTGCGCTGGTCGATGAAGCCATGCCGGTGATCGTCGTGGCGCCGTCGGACGAGCTCGTTGATAAGACACTGAGCAATATGCAGGAAGTCGCGGCGCGGGGCGGGAAGATCATTCTCATCACCGATCCCGAGGGCGCGAAGACCGTGGGGCATGGCGTGGCGGACATTATCGAGATTCCACATGTGCATCCGTTTGTCGCGCCGATCCTGGCGACGATTCCGGTGCAGTTGCTGGCCTATCATACGGCCGTGTTCATGGGCACGGACGTGGACCAGCCAAGGAATTTGGCGAAGTCGGTGACGGTGGAGTAAGGCGTCGGTGCACCCGCCCTCGTGGTTCGAGGGTCGCTGCGCTCCCGCCACACCATGAGAGCTTCGGGTGCGATGTGCCAGTAGTCCTCATGGTGAGGTGCGCCACTTGGCGCCTCGAACCAAGAGGGCGTGGCACTACCCCGCCCTGATCAGCGGGATCGCCAGGTCTTTCCTGAATAAATACAATAGCGTACGCGCCGCTTCACCTTCGTCGCCTGTCAGGCCGGGATTGCGCTGCATCAGGGCCTTGGCGTCGTCGTGGGCGAATTCGAGCAGGTGCCGGTGCACGTCAGGAACCGCGAGGCGGTAGCCGGGCATGCCGGATTGTCTTGTGCCGAGAATGTCGCCCTGACCGCGGAGTTCGAGGTCGCGTTCGGCGATTTCAAAACCGTCTTCGGTGGATTTGATCGTTTCGAGGCGCGCCTTCGCGGTTTCGCTGAGCGGGTCCTTGTAAAGCAGCAGGCAGGCCGAGCGCTGGGAGCCGCGCCCAACGCGGCCACGGAGCTGGTGGAGCTGGGCGAGGCCGAAGCGTTCGGCGTGCTCGATGATCATGATGGTGGCGTTGGGCACGTCGACGCCGACTTCGATGACCGTTGTCGCCACCAGCAGCTTGATTTCATTGGCCTTGAAGCGGGCCATGACGTCCTGCTTGGCGGCGGCGGACATGCGGCCATGAACGAGGGCGACTTCGAGGCCGAAGATTTTTTGAAGTTCGGCGAAGCGGTCTTCGGCGGATACGACTTCCAGCGTTTCGCTTTCTTCGACCAGCGGACAGACCCAATAAGCCTGGGCGCCGTCGTGGAGCTTTGCCTGTAGGCGGGCGATGACGCGGTCATAATCGTTGATGGAAAGGACGGCGGTATCAATGGGTTGGCGGCCTCGGGGCTTTTCCTTGAGGACGCTGACGGCCATGTCGCCGAAGTGGGTGAGAACCAGCGTGCGCGGGATCGGCGTGGCGGTCATGACCAAGAGGTCGGTGTGGCGGCCTTTTTCCGAAAGGGCCAGGCGCTGGTGAACGCCGAAACGATGTTGTTCGTCGACGACGGTCAGGCCCAAATTGTTGAATTCGATGCCGGATTGGAAAAGCGCATGAGTGCCGACGGCGATGGTGGTGGTGCCATCGGCGAGGCCCGAAAGGATGGCGCGTCGTTCGGCGGCGGGCATTTTGCCGGTGAGAAGCGCGCAGCCGAGACCGGCGGCGTCGCAGATCGGCTTGATGGTCTTGTAGTGCTGCGAGGCTAAGAGTTCCGTCGGCGCCATCAGCGCGGATTGAGCACCGCTTTCGGCCATCGCGGCCATGGCCATGAGGGCGACGACGGTTTTGCCGGAGCCGACGTCGCCCTGCAAAAGGCGAGACATGCGCTCAGGGGCGGCGAGGTCGGCGCGGATTTCTTCGAGCGCCTGGTTTTGTCCGTCGGTAAGCTTGAACGGCAGCACGGCCGCGACCTTCGAGGTCACGCTACCATTGAAGGTGCGGGCAATGCCGCGTTCGGAAATCATCGACGAGCGGAGCAATTGCAGGGTGATCTGGCCGGCAAGATATTCGTCATAAGCGAGGCGCTGGCGGGCAGGGGCCCAGAGTTCGGCTTCGCCCGGGTTCTCCGGCAGATGAACGCTGTGCATGGCCTCGGTAAAGGTCGGCCACTTGCGCTCGGCGATTGTCGCCGGGTCGATCCATTCGGGGAGAACGGGGATGGAGTCGACGGCCTGGCGCACGAGCTTTGCCAGCGCCTTTGAACTGAGACCATTGGTCAGCGGATAGACCGGCTCGACGAGAGGTAGTGTGGCGAATTTTTCCGGTTCTACAATGTAGTCCGGATGCGTGATCTGCTTCTCGCCGTTGAAAAAGCCGACCTGGCCGGAGACGTAGCGTTCTTCGCCTACTGGCAATGCCCTTTCCACCCAGCCGCCCTGCGCCCGGAAAAAGACAAGCTGCATGTCTCCAGATTCATCGTGTGTGTAAACGCGATGGGGAATGTGTTCGCGACCACGCGGCGGCGGCTGATGGCGGTCGACGTGGAGTTTTAGCGTGACGATCTGGTTGAGATAGGCTTCGGCAATGCCGACCTGGCGGCGGCGGTCGACCGTGCCGGAGGGCATATGCATCAGAATGTCGAGGACGATGGCTTCCTGCCCCTCCGGCGCGCCGAAAAAGCGCGTGAGCAAGGCGGCAAGCTTGTCGCCCACGCCCTTGATGGCGTGCAGCGAGCGGAACAGGGGCTGGAGGGTTTCGGGACGCGACACTGACTGATTCTCCTGCGCGCGAGAGTGGCACAAAAGAACAGGACAGGAACAGGGCGCCCGGTCAGTTGATCCCCTGCGCCTTTCGCCATTTCGACAGGCGCCCCCGCGCATTGGCGTAGGGCGAGGCGGTGTTGAACTGGATCATCCGCCCGAGCGTCCACTTTTCGTACCACGCCCGGCCATAAAGGCTTGCGTCGTCTTCGGCTTCGATTGCAGCCACGATCTCACCCTTGGCCTTGTCGAGGGCGGCCAGCAGGTCGGGAAAGCTGAGAGCCCCATGGTCGGCATAGAATTTCTGTGCCAGGCGACCGAGTTCGTTCCACTTGTAGCCAGTCTCGGGAAAATCGATGGGCTCATGAGCCCGGTCCCGGGCTAGCCACTTCAGCACCAGCAGATTCCAGCCGAGCAGATAGGCCACGAGATCTTCCACGCTCATCATGGTGCCCTTGGCGTGCCCTTCGAGCGTCTTCTCGCCGGTCCGTTCGGGCGGAATCGCGGCCAGGTCTCGCGCGAGAGCCGTGTAAGTCTTGTCGATTGCAGCCAGAAGCTCGGATTTGTCTTGCGGAACGGCCATGGATCACCTCTTGAACATCAAAGTTGTAGTGCAGAAGCCGCACCCTCGAACTGATCGAAATCAACTTGCGCCACCAATGTTTGCAAAGGGCTGACAATCCCTTTCAAGGCGCGTAAGAGAGTGTCCAAATCGAGAACAAACTTCTGAATCATGGATGTCGAAATGACGGCCGGTGAGGACATTGCTATTCGCCGCAAGCGGTTGCGCTATCGCGCCTGGCACCGGGGGACCAAGGAAATGGACCTCGTGCTCGGGCCGTTTTGCGATGCCAATATCGAGGGATATGGCACGGCTGAACTCGACCGGCTGGAAGCCCTGATGAACGAAGAAGATCCGCCACTCCTCAAATGGGTGATGCGGCAGGAGGAGCCGCCGGCGCATGTCGACCGGGCCTTTCTCGATCTGGTCGTGGCCGACCATCAGGCTCGGATCGAAAAATGAATGAAATGACTGGGCTGCCGGCTATCCGGACGATTTCGAATGTGCCCGATGGCATGCAGCCCATGGCGCTGGCTCGGCTGATCGAGGAGCGGATCAAGGCCGCGCCGGATGATGCGGCGAGCCTGGTTTTCGTGGCGCGCGACGGGCGACGCATGCAGCGCATGGCCGAGGTGTTGGGCGCGATGCTGCCGGGGCACACGATCCTGACGCTGCCGGCCTGGGACTGTCTGCCCTATGATCGCGTCTCGCCCAATAACGTAACCATTGCGGCACGCATGAACACGCTGGCGGCGCTGACCAGCGGGGCCAAGGGCGCCGTGGTGCTGACGGCGGTCAATGCGCTGATCCAGAAATTGCCGCCGCGCGATGTGGTTGAGACCATGTCGTTTTCAGCCGCGATTGGGCGTGTCGTGGACAGCGAGAAGCTGATCGCCTGGGCGTCGAACAATGGCTATCTGCGCGTGCCGACCGTGCGCGAGAGCGGCGAATATGCTGTGCGCGGCGGCTTGGTCGATCTCTATCCGGCAAGTGCGGACGCGCCGCTGCGCTTCGACTTCTTCGGCAGCCAGCTTGAATCGATCCGCACCTTCGATCCCGATAGCCAGCGCACGACGGGCACGCTGAAGCGCGTGGACCTGACGCCGATGAGCGAGGCCATTCTCAACGAAGAGACCATTCGCCGCTTCCGGCAGAGTTATACGGCTGCCTTCGGCGGCAACACGGTCGATGACACGCTCTATGCCTCGGTGAGCGGCGGTTCGCGCTATTCGGGCACCGAACATTGGCTGCCTTTTTTCTACGATCATATGGACCGGCTGGCCGACTATGTCGGCGATGCGCCGTTCGTGTTCGACGATCAGGCAGCGGAGGCCTTTGCCGAGCGCGCCGAGCAGATCGCCGACTATTACGAAGCGCGCGAAACGGCGCGGCTGCAGCCGCCCGTGGCCGGGGCAGGGGCGCCCTACAAGCCTATCAAGCCGGAGCTGCTCTACGATATCGACGTGCAGCCGCAGGCGCTGGCCGGCGCTTCGGTGATCCAGCTTTCGCAGTTCCTCTCGCCTCAGGCCAAGAAGGGCGACGATTGGGGCGGGCATATTGCGCCAAGCTTTGCAGCCGAGCGGCTGGCTTCGGACGTCAATCTGTTCCAGGCGGTCGTCGATCGGCTCCTGGCCGAGCGCCGGGAAGGGCGGCGGGCAATAATCGCTTGCTGGAGTACCGGCACGCGCGACCGAATGGCTCAGGTGCTGAAGGACCACGGCCTGACCAATCCGCGCATGGCCGAGAACTGGCGGGATGCCGAAACGACAAGTGCGGCGACCACCTCGCTGGTCGTGCTGCCGCTCGAAACCGGCTTTGAGACAAAAGACCTGCTGGTTCTCTCCGAGCAGGATATTCTGGGCGAGCGCATCCTGCGGCCGCAGCGCAAGAAAAAGGCTTCCGATGCGCTGACCGAGGCGGCTTCGCTCTCGGCCGGCGATCTGGTGGTGCATGTCGATCACGGTATCGGGCGCTTTGTGGGCCTCAAAGTGATCGAGGCTGGCGGCGCTCCGCATGAATGCGTCGAGCTGCAATATGCCGGTGACACCAAGCTTTATCTGCCGGTCGAAAATATTGAGCTTCTTACGCGCTACGGGTCGGATGACTCGTCGGTGGCGCTCGACAAGCTCGGCGGTGTCGCCTGGCAGGCCAAAAAAGGAAAACTCAAGAAGCGCATCCGCGAAATGGCGGAGCAGCTTATCAAGCTCGCGGCGCAGCGCATGCTCACCAAGGCCGACGTCATCGACATCAATGCCGGGGCCTATGACGAGTTCGCGGCGCGCTTCCCCTATGAGGAAACCGAAGACCAGCTCAATGCCATCGAAGCGGTGTTTGACGATATCACTTCCGGCAAGGTCATGGACCGGCTGGTTTGCGGCGATGTGGGCTTTGGCAAGACCGAAGTCGCCCTGCGCGCGGCCTTTGGCGTGGCGTTGAGCGGCAAGCAGGTTGCCGTGGTGGTGCCGACGACGCTCTTGGCGCGGCAGCATTTCAAGACTTTCTCCGAGCGCTTCCAGGGACTGCCGGTGCGGGTGCGGCATGCCTCGCGCATGGTCAGCGCTGGCGAACTCAAGGCGACCAAGGATGGGCTGGCCGATGGCCAGGTCGATATTGTGGTCGGCACGCATGCGCTGTTGTCGAAGACCATCAAGTTCAAGGACTTAGGCCTGCTCATCATCGACGAAGAGCAACACTTTGGTGTGAGCCACAAGGAGCGCCTGAAGGAACTCAAGGCCAATGTGCACGTGCTGACCCTGACGGCGACGCCGATTCCGCGCACGCTGCAGCTGGCGCTGACCGGGGTGCGCGACCTCTCGCTGCTGGCGACGCCGCCGGTCGATCGTCTCGCGATCCGTACGTTCATTTCGCCCTTCGATCCGCTCTCGATCCGTGAGGCGCTGCTGCGCGAAAAGTATCGCGGCGGGCAGAGCTTTTATGTCGTGCCGAAAATCAAGGATCAGCCGGATATCGCCGAATTCCTGCGCCAGCAGGTGCCGGAGGTTTCCTACGTTGTGGCCAATGGCCAGATGCCGCCGGGCGAGCTCGACGACATCATGAACGCCTTCTACGACGGCAAGTTCGACGTGCTGCTGGCGACCACCATTGTCGAATCCGGCCTTGATATCCCGAATGCCAATACATTGATCGTGCATCGGGCCGACCAGTTCGGCCTGGCGCAGCTTTATCAGATCCGTGGCCGCGTCGGCCGCGGCAAGCAGCGCGCCTATGCGCTGTTCACGGTGCCGGCTGACAAAAAATTGACCGATACGGCAGAGAGGCGCCTTGGCGTGCTGCAATCGCTCGAAAGTCTTGGTGCCGGCTTCCAGCTCGCGAGCCACGATCTCGACATTCGCGGGGCAGGGAACCTGCTTGGCGACGAGCAATCGGGCCATATCCGCGAGGTCGGCTACGAGCTTTATCAGGCCATGCTCGAAGAAGCCGTGGCCGCGCTCAAGAGCGGCGAGGAAGAATACGAGGATCGCAACGAGTGGAGCCCGAGTATTTCGCTGGGCATGCCGGTGATGATCCCCGAGCACTATGTGCCCGACCTGACGCTGCGCATGCAGCTTTACCGCAAGCTCGGCGACCTGACTGATATTCGCGACATCGACGCGGCGGGCGCGGAGCTGATCGATCGATTCGGACCTTTGCCCGAGGAAGTCGAGGCGCTGCTGAAGGTGATCCTCGTCAAGTCCTTGTGCCGGCAGGCCAATGTCGAAAAGGTCGATGCCGGCCCGAAGGGCGCAGTGCTGACCTTGCGGAACAATGAATTCCCCAATCCGGTGGGTCTGGTGAAGCTTGTGAGTGACCCGGCCAACCAGGTTCGCATCAAGCCCGATCAGAAACTCGTGTTCGCCCGCAACTGGCCGACCCCTGAAACAAGGCTCAAAGGCACGGCCGCGATCCTATCAAAACTAGCAAAATTGGCGGAAAATGCAGCCTAGGCGACTCCATGTTGCGCTCAGGCCTCATAATATTTTGGCAAGGGGCTCCGGTCATGTTATTGCCCGAATTGCGCCCTTGAAGGGCAGGTAAGTTTCTAGGTGGCGGAGTGCCGCCGAGACCGCCAAGGAAGGCAAGGACACTCTATGAAATTCAGGAAACCCCTCGTTGCTGGTTTGACTGCGGCTGCCCTGCTGCTGTCGCCGCTCTCGGCTTTCGCTCAAGATGCCGCTGCGCCCGCCCCGGAGGCTCCCGCCGCTGAAGCGCCCGCTGCCGACGCCGCTGCGACCCCGGCCGCCGCGAACAACCCCGCGCAGAACTGGC
>NZ_JQGC01000009.1 GCF_000743575.1 Devosia riboflavina | reverse complement strand
CGATACAAAACTAAAAGCCTCCGCCAAAAGCGGAGGCTTTTTGCATTTGTAGATCATCAGAACGACGCATCGTTGGCGAAATACATATGAAAAAGGCGGGCCTTGAGCCCGCCTTTTGCTTTTCTACCAGACGATTGGATGCGTCTCGCCATTGGAAACATTGACGAAACCGTCCGGCGCCAGTGGCGAGGGCGCCACCAGCACCCAGCGCCATGGCGAACAGGTCAGCGTGGCAAAGGCCAGGCGCTCGGGGAAACCCGGCCACCAGCGCGGCGAGAAGGTCGGCTCATACATCCATTCGATGGTTTCGCCCTGCCGATAGAGTTCGACCATTTCCTTGTCGAGCTCCGGCGCCGGCCGGCAGGCCATCAACCCGCCAACCTCGTAGCGCACGGTCGCCAGCACTTTTCCGCCGCTGACCAGCGCCCAGCCGCCTTGGATCTCGTTGAGCGTGTTTACGGCCAGCGCCATGGCTTCATCGGACGAGCCGACAACCCAGATATTGTGCTTGTCATGACCCATGGAGCAGGCAAGGGCGGTATCGGGCGTCTTCGGCCCCGTCCCCAGCCAGAACATTTTTGCCGTTTTGCCCTCGCCCGAAAAGCGATCGACAATGGCAAATTTCGTGATGTTACGCTCGCTATCGCGCTGCACCAAACCGTCGACGACGGGTAGTTCGGCTGTGATGAACTCGTCATGCCAATGGAAGGGACGCAGCAGCGCCGCATTGACGCTTTTACGATCTGCTGGCGCGGCAATCGCAAAGTCTTCGGCGGTCAGTTTACGCTGGATGTTTACGCTCGACGTCGCCCATTCCGGCCAATCGATTTTTGGTACCAGGGCGGTATAGGTATTGCCCGAGGAGACCTGCTTACCATCCGCCCAAACTTCGGCAATACCGAGGGTCTTTTCGTCATCGAGCAGAACCAGATCGGCAAAACGGCCGGGCGCAATCGAGCCGACCCACGGGGTCAGCCGCATGTGGCGCGCTGGATTGATGGTAACGAGCTGAACAGCGATCTCCAGCGGCAGGCCCGCTTCCATCGCAAGCCGCACATTGTGGTCGGTCGCACCGAGCTTCATCGTGTCGGACGCGCTGCGATCATCGGTGCAAAGGGCGAAATTAGACCAGTCCTGCTGGCCCTGCGCCAGGAGCCCCGTGATGATGTCCTTGAGCGAATGCGGCCGCAGCTCCATGAAGAGGCCCCGCCGGAGCTTGTCGGCGACTTCTTCCGGCGTCCAGGCTTCATGGTCCGAAGCCATGCCGGCGCCAGCGAAGGCATTGATATCATTGATGTCGCGCATGCCGGCGGCATGACCTTCCACAACGCCGCGTTGGGCAAAGGTCGCCTCGATCATCCCCCAGAGCCGTTCATGCGAGGGGTTTTCTGGGTTCCACACCGCCGGCCAATCCATGACCTCGTCGAGGCCCGCAACCAGCAGATGATCGCGCAGGAATTCGTTTTGCTCGGCAAAGCCAAAATGCCCGCCGCCCCATTCATAGGCCGTCGGCGGCACGGCCGAGCCGGGCAGCGGAAAGATCTTTGCGGGCGATCCGGCGCGCCGTGCCGTCAGCCAGAATTCGAGATTTTTCGGGCCGTTGACGTTGGAAAATTCGTGGCTCGCTTCACAAGTCCAGGTGCAGCCATGCGGCAGCACCAGCGCGGCTTCCCATTCCGGCGTCAGGTGGCTCGATTCGATATGCTTGTGCACCTCGCCAAAGCCCGGAACGGCGCTAAACTGCCGGCGATCGACGCGCTCCGCGACTTCGCCGGGATAGGCGCCGGCCGGACCCACCCAGGCAATGCGTCGACCCGAAATGACGATCTCCTGATCCTCATGCCAATTGCGGCCGTAGGTATCGAGCAGGCGCCCAACGCGCACGGCGCGGTCGGCCGGCTTTTTGCCCAGGGCAACAAGGGCAAGGTGCTTGCGGATCTCCACCTCGTCCTTGGCATTGACAATAAGATCATCGGGAAGGGGAGTGGTCACGAAATATCCAGTCTCAAAATAGATAGGCCGGCGCCGTGGCGCCGACCCCTGGCAGTGTCCCATAGGCCGGTTGGGCCGGGCAAGCCAGATCAGGCCTTCTTGGCAGCCCAATCGCAAAGCTGCGTCCAAAGCCTGTCATAGCCAGCCCAATCAACGAAGGGCGGCGGCGCCCAGTGCGGGCCGCAATCCGAGGCAAAGGCAACGCTGCGGCCTTTACCGAAATTGCCGGCGACGATGAGCGGGTCGTCGCCAACGCTGGCGACCAGTGTCGCACCGGGTTTGGCGGCAATGCGATTATAGCCGAGAAGGATCGGCCAACTGGCGTCGAGACCAGCCACGATCGGGTGCGCGGCATCGATGACGACCGGCTCGATCCCCTGCGGCGCCTCGACACGATCATCGCCCTTTTCGATTGATACCGGCAGCGCTTCCTCGATGGGCGAGCCGGCATATTGCGCCTTGGCATCGATGCCCTGGAAGGTCAGGTAGCCGCCGACCATGACGAGGCCGCCACCATTGGCGACATAGTCTCGGATCGAGGCGAGCCGATTGGGGAGAACCTTTGACTTCGTAAATGTCTCGGGGTGCAGCAGCAGTGTATTGGCGCCGATATCGGAGAGCAGCACGACGTCATAGGCCGCGAGATCTTCGGCGGTGAAGGGAAACTCGCGCGCCGCCACATGCGAAGGCTGGAAGGTGACATCCCAGCCGCCCTTTTCCAGCGCCGCCTTCAGCCAGCGCACCCCTTCGGCATATTCGGTGGTCGTAAAACTATCAAAACCCTTCTGGTGGATCGAATGCACGGTCCAGGATTCACCGGCGATCAGGATGCGCTTCTTCATTTCAGGGCCTTTCGAGAGGGAGGGGCGACGGATTGGCGCGTCACCAATTCGACCGGCAGGCGCGTTTCGGCTGCCGGGGTCTGCCCTTCGAGAAGGGCGAGGAGATGTTTTACCGCCAGCTCGCCCATAGCGGCGACCGGCTGGCGAATGGTGGTCAGCGGCGGATCGACGAGGGCGGCAAAGGCCATGTCGTCGAAGCCGACGAGGCTGATATCATTGGGAATGGATAGCCCGTGTTCCCTGACGACCTGCATGACGCCGATGGCAATATAGTCGGAACAGGCGAGAATGGCGGTCGGTGGATCGACAGCATCGAGCAGTACAGAGGCGGCCGCCACGCCATAATCACGGGTATAGTCGCCCAGCAGCACCCAGCCTGGCCGTACCGGCAATCCGGCCTCGTCCATGGCGCGGGTAAAACCGGCAAGGCGCTCATTGACGCTCATCAGCCTGTGCGGCCCGCCGATCAGCGCAATATCCCTGTGCCCCATGGCAATGAGATGTTTTGCCGCGAGATAGGTGCCTTCCGCGTTGTCGACGAAAACGCGGGGCACGCTGACCCCGTCGATATCCTCATCGAGCAGTACGACATTTTCCCTGCCGGCGAGGAGATTGGCGAGTGAGCCGTCATCCACCCGATTGGTGGTCATGATCAGCCCATCGACATGGCTGTCGGCCATGCGGCGGATCGCATTCATTTCAGCATCGGCATGGCCACCGGTGGAGGTGATATAGACAGAATAGCCATTTGCATGCGCCTGCCGTTCGACGGCCGCCGCCAGCTCGGCAAAGAAGGGGTTGGCAATGTCGGGCGTGACGAGCGCGAAGGCTTCGGATTTGCCGGTGGAAAGGCGCCGGGCCAGGAGATTGGGGCGATAGTCGAGCTTGGCTATCGCCGCGTCGATCCGGTCGCGCGTTGCCTGCGGCAGGTCGATGCGATTGTTGAGATAGCGCGAAACCGCCGTGGGCGAGACCCCGGCTTCGGCAGCGACATCACTCAGCGTGGCCATCTCTGCCCCCTAGATGCCATGGCGCTCCCTCCAGGCCGCGACGATACGCAGGCTCTCGCCCAAAATGCCCGCGATCAGCGCTTCACCCTTGGCCGCTGTGGCCGGGCGTGGATCGCCGAAAACGCCAGAAGGATTAAAATCGCGAAACTGCATGGGCTCGCTGCCGAAGGTCGGCGGAAGGCTTGGATAGGACGGCTCCGCCCGCTCCATATCGACGCCTTCTGGCGCAACCGCGAGCATGATCGCCGTTTCCACTTCGTCCGCGTGATAAAAGCCCGGTCCCGCCGGCTGGCTGTCACAGATTTCGGCGGCAAAGCGCTCGAGCCCGGGATAGTCGAGATGGCACACCGGCAGGCCAGCCTTCGTCAGCGTACGCGCGGCGAGCAACATGGGCTCGCGATTGCCGAAATGGCCGTTGACGATCACGAGACCCTGCACGCCCATGCGCAGGAGTTCGTGCCCGATATCCTCCATCATCGCCTGCAGCGTGCGCGGCGAGATGGAAATCGTGCCGGGATAGGCGCTGGCCGTCCATGCGTCGCCATAGGTGATCGGCGGCAGCAAGAGCGCATCGAGTTCGTCGGCCAGGCGTTTGCCGATGCCGTGCGCCATGTCGGTGTCTGTCGTCAGCGGCAGATGCGCGCCATGCTGTTCGCAAGCGCCAAGGGCGAGTACGGCCAAAGTGCCATCTTCAATGCGCTTGGCAACATCGACCCAGGGCGTGCGAGAAAAATCGGCTGAGCTCATGGCCGCCACCCCAGCACGAGCAAGGGCACGCCCGGAGCTATTCGGCTCAACAATTCCCTTGTGCTGACGGTGTAATCGACGTCCCCGCCGCGCACCGTGCCGAGGCTTGCCCCGACAATATCGGAATAGGCATAGCCATGGGCGAGAAGATCGACCATGGCCGCCTGGATCGGGTGAATGGTGGGGTTGAACGCCACGCTTTCGATGGCGTGGCCGGCAACCATGTTCCCGTCCTGGAGGTGCAGCAGGACCGCGCCGGGACATTTGCTATAGGGCGAATGACTGCGCCGCCCCTTGGCCAAGAGGGTATCGGCGACCGGGGAGCCAGCATCCTCGTCGAATGTCAGCCCCGGCCAGAGTTCGCGGCCCGGCACCGCGCCGCTTTCGCCGAGATAATTCGGATCGAACGGCCAGGGATAAAGCTGCGCTAGGGTCAGCGTGTGCCCCAATGGATCGATCAGTTCGAGTTTTTCGCTCGCCGCATATTCAGCAAGACACTGTCGGCAATGAGCGCAGGGATGTGCCTCACCGATAGCGATCACCGAGATATTGGTGCCCCGGCTCATGGCGCGGGTGAAGACAAAGCCCTCGCCATGGAGGGTAAAACCCAGATGCGTACCCGGAAACTCGACATTACCGCCGAGGATCAGATTGCCGGTTTCTGCCTCGAGCCCGACGGCGCCGACGTGAAAATCGGAAATGCTGGGGCTGGCAATATCCTTGGCGACATCGAGCAGCAAGCACATGAGGTCGCGCACCGAAGCGAGGCCGAATTCGGCGACGAGTTCCGTCGCAATGCCCGCCGCAAGCACGCTGCCATCATTGCCCGCCGGCTTCCGGTCATGCGCGGAAATCGCCGCCTTCACCCGCATGGCAATGGTCTGCCGAGCCTCGGGACCAACCGCGCCAAGGCGTGCCGGAACGGCTGGATCTGCGGCAAACGGATTAACGCTCATAGGCAGCCTGCCGAAGAAATATGCAAAAATCCCGTACGGTGAGCGCTTGTGCAAATCCAGAGCGATAGCATTTGACAACCCCCGCGAAACCGTCGTTAGATTAACATGTAAAGCGCTTTACTAGCGATTGGTCAAATGGCTTCTACACTCCTTCGCAATGCATGGGTTCTCACTGTGGATAGCGGCAATGCCGTCTATCCCGCCGGCTGGGTGGCCTTTGCCGATGGGCGGATTACCGGTGTCGGTCCTATGGAAACCTGCCCCGCCGCCGTCGACTTCGACGAGGTGAAGGAGCTTTCCGGCCATGTGGTCATGCCCGGCCTCGTCAATGCTCATACCCATTCGGCCATGGTGCTGTTCCGTGGTCGTTCCGAGGGGCAAAGCCTCCTCACCATGGAAGGCTGGTACAATTCCATCCGCGAGCCGGAACTGTCGTTGGTTGCCTCCGACATCGGCCCTGCCGTGGCCCTCTCCTGTGCCGAAATGGTTCTTACGGGCACCACCACCTTTTGCGATCAATATTTCTTCGCCGAGGAGATTGCCGCGGCGGTCAAGGAGGCCGGTCTTCGCGCGGTGATCGCCTATGGCATTGTGCAGCTCGGCGACAAGGCGCGCGGCGAGGAAGAACTGGCTCTGGCCACGAACTTCCTCCGCCAGCAGCGTTCCGCCGATGGTCGGGTTATTCCCTGGTTCGGCCCGCACGCGCCCTATGTCGACAACACCGAAGACCTGCTGCTTGCTGAAGTCGCCGTGGCCAACGAGTATGGCGTTGGCTTGCACCTGCACATGGCCTGCGGCTCCGAAGACAATGAGGAAACCGAGCGGCTTTATGGCACGACGGCCGCCGTCGCACTCGAAAAGCTCGGCTTCTTCAATGGCCACATTCATGCCGCGCACTGCCTCGATCTCAGCCCAGAAGACATCGCTGTCTTCGCTCGCGCTCCGCACGCTTCCATTTCCCACAATGCGACGGCCGGCCTGCGCTCCGGCCGCGAAGGCATTTGTCCCGTCGTGGATTTGAAAGCAGCCGGCGTTACCGTCGCCCTCGGCACCGACAATGTCGCCGCCAACAACGGCTATGACATGATCAACGAAATGCGCGTCGCCGGCCTCGTTGCCTCGCATCGCGAGGGCAGGGCGCAGCCCATTTCCAGCGCCGAACTCGTGCGCATGGCGACCATCGAAGGCGCCAGGGCCCTGGGTCTTGAAAACGAGATCGGCTCGCTTGAAATCGGCAAATCCGCCGACATCATCGCCGTGGATATTTCCGGCGCCGGTTATTCCGAAACCCCTGACATCGAGACGCTTCTCGTCTATTCGGGAAGCGGACGGGATGTGCGCCATGTCTATGTCGCCGGCGAACAACTGGTGGCCGACAGGCAGCTCCTGCGTCGGCCCTTCTCCGAAATCCGGGCCGAATACTCAAACACCTACAAGGATTTCTGGGCCCGCGTCGAAGCGGCCCGGAAAGTGGCATAATGGCAAGAAAACTCATTCTCGATACTGATGGCGGCGTCGACGACGCGCAGGCCCTTCTCATGCTGATCGCCAACGGCCGTACGCCGGACGCGATCACCACCGTCTTCGGCAATGTCGGCCTCGATGCGGCAACCCGCAATATTCTTACGGTGCTCGAAGTTGCCGGCAAGGCCTCGGTTCCCGTGCACAAGGGCGCCGATCGCCCGCTGACCCAGCCGGTCATCGACGCAAAATACATCCACGGCGAAGATGGTCTCGGCGGCGCCCCGCGTCCGGCAAAGATCCCCGAAGTTGCCGGCACCAATGGCGTCGGCTATCTGGTGGATACCTTCCGCGCCGCCGCCAAGGCCGGCGAAAAGGTCGATATCCTGATGATCGGGCCGCTGACCAATCTGGCACTTGCCCTGCGTCTGGCGCCCGACATCACCGCCGGCATCGGCCAGCTCACCATCATGGGCGCCACCGTCTATGGCCGTGGCAACACCACCCCGGCGGCTGAGTTCAACATCTATGCCGACCCGGAAGCCGCTGCCATCGTCTTCGGCACCGAGATTGAAATGCTCATTGCTCCCTGGGAGCCCTGCGTCACCCATTTCATGACCGGCGACGAAGTCGAGGCATTACTGAAGGACATCCCGGAAAGCCCGGAAAAGACTTTCTCGGTCGCCCTCGTCGAACATGCCCGCCGCACCACGGTCGGCTATGGCGGCCCGGACCACTTCCGCTTTGTCGATCCCCTGGCCATTGCCGCTGTGATCGAGCCGGAACTCGTGACCAAAACCCTGCGTGCCTCGATGGATGTGGCGCTCTCGCCCGGCATCACCCGCGGCATGACGGTGGTTGATCCAACCGGCCGCCTGGGCACGCCCATGGTGACCATTATCGAGGAAGCCAAGGTCGATCGCCTCGTGGCGCTCTATCGCGCTTCCGTCGCTTACCGCGCCAATACCTGACAAAGCCAAGGGAGCTCCGTCAATGTCCAAGTCCAAACTTACCCGCCGCGCTTTTGCGGGCCTTTTCGCCGCCGGCCTTCTGGCCTCGGTGTCGGCCGGCGCCGTCATGGCGCAGGAATATACTAAGGAAAACCCGCTCAAGGTTGCCCTGGTCGTTCACGGCAATCTCGGCGACAAGAGTTTCTTCGACTCTGCCGCGGCGGGTCTGGACCGGGCCGAGGCGGAGCTTCCCGTCGATGTCACGGTCATCGAAGCCGGCATGGATCGCGGCCGCTGGCAGCCGGCCCTGGCCGATGCCACCGACCAGGGTTATGACGTCGTCATCGGCGGCACCTGGGAAATGACCGGCTTCATGGCCGAATTGTCCCCGGAATATCCAGATACCAAATTCATCATTTTCGATGATGCCCCCGATTTCACCGGCGGCGCCAATTCCAATATCCTCGCCATCAATTATCGCGTTTCGACCGCTGGCTATCTGGCCGGCTATGCTGCCGCGAAAATCTCCAAGACCGGCAAGATCGGCGAAATCCTCGGCGTCGAAGGCGCGACTATTCTCGAATTCGCCCTCGGCTTCGAACAGGGTGCCAAGGCTGCCAATCCGGATGTGGAAGTGACCCGCGCCGTCGCCGGTTCCTTTACCGATCCGGCCAAGGGCAAGGAACTGGCGCTTGCCCAGTTCGCCCAGGGCGTCGATATCGTCTTCCCGATTGCCGGCGGCACCGGCATCGGCGCGCTGCAGGCCGCGCGTGACGAAGGCAAGCTGGCTGTCGGCGTCGATAGCGACCAGGCTGCAATCTTCGCCCCGACCGATCCGGCCCAGGCCGATGTGATCTTCACCTCGGTCGAAAAGAAGGTCGGCGACTCGCTCTTCACCGCCCTGCAGCAGACCATCGAAGGCACTGCCCCCTATGGCACCAACCTGATCCTCGGCCTTGCCGATGGTGCCGTGGGCATTTCCAAGAACAGCTTTTATGAAAAGCTCGTTCCCGCCGAAGTGCGCGCCGAAGTCGATGCTCAGGAAGCCAAGATCATCGCCGGCGAAATCACCGTCGAAAGCGCCATGAACTAAGCCTTCAGACCCCGCCTTTTCTAAAAGGGCGGGGTCTTTGTTTTTACGGGGACCCGCGATGGCGCCGCTGCTCGAAGCCATTTCCATCGGCAAGACCTATCCCGGCGGCACTGTCGCCAATGACGGCGTCAATCTCTCCGTTTCCGCGGGCGAGGTGCATGCCGTCGTCGGCGAAAACGGCGCCGGCAAATCCACGCTGATGAAAATCCTGTTCGGCATCGAACAGCCCGATCGCGGCGAAATCCGCCTCGACGGCAAAGTCGTCAGCTTTGCAAATCCGCGCGAAGCCATCGACCACGGTATCGGCATGGTCTTTCAGCATTTCTCGTTGGTCCCGTCCTTCTCGGTCTATGAAAACGTCGTGCTCGGCTCCGAGCCGCGCAACGGCATCAAGTTCGACCGCCGCGAGGCGATCGAAAAAGTGCGCGCGCTCTCCGAAAAGTTCCGCCTTGCGGTCGATCCCCTGCCGCCGGTTGGCCAACTCCCTGTCGGCCAGCAGCAGCGGGTGGAAATCCTCAAGGCGCTTTATCGAGACGCGCGCATTCTTATTCTCGACGAACCCACGGCCGTGCTCGCGCCGCAAGAGGTCGAAGAGCTTTTTGTCGCCGTCCGCGCGCTGGTCGCCCAGGGCCGCACCGTCATCTTCATCGCCCACAAGCTCCCCGAAGTCCTCGAAATTTCCGACCGCATCACCGTCATGCGCGGCGGCAAGACCGTTGGCTCGGTCAATGCCAGGGATGTCACCGAAGAGAGCCTCGCCACCATGATGGTTGGCCGCGAAATCGCCCTGCGCGTCGAGCGCGCCAAGGGCCGCGGCGAGCTCGCCTGCGAGGTCAAGGCGCTGAAACTGACCGCCGAAAGTGGCGTCACCATTGCGCAGGACCTCAACCTCAAGGTCCACTCCGGCGAAATTCTCGGCCTCGTTGGCGTCGAGGGCAATGGCCAGGCCGAATTGCTCGAAGCCATTGCCGGCCTCCGCCCCCTCGCCGATGGCGTCATCTATCTCAATGGCACCAGCCTCGGGCCCAAAAGCGTGCTTGAGCGCCGCGAACTCGGCCTTGCCAGCATCCCCGAAGACCGCATTGCCCGTGGCCTCGCCACTGGCTCAACCATTGCCGAAAACCTCGTCGCCACCCGCCTTGCCGACAAGCGCTTCGTGCGCAATGGCCTGCTCGACCTGAAAGCCATCAAGGCTAACGCCCTCTCGCTGATCGAGCGTTTTTCCATTCGCTCCGGCGGACCCGGCTACGCTGCCGGCACGCTTTCGGGCGGCAATATGCAGAAGGTCGTGGTTGCCCGCGAACTCTCGGAGCAACCCAAACTGCTCCTCGTCAATCAGCCGACCCGCGGCGTCGATCTCGGCGCCACCCAGTTCATCTGGAAGTCCCTTACCGATGCCCGCGATGGTGGCGCCGCGGTGCTGCTGAGCTCTGCCGACCTCTCCGAACTCCTGGCGCTCTCCGATCGCCTCATCGTCTTCTATCGCGGCAAGATCGTTGCCGCCTTCGTCAATTCCGATGATCTCACCGCCGAAACGCTGGGCACCTATATGCTCGGCCTTTCGAGCCAGGACCCCGAAAGCATGCGGGCAGCCCTCCAATGAGCACCACTTCTCCCTCCCGCTGGAAAACCATTCGCAACGAAACTGGCCGCGCCCTGACCGCGCTGGTCATTGCCTTGGCCGTCGCCCTCGTCGTCATCCTTCTTACATCGGCCGATCCCGGCGCGGCCTTCCAGACCCTGCTTACGGCACCGCTTTCGTCCAACCGCACCATGGGCCTTTGGATCGACGACGTTGCCAAATTGACCCTTACCGGCCTTGCTTTCAGCCTTGTCTTTCAGGCCCGGCAATTCTCCATGGGCGTGCAGGGCCAGGTCTATATGGGCGGGCTCTTCGCCGCACTCATCGCCATGTCGCCCATCGGCGCGACACCCCTGGCCATTCCCGTGGCCATGCTCGCCGCCATGTGCGCCGGCGCCGTCTACGGCTTTATTCCGGGCTACGCAAAAGCCCGCTTTGGCGCGAGCGAGATCGTCTCCTCGCTCATGCTCAACTACATCGCCATTCTTGTGGTGAACTACCTCATCCGCGCCCATCTCGCGCCCGCCGGCACCGGCCAGTTGATGACGGCAAAATTCCCCGATACGGCGATCTTCCCGGCCATCCTGCCAGGCACGCGTTTCGACCTCGGCATCATCATTGCCCTCGTCGCTACCTTTGCCGTCTGGTTCCTGCTCTATCGCACCAGTTGGGGCCTCAAACTGCGCCTCGTCGGGCATAATCCAAAATTCGCCGAATATGCCGGCATCCGCTCAAGCTTCATCATGGTTTCGGCCATGACCGTCGCCGGCGCCTTTGGCGGTCTCTTGGGCTCGGTCTTCGTGCAGGGCCGCGCCTTCGGCAATCTGGCGCAGAATTTCGACGGCAACCTCGCTTTCGAAGGCATTCTCATCGCCATCGTCGCCCGCTCCCGGCCACTCGCCGTGCCCGTCGTTGCCTTGGCCTATGGCTATCTCCGCCAGGGCGCCCAGCTCATGGGCATACGCACTGACGTGCCCACCGAAATGATCTCGGTGGTTCAGGCCATCATTATCCTGCTCGTCGCCTCGTCCTTCTCCCTGCCGGGCAAGAAGCTCTTTGCCGGACTTTTCGGCAGGAAGCCGACAAGCGCCGCAGCGCCGGAGGCCGCCCAATGATCGAACTCCTCGTCACGGTCTTTTCGGCCACGTTCTTCGTCACCGTCGTCCGCACCACAACGCCGCTGCTCTTTGCAGCGCTTGGCGGCCTCATTTCCGACCTTTCGGGCGCACTCAACGTCGCGCTCGAAGGCATGATGCTGATCGCAGCGCTGACCGCCGTCATCGTCTCGGTCTATGCCCCCTGGTATGTCGCCGTGCTTTCGGGCGTCGCGGCGGGCGCCATGCTCGGCGCGCTGATGGCCTTCTTCCATCTCCGCCTCAAGGCCGACATCATCCTCGTCGGCTTCGCCGTCAACATCCTCGCGACCGGTGGCACGGTGTTCGCCCTCTCGCGCGCCACCGGAGGCGACAAGGGCACCTCCATCAATCTACCTTCCAAAGCCGTGCCGGCGGTGGACCTCTCTTTCCTCGAAGCCATCCCGGCCGTGGGGCCGACGCTCAAAAGCCTGCTCTCCGGCCATTCGATCCTCTCCTGGCTCGGCGTCTTCATGGTCTTTGCGGTCTGGTATTTCCTGTTCCGCACCCCCTATGGCCTCTGGCTCCGCGGCGTCGGCGAATATCCTGCCGCGCCCGAAGCGGCCGGCATTCCCGTCGCAAAGGTCCGTGCCTGGAGTCTTGTGGCATCAGGTGCTCTGGCCGGCATCGGCGGCGCACAACTCGCCATGTTCAACTATATCGGCTTTACCCGTGATATGACCGCCGGCCGCGGCTTCATCGCCCTTGGCGCCGTGCTGCTCGGCGCCCGCCATCCGGTTGGCGCCATGCTTGCGGCATTGCTCTTCGGCATTTTTGAGGCCCTGGCCGTGGTCATGCCCAACCTCTTCAACTGGATACCCGGCGAGATGATCCAGACCATCCCCTTCGTGGTGACGGTCCTCGCCCTCATCCTCTTTTCCTACCGTGCGCAGCGTGCCCGGCAGATGCGGACCCTTTCCAAGATATGACGCAACCTGACGATTTGATCCTTGATGCTGCCCAAGAGGTAACAGTCCGTCAGCATTTACTGCTCGTTTCGCTAGGCAAAAAGCCCGCCGATCTCGCTATCGAGGTCGGCCGCCTCCTCGCTGTCCACGCCAATGAGTGGATGGAAAATCAAGAGGTCATCGTCTCCGGCCGCCGCATCGCCTATGTCGGCCCCGTCGGCTCCTATCGCGGCACCATCGCCAAACGCGTTTCCTATCCCGATCTCTCCGCCGTCCCTGGTTTCGGCGAAGTGCACAAACATATCGAATCCACCCACCTGACGCCCGACTTCGAAGCCGAATTGGTCCTGCCGCGAGGCAACACCTGGACCTGCGAAGCCAGCCACGAATTCGCCAACGTCAATGGCCCGAAAAACATCGAATTCTGGGAAAAGGCCCGCCGCGCCGGTTCGCCCCTAAAGGTTTTCATCCAGCCAGGCTCCGCCGTGCCGCCCACGCCCTGGGAACAGTCCGGCGGCTACTTTGGCTACGACGAACAAAAGCAATTCCTCTCCGAACGTCTCTCGGTGACCAGCCTCGACGAAGTCATGGACTGGCCCTCCGTCTGGGATCCGACCAATCCGGGCTATAGCCGAATGTGGGGCATGATCCGCGCCACTTTTGAAATGCGCGGTGTCGTCGAAGGCCACGGCAATGGCCTCACCGACCTCCACGACATTTCCGCCTTCGCTGCCGCCGGCCTTTCCTCCGATCACGAAGTCTGGGCGCTGGAAGAGACCTGGGACCGTCTGCTGCGCGGCCTTTTCACCGAACTGCGTCCCTTCTCCTATGATGCCATAATTCCCGGCCTCCTCGAAAAGGGCCTGAAAGACTGGTCGAACATCGCCTTCACGACGGACGATCGGAGTGCCAGCGATACGCTTAGGGATGGCGCTACCGACCACAATGTGCGCCACGCGATCCACTACGGCCTCTCGCCCGAGATCGCCATCCAGTGCGCGACGATCAATCCCGCGCGCCACATGCGCATCGACCAATGGGTCGGCTCGATCACCCCGGGTCGCTATGCCGACATAGTTCTCCTGCGCGATCTCAAGACCATCGACATCGCCCACGTCTATTCCGATGGCCAACTCGTCTCAGATGGCAAGACCTATACCGGTCCCAAGACCCGCATCGACTGGCCCGCTTGGGCCAGCGGCTCCGTCAATATCGGCCGCATCCTGACCGCGTCAGACTTTGCCATCAAAGCCGAACCCGGCCGCACTACGATGCAGGCCGCCATCTCCCGCCCGTTCGCTTGGAACGAAGATTTCGCCATCGAAACGCTCCCCGTCGAAAACGGCAAAGTGCAGCGCGACCCCGCAAAACTCATCACCAAATGGTCGATGATCGATCGCTATCACGGCGATGGCGCGGTGGCTTCCATGTTCTGGAGCGGCGTAGGCCCCTCAGACCCAGACACCGCCCTCTGCTGCTCGGTCGCCCATGACAGCCACAATATCTGGTGCATCGGCTCGTCCGACGCAGCCATGGCCAAGGCCGTCAATCGTCTTGCCGAAATCGACGGCGGCTGGGTCCTCGTCCACAAAGGCGAAGTCGTCGCCGAAGTCCGCCTCGAAATCGCCGGCCTGATGACCGCGCGCCCCGCCGAAGTCTTCGACGCCGACATGAAGAAATTCCTCGCCCGCGCCGAGCAAGTCGACTGGGTCTATGCCCCCGCCGCCATGAACCGCTGGAAGCCCGGCTTCCCCGAATTTTTGATTTTTGCGACGCTCACCTGCTCCCCTTGGCGCTGGGTGCTCGTCGCCCCATCCGAGCTTTGCCCGGAGGGTTTTGTGAATGTACAAACGGGCGAAGCGCACAAGATCGTCTGGTGAATATGAACATTTCCGGCGCTGGCATCATCGGCACCTTCTTCCACGCGCCGACGCGCGAAAAACTGGAGGTGCTCGAAAACGTCCTCATCCGCGTCGATGAGCACGGTGTGATCACCGACATTCACCCGGCCGGCGATTCCATGCGCACGCTGGTCGAAGCCGAACTCGGCGATCGCCTCCATCGCCTCCCCGACGGCCACTACGGCCTTCCCGGCCTAGTCGATCTCCACATCCACGCGCCCCAATACCCTCAGCTTGGCCTCGCCCTCGATGAGCCGCTGGAAGTCTGGCTGCAAAAATACACGTTCCCGCTCGAAGCCCGCTACGCCGACCTCGACTTTGCCCGCGAGCGCTACACTGCCCTCGTCGACGATCTGCTGGGCACCGGCACCACCACGGCCCTCTACTTCGCCACACAGCACGAAGCGGCGACCAAACTCCTCGCCGATATCTGCATCGAAAAGGGCCAGCGCGCCCTCGTCGGCAAAGTCGTCATGGATGATCCCGCCGCCTGCCCGGAATATTACCGCGACGACAGCGCCGAAACCGCGGTGGCAGAAACCCGCGCCGTCATCGACCACATCCGCTCCCATCCTGAAAACGGGGCAGGGCGCGTCCTGCCAGTGATAACCCCTCGCTTCATCCCCTCCTGCACTGACGAAGCCCTCACCGGCCTCGGCGCTCTGGCGCAGGAATGCGGCTGCCACGTTCAGACCCATTGCTCGGAAAGCGACTGGGCCCACGGCCACGTCCTCTCCCGTTTCGGCATCACCGACGCCGCCGCGCTGGACTCCTTCGGCCTCCTGACGCGAAAAAGCGTCCTCGCTCATTCCAATTTTCTTACCGACGAGGACATGGACCGCCTCGCCTCCCGCGGCGCTGCGGTGGGCCATTGTGCCCTCTCGAACATCTACTTCGCCAATTCCGTCTTCCCGCTGCGCCATGCGCTCGAAAAAGGTGTCCATGTCGGCCTCGGCACCGACATATCCGGCGGCCCCTCCGCCTCCATGTTCGAAGCCGTCCGCACCACGGTCCAGTCCTCCCGCATGCTCGCCGAAGGCACCGACCCCGCCTTGCTGGCAGAAAAGCGCGGCCGCCCCAATTCGGCGATTGACCTCATCACCGCCTTCCATCTCGCCACGGCTGGCGGTGGTGTCGCGCTCGATCTGCCCATCGGCATAATCGCGCCCGGCTATCGTTTCGACGCCCTCGCCGTGGACACGAATGCGCGAGCTGGCGCCATTCGCCTCTTCGGCGAAACCGATCCAACCGCCATTTTTGAAAAGCTGATCTACGGCACAACGCGCGCCAATATCGCCGCCGTCTGGGTGGACGGTATCGAACGCACCCCTTGAAGATGTCAGCCGCTCGGGTCCATTATGGATAGGGGGCGAGTTGATGGAAAGGCGATGCGACGATGGAGTTCAAGGTCGTAGCGGCCAGTTATGACGCTGCCGCCCAATTGCTCTCCTATACGGCAACCGGGCTGCGCAATGGCCTCAAATTCACCGTGTCATCCCGCGTCAAATGCCTCAAGGATCCGGGCTCGAAAGAGCGCCTGCACATGGTCGTGCTGATTGCGCTCACCGACCATTTCAAGCGCCCAAGCCCATCCGGCCTCAGGTGGTAGCGTCATTGCCCGGACGTGCCGGGCAATGACTTTGATTCAGTCTTAGAACTCGGACCAGTCCTGAGCGATAGCCGCGTTGCCCTGACTGCGATAGACCGGCGCGGGTCTTTTCGGTGCAGCCCGACGTTCCGGCGCAGCACTGCGCGAACCGCTATCGGCCAGCCGGAAGACATCGACGACGCGATCGAGTTCGGTCGCCTGCGCCTCGGTCTGCTCGATCGAGGCATTGATCTCTTCCACGAGCGCGGCGTTATGCTGGGTCATCTCGTCCATCTGCCGCACGGCGGTGGTCACTTCCTCGATGGCCGAGGCCTGTTCGCGACTGCCGCGGGCAATGCCGCCGAGCAGTTCGTTGTTTTCGCGCACCGCCTCCAGCATGGTCAGCAACCGATTGGCCGCATTGGCGACGAGCCGCGAACCCACGGAAACCTCGCCACTGCTCTGCTCGATTAGCTGTTTCACGTCGGACGAAGCCTGCGCCGCCGATTGCGCGAGGCGCCGCACTTCGACGGCCACCACGGCAAAACCCTTGCCCGCCTCGCCAGCCCGCGCCGCTTCGACCGAGGCGTTGAGGGCCAAGAGGTTGGTCTGGAAGGCAATGTCGTCGATCATGCCGATGATGTTGGAAATCTTGGCCGAAGACTGGGTGATCCGCTCCATGGCGCCATTGGCCTCTTCCATCAGGCTGCCGCCCTCTTCGGCCGAGCGCGAAACTTCGTCGGCCTTGTGCGAAGCAACCTCCGCCTGCCCGGCATTGTCGATCACCGTGCGCGCCAACTGCTCCATGGCCGCCGAGGTCTCCTCGATCGTCGCCGCCTGCTTGGTGGTGCGATCGCTGAGATCATTGGCCCCGGAGAGAATTTCCGCCGTTGCCGTGCGGAGTGCGCGCGATGTGCCACGCAACTGCCCAACGACGTCAGAGAGGCGATCGGCCACGGCATTGGTGTCTGACTTCAGCTTGGCAAAGGCGCCGCGATAATCGCCATGAATGCGCTGGGTAAGATCGGTATCGGCAAGCGCTGCCAGCACTTGGCCGGTCTCGTCGAGACCACCCTCTACAGTGCCGACAAGCTTGTTGATGCCCGCCGCCAGCGAATTGAGTTCCTCGTCGGGGAATTCCGTCTCCACCCGGCGCGAGAAATCGCCGTCGATGGCGGCATCCACCACATTGCCGAAGGCCGATTGCAGTTCGGTCATCATCTGCGCCCGCGCATCGCGATCCCGAATGATCCGGGCCGCTTCCGCCTCAGTCATCTGCGCAACCTTGATGCCATTGTCGCGGAATACCTCTACCGATCGCGACAGCGTGCCGATTTCGTCCTGCCGCGTCATGAAGGGCACGGTCAGGTCGTAATTGCCATCGGCCATGGTTTCGACAGTCGTACCAAGCTGCTTCAGCGGCCGGCCCACGAGCCACAGCATCAGCACGAAGACGATGCCGACAGCCGCCGCAACGCAGATCGCCGAAAGCGCGATGATGGTCCAGCGCGCCTCCGAAACGGCGGCGCCAAGTGTCGCCTGCGGCACCATGGAAACGACGCTCCAGCGGTCCTGTGTGCCGCCCGCCTCAAAGCTGATGGCCATGTAGCGCCAGGGCGCGCCGTCCGGGCCTGCAGCGTCCGCTTCGACATAGCTGTCGCTCTTGCTTGCAGCCGTCGCAACCTGCGCCAGTTCAGCGTCCGCCGCCAGCGTCGTGCCGACCAGGCTCGCATCGGGATGGGCAATGACGATGCCGGTCGCCGAAATCAGCGCCACATTGCCGGTTTCGAACGGCCGCAGCGCCGCCAGTTCGTCATTAATGGCGCCCAGCGACAGGTCGATACCGGCCGTGCCGACATAGGCGCCGCCAACCTTGATCGGCAGGCCGAACGAGGTGATCAGCACTTCCTTGCCGCTGACCACATAGGGATAGGGTTCGATGGCCACGGCCCGGTCGAGGTTCTTGGGCAACAGCGCATAGTCGCCAACACCGGGCGTGTCATAGTCGAGCAGCATTTCCTGCACGATAGGCCCGCCGCCGCGCTGCCAATAGGGCACGTAGCGTCCGGTAGCGTCCCATGGCGCCACGCCGGCAAATTCGGCGTCCTTGCCATCAAGCGCATTGGGCGCCCATGCCGCCCAGGTCGCGAGCAATTGCGGATTTTCGGCCAGAACAGTCTCAAGCACCTTGTCATAGCTGGCGCGGTCGATGACCCCTGCCGTCCGCATCGCCGCCGTGGCGCTGCCGATATCGGCGGCCGCTTGCTTGGCAAGCGCGAGATCGCGGGAGACTTTTTCGGCGAGCGACCGCGTCGTTTCGGCCTGCAGTTCCGTTGTCTGCTGCTCCACCGAGCTACCGATACGCTGCACCAGGAAAGTCATCCCGACGCAAAAGACCAAGGCAATGACAAGACCCGCGAACAGGGAAACCCTGACCGGTAGAGAATTAAGACGCACTTCTTCCTCCCAGACGCCAGCCGAGATCCTTCTGGGCGCCAGCGTTGGAGCCGATTATGTGCGGGTTTCGGTCTATTTCCCGTTAACTTTAACAAGCCGCGAAGACCGGTCCGATCTCGGGACAAGTGGAGACGGTTTTGCCCATACCGGCCCGACTTTGTTGTTTCATTGCCCGTCACGCAATTCTCGGGGCACTGGCTTTCTCGCCTCCATCGGCCCGACCGGTTATGCTGGCGCATCCTGCCTTTGCCTCGACCCCTCCCGGTCGCCAGAAATAGAAGTATCCATGTCCAAGCTCACTCTCATCAGCTTCCCCACCTGCCCCTATGTGCAGCGTGCTGTCATCGCGCTTAAGGAAAAGGGCGTCCCCTTCGACGTCGTCTATATCGACCTCGCCAACAAGCCCGACTGGTTCCTGGCCATCTCGCCGCTTGGCAAGGTGCCGGTCCTGAAGGTCGAGCGCGACGGCCACGAGCCGGCCATCGTCTTCGAAAGCGCCGTCATCCTCGAATATCTCGAGGATACCATCACCGAAAAGCGGCTCCATCCGAGCGACGCGCTTGAACGTGCGCAGCACCGCTCCTGGATAGAATTCGGCTCGCAGGTCTTGGGCGATCTCTGGCGCGTGAGCGCCGCCAAGGATCAGGGCGAACTCGACAGCGCCAGCCAGGCCCTGGCGGTAAAATTCCGCCGCCTTGAAGATACTATTGCCGGCCCATTCTTTGCCGGCAGCCAGTTCAGCCTGGTGGATGCCGTTTTTGCCCCGGCCTTCCGCCAGCTCGATGCGCTCGAAACCATTGTGACGACAGGCCTCACCGCCGATCTGCCCAAGGTCGACGCCTGGCGGAAAAGCCTTGCCGCTCGCCCGAGCGTCCGGGAAGCAGCGCCTGCCGATTTCGTCGAACTCTATTTGCACCGCTTGCGAAACAACGACGCCCATGTTCTGAAGACCGCAGCATAGGCGAGGCCGAAAGACTGGTTCAGATGACGCAATATTGGCTGCTGCTCGACATCGGCAATACCCACACCGTGGCGGGCCTGTTCAGCGAAGTTGGCAAAGTGGTGGCCGAGGTCCGCTTCCGCACCGACCCGCTGGCCACAGCCGACGAATATCGCGTCCATCTCAACCAGCTCTTTGCCGAGCATCTTGAAGACAGCATCTGGGAAGTCGCAGAGCGTGCGATCCTCTCGACGGTCGTACCGGTTCTCGAAAAGACCGTGCGGGGCGCCTGTGCCAGTGGCAGGCGCCCCATCGAGGTGATTTCGATCTCTTCAAAGCTCAAGCGCGATTTCGAGCTCGACCTGCCTTTCCCCGACCAGCTCGGCGCCGACCGCCTTGCCAATGTCGCCGGCGCCCTGACCATTGCCGAGCCGCCTTTCCTCCTGGTCGATGCCGGCACGGCCACCACCTTCTGTCTCGTTGACGCGCGCCCGGCCTATATTGGCGGTGCCATCGTGCCGGGGCTCGATACCAGTTGGCGGGCCCTCCAGAGCCGAGCGGCAAAGCTCTTCTCAGTCGAACTGATCCGGCCGCAAAGCGCCGTCGGCAACACAACCGAAACGCAGATTCAGAGCGGTGTGCTGCAGGGCTACGAGGCCCTTATCGAAGGTCTCGCCGATCGCCTCCTCCGCGATTCCGGCCTCGAAGGTGCCAAGCTCATCGCCACGGGCGGCTGCACCCGCCTCATCACCCTCTCGCCTCGCTTCGATATCCAGCCCGACCTGACGCTTCTGGGCCTCTTCCGCTATGGGTTGCTCAATGGCTAGCAATATCCTGATCGGCATCACCGGCAGCATCGCTGCCTACAAGATGGCCGATGTCGTCTCGCAATTGACCAAGCAAGGTCATCGCGTCCGCTGCATCCTCACCGAAAGCGCCACCCAGTTCGTCACCCCGCTGGTGCTCGAAACCCTGAGCGGCAATCCCGTCCGCTCCGCCATTTTCGGCGCCGACATCTCCGGCACCGAGCACATCGACCTCGCGCGCTGGGCCGACCTTTTCGTCGTCGCCCCAGCCAGCGCCAATACGCTCGCCAAGCTCGCTCTGGGCCTGGCCGACGATCTCCTCACCACCGTCGCGCTGGCGACTGAAGCGCCACTGCTCATCGCCCCGGCCATGAACACGGTGATGTGGAACAAACCCGTCACCCAGTCCCACCTGCGCAGCCTCGCCGATGCCGGCGCGCGCTTCGTCGATCCCGCCTCCGGCATTCTGGCCTGTGGCGAAGTGGGTGTCGGCAAATTGGCCAGCGTCGACAGCATCGTACAAGCGATCAACACGCAGTTGACCGAAAGCACCACTCAGGACTTGGTCGACGTCCACGTCCTCATCACCTCTGGCCCGACCACCACGCCGATCGATGCGGTACGCTACATCACCAATCATTCGACCGGTCGCATGGGCGCAGCCATGGCCGAGGCAGCGCTGCGCCGCGGCGCCCGCGTCAGCATGGTGCTCGGCATCGACAAGGGCGTCATTCGCCCGGTCGCATCGGCCGACGCCAGTTCGCGGCTCTCCGTGGTAGAAGTCCGCACCGCCGAGGAAATGGCCGCCGCCGCCCTCAAAATCCTGCCCGAAGCCAATGGCGTCATCGCCACGGCCGCCGTCATGGATTATCGCGTGGCCGAGCCCTCGGCCAAAAAGCTCAAGCGCGCCAACGCAGCCACCACGCTCGACCTCGTCCCATCCGTCGACGTGCTCGGTTCGCTCCGTGAGGCAGCCAGCGACCAGTGGTTCCTCGGCTTTGCCGCCGAAACCGACGATGTCGTCGAAAACGGCCAGCTCAAGCTCGATCGCAAGGGCCTCGATTTCCTCTTTGCCAATCCCGTGGCCCGGATCGGCGAAACCAGCGCGACCGGTTTTCAGGTCGGCACCAATGGCGGCACGCTCCTCGCCCGCGACGCCGCCCCGCGCGACTTTGCGGTGATGAGCAAAGCCGCGTTGGCCGAAGCCATCTGGGACGTGGTTGCCGAAACCAGATTGGCGTCAAACCAGAGCCGATAGCTTCGCGTCCGGCAATTGGCGCAGCCGGGCGCTGTCCTGACTCGGGGGCGTGCCGAACTGGCGGCGATATTCGCGGCTGAATTGGGCGGGGCTGTCATAGCCGACGCTATAGCCGACGCCGGTCACGTCATGGCGCCCGGACGCCAGCTTCAAGCGGGCCTCCTGCAACCTGATTTGTTTTTGGAACTGGATCGGGCTCATGGCGGTAACGGCCTGAAAATGGCGGTAAAAGGCGGAGGCACTCATGCCCGAGATTTCAGCGACATCCTCCACGCGGAAGGGCCGCGCATAGTGCTCGCGGATCCAGCTAACCGCTCTCGCAATGTGGCTGAGATTGCTGTCTGCGAGGCCAAGATGGCGCACCGCCGCCCCCTGTTCGCCCACGATCAGCCACCACAGGATTTCCTGTTTGATGAGCGGCGCGAGCACTGGCAGGTCGCGTGGAGAATCGAGCAAGCGCAATAGTCGAACGACGGCCTCGACCAGTTGTTGCGGTGCATCGCTGACAGCCATCGCCGAAGGGGCTGCGCCGCGAGCGCCCCGCGCCATCGAAGCGCCTGATCGCAACAGCAGGTCGGCAATGCTGGGTGGATGCAATATCAGGCCAAAACCCAGCGCCGGTTCCGCGCTGCTGGCCCCGACGAATTGGCCCGATACGGGCATGTCGAGCGAAGAAACAAGAAACTGACCCGCGCCATATTCATAGACGCGGTCCCCCAAAGCCAGGCGTTTCACCCCCTGGGCGATCAGCGCCATGACCGACCCGGACATGGAATGTTCCGGCGCCGAGATATCGTGCCTCGCGACCATGACACCATCGATAGGGGTAGTCCCATCTTCTCGCGCATGGCGCTCGATCAGGTCGCGCAGTTCGTCGATCAGCATGGCACGACCTCGGCTTTCTCAATGTCAGAGCGATAATCCCGCCGTTCACCCCGTGCAACAATTCTCTCTCTAGTGGGAGAATTGTGCAAGTATTGAAGAGTCCTCGACTAACGCTGCGACCGGGTCTGGTGGTTGATTGGGATCACCGGCAGCCAGTGCTGCTGCAACCCCAAAGGACCCTCCAATGACCATCAATCACGGTTTTCACGCCACCATCCCCGCTCAGCCCGGCAAGGGCGACGCCCTTGTCGCTCTGCTGCTCGAAGCACCAGCCCTCCACCACGACGATTGCCTGGTTTTTCTCGTCGCCCGGTCGGCAAGCAATCCTGATCTGGTCTTTGTGACCGAAGGCTGGACCAGCCGTGAGGCACATGGCCGCTTTTTCGAAAGCGACATCGCCCGGACCTATACCGCCCGCTTCGCCCCACTCGTGGGCGGTGAATCGACCTATGTCGATGCCGTGCCGGTCGGCGGCAAGGCCCCCCTCGGCTAACACCCTCGGGCCCAAAGAAACCCAGACATCGCCGCGCCTTTTTCGCGCTCAACCACGCAAGGAAAAACCATGTCTCTCCCACGTCCCGCTCTCGACCCCGACCTCGCTGCCCGGCTCGCCGGCATGCCGCTGGGCGTTATGCTCGATGCCGAAATCCTGATGCAGATGCGGCAATATAGGACCCCCGTCGAAACCTATCTCGAAGGCCGCTCGCTCGATCATCGCGAGGTCGAGGTCGAAACCACGGATGGCTTTGCCATGCCCCTGTCCATCTTCCGCCAGGCCGGGGCCAATACCGATGCCGCGCCCTGCATCTATTGGGTGCATGGCGGCGGCATGGTGATGGGCGATCGCTTCGCTAATCTCGATATTCCGCTCGAATGGCTCAAGCGCTTCGGCGCCGTCGTCGTCACGGTGGACTACCGCCTGGCTCCCGAGGTCTCCGGCAGCACCCTCGTCGAGGATTGCTATCGGGGGCTGACCTGGGTCGCGGCCCATGCTGCTGGCCTCGGGATCGATCCGGCCCGCATCATCGTGGCCGGAGCCAGCGCCGGCGGCGGGCTCGCTGCAGGTATGGTCCTCATGGCCCGCGATCTCGACGGTCCCACCATTGCCGCGCAAATCCTCATCTGCCCGATGCTGGACCACCGGAACGACACCACATCCAGCCGCCAATATGCTGGCGATCCCGGCGTCTGGACGCAGGAAAAGAACGCCTTCGGCTGGAAATCGGTCCTCGGCGGCGCCGGCGAAGCCGAAGTGTCGCCCTATATTTCTCCTGCGCGCGCAAGCGATCTTTCGGGCCTCCCGACCGCCTATATCGACGCGGGTACGGCGGAAGTCTTTCGCGACGAAAACGCCGACTATGCGAGCCGCATCTGGGCGGCGGGCGGCCAGGCCGAACTGCATATCTGGGCCGGCGGCTTCCACGGCTTCGACGCAATGTTCCCCGACGCCCCCCTCTCCACCGCCGCCCGCCAGGCCCGCACGGCATGGCTCGGCCGCTTCCTCAACGCCGCTGCCTGATCGGCTGCATCCCACTCACCGCACACAAAGGACCATCATCATGAACACCATTCTCATCACCGGCACGTCCTCGGGCTACGGCCTCGAAACGGCCCGCCACTTTCATGGCCAGGGCTGGAAGGTCATCGCCGCCATGCGCCGGCCGCAGCCCGAACTCTTGCCGGCAGACGACCGCATCCGTGTCCTGCCCCTCGATGTCACCGACAGCGACAGCATCGCGGCCGGCCTCCATGCCGCCGGGCCGATCGATGTTCTGGTCAATAATGCCGGCATCGGCATGGTCGGCGCCTTCGAGGCCTCGCCGCTGAACCATGTCCGAAAACTCTTCGAAACCAATACAATTGGCACCATGGCCATGGTGCAGGCGGCTCTCGCCGGCATGCGTGAAAATGGTGGCGGGACGATCATCAACGTCACCTCCAGCGTCACCCTGGCGCCATCGCCCTTCGCTGCCGCCTATACGGCGACCAAAATGGCCATCGAAGGCTTTTCGGGCTCACTGGCGGAAGAACTTCGCAGCTTCAATGTCCGCGTCAAACTGGTGGAGCCGGGCTATGCGCCGACCACCCGCTTTGCCGCCAATACCGAGTTGCCGATCTCGGACCTGATCCCCCCGGCCTATGCCGAAGTTGCCGGCCCCATCTTTGCGGCCTTTGCCAAGCCAGCCATGACCACCAGCGAAAGCGACGTGGCCGAGGCGATCTGGCGCGCTGCTACAGATGGCACCGAACAATTGCGCTACCCCGCCGGTCCCGATGCAGTAGCGCTATGGGAGGCGGGGCGATGACGACGGTCCAGATCGTCCGGGCCACCCTGCGCTGGCATGTCCGCAAAGGCCGCCGCATATTTGACCTCCTGGCGGCGCGGCTGGCAGCCGCGTCCCTTGCGCCGTCAAGCTCGCGGCGCTCCGGCGTTCGCTGGGGTTAGAAGCGACCCCATTGCAACAATCGCGATCTGGAAGCGGCCCTCTCGGGTCGCTTCCAGATTTCGTATTTAGAGGCTGAGTTCGACCGAGCGGTTGGCGGCCCGGGCAAAGCCGGTCAGCGAAACCTTGAGGTCAACCGGTTCGCCGCCACCAGCGCCGAGTGCGGTGATGACGAGTTCCGTGCCGGCGCGTAGCGTGCTGACCTGGCTGGCGTCGAACGTGACGGGCACGAGGCAGCCCGTGGCGATGCAGGTGACAAAGGCCCAATTGCCACCCAGAGTTGTTCCATCGACCTTGAGGGTTGCGCCATCGGCAAGGCGAAGCCCGAAAGGCAGCAGCAACATGCCTTCGGCCTTGTCCACAGCGGGCGTCGCGAGCTCGATCGACAGCACCGGCTGACCACTCTGGCTATCGGCCAAGGTCTGCGACATGACGCAGAGTTTTGCGGCCTGTTCCACGCGGCAGGAAACTGTCCAGTCGCCATGTTCTTCATTGAGCGATTGCGCGCCGCCGGGCAGGGCGGCACTCGGCGCTGCCTCCTGGGCAGCGGCCGGCGTCAGCATAAGGCCGAGCGCAAGGAGGGCGGGGAAGAGGGAATTACGCATTGGCAGTCTTCTCGATAGGGAGGGGTTTTCTGGGGGCGGCGCGGTCCGGCGGTCCGGGCAAGCGAAACAGGGCGTCGCCGATAGTCTTGCGGTCCGAGCCGAATTCAGCCTCGTCCGACGGCAGCAGAATGGCCGTGTCATCGACGCCGAGTTGGGCCAACTGGAAAGGCGTGCCGTGGCCGAATTCCATGTGACCGCGGCCGATAATGCCGACGATCTGGCCGGCAATGCCAGCATCGAGCGCCTTGGCAATATTGCAGGCAAAGGCCCGGTCCCAGGTCTGCTGGGCGCGGACAAAGCGATCAAAGCCCGGATCGGCGGCACCGGTGATGGGGCGGTCGGAACGGCCGCCGCCGGTGATGTCGAAGAGATATTGGCGATGGGCGAGGCTGGCCGGCACGGCGGGCGTCAGGCCATCGCGTTCGTCTTCTGGAATGGCGTCCCAGCCCTCCTTGCCGACACGGGTGACCAGTGGTCGCTCGCAATTAAGCGCCAGCATGGGCAGGCGAAACTGTCGGCAGAACTGGAAGAGCGGCAGATAGAGCTCGGGATCGAACCGCCAGACGGTGTCCCATTCGGCCGCTTCCAGAAAATCGGTGACGCTCAGTTCACCGGCCACCCAGCGGTCGAGAACGGGTTGGCAGCGGCGCGGAAACATCTCAAAGCCGAGGGCGATGTCGCTGCGTTGGGTCAAAAGCCCGGCACAGACATGCAATTGCCAGCGGTGGATGTCGAAACGGTCGTGGGTTTCCCCGAGGAGTACGACGCGGCGATGTGCCATGCGCGCCAGCACCGCCCCATGGGTCAAGGCCGCCCCAGAGGCGCCGTCCAGCCATTGGCCCGGCTCGTGCGGAACGGCGGTCATGCCACAGCCGCCTTTTCCCCCTGCGCCAGCCACAAACCCGTCGGCTTGCCATCGGCATCGAGGGCCGCGCCATCGTTCCATCCGGCCACCGTGCCGCCCAGCAGATGCAGGTGAAAATCGGGCCGCATGACATTGATGAAGCCCATGGCCGGTTTGACGCTTTCGATGACGCCGGTCCATTCCTGCTCGAAGCCCCGGCGCCAAAGGCCAATGGTCACCGTTGTGCCCGCCTCAAGCGCCGCCTGCAATGTGGCCGCGCCGGGATCGTCGAGCACTGCCTCCTCGCGCTTGGCGCGCGGCTCCTTCGGCTCCTCGGGCAAAACCTCGCCGGGGCCGAATTCGGCCAGTGCCGCATCGAAAGGCTCAAGGCCGGCAAAGCCGACGACGCTGAATAGAACCTCTTCGCCGCGGCGGAAATCGATGCGCGGATAGACCTTTTCCTGCATCACCGAGGTGCGGTCGATAATGACGGAGGTAATCAGGGTCGGGTCGATGCGGCTATTGTGAGCCGCCCCGCCACAGACAAGCCAGCCATCCTCGATGCTGACTGTCTCGACGGTGCCGATACGTTCATGCGTAGCGCCGTTCCGCTTGGCGGTGATCATCAGATCGCCCATGGCAGGGAGCTTGCGGATGACCGAAGCGGGTGGAACGGGCAGGATTTCGCGGCGATTGGTGGTCATGCTGGCACAGTGTCTGGCAGTTGAGGAAGAACGGAAGGAGTGGAAACCACGGCCGGGCCGAGATCCACGACGCGGACCTCGCCAAGCCCCTGCGGCTGGCGATGGGCGACGATGATGAAGGTGGTCTCCGGCAATTCGCGACGCAGCAAGGCAAAGAGCTCTGCCTCTGCTGCCGGGTCCAGCGCCGAAGCCGGCTCGTCGAGGAGAGCCCATTGCGGCTGCAACAGGAGAAGGCGGGCGAGCGCCAGTCTTTGCTGTTCGCCACCGGAAAGGCCGTGGCCGGTGCGCGTGTCCGAGCGACCGAATTCCACTCCGGCAATATGGCCGAGACCGACTTTTTCGAGCGTGGCATCGAGGGTTTCCGCCGAATAGTCGCCGGCGGCGCGCGGATAGGCGAGGGCGTCGCGCACTGTGCCGATGGGAAAATAGGGGCGCTGCGGCAGGAAGGCCATGCTCGCCTCGGGCGAAGATATGGTGCCCGCTCCATGCGGCCAGAGACCGGCCAGGGCCTTCATCAGCGTCGTCTTGCCCAGGCCTGAAGCGCCGCGCAGCCACACGGCCTCGCCCTCTTCGATATCCAGCACAGGCACGTCGAGTAGGGGCCGCGCTTCAGGCGTATTCACCCGGACATCGCGCAGGGATAGGACTGGGCCCGGGGCGGTCTCATGCTCGATACCGCGCCCGGTCGCACCTGCCGCCTTGGCCGCTTCGAGGAAATTGTCGAGGCGCGACGAAGCGGCAACAAGGTCGGCAAGGTCGCGATAGGAAAAGATGAACCAGGACAGGCTGGTGACGACGCTGGAAAAGGCGGTGCTGAGTTGCATCAAGCCACCGAAGGCGACGTGGCCCGCGAGATAGCCGGGCAGGGCAACAAAGAGCGGAATGCGCAGCACCGAATGATTGAATGGATAGGTGAAGCAGCCAAGGATCAGCTCGCGGTTCACCAATTTCTTCCAGTTGCTGACAATGGCACTAAAACGCGTATCGAAGATGCCGCGCTCGGCGTGTTCGCCATTGCTCATCGCCACTTCGTCATAGCTCGAACGCAGCCGCGCCAGCGCGAAACGGAAATTGGCCTCGCGCCGCTGCTGCTCCACCACGAGGCCCTTGAGCGGATAGCCGAGGGCGTGCGTAAGCAGGCTCGCCAGCGCTACATAGATGAAGGCGGCCCAGATCATATAGTTCGGAATCTCGATATTGATGCCGATGGGCGCGAGCGAGAGCGGAAAATTGGTGAGGCTCCAGAGGAGCGCGATATAGGAGAAGAGTCCGACAATGCGGCTGATCATATCGAGCACTTCGCCGAGGAGCGCAGTGATGAAAATCCGGCAATCGTCGGCGATGCGCTGGTCGGGATTGTCGACGGCATAGCCTTTCGGGCCTCCTGACGTGTCGCCCCAATGCGCGAATGTGGCATTGGCCATATGCCAATAGGCCTTGTTGGAAAGCCAGATATCGAGCGCGCCCGCGGTCAGGCGACCGCGCCAGAGCATTTCGAGGCGCTTCCTCATCAATTGGCCAATGAGATGCCGGGCCGAATTGCCCGCCACGATCATCCCGAAAATCCCGACCTGCCGAACCGCCTCGGCGCCATCCATGGCTTCGAGCGCGCCATAAAAGGCGCCGGTCCAACTGACGATCAGAATAGTGGCATAGACCCCGCCCAGGTCGAGCGCGACGATGAGGGCAAAGAGCGCAATGCTCCATTTCCCGCCTAGCCCGGCAAGGCAAAGCTGCATGAGGCGCCAGAACTGGGCGAAAATTCGTGACATCGTCTGCTCCGAGAGAAGGTGGGACGCCCTTGGGCGTCCCTTTCGAGTGCCTTAGAAGCGCACCGTGGTGCCGACCTTGAACGTCCGTCCGGGCCCGACCTGTCCTTCGAGCGGATTGACGCCGGCGACGTCCGAGCCTGCGGTGTTCGCGTAACCGGTCAGCGTGTTCGGGAAGTAGCGGGTATCGAAGATGTTCTGGACGCCGAAATTGACTTCCACATTTTCGGTCGGCTTCCAGGTGACATAGCCATCGAGGAGGGCATAGCCGCCCGGCTTGAAGGCATTCGGGTCCGAGCGTTCGGTCGGTCCGGCGGCGAGCGTGCCGATAAGCTCGAGTTCGAGCCCATGTTCGGGAATTTCGTAGCGCAGGCCCAGAACCGCGGTCAGCGGTACCGCACCGTCGAAGGGCGTCGTCGCGGCGCCGGCACTGACACGCTGGGTACCGCGCTGCCAGGTCAGGTTGGCGCTGGCGAAGATGTTTTCGTAGAATTCATATTCCGCGCCAATTTCGATGCCATAGAGGTCAACGGCTTCGACATTGTCCGACCAGATATGGGACCAAACGCCCGTTGCCGGATTGAGTACAGCGGTCGGGGTCGGCTGGAAGCCGCGAATGAAGTTGCTGTACTGGGAATAGAAGCCGGACACCGAGAACCAGCCCTGCTCGAATTCCCCTCGCAACCCGACCTCATAGTTCCTGACCGATTCAGGCTTTAGGTTGAGATT
The DNA here is from genome assembly GCF_000743575.1 of Devosia riboflavina. Lineage (GTDB taxonomy): Bacteria > Pseudomonadota > Alphaproteobacteria > Rhizobiales > Devosiaceae > Devosia > Devosia riboflavina. The sequence goes on along the minus strand of NZ_JQGC01000009.1, from coordinate 173,087 downwards.
GGGCACGATGGTCGTGTCGTTCAGCGCCATGACAGACGAGCGGCTCGACTGGAAAAGCTGCTGCGCGCTGGGCATCTTGAAGCCCTCGCCATAGGCCGCGTAAACCGAGAACTCATCGGTCAACTGGTATTGCAGCGACAGCTTCTTGATCAGTTCCGTGCTGTTGATCGGCTTGGGGGTGAAGCCGGGCAGGCTTGCATAGCTGCCGTCCGGGACGATGCGGTAATTGGCAAGCCGCAGGCCCGGCGTGATGGTCAGGCGGTCATCGAGCGCCTTGATCTCATCCTGGATGAAGAAGTCGGCGCGAATGGTCTGGGTCTTGGGGAAAGCAAAGCCGGCATTGGGAGTCGGGTTGCCCCAGCCAGTGTCGGAACGCCAGACCTGGTCCTTGCCCTCGTAATTGCTTTGGGTGAAATCCCCATCAAAGCCATAGGTAAGGGTATGGAATGTCGGTCCCGCCTGGAACAGCGACGTCAGTTGCAGATCGGCCTCGAGGAAGGTTTCACCGTAGTCGCGCAGGGCATGGTTCTGCTGGGTGCGGCCGGGATAGGTGCGGTAATTGATCGAATTGGTGACGCGGCGCTGCGGAGAATAGGAGACCTGCCACTTGACGGCATCGAGCCAGCTCGCCCCCACGTTCCACTCGTGCTCGATGGCAAGGCGATAGCGTTCCATGTCGAGTGTGCGTGGGTAGGACGTGCTCGTATACCCGCCAAATGCCGCACTCGAATCCCAGATCTGCTGGATGACTGTGTTGCGGTCGAAATACTCGCCCGTCAGCGTGATCTTGTGGTCTTCGTTTGGCGTTGCCACGACCTTGACGAGAGCATTGTAAGCGCTGGTTTCGGCAGGAAAGAGCGCGTTGCAGCGGAAATTGGCCGGACGAGGACAGCCCCAGATACCCCCATTGGGATCGCCCTTGGTGAGCTTTGCCTCCTGGGACGAAATGTGCCCAAAACTGCCGAGCACCTGCACGGCGCCAAAATCATAGGCCCCGGTGACCTGCTTGCGCCAGGAATTGTCGTAGCTGTCAAAGGCCGTGCGCACTTCCAGCGCCCAGTTCTTGTCCTGGCCTTCGAGCAGGTCCGCGGGATCACGGGTGCGCATGGCGACCGTGCCGCCGAGCGCGTCGGCGCCCCAGAGCACCGAGTTCGGGCCGCGCACGAGTTCGACCGCCTGCAGATTCCAGGTGTCGACGAAGTCGCGGCTGCCGTCGGTGATGCGTTCCTGGATGCGCGAGCCGTCCACCATCATCAGCACGCGATTGCCGCCCATGCCGCGGATGGAAAAGCTGTTGAGCTGGCCCCAGGGATTGGTGATCGAGGTCTGGCGATCGACCGACACACCCGGCTCATAGCGCACGAGGTCTTGCATATCGCGCACGACACGATTTTCGAGATCGTTCTGGGTGACCACGGTGATGGTCTGCGGCACTTCGAGCAGGCGCTTGCTCTGGCGCGTCGCCGAAATGACCAGCCGCTCGAGGAGCGTAATCTGGGTATTTGAAAGGTCTGCCGCGCTGGTCTGGGCCAGCGCGCCGCCTGCAGTTGCAAGGCTGGAAATAAGCGCAGTGGCCAAAAGCAAGGCGTGCGCAGTTATAGCCAGGCGAGCACGCTTGTGCTCTGCCGGCCGAAGTGATCGGCTCATCGGTGCCCCCGAGAATTAGGAAAAGGCGAGGCTGGCTGAGCTGGCGATGACTGGCGGCTGGCTACGCGAATGCAGCCCTAGTTAATATGAATTATAGAGTCAACAAATATATCCAATTCGATCTGTGGGTCGACGCGCCGTGCCTCCGGTAGCCGGCTTTGTGAGTTTACGCCGCGGGCGCCACTTTGTAGGCTGGCTTTATGGCACTCAAACGCATGGACAATGTCGGTATCGTCGTCGCTGATCTTGGCGGGGCGATCGATTTCTTTCTCGAGCTCGGCCTTGAGCTCGAGGGCCGCGCCACGATCGAAGGCGAATGGGCCGGACGGGTCACGGGGCTGGGCGATCAGCATGTCGAGATCGCCATGATGTGCACGCCCGACGGCCACAGCCGGCTCGAACTCTCGCGTTTCCTGAGGCCGGAGGTCATTGCCGATCACCGCAAGGCGCCGGTCAATGCGCTGGGCTATCTCCGCGTCATGTTCGCGGTGGACGATCTCGACGAAACGCTCGCAAGACTGCTCAAGCGCGGCGCCGAGCTCGCGGGCGAAGTCGTCGACTACGAGGGCGTCTATCGGCTTTGCTATATCCGCGGACCCGAAGGCCTTCTCATCGGGCTCGCCCAGGAACTCGGCTGAGCGCGACACGGCGAGACGTGACATCCCGCCGCATCATCTCCGACACTAGGGCGCGGCTTCAGACAGGTTTTTTGCGCGCAAAACCCTGCCGTTCGGGGTAGATCTCGCCAAGCGCAGGCCGGTTTCACGATCAAAGCAATGGATCGCATTCTGCGGCAGGGTCAGCCAGATCGTCGAACCCTCGATATTTTCGTCGCCTGCCGGCAGCACCACGGCGACTTCATGACCGGCGAAATTGCAATAGGCGACGCGCGAACCGCCGAGCTCTTCGACGAGATCGACGGTGGCCGGCAGGCCGGAACCAACCTCGGTCGAGAGAACGATGCTTTCGGGACGAATGCCCACTGTCAGCAATCTGCCCTTGGCGACGTCCGCCTGGGCAATGGCAATGCCATCTGCAACGCCGTCGAGCCGGACAAGACCATCCGCATCGGCTTTCGCCGGCAGCAGGTTCATCGCCGGAGCCCCCATGAAGCCGGCTACGAAGACCGAGGCCGGACGGCGATAAATCTCGGACGGCGAACCGATCTGTTCGACACGGCCGGCATTCATCACGATCAACGTATCGGCCAGTGTCATGGCCTCAACCTGATCGTGGGTCACGAAGATGGACGTTGCCTTGAGGCGCTTGTGCAGTTTCTTGATTTCGATACGCATCTGCACGCGCAGCAGCGCGTCGAGATTGGACAGGGGCTCGTCGAAGAGAAACACATCGGGCTCGCGGACGATGGCGCGGCCCATGGCGACGCGCTGGCGCTGGCCGCCCGAAAGCTGGGCCGGACGACGATCGAGATAATCCGTCAGGTTGAGAATTTTTGCCGCCTGCTCGACGCGGCTATCGCGCTCGCTCTGCGGCAGCTTGGCGATGCGCAGGGGATAGGCAATGTTCTGCCGCACCGTCATATGCGGATAGAGCGCATAATTCTGAAACACCATGGCGCAGCCGCGATCCGACGGCTCGATGTCGTTCATCTCGATGCCGCCGATGCTGATGGTGCCCGAGGTGATGTCCTCAAGCCCAGCGATCATGCGCAGCAGAGTAGATTTGCCGCAGCCCGAGGGGCCCACGATGACGACGAAATGGCCATCGGGAATGGCAATATCGACGCCATGCAGCACCGGCTTGCCGTCATAGGATTTCTTGACGTCGGTGATAGCAAGATCAGCCATCAGATTTCTCCAAGCAGACGGTTGCGCAGGCGGGTGATTGCCGCCTCGTCAAGGCCGATCAGGGCGAGATAGGCGGGGACGGAGCCGAACTCGGCCTCGATGAAGGCGAGGGTCGCGACCATGGTTTCTGGCTCCGAGGCGAGGAGACGCCTAAAACTTTCCGGATCGGCGCCACGGGCGACGGCGCCTTCGGTGATATCGGCAACGATGGGCGCGATCAGGGCGGCGGTCTGGGCGTAGTCGTCGACGATGTCGGAGGCTTCGACGCCGGCGATGCCGAGGAGGAGCGCGGCGATGATGCCGGTGCGGTCCTTGCCGGCGGTGCAGTGGAACAGCACCGTGCCAGTCGGCGCGTCGGCGATGAGGGAAAGCACTTGGGCGATGGCGCCCTGACGCTGGCTGAGGGCGAGCTGATAGAGTTCGAGCAGCAGGTCGCCTTCGGTCATCAGGCTCGGCGCAAGGCCATCGAGCAGCGAGACATTGTGGTAGCGCACGGCGCCATGTGCGGCGAAGGGGTTGGGCTGGTGGGCCAGTTCGTCGGAGTGGCGCAGGTCGATGACGGTGGTGACGCCGGTGTCGACCAGCGTTGCAACGCCGGTTTCATCCAAGCGATGGAGCGCATCGGCGCGCAGCAGGCGGCGGAACTGGGTCGGGCCCGACGCCGTGGCATAGCCGCCGAGATCGCGGACATTATGGGTGCCGGGAATGGGCAGGTGGCGGGTGGTGTGCATCAGCGGATACCGGATTTCATGAAGGATTGGACGACCTGGCGCTGCAGGACGATGTAGATGAGGAGGACCGGAAGGCTGGCCAGCGTGGACGCGGCCATGAGCGGCCCCCACTGGTTGCCTTCGGCGGTCATGAACATCTGGATGCCGATCTGGACGACGGAGTTTTCGGCGGTGCGGCTGAGAAGCAGCGGCCAGAAATATTCGTTCCAGGTCGAGATGAAGATGAGGATGGCGAGCGAGGCGATGGTGCCGCGGAGGTTCGGCACCAGCACTTCCCAGAGAATGCGCCAGTTGCGGGCGCCGTCCATGCGGGCGGCTTCCATGACTTCCTTGGGAAAGCCGCGCATGGCCTGTGCCAGAAGCAAAATCGCGAGGGCAGCGGCCAGGTTGGGGAGGATCAGTGCGATGATGTTGTCGAGGAGACCCATCTGCGCGACGAGCAGGTAGTTGGGGATCATCACCACTTGAAACGGCACGAGCCAGGTAAGGGCGACCGCCGTATAGACCAGCTTGTCGAACGGGAATTTCCAGCGCGCAAAGGCGAAGGCGGCCAGAATGCCCGTAAGAAGCTGGAACACCGTCGAGAGGGCCGAAAAGACCAGCGTGTTGAACAGCATGCGCGCGATCGGGATCGCATCGACGGCCTGGGTGTAGTTGTCCAGCGACATGGTCGTGGGCCAAAGGCTCGTTTCGAACATGGCATTGGCCGGGCGGAAGGAGCTGGCGAGCATCCAGTAGACCGGGAACAGGCAGAAAATCGATAGCAGCACCATCAGCACATGGCCGGCGGCGGTGTTGAGGCCGGAGCGCTCGGAAATGCGGCGGAGCGGGCGCGCCATGGGGCGCGCAAGAGCTTCAGTTGTCATGGAAGGAATACCTGTCGATCAGGCGGAACAGCACGAAGGCCACGACGCCGAAGCCGAGGAAGAGAATGACTGCCGAGGCCGAGCCCCAGCCTACCGACATGGTGGAGAAGCCAAAGTCCCAGAGGAGGTAGTAGATATTGGTGGTCGAGCCGAGCGGGCCGCCGCCGGTCAGGACGTTGATATAGGTAAAGCTCCACTGCGCGCCGAGAAGGATTGTCATGACGACCAGGAACAGCACGGTGGACGAAAGCAGCGGCAGGCGAACGTCGCGGATGACTTCCCACTTGCTCGCGCCGTCCATGCGCGCGGCTTCCACCAGCGAGGGATTGATATTCGCATTCGCCGCCGAAAGGATGAGCGTTGAAAAGCCCATCAGCTTCCAGCCGGTGATGACGATCACGGTCCAGATGGCGATCTTGGGGTCCGAAAGGAATTTGACCGGGTCGAGGCCGATCCCCTTCAGCATCTGATTGGCGAGGCCATAGCCGGGATCGAGCAGCCAGCGCCAGACGGCGGCGGCAACGACGGGGGCAATGATCATCGGCACGAAGATGATGGCGCGATAGATGTTTCGCGATTTTTCCGGCAGGTCGTGGGTGTAGATGGCTATGGCCAGCGGAATGAGCACGGCCAGCGGCAGGAGGCCGACGATATAGACGCCGGTGTTGCGCAGGGCCTGCCAGAATTTCGGTAGCGCGAAAATGCGCGCATAATTCTCCCAGCCGACAAAGGTCTGCGGCGAGGTGGGCAGCATATTCCACTGATAAAAGCTAAGCCGGAGCGCGTCGAACAGCGGCCAGTAGATCCAGACCACGAGAGTGATCAGGGCCGGCGAGAGATAGAGCCAGGGTGCCCAGCGGGACTGGGTCATTCGCCTCAGGCGCGTGGGGCCGGCGGAAGCGAGAGCCATGTGTCGCACTCCAGTTGCAGAAAAAGGGGTTTGGCCCGCCGCTCCGTGTGCTTCAGTCGATGCAGGGACGACATCGACCGGGACGGATGCGGCGGGCCAAGGCGGTTACGGCATCAATGCCTGGGCATTGGCCTGTGCATCGGCCATGGTTGCCGCGACATCGGCGCCGCCGAAGACCGCCATTTCAACTGCGTCCATCAGGGTCTTAGTGATCTGGCGGTAGTTCGGGCCCGGCATCGGATCCCAGGGCTCGAGACGGTCGAGCTGTTCGAGATTTGGGGCGACGAGCGGATGCTCGGCGATCCAGCCGGCGAGGTAGTTCGGATCGGTGACGATGGCCGGACGCAGTGGCAGGTAGCCGATTTCCGAGGTGATGATGGTGTAGCCATGCTCGGAAGTCAGGAACTTCATCAGTTCCCAGGCGGCGCGCTGCTTGAGCGGGTCAGTGGTGTGGATGGTCAGGGCAGAACCGGAATTGTTCGGACGCGTCGGCTTTTCGCCAAAGCGCGGCATGGCGGCCGAGCGCAGCTCGTAATTGCCTTCCGCGCCCTTCACCAGTGAACCCTGCAGGGCGCTGGTCTGGAGATACATGCCGAGGTGACCCGAAGCCATGCCGTCGAGGGCGCCGGCAAAGTCGTAGTTTTCGTAGACGCCGGCATCATAGAGATCGCGCAGCATGGTCACGGCCTCGATGGCTTCCGGCTCGCCGAATTTCAGCGTCGTGCGATCGCGCGAGATGACTTCACCGTTGTTGGAGCGAACGACGCCCTGGAAGAGCCAGTCGGCAGCACCGACACCGGTGATGCCGCCGGCAAAACCTTCGGCATCGGTCTTTTCCTCGATGGCGAGGGCAGCGGCCTTCACTGCTTCCCATGTCGCGGGCGGGGCATCGGGATCGAGGCCCGCAGCGCGGAAGAGGTCGGCATTGTAGAACAGCACCGGGGTCGAGAAGGTATAGGCGAGGCCATAGGTCTTGCCGTTGAGCACGCCAAGCTTGGTACCATTGGGGTGCATGCCCGACATATGCGCGGTGATTTCGTCGGTCGGAGCGATGTCTTCGAGTGCCTGGGCGCCAAAATTGTTCACCGAGAAGTCGAGATCGGAGAACACGGTCTGGACGAGATCGACCGGCAGGCCGGCGGCGAGGTCGGCCTGGATGCGGCTGGCGTCGGCGCTGGAATAGCCGATACCCTCAACGGTGACGTTGGGATTGGCTTCCATGAATTCGTTGATCAGCTTCTGCGTGGCCTCGGCGCCGAGACCGGCCGTAGCGAGGTTGTAGTTATAGAAGGTGATGGTGACCGGCTGGTCGATTGTGGGCGCCATGGTCTGGGCCAGTACCGGCACAGCGGCGGAGAGCGCCAGCAAGCTGGCAAGAATGGTCGTGCGGAACATGGGAGGAGCTTTCTCTCGTTCGCGGGTTATTCGGCCGCAGCCGCGGTGTCGGCTTCGTATTTCTTGAGCATTTCGGCCATGTCCGCGAACCGGAAGCCGTGCAGTTCGCGACGGGTCGCAGCCTGCGGCGCGAAGGTGATGGCAAGGCCGGAGGGACGCAGCGTGCCGATGGCAAAGGCAGCGCCTTCGAGCATGCGCAGACCTTCATGGAGCCAGAGAACGTCGGTGGCAGCGTGCTGGCCGATGCCGACAATGGTCGGGATGCCATACCAGTTGGCGACGCGGTCATAGTGGATGTGGCCGGACAGAATGCCGATGACGTTCTTGCCGGCGACAGCGCCGCGGAGGGCTTCGGTGTCGGCATAGGCGAGCGATTCCCACTCCATCGACGCGTCAGTGGTGTCGAGGGCCGGGGCATGGTGCATGACCAGCAGCTTGGGCAGATCGGCATGGGCAGCGAGTTCGGACTTCAGCCAATCAAGCTGGCCCGGCTCGAAAGCGCCGCCAACCTTGTTGGGAACGCTCGAGTCAAGAACGATGACATGGATGCCGGCGATGACAGCCGAGTGGTCATAGGGCGCATCAAGATTGTCGGTCTGGCCGAGCATGGCCGGATAGAAGCCATCGCGGCGGTCATGATTGCCGAGGGCAAAGAGGATCGGCATTTCGAGGCCGGCTTCGGCGATCAGCGCCTTGAGGTTTTCATAGGAACCTTCGTCGCCGCGATTGGTCAGGTCGCCGCTGGCAACGATGAATTTGGGCTGCGGCACCAGCGTCTTTACATCGGCCAGAATGCGGCGGAGCGTGGTGGTGGTGTCGGAATAGAGGTGGTCATCGGCCACGGCCGGATTGCCGACATGCAAATCGGTGAGATGCACGAAAGTGACGGTTTCGGACACGAGCGTTCTCCTGGCTCTAGCGCATGGCGGGGAGGCGCCAAAAACGCTGTAACTATCTGTTTCGTCAAAGTTTTTGCACAAAAGGCTTGTGCGGCGACGGCTGCAGAGTTACCTTTCCTCCATGACAAGTGAATGAAGGTTCATTCAGAATATGGATGTTGTTCCCGACAAGCGTCAGCGCATTCTGGCAGCGGCCGCCCGGCTGATCGTGCGCAATGGCCTGCAATGCTCGATGGCGGCGATCGCTGAAGAGGCCAGCGTGGCGACCGGCTCGCTCTATAATTATTTCGCGAGCAAGGAAGAACTGGTGCTGGGCGTCTATACGCAGGTGAGCGCGGAGATGACCGAGCGCCTGATGGTGCCGCCCGATCCCTCGCTTAGCGCCCGTGAAGAGGTCGGCCGCTATATCGAGCGCTATATCGACTTCATTTGGGAAGATGCCCAGCGCGCCCGGCTGTTCGACTATCTCGACAACAACCCGCTGATCAGCCTCGACGACGCCAAGACCGTCTTCGGTCCCTTCGTGCTGCACGGCATCGCCATGATCGAAGCGGCGCAGGCCGAAGGCGCGGTGCGGGCAGGCACGCCCACCATGATCACCAGCTTCCTGCGCGGCTCCATCCGCAACACGCTGAAACGCCGCCGTCTCACCGAGACAGTTTTGCCGGCAGCGGACCGGCAACTGGTGGCCGACATGTGCTGGGCTGCGGTTCGCGCGTAGCGGGATCAGGTGCATAGGCGATCCCTGAGCGCCGTGATCTCGATGGCGGTCAGGCCGATCTTTTGCAGATAGGCCTCGATGCCGCCATGGGCGCCGTCGAGGTAGGCCAGAAAAGCCTCCATCGTCTCGGCGTCGCTGGCCAGCATGCGTTCGACAAGGCGGGGATCGGTGCCCGCCGCAAGCGCGCGATTGCGCAGATGGTCGATCAGGCCGCCTGCCGAGGCGGTCAGCGCATAGTCGGCGGCGATGTCCTCATGCGAGACGCCGGATGTCGCGAGCAGCATGGCCGCGACGACGCCAGTACGGTCCTTACCCGCCGTGCAATGAAACAGCACGATCCCCGGCTTGGCCTCGATGACGGCGCGAAAAACTTCGGCAAACCTTGCACCGCAGCGATCCAGCGCCTCGCAATAGCGCTCGGCCATATCGAAAGGTTGTTGCGCCATGGCAATCGGCGACAGCGCATCGAAGAGAACGATGTTGCGATAGGCGACCGAGGGGTGATCGCCAAAGGGGTGGGCGGCAATTCCGGTTTCATGCGGGCCGCGCAGGTCGATGACTAGAGACAGGTTGCCATCGACAAGCTCGGCGCGGCTGTCCTCCGTCAGGGGGTGCAGAGCCTCGCCGCGCAGGATGCGTCGCCACTGTGTGGTGCCGCCAACCCTGCTGGCATAGCCGCCGAGGTCGCGAACATTGTGGGTGTCAGGCAGGGGCCAATGACGGGGCGCTGCCAGGGTCATGGCGGCCTCCATTCTTCTTGTTCTTTTGGAATTTTTCAAAGAGCGAAAGGGGCGCGGCCTAGAGTGCCGCGCTCGGTCGCAATCAGGGCATCAAGCCCTGGGCATTGGCCTGCGCGTCGAGCAGGGTCTGGGCCACGTCGCCGGTGCCGAGCACGGCTTCCGTGACGGCTTCCTTCATCATGGCTTCGGCCTGGCGATAGTTCTGGCCGGGAAAAGCAACGTTCGGCGTCAGGCGCGAGAGCTGTTCGAGGTTCGGGCGGATCAGCGGGTGCTCAGCGGTCCAGGGGCCGAGGAAGTTCGGATCATCGACGATGTCGAGGCGCAGCGGCAGATAGCCGATCTTGGAGGTGATGATGGTGTAGCCATAGTCCGAAGTCAGGAACTTCATCAGCTCGTAAGCGGCGCGCTGCTTGATCGGGTCCTGCGAGAAGGCATAGAGCGCCGAGCCCGAATTGGTGGGGGCGGTCGGCTTGTCGCCAAAGGCCGGCATGCCGGCAACGCGCAGTTCCCAATTGCCCTCGGCAGACTTGGAAAGCGAGTTCTGCAGGGCGCTCGTATAGAGATACATGCCCAGATTACCGGCGGCGAACGCCTCGTGCGGATTGGCCGGGTCGAGGCGGGCATGGGCGCCGCTATCGACCATGTCGCGCAGCATCTGCACGGCCTCGATGCCTTCTTCATTGGCGAAGGTCAGCGTGTTGCCGTCGCGGACATTGCCGCCGTTGGACATGAGAATGCCCTGATAGACGAAGGTACCATCGGCCGGTCCATAGGCGCCGGGGAAGAAGCCGTCGGCGTCGGTCTTTTCGACGATGGCCTCGGCGGCGGTCTTCACCTCGGCCCAGGTTTTCGGCGGGTTTTCCGGGTCAAGACCAGCTGCGCGGAAGAGGTCGGCATTGTAGTAAAGGATCGGGGTCGAGAAGGTATAGGCAAGGCCATAGGTCTTGCCGTCGACCTTGCCGAGATCAACACCGCGCGGAATGAGCCCGTCGATCAGTTCGGCATAGCCTGCCGCGCCCGCCATATCTTCCAGCGGCTGTGCGCCGAGGTCGGTGGAAAGATAGATGAGATCGCGGAACACCAGCTGTGCCACGTCGGGCTGCAGGCCCGCGGCCATGTCTGCCTGAAGGCGCGTGATGATTTCGTTGGAAGGCACGCCGACGGTTTCCACCGTGATCAGCGGGTTTTCTTCCTCGAATTTTGCGATCATTTCGCGGGTGGCATCGGCCCCGGCGCTCGCGGTGGCAAGGTTGTAGTTATAGAAGGTGATGGTCACCGGTTCGGTGATTTCGGTGGCCATTTCAGCGTGGGCCACGCCGGTCATGGCGGTGGCGCCAAGGGCGGCGGCAGCCATGAACTTGAGGAAGGTGCGCTTTTGCATCGCGGGGGTTCCTGTTGGGAGGAGGGGATTACTTGGTGGCTTCGGCCAGCGCCGCTTCCTGCTTCTGGCGCAGCAGGGAGAGGTCGTAGCGATTGAGTTCGCGACGTGTCTGGGGCAGCGGAACGAGCGCCATGGTGAGGCCGGAAGAGCGGATGGTGCCGATCCCGAAGGAGGCGCCTTCGACCATGCGCAGGATGTCGGTGGTGAGAATGTCGGTAGCCGCGTGCTGGCCCATGCCGACAATGACCGGGATCCCGTGCCAGACCGAAAAGCGGTCGTGGTGGATATGGCCCGAGAGAATGCCGAGAACGTTGCGTCCTTTGAGAAGCTTCGCCAATTCCTGGGACTGGCCGAACTCTATGGTGCGCCAGTGGTCCCAGGGCGGCGCGTCGCCAAGCGCCGGCGCATGATGGGCGACGATCAGCTTGGGAAGGTCGGAACGTGTGTCGAGCGCGCGGGCCAGCCAGGCGAACTGTTCGCCCGTCAGGCTCCCGCCGATCTGGCCCGGTGTCGTCGTGTCGAGCGTGATGATGTGGATGCCGTCGATGACCTGTTCATGGTCATAAGGCGCGTCGAGATCGCTCGTACGGTCGAACATGCCTTCATAGAAGCCAGCCCGGGTGTCGTGGTTGCCGATGGCATAGACCACCGGCAAATCCGTTGCCGCCATGATCGACTTGAGCTGACGATAGCTTTCGACGTCGCCGCGATTGGTGAGATCGCCGCTCGCGACGATGAAGGCCGGCCTCTTGTCCATCGTGCCGATCAGCTCGATTACGCGCGCCAGCGTCGCCGAAGTGTCGCTGAAAAGGTGGTCGTCCGCCGCGGCCGGATTGCCCACATGCAGATCGGTAATGTGGATGAAAATGGTCTCGGACATGCCATGCTCCTATTGCTGGAGCAGGACCTAGACCTCGCGCGTCTCAGTGGCGTGACGAGTTTCGAACGCTGTATGAATCGCCCGATGGCCGCAGCTTGAACATCGGTGCCGTGGCAGCCACGACCTCTGAGAGAACAATGTCAGGATCGGTGAGATCGAGCCTGTGGCTCGTCAATTCGTCCGTGCGATGGCGATTGCGCGTCATCTGCGTGCGCACGCCCAACAGGCACGACATGCGAAAGCCGATCTCCACCTCGCTCAGCCAGGGTGCAACCCTGCGAAATTGCGGGATGAACTGCCGGTGGTGCTCCACGTCCTCGATCATCGGCCGGAAAATTTCCGGATGGTCGCTGGATTGGGCAATCGTCGTCATATGGCGCAACACGCTATAGCTGGAATGTGGATCAAGGCTCCAGCGTATGGACGGACCGACCAGCGCAATGATGAGATCTTCCACCTGCGCCGGGGCAGGATGGGATCTTTCGACCGCGTGGCGCAGCAGGGATAGCCGTTCGGCATTGAGCCGGAGATAGACCCGTTCGCCGGCCGAAAAGATCAACTGCTCCATGCTGCCGAAATGATAGTTCACGGCGCCGAGGCTCGTTCCCGCATGCTGGGTGATGGAGCGAACCGTGACTTCCTCAGGATGCGTCGCCGCCTGCAACAGGCGCTCGCAGGTCGTGAGAAGTTTTTCAACGGTGATGCTTTTCGATGGATCGCGCGACACGCGGCCACCATCGGCTTTGCTCATGACACGCGGATGAAATCGCCCACCAGTCGGCCGGGCGCATCGGATATGCCGGGCAGTCTCCCTAGAGCGTAATCCCCATCCAGATGGCCTCGTCGCGGCCAATCTCGCTGAGCCCGATATGCTTGTAAAAGCCATAGGCGCGGTCATTGGTCAGGCTGAGCCCGAGATGCATGGCCTTGGCGTCGGCTTTCCGCAGCGAGTCGAGTTCGGCTTCGATCATCTTGCGGCCCCAGCCGCCCGATTGGGCCGGCGGCAAAAGGTTGATGTGGAGATGCGCGGGATAGCGATCCGAGATCGAGGCATTGCCATGCTTGGGCTGGCGGATGCGGTCGAGCACATTCTTGTCCTGTTTGGTGGCCGCCTCGCGTCCGGCATATTTCTCCGCCAGCATGGGCCACCACTCGGCGTCGAGCCGCCGTTCGAAGGCCTGTGTATCCGTCGTTCCGACCACATAGCCGATGACGGCGCCGTCATCTTCCAGCACAAAGGCATGGTCGGGGGCAAAGTCGAGATAGGGCACCGACCACACCAGTCCCGGATAGTCCGGGTCCGAATAAAGGGCCGAAGCATCGGCCCCACCATCCGCCGTAAGCAGACAGATCGAAAAGAGGGCTTCCCTGTCTTCCGGGCGTGCCTGACGTATCTGTGGCGACATCAAAAATCCCTGTCCGTTCACTGCTTGGGGCGCGCCATTGCCGCCCCGCAAATCCCTATCGCTGCTGCGAGACGATCTCCGTTTTTGCCTTGGTCCGCAACCTCCGGTTCGCGCTTGCCAACTGCTTTACCGACAAGCCCCGCATATTCGCAGAGGTCGATATAGGGCTGGGATTTGAGCCAGTCCGTGTCGAAGACAGGCATGGCGAATTGCCCATTATGCAGTTCGATGAGCCGCTTGGCCTTGGGCACAAGCGCGAAAATCGCGCCCCAGTCGATGATGCCTTCGCCCGCCGGCACGAGATGGCGGCGGATGGAGCCGGGCTCTTCCGGCCGCAATATCGCATCGTCCACATGCACCTGGGCGATATGCGGCGCGAGACGTTTTGCGGCCGCGATTGGGTCTTCGATCCGCACCAGCATGTTCACCGGATCATAAGACACCCCGAGCCTGTCGGCCCCGACGCGCTCGATCAGAGCCAGGCACTCATAGGAGGTGATTTCCTCATGCGTCTTGACCAGTGCCCGCATGCCGAGATCGGCAAGATTGGGTCGAAGCCCCACCAGCAGCGCACCAACGGCATCGAGTTGCGCCGCCCAATTGCCCGCCCGGTCCTCCAGCGTCCCGATGGTGAAGAACATATCGGCCATGCCGAGGCTGGCCCCGGTTTCGAGCAGTCTTGCAACGCCGCGCGACAATTCCCCGTGGCCTAGCTCCAGTTCCCGCCCGTGGCGATCGAGGCGGAGCGGATTGAGCCAGTCAAGGCTCGCACCAATAGCGATACCAAGGCGGTCCGCCTCGGCCTTGAGCTCGCCCAAAGCGCCCTTGTCCAGCGTCGAACTCAGTTCGAAAAGGCTATAGAAGGTGACTTCCGAAGCCCCCAGCGCCGCGGCCCTTTTGAGAACTTCAAATGGCTCATTGCCGGCATTGGGAATGCTGCCGCGCATCAATGCGTACATGAAAACTCCTTCAGATGATCGGATAGACGCCGCGCGGGAACCGGGTAAGCCATTCGGCCCCGGTTTCGGTGACCAGAGCCACATCCCCGGCGCAGACATGGCCGAGTTCGGGCAGCGAAAAATTGGGGTGGATTTCAAACACCATGCCCGGCTGGAAGACCGGGCCATGGGCATCAAGACTGCGATCGCGCTGCGGCGAGAGCGCGACAGCAAGGCCGGGCTCGGAATAATCGAGCCCCAGACCATGGCAGGACTGGAAGCGGAACGGGTCGCTTTGCCGCGAATAGGGGCAGATGGCGTCAATCCGGCTTTCAATGAGATCGCCCAATTCATGCACCGGACGCCCTGGCCGCATCAGAGCCAGGGCATCGTCCTGGATCGCCTCGATCCGCGCGACGACATCCTTCAGCGCTGCACGAGCCGGCCCCATGCTGCCGATGCGCAACCCCTGGGCAAAATAGCCCTCATAGGAAACCATGGTGCCGAGTTGCACCCGGTCGCCGGGGTCCAGCGTCTCGGGCAATTCGAACATTTCAAAATAGGTCACCGGCGGCCTGGGACCAGTGGAAAGCCAGAGCCGTGAGATATCGGCGCCATGCCGGCGCCCCTCGTGCTCCACCTCGGCCATGAGGCCGGCCGGCGTCGCGCCGGGCTCTGCCGCATAGGCAAAGGCGCGTTCGATCATGGCATCCGAAATGGCACTGGCCCGACGGTGCAGGTCGATTTCTATCGGTGCCCGTGTCAGCCGCAGCGCCTGCAATTCGGCATCCACGGCTACGGCTTGGGGCAGGGTCGCTGCAAGCTGAGTAACAAAGCGCGGCGGCAATTCATCAGCTCCCGCCGTACCGACGCGCTGGTACCCACTAAGCAATTCCAAAGCCGTCGCCATGATCCCGTCCGGTCCGGCGCCAATAACCTCGAACGCTGTTCCCACGCGGGTCGAAAAGAGCCGCGCCTCGTTCTTCCCGGGCGCGACGATCGTCGCCCGACCCGCCGTCAGTACCAGTAGGGATGGCGCCCAGATCGGGCTGAACCCGGCAAACCAGCCCAGATTTCCGCTCGTTCGCGTTCCCGCCGCAAGGCCACGAGGCGCTGAAAAGCCAAGGATCGCTTCTAGCCCGAGCTGCTCTATCAGCGCTCGGCCCTGCTGGATCCTCTGGCCGTGATAGGCGCGGTCGAAAGGCGAAGGGGGTTTGGTTTTCATCGGTTGCATCCACCCTGTGACAGTCTCTTGACAAGCGGTTTCAGATGAGACCTTAATTACTGTAAGGAAAGTTACCAGACGGTCAAGTGGTGATGGAAGTTCTCTCCGGCAGTCCCAGGCTGCTTCGCAATCTCAATGAAAAGGCGGTGCTGCAGCGCCTCCTCAGCGAGGGTGCCCTAACGCGCATGGAACTCGAGGCCTTTACCGGTCTTTCCAAGCCCGCCATGTCCGACCTGCTGCGCCGACTCGAAGCGGTCAACCTCATCCGCCGCGATGGTGAAAAGGCTGGCACCTATGGTCCCAAGGCGGGACTTTGGGGCCTTGATCCCACTGCCTCCTTCGTGGCCGGCATCGATGTCGGCACCCATGGCATCGACGCGGCCATTGCCGATATCTCCGGCAATATCATCGGCACCTTCAAGCATGAGGGACGACCAGGCGAACGCTACGACGCCCACGAGCGCCTCACCGCCGTCCTTAAAGCCGTGACCAGGGAAGCCGGCATCGAAATCCGGCAGATCGACCAACTGGTCGTCGGCCTGCCTGGTATCGTCGACATCACCGCCGGCAATCTGCGCAAGGGCCAGCAGCTCCCCAATTGGGAGGGCTACCATATTCCCGAGGCGCTGCAGGAAGTGCTTGGCCACCGCCATGTGCTGATCGAAAACGACGTCAATCTCGTCGCCATCGAAGAGATGACCTTTGGCGCCGCCACCTCCATCCAGTCCTTCATCCTGCTCTGGGTCGGCGATGGCGTTGGTGCTGGTGCGGTGATCGGCGGGCGCCTGATCCATGGCTCGACCGGCACGGCTGGCGAACTCGGCGGCGCCATGGTGCCCGATCGTTTCGCCCAGCCCGGCGAGGCCGTCCACATGGCCCTCGTTGAAGACCTTCTCAATGTCGAAGGCATCGATGCACTGGTGGCGCGCCATGGCCTCGCCGGCACCGACAGTATCGATGCGATTACGCGAGCCGCTCGCACCGGCGGGCAGGGCCCCTTCTTCGCCGAACTTGGCTATCGCGTCGCCGCGGCACTGACCGGCGCCATCGGCATTCTCGATCCTGAAATGGTCGTGCTCGGCGGCGATGTCGGCCGGGCCGGCGGGCGAGCGCTCTGCGAGAGCGTCATCGGCATCCTGAAACGCCTGCCCATCGCCATTCCCCAGATTGTTCCCACCGCCGTGAGCAGCAATGCCGTGCGGGCGGGCGCCGTAGAACTCGCACTCGAGCATGCTCGCGAGCGTGTGTTCACGGGAGGCAGCGCGGCACGCGGCCTCCCGTGAGGAGATGGACCACCCTGATGAAGCAGCCTTCCCCGGAGACGTTTATGCACAGACATACAAGTTTGAAGAAGTCCCCCTGGCACTTGTCCAGAAGTTTGCGCGCCCTGGCCTTGGCCGGCCTGGCAGGCGTTGCGGCCCTTTCTGCACCGCTTCCGGCCATGGCCGAGGTGCCGCTGGATCAGCTCGTCCGCATCGTGGCCGAGGGTGGCAACAGCTTTACGCGCACCTTCAACCCCTTCTCGCCCACGGCGCGCTGGGTCAGCACCCGCACCATGTATGAACCGACCATGATCCAGAACTATGCGACGGGTCAGCTCGATCCGTGGCTGGCGACGGGCTACGAATGGTCCGCCGACGCACTGACCCTGACGCTCACCCTGCGCGACGACGTCAAATGGTCCGACGGTGAAGCCTTTTCCGCCGATGACGTCGCCTTCACCTTCAACCTCATGAAGGACAATCCGGGCCTGATTGGCCCCGCCGCCGGCGCCTTCGGCCAATATCTCAGCGCCGTGGAAGCGGTGGATGCGAAGACGGTGAAATTCACCTTTTCGACAGCCTATACACCGGGCCTTTATGCCATCGTCGACCAGTTCATCGTGCCCGAGCACGTCTGGAAGGATGTCGCCGATCCCGTCACCTTCGAGAATTCCGAACCGGTCGGCACCGGCCCCTTCACCACCATCGATGCCTTCGGCACCGACCGCTATCAGGTGACGCAGAACCCGAACTACTGGCAGCCGCTCAATATCGAAGGCGTCTTCGTCCAGGGTTTTAACGGCAATGACCAGGTCAGCGCCGCCGTGCTCTCGGGCAATATCGATTGGGGTGGGCTCGTGCCCGACCCGGACACCACTTTCGTGGCCCTCGATCCCGAACATTTTGGCTATTGGTGGCCGCGCACCTCCGTCGTGATGCTGCTCGCCAACACCACCGATGGTGCTCTCGGCGACACGACGGTGCGCAAGGCCATGAGCCTCGCGCTCGATCGCCAGCGCATGATCAATACCGGTGTCTGGGGCAAGTCGGTGCCCGGCAATGCCACCGGCCTGCCCGAAGGTCCGTTCAAGGACTGGATCGATCCGGCCGTGGTCGAAGCCGGCGCCTCCTGGGTCAATATCGATCCTGATGCCGCCAACAAGATGCTCGATGATGCCGGCTATGCGCGCGGCGCCGACGGCATTCGCGTCGACAAGGAAGGCCAGCCCATGGCCTATGACATCATCGTTCCCTCTGGCTGGAACGACTGGGTCTCGGCCAGCCAGATCGTCGCGGAAAACCTTGCCGATATCGGCATCAACGTAACCCTGCGCACGACGACAGCCGATAGCTGGACCAATTCAACCTTTACCGGCCAGTTCGACCTCTCGCTCGGCACCGCCCAGCGCACCGCAACGCCCTTCGAATTCTATCGCAACAATATGGCGACCTCGTCGGTCCAGCCGGTTGGCACGGCTTCGCCGAACAACCAGCAGCGCTATGGCGATCCGGCAGTGGACGAACTTCTCGCCAAGTTCGCCGCCTCCACCGACGCCACCGAGCAGAAGGCGATCATCGCCGAGCTCGAAGGCATGTTCAACGAGGCCGCCCCGGCCATCCCGCTCTACGAGCAGCCGGATTGGGGCCTCTACAACACCACCCGGTTCACCGGTTTCCCCAATGCAGAGAATGCTTACGCGCCTCTGAGCCTGCAGATGACCAATGGTCCCTTGCTGGTCTGGCCGAAGCTCGAACGTCGCGCTGAATAGCTCCCATTCGGCGCCGGGGCTCCCGCTCGCGGGAGCCCCACTTTGGAGGCCCTTTTATGCTCTACATTGCTAAGCGTTTGGCGTTCTACGTGCTGGCCGCCTTCGTCGCCATCACCGTGAACTTCTTCCTGCCGCGCCTGACGCCGGGCGATCCGGCCTCGACCATCGTCGCCACCTATTCGACGACGCTGAACGAAGAATCCCTCGCCGCTCTTCGGCAGGCCTATGGCCTCACCGACGATCCGCTGTTCCAGCAATACCTGACCTATCTCGGCAATATCCTGCGCGGCGATTTCGGCCGCTCGCTCTCCAATTTCCCGGCCCAGGTCAGCGATATCATCGCGGCCGGTATCGGCTGGTCCGTGCTTTTGGGGCTTACTTCGGTGCTCCTCAGCTTCGTCATCGGTTCGGCGCTCGGGGCGCTCGCCGCCTGGCGACGCGGTGGTATCTTCGATCGCGTTGCGCCGCCGGTGCTGCTCTTTCTCGGCTCGTTCCCGTACTTTTTCCTCGCGCTGCTGCTTTTCTATTTCTTCTGCTTCAAGCTGAAGTGGTTCCCGATGGGCAATGCCTATTCGAGCGTCAATCCGCCGCCCTTCACCCTCTCGGGCATTGGCGATGTGCTCTACCACCTGATTGCGCCTGCTTTCACCGTGGTGCTGGTCTCGCTCGGGCCATGGACCCTCAACATGCGCAACGCCATGATCGGCGTCTTGAGCGAAGACTATCTCACCCTTGCCGAAGCCAAAGGGCTAAAACCGCGCCGCGTGCTCTTCTCCCACGCCGTGCGCACCGCGCTCCTGCCCAACGTCACCGCCCTCGGCGCGGCCATTGGCGGCGTCTTTTCCGGGCAATTGCTCACCGAGATCGTCTTCACCTATCCGGGCCTTGGCTATTCGCTCATGCGCGCCGTCAGCGCGGTCGACTATCCGCTGATGCAGGCGCTTTTCCTCATCATTACGCTTTCGGTGCTCGCGGCCAATTTCATCGTCGACACGCTCTATGTGTTGCTCGACCCGCGTGTCCGCGCCGGACAGGGAGCCTGAGCCATGTCCTTTTACGAAACCTTTGGCAAAATCCGGCGTCAGGCCCTCGGCTCCGTGCCGGTGCTCGTCGGCGTCGTCATTCTCGTCATCCTCGTGGGCAGCACGGCGCTCGCCCGCTGGATCGCCCCCTACAACCCCACCCGCGCCACCGGCGGCATCAACGAGTTCCCCTCCTGGGCCCATCCTTTCGGCACGACCGGGCAGGGGCAGGACGTCCTCAGCCAGTTCCTCTATGGCGGCCAGAACACACTCTGGATCGCCTTCACCATCGCGGTTCTGACGACGCTGCTCGCGCTCATCGTGGCGCTGACCTCGGCCTATTTCCGCGGCTGGGTCGATGATGTGCTGACGCTCGTCACCAATGTCTTCCTCGTCATTCCTTCGCTGCCGCTCATCGTCGTCCTCGCCGCCTTCCTGACGCCCGGACCGGCAACTATGATCATGGTGCTCACCATCACCGGCTGGGCCTTTGGCGCGCGGCTATTCCGCTCCCAGGCATTGAGCCTGCGCGAACGCGAATTCATCGCCGCCGCCGAAGATGTGGGGGAACGCCGCTGGCGCATCGTCGCCATCGAACTCCTGCCCAATATGGGTTCGGTCGTCGCCGCCTATTTCGTCAATCAGGTGATCTTTGCCATCACCGCCCAGGCCTCGCTGGAATTCCTGGGCCTTGGCGATGGCGGCCAGGTCACCTGGGGCTCCATGCTCTTCTGGGCGCAAAATACCTCCGCCCTGATCCGCGGTGCCTGGTGGACCTTCGTCGTCCCCGGCATGGCCATCGCGCTCACCGCCTTCTCCCTCGCCCTCATCAACAATGCCGTCGACGAATTGGGCAATCCGCGCCTTCGCGCCGATCGCCTGTTGCGAAAGGCCGGCTTCCGCAAACCGAGCGCCTCGCTCATGACCCCGGTGAAGCGCGATGCCTGATCTCGTTCCCGCCCTAGAAATCACCAACCTCTCCGTCGGCTACGCCACCGAAGACGGCATCCGCACCGCCGTGGACAAAGTCTCCTTCAGCATCGCGCCCGGCGAATTCATGGGCCTTGCCGGCGAATCCGGCTGCGGCAAGTCCACCATCGCCCAATCCATCCTGCGCCTCCTCCGCGCGCCCGGCGTCATCACCGGCGGCGAAATCCGCGTCGCCGGCCACGACATGCTGACTGCCAATTCTGATCGCGTCCGCGAACTGCGCTGGCACACGGCCTCCATCGTGCTGCAAAACGCGCTGACCTCGCTCAATCCGGTCAAGCGCATCTCCGCCCAGCTCAAGGAAGTCCTCGAACGCGGCGGCGGTACCAAGACTCCGGCCGAGCTGCTGGAAATGGTCGACATCGACCCCAGTCGCCTCAGCGCTTTCCCGCACGAACTTTCGGGTGGCCAGCGCCAGCGCGTTGTTATCGCCATGGCGCTCGCCCTCTCGCCGCAATTGATCATTCTCGACGAGCCAACCACGGCCCTCGACGTGATCGTGCAGCAGGAAATTTTTGTGACGGTAAAAGCCCTGCAAAAGCGCATGGGCTTTGCCGTCCTCCTCATCACCCACGACCTACCGCTGCTCTTCGACGTTGCCGACCGCATCGCCGTGATGAAAGACGGAAAAATCGTCGAGACCGCCAGCACGGCGACCTTCCGTCAGCATCAGGAGCACCCCTATTCCAAGGCGCTGCTCTCGGCGACGCCCAAGGTCGATTTCACGATTTCGGAGCCTGTTGCCGAACGCAAACCCGTTCCGCCCGTCCTCGAAACGCACCACCTCGTCAAAAGCTACGGCCGCAATCCCTTCACCGGCAGCGCGGTCCTCCGCGCCGTCGATGACATGTCCTTCCGCCTGGCACCCCGCGAAATCGTGGCTCTGGTCGGCGCCTCGGGCAGTGGCAAATCCACCTTTGGGCGCATCGTAACCGGCCTCATTCGCCCGACCTCGGGTGACATCCTCGTCGATGGCCACACGCCCGTTCCCGTCTCCCGCCGCCGCCCCGGCACGCCACGCGCCGCGCAGATGGTGTTCCAGGATGTCTATGGTTCGCTCAATCCGCTCCACACCATCGGCCACCACCTCCGCCGCGCCGTGATTTCGGCGCCCGGCACGGACAAGCGCGATGTGAAGACACGCGTTGCCGCGCTCCTCACCGAAGTGGGCCTCACCCCTACCGAAAACTATCTCGACCGCCGTCCGCATGAACTCTCCGGCGGCCAGCGCCAACGCGTCGGCCTCGCCCGCGCGCTCGCCGCCTCGCCAAAGCTGCTGGTGGCCGACGAGCCGGTTTCCATGCTCGACGTCTCGATCCGGCGCGACATCCTCAACCTCATCGCGCGCCTGCGCGATGAACAGGGCGTTGCGGTGCTCTACATCACCCATGACGTGGTCAGCGCCGGCTACATAGCCGACCGTATCGCCGTGATGCACCGCGGCAAGCTGGTCGAAGAGGGACCGGCCAAGGCGGTCCTCAAAAATCCCCAACACGAATACACGCGCCGCCTCATCGCCGCCGTTCCCGGCGGGCTGGGGCTGCCGATTGACCAAAGCCAGGTGGCCCTATCATGAACATTCCGGAACTGCGCATCGGCATAGACGGGCGAAAATTTCCTCGCGCTGCCGAACTTGGCCCCATTGCTTTGTTGGAGCGCTGTGCCGAGCTCGGCCATGCCGGCGTCTTCTTCCGCACCGTGCTCGATGTCTCGCCGACGCTCGATGCCGGCTTCCTCGCCGCCGTAAAACAGCGCGCCGATGAACTCGGCCTCTACCTCGAAATGGGGCTCGGCAAGATCAATCCCTACAACACACCCGAAGCCCCCGAGGTCCGCGACATCGGCCAGGGCGATTATGTGCTCGGCATGACCCGCATGATCGAGGCAACCACGGCCATCGGCTGTACCGCGCTCTGGGGCGACACGGCCAATTACCAGCGCCATAGCTG
The DNA here is from genome assembly GCF_000743575.1 of Devosia riboflavina. Classification (GTDB taxonomy): domain Bacteria; phylum Pseudomonadota; class Alphaproteobacteria; order Rhizobiales; family Devosiaceae; genus Devosia; species Devosia riboflavina. Next base: position 150,548 of record NZ_JQGC01000009.1, on the reverse strand, counting down.
GGGCCTCCACGCCATCGACCGCTACCGCACCGATGTCGATTGGCCCGACCAGCTCGAAGCCACGCGGAAATTCCTGCTCAAACTCAAACCGGTCCTCAAAGACCGCGGCGCCGTCATTGCCGTTGAAACCCATGAAGAGATCACCACGGCCGAAATCGTCCGCCTGATCGAGCAGGTCGGCGACGACGCCCTAGGCGTCACCCTCGACCTCGCCAATGTCGTAGTCCGCGGCGAAGACCCCGTCGCCGCCACGCGCCGCCTCGCCCCCTTCGTGCGCAAAACCCACATGCGCGACATCGTGCTCTTCGCCCGCCCGCACGGCCTCGAACGCCAGACCCGCGCCTGCGGCGATGGCGTCATCGATTGGGTAAAAGTTCTCGGCGCCATCTTCGAAGCCGGCAGCCGGCCCAATTTCACGATCGAAAATGTCTGGGGCTCGGACAAGAACCAGATCCCGCTTTTCGACCCCGACTGGCAGGCCCGCCAGCCGGATGCCGTGCTCGGGGAAATCCTCGAGCTTATCCGCCTCTCCCGCGTCTTCGAGGACGGCGTCCGCGCCGGCACGATGATCGCGCCGGACGACTATTTCTCCCCCAATCCCTCTCTTGACGAACTCGAGGGTTTCGTGTCGCGCAGCGGCGCAACCCTCAAGGCGGCCGCCGATGTGCTGCGCGCCGCTTCTGCTACAAAGGAGTAATACCGACCATGTCTTATCCGCTCAAAGTGCTCGTCATCGAAGCCCATCCCGACGAGGCGGAAATGTATACCGGCGGTACCATGCGGCGCCTTGCCGATCGTGGCGTCGCCGTCAAATTCATGTCGCTGACCAATGGTGATGCTGGTCACTACCAGATGGACCGCGATCCCCTAAAGCGCCGCCGCGCCCGCGAGGCCTATGCCGCTGCGCGCCATCTGGGCGTGCTCGATTACGAAATCCTCGACATCCATGATGGCGAGCTGATGCCGGACCTCGCTTTGCGCACGGCCGTCATCTCCTCCATCCGCCGCTGGCAGGCCGATGTGGTCATTACCTTCCATGACGATTGCCCCGGGCACCTCGATAACCGCAATGCCGGCAAGGTCGTGCGCGAGGCCTCCGGCTTCTGCACCAATGGCAATATCTGCCCCGAAGTGCCGCCGCTGGCCGAGACGCCGATCTTTCTCAAGATGATCGACTACGGTGCGCTCGACGTCCACAAGCACGACGTGGTCTTCGATGTCGCTTCGTCCATCGACGCCAAGCTCAAAGCCTGCGCCGCCCACGCCACCCAGTTCTACGAATTCGCCCCCTTCGAGCGTGGCTTCCTCAACGAAGCCCCGAAAATCGGCGACTGGGCCGCCGAGCGCGCCTTTATCCTGAAATACTGGCCGGAATTCATGTACGCGCTGCCCAGCATGAGCGGCGGCCACGAATTCGCCGAAAGCTTCCAGCTCGCCGACTATGGCCGCCAGGTCACCGCCGACGAGGTAAAAAAACTCTTCGCACTGTAAGCTACTGATCGCTTTGCCACACAAGCGAGCGATGAACCGGGGCCGAAAGCGGATTGCCGCTTTCGGCCCCAAACTATTGTGGCGGAAGCATTGTCCGCGCTATCGCCATTGACCATGAAGCCTTCCGGCTGCATTGTCCCGCCGCACGGGGCGATTGCAAGACATGGACGCGGCACGGGAACACGGTCGGCGAAGTTTTTCGCGTGGAGGGGGCGTCGCGTCCTCGATTTCGGGCAGCGCAGCGCATTAGTCATCGACAGTTCGGGCCGAGACCATTCCACGATGGACGAGCATACGCTTTCGTTTGGACCGTTCGAATTCTCCCCGACCCAGCGCCGACTGGTGCGGGACGGCACCGTGCTGCGCCTCGGCAGCCGCGCCTTCGATGTGCTTGCAACCCTCGTCGACCGCGCGGGCTCCGTCGTCAGCAAGGAAGAAATCATTGCCGCCGTCTGGCCCAACACCTTCGTCGATGAAGCCAATCTGCGCGTGCACATCTCCTCGCTACGCAAGGCCCTGGGCGAAGACCAGCTTCCCGCCCCGCTGATCGAAAATGTGCCGGGCCGCGGCTATGCCTTCGTTGCGCCCGTCGCCCGCCCGGTTCGACCCGTCCAGGAGGTGCCGATATCGCTTGAAGCCGGCCGCTCCAATCTGCCGCTTTCGGTCGTCCGCCCGGTTGGCCGCGATGATTTCATTGCCACCCTGATCGGCCAATTGCAGCGCCGCCGCCTCATCAACATCGTCGGCCCCGGCGGCATGGGCAAGACCACCGTCGCCGTCGCTGCGGCCGAGACGGTTGTCTCCGCCTATCCCGACGGTGTAGCCTTTCTCGATCTTGGCACCATGGACAGCGCCGAGCTGATCGTTCCCGGCCTTCTCTCGGTCATCGAGCGCGTCAATGGCAGCGTTGGCCCGGTACGCGATCTCTGGACCTATCTGCAGAACCGGAAAATGCTGCTGGTTCTCGACAATTGCGAGCATCTGATCGAGCCTGTCGCCAGCCTCGCCGAACAGCTATTGCGGGCTTGTCCCGCCGTGCAGGTACTGGCCACCAGCCGCGAGCCGCTGCGCGTGCCGTCCGAATGGGTGCAGCGCCTGCCGCCACTCGATCTTCCACCCGAGAATGCGGAACTGACGGCCGAAGCCGCCTTGCGCTATCCGGCCATCCAGCTCTTCGCCGAGCGCGCGTCAGAAGCCCTTGGCGGGTTCGAGCTGCGGGATGCCGATGCCGCGCATGCCACCGAAATCTGCCGCAGGCTCGATGGCATTGCCCTCGCCATCGAACTGGCCGCCGGTCGCATCGACACGATTGGGCTTGCCGGCCTTGCCAATGCGCTCGACGATCGCTTCAAGCTCCTCAAGCAAGGCCGACGCACGGCCCTGCCGCGCCATCAGACCCTGCGGGCAACACTCGACTGGAGCTTTGGCCTTCTCTCGACCGAAGAGCAGCAGGTGCTGCGGCGCCTGGCTGTCTTCAACGGCGGCTTCACGCTCGAAGCCGCGCGCAATGTCGCCGGCGAGGGCGGGGAAATCGAGGTCGACGACGTCATCGTCAGCCTCGTCGCCAAATCCCTGCTCACGGCCGATGTGGCCAATAGCATCGTCCACTATCGCCTGCTCGAAACCACACGGCGCTATTGCAGCGAGAAGCTCGCCGAGGCCGGCGAAGCTCCGGCCAAGGCGAGACTGCACGCCGCATACTATCTCCAGCTCTTCGAGCGCGCCGCAGCCGAATGGGAAAGCCAGCCCAATGAGGACTGGCTGCCCAACTATGGCCGGGAACTGGGCAATCTGCGCGCCGCCCTCATCTGGGCATTCGGCCCCAGCGGCTCCATCGACCTCGGCATTGCGCTGACCGTTTCGGCCATTCCCCTCTGGTTCCAGCTTTCGCTCGTCGAAGAGCGATTGGCGGCGGCAAAGCGCGCCGTCGCGGCTCTCGGCTTGCAGTCCCAGGCTGAAAAACGCCAGCGCATGCAGTTGAACGTCGTCCTCGGCTGGCCGCAGCTCAACGCCATATCCGGCGTCGAGAGCGGCCCCGCCGCCTGGCGCACCGTCCTGACCATTGCCGAAGAGCTTGGCGAAACGGACTATCAGTTGCGAGCCCTCTGGGCTCTTTGGGTGGACCGCACCAATAGCGGCGACAATCGCGCCGCCCTTGCCCTTGCCGAGCGTTTCATCGTCACCAGCGCGAACTCCAGCGATGCCAGCGACGTCCTGATCGGCAAGCGCATGCGCGGCCGGTCCCGGCACCTGCTCGGCTACCAGTCCGAAGCGGCGGCAGATCTTACCGAAATGCTGCGCCACTATGGCCAGGCGCCTAACCGGTCGCATCTGGTGCGCTTCCAATATGATCAGCGCGTTATGGCCCGCTCGACGCTTGCACGCACTCTGCTGGTGCGGGGCTTTCCCGAGCGTGCCCTGGCGGAAATTGCCGGCATGGTGGAGGAAACGCTGGCCCTCAACGACACGCCGACATTGTGCCATGTGCTCCTAGATGGCGCCTGCATGGTCAGCCTCCTGGTGGGAGACTATGAGGGGGCCGAGCGCCATATCGCGCTTCTGGCACAGCGTTCCGCCCAGGCGGCCATGGATGTCTGGCACACCTATTCCCACGCCTGCGCCGGCGCCCTGATGCTGCGTTCGGGGGAAGTGGAGGAGGGCCTCGCAATATTGCAGGAGGCGCTCCGCAAATTGCAGTCGGCCGGTTTCAGACTGCACTTCGCCGCCCTGCGCGGCATGCTGGCCGAAGGGCTGGCGCGGAGCGGCCGGCTTGCCGAGGCCCGCGAGGCGATCGATGCGAGCCTCATCGAATGTGCCGAAACCGGCGAATACTGGTTCCTGCCGGAATTGCAGCGGATCAAGGGCGACATCATGCTCCTTCTGGGTGACACGGCCGGCGGCGAACAGCAATTGCTGCTCGCCCGCACCACGGCCCAGGAACAGGAAGCTCTCGCCTGGGAACTGCGCAGCACGACGAGCCTTGCAAGGTTCTGGCGCAGCGACGGGCGCGAAGATGTGGCAAAGGCCGCGCTGGCCGAACTCCTGCCGCGCATGCCCGAGGGTTTTCTGCGGCCCGATTTCCTGCGCGCATCGGCCATCGCCGAAGCGCTCGCCTAGGCGCTGAATTTACAACGCTTTACTGGCCCCAGCCAGGCGAACTGCCATAGTTCGGATGGGCGGTCGCAACTGCCCGACCAGAACAATAGGCTCGTCAAGCATGCGCATTCTGATGATTCTCATTCCGGACCGCGACGTTTCACCCTCCGAGCATGGCGCAGAGCTCCGGCTGGAGCGGTTCGTCATCCCCTATTATGTCTTTGTCGATGCCGGCATCGACCTCGTCCTGGCCTCCCCCGGTGGTGGCGCACCCTGGATTCGCAGCCAGGCGAACGCCGCTTCGCCCCTGCCGCAACTGCAACGCTATCAGGCTGACCGGGCCGTCCACGATGCGGTCAACGACACCCTGGCCCTCGACGATGTGCATGCCGAAGATTTCGGCGGCGCCTTCTGCATCGGTCTGCCTGGCCCGCTCTGGCTCGAAGACAGTGCCGATCCGGCCGCCCGAATGATTGCGAGGTTCCTCGACGCTGGAAAGCCGGTCGCTGTAATCCCGAGCCGGCTCGACATCCAGCCCCATGGCAGCCGGCATGGCCTGCTGATCATCGGGGAAGGCGAAGATCAACCCGCACAGGCCGCGCGGGCCCTGCTCGGTGCCCTATACGCGGCCGACGAGATTCATTGAACATCTCAGCGCGAGGCGCCCTTGAGCGCTTCGAGATCGCCGCTGTCATGTGAGCAGAAGACGCGCACATCGTCCGCCTCCCGGTCCAGCGCTCGCAGCCGCTCGAGATTGCCGCGCGCTGCCATGAGGTCCGTCATCATGATCCGCTCATAGACGGCAAGGCCCACCGGCATATGCGGATGGGCATGATCCATCTGCCCGCGATGGAGATAAGCATCCCCGGCATGGAGCAGCCATCCGGCTTCGGTGGCAATGGTGATCCCGGCATGGCCATGCGTGTGCCCCGCCAGCGGTACCATCAGGATTTCGGGCGGCAATCCATCGAGCGCGCGTACCGCCTCAAAACCGAACCAGGCCTCCCCGCCCGCGGCATAGGTGCGCCAGTCCCGCACAGCGTCCCAGTCGAGCGGCCGATAGCGCTGCCGGGCAATGAAACCCCGGCGCTTGTGCTCGGCGGCGTCGCGCTCGGCCTCAAGCACATGCACCCGCGCTTCGGGAAAGTCCTCGATGCCGCCGGCATGGTCGAAGTCGAGATGCGTGAGAATGATGTGGCGGACATCGCGCGCCGAAAAGCCGAGCGCCTCGATCTGGCGCAGCGCCGTATCCTCTTCGCGCAGCCTCGTATTGAGGATCAGCGGCCATGTATAGGCCAATCGTCGTCGCGGCTTCTGCAGCACATCCTGCAAGCCATAGCCGGTATCGACCAGCACCAGCCCCTGCGCCGTCTCGATAAGCACCACATGCGTGCAGAGATCGGCCAAAAGGCCGCGGCTGCGGCCATCGAACAGCGCGCCGCCCAGCGGGCAATGCGTGCCGCAATTGAGATGATGAATGCGCATCGTGTCCCCCAGCGAAAGCGGCCGGCGCATCGACTGCGCCGGCCCTGATCTCAGGCAGCGGCTATCGGGAATACAAGAGTCTTGCTCCGCCGCATATTGGCCAACGACCAGTCCAGTGCGAGATCGGCAACCTCTTCCCAGCCCGGGTCCATGCAGGTCCAGTGCGAACGCTCCGGAAAGATGCGCAGCTCGGTCTTGCTCGGCGCCTGCTTCTGGCGCTCATAGATGGCCTTGGTCATCGAGGCATCCGCAATGAGGTCGCGTCCGCCCCCGATCAGCAGCAGCGGCGCGCGATTGGCATTGTTCCAGCGGATCTTGCCCTCAGAACTGACGACGCCATCCCAATAGACCTTGCCGGCCGTCGGTACGATATAGCGCTCATAGAGCGCATCCGCCTCGGCCCTGGTGGGAACGGTCTGGGCAAAGCGGGTGGCAAAGAATTTGCGCGTCATCTGCAAGGACCGGTTCCAGCCGTTCCAGGCAAAGAGCGCTGGCGCTGCCGAGACGATGGAATGCGGGCCAAGCGGCACCCCGGTCGTCGGCGCTGGATCGATGGCGACACCCGCCACGCCCAGTCCGCGATCGAGCAATTGCTGCACCCAGACCCCGCCTGCCGAATGGCCGATCAGGATCGGCTCCTCGGGCAGCGCCTGGATCTGCCGCTCATAGTGGTCGACGATCGCCTTCACGCCCGTCTTGGCAAGCTGCGGATGGGGACTGGCGCGCAGCTCCGCCGGGTTGCGATCGTTAAAGGGCCAGTCCGGCGCCACAACGCGAAACCCCTTTTGCTCATAATGGGCTTTCCAGCGTTCCCAGCTCTTGGAGTTAAGCCAGGCTCCGTGGATCAGCATGATGGTTTTGGTCATTTTCGTCTCCTGATGGATGGTTGGCAGTCGATTGGCTTTGAGGCGGCAGCGCCCGGAAAGGGCGCTGCCTCATCACGCGGCCGAGCGGGCCGCGCCCGTTGCCGTGACGAAGCGGAAGAGCTCCGCGTTCACCCGATCCTTCTGGGTGGTGCAGATGCCATGGTCGCCGCCCGCATAGACGACGAATTCCGCATCCCTGACGATTTTCGACGAGATATTGCCCGAGGCGACGATCGGCACGATCTGGTCGTCATCGCCATGGAGGATCAGCGTCGGCACATCGAAGCGCTTCAGGTCCTCGGTCAGGTCGGTTTCCGAGAAAGCCTTGATGCAGTAATGCGATGCCGGCATGCCTGCATTCATGCCCTGCAGCCAGAAACTGCTGCGCACCCCTTCGCTGACAGCGGCGCCGGGCCGGTTGTAGCTATAGAACGGCATCGACAGGTCCCAGAAGAACTGGCTGCGGTCGGCATGAACCCCGGCACGGATACCGTCGAACACCTCGATCGGCAGGCCCAGCGGATTGGCTTCGGTTTTCAGCATCAGCGGCGGCACGGCGCCGATCAGCACGGCCTTGGCGACCCGCCCGGTACCATGCCGGCCGATATAGCGGGCAACCTCGCCGCCGCCGGTCGAATGGCCGATATGGATGGCGTCGCGCAGGCCAAGATGGGTGACCAGTTCCGCCAGGTCATCGGCATAGGTATCCATGTCATTGCCATGGAACGGCTGGCTCGACCGGCCATGGCCGCGCCGGTCATGCCCGATGGCGCGATAGCCGCGCTGGGCGAAGTAAAACATCTGGTCTTCGAACGCATCGGCACTGAGCGGCCAGCCATGCGAGAAGACCACGGGCTGGCCGGAGCCCCAGTCATTGTAGAAGATTTCTGTGCCGTCCTTGGTGGTAAAGGTGCTCATCTGTCTCTCCTGTGGTGAGCGAGAAAGGGTGCCGCCGCCCCGCAATGGGGGAGGCTCGGGGCGGCGGCAGGGTTTCGCGATGTGGGGCAGGGGCCCTCGCGGAAAGCCTACTGGCCGGCCGCGGCAGTGGCGGCGGTCTCGATCAGCTTGGCCGTAGCCTCGGCATGGGCGATGAAGGCGAGATGGCCGCCGCTGACCTTTTCGACGGTGGAGCCGGCGCGCGTGTACATCATCTCCTGCAGGGCAGGCGGGATGACATGGTCGGCATCGGCCGTCTGGTACCAGGTCGGCTTGTCCCGCCAGGCGGCAACGGTCAGCGGAAATGCACCGGCATCATTGAGCGAGATCGGCACCTGACTGTCGCGCAGGAATTCGGCATCGGCCGGGGGCAGGCTGTCGGCAAAGCCGGGAACAAAGGCATCTTCATTGAAGAAAGCAAAACCATCGGCCGTGAAGTCGAACGGGGGCGGATGATTGGGATCCTGCGGGATCATGCCGAACACGGATTCGCCGACATCGGGCATGAAAGCTTCGACATAGACGAGGCCCACCACCTTCTCATGATCGCCGGCCTCGGTAATCACGGCCCCGCCATAGGAGTGGCCGACAAGAATGGTCGGGCCATCCATGCGGTCGAGCACCCGGTCGGTCGCCGCGACATCGTCGGTCAGCGAGGTCAGCGGATTCTGCACCATACGGACATTGTAGCCGTCCGCCTTGAGGATCTCGTAGATCGGGCGCCAACCCGAGCCATCGGCCCAGGCGCCGTGCACCAGCACGATGTTTTTGACGGGATCGGCGGCGAGTGCGCCGGTGGCCGAGGCGAGCAGCGCCGAAATGGCGACAGCCGCGAAGGCAGCAGTTTTGATATTGGGCATTTGTCTCTCCTGTTGCGTGCCGAGGCGGTCTCGACAGGGACAGGATTGACGCGGCAGCGGCGCCCTCGCCAGTTAATGGAGATTAAGCGTTGCGTACCCGTGTAGCGCCGGCTTTACACCGATTTACGGTCCATAAATTTCGTTGAATGACAGCATGTTGGTTGCCGTTTGCCGGGCGCATGGCCCGCGGCAATCAGTCGGTCGGAAAATGTGGGGGGATTGGAGCGGGTGAAGGGAATCGAACCCTCGTCATCAGCTTGGGAAGCTGCTTCTCTACCATTGAGATACACCCGCGACGCGCCACTAGATGCTGGAAATCTCGCCCAGCGTCAAGCCGCCCTCACGGGTACGGCTTGAAGTGCTTTGAAAGTTTCAGCGTCTGGGCCTGATAGTTCGAACCAAGCGCCGAGCCATAGAGGCGATCAGGCTTTTCAGCCAACCTTTCATAGATCAGCTTGCCGATGCTCTGCCCGTGCCCGAGGAGGAACGGCACCTCGCGGCTGCGCACTTCGAGAACCGCGCGGCTGCCCGTGCCGCCGGCCGATGAGTGGCCAAAGCCGGGATCGAAAAAGCCCGCATAGTGCACGCGGAATTCGCCGACCAGCGGGTCGAACGGCACCATTTCGGCCGCATGGCTGGGCGGCACATGCACAGCCTCATGGCTGACGAGGATGTAGAATTCATCCGGGTCCAGCGTCAGCTCCAACTGCCCGCGATTGTAGAGCGGCTCCCAGAAGTCGAGCACATCAAGCGCATTCTTCTTATCTACATCGACCACACCAGTATGGCGCTTCGACCGGAATCCGATGAGCCCGTTACGGCCTTCGCCCTGCAGATCGATGGAGAGCGCCACGCCTTCGCCCACCGGCTGGTCGCCGCCGATGACAAGCGTATCGCTGGCATGCAGCGCTTGATGCTCGGCCGAAGTAATCCGCGTATCCCCGCAGCGGAACCGCATCTGGCTCAGCCGCGATCCCGTCCGCACCAGCACCGGAAAAGTACGCGGGCTGACTTCGAGATAAAGCGGGCCCTTATAGCCCGCCGGCATCTGGTCAAAGCCGCGCGCGCGATCGCCGATGACGCGGGTGAAAACATCGAGCCGCCCGGTCGAACTCTTGGGATTGGCCGAAGCGCTCACCTCTGCCGGCAAGTCGAGATTTTCCTGCAAAGGCACGAGATAAACGCAGCCGCGCTCCAGCACCGCTCCGCGCGTCAGGTCGATTTCGTGCAGTTTCAGCGCTTCGATCCGATCCACCATGGAATGAGCCGGTCCCGGCAAAAAGCTCGAGCGCACGCGATAGGCGACATCGCCGAGCCGCAGGTCGAGGCTCGCCGGCTGCACCTGATCGGCATCGAATGGCCGCGCCGTCGCGATCGCGCCTTGCGCATGCAGTTTTTCGATCAAGCGTGCGGGAAAGACGCCTTGCGGCCAGGCCTCTGCCATGGTGCGGTGCTCCGGCAAATCAGGGGTCGCTCTCCCTAGCAAAGCCTGAACATTGACGCCACCGGCCAATTGCGGTTTAGTCATTTCCAGTGGTGATTTGGCCGGTCGCTTGCAGCCACTTAAAACAAATTGCTAAAGGCCGCTAGGGAAACCGGCCGCCCGCGCGTGCCGGTTTTTTTGTTCGAAGGCGAAGCTATGTCTAAAGATAAAAATCCCCTCCTTGATCCCAAGCGGCGCTCGGCGGCGACGCAGATGGTCCATGGCGGGGGCAAGCGTTCGCCCTTCAACGAGACCAGCGAAGCCATCTATCTCAATTCGGGCTATTCCTACCCGAGCTCGCAGCATGCCGAGGATCTGTTCCTCAACAAGATCCCCGGCGGCCACAATTACTCGCGCTTCGCCAATCCCACCGTCGACATGTTCCAGGACCGCATGGCGCTGATCGAGGGCGCGGAAGCTGCCCGCGGTTTTGCCTCGGGCATGGCCGCCGTCACCAATGCGGTGATGAGCCAGGTCCGCGCAGGCGACCATATTGTCGCCGCCCAGGCACTGTTCGGCGGTTGCCGCTACGTGGTCGAAGACTACGCCCCGCGCTTCGGTGTTGAATCGACGCTGGTCGATGGCCGCGACCCCGAGAATTTCGCTCGCGCCATGCGCCCGAACACCAAGGTCGTCTTCATCGAGACCCCGACCAATCCGACGCTCGAACTGGTCGATATCAAGGCCGTGGCCGACATCGCCCATGCCCACGGCGCCAAGCTGATTGTCGACAACGTCTTTTCGACTGCGCTCTACCAGAAGCCGCTCGAACTGGGTGCCGATCTCGTCACCTATTCGGCGACCAAGCATATCGATGGGCAGGGCAGGGTGCTCGGCGGCATCGTGCTGGGCTCGAAGGCCATCATCGAGGCCGACGTCCACACCTTCCTCCGCCAGACCGGCGCCACGCTCAGCGCCTTCAATGCCTGGGTACTACTCAAGGGTCTTGAGACCTACGCCCTGCGCATCCGCCAGATGACCGATAGCGCCGAAAAGATCGCCGAGGCCCTGGCTTCGCACCCCAAGGTCAATCGCGTCATCTACCCGCACCACAAGAGCCATCCGCAATACGATCTCGCCAAGCGCCAGATGACCCGCGGCTCGACCCTTCTCGCTCTGGACTTGAAGGGCGGCCAGGACGCGGCCTTCACACTCTCGGATTCCCTCGCGGTGGTGCTGATTTCCAATAATCTGGGTGACGCCAAATCGCTGATCACCCACCCGCGCACCACCACCCACGCGCGTCTCACCGAAGAAGTCCGCTTGGAAACCGGCGTCACCCCGGGCCTGTTGCGCCTCTCCGTCGGCCTTGAAGATGCCGATGATCTGATCGCGGACCTGATGTACGCGCTCGATCAGGTGTGACAAGAAGTGCCACGCCCTCGTGGTTCGACAAGCTCACCATGAGGTCTACTTTGGACTATCCCAGTAGACCTCATCCTGAGCCTGTCGAAGGACGAGGGCGTGTCTCGATGCGGAGGATGGCGATGCTTAAAGTACTAGCGACCCTGGTGGCCGCGTTCCTCGCCACCCCTGCGCTCGCCCAGCCGCTACCCTACCATTCCGATCCCGACGCCCGCGAAATTCTGCCCCTGCAAGGGTCCGTCCCGGCCATCCGCTTCCTCACCACGGCCGATTTTCCGCCCTTCAATTTCCGCGACACCAATGGCGAGCTGATCGGCTTCAACGTCGACCTCGCCAAGCGCATCTGCGCCGAGGTCAACATCGCCTGCACCCTGCAGGCATGGCCGTGGGACCAAGCCGCCAATGCCCTCGCCGATTCCCAGGGCGATGCCCTTATCGCCGGCCTCGCCGTCACGCCCGAAAACGGCGAAAAATTCGATTTTTCCTCGACCTATCTCGCGCTTCCCGGCCGCTTCGTCACCCGCGCCGATGACGTCGCCACCTTCTCGGTGACAAACCTCTCGAGCAAGACCGTCGCCGTCCGCGCCGGATCGGCCCATGCCGATTTTATGGCCCGCTACCTGCCCAATGTGACGGTAGAAACCTTCGAATCCGAAATCCTCGCCTTGACGGCGCTGCGCGACGGCAAGGTGAACGCCTATTTCGGCGATGCCATGCGCTCCGCCTTCTGGCTCAACGACAATCCGGCTTGCTGCTCCTTTGCCGGCGAGCCCTATTTCCGTCCCGAACTCTTCGGCGAAGGCCTCACCATCGCCGTTCCCGCGGGCAATGACGCCGCCCGCCACGCCATCGATTGGGCCCTGGTGCGCCTCAAGGAAAACGGCGCGCTCGACGAACTCTACCTGCGCTGGTTCCCCGTCGGGTTCTATTAGCTCGGCATCCGCCGGTGCCGCGCCCGCGCCGCCACTTCAATGGCAGCCGTCGTCAACCGATCGATCGTCAGCTTGTCCCGCAGCATTTCAAGATAGCGCAGTTCCTCCTGCTCGAGATGCAGGTCCACGGACGTGATCTCTACGGCCAGCGCATAAGCCGTGTCTTCGAGCTTCTTCGGCAGCGCCGCCAGCGCGTTGTCCACCACGCGATCAAGCCCATCCGGCCCGTTGAGCAGGTCTGCACATTCATTGGCGACCTCCGTCAGCCGCGACTTGTCAAAGCCCTCGAACACCGGCAGCCGGTCGATCAGCGCCTGGATGCGGATGAGCTCACGCTCTGTCATCGTGCTGTCCGAAGAGGCAGCCACCAGCATCAGGTGAATGAGAGCGTCGTGGGCAGAGATGGTCATGGCGCCTTCCAGCAATGGTAAGTGGTGCAAAAACTAGGATGCGTCGCCCGGTTTCGCAACCACCTGCGACATTGACGTAAGCCAAAGGGAATGCGACACCGCCTTTCCTCAAGCGTTTTCCCGTCCCAGAAAGGCTACCCGCCCCGTGTCGCCCGCTGTTTTGCCCGCCCTCGATCCGTCGTTCTTTGAGCCTGCGCAGTCCGCTCGCGCTTGGCCATTCGAAGAAGCACGCAAGATCGTCAAACGGCTGGAAAAGTCGGGCAAGGGCGAGGCCCTGTTTGAGACCGGCTATGGCCCCTCGGGCCTGCCCCATATCGGCACCTTCGGCGAAGTGGCGCGCACCACCATGGTTCGCACCGCCTTCCGCCTGCTCACGCGCGATGAAATCCCGACGCGGCTCCTGTGCTTCTCGGACGATCTCGATGGCATGCGCAAGATTCCGGATACCGTCCCCTCCAAGGAGGCGATGGAGCCGCATCTCCAAAAGCCGCTGACTGCAGTGCCCGATCCCTGGACCAACGAATACGAGAGTTTTGGCCACCACAACAACGCCATGCTCCGCCGCTTCCTCGATACCTTCGGGTTCGATTACGAATTCGCCAGCGCCAGCGACTACTACCGGTCAGGAAAATTCGACCACGTCCTGCGCCTCGCCGCCGAGCGCTACCAGGCCATCATGGATGTGATGCTGCCGACCCTCGGGGCCGAGCGTCAGGCGACCTATTCGCCCTTCCTGCCGATCTCCCCGATTTCCGGCCGCGTGCTCTATGTGCCGATGAAGGAAGTCAACGCCAAGGACGGCACCATAACCTTCACGGACGAAGACGGCCGCGATACCACCGTCCCGGTCACCGGCGGCCACGTCAAGCTGCAGTGGAAGCCCGATTTCGGCATGCGCTGGGCCGCGCTCGGCGTCGACTTTGAAATGTTCGGCAAGGACCACCAGACCAATCAGCACATCTACGACAAGATCTGCGCGATCCTCGGCGGCACGCCGCCCGAGCACTACGTGTATGAACTTTTCCTCGATGCCGAAGGCCAGAAGATTTCCAAGTCCAAGGGCAATGGCCTGACCATCGACGAATGGTTGACCTATGCCTCGACGGAAAGCCTGGGGCTCTACATGTTCCAGAAGCCGCGCGTCGCCAAGCGCCTGCATTTCGATGTCATCCCCCGCGCCGTGGACGAATACTTTGCTCATGTCGCCGCCTACGAAAAGCAGGACGCCGCCGCTCGCCTCGAAAACCCGGCCTTCCACGTCCACTACGGCAATGTGCCGGAGGTGGACATGCCGGTCACCTTCGCGCTGCTGCTTAACCTCGCCACTGCATCCAACCCGGAAACCCCGGAAGTCATGTGGGGCTATATCTCGGCCTATGCGCCGGGTGTCTCCGCCAAGACGCATCCGCATCTCGATGCGCTTGTCGGCTACGCCATGCGCTACTTCCGCGATTTCGTGAAGAAGACCTATCGCGCGCCCGACGATGTCGAACGCGCCGCGCTCGAGGCCGTTTCTGCCGCGTTTGCCGCTCTCCCGGCCGACGCCGACAACGAAACGATCCAGACTGCCGCCCTCGACGTGGCCCGCACCATCGAGCGCTATCAGGACCACACCAAGAAGAGCCCGACTGGCGGCCCCGGCGTGTCCGGCGATTTCTTCCAGATGCTCTATCAGGTCCTTATTGGCCAGGAACGCGGCCCCCGCTTCGGCTCCTTCGCTGCCCTCTACGGCATCGAAAACACCCGCAAGCTCATCGACAGGGCGCTTGCAGGCAAGCTCGGCTAAGCACTGCTTGAATCAAAAAAGTGCGGCGCGTGGACTACGGATCACGCGCCGCACTCTTTTTACCGGTCGTTGCCGCCCGGTTTTCTAACTCGCGCCTTCGTCCGGCTCGAACACCAAAATATCCCCCGGCTGACACTGCAAATACCGGCAGATCGCTTCGAGCGTATCGAACCGGATTCCCTTGACCTTCCCCTGCTTGAGCAGGCTCAGGTTCGCCTCGGTAATGCCGATATATTCGGCGAGGTCCTTCGACTTCACATTCTGCTGCGCCAGCACGACGGCGAGGTTCACCTTGATCGCCATGGGTCAGATGAACTGGCTGTTTTCTTCGGCGATCGCCGCGGCCTTTTCCATGGCCCAGGCCAGCGCGGCGATGGTGCCGGCAAACATGGCGAGCAGCAGCATGTCGCTGTCGATGAGCACGATCAGTTGCCGGTGTCCTTCGGCCGCAGTCCAGGTGAGCACCAGGCCCATCAGCGTGTGGCTGACGAGCAGCGCCAGCGCCGCCAGCATGCCACCCATGGCAAAGTCCCTCAGCCCCGCGATCCCCTCGGAGGCAAAGGGCCGACCGGCCGCAAAACTCCTGAGGCATATCCGCAGTCGTGCAAACCCCCAGGCCATCGGCAGCGTCGTCAACAAGGCGACCACTGCTGCAGCAATCCTCTGCCCCATGGTGATATCGGGCAAAAGCTCCGGCCCAAGCCCCACAATGTTCCGCGCCTCGGCCGGGTCGATGAAGAGCCAATAGAGCGCCGCCCCCATGGGCAGGAGCGTCGCCAGCGTCACCGCGGCAATGGAAAGGCCGTTGAACAACAGCGCCATGCGCGGCGCAACGTGGATGACCCTGTCGCTGCCAAATCCGGTTTCCATTGCCTCACTCATGGTCTCGTCTCCCGTTTCGATGTGCGATTGGTCTCACAAAAATTATCGTTTGACAATAACAATAGCTCGTATGAGGAATAGAAATTATCGCAAAACAATAAGGAAATTCGATGCGTAGTCTGTCTCTCCTCGCTCTTCTCGCCCTATCCATAGCTCCCGCCATGGCCGCCCCGACCACCGGCACCGGCCGGATTTCCGTCACCCAAGTCATGGAAATGGTGCAACGCGCCCGCAGTGACGCCACAGCCCGCAATACGGTGATCGCCTATCTCGCCGGCGTCGGCGAAACCGCGGGTCTCATGGTTTCGGAAGCCGTGGCCCGCGGCGCCGCGCCGCTCAAATGCACCAGCAGCTTCAATCTTTCGGAAGACGTCGCCCTCGCGGCGCTCTCTGCCGGTGCGCCTGACACGGCAAGCTGGGCCGAAACTCCGGCAACCCCGATCATCCTGGCCGACCTCTTCGCCAGGGCAGGGTGCAGCTAGGCGCTAGCCCAGCACTTTCCTGAAAAACGCCACGCGCTGCGTTTCCGCAAAACCCAGCGCGCGGTGCATATCGTGGCTGACAAAATTCTCCAGCGCCGCGTCCGAGGCAAATTCGGTGCAGCCCTGTTCCCGCGCCCAGGCCTCCACGGCGCCAACCATGGCACGCGCCACACCCCGCCCACGCGCCTCCGGCTTCACGAAAATGCCTTCGAGAAACGCCACCGGCGAGGTCTTGCAGCCATTCACATAGTCATGCCGCAGCGCCGCCTCGACAAAGCCCAGTGCCGCGCCATCCGCGTCCCGCGCGATCAGGTTGATCGTTTCCCCGGCATCATCAAGCAATTCGGCAATATCGGCCGCATGCGCACCATCGCCGCCGCTCGGCCACAGCGCCGTCCGCATGGCGACCCAGTCTGCCGCATCCGCCGCTGTCGCCAGGGCAATTTTCACTGGCTGGCCCAGATGATCCGCGCAATCCATTCGATATCCCTGGTATTCAGCACCCGCGGCTCATAGGCCGGGTTGAGCGAATGCAATTCGATCTGCTTGGCGCTCTGCCGAAAGAGAATCTTGGCCATCACCTCACCCTCGCGCGTTTTCACCACCACCCGGTCGCCACGCCGCACCTGTTCTGTTGGCGAAACCACCACCCGGTCCCCCTCGCGATAAAGCGGCTCCATGCTGTCGCCCTGGATTTCAAGCGCATAAATGCCGGGATCGACCGGGGAGGGCAGGGTGACCTCATCCCAGCCCTCCCCGGCCGGAAATCCCGCACTGTCGAAAAAGCCGCCCGCGCCCGCCTGCGCCAGACCCAGAAGCGGCACCGTCTGCCCGAAGGCGGTATTGCTGGTCTGCATGAAAGCCCCGGCTCCCGCGAGAAAACTGTCGAACCCTTCGCCCGTCGCTTCCAGAATTTTGGAAATGCTCTCCGTGGAAGGCCAGCGCTCGCGCCCGTCCTTGCTTACGCGCTTGGACACATTGAACGCGGTCGCATCGAGCCCGGCCAGCCGCGCCAGGGCCGAAACCGAATGGCCATGGCGCTGCGCCAGCGCGTCGATGCCATCCCAGATGGCCCGGTGAGAAAGCATGGTGGAAGCCGTTAAAAGGACATTGATCAGGATTGAGGAAATTAATCCTAGATTAATATCAGCCGTTCCCCCTGTAAAGCCCGCGCAATCACGCTTGCCCAGACTTGATCACTTAACTAGGTTTGCGCCCATGTCGACACCCGAGCTGATCTACAAAATCACCACTGCCGTGGCCTTCGCCCCTGCGCGCGTTTCCGGCCAGTTCGAAGGCATGCCCATCGATGCCAAAGACGGCTACATGCATTTTTCGACGGCGGCGCAATTGTCCGAAACCCTGCGCCTGCATTTCGCGGGGCAGGCAGGCCTGTTGCTGCTCGCCGTCCCCACGGCCGATCTCGGCAGCAATCTTGTCTGGGAGCCCTCCCGCGGAGGCGAACTCTTTCCGCACCTTTATGGTGGCCCCTTGAAACTCACGAGCGTGGTTTGGGAAGAACCGATCAGCGTTGCCGCCGACGGCTCCTGCACCTTGCCCGCAGGTGTCAAATGATCTTCTCCGCCTTTGCTCCGCTCCTGCGCAATGCCGGCCTCGCCAATCTGACGCGCGACACGCTCTTGCGCATGGACCCCGAAACCGCCCACGGCGCCACCATCACCGCCCTGCGCCTCGGCCTCGCCCCGAGCCAGGAGCACAAGGACCCGCCCGAACTCGCCACCACCCTTTGCGGCCTCGAACTGAAAAACCCCGTCGGCATGGCCGCGGGCTTCGACAAGAACGCCGAAGTACCGCGGCCACTGGCGCTGATGGGTTTCGGCATGGTCGAAATCGGCACGGTCACCCCTCGCCCGCAGACCGGCAATCCAAAACCGCGCCTCTTCCGCGTCGCCGCTGCCGATGGCGTCATCAATCGCATGGGTTTTAATAATGAAGGCCACGACGCTGCCTTTGCGCGCCTCAAAGGCCTGCGCGTCCCCGCCGCCCTCGGAGTCAATATCGGTGCCAACAAGGACAGCGAGGACTTTGTCGCCGACTATGTCCTCGGCGTAACGCGCTTCGCTGACCTCGCCGACTATCTCACCGTCAACATTTCCTCGCCCAACACTCCAGGCCTCCGCAATCTCCAGGCCGACGAAGCCCTCACCCGCCTCCTCGACGCCGTGCTCTCCGCCCGCGCCAAGGCGAAAACCCGCGTGCCCGTCCTCCTCAAGATCGCGCCCGATCTCGACGAAGCCGCGATGGATGCCATCGCCCGCGTCATCCTCGCGACCGATCTCGATGGCCTCATCGTCTCCAACACCACCATCTCGCGTGACGCAGTCGCGGGCATAGAAAATGCCACCGAAACCGGCGGCCTCTCGGGCAAACCGCTCTTCCCGCTCTCGACCCGGCGCCTCGCCCAGATGCGCCAGCGCGTCGGCACATTGCCGCTGGTTGGCGTCGGCGGCATCCACTCCCCGCAAACGGCGCTGGCAAAAATCGAAGCCGGCGCCAATGCCATCCAGCTCTATTCCGCCATGGTCTTTGGCGGCCTCGACCTGCTCGACCGGATCAAGCGCGGCCTCGTTGCCGGCGTACGCTCGGCCGGCAAGAAGAACATTTCCGAATTGGTAGGTGCCAAAACCGACGCCTGGGCAAGGGGGGATGGCGACGTTTCATAGGGGTAACCACGCCGCAGTAGTCCTCACGGTGAGGTGCGTAGCGTAAGCGAAGCCTCGAACCACGAGGACGTGGCTACAATGCTGCCCCTGAGCAGACTTTTGCCGCCTCGACTTCGACATCGCGTGGATCAAGCGTCGCCGTCAGGTTCTGATGAAATATGTCAGCCGAGACGATCCCAACGCATTCCTGAAATGGACTGGGCCGCAACAGCACCGCGCCGGCAACCATCGCCGAGCCAATCAGAATTGCTGCGGCAATGACCCAGCTATTCACTGCGCCACATCCAGCGTGATCACCACATCCGCGCGATCCTGCGACAGCATCACGCGATCATAATTCGGCAAATCATTCCGCTCGATATGCGCCCGGTTGCGCTCCTCGGTGAACAAGCCCTCTTCGCCATGCCGCTTCATCAACCGGGCCCGCACCATCTCGCGCGGTACAACGATGAAAGCCGAAAAATCCAGCAGCGGCTTCACCTCATCCCATGGCGCATCGCCCAGCAGCAGATAATTCCCCTCCACCACCAGCACCTTTACGGCCGACGCGATCGTAAAAGCGTCGTCGACCGTATCCTCGATTTTCCGAGAGTAACCCGGTCCGCTCACGGCCTCCGTCGCCGCCTTCAATCGCCCGAGAAACACAACGAATTCCGCCCCTTCGAACGTATGCGGCGCGCCCTTGAAATCGGTCTGCCCCATCGCCTCTAGTTTTGCGTGCTTCATATGGAAGCCATCCATCGGCACCAGCGCCGCCGAGCCCGGCTCCGCCACATTCAGCGCCGCGACAAGCTCCGCCGCCAGCGTCGATTTGCCGGTCCCCGGCCCACCCGCGAGCCCGATAGCCACGCGTCGGCCGCCAGCCTTCTCGGCCAGCTCCTGCGCCTTCCATGTCAGTTCCGTCAGTGCATCGATCGGCGTCAGCGTCAGTCGCCCCGCCAGCATCAGCGCCTCTGCATCAGGCGGAGGATCAGCCACACCGGCACCACGATCGCCGCACCGGTGACGATATAGGTCCCAACCTGCCGGAACACCGCGCCGCCATCCTTGATCGCATCGCGAACCATCTGCACGGCGCCATAAGCGAGGTCGGCCGCACTGAAGCCGAGCGCCGTCATGACGAAGCCCACAAATAGCGAAATCAGCAGCAGTTTTATCGCCAAAGACCCCGGCCGATCGCCCAATAGGCGTTCAAGACCGGAACGAGATGCGGGTCGGCTGTCTTCTGTCATCAGGCGGCTCCGTTTGGCAGTGTCGAACCCATCATATAGGCTTGTCGCTGATTTGCAGTAGGTGCCTGTTGTCAACTTTCGTGGACCCCACCCTCCCACCTGTCATCGCCAACTGGTTCGCCACGCGCGGCTGGTCGCCCCGCCAGCACCAGCTCGACGTGCTGCGCAGTTATCAGTCCGGCGCGAGCCAACTCCTCATCGCCCCCACCGGCGCCGGCAAGACCATGGCCGGCTTCCTCCCCAGCCTTTCTGAACTGGTCGACGGCAAATTCCAGGGCCTCCACACCCTCTATATTTCACCGCTAAAGGCCCTCGCGGTCGACGTGCACCGCAACCTTTCCAACCCCATCGACGACATGGGCCTGCCCATCACGGTCGAAGCCCGCACCGGCGACACCTCGGCATCAAAACGCACCCGCCAGCGCGTAAAACCGCCCCACATCCTCCTCACCACCCCCGAACAACTGGCGCTGCTCATCTCTCATCCCCATGCCGAACTCATGTTCGGCACCCTCCGCCGCGTCGTCCTCGACGAACTCCACGCCCTTGTCACCAGTAAGCGCGGCGATCTCCTCTCCCTCGGCCTCGCGCGTTTGGCAAAACTCGCGCCCGACATGCGCATCACCGCGCTCTCGGCCACCGTCGCCCGCCCCGATCTCCTGCGTGATTGGATCGCCCAACCCCATCCCGATCGCCCCACCGATCTCCTCCGCATGATCGGCGGCGCTCCGCCCGAACTCGCCATTCTCGAAACCGAAGAACGCCTTCCCTGGGCCGGCCATTCCGCCAAATACGCCCATCGCGAACTTTACGAGACGATCAAGCAGCACAAGACCACGCTCCTCTTCGTCAACACCCGCTCCCAGGCCGAAATGCTGTTCCAGGGCCTCTGGGACATCAACGAAGACATGCTCCCCATCGCCCTCCACCACGGCTCTCTTTCGGTCGAACAACGCCGCAAGGTCGAAGCCGCCATGTCAGATGGCCGGCTGAAAGCCGTCGTCTGTACCTCGACCCTCGATCTCGGCATCGACTGGGGCGATGTCGATCTCGTCGTGC
This sequence comes from Devosia riboflavina, assembly GCF_000743575.1. Taxonomy (GTDB): domain Bacteria; phylum Pseudomonadota; class Alphaproteobacteria; order Rhizobiales; family Devosiaceae; genus Devosia; species Devosia riboflavina. The sequence continues at coordinate 129,499 of NZ_JQGC01000009.1, read as the reverse complement.
AGGTCGGCGCGCCCAAAGGCTCGTCGCGCATGCTGCAGCGCATCGGCCGCGCCAATCACCGGCTCGACGAACCCTCAAAAGCCCTCCTCGTCCCCTCCAATCGCTTCGAAGTTTTGGAATGCGAAGCCGCCGTCGAAGCGGTCTCCGAAAACCATCAGGATAGCGAAGACCCCCATCCCGGCGGCTACGACGTCCTCGCCCAACACGTCCTCGGCATGGCCTCGGCCGAACCCTTCTTCGCCGACGACCTCTATGCCGAAGTCACCCGCGCCTGGCCTTATCGCGACCTCACGCGCCCCAAATTCGATCGCGTTCTCGATTTCGTCGCCACCGGCGGCTATGCCCTCCGCGCCTATGAGCGCTATGCGCGTCTGAAACAAAACCTCGATGGCACCTGGCGCCTCTCGCACCCTTCAGTCGCCCAGCAATACCGCCTCAATATTGGCACCATCATCGAAGAGCCCATGGTCCGCGTCCGCCTCATCCGCTCAAAAGAGCAGAAGCGCGGCCGCACCACCGGCCCCATCGGCGCCGGCGGCCGCGTCCTCGGCGAAATGGAAGAATACTTCTTCGGCACGCTCACGGTCGGCGATACCTTCATCTTCGGCGGCGAAATCGTCGCCTTCGAAGGCATGAAGGATAACGAAGCTTTCGTCTCCCGCGCCGTCGCCCAAAACCCGAAAATCCCGTCCTACATGGGCGGCAAATTCCCGCTCTCGACCTATCTCGCCGAACGCGTCCGCCGCCTCATGGATACGCCCGACGAGTGGGGCAAACTTCCCAATCAGGTCGCAGATTGGCTCCGCCTGCAGCGCGATTTCTCCGTCCTCCCCCGCCGCGATAGCCTCCTCGTTGAAACCTTCCCTCGCGGCACCAACAATTTCCTCGTCTGCTACCCTTTCGAAGGGCGCCTCGCGCACCAGACTCTCGGCATGCTCCTCACCCGTCGGCTCGAGCGCATGCGCGCCCGCCCCCTCGGCTTCGTCGCCTCCGAATATGCCTTGGCCATCTGGGGCCTCGGCGATCTCTCGGCGCTGATCCGCACCAACCGTCTCTCGCTCGACGAACTCTTCGACGAAGACATGCTCGGCGATGATCTCGAATCCTGGCTCGACGAATCCGCCCTGATGAAGCGCACCTTCCGCAATTGCGCGATCATTTCCGGCCTCATCGAGCGCCGCCACCCCGGCAAGGAAAAGTCCGGCCGCCAGATCACCATGAGTTCGGACATCATCTATGACGTGCTCTATCAGCACGAGCCCGACCACATCCTCATCGAAGCCACGAGACGCGACGCCGCCCGCGGCCTCCTCGATATCGAGCGCCTCGGCAATATGCTCGCCCGCATAAAATCCCACATCGTCCACAAGCCCCTGCACCAGATTTCGCCCCTCGCCGTGCCGGTCATGCTCGATATCGGCAAGGAACCGATTTTCGGCGAAGCCCGCGAATCGGCTATGGCTGATGCGGCAGATGAACTCCTTCGCGAAGCCATCGGCGAACTCTGAGCCTTCACCTCTCCCTCGGGGGAGAGGTCGGATTGCGGAGCAATCCGGGTGAGGGGACCTTTCGATTGGACACAACAGCCGCCATATGAACAACGCTGCCTTTGCCCAACCGACCGAGTCTCCCTTGCTGCGCTTCGCCGGCCATAATTTCGAGCCCCTGCCGTCCGGCGCGCTCTATTGGCACGCCCGGCAAACCCTGCTCGTGGCCGATCTTCATTTCGAGAAAATGGCGAGTTTTGCTCGTCGCGGCCAAATGCTGCCGCCCTACGACACCGGCATGACCCTGTCGCGCCTAGAAGCCGATCTCCGCCGCACCGGCGCCAGGAAACTGATCTCGCTGGGCGACACCTTTCACCGCGCCGATTCCAGCACGTTGCTCGCCAATGCCGAGCGCCTCCGCCTCGACGCCATCGTCGAAAGCGTCGACTGCACCTGGCTCTCGGGCAATCACGACCCCGCGCCCCACGCCATCGGCGGCTTCTGCTGCGCCGAACTGGAACTCGACGGCCTCACCCTCTCGCATGAACCCAAAAAAGGAAAACCCGGCCTCGTCGCCGGCCATCTCCATCCGGCCGCCCGCATCGCCATGGAGGGGCGCACCGCCCGCAGCGCCTGCTTCGTCCACGACAATCGCGTCCTGATCCTGCCCGCCTATGGCAGCTCCACCGGCGCGCTCAATATCCTGTCACCTGCCTTCTTCGGCCTGCTCAATTGGCCAACCGTCGAAGTGACCATGCTGGGTCGGGATCGGACTTATCCTGTGTCCACAAAGCGCCTTGTGCGCGGCTAGGCTCTAACGCCTGAACAGAACGCCGCCCAGCCAGCCGGTAAACAGCGCCAGGATCACGCAGGCAATGCCATAGAGCAGCGGATATTGCGTCGCCGATTGCGCCAGAAACCGCTCGAAGGCGATCTTGCGCACCGCAAAGCCCTCGGATTTGCGCGCAATGATCTCGCCATTCTGGAACACATAGGTCTGGGCGATATAGGGTCCCGGCGGCGCGCTGCTCGGCAGCGTCAATTGCGCCGAATAGAACGTGTCCGAGTGAAACCGTACGCCGTTTTCCTGGACCCCGAACAGCCCCTGTTCCGACATCAGCCGGATCAGTTCGCGCCCGAACACCAGCGTCTTCATGAAGCCGGCAATATTGGGCACCATGGCATGGGCTTCGGGCAGAATGAAATTCTGGTTGAGCAGATTGATATCGGCAATCTCCAGCAGCCGCCGGCTCGACAGCACATGAAAATAGCTCGGAAAGCGCTTGAACTCGACCTGTTCGGTATTGAGCCAGATGCCGAAATTATGCGTCTTTTCGCGCGCCACCCGGTCCTGCGTCGGCCCGAGCACCACGATCACCACATCGAATGGCCCTTCGACATAGCGCTGTCCCGATCCCGCCTCTGGCGCGATGGTGCCGAAAAAGGTCAGCCTTTCGCCGTCAAAGCTCGAGGTGATCTGGATCGTATCGTTGGAAACGCCGGAAACCAGCCGCGCCGCCGCACCCGCCGGCACTGCCGAGAAAAGCACGATAAGCAAAAGCGCGAGAAGGCGGCTCATCGCACCACACTCGTCACGGCCATGGAGAAGACATCGTCCGGCGCCAGCACCAGCGACAGGCCGAAACGAATGGCGACAGCCAGCACCAGCAGCGCCAAAAGCCCACGCAATTGCTCGCCGCGCAGATGCTGCCCGGCCGCGGCACCAAATTGCGCCCCGGCCGTGCCGCCCACCATCAGGCAGAAAGCCAGCAAGATATCGACGCTCTGGCTCTGCACGGCATGCATGATCGTCGTCGCCGCCATCATGGCCACAACCTGCGCCAGCGATGTGCCGATGACGACATTGCCCGGCACACGCAGCAGATAAACCAGCGCCGGCACCATGACAAAGCCGCCGCCAATGCCGAGCAGCGAACCGACAAAGCCGATGAAGAGGCCAATGGCGAGCACTGGAAGCACGCTGATATAGAGCCGGCTTTTCTTGAAGCGCACGCGCCAGGGCAGGCCATGGATCCAGCTATGCTGATTGGGCAGGCGCTCGCGCACCACCACGCCCTGCCGGCTTTTCAGCAGCGCCCGCACCGCTTCCTGCAGCATCAGGATGCCGACGAAACCGAGCAGAACCACAAAGCCCACGGCAATCACGAGGTCGAGCTGGCCCGCCGCGCGTAGCACGGAGAAGGTCGCGACCCCGCCAAAGGCACCCAAAATGCCCGAAAGAATGAGATACATGGCGAGATGCAGGTCGATGCCGCCACGCCTATAATGACTGAGCGCGCCCGAGGTCGATGCTGCCACGACCTGTCCCGTCACCGAGGCGACAGCCACCGGCGCCGGCACGCCCGAAAAGATCAGAAGCGGGGTAAGCAGGAACCCGCCACCCACGCCGAACAGACCCGACAAAAAGCCGACCGCCCCTCCGATCCCCACGAGAAAGAAGAGGTTCACGGAAAGCTCGGCGATCGGCAGATAGATCTGCAAGACCCTGGGTCCCGTTTTACGGTTGGCTGTTTGCGCCAGAGGCTAACGACTAGACCGTCAACAAGTGGTCAAGGTTCCAGAAAAACAGGACAAAATTGTATCGAATGATTGGAATTTTCGTGGGGGAGGGCAGCGCGCCGACATGCTTCAGCGCCGGCCCCTCACAACGAGGGCTCTGTGGCTCCCGCCACCCCACCCTCATTCCCTCCCCATCAAGGGGAGGGAGGCGCTGGCGGAGATTTCACAGTTCCTTCGTCTCCCTCCCCCTTGTGGGGAGGGATCAAGGGTGGGGGTGCGATGCCCCAAAGAGGCTCCGACCTCAGTTCGCCGCCGGCGAAGCCATCAGTTCCCAGACATTGCCCTCGGTATCCTCGAAATAGGCCGAATAGCCCCATTCCGTTTCGGTCCCCGCGGCAATGATCGAGCCGCCGCCGATCAGCACGCGCTCGAGAATCGCGTCGACCTCATCGGCATTTTCCGCCTGATGGCTCAGCACAAACCCCGGCGTCCCCTCCAGCGCCTCAGGCTTTCCCGCCGTCTGCGCAATCTGCTCACGCGGAAAAAGCACGAAGGAAAAATCCTCGTCGAAAAAGAACGCGACGTGATCCTCGCCCGCACCGATCTTGTCATCCTCGATATCGAACAGCGCGCGATAGAACACAAAGGCGCGTTCGAGTTCGTCGACGCCGATGGTGATGATGTTGATCTTGGGCTTCATCGCCTCGTCCTTCTCTATGTCGAGGACGTGTCTAAGCTTTTTCCGCCCCGGTCGCAAACAGCGCCTCGAACTGGCCTTCTTCGATCCGCGCCGCAGCAATCACTGCCTGAGTGCGGCTATCGACATCGAGCTTCTGCAGAATGGCAGAAACATGCGCCTTCACCGTCGCTTCCGAAATCGAAAGCTCATAGGCGATCTGCTTGTTCATCAGCCCATCGCTGAGCATCATCAACACGCGCACCTGCTGCGGCGTCAGCGTCGCCAGCCGCTTCATCAAAGCCGATTGCTCGTCGTCCCCAGTGATCGTTGTCCCCTTGGGCACGAACACTTCGCCGGCCAGTACCGTCTCGATGGCGCGCCGGATTTCCGTCGGCCCCTCGGATTTATGGAGATACCCCGAAGCCCCGAGCTCAAAGGCGCGCCGCACCACGGTCGCGTCTTCCACGGCCGAAATGATCATCACCGGAATTTCCGGATATTGCGCCCGCACCAAGAGGAGGCCCGAAAATCCGCGCACGCCCGGCATGTTGAGATCGAGCAGCACCAGATCGCAATCGCGATCCGCATCGAGTGATTTGCTGAGATTGGCGAGGTCGCCCGCTTCTTCCACGCTGACAGTAGCGTCGCCTCCGGCCAGGGTCTGGCGCAGCGCCGCCCGGAACAGGGGATGGTCATCCACGATGATGATGCGGCGACGAGTCATGGGCCTAAACTACTCCAAATCAGGGGGCGGAACCAGAAAACCATCCTTTTCCGCCCGAGGCATTTGCATATTGCAGCAATCCTTAACGGCTTCTTTACCATGTTTTCCCAAAAGTGACCGTTAGACCTTCGTGCTGCTTCGGCTTGGCACGCGTTCGCTTTGACAGGGACTGACCATGGCCCGCGCTTATCCGCAATCGGACTACGCCGATACCGCTTTCGACCCCGGCGCCGGGGATTGGCAGGCCCTGCGCGGCGAATTGGTCGCTTTGCTCGATCAGGTGGAAAGTCGCTTCGGCGCCGTATCGGATGGGGCAGGGGTCTCCAACCGCGTCCGGCACCTGCGCGATCAGGTCAGCGCACCCGATCCGGCAAGCCGCCGCCGCTCGGAGGCCCTGCGCAGCGTCAAGCGCGCCGTCGATCGCTTCACCCCGCATGAGGACGAGGCCGACGACCTCAATGCCGCCATTGCCGAAATCCGCAGCCGCCAGGGCGCGCAGACCATTTCGGCCATCGACCGCCGCCCCTCTGACATGCCCGAATTCCGCGAGCTCTCGAGCCTCGTTTCCGGCATGGGCGATCGCCTCGGGCGCCTGGAAGGCCAGCTCCGCACAGCTCGCCATAGCTCGTCCGACGTCCTCGAAGTCGCCTCCCAGGTCGAACAACTGACCCAGGTCGTCGAGCTCCTCGCCGGCGCCGTCGGCGAGACCGGCCAGGTCAAGCGCCTGGAAACCCAGATCGGCGCCCTGGCCTCCATGATGGAACGCGCGCCCAAGGTCGATCTTTCCGCCGTCAATTCGCGTCTCGACGACGTCTCGGCCACCGTCGCCAAGCTCGCCGAACTCCAGGCCCAGCAGATGGAGCGCGAGATCATCCGCGAGGAGCGCGCCGAATTTGCCCCCAAGGGCAATTTCGAGCCGGCCATGGCCTCCATCGAAGCCAATGTGCGCAGCGTCTACGATCGCATCGATGCCATCGAGCGCAATATGAGCATTTCCGGTGGCGATTTCGAACGCCTGACGAGCGAAATGGCCGAGGTCACCCAGGCCCTGCGCGACAGCGCTGCCAATCCCGAACTCCTCGCCTCCCGCGTCGAGACCCTGGCCCAGCGCCTCCAATCCGTCGATGGCAGCAGCGACGACGTCCTGGCGCTCAAGGATGATATCGCTGCCCTGCAGCAATCCGTGCTCAAGAGCATGGAGCCCCGTTTCACGCGCCTCGAAAGCCAGCTTGAAGCCCTTTCGAGCAAGGTCGCCCCGGTCGATACCTCCGCCGTCGAAGGCCAGCTCAAGCGCCTGATGACGCGCATGGATGAAGCCGGCGCCCAGCTCGATGGCCTCGCCCGGCTCTATCACGATGCCGGCGACAAGCCCGATTTCGAGTCCCTCGCGACCCTCGTTGCCGAACGCACCAGCGACGCCATGAGCCGCAAGGCTCCGGCCCCTGTCGCCATGTTCGGCCCGGAAAGCCTGAAGACCATCGAGGACCGGATTTCGAGCCTCGTGCGCTCGGTCAGCAAGGGTGCGGGCGCCGACGCCGAAACCATCGCCAGCCTCGTCGCCGAAAAGACCTCCGCCGCCTTCGCCAGATCCGGTGCCCCGGTTCCCGTCCTCAATCCCGAAGGTTTTGATGCGCTCGAAAAGCGCATGACCGCCGTCTTCAACACCGCCGGCAAGGACACCGCCGAGCGCCTGGCCCGCCTCGAAGCCGCACTCGCCTCGCGCACCTCCACCTCGGCTCCGGCCGCCGCCCCGACCCGTGCCGAGCCGCCCGCACCGGCGCCGCGGCCCGCAAAGCCGCAGAGCCGCGCGTCCGAATTCGACGCTGCCGTCGAAGAACCGAGCACCGCGCGCCTCGATTCCATCCTGTCGAGCCTCAACGGCAAGAAGCGCGCCGATACCATGCCGTCCAATCCGGCCGACGAAGCGCCGCTGGTCGATCGCGGCTTCGCCGACGTGCCCCAGCCGCGCTCCTCAGCGCAGCCGCCGGCTGTCGCGTCGGCGCAGCCGCAGGCTGCCGCCCCGCGGCCCGCCGCGCCCGCCCCAGCACGTACCGACGCGCAGCCCGCCTTCGATCCTGAAAAGGTCGAGCGCCCGCCGCGCCCGCAGTCGAGCTTCGCCCAGTTCGATCGCGATGGTTTCACGGCCCCCCCGCGCGCCGAAACATCGGCCCCGGCCGTCGAAGCCCCGGTCTCCAATACCAGCACCTTCGTCGCCGCCGCCCGCCGCGCCCAGCGCGCCCGGCAGGAGCAGGTCACCGAACCCACGAGCGGCAATTCGCTGATCGGCCGCGCCCTGGCGCGCGTCCGTCCCCAGCCCAAGGCTGCCCCGGAAGAAGCCGCGCCCGCCCCAGCGCCCGAGCCCAAGACCGAAAAGCGCCGGCCGCGCAAGCCGGTGCCCGAGGCGCCCGTCGCCGTCGCCCCGAGCGACGAAGCCGAAGAAGCGCGTCCCAACTTCCTCATGCGCAACCGCCGCACGCTGCTGCTCGCCGCCGCAGTCGTCGCCGTCTCCATGCTGACGCTCAATCTCGTCATGCAGCGCATGCGTTCGGCGCCGGCGCCCCAGCCCGCCGCCGCTACGTCGACGGAAACCACCCCGACGACGAGCCCGGTCGATCCAACCCCTGCCGCCGAAGTCTCCGAACTCGTCGCGCCCCGCGTCATCGACATGGTCGACGCAACGGCCGTCGGCTCGATCAATCCTGGCGAGCGGATGAGCTTTACCCGTGCCACCGAAACGCCGATGCCGCCGACCCTCCTGGCCCAGGACACGAGCGGCGGTGCCAACGCACCCGTCGAAACCATCACCGACGACGCGACCCCGCCGACGGGCTCCATCGCCGCCTCCGTCGCCCCCGAACAGTTCGAACTGCCGCCCGAAGCCCTCGGCCCCGAGCCGCTGCGCCAGGCCGCCGCCGATGGCGACGCCAAGGCCCAGTTCGAAATCGCCGCCATCTACACCGAAGGCCGAGCCATCGAAGCCAGCCCCGAAGAAGCCGCCAAGTGGTATGAGCGCTCGGCCGCCCAGGGCTTTGTTCCCGCGCAATACCGCCTCGGCAATCTCTACGAAGCCGGCACGGGCGTCGAAAAAGACCTCGAAATGGCCCGCCTCTGGTATCAGCGCGCCGCTGAAGCCGGCAATCGCATGGCCATGCACAATCTTGCCGCGCTCTATGCCAGCGGCCAGTTGGGCGAGCAGCAGTTCGAGGAAGCGGCCCAGTGGTTCACCCAGGCCGCCACCCTCGGTATGGTCGATAGCCAGTTCAACCTGGGCATGCTCTATGCCCGCGGCCTCGGTGTCGAACAGGATTTTGAGCAGTCCTACAAGTGGTTCTCGCTCGCCGCCAAGGCAGGCGATGCCGATGCCGGCAAGGCCCGCGACGATATCGCCAAGTCCCTCACGGCCGATGCCGTCAGCCGCATTGGTGGCGAAGTCGAGACCTGGGCCAGCGAGCCCATCGCCCTCGACGTCAATTTCGCCCCCATCGGCACCTGGGCGGCCGATTTCGATCCCGGCGAGGCGATCTCCAACAAGGAAGTCGTTTCCCGCGTGCAGCAGGCACTCAATCGTCTCGGCTTCAATGTCGGCACCCCCGACGGCGTCGCCGGCCCCAAGACAGCCGAAGCCATCCGCACTTTCGAGCGTGGCACCGGCATGACCGAAAGCGGCAAGATCAACCCGCGCCTCCTCGCCGTGCTCGGCAGCCAGCCGGTCTAGTCAAACGCCAGGCATACCCAACCACCGAACGTCATCCTCGGGCTCGACCCGAGGACACTTCACTACCGGTCGGCCCTGATACCTGCCCCCAGCACAGTGTCATCCCCGCGAAAGCGGGGACCTCCGTTTCCAAGCAGGGGTTCCCGCTTCGCGGGAATGACATCGTGGATGGACGTCGAGATCCCGACGCCGGGCGCAAAAAACCTAAAACCCGCCGCCGGTCTTGAAGCCCGAGTGTTTTCGCGTGCCTGTATCGCCAGTCCGCGGCCGCGAAAAACCGCCGCCGCTATTGCCGCCACCACCCCAGCCCCCGCCAAAGCCGCCACTCGACGGCTTCGTTTTGCGCCGGCTTGCTGAACCGCCAAAGCTGTTGTCCGGCCAGTTGAAACCGCCGCCACCCTGATCACCCCAGGGCGAAGACTGGCTGCGGCGCGTCGAGGAATTATTGCCCGCACCCCATTCATTGCCCGGCGCCCAGTTCTGGCTTTTCCGCCACTGGTCCCAATAGCTTGCCGCCGAAATGCCGCCGCGCAGGAAGTCGTTGAGCAGGTCACCGACCAGCTTTTCCTCGCGGAAACTCGAGCGCGGATCGTCAAAGCGCTGCTTCTTGAATTCCCACTGGATGTCTTCGAGTTCACGACGCCGCGCGGCGAGGGTCTTGCTGCGCTCGCGCAGGTCCCGGCTTTCCTCTTCTTCCTCGCGCATGCGGGTGCGCGATTCATCGATCTGGGCGACAATGGTGTCGTCCTTGCCGGTGCGGGTGCGCCGCGCTTCGGCAAGGAGGGTCTGGATGTCTTCCTGGCCGAGCGCGGCCGCAAGAGCCTCCGCCGCCGAAGCGAGCGCGGGGTCACTGCCATTGGTCAGGGATTGCAGCGCTTCGCCCGCCTCGTTGCGCTTGTCCTCGGCCTCGACGATGGCGGCATCGATCGCCTGCACATCGGCTTCGGCCTTGGTCTTGGCCTCGCGCAAGGGCCGCCCGCCGGCCGCGTCCGCCGCCGCATTGGCAAGCGCCGTCAGCTCCGCTTCCGCCGCCTGCGCATTGGCCTCCTGCCGCTCGGCATGCTCGCGCAGGCGCAGGGGAATATCGTTGAGCATGGCATAGTTGGGTCGCGCCTTCTGGAAGCCTACGAGACCAGCCACCAGCCCATCGAGATAGCGAATGAGATTGTTGGCCTTATAGGCCGAGGTGCCATAGCCGCTGTCCCACAGATACATGAAGAGCGGGTCGTCGCGATAAGGCTTGCCCTTCTCTTCCCGATCCTGTTCTGCGAGCCGGGTCTTTTCCATCGACTGGTCGGCCACTTCACCAAGCGCTTGTGCTGCGCTCTGCTTCTCGGCATAGGCCGGATCGGTTTTGAGCTGGGCCGAAACCTGCTGGAACAGCGCATCGAGCGATTTCTGCGTTTCCGCCAGATCGGCCACAGCATTGCGGCGCCGTTCAACCAGCGAAACCCGCGCCGCTTCCAGTTCCTCGATGGTTTTTTGCGCCTTGTCGACGGCCTTGCCATGCGACTTCAGCGATTCACGCGCCTTGCTCTCGGCACTCGAAATGCGTCCGTCGAGTTCGGATTGAATGGCCGGATCGAGACGCAGCTGTGCAAGCTGGCGAAACAGCTCTGCTTCGCTTTCCTTGATCTTGGCGACGATTTCGGTCGATCGCGCCAGCCGGCGGGAAATCTCGTCTTCCTCGCGCCGGATGTCGCGCATCGCTTCTTCCAGGCTCGCCAGAGCCTGCGGACCACCTATGCTCATGCCATCACCACCGGGTCACCGCGCCGTCCAGCACCGGCATCTGATATTGGACATCGAGGAAACCGTCGGACTTGAGCCCCACCTCATTGGTCTGGATAATGCCATCGTCGCGCTTGTCGGCCGCCACGGCATTGTAGACCGCTTCAGGTACGCGCTGGCCCCATTGGGCCACCACTTCGGTTTCGCCCGTTTCCTCGTTGAGAATGGGCAGGCTCAGCGCCTTGCCGTCCGGATCGATCGCCTCGACGACGAGATAGTAGTTCGTGGCATCGGTATTGATTTCCGGAAAAGTCCAGAAGCCCGACTGTTCGTCGGAACGATTGACGACACGCACGACATATTCCTGGCGCAGCTTGTCGCGCAGTGCCGTCAGGTCTTCGACGATCCCTTCGGCGCCGGGCCGATTGCCCTCGGCGGCAAAGGCCTTGCCCCGGTTGACCAGTGCCTCGGCCTGCACAACTGCCTGCTGCACCTTGGTCTCTTCGAAAATGGTGTTGTAGAGCGCATCCATCTGCGCCGGCAGGCCTTCGGTCAGTTCCACCTGGCTGCGGTGCTCCTGCCCGGCCTGGAAAGGCCTGTAGATGCCGAAATAGCCCACGCTCAGCACCAATAGGGCGCCGAGCGCCAGCAGCACCGGACGGCCCCAGGTCTTGCGACCCACATAGAGCCGGGCAAGCGTCGTATTCAAGCCGGGCGCCGGTGGGTCATAGGCAAAGCGGCTCTCGGCGAGTGCCTCGACCCCCTCCTTGAGAATATGGTCGGGAACCTCGATGCCCTGTTGCCGGTAGATTTCGCGCAGGCGCTCGATCAGCTGGCCTTCGCGTGCCGAACCATCGAGTTCGCGCGTCACCAGGTCTTGGCGATGGCGGAGCGTATCCACCACATCCATGGCCAGCATGACTTCATCGAGTGGGGCAGCCGGTTTGGCTGTCGCGTCGCTCATCCTCTTTTTTTAATCCCGTCGCCGCTATGCATAAATTCAGAGCATTCCGTGTTTTTGCCGGTCTCGTCCCACTCTCGATAGCCACCCCGGCGAAGGCCGGGGCCCATCTTGAGATTTCAGGATGGATCCCCGCAATGCACCCTCGGACTTGATCCGAGGGCCGGGATGACAGTCGGAGAGTTTCAGTTCTTGGTTTCGAGCAGCAGGGCATTGCCCTCGGCAGCCAGCGTCGCCAGGCGCCGCTTGCCGTCTTCCACCGCATCGCGGATTTCGGCCGAGTTCTTGGTCGAGGCAATCCGCATCTCATTGATGATGGTGCGGCTCTTTTCCTGGAAGTTGACCACGGAATCGACGAGCTTCTTGACGGCATCGGCGCGCACGGTCGGGCCATAGCCGGCCTTGACCGCTTCTTCCTGCACCTTGTCGCCAATCTCCGAGAGCGTTTCCAAGCTCTTGGACATGCCTTCCTTCATCGCATTCAGCGTCGCAGTCGACTCGTGGAGGCCAAACATGCCGGTGAACGAAGCCGAAAGCGCCGTAAGAACGGTTTCGTTGGTCGAGAAGAACGAGATCGACTGCTGATAGACGCGTTCCTTGGCATTGGTCGTCTGCATCAGGCGCGCCATCACCACTTCCGAAGTATTGTAGGAAATGGTCAGGTTGTCCGAGAGGTCCTTGGCGATCTGGTAGCGCTTTTCCTCGTTCTGCATGTCGCGCAGCTTTTCGTCGCGCGCCATTTCGAGGCGGGCGCGATCGGCCGGCACGTCACCGGCAAAAGCAGCCAGTTCGTCCGCCGCCTTCTGCAGGATATTCTTCTGCTCTTCGAGACGCTTTTCTGCCGTCTGCAGCACTTCGAGCGCCATCACTTCCGACTGCTTCAGCGCGCCGCGGAAATCGCGATAGGCCTCCAGGATCGTCTGCTCGCGATCGATCTGGTCCTTGGTATCCTTGGTGACTTCCAGATACGTGTCCCGGATCTTGTTGAAGCGCGTCGCGATATCGCCGCGGCTCACCTTCATCCACACGTTCGAAGCGCGTTCCAAGAGGTCGAGCTTGTTGTCCTGGAGCTGGTCGACCATGCCCTTGGCATCGTCGCGGATCGAGTCAAAGCCCTTGGTAATGTCTTCGTAGCGCTCGCCGATCTTCATGGCGGCAACCTGCTCGCGCACTACCTCGTTGAAGGCGCTCGCCTGGGAGAGCGTGCGGCCGATCAGGATGACGCGGGTCTCATCGAGTTCGGTGATCTGGCTCAGCAAGCCAGTGATCGGCTGCTCGCCCTGCTGTTCGGGCCAGATACCAAGATCGCGAATGGCGTTGACCGCCTTGTCCAGGTACTGCAACGGCTTTTCGGCAATGGCCGGCGCGGTGGTCTGCGGGGCGGTCGTCACTTGGTCGGTCATCATTTGCTCCCTGGCATAGTTTGGCTTTGGGGCCGGCATTTGCCTAAACCCTAGATTGCGCGTGGGGGCTCCGCTGACAATTGCATCCCCCCATCCCAGCAACTATTTAGTCCATATTGGTGCGAAAAAGCCGCACGTAAAGAGTAGGGTTCGCCACCATGGATGAGATCAGTCTTGCCCAAGCATTATGCCGCCTTTGCGACACGGTCGGCGACAGGGCAGGGCAGTCCTGATGGAGTTCGGCGGACGCTATAAAATGAGTGCCCCGCGCGCCCGCATCTGGGACGCGCTCAACGATCCCGAAATGCTCAAGGCCGCCATTCCCGGCTGCCATCTCATCGCCTGGTCGGGCCCGCAGACGCTCGATCTCGAGATCAAGGTCAATCTCGGCGTCATGCACCCGACCTTCAAAGGCGAGCTTGCGCTCTCCAATATCGTCCCCGCCGTCAGCTATACCCTTTCCGGCCGCGGCAAGGGCGGCATGCTGGGCCTCGCCGAAGGCAGTGCTGACGTCATTCTCAAAGATGATGGGGAAAACACCATCCTCACCTTCATCGCCAATGGCGGCGCCTCGGGCCAGATCATGAAGCTCGGCAAGGCCATCATCGGCAATTCCGCTCAGCGCATCATCGATAGCTTTTTCGAGCGTTTCGGCAGCGCCGCCGGCGTCGAGGTCATCCCGCTGCCGCGCGAAAATAGCTGAGCGTTTACGGACCCTTAACCACGTCCATATCCGCCCCGAACCGGCCTTAATCCCGCCGCTGCCTCCGATGTAGAGACAGGTTGTCCTTCATTACAATTTGTCTCAAATCGCCCATGTCCAGCTCGTCCCGCGACAGTCTCGCCCTCTACGTCATCGCCTTCGCCGCCATCCTCGCCGTGCTCTATGCCGATGTCGATCTCGGCGCCCTGTTCTCGGCCATTCTCGCCCGCTGGTAAGCGGACGGGAGAGCAAATTAACGCCAATTTTTGACCAATCGGAAAAATTTGACATCGTCCCTCTTGCGAAGGGCGTGATTGCACGATTTTATCGCCCTTCAGCGCATGCGGATAAACGAGGGTGCATTTCTTGCGTCCGCTGCGAGACAGGGAGACTAATCAATGAAATTCTCGACCCTTACCAAGGCCGTTGCCGGCGGCGTCGCTCTGAGCGCGCTCATGGCTGGTGCAGCCTTCGCTGACGCCGCTCTCGTCTATGACGGCGGCGGCAAGTTCGACAAGTCGTTCAACGAAGCCGCCTATAACGGCGCCGAAATGTTCAAGGCCGAAGGCGGCGCCTACCAGGATCTCGAAATCTCGGGCGACGCCATGCGCGAACAGGCCATCCGCCAGTTCGCTTCGCGCGGCAACAACCCGATCGTCATGCCGGGCTTCTCGTGGGAAACCGCGCTCAAGACCGTGGCGCCGGAATTCCCGGACACCAAGTTCACCATCATCGACACCGTCGTCGACCTGCCCAACGTGCAGTCGGTCGTCTTCAAGGAACAGGAAGGCTCCTACCTCGTCGGTATCCTTGCTGCCATGAAGTCGGAATCGGGCAAGATCGGCGTCGTCCCGGCCTTCAACTTCGACCTGCTTGAAGCCTTCGCCTGCGGCTATGCCCAGGGCGCCAAGTCCGTGAACCCGGATATCGAAGTGCTCGAAACCTATGTCGGCACCGGCTTTGAAGCCTTCAACGATCCCGGCAAGGCCACCGAAGTCGCCAAGTCCCAGCTCGACCAGGGCGCTGACGTGATCTTCCAGGTCGCCGGTGGCGCTGGCGCCGGCGTGCTCCAGGCTGCTGCCGACGCCGGCAAGTTCGGCATCGGTGTCGACAGCAACCAGAACCACCTGCACCCCGGCTCGGTCCTGACCTCCATGGTCAAGCGCGTCGACGTTGCCACCTACAATGCCATGAAGGGCGTTGAAGACGGCACCTGGGCGCCTGGCGTCATCGTTCTGGGCCTCGCCGAAGACGGCGTTGGCGCTGCCTTCGACGACAACAATGCTTCGCTCATCACCGATGACATGAAGGCTGCGGTCGAAAAGGCCTCTGCCGACATCATCTCGGGCGCTGTCACCGTGCACGACTTCCGCACCGACAAGGCCTGCCCGTCTCTCTAAGTGAACGAAGAAGGGGAGGACTTCCAATGACAAGTCTTCACCCGACAAACGCGCAGCGGTCCGAAGGGACCGCTGCTGCCCCGCTCGCTATCGAGCTTGTCGGCATCAACAAGCATTTCGGCCCGGTCCACGCCAATCGTGACATCCACCTCGCTATCAGGCGCGGCACGGTGCACGGCATTGTCGGTGAAAACGGCGCCGGCAAATCGACCCTGATGTCGATCCTCTACGGCTTCTACACCGCCGACAGCGGCGAAATCCGCGTCAACGGCACGCCCGCCCATATCACCGATTCCCGCCATGCCCTCGCTCTCGGCATCGGCATGGTCCACCAGCACTTCATGCTGGTCGACAATTTCTCCGTCCTCGAAAACGTCGTCCTCGGCGCCGAGGATTCCGCCTTTCTCGCTCCGACGCTGAACAAGGCGCGCACTCAGCTCAAGGCGCTGGCCCGCGACTACGGCCTCGAAGTCGATCCCGATGCGATCATCGAGAACCTCTCGGTCGGCCAGCAGCAGCGCGTCGAAATTTTGAAGGCCCTCTATCGCGGTGCCGAAACCCTCATTCTCGACGAGCCCACCGGCGTTCTGACGCCCGACGAGGCCGATCACCTCTTCCGCATCCTCGGCAAATTGCGCGAGGAAGGCAAAACCATCATCCTCATCACGCATAAGCTGCGTGAAATCATGGCCATCACCGACGAAGTCTCGGTCATGCGCCAGGGTGCCATGGTCAAGACGCTCAACACCAAGGAAACCTCGCCCGGCGAATTGGCCGAGCTGATGGTCGGCCGCCGCGTGCTCCTCCGCGTCGAAAAGGGCCCCGCCAGCCCCGGCAAGGTGCTGCTCGATGTTGAGGATCTCGTCGTCACCGACGATTTCAAGGTGCCGCGCGTCAAGGGCGTTTCCTTCCAGGTTCGCGCCGGCGAAATCGTCGGCATTGCCGGCGTCGCCGGCAATGGCCAGTCCGAACTCCTCGAATCCATCGCCGGCATGCGCGACCAGCTTTTGGGCACCATCCGCCTCAATGGCGAAGTGCTGAGCCTTGAAGGCGACGATGGCGCCGCCCGCGCCCGTGCCGCCGGCCTCGCCCACGTCCCAGAAGACCGTCTCCGCATGGGCCTTGTGACCACCTTTTCGGAGTGGGAAAACTCCATCCTCGGCTACCAGCACAGCTATGGCTCGGGTGCCGGCCTCGATATCGCCAAGGCCCGCGCCACGGCCGAGGAATACATCAAGAAATTCGACATCCGCCCGCCGAACCTTGATCTCAAAACCGCCAATTTCTCCGGCGGCAATCAGCAGAAGATCGTCCTGGCGCGCGAGATGGAGCGCAATCCCGATGTGCTCATCGTCGGCCAGCCGACGCGCGGCGTCGATATCGGCGCTATCGAATTCATCCACAATCAGATCATCAAGATGCGCGATGCCGGCAAGGCCATCCTGCTCGTCTCAGTGGAACTGGACGAAATCCGCTCGCTTGCCGACCGTATCCTGGTGATTTTTGACGGCAAGATCGTCGGCGAGGCCGATCCGGCGACGGCCGATGAAACCGAACTTGGCCTCCTCATGACCGGCTCGCATGCCGGCGATGTCGGCACCGTTTCCGAACCCGGCACGCTCGCCCCGCATGAAACGCCCGTGCAGCAGACCCTCACGCAGATGAGCCCGCAAGATAATTCCGGCAAGGATCCCAACCAATGACCCCTTTGCCACGCTGGGCCGACGTCGTCCTTCTGCCGCTCCTCAATGTCGTTCTGGCCTTCCTCGTCGGCGGTCTCATCGTTCTCGCTGTCGGCCAGAATCCGCTGCAGGCCGTGGGCATCATGCTCTATGGCGCCTTCGGCTATGGTTCGGGTTTTGGCTACACGCTCTACTACACGACCGACTTCATCTTTGCCGGTCTCGCCGTGTCGCTGGCCTATCACGCCGGCCTCTTCAATATTGGTCCCGAGGGTCAGGCCTATGTTGGCGGCCTCGGCGTCATCCTTCTGGGCCTCGCGCTCAATGGCGCCCACTGGGCCATTGTCTTCCCGTTGATGATCATCTGCGGCGGCGCCTTCGGCGCGCTCTGGGCCTTCGTGCCCGGCTATTTGCAGGCCAAGCGCGGCAGCCACGTCGTCATCACCACCATTCTCTTCAACTTCATCGCCACCTCGATGATGGGCTTCCTCATCTCGCGCGTCTTGAAGCCGGTTGGTGTCAATTCCGACGAAAGCGCCCCGCTCGAAGCCATCACCCGCGTGCCGCAGCTCAGGACGTTCATCGAGCTCTTCAAGAATTCGCCGGTTAACCTGACCTTCTTCCTCGCCATCATCGCGCTGTTCTTCATCTATTGGCTGATCTGGCGCACCAAGTTCGGCTATGCCGTCCGCGCCCTGGGCCAAAACCCGGTTGCCGCCAACTATGCCGGCATTTCCAACCAGAAGATGATCATGATCGTCATGGCCATGTCCGGCGTTCTCGCCGCCATGGTCGCGGTCAACAATGTCGGCGGCGTCCAGGGCCGCCTCATCCTCAACTTCGTCAATGGCGCCGGCTTCGTCGGCATTGCCGTCGCCTTCATGGGCCGCGGTCACCCCGTCGGCGTCGGCCTTTCCGCCCTTCTCTTCGGTATCCTGTACCAGGGCGGCCAGGAACTCGCCTTCCAGATGCCGGGCATCACCCGCGAAATGATCGTCACGATTCAGGCCCTCGTCATTCTCTTCACCGGCGCCATGGGCGACATGTTGCGTGCGCCGCTGGCACGATTGCTGGCTCGATCCAGTAGCCCGACGGGAGCCAAGTGATGGAAAGCTATCTCGTCGATATCACCCTGATCCTCGACTCGACGGTCCGCCTCGCGGTCCCGCTGATCCTTGCCTGTCTCGCCGGTCTCTATTCCGAGCGTGCCGGCATCGTCGACATCGGTCTCGAGGGCAAGCTCCTCGCCGGCGCATTCGCCGCCGCCTCCATGTCCGCCGTCACCGGCTCGGCCTGGCTCGGCCTTCTCGCCGGCATTGGCGCAGCCCTGATGTTCTCGGGCATCCACGGCCTCGCCTCGATCAATTTCAAGGGCAATCAGACCATTTCCGGCGTGGCGCTCAACTTCCTCGCTGCGGGCCTCACCACCTTCCTTGGCCAGTCCTGGTTCAAGCGCGGCGGCTATACGCCCCAGCTCTCGGGCGATCAGCGTTTCAACCCGATCACGCTGCCCTTTGCCGAGCAGTTGCGCGAGGTCCCGATCCTCGGCCAAATCTATTTTGAGCTGATCTCGGGCCACAACATCATCACCTATTTTGCCTTCATCGCCGTGCCGGTCACCGCTTGGGTCCTCTTCCGCACCCGCTTTGGCCTCCGCCTCCGCGCCGTGGGCGAAAACCCCAAGGCCATCGACACGGCCGGCATCTCGGTGACGCGCCTCCGCTATCAGGCCCTGATCATCACCGCCGTTTTGGTTGGTATCGGCGGCGCCTATCTCTCGATCGCCCAGTCCGCCGGCTTCAACAACAACATGTCCGCCGGCCGTGGCTATATCGCGCTTGCGGCGCTGATCTTTGCCAAGTGGCGTCCGGGTCCGGCTTTGCTGGTCTGTCTGATGTTCGGCTTCCTCGATGCGGTGCAGTTCCGTATCCAGGGCCAGGTCTTCCCCATCATCGGCGAAGTCCCGGTTCAGGCCATCCAGGCTCTGCCCTACATCCTGACGGTGATCCTCCTCGCCGGCTTCATCGGCCGCGCCGTGGCGCCAAAAGCTTCGGGCATTCCTTACACGAAGGAGCGCTAGGGCGTGCTCGACGTTTTGAAGACCTCATCCTGAGCCTGTCGAAGGACGAGGTCGAGCGAGTGGAGCTAGCCTGCCACGCCCTCGTGGTTCGACAGGCTCACCATGAGGTCTACTGAGTAAAATGAGCATGACCGATTCTGACGAGGCCCTGTTTGCGGCCGCCGAAGCCATTCGCGCAAAGGCCTATGCGCCCTATTCCAAATTCCACGTCGGCGCCGCCATCCTCGCCGACGACGGAAAAATCTACGCCGGCTGCAATATCGAGAACGCCGCCTATCCGCAGGGCAATTGCGCCGAGACCTCGGCCATCGCGGCCATGATCGCGGGCGGTGCCCATCGCATCAAGCGCATCTACGTCACCGGCCCCGGTCTCGCACCCGTCACCCCCTGCGGTGGCTGCCGCCAGCGCATCCGCGAATTCGCCGACCTCGACGTGGAAGTCATCTCCCACGGCGTCGATGGCGAACCGTTGGTGCAAACCCTTGGGCAATTGCTGCCGCACAGCTTTGGGCCGGAGTTTTTGGGCAAATGAGAGATTTCCGAGGCATCGAACCCCTCACCCTGACCCTCTCCCCGGAGGGGCGAGGGGACGCAGGAGCCGATAGCGATGTACCCGTAAAAGCACCGCCCGCCCGCCCATCGTCCCCTCGCCCCTCTGGGGAGAGGGCTAGGGTGAGGGGTCTTCAGCCCCACCCAGGCCCAAGCTCTCGTGAATGGGAATCCGCCCCATGACCAAAGCCGCCAAAACCATCCAGAAGATCGCCGGCAAAGACCCCATCGCCGCAGCGCTGGTTCTCGGCTCTGGCCTTTCCGCCATCGCCGATACGCTCGAAGACAAGGTCACCATTCCGTATTCCGAGCTCAAGGACTTTCCGGGCGCTGGCGTTTCCGGCCATGGCCGCGATCTCGTCCTCGGCATCATGGGCGGCAAGCGCATCGCCATCCTCACCGGCCGCGAGCACTATTATGAGCATGGCAACCCAGCCGCCATGCGCCCCGCGCTTGAAACCATGGCCGAGCTCGGCGCGGAAACCCTGCTGCTGACCAATTCGGCCGGCTCTCTCGATCAGCGCTTCGCCCCCGGCGACCTGATGCTGATCTCGGACCACATCAATTACAATGGCCTCAATCCCCTGATCGGCGAGCCGACCGACCGTCGTTTTGTCAACATGGTCGACTGCTACAACCCCGACTACCGCGCCAAGGCAAAAGCCGCAGCGGAGCGCCTGGGCATTTCCCTCGGTGAAGGCGTATATTTCTGGTATTCTGGCCCGAGTTTCGAAACGCCGGCCGAAATCCAGATGGCCATTCGCCTCGGTGCCAACGCCGTCGGTATGTCGACCGTCCCGGAAGTGATCGTGGGGCGGTTCCTTGGATTAAAAGTCTGGGCCTGCTCGTCCATCACCAATATGGGCGCAGGTCTTTCGAGCGAAAACATCAGCCATGAACATACCAAAACCATGGCGGTGCAAGGGGCGGCAAAGCTGCAAAAGCTGATCCCCGTCCTGGTGGAGGAGCTATGAGTCTCAAAGTCGTCGACAGCACCGTGAGCCACGCCCCGGCCCACAAGCGCAATCCCGGCTACCCCCTCGATCTCGATTGGGTCGAACGCGTCCGCATGAACCGCTCGGCCCTTGAGCGCCGCGCCGGCTCCATCGGCGCGCGCCGCACGGTGAAAAAGGACTACCAGCTCGCCTGGCTCCTCAAGGCGATCACGCTGATCGACCTCACGACCCTCAATGCCGACGACACCGCCGGCCGCGTCGAACGCCTCTGCGCCAAGGCCCGCAATCCGCTGCGCAGCGACATCGTCGAAAAGCTGGGCGTGCAGGACCTTCGCATCCTCCCCGGCGCCGTCTGCGTCTACCACACCTTCGTCAAGACCGCCGTCGATGCCCTCGAGGGCACGGGCATCCCCGTCGCCGCCGTCTCGACCGCTTTCCCGCACGGCCTCGCCCCCGTCGAAACCAAGATCGCCGAAATCGAAGCCTCGGTGAAAGACGGCGCCCAGGAAATAGACATCGTCATCGAGCGCGGCATGGTCCTGCGCGGTGACTGGCAGGCGCTCTACGATCAGGTCCGCGCTTTCCGCAAGGCCTGCGGCGACGCGCACATCAAGACCATCTTGGGCACCGGCGAACTCGCCACCCAGACCAACATCGCCAAGGCCTCGCTCGTCTGCATGCTGGCCGGCGCCGATTTCATCAAGACCTCCACCGGCAAGGAAAAGGTCAACGCCAATCTCGTCACCTCGCTGACCATGATCCGCATGATCCGCTGGTTCGGCGAAGAGACCGGCATCGAAATCGGCTACAAACCAGCCGGCGGCATCGCCACGGCGGGCGACGCGCTGAAATATATGGCGCTGATGAAGGAGGAGTTAGGCACCCGTTACCTAACTCCCCATTTGTTCCGCTTCGGTGCTAGCAGTCTGCTAACCGATATCGAGCGTCAGCTAGAGCACGGGTTAACCGGCCACTACGCTGCAGATTACCGTCAGCCGATGGTGTGAGGCCCCAAATGAACAAGATCGCGCAAATCTTCGAAACCCTCGAATACGGCCCCGCACCCGAAACCCCGGATCAGGCAAACGCCTGGCTCGACAGCAAAAACCGTGTTTTTGGTCACTTCATCAACGGCGCTTGGACTGCCCCGGGGAAAACCTTCCCCTCTACCAATCCGGCCAATGGCGAAAAACTCGCCGAAATCACCGACGGCACCTCTGCCGATGTCGATTTGGCCGTCAAAGCCGCCCGCACCGCCTTCCCACTCTGGAGCGGGCTAAGTGGTTATGAGCGTGGGAAATTTCTGTACTCTATCGCCCGCATGATCCAGAAGCACAGCCGTCTTTTCGCCGTGCTCGAAACCATGGACAATGGCAAACCCATCCGCGAAAGCCGCGATGTCGATATCCCCTTGGTAGCACGGCATTTTTACCATCACGCCGGCTGGGCCACGCACCTCGAACGCGAGTTCCCCGACCACGTCCCCTACGGCGTCTGCGGCCAGATCATCCCCTGGAATTTCCCGCTCCTGATGCTGGCGTGGAAGATCGCCCCGGCCCTCGCCGCCGGCAATACGGTGGTCCTCAAACCCGCCGAATTCACCTCGCTCACCGCGCTCTTGTTCGCCGAAATCTGCGAACGCGTCGGCCTTCCCAAGGGCGTCGTCAACATCGTTACGGGCGAAGGCGACACCGGCGCAGCGCTGGTAAACCATTCTGACGTTGACAAAATCGCTTTCACCGGCTCGACCGAGGTCGGCAAGATCATTCGCGCCGCGACGGCTGGATCGGGCAAGGGCCTCTCACTCGAACTGGGTGGCAAGTCGCCCTACATCGTCTTCGAAGACGCCGACCTCGACAGCGCCGTGGAAGGCTTGGTGGAAGCCATCTGGTTCAACCAGGGCCAGGTCTGCTGCGCCGGTTCGCGCCTTCTGGTCCAAGAGTCCATCGAAGAGCGCTTCATCGCCAAGGTGAAGAAGCGCATGGCCAATCTGCGCGTCGGCGATCCCCTTGATAAATCAGTCGATATCGGCGCGCTGGTCGCCCCGGTTCAGGTCGAACGCATCCGCGACCTGATGAAAAAGGGCGTTGCCGAAGGCGCCGTCGTCTATGAGCCCGATGGCGCCGTACCGTCCAACGGTTGCTTCCTGAAACCCGCCCTCGTCACCAATGTATCCCCGGCTAACACCCTTGTAGCCGAAGAGATTTTTGGCCCCGTGCTGGTCGCCATGAGCTTCCGTACGCCCGAAGAAGCCGTGGCTCTCGCCAACAACACCCGCTACGGCCTCGCCGCCACGCTCTGGAGCGAGAACATCAATCTCGCTCTCGATATCGCTCCCAAGCTCAAAGCCGGCGTCATCTGGATCAACGGCACCAACCAGTTCGACGCTGCCGTCGGCTTCGGCGGCTATAAGGAATCCGGCTATGGCCGCGAAGGTGGCCGCGAAGGCATGGGGGCTTACCTCAAACCCAAGTGGGAAAAGGATCTTAAGCCCGCTCCTGCTGCCAAGTCCGTCTCCGCCAAAGCCACGAATCCGCTCGATGCTGGTCACCTCGACCAGACGGCAAAGATGTATATCGGCGGCAAGCAGGCCCGCCCCGATAGCGGCTACAACCGTCCCGTCCATGGGCCCAAGGATGACCTCGTCGGCGAGGTCGGCGACGGCAATCGCAAGGACATCCGCAACGCCGTCGAAGCCGCCCGTGCCGCTCTAGGCTGGGGCACGACCGCGGCCCACTCCCGCGCGCAAGTGCTTTATTTCCTTGCCGAAAATCTCGACTACCGCCGCGACGAATTCGCTGCCCGCATCAAGGCGCAGACCGGCGAAGACGGTTCCAGGGAAGTCGCCCAGTCCGTCGAACGCCTCTTCGCCTTTGCGGGCTGGGCCGACAAGTATGATGGCGCCGTCCACAATCCGCCCATGCGCGCCGTCGCGGCCGCTATGGTCGAACCACTCGGTGTCATCGGCATTGTCGCGCCGCCCTCGCGCCCGCTGCTTGGCTCTATTGCCCTGATCGCCCCGGCCCTCGCCATGGGCAATGCCGTGGTGCTGGTCCCGTCCGACCGTTCGCCGCTCTCGATGACCGATTTCTACCAAGTGCTCGAAACCTCCGACATGCCCTCGGGCGTCGTCAACATCGTCACCGGTGAAAGTGTCGGCCTCGCCAAGACCTTGGCAGAGCATGACGGCGTCGATGGGCTCTGGTTTGCTGGTCCTGCCGAAGCTTCCGCCATGGTCGAAAAGGCCTCGGTGGGCAATCTCAAGCAGACCTGGACGAGCCGTGGCCTCTATTATGATCTCGCCGATCCACGCTTTGCCGGGGACTATTTCCTCAGCAAGGCAACGCAAGTGAAGAACGTCTGGATTCCCTACGGGGCCTGATCCGTTCCATCGGCCGGCATATCTCGGGAACGAGCGTGTCGGCCGAAGCCCCGTAGACAAATCGAGCTGAAACTCGAGGCAACACCTCTCCCGCGTTAGGCGGTGGGGAGGGGTGGAGCAACAAGCGCGCAAATCGCAAAGGGCCCGAAAATGGTCTTCCTCCCCCAGGAAGTAATCCTAAAAAAGCGCAATGGCGAAAAGCTTCCCAAGGACGATATCGCCCGTTTCATCGCCGGCTTTGCCGAAGGCACCGTGTCCCACGCCCAGGCCGCCGCCTTCGCCATGGCGGTCTATTTTAGGGATATGAGCATGGACGAGCGCGTGGCGCTCACCCTCGCCATGCGGGATTCTGGCACGGTGCTCGATTGGTCCGACCTTGACGGTCCGGTGGCCGACAAGCATTCGACCGGCGGTGTCGGGGACAATGTTTCGCTCATGCTCGCGCCGATCCTGGCTGCCGTCGGTATCTATGTGCCGATGATTTCCGGCCGCGGCCTCGGCCACACGGGTGGAACGCTCGACAAGTTCGATTCCATCCCCGGCTATCAGACCCAGCCCGACAACGCCCTGTTCCGCACTGCAGTGAAGCAAGCCGGTTGCGCCGTTATCGGACAGACCGCTGACCTGGCACCTGCCGACAAGACGCTCTACGCCATCCGTGACGTCACCGGCACCGTCGAATCCATTTCGCTGATCACGGCCTCGATCCTGTCGAAGAAATTGGCGGCTGGCCTCGGCGCGCTGATCCTCGACGTGAAGACAGGCTCCGGCGCCTTTATGCCGACCCTTGAAGCCTCGCGCGATCTCGCCAAGAGCCTCGTGAGCGTCGCCAATGGTGCAGGCTTGAAAACCGGCGCTCTGATCACCGACATGAACGAGCCTCTCGCCAGCGCCGCGGGCAATGGCCTCGAAATCCGCAATGCCGTCGATTTTCTCGCCGGCACGCACCAGGATCCCCGCCTCAAGGAGGTCACGCTCGCCCTCTGCGCCGAAATTGCGATGATGACGGGGATGGCGGAATCTATTGGCGCAGCGCGCATCAAGGTCGAGCAAGCCCTCGATAGCGGTCAGGCGCTCGAACAGTTTTCCAAGATGGTGATGGTCCTCGGTGGTCCCTTCGACTTCGCCGAGCGCATCGACGGCTATCTCACCCCGGCCCCGATTATCCGTGATGTCTTCGCCGAAGGGCAGGGCACCGTCGCCGAAATCGACACGCGCGGTGTCGGCATGGCTGTCGTCGCCCTTGGTGGCGGCCGTACCACGCCAACCGACAGGATCGATCACCGCGTCGGTTTTGATCGCCTGCTTGGCCTTGGCGCCGTCGTCGATCCCAAAACGCCCATCGCCCGCATCCATGCCCGTGACGAGGCGTCGGCAGTGGATGCCGAAAATCGTCTGCGCGCCGCCTATCGCTTTGGCCACAGCGCGCCCGAATTCCCGCTCATCGCCGACCGCATTACCCCCACGGAGTAGCGCCATGCCCCGCGCCATTGTCTGCCTTCTCGACAGCGTCGGTATCGGCGGTGCACCCGACGCCGCCGCCTATGGCGATGTCGGCTCCAACACCGCCGGCCATATCGCCGAATGGGCGGCTGCCGGAAAGGCCGACCGCCCGGGCCTGCGCTCTGGTCCGCTCCATGTCCCGAACATGGATGCCATGGGCCTCGGCGCCGCCATAAAACTGTCCACTGGCACCTTGCCGCCTGGTCTCTCCGACACGCCGAAGGGCGGCCGCTTCGGCGTTGGCCGCGAAGTGTCCAAGGGCAAGGACACGCCTTCGGGCCATTGGGAAATCGCTGGTGTGCCCGTGCCCTTCGACTGGGGCTATTTCCCGCAGACCGAACCGACCTTTCCGCCCGATTTGATCGAGGAATTCATCCGCCGCGCCAATTTGCCCGGCATTTTGGGCGACAAGCACGCCTCAGGCACCACCATCATCGCTGAACTGGGCGAGGAGCACATCCGCACCGGCAAGCCGATCTGCTACACCTCCATCGATAGCGTCTTCCAGATCGCCGCGCATGAAAGCCACTTTGGCCTCGAACGCCTCTACGAGATCTGTAGACAAGCCTTTGAACTGACCGCCCCACTCAATATCGGGCGTGTCATCGCCCGGCCCTTTGTCGGCGAAACTGCAGAGACCTTCAAGCGCACCGGTAATCGCCGCGATTTTGCTATTTCGCCGCCCGAACCAACCCTGCTTGATCGCAATGAAATGGCCGGCAATCAGGTCTATGCGATCGGCAAAATCTCGGACATTTATGCCGGCTCCGGCGTCACCCATAAGCTCAAGGGCACCGGCATTCCGCAGCTCTTCGACAAGACGCTCGACGCCATGGAAATGGCTGATGACCGCGCTTTTATCATGACCAATTTCGTCGATTTCGATAGCGAATATGGCCATCGCCGTGACGTGCCCGGCTATGCCGCTGCGCTCGAACTCTTCGATTCCCGCCTGCCCGAACTGATCGCAAAGATGCGTCACGACGATCTGCTCGTCCTGACGGCCGACCACGGCAATGATCCGACCTGGCCGGGCACCGATCACACGCGTGAACAGGTGCCGATCCTGGTCTTTTCCCCAGCCCTGCCCAAGGGGGAGATTGGCATTCGCTCCACCTTCGCAGATATTGGCGAAAGCATAGCCGCCTGGCTGGGCCTCGCGCCTGGCCGCCACGGCAAGTCTTTTCTGTAATCAACAAGGTGATCGATATGAGCAAGATGGTTGGCAATGTCACGGTCATCGATCACCCGCTGATCCAGCACAAGCTGACGATCATGCGCAACAAGGAGACGTCCATCGCCGGCTTCCGGCGGCTCCTGCGCGAAATCGCCCACCTCATGTGCTACGAAGTCACGCGCGATCTCGAACTGGAAATGATCCCGATCGAGACGCCAATGGCGGCGATGGACTCGCCTGCGATCAAGGGCAAGAAGCTGGTCTTCGCCTCCATCCTGCGCGCCGGCAATGGTCTTCTCGATGGCATGCTCGATCTCGTTCCAGCGGCGCGCGTTGCCCATATCGGCATCTATCGCGACCACGAGACTCTCGAGCCGGTCGAATACTATTTCAAGGCGCCGTCCAATCTCGAAGACCGCCTGATCATCGTCGTCGATCCCATGCTGGCCACCGGCAATTCGGCGACCGCGGCGATGGAAAAGCTCAAGGAGCGCGGCGCCAACAATATCCGCTTTCTTTGTCTCCTCGCCGCACCCGAAGGCATCGAGAATTTTTCGAAGGCCCATCCGGATGTGCCCGTCTACACGGCCTCCATCGACAGCCATCTCAACGAGAAGGGCTACATCATCCCCGGCCTCGGCGACGCCGGCGACCGCATGTACGGGACGAAGTAACGGTCTTTACGCGCGCGAGGTCTTGGCTTCGCTCGCCCATTCCAGATTACGAGGTCCAGGAAAATGGCCAGACTTGCTCACTCGATGATCCGCGTCATCGACGAAGATCGCTCCGTCGATTTCTATCGCCGCGCCTTTGGGCTCGAGATCGTCAATCGTCTCGAATTCGCGGAGTTTACGCTGGTCTACCTGGCTCAGGAGCTGGATGGCTTCGAGCTTGAACTGACCATCAACAAGGGCCGCACCGAGCCCTATGATCTCGGCGATGGCTATGGCCATCTCGCGGTGGTCGTCGACAATCTGCAGGCCGAATACGACCGCCTCAATGCCGAGGGATTTACCGTCGGCAAGCTCGTGGATTTCAAGAACGGCAATGTGCCGGTCGCGCGCTTCTTCTTTGTCACCGATCCCGATGGCTACAAGGTCGAAGTCATCCAGAAGGGCGGCCGCTTCCAGTAGCTTTCCCAACCTTCCCGCCGTGCCAATGCCGATTGCCGCCCCGGCCTGATCGCCTCGCGGTTGCACGGTCGCGACGCCCTTCTGGCGCACGGACGCGACGCCCTTTGGGCGCACGGACGCGACGCCCTTGGGGCGCACGGTGGAAGCGGCTTTCGCCTCGAAATTTGGATAGAAGGAAGAGGCGAAAGCCGCTTCACACGATCGGGATTTTTTGCGCACGCATCGAGCGGTCCCCTTTTGAGGTTTTACGGTCCAGATTGCCGTCGGAAGCATCCTGCGATGCAACGGGGGCTCACTGCCGCTTGACCGGTGGTCAGCGTCCACGCACCCACCCAGGCGACCCCGAGTGGCCCATCTCCCCGCCCGACGCTTCGTCGGCGCCGCGTGTCATGGCGGGAATGCCCAGAGAATGGCATGAGACGAGGGGGGCGGGGATAAGATGGATAAGTTTCGGCCTGCGCGCCGTCCTAAAGCGCGTCGCGATCCAAAGGATTCGCTCCTTGCGCTTTAGGTCCTTGGTGTTACGCATGTCTTTACCCCGAAACCGGTACCCACTTTCGGGAGACATGCGCCAACCCGCCTTCCATTGAAAGGATAGGCGAGTTGGGTTCGGTACGAAGACTTACTTTGCCTTGAGTGGCAGGCCGAGGGCGATCAGCTCGGCCCGGAGCTGCGCCGGCTCCTTGAAGTGAATGCCATGCATGCCGAATTTGCGGGCGGCGACGATATTGGGCTCGCTGTCATCGATGAAGACGCAGCTATCGGGCGCAAAGCCGTAGCGCTCGCAGAACACGCGATAGATGCGCGGATCGGGTTTTACGAGGCCTTCGAGGCCCGAAACGATGACGCCATCGAACTTTTCGAGGAATGGCCATTCGCCGAGGCAGCTCACCCACTTTTCCCAGGAGAAGTTAGTGATGGCAAAGGTCGGGATATCCTGCTCGATCAGCTCATTGTGGATGTCGACCGTACCGTGGATGAAGTCGCCCAGGGTTTCCTTCCACCTGAGGTCAAAGGCCTGGATTTCGCGCCAATATTTCGGGAAGCGCGTGATCAGCTTGGCAACGCCCTCGGCATAGATTTCGCCGGCGTCGAATTCGAGATTCCAATCGCTGGTGCAGATATTCTGGTGAAACCAGAGCGCGTCCTCTTCGCTCTCAAAAAGCTTGCGGAACAGATACATCGGGTTCCAGTCGACGAAAACGCCGCCCAGGTCGAAGACGGGGATGATGGTGTCGTTCATGCTCGTGATGGGGTCGGAGGAAGGAGTTTTGCTTGTGGCATGGCCGCGCAAGGGCGGCAAGCGCTGCAGATCAGTTGAGGGTAATGGCCCCGCCGAAGCGCGGCATGAACAGGGCCGAGCGATTGAGGTCGAGCGCTTCCTTGAACACGATGCCGAGCAGGGGGCGATAGCTATACTCGACCTCGGCGGCAATCACGGTCTGATCGGTGGCAATGGCCGTCATCTCGGCCGGCAACTCATAGGGATCACCCGTGGCGTGGCCGGCGACAGTCCTGGAGAGCGTGCCATTCTCATAGCGCGCCGACCATAGGATGGTCGCTTCGCCTTCGTCGTCAACTGATACGGCGGTGATCGTCTGCACCAGACCCGAGGCATCATAGGGCGTCATGATGCTGGTAGCGGCGAGGAAATAGTCTTCCAGTTGCGCCTGTGCGAGCGTCTTGTTGGACCGCGCCACGAGGTCGCCAATGGCCCCTGCCACCGACTGCACCTTGCGGTCGGCGGTCAGCAGCGTGGCCGCCTCGGTACAGCCGAGATAGACGCTGAGCATGAGCGGCACGACCAGTGCAAACTCTACCGCCGCGACGCCGGTCTCCCGGCGGACAAATGCGCGCAGCGTGTTCAGGAAGGTTTTTCCGGTCGCGCGCATCAGAAGGGCTCGTTTCGGAAAACGGTGGCAGCGCTCAGTAGGATACGCCCGTCCGGAAGCTTATTGGGTGCATAAGGGAACTGCAAAATGGCGGGGTAGCGATAATAGACCTGCACCAGCACGACCCCCGAGGAGCCGCCTGGCGTCCAGACCTCATCCTCGGTCCAATCGCAGTCTTCCACGCAATTGAGATCGAGCGGGACGGAATAATCGGCCGACTGGAAATCGTTGATCGTCCGCACATTGACGTGCATATCAGCGCAATCGCCGAAGAGCCCATAGAGCCGGCTGCAGACATTTTCCTTGTAGTCGGCCGCCGTCCAGCCGTCGCGCTGGGCCTGGCCGACGCGAATGGTGCGGCTGGCGTCATAGACGCCGCTTTCCAGAACCTGCGCCGCAAAATACTGTACGGAGGTTTGGAGAATGGCCGTCAGGATGGCGAAGAAAATCGGCGCCAGAAGGGCGAACTCGATCACCGTCGCCCCGCGCGTATCGCGCGCCAGGGATTTGAGCCGCCAGCGTGACATGCCTCGTTCCTGTCCGGGAGAGCTGGTTGCACTCCTCATGAACGGGACGTTGACGGTTCAACGCTAAGGTTTCGTTAGCTTGCTGGCTTAAATGCAGCCGCTGGTTAAGGAAACCTTGATCTAGTTCGCCGCCGATTGAACCAGTTGCGAGGATGCCAGCGCCTGGCTGGTAAAGTTATTGTCATCGCCGATCATGACCGTCGGCTGGCAGACCGGAGCGCAGGCGAGGGTGGTGCGCAACTGCCCCTGATAGACCGTCGTGACCCCGGCCTGCATCTGTACGACTTCGATAAGCGTATCGGCGATGGGTTCGCCCAGGCTATCGAGCACGATGAGATTGGTCTGGCCAAAGCTCTTGCCCGTCAGGATCAGCGTCTGCGGATCCTGTATCGTGACATCCGCGATGCCGGGATTGCCGACGATAACCGTCGCGGCGGGAGAGCTGATGCGCAGCACGCGCGCCATATTCACTTTCACGTCGATTGGCGCGTTGTCCTGCGCTCCCGCCAAGGCAGTGCCGGCAAGAGCGAGACAAAGGCCCGCAAGGAATGAAAGGCGACGCATTGGACCCATCCACATGAAAACTCGACCTCAAGGATCGCGCGGAATGGTAAACACTTGGCAAACGAGAGGGTTTTGGCGTGGTTAAGAATAAAAGAAGATGCCTCCAAGTTGTTGAATGCAAACTTGAAATAACGGCATGCGAGGGTATAGGGTTCGGCATTTGTTAGAATGCAATCGATCTCGTTAATTCGTTGAAAAGCATAGATTTTTTTGGACGAATTCGGCTGTTTGGAAATACTTCGATTAACTCATTTGCAATCACTGCTGGCTAGGCTGAGCCCATCTTCGCTGTGTGACTGGCCGTGAGGCGTCACTCGAGGACGTGTAAAAAAGGAGCCTGGGACATGAACATTTTCGCACGTTTCGCGCAGGACGAATCCGGCGCCACTGCAATCGAATACGGCCTCATCGCCGCTCTTATCTCTGTCGTCATCATCGGCGCTGTTGCCGCACTTGGCGGCAACCTTCAGACAGTGTTTGGCAACATCAATGACTGTTTGACCGGCGTAGAAAACGCTGCTTGCGCTGAAGAGTAATTCCTTCAGTTCGTCATAATGTCTTGGAAGGCCTCCGAAAGGGGGCCTTCTTCGTTTTGGTCTTTGCTTAACTTATCGATGGCAATCTCAGGGCGTTAAGAGCGGGACAAAAGGCATGTCGCAGTTGAAGAGCTTACTGAGAACATTTATTGCCGATCGCTCAGGGGCGACGGCAATAGAGTATGCTCTTATCGCCTCATTGCTTTCCATTGTCATAATCGGCGCCGTTGGCACCATTAACGGCAGCCTGACCGAGGTTTACCAAACTATCCAAAGCTATATCGTGCCAGCGCTCAATGGCACCCCGATGCCGGACGAAGAGTGATCCGATGAGTACTATTGCCCTTTTCTTCTTCCCTGTTGCCATGGCGATCGCGGCGTCGTCCGATCTCTTCACCATGCGCATTTCCAACAAGCTGGTGCTGCTCCTCACCGTTGCCTTCTTCATCGTCGCCATCGCGATAAATCTGCCGCTGCAGCAATTCGCCATGCATGTGCTTTGTGCGCTCATCGTGCTCGCAGTCGCCTTTGGCCTCTTTGCGCTGCGCCTTATCGGCGGCGGCGACGCCAAGCTCGCTGCGGCCACGACCCTCTGGCTGGGTTTTGGCATGACATTGCCTTACCTCGCCTATGCCGCCCTGTTCGGCGGCGTGCTGACCATCCTGATCCTGGTGGTGCGCGGTATCCCGCTCAATCCCGCACTCGCCCGTTTCGGTTGGGTAGCGCGCCTGCACAACAAGCGCTCCGGCATCCCCTATGGCATCGCCTTGGCCGTCGCCGGCATCACGGTCTATTCGAACTCTGCCATTTTCGAGCGCCTTGCGGCCTGATCCGTCTCATTCTTACGAAATATCGAGGCCTCGGCACTTTCCGCCGGGGCCTTGTTTTTTGTCGCGGCCTCGCAAATCGCAAGTATTCATAAACTGTTAACCGCAAGCCTTAGCGCCCGATTAACCAAACCTTGACCCTTTGCTTTCATAGTTCACCCGTGGAATTGGGCGCGAGCGCCCGGTAGAGCCGGAGTGGGTCATGAGACCAGCACGCATAATCCTGGTAGTAGTGGCCCTGGTCGCAGGTGGCCTCGCCGCATTCCTGGTTATGCGCATGGGCCGTGCGCCGGCGCCATCCGCCGAAGTCGTCACCCAGGTCGTGCAAGAGCAGAAGACGCAAGTGCTCGTCGCCAAGGCGCCGATCGGCATCGGTGAGCGGCTCAAGCCCGAGACACTGGAATGGCAGGATTGGCCCGAAGGGGCCGTGCGTCCGGAATATGTCACCATCTCGGCCATGCCGGACGCGCCCGCGGAACTCACCGGCGCCGTTGCCCGCTTTGAATTCTTTCCCGGCGAGCCGATCCGCGAACAAAAGCTCGTCCGGTCAGATCAGGGCTATCTTTCGGCTGTGCTGGCTTCGGGCATGCGCGGCGTGGCAGTGGGGGTCAATGCCCTCTCGAGTGCTGGCGGCTTCGTTGTTCCCAACGACCATGTCGACGTGCTCCTGACCACATCCACGCCGACGGGCCAGCAGTCCGAGGTCGTGCTGTCCAATGTGCGCGTCCTCGCCATCGGCAAGCGCCTCGGCGAAATGGGTGTGAGCGGTGGCGACGAGAAAGCCGAGAGCGACAGCCCCACACCCGAGACCTTCGACAAGAGCACCGTGGCAACGCTCGAACTGACGCCGGGGCAGGCGGAAACGCTGATCAACGCTTCCATGCGCGGCCAGTTGAGCCTGACGCTGCGTTCGATCACCGATTTCGGCAAGGGCGCCGATGCGCAGCGTCCTGCCAGCACCAGCCAGGCCGTTCGTGTCATCCGCTTCGGCAAGGAGCAGAGCGTGATGGCCGGCGCGGTGGCCCAGACAGGCTCCGGTACGGAATTCACGCCGGTCAATGAGTTCGTCCCCGAAGGCGGTTTCTCCGAAGACGAAATGGAAATCCAGGTCGACGCGGTCGAACCGCAGTTGATGCCGCAATAGGCGGGAGAGCAGAATGACAACGACAATGCAGACGGCATTTCGCCCCCTCCGCTTGCTGGCCCTGGCCGGCACGCTATCGTTGGCAACCCTCGGGCTGGCCTTGCCGGCCCTTGCCCAATCGCAGATTACGGTCGCATCGACCGCCTATGGCGCCCAGCGCAATCTCGATATCGAGCTCAACAAGTCGATCATCGTCGACCTGCCGGCCGGCGTCGCTGAGGTCGTGGTGTCCCAGCCCAATGTCGCTGCGGCCATCATGCGCACCCGTACCCGCGCCATCGTGCAGGGGATCGGTGGCGGCAATACCAATATCTTCTTCATCGACGATGCCGGCCGCACCATCCAGGTGCTGGACCTGCGCGTCATCAAGGAGCCGTCCCAGGTCGGCAATGCGCTCGAAGAGGCACTGGCGCGCGTCATTCCGGGTTCGCGGATCGCGGTTGAATCGGTCACCATCGGGGACTCGACCAATCGTGTGGTTCTGACGGGCACGGTTCTGTCTTCGGACGACAAGGATCGGGCCGGGCAGGTCGCCGTCCAGTTTGCCGGCTCGCCAGAAAACGTCGCCAACATTCTCGACGTGGCCGGCGCCCAGCAGGTCATGCTGCAGGTCACCGTCTCGGAAGTGAAGCGTGACGTGGCCAAGCAGTTCGGCATCAATTTCGGCGCCATCGTCAATGTCGGCACCACGAATCTGCTGAGCTTTGCCAATGGCCTCTTGACCGATGCTTTCCCGACCGACGGTATCGACGCGTCTTTCGGCGCCAATGGCAACCAGGTCAGCGCCGCCATTCGGGCGCTCGAAGGGCGCGGGGCGCTGCGCGTCCTCGCACAGCCCACGTTGACCGCGATCTCGGGCCAGGCGGCCAAGTTCCTCGCCGGCGGCGAATTGCCCTATTACACCTATGACGAAGACGATGACGGCAGCAAAACCCGTACGGTTTTGTTCAAGCCCTATGGCGTCGAGCTTGCCTTCACCCCGGTCGTCAAGTCGAACGGTGCAATCGCCCTGACCGTGGACACCTCCGTGTCGGAACCGCAGGCCGACCTGTCGATCACCAAGCGCCAGGCCAATACTTCGGTCGAAGTCCCGAGCGGCATGACGCTGGCTATCGGCGGGCTGCTGCAGGAGCGTTCGTCCCAGCAGATCAACCAGTTCCCCTGGCTCGGCGACATCCCGATCCTGGGGGCTCTCTTCCGGTCTCGCGACTTCCAGACCGAGGAAACCGAACTGGTCATCCTGGTCACGCCCTATCTCGTCAATCCCGTTCCCGCCGGCACTATCGCCGTGCCGACCGACTTTTCGACCCCGGCAAGCGATGCGGAAGCGATCTTCCTCGGCAAGCTCGAAAATCAATATGGCGTCGCCGGCAGTAGCGGCATGCGGGGCGGGTTCAGCGGGTCGGTCGGTTTCGTGCTCGACTGAGCGTTCGATGGTGCAAGGAGTAGTACAATGAAGAGTTTCCTGACCTCGGATGAACCGGCAAAGCAGGAAGAGCCGGCAGCAGAGATCGCGCCCGGCGCGCGCCTTGTGCCGCGCGTCACCATCCAGGCCTTTTGCGAACATTCCCAGACCGCGCAACTCGTCGAAAGCGCGGTGCATGACCGGCGCATGTCCAAGGTGGCGTTGACGACGCATAATGGCGGCATCGATGGTGCGGTCGAAACCTACAAGACCAATCCCACGCCCAATCTCATCATCGTCGAAACCTCGCTGCCGCCCGAGGAAATCCCGGGAGCGCTGGAGCGCCTGGCCGAGGTTTGCGATGCGACGACGCGCGTCATCGTGCTCGGCCACGTCAATGACGTGCTGCTCTATCGCGAGCTGATCCGCTCGGGCATTTCCGAATATATCGTGCTACCGTCCACCGCGCAGATCATCGTCACCGCCATTACCGAGCTTTTTGCCGGCGAGGGCGCCGCACCCATCGGCCGCACGATTGGCTTTGTCTCCGCCAAGGGCGGGGCCGGCGGCTCCACCGTCGCCCACAATGTCGCCTGGTCTATTGCCACGGTGCTACGGCAGGATTGCCTGATCATCGACATGGATCTCGCCTTCGGCACGGCTGGCCTCAATTTCAACCAGGACCCGCCTCATGGCGTGGCCGATGCGCTGCTGGCCAATCAGAAGGTCGATCAGACCATGCTCGATCGCCTGATGAGCAAGGCGGCCAATCACATCAACCTGCTTACCGCCCCGGCCATGCTGGACCGTACCTGGGATTTCGAAGAGCGCGAGTTCGAGCAGATCGTCGAAATCTGCCAGAAGTCGGTGCCGGTGATCATCCTCGACATTCCGCACGCCTGGAATGCCTGGGTGCGGCACACGCTCTCGACCATCGATGAGGTGGTGATCGTCGCCGAGCCCGACCTTGCCAATCTGCGCAATGCCAAGAACCTGGCCGACACGATCAAGGCCCTGCGGCCGACCGAAAAGGCGCCGAGCCTAGTGATCAACCGCCAGGGCGTGGCCCGCCGTCCCGAAATCGGCGCCGCGGAATTTGCCTCGTCGGTCGAGTGCAACCTTATCGGACAGATCGGCTTCGACGCTGCGCTTTTCGGCACTGCGGCCAATAACGGGCAGATGGTGGCGGAGGTCGCGGCCAACAATAAGGTCAATGAGGTCTACCGCAGTATCGGCATGCAGGTGACCGGACGCCAGCCGTCGCATGGTGCCGGCAAGCCGGCGGGGCTGATGAAACTGCCGTCCTTCCTCAAGAAGCGGGCATAAGCCGGCTTTAGAGGACAGGAAGGAAGACGAACGAGGCGAGCATGTTTGGTAAGCGGACGACATTCGGCGGCAATACGCCAGGCGTGGGCGAAGTCCCACGGCCGATTCCGAGCGCGGCCCGGCCCGAGCCTGCACAAGCCCAGCCGGTGCAGCGCCGGGCTTCGGACAGCGATGGCATGGGCGCGCGCCAGCGCACCACCGACGAAGTGCTCGATGTGCGCAATCCCGTCGATGCACAGCGCGACAAGGAATATTTCCAGACCAAGTCGGCCATCTTCAACGCCCTGATCGATTCCATTGATCTCAGCCAATTGGCGACGATGGAGCAGCAGTCGGCGCGCGAGGAAATCCGCGACATCGTCGGGGAAATCATCGCGCTCAAGTCGATCGTCATGTCGATTTCCGAGCAGGAAGACCTGCTTGAGGACATCTGTAACGACGTGCTCGGCTATGGCCCGCTCGAACCGCTCCTGGCCCGCGACGACATCGCCGATATCATGGTGAACGGTAGCCAGAAGTGCTACATCGAAGTCGGCGGCAAGGTGCGTCTCACCAATGTGCGCTTCCGCGACGACGCGCATCTGATGAATGTCTGCCAGCGCATCGTGTCCCAGGTTGGTCGCCGCGTCGACGAAGGCTCGCCCATCTGCGACGCCCGCCTTCCCGATGGTTCGCGCGTCAATGTCATCGCCCCGCCGCTCGCCATCGATGGCGCGGCCCTCACCATCCGTAAATTCAAGAAAGACAAGCTGACCCTGCAGCAGCTCGTCAAATACGGTTCCATCTCGCCCGAAGGCGCCGAGGTGCTGCGCATTCTCGGCCGTGTGCGCGCCAATGTGCTGATCTCGGGCGGTACTGGCTCGGGCAAGACCACGCTGCTCAATTGCCTCACCGCCTTCATCGAGAAGGACGAGCGCGTCATCACCTGCGAAGACTCCGCCGAACTTCAGCTCCAGCAGCCGCATGTGGTGCGCCTTGAAACCCGCCCGCCGAACCTGGAAGGCGAAGGCGAGATCACCATGCGCGATCTCATCAAGAATTGCCTGCGTATGCGTCCCGAACGCATCATCGTCGGCGAAGTCCGCGGCCCGGAGAGCTTTGACCTTCTCCAGGCCATGAATACGGGCCACGACGGTTCCATGGGCACGCTGCACGCCAATAGCCCACGCGAAGCCCTCAGCCGTCTCGAATCCATGATCACCATGGGCGGCTATTCCCTGCCGAGCCGCACCATCCGCGAAATGATCGTCTCCTCGATCGACGTCATCGTGCAGGCCGCGCGCCTGCGCGATGGTTCGCGCCGCATCACCCACATTTCCGAAGTGCTGGGCATGGAAGGCGACGTCATCGTCACCCAGGACGTCTTCGTCTACGACATCATGGGCGAAGATGCGAACGGCATGCTGCTCGGCAAGCACCGCTCGACCGGCATCACCAAGCCCAATTTCACCGAGCGGGCCCGCTATTTCAACGAAGAGGCCAATCTGGTCGAAGCGCTGGAAAAGGCCAATACCGAACAGCACGAGCTGATGGGGCGCTAGATATGCTCATCACCATCCTGCTCGCTGTCCTGGCCGTTATCGCCGTCGGTGCTGCCGGTTTCGCCCTGGTCCCTTCGGCCCTGGGCAATAGCCGCGCCGACAAGCGCCTCAAGGCCTATCAGGGCGACATTCGCACGACGCGCCGCGAAATGGACGTCAACCGCACGCGCGATGCGCGCCGCAAGACCGTTCAGCAGGCGCTAAAAGCTCAGACCGACGAGATCAATGCAAGAAAGCGCGTGACGCTGCCCGACCTCATCTTTCAGGCCGGCATGACGATTTCGCCGGGCGCCTTCATCCGCAATAGCTGCATTTTCGGCGGCCTTCTGTTTGTCGTGCTGCTGGTCACGCAGGTCCCCTATTATTTTGCCGCCATCTTTGCCGTGGCGGGCGCCTATCTGCTGCCGCGCATGTATGTGAAGCGGCGGCGCAAGAAGTACCAGAACCAGTTCCTCGACGAGCTGCCCAATGCCGTCGAAGCCATCGTGCGCGGCGTCAAGACCGGCCTGCCGCTCAACGATTCCATGCGCGTCGTCGCCAAGGACACCAAGGAACCGGTGAAATCCGAATTCGGCCGCGTGCTCGATCAGCAGTCCTTCGGCTTTTCCATGACCGAGTCCGTGCAGATCCTGCTCGATCGCGTGCCGCTGCCCGAGGTCAATTTCTTCGTCGTGGTCATTTCCGTGCAGCAGCAGGCCGGCGGCAATCTCTCCGAGGCGCTGGGTAACCTCGCGCGCGTGCTGCGCAACCGCAAGAAGATGAAGCAGAAGGTCGCCGCCATGTCCTCGGAAGCCAAGGCTTCCGCCGGCATCATCGGCTCGCTGCCGGTTTTCGTTGCCATCATGGTGTCGGTGATCTCGCCCGAATATCTCTCGCCACTGATTTCGACGCCCATCGGCAATATCTGGCTCGGCGTGGCGGCCCTCATGATGTGCATGGGCGCCTTCGTCATGAACCGCATGATTCAATTCGAAATCTAGCCCGGGGAGCTCCATCACATGGTCGAGATGCTCACATCGCGCGAATTCCTCATCGCGATCCTGGCGGCGATTTCTGCGGCGGCGGTGGTTTTCACCTTCGGCTCCTCGATGATCGTCAAGCAGGACATGCGCGTCCGCATCAAGCGCGTCGCCGTCGAGCGTGATCGCATGCGGGCCGAAGAGATGTCGCGCCTGCGTGGTGGTCCGGCCGCCGACGGACGCAGTTCGATCCGCCGCGGCACCGAGACCAAGACCTATATGAAGCGGGCGGTCGATCGCTTCGACCTCAAAAAGGCCTTTCAGGACGACAGCACCGTCGACAAGCTGGCTATGGCCGGTTATCGCGGCCAGGGGCACCTGACGACGTTCCTCTTCCAGCGCTTTGCGACGCCTTTCGTGGTCTTTGCCATTGCCGCGGTCTACCTGGTCTTCCTCATTCCTGGCGACCGGCCCGTTTTCCTCAATCTCGTCTACGCCATCGGCGCCGGGCTCATCGGGTCCTATTTCCCTGTCCTGATGCTCAAGAATGCCACGCAGAAGCGGCAGTCTTCCATCCGTCGCTCCTGGTCCGATTGCCTCGATCTGCTGCTGCTCTGCGTTGAATCCGGCATGTCGATGGAACACGCGCTCAAGCGCGTCGGCAAGGAGATCGGCCAGCAAAGCGCCGAGCTGGCCGAAGAGCTGACGCTGACGACGGCGGAACTGTCCTTCCTCGAAGACCGCACCCGTGCCTATGAAAATCTCGGCCGCCGCACGGGGCTCGACAACGTCAAGGCGGTGATGACGGCTCTCATTCAGGCCGACCGCTATGGTACGTCCGTGGGTCAGGCGCTGCGCGTCATGGCCGAGGAAGGTCGCGAGGCGCGCATGATGGAAGCCGAAAAGAAGGCTGCCGCCCTGCCGCCAAAGCTGACTGTGCCGCTGATCCTGTTCTTCCTGCCGGTGCTGTTCATCGTCATCATGGCGCCCGCCATCCTCAAGGTGATGAGCAACGGCATGATGGGCGGCGGTTGATCCAGGAGATCAACCCTTGTCGATCATGTCCCAGCGGTTCTGCTGGGTGAGCAGGGCGCGCACATAGGCCATGTTGGATTCGACCTGTTCCGGCGGCAGTTCCGCCGCATAGATCGCGCGGCACTCTTCGAAACGCCCCTGCAAACCAACGACGAGCGCCAGATTCTGCCGGGTCTGCGTGGTCGCACCGCGCATTTGCACGGCACGGCGCAGGTGCTGCTCGGCCAGGGGCAACTCATTGGTCATGGCATAGGAGAGGCCAAGATTGGTCTCGATACCCGCTTCGCCGGGCGCGATGGTCGCCGCCTGGCCATAAAGCGCGCGCGCTTCGCCATGCCGGCCCATCTGGTCGAGCGATGCGCCCTTGACCAGCAATGCGTTCCAGTCTGGCGCATCGGGTCGGATCGCCCGGTCGAGCACGGCAATGGACTGATCGAAACTGCCCATGGAGGCGAGCGCCTTGGCATAGGCGACCGAGAGTTCGACATCATTGGGATAGGCGCCCATCGCCTGTTCCAATGCGGCAGCGGCCTGCTGCGGCTGGCCCGCGGCGCGCAAGGCGGCGGCATAATGAATGACGACATTGCGGTCGCGCGGATTGGCCTTGTAGCGGCCGGTCAGTTCCGCCAGGGTCTGCTGGCGCTGTTCCTGGGGCAGGGCGGCATAGTCGGTCGCCCCGAGCTGCCCGCGATTGGAAGCGCAGGCCGAAAGGCTCAGTGCCGCCACGCCGGCCAGAAGCAGGCAGCGCATGGAACGGCTCATGGAAACGACACGCAACAAGGCTGAACTCCTGCCGGGGACGGTGTCCCTCATCCCTTCCAGCAATAAATCATTAACCCTAACAGCCGGTTAAAGTGGGGTTCTGGCCGATTGCCGAACGAGGGGCAGAGGTCTAGTTATGAGGCAAAGCCAATCTGGAGCCGCCTCATGTCCACCCCATCCCCGATCCCCGTCATTTTCGTCGGCGAAGGGGGGCTCGATGGCGGCCAACTGACCGCGCGGCAGCGCGGTTGGGCCGAAGCCAACGGCTTTTCCGGCCAGCGGGGCAAGCTGCTGGCTCTGCCGGGCGAGGGTGATGGCCTTGCCGGCTATCTCTTCGGCATCGGCGCTGCGGAAGGTCGTCCGGCCTTTGTCGCTGGGCTCGCTGCTACAGCGCTGCCCGCCGCCGAATATCGTCTTGAAGGCGAGCTTGGCGATCCGACCCTCGCCGCCATCGCCTTCCGCCTCGGCGCCTATCGCTTTGATCGCTATCGCGAAGCCAAGCCCGTGCCGACGCTGGTCCTGCCCGAGGGTGCCGATGCCGGGGAAGTCGACCGCCACGTCACCGCAGCTACGCTGGCGCGCGATCTCGTCAACACGCCCTCGAGCGATCTCGGTCCCGATAACCTCCACAAGGAGGTCGAACGTTTCGCGTCCGAGCGCGGGATGAATTTCAAGGCTATCGTCGGCGACGATCTCCTTGCCGAAAATTTCCCGATGATCCACGCGGTCGGCCGCGCCAGCGCACAAGCGCCGCGCCTCCTCGATCTCACCTGGGGCGATGAGAGCCATCCCAAGGTGACCTTGGTGGGCAAGGGCGTCACCTTCGATACCGGCGGGCTCGACATCAAGACCGCGGCCGGCATGCTGATGATGAAAAAGGATATGGGCGGCGGCGCCAATATTCTGGGGCTTGCCCACGCTATCGTCTCCGCAAAACTGCCGGTGCGCCTGCGCGTTCTTCTGCCGGTGGTTGAAAACGCCATTTCCGGCAATGCTTTCCGGCCCGGCGACGTGCTCCATTCGCGCCGCGGCATTACCGTCGAAATCGGCAATACCGATGCCGAAGGCCGCCTGATCCTGGCCGATGCCCTCGCGCTCGCCGACGAGGAAAGCCCCGATCTCATCGTCGATATGGCAACGCTGACCGGCGCCGCCCGCGTGGCGCTCGGCCCGGAATTGCCGCCGCTTTATTCGACCGACAATGCCCTGGCCGCCGAGATCACCGCCGCCGGCCTCGCGGTGGAAGACCCCTTCTGGCCCATGCCGCTCTGGTCGCCTTACGATGGCCAGCTCTCCTCGAAAATCGCCGACATGAACAATACCGGCGCGGGCGGCTATGCCGGCTCGGTCATCGCTGCCCTCTTCCTGCGCCGCTTTGTCGGCAAGGCCAAGGCCTGGGTGCACCTCGACATTCTCGCCTGGGCCCCCGAAGCCCGGCCCGGCCGCCCGGTGGGCGCTACCGACCAAGGCATTCGCGCCCTATTCTCGGTCATTCGCCAGCGTTTCGGCGCATAGATTGAAATAGTTGACTTTAACAACTGAATGCTTGATTAAATCAAGAATTCAGGAGTCTTGTCATGGCCGAACCAGCCGACATTGCGCAAGTGCGCACCTTCAATCGCTTCTACACCCGGATCATCGGCCTCCTCGAAGAGGGTATGCATCAGACCTTGCATACCCTCTCGGAAGCGCGGGTGATCTATGAAC
The DNA here is from genome assembly GCF_000743575.1 of Devosia riboflavina. Classification (GTDB taxonomy): domain Bacteria; phylum Pseudomonadota; class Alphaproteobacteria; order Rhizobiales; family Devosiaceae; genus Devosia; species Devosia riboflavina. The sequence continues at coordinate 87,489 of NZ_JQGC01000009.1, read as the reverse complement.
TCGACAAGGCCGGCACGACCACATCCGCCATGGTGGCCGAGACCTTGGGCATGGACCGGGCACAACTGAGCCGACTGGTCGGTAAGCTCGTCAGCCAGGATATTGTCGCCGTGCTGCCCCGCGCCGGCGACAAGCGTTCGGTGCCGCTGGCGCTGACGCGCGAGGGCCGCGAAGTGGCAAAGCACTTCAATGCCATGAGCGACGCCAAGGCAGCCGAAACCCTGCTTGATCCACTGACCCCATTCGAGCAGCGGGATCTCGTCGGCGCCATGCGCCGCATTTCGGCGCTGCTCGCCGAACCCGAGGACGCAACGCTCGTCCTCCGTCAGCCGCGCGTCGGCGAGATTGGCTGGCTCATTCATCGCCAGGCCGTGCTCTATCATCTCGAACAGGGCTGGAATGGCGAATTCGAAACGCTCATAACCCGTATCTATGCCGACTTCGAAGCAGCGCCCAGCGCGCCAAGCAAGCAGCTATGGGTCGCCGAAATCGAGGGCGAAGTGGCCGGCTCGGTCTTTGTCCTGCCCGCCGAGGATGGAGAGGAGGGCACCGCGCAATTGCGCATGCTCTATGTCGAACCCATGTTCCGCGGTCGCGGCATCGGCGCCAGACTCGTCGCCGAAGCCATCACCTTCGCCAAGGCGTCAGGCTACAAGCGCATCATGCTCTGGACGCAGGATTGCCTCGCCTCGGCCCGCTCGATCTATCAGAAGGCCGGTTTCGTCCTTGCCAAGGAAGAACGGCACCACTCCTTTGGCGCCGATCTCAATGGGCAATATTGGGTGCTGGAGCTTTAGGCTCAGCCCTCGGGATTGATGTCCTCGATCTCGGCATGGTTGGGCGTTGGGTCGAGGCTGGCATTGCCCTTGGGAAACAGCAGCGGCGCCATGGCAAAGCCGATGACGACCAGGGCCACCATGCCCCAGCCAGCCCATTTCTTGTGCTTCTCGATGAACTCGCCGGCCAGCGGCCCGAAGAAGTAGAAGAGCCCGCAGGGCACGAAATATCTGAGGCCGCGCCCGATAATGCCATAGATGACAAAGGTCCAGATATCGAGCCCGGCGACACCCGAGGTGATGGTAATCACCTTGTAGGGAATGGGTGAGAGCGCGCCGATCAGGATCATCAGCGGGCCATTGTCGTTAAAACTCTGGCGCAGCGATTCAAAGCCATTGGCGGCGCCATAGAATTCGATGATGCCCTTGCCGATGCTGTCGAAGAGGAAATAGCCGATTGCGTAGCCGGCAAGGCCCCCGGTGACCGAAGCCACGGTGCAGATCGCGGCAAGGCGCCAGGCCCGCATGCGGTCGGCTATGATCATCGGCGCCAGCATGATTTCCGGAAACACCGGAATGATCATCGCTTCCAGGAAGCACAACAGGGCCAGAATGGGCTCGGCCAGACGATGCTTTGTGGCGAGCTTGAGCCGATCGTAGAAGCCGAGTTTGGCTACCGGTGCAGTTTCGGTCATGCAGTCCCCGTGACGAAATCGCTTGTGCGACAAGGTTTAGGGGGATTTTCGAAGCGGGCCAGTGAAATTTCCGTCAATAGCCGCGCGACCTGTCGACAACATTGATCAGCGGTCTGCCCGCCTGATGCTCCCTGACGATATCGGTAAAGTAGCGCACGCCGCTCTTTTCGTCTGATATCGCCGCGATATGCGGCGTGATATAGCAGTTTTCGATATCCCAGAGCGGGCTGCTCTGCGGCAGGGGCTCGGTCTCGAACACATCGAGACTGGCCGCGCCCAGCGTGCCATCGGTCAGCGCCTTGACGATATCGGCCTCGCGCTGATGTCCGCCCCGCGCGGCATTGATGACCACCGGCCCACCCTCGAAATGGCCCCGCCGCAGTTTCGAGAACGTATCGGTGTTGAGGATGCCCGTTGTGTCTGGCGTCAGGGGCAGCAGGTTGACCAGGACGTCGGTGCCGCCAAGAAACGGTTCAAAACCCTCGTCGCCGGCAAAGCACTCGATGCCCTCGATGGCTTTGGGCGTGCGGCTCCAGCTACGGAGCGAAAAGCCCAGCGGCTTGAGGCGACGCACCGCGTCCTGCCCCAAAACGCCCATGCCCATGATGCCAACCGTGGTTTCGCTCGCCGCCGGCGGATAATACTGGCTCCAGCGGCGCGCCTGCTGGTCCCGGTGGAAGCGGGTATATTGCCGGTGGTGCATGGTCACATGGGCAACGACATAGTCGCTCATGCGCTGGCTGAGATCCTCGTCGACAAAGCGCACGATCGGCACATCGGGGAGGCGCGGATGCTGCAACAGGGCATCGACGCCCGCCCCGCGCGACAGGATGACTTCGAGCCCGGTCAGCCCGTCAAAGGCGTCCGCCTGCGGCTTCCAGACGAAGATGTAGCGCACATCGGCGGGATCGAAATCATCGCCGCGCCGCACCACCGGATAGGGCGCCAGGGTCTTGCGGAAGGATTCGGCCCAACTGGCCTCGTCGACATCGGTCACGTGCAGAAGCATCATGGTAGCGGGCTCTTTCAAGAAAAAAGCCGCGCTTGTGGCGCGGCTTATGCATTCGGATCGAAACCGGACAGGCCTCAGTGCGTGGTGGTCGCAGGCGCAGCGGCGGGAGCCTGGGTGGCTTCGCCACCGGCGGCCGGCGTGCCCTCGACATTTGTTTCGGGCGCGGTCGTCGTCGGCGTTTCGGTTGCGGCGGCGGGTGCTGCGGGTTCCGCGCCTTCGGCGGCGGGCGCGGCTTCGCCTTCAGCCGGTGATTCGGCCGGGGCTGCCTCGGCGGCGGGGAAGGGCACCGGATCGGGCGACAGGCTCTGGAGATAGGCCAGGATGTCGGCGCGCTCTTCGGGCGAACGGACGCCGGCAAAGGTCATCTTGGTGCCCGGGGCATAGGCCTTGGGATTGGTCAGGAACGTATTGAGGTTCTCATAGGTCCAGGTGTCGCCGGCAGCCTTGTGCGCCAGGAGCGCATCGGAATAGGCGAAATTATCGAGGTGCGCTTCGCTCGAGCCCACTATGTGGTAGAGGTTCGGACCCTGCTTGTTGGGTTCGCCTTCGCCAAAATTGTGGCAGGACTGGCACTTGCGCACGGCAGCGGCGCCGCGTTCGGCACTGGCGCTGGCGAGCAGAACCCCAAGCGGAACTTCCGGGGCAGCTTCTTCAGCGCCGCCGGCTTCAGCCACTTCGAGTTCGGGCAGGGCATAGCCCGGGCCGCGGTCTTCGATTGGGTGGTAGATGGCCTCAGCCAGGAAGCCCACGCCCATGACAAACATAAGTGTGCCAAGGACGGCGCCCATGATCTTGTTTAGCTCGAACGAATCCATTTGGTCTCTCTACCGGTCCATCCCCGGGTGGACATTGAACGAACCGAGCCCAACTGGCTTTCAGGAAAAGCCTGCCTCAACAAGCCCGGTCCGACGCGCGCGGAAGATAGTATTACGCCTCGCGAGGCGCAACAGGGCAATCCCCCCATGCGACAATTCCCCCAATGTCATGCCAATTTAGCCTTGGCAACCTCCGATTGACACCCTCCGGCCCCGGGACTAAAGCCCGCTGAGCCAGATGAACGGACATCCCATGAGCAAGAAAATAGCCTTTCAAGGTGAACCCGGCGCCTTCAGCCATGCCGCGGCCGCCAATGTGTTTCCCGGCGAAGAGTTCGTGGGCTGCGTAACTTTCGAAGAAACGCTCAATGCCGTGCAGTCCGGCAAGGCCGATTTTGCCGTGGTTCCGGTCGAAAACTCGCTCTATGGGCGCATTACCGATATTCACCACCTACTTCCGGAAAGCGGCCTCTTCATCATCGGCGAAACCTATCTCCGCGTCGAAATGAACCTGCTCGGCGTGCCGGGCGCAACGCTGGAGGACGTCAAGGCGGTGCAGTCGCTGTCCGTCGCCCTCGGCCAGTGCCGCCGCTTCATCTCCGAGAACGGCTTCCGCACCATCAATGCCGTCGATACGGCGGGCTCGGCTCGTGAAGTCGCCCAGAAGGCCGACAAATCCGTCGCCGCCATCGCCTCGCGCTTTGCCGGCGAAATCTATGGCCTCAATGTTCTCGCCAGCAATATCGAGGACGCCGATCACAATACGACGCGCTTCCTGGTGCTTTCGCCCAAGGAAAAACTTGCCCCGCAAGAGGGCAAGGTGAAGACCACCTTCATCTTCCGCGTGCGCAACGTGCCGGCCGCGCTCTACAAGGCCATGGGCGGCTTTGCCACCAATGGCGTCAACATGACCAAGCTCGAAAGCTATATGGTCGGCGGCGCTTTCACGGCCACTCAGTTCTATGCCGATATCGAAGGCCACCCGGACGATATCGGCGTGCAGCATGCCTTTGACGAGCTGAAGTTCTTCACCGACCAGTTCAGTATACTAGGCGTCTACCCAGCCTCTGAACAGGGTTGATAGGCTCCCGGCTCCGAAACGATTGGTAACACATGTGGGCTAGTGTGCCCTCTGCGCATATCTGCCAGCCCTCCGCGGTGCTGTCAGATTTGCCGCATTCGTGTTGTCATATCTGCGGCTTAGGCTGCACGCGTCCGATCCAGGGGCCTTTCGTTGGAACATTTCAATCTCATCGTCATCGGTTCTGGTCCCGCAGGCCGCCGCGCCGCCGTGCAGGCGGCAAAGCTGGGTAAATCGGTCCTGGTGGTGGAAAACCGCCTGCGCCTCGGCGGCGTCTCCGTTCATACCGGCACCATCCCGTCAAAGACCCTGCGCGAAACCGTCCTTAACCTCTCCGGTTGGCGCGAGCGCGGCTTTTATGGCCTTTCCTATCGGGTCAAGAAGGACATCGAAGGCAAGGACCTCGGCGCCCGCCTGCGGATGACGCTCAACCACGAGATCGAGGTTCTGGAACACCAGTTCAATCGCAATGGCGTGCGCACTTTCGGCGGCATGGCGCGCTTTCTCGATCAAAACCACATCGCGGTGGTGGCCCCCGATGGCGACGAGACGCGTTTCGGTTTCGACCATGCCGTGATTGCGGTTGGCACTGCACCCTATCGCCCGGCCAATATTCCATTCAATGACCATTCGGTGCTTGACAGCGATAGCCTCGTCTCCGAACCGCGCGTGCCGCGCAGCCTGACGGTGGTGGGTGCCGGGGTCATCGGCATTGAATATGCCACGATTTTCTCGGCGCTTGACGTGCCGGTGACCATTGTCGAGCCCAAGGACAGCATTCTCGATTTCATCGACCGCGAAATCATCGAGGAATTCACCCACGATCTGCGCCAGCGCGGCGTCACCCTGCGGCTCGGCACCAAGGTCGAAAAAGTCGAGATCGACGAGCAGGGATGGGCCGTATCCATCCTCGCCGACGGCCGCCGCATCCGCACTGATATGCTGCTCTACGCAGCCGGCCGTTCCGGCGCCACGGCCAATCTGGGGCTCGAAAATGCCGGGATAACGCCGGTCGATCGCGGTCGCCTGAAGGTCGACCCGGTGACTTTCCAGACCGAAGTGCGCAACATTTATGCCGCTGGCGACGTCATTGGCTGGCCCTCGCTTGCCTCAACCTCGATGGAGCAGGGACGCATTGCCGCGCTGCACGCTTGTGGCGCGCAGATGCCGCCGGCGCCGGAATTCTTCCCCTATGGCATTTACGCCGTGCCGGAGATTTCGACGGTTGGCCTGACGGAACAGCAGGTTAGAGCCCAGAACATTCCCTACGAAGCCGGCATTGCCCGTTTCCGCGAAACCTCGCGCGGCCACATCATGGGCCTGCAGTCGGGCATGATGAAGATGATCTTCGCGCTCGACACCCGCAAACTCCTCGGTGTCCATATCGTGGGCGAGGGCGCCACCGAGCTGATCCATATCGGTCAGGCGGTGCTGAACCTTGGCGGCACTTTGGACTATTTCGTCGAGAATGCCTTTAATTATCCGACACTTGCCGAGGCCTACAAGATCGCCGCGCTCGACGCCTGGAACCGCATGCCGCGCAGTCAGACTGCGGCCCCGACGGCGGAAGTGACCGACCTTGAAGCCGCTCGCCTCAAGGCGCAGAAGGGCAAGGCGGGGGCGTAAAGCTCCCGCTACATGCGGAAAAATCGTTGGATTTTCGTACGGGGAGGGGAAATGGTGCCCAGAGCCGGAACACGTAAATCTAACGAAAACAAATAGTTAGAGAGAAGTGGGACGGTTTTCTGTCCTGCATTTTACTGCACTTCTTCGGTTTCCTGTCCCACCGTGACAACAGGATTTCGACGCGCCTTCGGGCGCTCCGCCCCACCACACCCCATAGGAACCCCTATGCATATTCTAACCTTCGGCCCTCGGCCGCGGGCGCGATGTTCGATGTGCTGATCGCACCGGGCATTCGCCTTTTCAATTGGCAGCTCAAACGCACTTCCACCGGTGGCTGGACCATATACTCGCCCGCCGCGAAGGGCGGCTCACCAACCGCAATGATAGACCCGGATGCACGGGCGCGTCTGGTCGCGGCGGTGCAACTTGAGCTCGGCGGCGAACGTATTGGGCCTACACGCACCTAACCCCAGGAGCGCCTGCGCGGCGCTCCACCACACCACTGCCCGCACCGGCACGACGCCGGTGCTCGACTGCCCGCGCCCTTGATGGCGTAATCAGGAGATACGGATGCGCGTTATCCAAACGCATCTGATGGCCCCTTCCGGCCATCGGACCGGGCACACGTGCCTTGGCTTTTTTGACCTTGAGCTTAGCTCCAACGTTCGTCTCTACAAGATCGCGCTGCTGCGCATGCGTGACGGCCGGTTCCGATCAGTTGCACCATATGCCGGGAAGAATCTGGCGGCGACCTTTTCCCCCGCTCTTGCCGAGCGGATTACCGCGCTCGCCCTAGACGCGTTCGGGGAGCATGCACATGCCGCTTGATGTTGACTACTTCACTCACGACACCAACGCGCTCCCCATCCTTACCGGCAAGCCTGCCAAGTTCGCCTTCCATCGTACCTTCGAGCCGATCAAGCCCAAGGATTTCGTTATCGACGGTCTGCTGGCCAAAGGCGAGGTCTCCTGCTGGTTCGGCGAGCCGGGCGCGACCAAGAGCGCATTGGCGCTTGGCATCGCCTGTCACGTCGCCGGTGGCATCCCTTGGATGGGGCGGCCGACTGGCGTTCGAGTTCCTGCGCACCGCTACCCCAGCGGCGAGATAGATCCCGAGCACTGGCGCCCGTCGTCGGTGCTCTACGTTGCATTGGAACGCGGGGCTCAGGTCCAGCGGCGCATCGAGGCATTCACCGACGAGCACGACCTGCAGCAGCCGCTAAAGATTGCAGTGTGGAATGGCCCGCTGGATTTTGTCGGCGACGAGAGTGACCGACTGAGCCAGATCGTGGATATGGTTGAACACGAAAGCTGCGCAGTGGAGCACCCCGCGGGCGAGGATGGCTACAGCATCGACTTGATCGTCATCGACACTCTGGCGCGGACCTTCGGTTCCGGCTCGGACAGCGGCGGCGAGGAGACGGCCAAGGTCGCGCGCCATCTGGAACGAACCCTGAGATTCACCGGCGCTCATATCGCCCTGGTCCATCATACGCCGATCGGCGACGATAGCCGGCTTCGGGGCCACGGCAACTTGCTGGCCGCTTTCGACATGACGGTGCGCGTCCAGAAGAAGGCGAACGGTTCGCTGGCCACGGTCTTGAAGGACAACGACACTCCAGAAGCCGAAAAGCCCGCGTTTGCCTACACTCTCAAGAGCCGGGTCGTCCATACCGATGAACTGACCGGCCGCGAGACAACGGCGCCCGTCGTGGTGCCGGCCGACGAACACACTGCCGCCAAGCTCAAGAGACAATCGCTTCCCAAGGTAGAGAAGGTGACGATGCCAAAGATCGCGACCAAAGCCGAGCAGCCCGTCCTAGACGCCCTTGTGGGTCTGGGTGAGCCTTCAACAGAAGAGGCATGGCGTGCCGCATATGATGATGCCAAGGCTAGTGATGTCACATCAGCCAACCACCGTATGCGCTTTTCGAGGTCCAAGAAGTCGCTATTGGAGAAGGGGCTGATCGTCGTGTCTGGCGACGGAACATGGAGCGCAACAGAACAAGTGTAACGTAACAGACCCCGTAACAGAACATGTTTTTGTTACGTTACACTTTCACGACGGGACTAGGCAAACCCCGTAACAACGCAACACGTAACAGCCCCCCTCTTAGAGGGGGCGTTATGTTACATGTTCGGCGTTACAGGTGCCCCGTTTGATTTCGCTGGTGACTAGCGAGGAAAATCTCCCCCCAAAAATACGCCTAGCCGTAATACCCCAGGAGGCCACGTTGAATATGATTTCTATCGAACCTTGGCACGGTGTTGCCAAGATCGCCGACACCACAGGCCGACCAAATATGAGGAAGGTTGAAGTCGATGTTCGCGCCCTCCGTGACGAACGTCATATGGAGCGCCAGCAATGACCAGCCGTGCCACTCACCTTCCCACCACCGACACGAACCGACCATACCGCGGCCGCCGTCTGAGCTGGAACCAGTTCTATTCCATGCGCCCAGACCTCCGGCCGGCCAATGATAATACACAGCTTGAAGCTTCCCCCACCCGGCGGCCCGATATGGATCGGAGCGAAAAAGTCTCCTGACGATCCCACCCAAACTCACCGACTTTCCCACTCAATATCTCGAAACCCCTGCAAATCATGGCCTTTCGGGAAGGCGACCGGCGAAAGCGAAATGCATTTAAAAAATGCTGTGACTAGACAGATATCGCGGCAGTGCTCCCGTAGCGGGTGGGGAGGTCTTAAAGATCGTTTGCCCAGGGGAGGAGGCCCATGCGGCGCGCGCCTTGTGACCGGCCGCATGTCTAGACCAGCCGGCCCTAGCACCGCCACCCCCGGATTGGGTCCTCCCGGCCCCTCCCGACACCCTGCGGGTACGCCGCCGCGATTCCTCGCACGCTGCAAGTTTTTTGCTAGGCCGTTTCCTTCCTTTCAACGAGTGTCGAGAACTGTTCAACCAAATGACACAGTTGGATTTTTGGCGTCTGAAACGACTGGCGGAAAAGGAAGTCTTGGGCGGAAAGGAAATTTGGCCGGCGCCCTAGACCAAGCGCGACCCCGTGCACAAGAGAGCAATAAAAGCAGCCGTAGATCTGCACCAACCCCAGACATCACCTCCTCGCCGCCCAGGAGAAACCATGACCTTCCGCTCGCCTGCGAATGATAATTCGCGCGCCTATATCGAATTCGACACAGACGGCTCCATCGTTCGCGTCGTGCCAGCGAGACTTCAGAATCCATTGAGGTGTCAGCCGTTTCAGGCAAAGCGGCCGTCAATCTCTGCCGGGCCTTCAATAGCCGAGTTGAGAACTAAGCTAGCATCCAGGCAGGCCATCGGCGACAACTGGGACGGGCGGCACCTTTTGGCTTGGCCGACCGCAGAACGACTCCTGCGCAACGATCGAGTATCTGACCTACGCCTGCTCTATCGCTGGCGGGCACTCTCTGACTTGGCGATGCTGACCCCAGCAAACGATAACGGAATCGAGTACGAGTCCGACGAAAGCGAGGAGGCTTTTGCGGAAGACGCTGCCGATGACCGCCTGCAAATCCGTCCGACAATATCTGAGCTTTGCCGTGCTGCACGCTGGCGCACATCAAACCGGCCCATTGTTTGCGCCGCTCATGCCTATAGAAATGGTGAGCGAGCGGTACGAAAAGCCGTTGGCGGCCTGACGTTCGACCATCGAAACTGGCTCGACACCTTCCGATGCCAACCAGGTTCCAAGGTTGAGCGCCCTCGCGAGGTGCGGGTACATCGCAGGCCGGCGGTGCTTCCACCCCAGGGGCTGCCACAGCCGGCGGACTCCGGCACAACGATAGCGCATATTGAGGCCGCAGGAGAGCGGCGCTTGGTCATTCAGCGCGTCGGCGAGAGTAATGCCGAAGTGCTGGAACTCGCTTGCGGCCCATCGACCGCGAAGTCGATTGGGGAGTATCTCGGACAAACCGGCAAGACAGCCGAGCGCCGCGGAATCGAGGCGGTAGACCTTGCTTTGGTTTCCCTTGCCGACACCTGGTGTCCCTAAAATGCGGCTGACGCCTACACAGTAACAGGGGCGACTATCGCTTTCCTGCACCCTTGGGCGGCACCCACAGGTGCCCACACTCGGCTCCGCTTCGGCGGGGCCTTTTCTTTTGCCCCAACATTTCTGGTTCCTGGAAAACAAAAATGGACAAACACGTTCGCGCTGCCGACCTGCGGCCAGCGACATTTGACGCCGACAAAAACACCGTCGAGGTGGTCTGGACAACGGGCGCAGCGGTGCGCCGTCGGGATTATCTAACCGATACCTTGTTCGATGAAGTTTTATCCCTGGCGCCTGGCCATGTGCGGCTTGATCGGCTGAATGCCGGCGCCCCCTTGCTCGACGCACACGACGACCGACGTCTCGCATCAGTTCTCGGTTCGGTAGTGCCCGGCACAGCCCGCATTGAGAATGGGGTCGGCATAGCGACGATCCAGCTTTCCCGGTCCGAGGACGATGCCGAGATAGTCGGCAAGATCGCCGACGGAATTATCCGCCATATCTCAGTGGGCTACAGGACGCACGCCATCCAAACGTCGGCAGGAACCGGCGGCGCTGAAGAAACGCGGACGGCAATCGATTGGGAACCGCTGGAGATTTCCGCGGTTCCGATCCCAGCAGACGCTGGCTCTCGATTTCGTGGCTTTGGCCGCGATGACAGCCCAGAGGCCGCACGCGCAAGGATGCAGCGGCGCCAAGACGAAGTCGGATTAGCACTGTGCCTTCGCAGGGCAACGCCAGAGGAGGTGTGCCAGATGGGCCGCACTCCTGCATTCATTCCCGATGAATTCTGGCCAATGGTCGAGGAGACTTGATGATCGACAGCACACAAATCAATGACCGCATGATCATTCGCGCCCAAAATCTGTCGACCCCGCTGGGTCGGTTGCAGGAACTCGCGCCGCGTCTCCTGGCCGTACTGCCCGATACTATCGGCGGATGTGCGGAACGCCTCGGCGCCACGCGACTGGAAATCACCGACGCAGCTGAATTCGAGCTCGATCAAATCGCCGACCGCGGCGGGCGGCTTGTCCGCCGCGACCGCACGTTGGCTCGCGCCGATGCAGCCGATCCATTCTATGTGACGAGGTCGACATGACGCTGGATGAACCACAATTCACCTCTTCGGACGTTGCCGAGCTGGTCGGCGAGCGCGAAGCCCGCATTCGGCATTGGCACCACTGCGGATTCAATCGCTTTTTCGGAACCAAGGACGGGTATGCCGTCCGCTACTCCACGCGCGATATAGCCGGATTTGCCGTCGCTCGAGACCTAGTTCGCATGGCCTTTCCTACTCCTCTTGCCGCGCGCATCGGTGCGATTGTCATGCATCGGGCTCCCGAAAGCGATGCCGTCCTTACCGGGACGCCGGCACAGCTTGCGCAGATCGCGCCGCCGGCCGGCTCAGGCATCGCCAATGACCGGACCTCTTGGTCCGTGCCCGGCCAGTCTCGGTCGACGATCAGCATCCCAATCGGAATGATCTGGACCGATATTGCCGCACGCGCAGCGGCACGAGGCGGCCGATGACTTGCACATTGCGAGCATGTTGTAGACGCCCTGCTGGTGCCGTCGTGTCAACGGAGACCGCGCCGCGGGAACGCTTCTGGAATGGCTCGGAATCGCCGGTTCTGGCAGCGCTTGCCGAGCCACCGACCGGCAGCGAAGACACGGCCTGGCATGAGGGCGGTCACGCCGTCGTCGCGCACGCCTTTGGCGCGGCTCACCAGCGCATTGAGCTTGATGGCCAAGCCTCTGTGATCGGAACTGACCCGCTATCGGGCGTAGCCGCCATCGCCATGCTTCTGGCCGGGCCTGCCGCGCAGCGCGCTTATTCTCGCGCCGTTGGCACGTTGCAGGAAGCAGAACTGGATGAGTTTTTCGAGCGCGTTGATGCGGCGCAATTCGGAGGTTGCGACGAATGCCGCGCCGCCCTTCACGCCACCGCTAGCGCCGACCTGGACGGTCGCGACCGGCGCGAAGTGTTCCGCGAGGGTGAAGCCCGAGCCAACGAAATGGTCGCGCGTCCCAATATCCGCGCGGCCATCGCGGCCCTAGCCACCGAGCTAGTCGACCGCCGGTCCATCCTCGGCACTGATGCCCGAGAGATCATTGATGCCTTTGTACCTTTTGGAAGAACCGCACATGCTTGAAAAACTCAAGGGTCTCCTTGGCCTAGCCAGAACATCAACGGAAATCGGCGCGCTGGCTGCGGAGGTCGATATTGCCACGCTTGAGGCGTCTCTCGCTGCAGCACGCAACAGGCGTGCCGCGGCGTTGCTCGACGGTAGCGTCGAGAACGTCCTCGACGCTGAGCGCCAGGTTGATGTAGCTCGCGTTAATCTCGAGCGCGGCCATGTCATGATTGAGGAAATTGATAGACGTCGTGTCGATGCCGAAATCGCCGAAAGGAAAGCGAATTTCGCAGCCCTTCGTGCTGACGCGCAACAGGCGGTCGAAGCCGCCGTTGCGAGGATCGAGGCTGAGTATCCGAGCCTGGCTCGGAAAATTGTAGAGCTTGCCCGCATGGCGAAGGCCGCCGACGCCGCCGCACTCGCTTGGAATGATGACTGGATCTCTGATCCAGATGAATCGACCCTTATCGATCCTGTTGGAGCACGCCTCGGTTGGTTTGACGAGTTTGCCACCACGTCGCCCTTTTATGAGGCTGTGAGCCTGCCGCCGGTCGAAGACTTCGGCGGGTTTGGCGATGCTGGACGATGGACCACGCACACCAAAGGTTATGTCCTTTCCGATAAGGCTCACCCATCGTCACATGCTAAGCGACAAATGGATGTGGGCCTTCGTTGGACGCCGGAGGAGTAGCCCGTGGGCAAGCCGGCATAGCGCAGATGGCCGGAGCGTCCACGCAAAGGCCCCCTCGCTGCTATGCACCAAGGGCCTTGCTTATGCCAGCGTTATGGACGGACCGCGCACCGGATTGAGTGGTTGATGGCATGGTTGTGCGAAGTTCAACGACGGTCGCGATGGCGTGATTTGTACGTTAAGATCGTGCCGTGTTGCGGCTAAACGCGTGAAGCCCTGCCCTCTGCCCTAGGAGACCTCGTCATGGATTTCGATTTGGTGAGTTTGCCGTGGCTCACTTTGATCACATTGGCTTCAGGGTATTCCGGCTACTACGTTGCGAACGTTGGCCTTCGTGAGCACCACAAGACGATCGACATCACGTTCTCTACGTTGGTTTTTGGCTTTTTCTCTACCTTGTCTTACCTAGTGACCCTTATGACCTTCGCAGGGCACTGGCTTGGGTCGGTTCTGGCTCCCCTAATCGCATTTGCATCTGCTGCATTTATTGGCGCATGGTGGAGTAAACGGGGTAGAAAATGGCTGACCAAAATGCTCCGGCAGAACGATGTAAGTCACACCGACGAACTTCCTAGCGCCTGGCTGAATATGTTCAGCGTGACGGATGTTTGGGGCCGCCAGCTACACGTCAAGCTGACTGACGACACCTGGCTCAAGTGCGATGATCTTCGGGAGTTCGGGTCAGCTCCGAACGGCCCGTGCGTGCTGGGCGGCGCCGGCGACATAGTTATGTACGTCACACATACGAAAAAGCCGAAACAACCATGGGTCGAAACCAACTCCGCCTACCATCCCGAATGGGGCTATGAGGCCACATACATTCCAGCCTCCCAGATAGTCCGCGTCGACTACAGAAGGCGACCCAAGACGGCCTAATCCTTGTCAGGGGCAGGTGGCGGGCTGTCGCCCTGGCTCGTAGTCCTAACCGGCTCAACCTTGGGCGTCAGGCTGCCCTTCTCCTCAACGGTCGGTGTATAACTATCCCTGATGAAGACGCGCTTCGTTGTCGGCTTGTCGGTTTCGCTCATGTTACCCTCGCTTAGATCACAAAGAGTAGATCATGCGGCCTGATCGAGTCTAGGCCAGGAAGGGGTAAGTCGAGAGTCGCCGGCCAAGCGATTTCGTGTACCGCCTGTTTGCGCATTTCCTCAATTAAATGTTGAGGGTCAGTCAGGCTTCCTCTGACCCGAAGCAATCTGCTTGGCTTTCACCGCTGCAAAACGAGCTGGCCTAACGAAGAGCCTGTCCAGCAGGTCCATCGTGATATCTTCCAAAGCCTCAGCCTCTTCCGCTGTGTATGGATCGACGTCATGTGCGGCATCATTCCCGTCGAGCGCTGCTACGTCGGCCAGTTCAACAATGTCTGCTTCCAATATTTTCATTTCGCCGAGTGACTTGATCCTCACTCGCAGCGCGTCAGCTGGTTTTTTGTCGGCCAGTCGCTGATCGGTGGCGTAGATGTGCTTCGTCGCCACATCCACCGTCTTGCGGTAAATCGCGCCAGCTGCCTCATACCAAGTCATCTGACGGCATTCATTCGCCTCGCGGAACAAGTCAGCAATTCGTGCTGGAATATGTTCAGATAGGTCGACCGCAACGGTGGCTATGCGAACGGGGCCTCGTACATCGGCAGGATAGTCCGTCTTCTCTAGATTGCCGCCAATTTTCATTGGCTCAGCTCCGCTCCTGCTTCGCCATAACCAGATGCTGAGTTGCTTGCAGTCGGTACAAGCGGCGCTGACTTCCCATTCGTTAGGCTCATGGGAAATCTGACCTACCACAATCATCTGGATGTTTTTGACGCCGCAGCGCACGCAATCCTTCACTATGAACGGCATAAGTCACTCCCAAAGCTACAATTGATGTTCAGCAAATCCAGACGAGTGGCAAGCACAAACCAAAAGTAAAGCTCAGGTCACCCGCGTTTTTGTCGACCCCGGATTGGGTTTCTGGCCCCTCCCGACACCCTGCGGGAGCGCTGCCGCGAGTTTTGTCTAGGTACAGCATTTTTTAAATGCATTTCGCTTTCGCCGGTGACTATGGCTGAGAGGCCCGAGCTGCTTGGGCTTTTCTTGACTGGACCGGCAAAGTGAGGGGCAATGACGAAAGCCCCGTGTGCGTCAGCGCGATCACTGTTCGCGCGCACGCCGCAACCCTTCACCCCTAGTCACCATCTAGCCCGCCTCGCGCGGGCTTTTTCATATCGATAGGAGCTTTGATGGCTTTCGAGCACCCCAGCGGCTTGCCGGACTCATTCCAGAGTACCAACGGCCAAGAGCAACAGTCCGTCGTTTTTCACGGCCGCCGTGCACTCATTCAGGGCCGCGAGCTCAACGACCTGCAAGACATCATGCGTAATCGGCAGAACCGCCTTGGCCGCCTCGTGGCAAAGGACGGTGATCGGTTCGAAGGTGCTGATGCGGTCGTGGACATTGGCACTGGCACGGTCATCCTGACCGCCGGCAAGATTGTCGTGGCGGGTGATGTGTTCCCCGTTGCAGAGGCTACGCTTACTGATGTTGCCATGACCGGCCGCGTCGAAATCGGCGTGCGTCTTGTTCGGTCATATGTGACCGGCGAGGACGACCCGACACTGCGCGGTCTGCTGCCCGGCTCACTGGCCGAAGGTGAGGATGGCGCCGCGCGTGAAGTCGCTACCATCGCATGGGCTCTTGGCGATGACGACGGTGAGGGCGAGTTCCATCAGGTCTACGTCCTTCAGGACGGCACAATTCTCGATCAGACCCCGCCGCCCGCGCTGAACGGCATTATGCAGGCGCTGGCGATCTATGACGCGCCGCATGGCCACTACATTGTTTCGGGCAACCGGGTGACTGCTCTTGGCGCCAATGCCGGTGCACAGCACTTCTCGATCGAGGAAGGCGAGGCTAACATTTCCGGGCGCAAGAATGTCCGGCATGCAGCGCTGCGCATTTCCGAGACCGAGGATTGGGATGTTGGCGCGGTGCCGGGTGAAACCCACACCTATACCGGCGGCGCCAGCCAGACGGTGGCGGTTGCACAGTTTCCTATCGACGCCATTACGTCGATCCTTCTGACGAAGCAAAAGACCGTCACAGTGACGCGCGGCGTGCTGGCCAACGGCATTGACGGACTTCCCGACACGTCGGTGATTTCGATCAGTTCGGTGACGCAGGGTGGCACAACCTATGTCGCCAATACCGACTTCATCCGGACCGGCAACGGGGTGGATTGGGCGCCAGCCGGTGCCGAGCCCGCATCGGGCTCTAGCTATACGGTGACCTATCGCTACCGCGCTTCGGTCACGGCCGATAGCTTCACCGACACGAGCATCACCGTCTCCGGCGGCGCAACGGGCGGCGACATCATCATTGCCTATACCTACAAGTTGCCGCGGATCGATATCATCGGCCTGCTGCCCAATGGTTCGCCGGTTTATATCTACGGTGTTTCGGCAAGGTCCAATCCGGTCATGCCAGTTCCGCCTGGCAACGTGCTGCCGCTGTGCGAGGTCCACAACTCTTGGATGGGCACGCCGGAGATCGTCGTGGATGGCGAACGCACTGGCATGCGACTGGTGACGGTGGCCGAGCTGCGCCGCCATCTCAACCAACAGGAAGACATGCAGCGTTTGCTGCAATTGGAACGCATGCGTTCCGAAGTAGACCGTCGCGACCCTGCCGCGAAAAAGAACATGTTCGTCGACCCGTTCGAGACGGACTATTACCGCGATCAGGGCGTGCCTCAGACCGGCGCCGTCGGCAACCGTATTCTGCAACTTGCCATCGAGCCGACGTTCTACGACGCCACGCTGACTTCACCGGTCATGCTGGACTGGGTCGAAGAGGTCATCGTTTCTCAGCCGCTGAAGACCGGCTGCGTGAAGATCAACCCGTACCAGAATTTCACTCCGCTTCCGGGCGACCTCGCCCTGACACCGGCCGTCGACTTCTGGACCGAACGCACGACGCAATGGACTTCGCCGGTCACGCTGGAATTCCAGCGCGGCATCAATTGGGGCGGGCCGATGCAGACTTCATCGGTCAGCACTGAGCAGGCCGCGCCTAGCCGAAACGAAGCGCTTCCATTCCTTCGGCAGCGCTCGGTGGACTTCACCGTCTCTGGCTTTTTTGAGAACGAGATCCTTGAGGAGCTGACGTTCGATGGCATCGACGTTATGCCCGGCGGGTTGGCTGCGGCCGATGCTAACGGCGAAATCTCCGGCACCTTCACGATCCCGCCAAATGTTCCGGCTGGAACAAAGACGGTTCGCGCCGTAGGGCGGGGCGGCACGATTGCCGAAGCGCTATTTGCAGGGCAGGGCACGATTGCTGTTGATGTGATGCGACGCGTCACGACGATCAACCAGTGGGTCGCACCGCCGGTGCAGGCGCCAAGCGGCTCCGATCCGCAGGCACAGAACTTCATGCTGCCAACGACCAGACAGTTGGTGGGCGTAAACTTCCATCTCTGCGCAATTGGCGACACCACGAACCATATCCTTGTCCATCAGGTGACGGTGGAGAACGGCGTTCCGACCGTCGGACTTGAGGCGGAGGCTTTCGTTTCCATGACTGGCGCTGTCGTCGGCCCAAAACAGGCACGTTATCGCCTGCCTGTAACAACCCCCGCAGGTCGGGATCGCGCCTTCGTCATAAAGACCGACGACGGCAACCACTCGATTTCGATTGCTGCCCTTGGCGGTTTCGACGCCGAATTGCAAAAGCCGGTGACGACGCATCCGTATCCCATCGGTCCTAGGCTGGATTCGGTGAACGCGCGTTCGTGGTCGGCGCACCAGGGCGAAGCACTGACGTTCGACCTTGTCGCAGCACGCTACCCCGTGACGACCAAGACGGTTGATTTAGGCAGCTTCTCGCTGGTCGCTTGCTCTGACCTTCAGGTTCGCGCCGCAGTCGACTTGCCAAATTCGGCTTGCTCGGTGGTGTTCGAAGTCGAGCGCACCAACGGCACCATCTATCGGCTGCTACCTTCCCAGGTTCTGCAGCTCAATGAGTGGATCACCGAAACTGTCGAACTGCGCGCCGTACTCACCGGCACAAACACGATGTCGCCCATCCTCTATGCCCCGGTCGAATTGATCGCCGGACGCATTGAGACTGAGGCGACGTACGTTACCCGGGCGTTCGACTTTTCGACGGCCGATCGCATCTCTGCATACCTAAAGCAGTCCCTGCCGAGCGGTTCGACTTGTGCGCTCAAGTACAAACTGGACGCTGGTTCGTGGGTCGACTTGCCCGTGACCGCCACCGAGATTTCGCCTGACCCCGCATGGGTCGAGCAGAACTATCGGGCGGGTACGCTCTCCGGCGACCTAATCCAACTCATGATCACTTTGACCGGCGGCGCATCTGCGCGGCCGCGCGTCGCCGACCTTGGGGCTGGCGTAATGTAGTTTTTGCCATCCTACCCATTCTAGCCCGCCTCGCGCGGGCTTTTTCATATCCAAAGGAGGCCCGCGTGGTCGAATTCCCAATTGTTTTCAGCCCATCATCGCCCGTCGAGTTTGAGGGCAACACTTACCGCCGCTTGACCTTTGTAAGGCCGGTCAACTTGGTCGATGTGCTGACGGTTGAGCCAATCACCGACGCGGCCGAAAAGACCCGAGCTATAAACGCCAGTCTGGCCGGCGTACCGGTGGGCGTCATCGCCGCTCTCTCCATCGAAGACCAGATCACTCTCAACGACCTTGTTTACCCGATCCTTGCCCTACCTCCTGCCGTGGAGGCATAGCCCATGGCACGCTTACATTCCGAGCTGGTGCTCGGGCTTACCGATCACGTTTCCGGCCCGGCGCGGCGACTAAACCAGAACCTCGAAAATATGCGGCAGCATCACCTCCGCAATCAGCAGGCGTTTGTTGATCACCGCAATGCTTTAGCCTCAACCGCCGTTGCTGCGTTTGCGCTGGCGCAGGCGGTGCGGGTTCCAATCCAGTCGGCTATCGACTTCGAGTCCAAGCTTGAAGACATTAACCAAAAGGTCGGCACAACCAAAGAGGGTCTAGCCGAGATCGGCGCCGCGGCCCGAGAGCTTGGCGTTGACACCGCCGTGGGAGCCACGCAGATGGCCGAAGCGCTGGACGGGCTAATGGCGGGCGGGCTCGATACGCAAACGTCCCTTGCCGTTGCCAGCCCCATCGGAAAGGTCGCCACGGCGTACGAAGCGGATGTGCAGGAGATGGTCAGCCTTTCGACCGCGTTGCTCACCAACATGGACATCGCCGCGGCTGACATCGAGGGCGCGTTCGACGTCATGTCCACCGGCGGCAAGCTGGGCCGGTTCGAGCTTTCGGACATGGCCGGCTCTTTCGAAGAAGTAACCGCATCCGCGCAATCACTTCGGATTTCCGGCAAGGAAGGGCTGGCCGACCTGACCGCAGCTCTGCAGGTCGCGCGCATGGGCGCGGGATCGGGCTCACAGGCCGTAACGAACCTTTCGAATTACATGTCGAAGCTGATGGCCCCGGACGCGATCAAGAAATTCGGTGAAGCCGGTGTCGACATCGTTGGATCGGTCAACCAGGCCATTGCCGAAGGGCAGAGCCCCATCGAGCATACCATCGGCATTCTCGACCGACTGACCGATGGCGGCAAGCAGGACCTGCTGGGCAAGTACTTCGCCGACGCCGAGGTGCAAAAGTTCATCCGGCCGATGATCCAGAATCTGGAGCTCTATCGCGAAATTCGAGCAGAAGCCCTTGGCGCCGATGGCGTGGTGCAAGCCGACTTCAACAGCCGAATGGGAACCAGCGGCGGCGTGCTGGCAAGGTTCGAGGCCTCTGTCGAAGAACTGAACTTGGCAGTGGGCGGTGCGCTCCTGCCAAAGCTTACGGAGTTCATCGAATCTGTCACCCCGATGATCGATGGCGTCTCCAAGTTCGTAACGGCCAACGAAGAGCTTGTTGCCGCGGTCGTCCAAGTGACTGCCGCGCTGATCGGTCTGCGAATGCTGGGCGCCGCCGGCGGGATGGCTGCTTGGCTGGCGGGATTAGGCGGCACCGCGGCCACAGTAGCCACCACTGCTGCAACGGGCGCGTCGTTGCCATTCACGGCAACTACCGCAGCGATAGCGTCGCAGGTCTATATCGGCGGCAAGGGGGTCTATGGGGGCGACACTCCTACTGATCCCGCCCTTTCGCCAAGTGAAAACCTACGCAACAGCATTCGCAATGATCTGGCGAACGGCAGGCTTAATCCGAATAGCCTCTTCGGGATTGATTTTGGTGACGCCGTCCAGCAGAACATCAACAATCCGCAAGGCGGCATTGGCGGCGGCTACACCGGCGCAACAAGCGGCCAGATCGAGGCGATGAAAGCTGAGATCGCCACACTCGACGCTGAGATCGCCGAGTGGCCGGAAGAAGGCATGGAAGAGCGGCGCGCTCGCCTGGCCGAAACCCTCGCCAGGATGGAGGCCGAACTTGCTGCCAGCGGCTCGGCGGTCACGATCCAGTTTGGCGCACTGATGGAGCAGTTGCGCTTCATGGCGGCGCAGGGTGTGTCCATTCCCATCTCGATGGGAGGCCCAAACCTTGGCGCTATCGCGCCGCCGCCTGGTCCGCGTATCGGTGCACAGCCACCCGCTGGCAACACCACAACCGTCGGCGATGTCAGCGTCATTGTTCAGAATCCAACCAATGCGAACCCCCAGCAGATTGGCCGGCAGGTCGGTCAGGAAGTCGCTGACCGGGTGCGAGCAGCGCACAGCAACGGAGGTATGGATTGAGGAAGGCGGGGCCGTGAAGCCCCGCCAAGTCTGCTCAGTCGATCGGCCTAACCGAACATGCCCGCAATACCGGTGCCTCGAGACGCTAGAGCTGCAGCAACGCTGCGCATCGGGTTGTGATGAAGGTTGAGCGGAGGGCTGTACTTGTGGATCAGGTCCTTTTCGAGATCCTCGTAAAACGGGTCGCTCCAGCGAGTCTCATATGCGAAGAGCCGGACGTACCCCTTCCGCATCGCTTCATCCAACCGCTCATGGCCGGCGAGCCGATTCTGAGCCTCTTTGGCCTTTCCGATGTAACCGACAACATTCTGCCAGTTGACCATAGCGTAAAGCGCGAATTCAGCTCTGGGCGGGTGACCCGCAGAGCACAAAAGGAAGCGGTAGGGATTGCCCGCGCTATCCGTGAACCAGAGGTCAGGCACGGGCAGAGGCGGAAGGGGTGGAGGCGCCACCGGCCTGGCGGGGCCCTGCCCAATCGGACCGAGCGGAGGTCGAGCACGCATAATGCCAGGTGCATTTAGGGGGTTGAAAAGAGGTAGGCTGTTTGCCATGAGTGGCTATCCTTTTAACGAAGGGTAACTGCGCTCACCGTCTTGTTTCGGTCCAGTTGGAAGCTGTCTGCCGATGCGAGACAGTGAGCGCTCTCATTTTAGCAGAAAACCTAAGCAAAAACACACTCTGTAGGTTATCCACAGGGTTATTTGCACAACATCTAGCTCCCACCGACCTCAAGGGGTCGGCAGGCCGGCGAAGCAAAATCGTCTCGAAAAACGCGATGACCAGCCAATACCCAACCGGAGGGGCGAGTAACTTCACGCCATTTCGGAAGGCGCTTCGTCGGTGAACGCTTCTATTGCGTTCGCATAGACACGCCTCAAAGGTAGCTCGGCTCCTGTGACCCGATCCTTGTACAGAAGCGTGACGACATATTCGCCGAACGAGTTAGACCAAACGCGGTTGCCAACATAATCCATGTTGAACTCCATCATAGGTGCGCTGGTCAGGCGCGGGAATGGCGCTTTCGGTCCCGCCAATTCGATGGTGCCAAAACACACTTTGATTTGTCAACGACAAGCCGCGCGCGCGAACGCGGCTAATGGGCTCATCCAAAATCGGCCCATTTGTCTGGCCCTTCATCCCCGTTCTCGCCCCCAGGGAGTGCATAGAACGCCTTCTCTATTGCCACCCTAGACCACACGCGCCGACCATCTATCTGTTTTGGCCGGGGCATACGGCCGTCTCGCACGAGCTCATCAAACTTAGCCGGGGACAGGTCGATGTATGCTGCCGCCACCTCACGAGAGAGGCCAATGGGCGGCAGGCTGTGCGGAAGAGCCTCGCCCTTGCGCCTTTTGGGCTTGTCGGTCATTTCAATGCTACGCCTGCACCACCGGCCGTGTCGCCAGGTTCAAGAAACTGCACGCCGGCGGCTTCTAGGGCGGCGAAGATGGCGGCAATTGCATCCGCAGATACCGTCCTGCGTTCCTTCTCAAAGTCTACAATGGTGGATAGGCCGAGCCCCGCGGCATTGGCCAATTCCGGTTGCTTCCAATCGATCAAGGCTCTGGCCGCGCGACAAACGGCCGGCGTTATCAACATTTTATGTTGACCTTCTTTTCAATGATTGCTACCTAGTGATTATCAACATTAAATGTTGAATCCAAGGAGAGGTCGCGATCATGGTAAAGAAGCCAGTGGCAGTAACCAAGCCCTGTGGCGCAAACACGCCGGTCACCTGGGGCGAACTGTTCCTTCTCCTGGAAGAGCGTCCGAAGGACCTGCAACAGGCCATTCTCGAAAAGATCATGGCGCTCGACGCTGCCTAGAGAGTTGCGCGGGTATCGGCGGGGTCTTCTAAGCCTCTGGCCGTAACCGGATCAATGCAGGTTCGAGCCCTGCCCTGCGCTCCACGTTTGCCGGCCTCACCATCCGACACCAGCCCCGCGCCCGCTGTCACCACCGGCAAACACAGGCGCGGGGCTTCCGAAAATGATGCCGCCTGCTTTGACCGGCGAGCGCGGCGTACACAAGAGCTAATCGCAGGCAATCATCTGCGCATTAATGCCTACGCCCCCAGCGAAAGCGGGGGGGCATTACACGGAGGTGCCTATGCAACCAGCCAATGACAATGGTTCTTCTTTGAACTCTGTCCGAGTGTCCGCACTTCCTTATGGTGTGGCACCCCGAGGATTGAACAGGCGCGAGGCCTCTGCTTATTTTGGCGTCTCGCCGGCACTTTTCGATGAGCTCGTGCGAGATGGTCGCGCTCCAAAGCCGCGGCTTGTGAACAGTCGAACCGTATGGGACAGACTCCAACTAGACGATGCTTTCGATGCGCTTCCTGTCAAGGGCGCTGCAAATCCATGGGATGACGCTTTTGGCACGGTTTAAGCTCAGCGATGGCTCTGGCGATATCCAACTCAAGCATGTCATTGAAGACACCGACCGCCATGGCAATGTGCGCGTCTATTACCGCAAGCCCGGTCACCCAAAAGTCCGGCTACTAGAAAAGCCGGGAACCGACGCATTCCTGCTGGAGTACCGTCGTGCCGCAAATGGTGAGATCGCGCCGAAGCGAGCACCCAAGCCGCCGACCAATCCTGAGAGCCTGACCTGGCTCTGTGAACGATATTATGAATCTGCCGAGTTTAAGGGCCTGAACGCGCGCACTCAGCACGTTCGCAAACTTATTCTCGGTCACGTGCTCAAAACCGATGGATCGAAGCCATACAAGCTGCTCGAGGCGCGCCATATTCGGCGGGCGCGCGACATGAAATCCGATTTCCCCGAATCCGCGAACGGCATGGTGAAGGCGCTGCGCGCTGTTTTTGGCTGGGCGGTGCAGCCTGGCGTGGAGCTGGCAGAACGCAACCCGGCTAAGGATGTGCCATACCTTGATGCAAAGGGCGACGGTCACCATAGCTGGACCGACACCGAGGTCGCGCAGTTCGAGCGCCGGCACCCCATAGGCACCAAGGCCCGTCTTGCCTTATCGCTGCTTCTATTCACCAGCCAGCGCCGGAGCGACATTGTGCTTTTCGGCCCGTCCCATGTTCAGGATGGCTGGCTGCATTTCACCCAGCAGAAGAACAGGGAACGCAAACCCATCACTCTGCAAATTCCAATCCGCCCGGAGCTGCAATCGGTTCTCGACGCGAGCCCACTAGGTAAGGACACGTTCCTGGTCAACGAGTTCGGCCGGCCCTTTACGGCGAATGGCTTTGGCAACTGGTTTCGGGATCGCTGCGATGAGGCCGACCTTAAACATTGTGCCTCTCACGGTCTCCGAAAAGCCGCCGCCCGTCGTCTTGCCGAGAGCAATCGGAGCGGTCACCAGATCATGGCGATTACCGGCCACACGACGCTCAAGGAGGTCGACCGTTACACTAAAGCGGCACAGCAAAGAGTACTGGCGGCACAGGCTTTCGACGTGTCACCGGATCCAAAAGTCCCACTTTTCCCGGCGCATTATGACGGTGGGACAAAAGCTGCAACTAAGCCGCTGACAAACAACAAGAAAATGGAGGAAATGGTGCCCAGAGCCGGAATCGAACCAGCGACACGCGGATTTTCAATCCGCTGCTCTACCAACTGAGCTATCTGGGCATCTTTTTCGCTAGCCTTCGGCTGCGAGCCACGGGCCTTATAGGCAATCGTTTTTGATGGCGCAAGCGCGAAAACGCTATGTGGATAAAGAGGCTAGTTTGTTAGCAGACTGCTACCCTTGAAGCCCACCAAGACGCCTATTCGTCATCGTTTTCGGCAGGCGGCTCGTCATCCCTGGCGGGGATGACATAGGAGCCGGTGAGCCAGCGGTTGAGATCGACATCGGCACAGCGCTTCGAGCAGAAGGGCTTGTACTTTTCGACCACTGGCTTGCCGCAAATCGGGCATTTCTTTTCGGCGGCCATCAGACGCCCGTCAGGCTCGACTGGTTGAGCCAGTTGAAATGCACGGGATAGCCCTCGCCGGCGAGAAGCTGGGTCACTTCATGAAGCGGCAGGCCGACGACGCCGGAATAGGAACCGCTGAGTTTGACGACGAACGAGCCGGCAATGCCCTGGATGGCATAGCCACCCGCCTTGTCGCGCCATTCGGCGCTGGCGAGATAGGCTTCCATTTCGCGGGTCGAGAGGCGCTTGAACCGCAGGCGTGTTTCAACGACCCGTTGCCGCTTGGCGCCGGAGGGTGTGAGGAGCGTCACGCCGGTATAGACGCGGTGCGCTCGGCCCGAGAGCAGGCGGAGGCAATCGGATGCCTCTTCCATGGTCTCGGCCTTGGGCAGGATGCGACGGCCGACGGCCACCACCGTATCGGCAGCAAGGACGAGGGCGTCGGAGCCGAAACCGGCGACGCGGGCCTTGTGCTGGGCGGTGAGGGCTTTCAACTCGGCAAGGCGGCCGGCAAGCTTGCGCGGCAATTCGCCCTTTTCGGGAGTCTCGTCGACATGGGCCGGAACTAGATGCTCAGGCTCGATGCCGATCTGATTGAGCAGGGCAAGCCGGCGCGGCGAGGCGGAGGCCAATATTAATTCGGGCCTTGAGGCCATGATGACGTCGCGCTCCGCTGAAACAGGACGGCCCTTCGCATGGCTCAGGGCGTTTGTCGCTCAAAACGCTCCACTGGAGCGTTTTGACCACCCTTCAGGTGGTCGCGCCAAACCTTACTTGAAACGATAGGTGATGCGACCCTTGGTCAGGTCGTACGGAGTCATTTCGCACAGCACCTTGTCGCCGGCGAGAACGCGGATACGGTTCTTGCGCATGCGGCCAGCGGTGTGAGCGATGATCTCGTGTTCGTTTTCCAGCTTGACCCGGAAGGTCGCGTTGGGAAGCAATTCAGTGACCACGCCCGGGAATTCGAGCACTTCTTCTTTGGCCATACTTTCTCCTGGGAAGACCCCCGTGTGCGAAATTGCTCGGCGGCGGCCGCAAATTTTGGCGGAACCTACTGCAAATCAGTGGCTTTGTGAACTACCGGAAACCAGTGGCTCCAAACGAGTACGAACGCGGCGTCTGAGACCATCGCGAAGTTCACGATAGGCCGACAGAACTACCTCGCGACTACCCTCGACGAGCGAGGGGTCCGGCACCGTCCATTGTTCGATTTCGCCCGCCTCGAGACCCTTTTTGGCCACGGCATCGGGAGCGTCATCGGACAGGGTGATGACGAGATCGAAGCGATTGGCAACGAGCTCATCGAGAATATGGGGCGTGTGGACCGACATATCAATGCCGATCTCTTCCATCACCTCATGCACGAACTGGTCGGCCTTGCCGCCATTGACGCCCACCGAGCGGGCGATGATGCGGCCGGGAAAGGCCTGGCGGGCGAGCGCGGCGGCAATCGGCGAGCGGACCGAATTCATCGAGCAGACGAAGAGCACGGAGGGCAGTTCGCTCGTCGCTTCGTCAATGCGGCTCGCATAGGGCTGCACGGCGCAGATGAGGGTGAAGAGGCGGCGCGCGGTATTGAGATCGATGATGATCTTGTTGTGGAGCCGCGTGCGCAAAAGTTCGGCCGCCTCGTTGTGCATGCCGCGCCGCGCCATATCGACGGTCTCGATCTGGAAGGGCTGCGCCGAGCGGATCGCCTCGTAATAGGCGTCGCGAATGCGGAAATAATCGCGGATCAGCCGGCGGAACGGGGTCAGCGAGATGTAGTGCGCGGCGATCGGCTGAAAGGTTTCGGGGTGGCGCACGTCGAGCACGATGGAATTGCCGATGATCGAGACGTGGAGCGCATAGGGGCCTTCGGCGGCGACGCGGGCGGGCCTGAAACTGTTGGATTCGAGGAGGTCATAAATGGCAATGCGCCATTCATGCACTTCGTCGGGGTTGATCGAGGTGATGGTATTGGGGTCGAGCGTGACGGTGACCAGACGATTGGTGCTGGATGCCGCCTCGCTTGTGCCCATGGAAATGCTCAACGGTTGAGCCGAATCGAAATGGAGCGCCCGTGTCCGTCGAGCGCTTCGACTTCGGCGATTGTCACGGCCGCTTCGGCAAGGGCCGAGAGCGAGGAGGGCGTGCAGCCGAGGATTGAGGTGCGCTTGACAAAATCGAGCACGCCGAGGCCCGAGGCGAAGCGCGCCGAGCGGGCGGTCGGCAGGACATGGTTGGAGCCGCCGACATAGTCGCCGATGGCTTCCGGCGTGTGGTGGCCCAGAAAGATCGCACCGGCGTGGCGGATGGCCGGGACCAGTGACTGCGGGTCGTCCACGGCCAGTTCCACGTGCTCGGAAGCGATGCGATTGGCGAGGTTGGTCGCCGTTTCGAGCGAATCGACAGTGATGATGGCACCGAACTCGTCCCAGCCTTCCCTACCGATGGACTCCTTGGGAAGCAGGCTCAACTGGCGGTCGACTTCGGCCTCTACGGCGTCAGCCAATCTTTCGTCGGTCGTCACAAGAATCGACTGCGCGCCGCCGCCATGCTCGGCCTGAGCGATGAGATCGGCTGCGACCCAGGCGGGGTTTGCGGAGTGGTCTGCTATCACCAGCACTTCCGAGGGACCGGCGATCAGATCGATGCCGACCTGACCAAAGACCTGGCGCTTGGCGGCGGCAACGAAGGCATTGCCGGGGCCCATGATCTTGTCGACGCGGGCGATGGCGTCGGTGCCATAGGCAAGGGCGGCAACGGCCTGGGCGCCGCCGACGCGATAGATTTCCGTCACGCCGGCAATCTGCGCGGCGCAGAGAATGGCCGAGGCCAGTTGCCCATTGGGCGTGGGCACGACCATGGCGATGCGCGAGACGCCGGCGACTTTGGCCGGCACGGCATTCATCAGCACCGATGAGGGGTAGGAGGCGAGCCCGCCGGGGACATAGATGCCGACGGCATCGATGGCGGTCCAGCGCGAGCCGAGGGTGACGCCGAGCGCATCGGTATAGATATCGTCCTTGGGCATCTGCCGCTCGTGATGCGACTTGATGCGGTCATGCGCGGTCTGCAGCGCTTCGCGGACATCGGGGGTGACGCGGGCGGCGGCTTCGGCAATTTCTGCTTCGGAGAAACGCAGGGTTTCCGGGGTGACGCCAGCCTTGTCGAACTTGTTGGTCAGCTCGGCCACGGCCTCATCGCCACGGGCGCGGACATCGGCAATGATCCCGGCGACGATATCACCCACTTCCTGGGAGGCCTCGCGCTTGCTGGCAAGCAGCTCGACGAAGCGGGATTCGAAATCAGAAGCGGCGCTGTCGAGGCGTAGAGGCATTGGCGGTCCGGGATAGCGTCGGAATTTCGTG
The DNA here is from genome assembly GCF_000743575.1 of Devosia riboflavina. GTDB lineage: Bacteria > Pseudomonadota > Alphaproteobacteria > Rhizobiales > Devosiaceae > Devosia > Devosia riboflavina. The sequence goes on along the minus strand of NZ_JQGC01000009.1, from coordinate 59,685 downwards.
ATGGTGCGATCTATCCCTTATGGGGCGGTTGATCGCAAGGGGGAATGGGGTTCGTGGCTCTCAACCCCCACCCTCATTCCCTCCCCACAAGGGGGAGGGAGGCGCAAGCCTCAGCCTTCACGGTTCCTTCGTCTCCCTCCCCCTTGTGGGGAGGGATCAAGGGTGGGGGTACGGGAGCCCCCATTGTTAGTCGAGCTTATGTGCCGGCTTTGCCGCCGCGGCCCAGGCGGAACCAAGATCGGCCAGCCGTGCCTCGAGCACCTCCACCGTCAATCGCACCGTGCCGCCGCCGGCAAAGGTGATTTCCACCACGCCGGAAACGCCATCGGGGGCCGGCGTAAAGGTCAGCGCCAGGAGGTTGAGCACGCCTTCCGGCGAGGCCGGATCGAAGCCGGCATAGGCGACATTCTCGACGCGGTCGAAATGCAGCCCAGAGCGCTTGCGGAGGCCCTTGCTGCGCGGCTTGTCGTCGGTCCAGTCGTAGCGGTTCATCAAGAGCGCAAAGCGCCGGTCGCCGCGGGCATAGCCCATGTCGACGGTGCGCACGACGGCATCCTGCACATGGGCGGAAAGCACGGCGAGATCTTCAGTATCAAGCGCCAGAAGCTTGAGGTCGGTCATAGGGTCAGCTCGCGAAATTGGTTCTGCCACATTTGGTCATGCGGAAGCTGATCTACAAGCTTGAGGGTTCGGGGGGAAGTGGGGGCTCTTGTCTCACGCACCGGTTCCCCTTCTCCCCTTGCGGGAGAAGGTGCCCCGAAGGGGCGGATGAGGGGTATGCGGTGTCGTCGCAAGCTCCTCTGCGGAGGATGGATACCCCTCACCCTGACCAATTTGCTGAACGCAAAGTTGGTCTGTCCCTCTCCCGCAAGGGGAGAGGGGAAGGTCGGTGATTGTCTCTTGATAACTGACCAGTCAGTCAGTTATAATCACCCCATGAACAGCACCGACAAAAAATTCCGCCGGCGGGCCGAGGCGCGGCCGGACGAGATGCTGGATGCGGCTTTGGCCGTGTTCGCCGAAAAGGGTTTTGCCGCCACGAAGGTCGACGAGGTGGCGCGGCGCGCCGGTGTGTCGAAGGGAACTGTCTACCTCTACTTCCCCTCCAAGGAAGCGCTGATGGAGGGGATTGTGCGGCGCGCAGTGGCGCCGATTGCCGAGCGGGCGTTGCCGGATATGGCGCAGTTCGAAGGCGATCCGCGTCTGCCCATCGCCATGCTGGTGCACACGCTACAAAACCTGCTTTCCGATCCCAACAATCTCGCCGTGCCGCGGCTGATCCTGCGCGAGATCATGAATTTCCCGGCCATTGCCGAACTCTATCGGCGCGAAGTGCTGGGCAAGGTGATCCCGGCGCTGACGGCGCTGGTGGCGCGCGGCGTCGCTTCGGGGCAACTGCGAAAGGTCGATCCCGAAATGACGGTGCGCTCGATCGTCGGGCCGATCGTGGCCCATGTGGCGCTGAGCGAAGTCTTTGGGGTGCGGCCCGAAGAGGGCCTCGCGCTCGACCGGCTGGTGGAAAACCACCTCGACATTCTCTTTCACGGCATTTCGCCCGCGGGCGGAGAGGAGACGCCATGAGCGACTTTTTCGGCGGACTTTTCGCTGCGATCCTGGCTTTCTTTTCCCCGTCGGCTGACCCCGCCGGCTTCACCGGCTATATTGAGGCCGACTATGTCTATGTGGCGCCGGTAAGCGCTGGGCGGATCACGCAGATCGCCGTGGCCGAAGGGCAGGCGGTGGCCGAAGGCGACCTCTTGCTGGTGCTCGACCAGAGCCAGCAGCAGGCCCTGCTATCGGCGGCCGAGGCGCGGGTGGCGGCGGCGCGGGCGACGCTCGAAAATCTCGAAACCGGCAGCCGCAGCGAAGAACTGGATGTCATTCGCGCCTCGCTGAGCAAGGCTGAGGCGGATCTGGGGCTGGCGCGGACCAACCTCGCGCGCAGCGAGCAGCTTGAAAAGGCGGGCACGGTTTCGGCGGCGAAGGTGGAGGTGGATCGCAATGCGCTGGCTTCGGCCGAGTCGCAGGTGAGCCAATTGAAGGCGCAACTGGCGGTGGCCGAACTGCCGGCGCGCTCAGGCCAGCAGGTGGCGGCGGAAGCAAATCTCGCCGCGGCGGAGGCCGATGCCGAGGGCGCGCGGCTTGATCTCGGCGAACGGCAGGTGCATGCGCCCGCGGCGGGAACAATCGAAAAACTCTATTATGCCGTGGGCGAAGTGGCGGCCGTGGGCACACCGATTGCCTCCATTCTGCCGGCTCACGCGCTCGAGGCGCGGTTCTTCGTGCCCGAGACGGCGCGGTCCGCGCTTTCCGTTGGGCAGGCGGTGACGGTCACCTGCGATGGCTGCGCGGATATGGCGGCGACCGTGGTGCATATCGCGAGCGAAGCGCAGACGACGCCGCCTGTGATCTATTCGACCGAGGAGCGCAGTCGGCTTGTCTATCTCGTCGAAGCACGGCTCGACGATGCAGCAAAGCTGCAGCCGGGCCAGCCGGTGACCGTGCTGCCATGAGCGAGGAACGCGTCATCGACGTGCGCGGGCTGACCAAGCGGTTTGGCGACAAGACGGTGGTCGATCATTTCGACATCGCCGTGTCCAAGGGCGCCATTTATGGATTTTTGGGGCCCAACGGCTCGGGCAAGACCACGACCATTCGCATGCTCTGCGGCCTGCTGCTGCCCGACGAGGGCGAGGGGCAATGCCTAGGCTTTGACGTGCGGCGCGAGGCGGGGAAGATCAAGGCTGAGGTGGGCTACATGACCCAGAAATTCAGCCTTTATGAGGATCTGACGATCCGCGAGAATCTCGATTTTGTGGCGCGGATGTATCGGGTGAAGGATCGCAAGAGCCGCGTCGATGGCGCGCTGGCCGATCTCGGGCTGGCTGACCGCGCGGGGCAATTGGCCGGAACGCTGTCGGGTGGCTGGAAGCAGCGGCTGGCGCTGGCGGCGTGCCTCATTCACGATCCCAAACTGCTGCTGCTCGATGAGCCGACGGCGGGTGTCGACCCGAAGGCGCGACGCGATTTCTGGGACGAAATCCGGCGGCTTTCCAAGGCCGGCGTGACCGTGCTGGTCTCGACGCACTACATGGACGAAGCCATCCAGTGCGATTTCATCACCTATATCGCCTATGGCAAAAAGCTGATCGACGGGCGGGCGACGGAAATTCCGACCATGGTGGGGCTGACCACCTGGCGGGCGGAGGGGCCGGAACTGGTAGCGCTGGAAGATGCGCTCAAGGGCCAGCCGGGCGTCGATCAGGTGGCACGGTTCGGCTCGGCGCTGCATGTCTCGGGCACCGATGCTGCGGCCCTGGCCGCTACCGTTGCAAAATTCCAAAATCACAAAAGACAGCGCTGGAGCGAGGTGCCGGCGGGGCTTGAAGAGGCCTTCATCTATCTCATGGCGGGGGCGCGGGACAATTTCTCGCGGGACGCGGCATGAACCTGCGCTTCTCATTGAGCCGCTTCGTTGCCGTTCTCTGGAAAGAGTTCATCCAGATGCGGCGCGACCGCGTCACTTTTGGGATGATGATCGGCCTGCCCATCATCCAGCTCATGCTCTTCGGCTTCGCCATCAACGCCGATCCGCGACACCTGCCGACGCTGGTGGAGGTCAACGACGATGGTCCACTGACCCGGGCGTTGCTCGCGGGTATGGATACGTCGGGCTATTTCGATTTCATCGGCCAGGTGCGTGGTCCCGATGCCGGCGAGGAAGCACTGCGGCGGGGCGAAGCGAATTTCGTCGTCGTCATCCCCGCCGATTTCGAGCGCGACGTGGTGCGCGGTTTGCGGCCCAATCTTCTTATCGCCGCCGATGCTTCCGACCCCTCAGCCGTCAGCGGCGCCGCGGCGGCCATGAGCGGCATCGTCAATGGCGCCATCGCCCAGACCCTCACCGGCCCGCTCTCCCCCGCCGCCGGCGCGCCGCTGCCTTTTGAGGTGATCGTCCATCGGCAATATAATCCCGAGGGCAAAACCTCGACCAATATCGTCCCGGGGCTGCTCGCCATCATCCTCTCCATGACCATGGTGATGATCACGGCCGTCGCCATCGTCAAGGAGCGCGAGCGCGGCACCATGGAAATGCTGATTTCCACACCGGTGACGCCGCTGGAAGTCATGCTGGGCAAAATCCTGCCCTATGTCTTTGTCGGCTATGTGCAGACCGCGGTTTTTCTCGTCGCCGCCTTCGCTGTGTTCCAGGTGCCGTTCACCGGCACGTTCAGCGCCTTCTTCTTCGGCTTCAATCTCTTCGTGCTGGGCAATCTGGCGCTGGGGTTTCTCATCTCCACCGTGGCGAAAAACCAGATGCAGGCCATGCAGTTGAGCTTTTTCACCATTTTGCCCTCGATCCTGCTTTCGGGCTTCATGTTCCCCTTCGCCGGCATGCCCGGCTGGGCCCAGGCCATCGGCACCGGCGTGCCGGCGACGCATTTCATCCGGCTGATCCGCAAGGTGATGCTGAAGGGCGCTGGGACGTTCGATGTGACGGCGGAACTGACGGCGCTGGGGGTGATCGTGCTGGTGATCACCGTCATCGCCATGCTGCGCTATCGGCAGACGCTGGACTGAGCGAGGTAACGAAGCCTCCCTCTTCCTGTCGTCATTGCCGGGCTTGTCCCGGCAATCCATCTCGCCTCCGCATGGACCACCGGGACAAGCCCGGTGGTGACGACTGAACGGTGGTCGTGCCCCGAAAAACAAAGGGGCTTCCGGCGCGTACCGGAAGCCCCAAAAATCGGCGTTGTCGTCAGGCCTTAGCCAGCGAGCCGCTCGATCTCCGCGCCACAGCGCGACAGCTTGTCTTCGAGCCGTTCAAAGCCGCGATCGAGGTGATAGATGCGGTTGACGATGGTTTCGCCCTTGGCGGCGAGGCCGGCAATCACCAGCGACACCGAAGCGCGAAGATCGGTCGCCATCACCTGCGCGCCCTTGAGCTGGGACTTGCCCTGAATGGTCGCCACTTGTCCATCGACGGCAATATCGGCTCCAAAACGGGCGAGTTCGGCCACGTGCATGTAGCGGTTCTCGAAAATGGTCTCGCGCACATGGCTCGTGCCCTGGCTCATGGTCATCAAGGCCATGAACTGGGCCTGCAAGTCGGTCGGGAAACCCGGGAAGGGGTGGGTTTCGATATCGACCGGCTGGATGCCATTGCCATTGCGCTTGACGCGGATACCGTCGGCTTCCGTGGTCAGGTCGACGCCGGTGCGAGCCAGGATATCGAGCGCCGATTGCAGGTGCTCGGGGCGCGCGCCACGCAGCAGCACGTCGCCGCCGGTCATGGCCGCAGCCATGGCAAAGGTACCGGTCTCGATGCGGTCGGGAATGACTTCCACGCTCGCGCCATGCAGCTTTTCGACGCCTTCAATGGTCAGCGTGCGCGTGCCGATGCCCGAAATCTTGGCGCCCATGGCAACGAGGCACTCGGCGACATTGGTGATCTCAGGCTCCTGCGCCGCATTCTCGATGACCGTCGTGCCCTTGGCGAGGGTCGCAGCCATCAGCAGCGTGTGCGTCGCGCCCACCGACACCTTGGGGAACACGATGCGATTGCCGACAAGGCCGCCCTTGGGCGCGCGGGCCACCACATAGCCCTCGTCGATATCGATCTCGGCGCCGAGTTCCTTCAGGCCAAAGAGAAAGAGATCGACCGGGCGCGTGCCGATGGCACAACCGCCAGGGAGAGACACGCGGGCCTCGTGGCAGCGGGCCAGCAGCGGCCCGATGACCCAGAAACTGGCGCGCATTTTTGAGACGAGATCATAAGGCGCGGTAGTATCGACGATATCGGCGGCATGAAAGGTCATGCGCTGGCCGACGCCATCCGATTCGCCGCGACGGCGACCGTGCACGGCGATATCGACGCCGTGATTCTCGAGTATGCGTTCGAGCTGCTTGACGTCGGCAAGACGGGGAACATTGGTGAGCACTAGCGGCTCATCGGTCAGCAGCGATGCGATCATCAGGGGCAGGGCGGCATTCTTGGCGCCCGAAATGACGATATCCCCGTTGAGCGGATTGCCGCCGACCAAACGAATACGATCCATGAAATGGTTCCTCTGAACCGGCCCTATCTGGGCCTTCTACCTGTGGAGGAGGTAGGCGAGGTCTTCGTTGCCACGTAAGCCAGACCAGCCGCGCTCATGCGAATATGTGACGTTCCTGAATACGCCCGAAAATGATTTACGGTTTCTTGACCGCGATCGTTTCGGGTGCCGGAGCATCATCCCGGGCAGCGCGAGCCCTGGCCTGATCCTTTCGACGCTTGAGGTTCTCGCGAAGCTTTGCGGCTAATCTTTGCTCGCGGGCAGCAGCTTCGTTCGACTTACTCATCGCCTTCCTGGCAATCGGTGATTCACAGAGGGCGTTGATAGGCGTTTTTTGCGCTTGCGTCGAGTGAATCCCTATGGCAGTAGAGCGCCCGTCGCCGCAGAAACCTGCCGGCGCCCTTTACGATGCTGCCGTAGCTCAGTGGTAGAGCACTCCCTTGGTAAGGGAGAGGCCGACAGTTCAATCCTGTCCGGCAGCACCAGTTTTTCTTCCTTATTTGTCGCTTATCCCGCACGTCGGGACGATTTTGTTGCGCGAGTGACGCGCCTTATCGGGGAAACGCGCGTCACCCCGCCAGCATTTCGCCTCGGGCGTTTTGGCGTTGATCGCGCAGGCGGATGCTTTCGAGCGCCAATAGGGTGCCGGCCGACAGGGCGTTGGCGAGGATAAGCAGGCCGCAGAAGATGGCCCAGAGGTGTTGGGCGGCGATCGAGTTGTTGAATTGTGGAATGGTGGCGAGCGCCACGGGCACGTACCAGGCGGTGACCGAGGTCGTGCCGCCAATCACCATTTGCAGGCGCTGGCCCAGCGTGAGGCCGCCGAAGAGGGTTTTGGAAACCTGCGATTGCACCATGGGGAGCACCAGCTTGTGCAGGTAGACGGCATTGGCCGTGAGCACGCCGACAATGCAGAGTTTGGCCCAGATTTTTGGATTGCCCAGCTTTTCCGGGTCGAAAGCCCAATAGTAGATGAGAAAGCCGAGGCCGCTGATCCAGAGCATAACGAGCCCGGCCGTCACCACCTTGGTGCCGAATTCGAAGGCTTCGGCATGCGAGCGGCGGATCTTGTTGCGCAGCATGAAGCGCATGATCATCAGGTCGAGAAAGGTCGCCGTGCCGAGGCCCAGGGCCAGGCCGATGAAGTGAACGATGCGGATGCCGCCCTTGAAAAAGGTTGGGTCGATCAGAATGTGCGAAATATCCAAGATGTCTCCTTGCATAGAAATTCGCCTTCAGCCGCGATGTGGGCTGAATTGAAAAAATTTCTACTGATGTTGTTGTCGCTGCCGCCCCTCGCGACTCTGCACCTGCAACGAGGATCGTTCGTGAAAACTCTTGATCACGCCGATGTGTAGAGGGAACACTGAGAAGCAGGCCGATTTGTGAACGTCTGTTAACCTATCGGAAAGCTTCGAATCCAGGCGCAGGCGGCGCAACTAAAACACTCACCGACCCCGGATATTGGTTTGCGGGCAGCCCGCAACTCGTCGGAGTTGCCGGTAACAGGTCTGGTGGTCGCTGGTCCAATTATGGCGAAATCTGGCTGGCTTTGAGAGCCGCAACCGTGCCCTAGGCCAGGATTAAGGCGGTTGCCGTCGCGAGCAGGATGAGCATTGCGATCGATAGAAAGCCCGCCGCCAGCACGCGGCCGCCCGAGGCCATGACCGAGCGGAGGTCGACCGAAAGGCCGAGCGCCGCCATGGCGACGAGGGTGAGCTGGGTCGAGGCGCCGTGCAGCGCCGGGATGGCGGCTTCGGGCAGGAGGCCGAGTGATCTTGCGCCCATCATGGCAACGAAACCTAGAATGAACCAGGGGACGAGCGCCGAGAAGGGCAGGGTGTCGCGCGTGCGATTTTTCTGCAAGACGCCAAGGCCGAGCACGACCGGGCCGAGCATCAGCACGCGGATCAGTTTGACGAGGGTGCCGATCTGCGTGCTCATCACCCCGACCGGCACTGTGGCGGCAAGGACCTGCGGCACGGCATAGACGCTGAGGCCGGCAATGACGCCATATTGCCATTCGCTGATCCCGAGCAGCCGCACGCCGAGCGGCAGGAGCAGGACGACCAGCACGCCCAGCGCCGCGGTAAAGGCGATCGAGGCGGCGACATCTTCGGCCGGCGCCTCGATGACGGGCGCCGTCGCCATGATGGCAGAATTGCCGCAAATGGAATTGCCGCAGGCAACGAGCGTGGCAAGGCGTGCATCAAGACCCAAAGCGCGGCCTATGCCATAGCTGAGGCCCAGGGCGACCACGACGACCAGCATGATGGCGGCGATCACTACGGGGCCAATCTGCAGCACGGCAGCGGCGCTGATCGTGCCGCCGAGCAGAACGATGGCCACCTCGAGCACGGTCTTGGCCGCAAACGTGACGCCGGCACGAAAACGCTCCGCGATCCCGAAAAGGCTATGGAGGGCAATCCCGGCCATGATCGCGACCACGAGGCCATCGAGCGCAACCCAGCCCAGAAAATGCCGCTGCAAGCGTTCGAGGCCAAGGGCTGGAATGGCAATGGCGAGAGAGAGGCCTAGGCCGGGAACGAGTTGCCGAAATTGCGACAACGGAAGCATGATTTACTCCAACACGGGTGCATTGGAGGATGAGACTTGCATTCGTTAGAATCCATCGCATAATCCAGCATGTTTCATGCGAAAAATTCGTATAGATTGTGACCATCGAGCAATTGGCCATCTTCATCGCCGTGGCGGAGCGCCAGCATCTGACGCAAGGCGCGGCGGCGGTCGGGCTGACGCCTTCGGCCGCCAGCGCGGCGATCAAGGCGCTTGAAGCCTTTCATTCCGTGCGCCTCTTCGATCGCGTCGGAAGGCGGATCGAATTGACCCGCGACGGCATGGCCTTTCTCGAAGAGGCGCGGCAGACGCTGGCGCGCATCCGCCAGGCCGAACAGGCGCTCAACGATCTCGGCGGTCTCAGGCGCGGCACGCTCGATGTCATGGCGAGCCAGACGGTGGCCAACTATTGGCTGCCCTCGCGCCTCCTCGCCTTTGCCTCGGCGCATCCGGGGATTGCCATCAATTTTGCCGCGGCCAATACCAATGATGTGGCCGAGGCGGTCATATCGGGCGCGGCCGAACTGGGCATTGTCGAAGGTCATGTCGATGCGCCGGTGCTGGCCGTGCGTCCCATCGGCAGGGATCGGCTGGTTGCGGTCTCCGTGCCGGCCGTCGCTCTTGCCAAGCCGCGCTTTTCGGATTTTCGCTGGATCATGCGCGAGCCGGGTTCGGGAACGCGGGCCGAATTCGTCGCCGGGCTTTTGGGCCTTGGCGTCGATCCGGCGACGCTGACTGTCGCCCTGTCGCTGCCGACCAATGAGGCGGTGCTCAATGCCGTTCTCAACAGTGATTGCGCGGCGGTGCTGTCGGAAATGGTGGTGGCGCCGCTCGTTGCGGCGGGGCGCCTGGCGATCCTGCCCTTTCAATTGCCGCAGCGCAATTTTAGCCTGCTCTACCATCGCGAGCGCCGGCCTTCGGCGGCGGTGAAGGCGTTTCGCGATCTTTGTCTTGTGGAAGGGAGCTAGGCATGGAGGAGGTTGCGGGCGGGTGCCTCTGCGGCGCCGTGCGCTTCGTGGCGAGGGGCCGGCCGTTTCGGGTCGGCATCTGCCACTGCATGGATTGCCGCAAGCATCATGGCGCGCTGTTTCATGCCTCGGCGATTTTTCCGGAAAGCGCCGTGACGATTTCGGGCGCGGTGGGCGACTATGCCGGGCGTTGCTTCTGCCCCCGCTGCGGCTCGTCGGTGTTTTCGCGCAGCGGCGACGAGATGGAAATCAATCTCGGTTCGCTCGATGCGCCGGATCAGTTCCGGCCCACTTACGAACTCTGGACCATTCGCCGCGAGGCCTGGCTGCCGCCCTTTCCGCTGGCGCGGCACTATGAGCGCGATCGCACAAGCGAAGGGCGGACGGAAAAATAGCTAAAAGTTGACCTTTTGCCTCAAATCCTGTTCCGTGCGCGCCATGGAGGGGAGGGGGCAAAATGCTGAATTTTTCGACCGATGACGTGGCCCCCCGGGACCGTTTCGAGCAGTGGCGCGAAGTGCGGAGCAGGGGTCTCTTCGGCGTCACCATCGAAGTGCCCGCAGAGCGCCGCGCCGCCTTCGAGGGGTCGTTTCGCGCCGAAAGATTCGGCACGGCGGTGGTCTCGCACATTGCCGCCTCCGCCTATGTCATTCGCCGCACCGAAGCCGATATTGCGCGGGTCGCGGGCAATAGCCTGTGCCTGGGCCTGCAGGTGCGCGGGCCGGGACGGCTCGATACCGGTTCGGGGCGCAGCGAGATGATCGCCAATGGCGACATGATCATCAATCATTCCGATCTGCCCTATGACGCGACGCCCGGGACCGATGGCGGTTTCCAGTTCCGCATGCTCAAGATTCCGGTGACCGACGAGCTGACGCTGGGCCGGTCCGTAACCGATCTGGTTGCGGCCAGGCCCCTGGAAGGGAGCAGGACGCTGCGTCCGCTGCGGGCCCTGCTCGACGTTCTGACCTCGAGCAAACGCGCCTCGGCCGATCCGGAGCGCGATATCGCCCATATTGCCCTTCTGGGGCTGGCGGCGCGCGGGCGGCTGCCCGACAGTCTGCCCGAGGTGCGCGGCGCCATCCGCGCCGGCCTGCGTTACCTCGCCCTCGATATCATGGCGGCCCAGTATCACCAGATCGACCTGACGCCGGCTTTGGTGGCGCGCAGCCTCGGCCTTTCGGTGCGGCACCTGCATATGCTGTTCGAAGACGCCGAAAACACGTTTAGCCGCACGCTTATGCTGATGCGTGTCGGCGAGGCACAAAGGCTGCTCATTACGCAGCCGGACCTGACCGTGTCGCAGGTGGCTTATGCCAGTGGCTTTGAAAGCCTTGCCACCTTCTATCGCGTCTTCCGCAATGTCTATGGCATAGCGCCCGGCGATGCGCGGCAGGCGAGCTAGACCGCTAGAACCGCACGATATTTTCGCTGGCCAATCCACGCCTCCGGGACTGGCTTTGCCGCGGGCCAGCGGCTAGCTTCGGCCTTGGCGCCATGCGGAGCGCCAGCAATACGTCTGGGGGACGACATGGCCATAGCTTCCACATCGACGAAGAGCCTTGCCTGGGGAGAGCGCTTCAAACTGCGTCTCTCGACAATAATCTGGTTTCTCTTGGGCGTGGGCTTTCTGCTCGGCCTGCCGGTGCTGCTCGATGTGCATGTCCTGCTGCTTGTCGCAGTGGTCGTGCTGGCGCTGCTTCTTGCCTTCCCCGCGGCCTGGCTGGTGCGCCGCGTCTTTGCGGGGCAGCGCCGCCAGAGCAGGCTCTGGAGCTATATCAAGGCCTTCCTGGCGCTGGTTTTCGCCATCACCGTGCTGATCGCCGCGCCTCTCTACTATCTCGCCTTCCGTACCGACCTGACCCCGCTCACCGTGCCGCAGGCAGTCCTGTCGAATGGCAAGAAGACGGTGGTGTTCCAGGGCATGATGCACATCGGCTCGGAGGGCTTTTACAAGACTGTCGTCTACGATCTCGAAAAGGCGCTGAGCGACGGCTATGCCATCTATTATGAAGGCGTGCGCGGCGATCCGGCGGGCGACAAATGGTTTTCCGAAACGCTGGCCGGCGGCGGCGATCTCAATAGCAATTACGAGACTTTTGGGGATGCCTGCGGCCTGCAGTTCCAGGGCCCCTATTTCCAGCTGCTGGCCGCCGATATCAAGGCTCGCCCCGAGCGCCATATCGAGGCCGACGTTTCGACGGCCGACATGATGCACGAATATCAGCGGCTCACGGAAACCGACCCCGGATTTGCCGCAGCGAACGCACAACCCAAGCCGGCCCCTTCCGATGATGGCGAGGCCGACCAGATGACGCAATTGTTCGATTGGCTTGCCAAGGCCACGCCCGGTCAGCGAAAAATCCTCGGCCTCGCCTGCCGCGGCTGGATGACCATGATGCTGGGCGCCAAGACGGCGCCATCGGCGCTCGATCCGGTCATTCTCGACTTCCGCAATGAAAAGCTTGCCGAGCGTATCGAGACCAGCGCCGACGACAAGATTTTCATTACCTATGGCGCCGGGCACTTGCCGGGTCTGCTCGACGATCTGCAGAAGTCAGATCCGGCTTGGGAAATCAAATCGCTCAAATGGATGCGGACCATCGAAACGCCCGAGGACCTTGAGGGGCAGATTTAGCGAATGCTGACACGGTTTAAGTCCCCGGACTGTCACTCCGGCGAAAGCCGGGGCCCAGCTTGAGATCTCAAGATGGATCCCGGCCTGCGCCGGGATGACAATCTGTGTCTGCCCGCTTTTCGGCGGGCCCACCACGATATTACCCCCCAAAAGGGCGCGGCTTCGGCTGCGCCCTTTTGCTTGCATGCCCGCTTGCCAGAGGTTTCGATGACAAATATCTTTATGGTCAAGATTCTTTGTCATGGGGATAATGATGGACACGCGAACGGAGCTGGAAAACCGGGTCGGGTCGGCGCTTACCCTCATGATCCGCCGGGCCGAGGAAGCGCAGGAGCGCGCGGCGCGGGCGCAGGGCATGCACCCCACCGATTTCCGCTGCCTGGGCTATTTGTATCTCAAGGGTGAGCCGGTCAGTCCCGGCGACATCATCACTCATCTGGGCCTGACTTCGGGCGCCGGTACGGCGCTGCTCGATCGGCTGGAAAGCGCCGGCTACATCATGCGCGCCCGCCATCCCGACGACCGGCGCAGCGTGCTCATCGTGCTCGACACGGAGGCCGCCGCCGAGCCGCTGGCGCTCCACGAGCATATTCGCACCGAATATCAGGTCGGAACGGCCGAATTCTCCGACAGCGATCTCGTCGCCATCGCCAAATTTCTCAAACGCATCGAAGGGCTCTCGGCCGAACTCAACGAGGCGCTCTACGCACCCAAGGCCCCCATCAGGGCGGCCTCGTAAGCAATACAACAATCCCAAGGGAGGAAGACTATGAGTAGTGGAGGTGAGGCGAGGGCGCCTCACATCGTCGAACGCGGCCTGATGGGCCTCTTCGCCGTTGTCCTGGGCGTCATAGCCCTGATTTTCGTGGGCGGAGGCGCCTATCTCGCGGTGCTTGGCGGCTCGCTTTATTACCTGGTTTCGGGTCTTCTGTTCCTCGTTGCCGCCGTGCTGCTGTTCCGTGGCCAGCGCCTCGGCGCCTGGATTTTCGGGTTGACGCTGGCGCTCACCATCATCTGGGCCATCTGGGAAGTCGGCTTCGATGGCTGGGCTCTCTTGCCGCGCCTGATGATCCCGGTCGCCTTTGGTATCTGGCTGCTGCTGCCCTGGAGCCAGCATGCCCTTTCCGGCACGCTTGATCTGACGAAGCGCGTGCCCTTCGGTGCCGCAGGCCTCATCGCTTCGACCGCCGTCGTTTCGGTGGCGCTTGGCGCCGGGCTCTATGCCATCAGCGCCCCGAGCCTACCACAGGACCCGCGCTTCCAGACCGGCTTTGGCGCCTATCCCACCGAGCCCAATGGTGCGGCGGCCCTCGGCCAGACCGGCGCCGATTGGCCCTATTTTGGTGGTGATCAGGGCGGCCAAAAATATACCCCGCTCGAGGAGATCACCCTCGACAATGTCGAAAATCTGGAAGTCGCCTGGTCGGTGGATGTGGGTCGCATTCCCGCCAACAATTCGACCCCGCTCAAGATCGATGACAGCATCTATATGTGCAACGGCTTCAGCCAGGCCTTTGCCCTCGATGCGGCGACCGGCGCCGAGCGCTGGACCTATGACGGCTCGGAAGGCCATGGCGGCACCTGCCGCGGCGTGAGCTACTACAAGGTTCCGGGCATGACCGGCGCCTGTGCCGAACGCGTGCTCTATGGCACGGCCACGGCCAAGCTGATCGCCCTCGATGCCAGGACCGGCGAGCTCTGCGCCGATTTCGGCGAGGGCGGCCGCGTCGACCTTCTGGTCGGCATGCACGACTTTGAAGGCAAGATCATCGGCGGCTACTATTCCATCACCTCGGCGCCCACCTTTGTGCGCGGCAAGGTCGTGGTCGGCGGCTGGGTCACCGATGGCCAATATTGGGGCGAAGCTTCGGGCGTCATCCGCGCCTTTGACGCGGTGACGGGCGAAATGTCCTGGGCCTGGGATCTGGGCCGCCAGGATCGCACCGGCCTGCCGCCCGATGGCGAAAGCTATACGGTCGCCACCCCCAATAGCTGGGCCCCGGCCGTTGCCGACGAAGAACTGGGTCTCGTCTATCTGCCAACCGGCAATGCCACCCCCGATTTCTTCGGCGGCCAGCGCCGCGAGTTCGACGATCAGTTCAATTCCTCGGTCGTGGCGCTCGATGCCGAAACCGGTCGCCTGCGCTGGTCCTTCCAGACCAAGCATCACGACATCTGGGACCATGACGTGGCTTCACCGGCCTCGCTCATCGACCTGCCCGATGCTTCGGGCACGATGCGCAAGGCGCTGGTGCAGCCGACCAAGGCCGGCGAAGTCTTTGTGCTCGATCGCAACACGGGCGAGCCGATCTTCCCGGTTACCGAAACCCCGATGCCGCAGGATGGCGTCGTGCCCGAAGAGCGCAATTCACCCACCCAGCCCCTTTCGAACAGCCTGCCATCCTTCCGCATGGCGACGCTGACCGAGGCGGATATGTGGGGCGTGTCACCCTTCGACCAGCTCTATTGCCGCGTAAAATTCAAGGAAGCGCGCTACGAGGGCACCAATACCCCACCGGGGCTCACGCCCTCGATCCAGACCCCCAGTACCTTCGGGGCGATGAACTGGGGCGGCGTCTCCGTCGACCCGCTGCGCGGCATCATGGTGGTCAATTCCAACCGCTTTGCGAGCTATGTGCAATTGCTCACCCGCGACGAGGCGGATGCGCGCGGCGCCAAGCCACAGGGCGAATGGGGCGATCGTCGTGAAGTCGGCGGCCTCGTGGCCCAGGCCAATGTGCCCTATGCCGCGGCGCCCTATTTCTGGCTCACCGCGCTCAACGTGCCCTGCATCGATCCACCCTACAGCTATCTGAGCGCGGTCGATCTCAATACCGGCAAGATGCTCTGGACCCAGCCGTTTGGCACCTCCAAGGGCAGCGGCGCGCTCGGCATCACCCTGCCGTTCGATTGGACCATGGGCACCCCGACGCATGGCGGCTCGATGATCACCGCCAGTGGCCTGGTGTTCATCGCGGCGGCCAAGGACAACATGCTGCGGGCCTATGAACTGGCGAGCGGGCGGGAAGTCTGGAAGACCGAACTGCCGGCCGCCGGTGGCGCGCCGATCAGCTACACGCTCGATGGCAAGCAATATATCGCCGTCGTTGCCGGTGGGCAGGGCGCCATCCAGTCGCGCTTCTCGACCAAGGTCGTGGCGTTCAAGCTGCCGGATTGAGGTGAAGGTTCCGGCCGCGCGAATTGGCTCGCGGCCGGGCTTTGATTGTAGTTATTGCCGGGCCCCTCACCCTGACCCTCTCCCCGAAGGGGCGAGGGGATCAGATCGAGTATTTGGCACTATCTTGCACAACTCACCGGCCCAATCCCCTCGCCCCTGCGGGGAGAGGGTTAGGGTGAGGGGTGGCGCGGCAAGCCCAATAGCTGCCGCTCCGTTTACTCCATCCGGCCAAGCGCATCATCGAGCTTGCCAAAGTAGTCCTGCCAACCCATCCGCGCGCCGTGATAGGCCTGGTTCTGGTCGGGCCGGAAACCGGTCTGTTCCATGCGCAATTGCGTGCCCGAGGCGATGGGCGTCAGCGTCCAGGTGACCACGCTTTCAAGCCCATAGGCGTCCCAGGAATAGGCCAGCGTGCGATTGGGCTCGATCTCCTTGACCTCGCAATCAATGGCGCCCCAATCGGCGGTGAACTTGAACTTGTGGCCGAGGTCAGGCGCAAAATCGCTGCTCATCAGCCATTCCTTGATCAAGTGCGGCTGGGTCAGCGCCCACCAGAGCTTTTCCGGCCTATGGGAAAAATCGCGTTCAACGACGACGGTGCGGATTTCAGGCGTGGCTTCGGTCATGGCAAACCTATTTCGAATGATTTTGGACAATGGCGGCGTGGATCAGCGCCTTGAAACCAGCTTCGTCGATCGCGTCGCCCTCGCGGAAATCGATCGCCCGGCGCGTGCCGCCGGTCAGGCTCGAATTGAAGATGCCGGACGGGTCGGCAAGGGCTGCCCCCTTGGGAAAGGTGGTCTTTATCGCCGCCTTATAGGCCTCGCCGGTGCAGATGATACCGCCATGCGACCAGACCGGATTCTCCCATTTCCACTCCTCGACGACCTCGGGATCGGCCTCCCTAATCAGCCTGCGGATGTTTGCCAGCATTTCGCCGCGCCAGCCGCTGAGTTCAGCAATGCGGGCATCGATTTTTTCGGCAGCACTCTTGTCTGTCATTTTCACCCTCACATCTTTTCGCCCGGCAGCAGCACGGCCTGCTTCACCCAGGCGACGAACTGCTTTTCGTCGATCCCGGCCGCCTCGGTGACGTCATAGTAACGCACGCCGGCAACTTTGGATTCCTTGGCCGGCATGGGCTCAAGTTCCGTGCCCTTGAAGAAGGTCAGGCGCACATAGGAGTTGAAGCAGTGCATGCTTAAAAACCACGTTTCGCCATCGAGCCCATAAAGCGGCGTGTTCCATTTGACCGCCTTTTTCACCCCTGGCACGGTTTTCACGACCAGCGCATCAATCTCGCGGCAGACGCTTTGTTTCCAGCCGGGCACGGCGTCGAGATAGGCTGATACCGGTTCATCGCCAAAACCCTTGGCGATTTGCGGATTGTCGCCCGAAAGCAGCACGACGCCATCCTTGTTGGGCTTGAGCGGCTTTCTCTCCGTCATCAGGCGACATCCCGGCCGCGCCGATGCCACTTGGCAAAATAGGGCAGGGCGAAGAGATAGGTGCCGGTCAAAAACAGCAGCAGAAGCGGAAGGAGCGGCACATAGGACACCCAAATGATCGGCTCCGGCTGCGCCAGCGCGATCGAGGTGGCGATCACGCTCAAAACGAAGGCGACCGAAATCCAGCGGTGCGATTGCCGGACCCAGCGCGGCCAGGCAGAACGGGATGGTGTGGTGGTGATTTCGCTCATTGGTCCATTCTCCTCAACAGATCTTCCAGGGCATCAAATCGGTCTTCCCAAAACCCCGCCATTTCCTTGGTCCAATCGACCAGGGGACCAAGCGCGGCCAGTTGGGCGCTATAGTGGGTTTGCCGTCCATCGATCCGTCCGCGCACGAGCCCGGCATCCTTCAAGACGCCGAGATGCTTTGAGACCACCGGCTGGGACACGCCCGCGCCAGCGGTCAGCACGGCCACGGTATGTTCGCCCTCGCGACAAAGACGCTCGAACAGCGCCCGTCGTGTCGGGTCGGCCAGCGCCTTGAATACCGTGTCTGGTCCCGGCTGCATTGGATCAATACCTCGTTGGCTATGAGTTAATTCATAGCTCCATGGCTATTTGAGAGTCAAGCGGGGAATGCTATGGAAAGTGCCGCAACCGCGAAACGGAGCGCAGCCATGGCCGTGACCATCTATCACAACCCCGATTGCGGCACCTCGCGCAACACGCTGGCCATGATCCGCCAGAGCGGGGTCGAGCCCGAAATCGTTGAATATCTGCAGACGCCACCGGACCGGGCGACGGTGCTGCGGCTGGTCGCCGATGCCGGGCTGAGCCTGCGTCAGGCCCTGAGGCAGAAGGATACGCCCTTCGACGCGCTCGGGCTGGGCGATCTGGCCAGGGGCGATAATGAACTGCTCGACGCCGTCATGCGCTTCCCCATTCTGCTCAACCGGCCCTTTGTGGTGACCCCGCTCGGCACGCGCCTCTGCCGACCCTCGGAACTGGTTCTCGATATTCTGGAAAATCCCGATATCGGCCCTTTCACCAAGGAAGACGGCGAAGTGGTTATCGATGGCGAAGGCAGGCGGGTCGGCGATAACTGACAATTTTATGCAATAGCCAGCAATCCCAGAACGCTCCTTTTACCCGGCTCGCGCATTCTCCTCTGGAATCCCGGAGAAACGGTGATGACCGGCGGCGAGACAGAGCAACTTTTGCGGTTGCAGACCGAAGTGTTGGAGGCGGTGGCCCAGGGCGAAGCCCTGCCGGCCATTGGACGCCTGCTGTGCCAGCGGGCCGAACAACTCGCGCCCGAAGCCATCTGTTCCATCCTGCTGGTCGATGAGCACAGCACCGTGCGTGCGCTGGCCGCGCCCAGCCTGCCCAAATTCTATTCTTCCGCCATCAATGGCATGAAAGCCGGGCCCAAGGCCGGCTCCTGCGGCACCGCGGCCTATCGCAAGCAGGAAGTCGTCGTCACCGATATTGCCATCGACCCGCTCTGGGACGATTTTCGCGCCCTGATCCTGCCGCTGGGTCTGAAAGCCTGCTGGTCGACGCCCATCAAGAATCCCGCCGGGGAGGTGATCGCGACCTTCGCCTTCTATTTCCGCTCGTGCCGCGGCCCCAGTGCTACCGAGCGCAATATCGTCGAAACCTGTGCCCATCTCTGCGCTCTCGCCATCGAGCATGAGCGCATCCGCGACCGCAATTTCCGCCTCGCCTATTACGATGTGCTGACGGGCCTGCCCAATCGTGGCCGCTACAACGAGCTTTTGAGCGAGCATATCGGCATGGACCAGCCTTTTGGCCTGATCCTGCTCGATATCGATCACCTCAAATCCGTCAATGACACGATCGGCCATGCGGCTGGCGACCGGCTGATCGCCACGGTCGGCGCGCGGCTCAGTGCCGTGCATCCCACCCTCATTCCCTGTCGCCTCGGCGGAGACGAATTCGCCATCATCGCCCGCGGCTGCGCCAGCCACGATATGCTCGAACACTGGGCGAGCCTCGTGAGCGATGCGACCACCGGCATGGTCGAAATGTCCGGCCAGTCCTTTGAGGCCCATGTCACCATGGGCGGCGCGGTCTTCGGCGTCGATGGCACCGATGCCGATACGCTGTCGCAAAATGCCGATTTTGCGCTCTACCACGCCAAGGAAGCGCGCCGCGGCGGCTATATGGCCTTTGAGGCCGACCTGCGCACCGAAATGACGCATCGCATCGCCCTGGTGCGCCAGCTCGATCAGGCGCTTTCCGAAAATCTGGTGGAGCCCTATTACCAGCCCATCGTCAATCTCGAGACCAATGAGATCGTCGGGCTCGAAGCCCTGGCGCGGCTGCGTATTGGCGGTGAAATGGTGTCGGTGGGCGAATATCATCTGGCCCTGACCGATCCGCGCCTTGCCTGCGAACTGACCGGTAAAATGCTCGAACAGGTGGCGCAGGACATGCGCGGCTGGCTCGATGCGGGCATCGATTTCCAGCATGTCGGGGTCAATGTGACCACGGGCGATTTCCAGCGAGGAGATCTGGCCGAGCGCATCATCGACATCTTTGGCTGGGCCGATGTGCCGCTGAGCCATATCGTGCTCGAAGTCAATGAAGCCGTCTTTGTCGGTGGCAGCGACAGAAGCGTGCCCCATGCGGTCGAAGCGCTGCGCAGCCGCGGCATTCTCGTCGCCCTGGACGATTTCGGCACCGGCTTTGCCTCGCTCACGCACCTCCTGTCCTTCCCCGTCGATGTCATCAAGATCGACCGATCTTTCGTTACCAAGCTCGGTGTCGATGGACCCAGCGAAACGGTGGTTTCCGGTCTGGTCGATATCGTCAAAAAGCTTGGCATGCGCATCGTCGCCGAAGGGGTGGAATATGAGGCGCAGGCCGATGCCCTGCGTCGTTTCGGCTGCCGTCTGGCGCAGGGTTATCTTTATTCCAAGCCCGTTTCCGCTGCCCAATGCACGCGCCTCCTCGAGGCCTATGCACAGGGGCGTGCGAACGGCGCCAACATCCTAAACCGCCGCAGCGCTTAGGTTTTTCGTCCCGGACCGACCAAAAGTCCCGTGACAGGACGATGACAGGGAGCCTCCCTACAGTAAGGGCACGAACGCAACGACGTTCGCCTTTGTTCTGGGAGGATCTTTTGAACAAGCTGCTTCTCGCGGCGCTGGTTTCTGGCGCCCTTTCCATGCCCGCTTTCGCTGCCGACTATACAATCCTGGCGCCCGCCGCGCCCGGCGGTGGCTGGGACCAGACCGCCCGTACCATGCAGGAAGCGTTCACCGCCGAAGGCATTTCGGGCAATGTGCAGGTGACCAACGTTCCCGGCGCCGGCGGCACCATCGGCCTCGCCCAGTTTGCCAATCAGGACGCCGGCAATCCCAATGCCCTGATCGTCGGTGGCTATGTGATGGTCGGGGCCATCCTGACCAATATGTCGCCGGTGACCCTCGCCGATGTGACCCCGATTGCGCGCCTCACCGGTGAAGCCGTCGCCATCGTCGTGCCGGCCGCCTCCGATATCCAGACGCTTGATGATCTCGTCGCCAAGCTCAAGGAGAATACCGGTGCCGTTTCCTGGGCTGGTGGCTCCGCCGGTGGTGTCGACCACATCACGGCGGGCCTGATCGCAAAAACCATTGGCGTCGATCCGACCCAGGTCAATTACATCGCCTATTCCGGGGGTGGCGAAGCCCTTGCGGCTATTCTCGGCGGCCAGGTGACGGTTGGCATTTCCGGCATCAGCGAATTTGCTTCGCAGATTGAGGCCGGCGAACTGCGTCTCCTCGCCGTGTCGTCTGAAGAGCGCGTCCCCGGCGTCGATGGCCCGACGCTCAAGGAATCCGGTATTGATCTCGCCGTCGAAAACTGGCGCATGGTTGCCGCTGCTCCCGGCATCACGCCCGAGCAGAAGGCCGCCATCACTGCCGACGTGAAGGCGCTGGCAACCTCGGCTTCCTGGCAGACCGCGCTCGAAACCAAGGGCTGGGTCGACACCTATCTCGACGGTGAAGCCTTTGATGCGCAGCTTGCTGCCGATATCGCCGCGACCGAGACCATCCTGAAAGATATCGGCCTCGTGCAATGAGCGCTGGCCAATCCAACAGCACGCGCCGCCCCGATGGGGCGGCGCTCGTCATCGCGGTGATCCTCGCCGCCATTTCGATCATCATCTTCTGGCAGACGAGCCAGATGCGCGTGCCGCCCATCCAGCAGCGCGTCGGCCCGACCGTCTTCCCCTATATCGTCGCCAGCGGCCTCGGCCTCCTCGCTTTGGGCACGCTGGTCTCGGCCCTGCGTAATGGCTTTCCGGCCCGCAGCAAGGATGACTATGCGCCCATCGCCTGGATCGTCGGCGGCCTCGTGGCGCAGATCCTGCTGCTCTCGACGGCTGGCTTCTCGGTGGCAACCGGCGTGCTCTTTGCGCTGACCGCCAAGGGATTTGGGCGTGGCCCGCTGTGGCAGACCATTCCCATCGGGATCGTTTTTTCCTTCATCGTCTGGTTCATTTTTGCGCGCGGCCTGCAACTCTCGCTGCCGCAGGGGCCGGTGGAACGCTTCATCGTGACGGGGAGCTTCTGAGATGAACACTTTTGAACTTCTCGGCCAGGGTCTCATCGCCGCCTTGCAGGTGCAGAACCTGCTCTATGCGCTTATTGGCGTTACCCTCGGCACGGCCGTCGGCGTCCTGCCCGGCATCGGACCGGCGCTTACGGTCGCGCTGCTGCTGCCGGTCACCTACAATCTCGACCCGGCCGGCTCGCTCATCATGTTCGCCGGCATCTATTATGGCGGCATGTATGGCGGCTCGACCACGTCCATTCTGCTCAACACGCCCGGCGAAAGCGCCTCGATCGTCACCGCGCTCGAAGGCAACAAGATGGCCCGGCAGGGCAGGGGCGGCCCCGCCCTCGCAACGGCCGCCATCGGCTCCTTCATCGCCGGGCTGATCGCCACGCTGGGCCTCGCCTTCGTCGCGCCCTTCGTCGTAAAATTCGCGCTCTCCTTCGGCCCGGCCGATTATTTTGCGCTGATGGTTTTGGCCTTCATCACGGTCTCCGCCGCCTTTGGCGATAGCCCGCTACGTGGCCTCACCGCGCTCTTCATCGGCCTTGGCCTTGGCATTATCGGCATCGACCAACAGACCGGCCAGACGCGCCTTGCCTTCGGTATTTTGGACCTTCTCGACGGCATCGAGGTGACGACCCTCGCGGTCGCGCTCTTCGCCATCGGCGAAACGCTGAAGACCGCTGCCGACCGCGAACAGGTCGAAGCCTCGGTCATGGCCGTAAAGGGATCGGTCTGGATGACGCTGGACGACTGGAAGCGGAGCTGGGGTTCCTGGCTGCGCGGCACCTTTATCGGCTTCCCCATCGGCGCCATGCCGGCGGGCGGCGCCGATATCGCCAGCTTCCTCTCCTACAGCGCCGAAAAGAGCTTTGCTAAAAAGCCCGAGGAATTCGGCCACGGCGCCATCGAAGGCGTTGCGGGGCCTGAAGCGGCCAACAATGCTTCGGCTGCCGGCACGCTCGTGCCTCTGCTGACGCTCGGCCTGCCGACCACGGCAACCGCGGCCATCATGCTCGCCGGCTTCCAGCAATTCGGTCTTCAGCCAGGCCCCTTGCTCTTCGCCAACAATTCCTCGCTGGTCTGGGCCCTGATCGCAAGCCTGCTCGTCGCCAATTTCATGCTGCTGGTCCTGAACCTGCCGCTGATCGGGCTTTGGGTGAAACTCCTCACCATTCCGAAACCCTGGCTCTATGCCGGCATCCTGACCTTTGCGACGCTCGGCACGCTGGGCGCCAACGGGGCCATGTCCATGGGCTTTGGCTCCATGCGCATCTCGTTCGAGCTGGTGCTGCTGCTGGTCTTCGGCGTCCTCGGCTATCTCCTCCGCCGCTTCGGCTATCCGATCGCGCCGGTGGTGGTGGGGCTCATCCTCGGCCCCATGGCCGAACAGCAATTGCGCCGCGCCCTCTCGATCAGCCAGGGCGACCCGGCCGTGCTGTTCCACTCGCCGATTTCGCTGGTGCTCTATGCCGTGGCCATCATTGCCGTGGTGCTGCCCATCATCATGCGCATGCGTGGCAAGGGTGCTGTGCTCGGGCAATTGGCGAGCGACGAGGACTGAGAATCAGCTATTCGCTGAAACCTTCCAACACTCGATTGTCACCCCGGCTTCAGGCCGGGGCCCATCCCGAGATCTCAAGATGGGTCCCGGCCTTCGCCGGGATGACAGCCGGTGGGTGAGAAGTCCGCCCGCCATGCAGCCCACGCATGGCCAAAAAGCCCAAAAATAGAAAAAGCCCGGAGGCCAGGGAGGGAAACTGGCATCCGGGCTTTTGTGTCGGCTTCTAGCGCATCAGGCCGCTAGGCGTTTTGGGAGGCAAAACGCCGGGAGGGAGCAGCGGCCCGCGCGGCTGTTAGCGGCCGATCGAGCGGAAGGCGGTGGGTTCGATACCGAGGGCCGTGAGGTGCTTCGCCTTGGGCGCCCGGCCGGCCTCAACTGCTGCCGAAACCGCTGCGGCGCTGCCGAAAACGGTGACGAAGGTGTCGAGGGTCGCAAAGAACTTGTTCTTGCGGGGGGTGCTCATGGTGGTCTCCTCTGTCGGACCCGGGACGATCCCGGCTCGCTTCCATGACCCCTAAATGATCCTTGTCCGCCTCAAGCGGTAGTGCGGCTCTCGTTATTCCAGCCATGCGCTGGGCGAATGGGAGCGGCAGGGGCGAGCTGGCGCGTCAGGTAGAGCGTCGTGCCGCCCATGAAGGCTTCGCTCTGCTCGATTTCGTAGCCGAGCTTCTGGTAGAGCGCGACATTGCTGGCAAAGGCCGCATTGGTGAGGAGGCGCAGGGCGCCGAGCCCGGCATGGCGCGCAAGCTGTTCGGCCAGCACCAGCAGCGCCTGGCCATGGCCGCGGCGCTGGTGATGCGGGTGCACGGCGACGTTCTCGATCCAGAGGTGATCGGCGCAAAGGCAGGTCTGCAGCACGCCGGCCACCTGTCCGTCGACGGTGAGCAGGTCGAAGCGGAAATCGTGGATGGCCTCGGCATAGTCGGCGAGCATGGGGCGCGGCTCGCGGCCGATAATGGGGATCCATTTGGAATAGGCCGCGCGCACAAGCGCGCGAATGGCCGGTACGTCTGCCGCGGTGGCCGTTCTGAAGGCGACGAAATGAGGAGGCATCACTAATCCGAAAACAAAAAACCTGCCAACCGGGCGGAGGCAGGTATGCGTTGAGTCGATGACGGCGTGATAAAACTCAGCCTTTTCGTCGCCCAGGCGCAAAGCCCCCGTCCACATGGGACTGGAAGCCACAACGTCGGAGTTTGGGTGCGGGATGCATCATGACAAATAATTGTCGCGGCGCGGGATTTTGGTCAAGGGGGGCGGTGGGCAGGGCCTCTACGGCGCGTCACCCTCGGGCTTGACCCGAGGGCTCTACACTTGCGATGCCGAAAAAAGTGAAGTGTCCTCGGGTCAGGCCCGAGGATGACGTTCAGGGGTTGAGGATGCACCAAGCCACAAACAGAAATCCCCGCCTTCGCGGGGATGACGTCGTGTTGGATGGAGCAAAAAATCAGCCACCCAAGCTCGGCAGGGTCAAATCGCCCGAGGTCAGCTTGCTTGCCGTAATCGCCGCATCCGCCTTCTCGCGTGGCAGTTCGAGGCTCGTCCAGACGCTGACCAGAGCATGGCGCAGTTCGAACACCATCTCGTCAGTATGGAGCGGGGTCGGCGTGATGCGCAGCCGCTCGGTGCCCTTGGGCACGGTCGGGTAGTTGATCGGCTGGATATAGATATTGTGCTTTTCAAGCAGCATGTCGCTGGCAGCTTTCACCGCACGCGCATCGCCCACGATCAGCGGCACGATATGGGTGGAGGTTTCCATCACCGGCAGGCCGGCATCGGCAAGGATCGCCTTGGTCAGCCGCGCCTGGCGCTGGTGCATCATGCGCTCATGGCCATTGCCCTTGAGGTGCTCGATGGAAGCACGCGCGGCGGCGCAAAGGGCCGGGGGTAGGGCGGTGGTAAAAATGAATTCGGGCGCATAGGAGCGCACCGCATCGATGATCGCCTTATTGGCGGCGATATAGCCGCCCATCACGCCAAAACCCTTGGCCAACGTGCCTTCGATGACATCGATCCGGTCCATCAGCCCCTCGCGCTCGGCAATGCCGCCGCCGCGCGGGCCATACATGCCCACGGCGTGGACTTCGTCGATATAGGTCAGCGCGCCGAACTCTTCGGCAAGGTCGCAGATTTCCTTGATCGGGGCGATATCGCCATCCATCGAATAGACGGATTCAAAGGCGATCAGTTTCGGGCGCTTGCGATCGACCTGGCTCAGGAGTTCGCGCAGATGCGCGACGTCATTGTGCCGGAAAATCTTCTTTTCCATGCCCGACTGGCGCACGCCCTGGATCATCGAGGCGTGGTTGAGCTGGTCCGAGAAAATGATGCAATCAGGCAGGAGCCGGGCAATGGTCGAGATTGCGGCTTCATTCGACACAAAGCCCGAAGTGAAGACGAGGGCCGCTTCCTTGCGGTGGAGGTCGGCGAGCGAGCGCTCAAGCTCGACCAGCGGGCGGTTGGTGCCCGAAATATTGCGCGTACCACCGGCGCCGACGCCCATCGAGCCGGCCGTATCCTGCATCGCCCTCACGACCTTTTCGTGCTGGCCCATGCCGAGATAATCGTTGGAGCACCAGATGGTGATTTCGCGGGCATTGTCCGCATCGTCGCGATAGATGGCCTTGGGAAAGCGCCCGGCGACGCGCTCGAGATCGGCAAAAACGCGATAGCGTTTTTCCGCCCGCAGCGTGTCCACTGCATCCTCGAAGATACCGCGATAGTCCATGGGGCCGTTCCTTTACGCCTGCCGCGGGCCCGGCAGGGATGCCGATGCGGCTGCATGGCACCCTACATATTGGGGCGGCAACCGCATTGATATATGTCAATTCGACGCGCAGCCGGAGACTCTCCGGCGATGATTTCAAGAACCATTCTAAAGTTTCCTCGGGCCTCTGCCAACTGCAGATCGTCGCACCGCTTGATGCCGCTGGTGAGCAGGCCCGAGGCCTGAAAATAATGTCACAAATCGACAAAATCGTGCGTTTTGCGCCGCCGCGCATTAACCGGCGCGGTTCCAAGTCATTGCCGGTTAATAAAGAGTGCGCTTAGATCAACCTCTGCCGGGGGGATACGGTACGAGGGGGGTATCAAGTGAAGAGTTTTTCTTCGTCTTCTTTCGCGGGCCAGCACGCCGATGCGATGGCCCTGGCGAGCGCCGCCGTAAAGCGCGATCCGCAGGCTCTGTTCACCGATTTCCAGTGGTTCCTCTATCAGGGCCACGACACGGTCTTTTTCACCGCCTTTTCGACCGAGAGCTACGACAAGGAAAGCCTGGGCAATGTGGTCGCCGAAATGGTGGCCCTGGCTCCGCAACTCACCCATGGCTTTGTCGGCGCCCAGCCCGGACAGCCCTTTCCAAAACACCTGCTCGATGCCATCACCTCGGTCGAAGTGGTCGACGAATTCGACGGCTATCCCGACAAGTGGCTGAGCAAATCCGACGACATTTTTGAGCGCAGGGATCTGCCGCTCTTTCGCCTGATGGTGGCGGTGCGCCGGGGCGGGCCGGATGCCGAGGGCCGCGCTTCGGTGCTGCAGGTGCGCTCGAGCCATGCGCTTCTCGAAGGCTCGGATTCGGCGCTTCTCACGCGTTCCGCCTCGGCCGGCCACGGCGTGCAGTCGGACAAGGGCAACAAGCTGCCGCTCTTTGATCGGGTCAAGAGCGCTTTCCGCGGCGGCATGACGGCCTTCATCTATCTCGTGCTCGCCAATGTTTTCGCGCCCCCCGAGCAGTCCTGGGGTTTCAAGACCCTTGCCATCGAGCGGCATCGCCTGCGCCAGCTTGCCAACAAGCTCGGCGTGCGCCAGCGCTCGCTGATGTTCGCGCTCGTCACCCATGCCCTCAATGGCGAGGGCGCGGAAAAGCTGATGAGCAAGAAGGTGATCGGCGCGGCCTATACCATGCTCGACACCAAGCGGAACAATACCGACGACGACTTCTTCCGCGTCCGTGCGCTCGAAGCCAAGTTCAAGGTGATGGACGATTTCGTCGCCTATGTCCGCGCCGTCGACGACACCGTGGCCGGCATCGAGCAGAAGGACATCACTTCCTTCCAGGTGGTGATCATGTCCATGTTCCGGGCTATGCGCGCGCTCAATCGCGTCTTCCCGGGCCTCCCCAACAAGCGCTTCTGGCGCTTCAACGGCGGCATGCACATCGTGCTCACCCTCGTTCCCCCGCACCGCACCTATGGGCCCATGACCCATGGCATGGTCGAGCCGCTCTATTGCGGCGCCTGGCACGCGGCGGTGAATATCTGCACCTTCTGCCCCGGCCGCGATTACGTGACGCTGAATTTCTCCATGGAGCAGCGCCACATTGCCAATGTCGAAAAAATCCTGCGCCTGCTCGACGAAGTGGAGGCCCGCGATGTCGCGCCGCACAAGATGGCGCCGTCGGTCGAGCGCCTGCGCTGAGGGCAAATATGCAGGGCATCGAACTCTCGCGCCGCTTTTACGGCGATATCGTCGCGCCCTGGCTTTCCCGCGCCGCGCCCGACCTGCCGCATTCCGCCGCGCTGATCGGCTACGGCTCGGAATTGCTGGGTTTTGACGACGAGACCTCCCGGGACCACAATTGGGGGCCGCGGGTCCATATCTATCTCGACGCGCGCGATTTCGCGGCTCACGCCGCCCGCCTGCTGGCCGATTTCGCCGCGGTAGTGCCCAAAACCTTCCTCGGCGAACCCGCAGGCTGGCGCAGTCGCCCGCATCCGGCCGCCAATGGCCCCGATGCCGTCGGCGCCATGGAGCATGGGCTGGAATTTCACACTTTCGAAGGCCGCTTGCAGGCCCATACCGGCCTCCGCTCGCTCGAAAATCTGATGCCACTCGACTGGCTGGGCCTGCCCGAACAAAGCCTCCTCGCCTTCACGGCCGGCGCCGTTTTTCGCGACGATGGCGGCCGGCTCGAAGCCCTGCGAAAAACGCTCGCCTATTTCCCGCGCGATGTCTGGCTCTACAAGATCGCCTGCCAGTGGCGCCGCATTGCCGAGGAGCAGGCCTTTGTCGGCCGCGCCGGGCAGGCCGGCGACGATCTCGGCTCCCGCGTCATCGCCGCCCGCTTGTGCCGCGATGTCATGGCCATGGGTTTCCTGCTGGAGCGGCGCTATGCGCCCTATCCCAAATGGTTCGGCACCGGCTTTTCGCGCCTGCCCATCGCCAAGACGCTTATCCCGCATCTCGACACTGCCCTCCGCGCCGAGGCCTGGCAGGCGCGGGGCGAGGCCCTGGCATCCGCCTATCTGGCACTGGCACAGTGGCAAACATCGAAAAATATCGCGCCCTTCGAGTCGGTTGTCGGGCCCTATTTCGACCGGCCCTTTTTGACCATCAATACCGATGACGCCGTGGCCAGCGCCATATCAGCCATCGCCGATCCCGCACTCTCGGCGCTGCCGGTCGTGGGCGCCATCGATCAGGTCAGCGACCTGACGCCGCTTCTGACCGATCCGGGCAAGACGCGCGCCGTCATCAGGCAGGTGCTGGGCAAGTAGGCGAACTGAAGCCGTCAATACGTCCGGTCTTATTCATCCATCGTTCAGCATCTTTCCCTCATCACGCTCCTGCCGTAATGAAGGTCAATCAAAGGCCACTGTTCAGATTCCTTCGGGGGAAAACATGAAGACCAAGGTTCTCGTCGCGCTTGCCGCCACTCTGGCACTTTCTGCCTGCACCACCACCAATCCCTATACTGGCCAGTCCCAGCTTTCCAACACCGCCGGCGGCACGCTGCTCGGCGCTGGCGGCGGCGCCATTGCCGGTGCCATCGTGGGCGCTGCCGTGGGCGGCGACCCGCGCGTCGGCGCGCTGATCGGCGCTGGTGTCGGCGGCCTCAGCGGCGCTGCCATCGGTTCCTATATGGACCAGCAGGAAGCCGAACTCCGCGCCCAGCTCCAGGGCACCGGCGTTTCCGTGACCCGCGTCGGCGACCAGGTCATCCTCAACATGCCCTCCAACATCACCTTCGCCACCGACCAGGCTACCGTGCAGCCGCAGTTCAACCAGACGCTGGTTTCCGTTGGCCTCGTCCTGCGCAAGTTCGACAAGACCATTGTCGATGTGTATGGCCACACCGACTCTACCGGCAGCGCTGCGCACAATCTCGAACTCAGCCAGCGCCGCGCCGTTTCCGTCGCCACTATCCTTGCCAATCAGGGCATCGACCAGCGCCGCTTCTTCATCGAAGGCAAGGGCGCGTCGAGCCCGATCGCGTCCAACGCCACCGAAGCCGGCCGCGCCCAGAACCGTCGCGTCGAAATCCAGATTTCGCCGATCCGCGGCTAAACCGGTCATTTACGATCTGAAAAGCGGCCCTTCGGGGCCGTTTTTTATTGCGTGGTGGTTTCGGTCACCGGTGCCGCAGTTGGCGATCCCGGCTGCACCGCAGTGCCCGGTGCACCCGAAAATATCTGCATCGCCAAGACGATCGCGGCGACGACCACGATCGCCACCACGCCATAGAGCCACCACTGCGCCGGGCTCGTGCCGCCCATGGCAGTTTCGATGTCGCCGGTCGGGCGCAGGTCCGAGCCGTCGGGCACGTCGATCCTGGAACCCTTCTCGTCGATGAGAAAATCCACCTTGGCGACGCTGGGCGCCGGCCCGTCCTTGTCATTGGCCATCAGTAATCTCCCTTGAATGCCGTTTCCGTCCCCACCCCATCCTGCACACCTCTATGCACATGGGCGATGGCCTCGTCGATCTCGCCCGCGGTGAAGCCGAATTCACGGCCCTCGGCCGCGGCGCCGGCAGCATCGGCCCGCAATTGTTGCAGGAGGTCGAGTTTTTCGCGCGCGGTGAAAAGGCTGTGCTGGGCAATCTGCATCGGGGTCAGGTTGTCCCGGTTCATGATCTCTTCTTCAAGATTGCCGAAAACCATTTTTCCCTCCTCGTCTCATGCGCTTAAGACCCTCAAGGAAAAATGCCTGTCGAAGGCGACAGTTCCATTTGAGACGAATTGGCAAGGCTGGGGATTAACGCGGCCTTGAGAGGTCCTTGCGCATCATTCCGCTCGGCGGGGGGCGCTGATGAATACAGTTATATCGTTTCTCATAGCGGCAAGGCACCAGAACAAGGTCAAGTCGGTGCTTTGGATCGTCTGCTTCCTCGCGCTCCTGTCGGGCAGCGCCTGGTTCATCCTGCGCGAGTTGCATGTCAGCATGGATGCCGAAGTCGCGCGGGTCATGCAGACCTATACGCGCGTGCGCACCAATGTGATCTCGACCCTCGACATCATGGACCAGCAGCTTACCGCCGATCCCTGCTCGGCCGATTATGCGGCCCAGCAGCGTCGCGTCGCCTTTCTGCCCGATGGCATGAACGAGCTGTTCTTCTTCGAAAGCGGCAAGATCATCTGCACCGCCAATAACGGCCTTCTGCCCAAGCCGATCGATCTTGGCGAGCCCGATATTCTCCCCGCCAACGGCTTTACCGTCACCCTCTGGCTCAATCGCAATCTTGAAGACCTCGGCCTCGGCGGGCTCAAGGGGGCCTTTGCCGTGCGCGGCAATCACGGCATGGTCGTCCCGACGACGCCGGTGGAAGCCACCGCATCGAAATGGCTGCAATTCGAAGTGGTGATCCGGGCCCATGACGGGCGCTGGTGGCATGCCTCGGGCGAGCCCGGACTCTATGCCGCCAGCATAACCGAGCCCGATGGCCCCATGGGCCTGCGAGAAGGCGCGCTCACCACCATTCAATGCGATCCGGCGGGGCTTCACTGCATCGCCGCCCGCACCACGATCGGGCAGTTGCTGGGCCTCGGCGGGGCCGTCGCCGCCCTCAGCCTCATCGTCTGCGGCATCGTCTCGGCCTGGCTATCGAGCAAGTTCTATGCGCTGCTGGCGCGCCACTGGTCCTTCGAATCCCGCTTCCTCCGCCGCTTCCAGTCGCGCGGGGTCACCTGCGCCTACCAGCCCCTGCTCGATCTCGAAAAGGACCTCGTCACCGGCTGCGAAGTCCTGGCGCGCTGGCACGATGTCGATGGCACCCTGATCTATCCCGATCGCTTCATTCCCATTGTCGAAGAGCATGGCCTGACTCAGCCCTTCACGCGCCTCATCGTCGAGCGCGCCCATGCCGAATTGCTGCCGCTCGTGCCCCTGGGCAAGCGCATGCAGGTCAATTTCAATATTTTTCCAAGAGATCTCGATGCCTCCGTGCTGCTCGACATCTTTGCGCCCTTTCTCGGCTCCGCTTCGCGCTTCGATCTGACAATTGAAATCGTCGAGACCGGCGCCCTCGACCTCGAGACGGCCCAGGGTGAGATCGAGCGCCTGCGCGATGCGGGCGTGCACATCTATATCGACGATTTCGGCGCCGGTTATTCGTCCATGCACACGCTAGCGGGCCTCTCGGTCGATGGGGTCAAGCTCGACCGCAGCTTTGCCATGGCCCCCGATGAATCGGTCATGGCCCGCATGCTCGATCACGCCATCGACATGGTGCAGGATTCGGGCCGCAAGATCGTCGTCGAGGGCGTCGAGACCGCCGCGCGCCTCGGCGAACTCAAGGCCTCGGGCAAGGTTCACTTCGCCCAGGGCTACTATATTTCCCGCCCCCTCGACCGCGAGGCCTTTGCCCGCTTCATCGCCGAACGCGGGCCGCGTCCCAGCGCCCGGCCGCGATTGGTTGCCTGATCACATTTGCTCAAGCCGGGCAACCGCTTCGCGCCACGCGGCGTTGCTCGGCCATGGACAAACCCAGGAGGACCGAAATGGCCTATGATGACGTTCGCAAGGCAGACGCCGACATCAAGGAAACCCACGATCTGATCGCTTCCGACAAGGTGGAAGGCACCAAGGTCTACGACCCCATGGGCGAGCATATCGGCTCGATCGAACGCATTCTCGTCGAAAAGCGCTCCGGCCAGGTTTCCTACGCGGTGCTGAGCTTCGGCGGCTTCCTCGGCATGGGGCACGAACACTATCCGCTGCCCTGGTCGAAGCTGAACTATGACGAAAGCCTCGGCGGCTACCGCGTCGATGTGACCAAGGACCAGCTCGAAGGTGCCCCGCGCTATGAACGCGAAGAAGACGACTACTTTACCGAAGAAAACGGTCGCCGCGTCTACGACTATTATGGCGTGACGCCCTACTGGATCTGACCCTTTCCGGTGCTCGGGAAAACCCGGGCACCGACCGGCTTTCAGCACCAGAGACTTTTCAGGCAGCCATTTTCAAACAAATGATACTGCATCGGGTCGGCCCCTTCCGGGTGCCGGCCTTTTTGGTTTTGGGCTTTTGGATCTCGGAAGACCCTACACTTACGGCCCTGCGGGCCGAACAGCGGTCATTTTAGCAGCTTTGTGGCCCCCCTCACCCCCACCCTCATTCCCTCCCCACAAGGGGGAGGGAGGCGCTTGCCTCGATCTCCCAGCTCTATCGTCCCCCTCCCCCTTGTGGGGAGGGATCAAGGGTGGGGGTGCGGTGCTCTCTAGTGAACAGTCCCCTGAGGAAGCCGGCGGGTGAGAGCCTTCCCCTCCTACCCAGCCCGCGTCCCTCGCCCCGATTGATTGGCAAGTCCGCTGATCGTTGCCCGCAAGGCCGCGGGCTTGACCGGCTTTGTCACCACCAAGATGCCGCGATCCTCGGCCAGCGCCCGCACCGCCGGGCTGCGATCGGCCGTGACCAGCGCCGCCGGCAGATGCCCGCCGAGATTGTGCCGCAGCCATTCGATGGCATCGAGGCCCGAAGTCTGGTCGAGGTGATAGTCCATCAGCACGAGATCGGGATACCAACCCTCCAGCAGGCGCTCCCTGTCGATCTGCTTGAGCGAAAGCGCCACGCGCACATCGCAGCCCCAATGCTCAAGCAGGCCCTGCATGGCCTCGAGAATGGCCTTCTCATTGTCGACGCACAGCACCTTCAAATTGAGTGTGCCGACATTGCTCTCCACCATCGGCCAGGCTTCGCCCTGCGCCGGCCGCGCATTGCGCACCACGGGGAGGTAGAGCGAAAAGCGCGAGCCGCGCCCTTCCTTGCTGTCGAGTTCCAGCGTCAGGTCCATAGCCGCGATGAGGCGCTGCACGATGGAGAGCCCGAGCCCGAGCCCCTGCGCCATGCGCGCCGCCCGGTCGAGCCGGGAAAATTCGGCGAAGACCAGCCGGTGCTGATCCCGATTGAAGCCTATTCCGGTATCGATCACATCGAGCCGCAAGCGATTGCCGCGCCGCCGCAGCCCCACCAGCACCTTGCCGCCCGCCGGGGTATATTTGATCGCGTTGGAAACAAGGTTCTGCACGATGCGCCCTACGAGCGAGCGATCCGCCATCACCGTCGCTGCCGTCTTGACGATGCGCAGCGTCACATCGTGCTCGCGGGCGAGGGGAGCAAATTCCACCTCTGCCTTGCGCAACAGGTCCTGCGCCGCTACCGGCGCCGGCGCGGGCTTGAGCGCTCCGCTATCGATGCGCGAAATATCGAGCAGTGCCGACATGATCTCTTCTACCGCCGTCAAGGAGGCTTCGATGGAGGTCGCCAGTTCGGCAAAGGCGGTCGATTTGGCCCGCTCGATCAATGTGGACGTATAGAGCCGCGCCGCATTGAGCGGCTGCAGCAGATCGTGGCTGGCGGCGGCGAGAAAGCGCGTCTTGTCGTGATTGGCCGCATCGGCCTTGGCGCGCGCTATCTCCAGCTCGGCATTGACGCGCGTCAGGTCCGCCGTGCGCTCTTCGACGCGACCTTCGAGCGAAAAATTGACCCGCTCCAGTTCGCGCTCCGCCTTCACCCGCGCGGTCACGTCGGAAAAGGTGATGACGAGTCCGCCATCCGAGAGCCGGCTCGAATGAAATTCTAGCGTCTGCCCGGCATTGCCGAGGCGCTGGGTCACCGTTATCGGCGCTTCGGTAAGCAGGTTGATGCGCTCGATGGCGAGCCGCGCCGCATCGCCCGCGCCGAGATCGCCGCGCTCGGCGAGGAACAGTGCAATGTCGAAAAGCGCCGTGCCCTCGCGGATCAGGTCCTCGGGCAAAGCGAGCAGCAGATTATAGCGCCGGTTCGACACGACGAGCCGCAGCCCGGCATCGAACACGGCAATGCCTTGCGGCAGATAGTCGATCGCCAGCCGGAGACTGGCTGCACTGTCGGCAGAGGAAAGCGCCATGGATTTTAAGACAAGCTCTGGTTCGCCTGCCGTTATCCGCTCCCAGCCCCGGCGGCGCAAGTTCGACTGAGGGACCATTGCAAATTGCCGAAAGGTCGGAAATGTTGGTTATCCCTCCGTTAACGTCCTGACCGGAGGCCGCTTTCCAGTTTGAAGAGGGTCGAACCTATGAGCTTTGTTAAGGAATTCCGTGATTTCGCCGTCAAGGGCAACATGATCGACCTCGCCATCGGCGTGATCATCGGCGCCGCCTTCGGGGCCATCGTGTCCTCCATCGTCGACGATATCTTCATGCCGATCATCGGCATCATCATCGGTGGCATCGATTTTTCCGGCATCGTGCTGACCGTGGGCGAGGCGCGGGTCAATGTCGGCCTCTTCATCAATGCCGTGGTCAAATTCGCCATCGTCGCCTTCGTGCTCTTCCTCGTGGTCAAGGCCATCAACAGCCTCAAGCGCGAAGCGGCCCAGGAGCCGGTCGAGACCACGCCCGCCCCGACCAAGGAAGAAATCCTGCTCACCGAAATCCGCGACGCCCTGCGCGCTAATCCCCGCGTCTGACGTCACCGAAAGCCGGCTTGCAGAGGCCGGCTTTTTTGTGTCTATGATCTAGGAATAATATCTGTTGACCATTTCAAACTAGGCAAATATACCTAACAAGTGCGTAGTGACACCTAAGTATTCTCTCTATCGGACGGCATGACCACTTAGAGCAAACTACCGGGGTGAGTGGGACGGAGGGCGGTGGATGCGTTTTTTCCGCTGTCATGCGGCTCCGGCCCGAGGGTAATGCGAACCTTGCCAAAGGGGCTTTGGGCACGATGAGCGACGACACCTATTATCATTCTTTTCTCAATCGGGACCGTGTGATCCATATCGTGGACGACGATCCCGCCATCTGCGAGGGGCTGAGCGTGCTGTTCCGCCTCGAAGGTTTTCAGACCATGTTCTCGCTCGAGGCCGGGCATTTCCTCGCCTCGCTCGAGCGGCGACGGGTCGATGTGGCGGTGGTCAACCTGGTCATCGGCCAGGAAAGCGGCTTGCCACTGCTGCGGCGCGTCAAGACGATGCATACCGGCACGCCGGTGGTCATGCTGACCAATTCTCCCCAGCTCGAAGCCGCCGTCACCGCCATGAAACTGGGCGCGACCGATGTGGTGCCAAAACCCATCGATAGCGAACACCTGCTCGGCATCATCCGCGACGCCTTGCGCCGCGACGTGCATCTGGGCGCCATGCAGGGTGGGAGGCGCCCCGTGGAGGTACGGGGTTTCTCTCAGTTGACCCCGCGCGAGCGCGAAGTGCTCCAGCTCATCACCAATGGGCAATCCAACAAGGAAGCGGGCCGCAAACTGGGCATTTCGCCCCGCACCATCGAAGTCCACCGCGCCCGCGTCATGGAAAAACTCGGCGCCAAGAACACGGCGGATTTGATGCGGATCGTGTTGACCAGTTAGGTAAGAAAAAATTCCTCGGCCAAACCACTCAGCCGTCACCCTCGGGCTTGACCCGAGGGCCCTGCACTTGCAGCCGAGTTGCGTGAGTAAAGTGTCCTCGGGTCAAGCCCGAGGATGACGTTCAGGGGGTGGGGCCACTCCAGCGATGGAGTGGCAAAAACCTAAATCTGCGTCCGCGCCCGCAGCGCCTGGCTCAGCGTGCCCTCGTCGAGATAATCGAGTTCCCCGCCGATCGGCACGCCATGGGCGAGCCTTGTCACCTTGGTTCCCGGCCCCAGCCGGTCGGTGATGTAATGTGCCGTCGTCTGCCCATCGACCGTGGCATTCATGGCCAGCACGATTTCCGAATAATCCGGCGCGCGCGAAATCAGCATGTCTAGATTGAGGTCATCGGGCCTCACGCCATCGAGTGGCGACAACACGCCGCCCAGCACATGGTAGCGCACCTGTCCGGGCGCAGCGCGCTCCATCGCCCAGAGGTCGGAGACGTCCTCGACGACGATAAGAATACCGCTATCGCCCCGGCGTGGGTCCGAACAGATCGAGCAGGGGCTGACCGTATCCACATTGCCGCAGATTTCGCAGGTCTTTACCGCCGCCACGGCCCGGTCGAGCGCCGCCGAAAGGGGCAGCATAAGCTGCTCCTTCTTCTTGATCATATGCAGCACAGCCCGCCGCGCCGAACGCGGCCCCAGGCCCGGCAGGCGGGCCAGAAGCTGGATCAATTGCTCGATTTCAGGTCCGCCGGATGGCATGTTTCGTCCCTCGCACCGCGGCCTTCCCTCGCCCCTTGCGGGAGAGGGACAGGAAAATCTGCGTCCAGCAGATTTTCCAGGGTGAGGGGTGCTCTCCCCACGCTTAGTTGGCAGGGAAGGGTCGCATACCCCTCATCCGCCCTTCGGGCACCTTCTCCCGCAAGGGGAGAAGGGAAGATCGTGGCTCGCCTTAAAACGGAAACTTCATCCCCGGCGGGATCGGCAGGCCGGCGGTGACTTCGCTCATGCGGCGCTGCACTTCGGTTTCGCTCTTGCCCTTGGCGTCGTTGAAAGCGGCAACGATCAGGTCTTCCAGCACTTCGATCTCGGAAGGGTTGACGAGCGAAGGATCGATCTTGAGCCCGCGCAGATCACCCTTGCCCGACAGCGCCACAGTGACGAGACCACCACCGGAGCGGCCTTCAACCACCATCTCGGCAAGCTCGGCCTGCATGGCCTCCATCTTGCCTTTCATTTCGCTGGCGGCCTTCATCATGCCCATGATGTCTTTCATTCGTCGTCCTCTTCGATTGGTGCGGGGGCGATTTCGGGAATGGCGGCTTCGTCATCCCTGACGGAGACGTTAACGACCTTGGCCCCGGGAAAGGTTTCAAGAATGGCTTTGACCAGCGGGTCCTCATGGGCCGCCGCGGTCGCCGCTTCCTTGCGCTGCTCGCGCTCCTGCCGGATGGTCAGGCCCTCGGGCGGCTTGGTCGAAACCATGACCAGCCAGCGCTGACCGGTCCATGTCTGCAGTCGCGCCGAAAGCGTCGCGATCATGCCCGGATCGGCGCCATCGGCCAGCGCCACCTCGATGCGGCCCTGTTCGAAGGAAATCGGCCGCATTTGCGATTCGAGCGCCAGTTTTACGAGCACGTCACGCTTGGCCGTGGCGAGGGCAATGAGGTCCTTGTAGGTCGCGACAGTCGCCAAGGCCGGCGCCACAACCGCCTGCGGCCGCGTGACGGGCGCAGTTTCGGCCATAGCCTGTGGTTGCGCTGAGGCAATCGCCTGCGTCGCGACAGCCTGCGGCTGCGCTGAGGCGACAGCCTGCGGCTGCGCTGACATCGGCGCCTCAACGCGCAATGCCGTAGCGCCGCCGCCTCCGCCATTAGGCGGCAGGCGCGGGGTAGGGGGCGTCAGCGGCGCATTGGCCAGCACCTGGCCCGAAAGCTTTGAAATCACCTCGTCCGGGCTCGGCAGATCGGCAGCGTAGGCGAGGCGGATCAACGTCATTTCCGCCGCCTGCAAGGCATTGCCGGCGCGTCCGGTTTCTTCATTGCCCTTGAAGAGAATTTGCCAGGCCCGCGTCAGCGCCCGCATCGGCAGGCGTTGCGCCAGATCGCGGCCGCGGCTGCGTTCGTCCGGCGTCAGCGACGCATCGTCGGCCGCCGCAGGCACGACCTTTATGCGGGTCACGAGATGGGTGAATTCAGCCAGGTCCGCCAGCATGGTCTGCGGATCGGCGCCAAGATCATAAAGCTCGCGCAAAGCCGTCAGCGCTTCGGCGACACGGCCGCCCATCACATCTTCGAAGAGGTCGATGATCCTGGCGCGATCCCCGAGACCCAGCATGGTCTTCACCGTCGCCGCCGAAACCGACCCACCGCCATGGGCAATGGCCTGGTCGAGCAGCGACAGGCTATCGCGCGCCGAGCCTTCGCCGGCGCGAACGATCATGGCGAGGGCATCAGGCTCGAAGCCGATGCCTTCCTGCCCGAGAATCTTTTCGAGGTAGGCCGTCATGATATCGGCAGGGATGCGCCGAAGATCGAACCGCTGGCAGCGCGACAGGATGGTGACCGGCACCTTGCGGATTTCGGTCGTCGCGAAGATGAATTTCACATAGGGCGGCGGCTCTTCGAGCGTCTTGAGGAGCCCGTTGAAGGCCGCCGTGGACAGCATGTGAACTTCGTCGATCACATAGACCTTGTAGGGCGCCGAGGCCGGGCCATACTTCACCGAGTCGATGATCTCGCGGATGTCATTGATGCCGGTATTGCTGGCGGCGTCCATTTCGATGACGTCGACATGTCGCCCCTCGATAATGGCGCGGCAGTGCATGCCTTCTTTCTCGAGATCGAGCGTCGGGCGGCGGCCGTTTTCGTCTTCATAGTTGAAGGCACGGGCGAGGATACGCGCCGTCGTGGTTTTGCCCACGCCGCGCACGCCGGTCATAATGAAAGCGTGGTGGATGCGGTTCTGCGCAAAGGCATTGCCCAGCGTCTGCACCATGGCGTCCTGCCCGACCAGGGTCGAGAAGTCGCGCGGGCGATATTTGCGGGCCAGCACCAGATAGGGCGTGGTCTGGGATTCAGCCATTTTTGCCCTTCCTTGCCGGTGCCTTGGGGAATCTGCCTTGGGTCATGATCCGACCATAGGGCAATGACGTTCGTCCCGCAAAAGCCTGCGGCTCAAATTGCCAGATACGAACAGAGAATTGAGTAGGAGGCTGGCATCGACCCGTGAGGATCTCGTTGGGGCTGCTTCCTTCCGGACCTGACCCGGTTGGCGAGGAACACGTCCGCGCCAACCTCCCGACCGGCTATATGCGAACAAATGGTGTCGAAAGCAAGGGGGCAGGGCGCGAAGAGTTCCTGATGTCCGGTTCGCTTCCACACTCGTGAACCGAACCACTCAGCCCGCCCTTGCCCCGGCGCAGCGCACTGGTTATGCCCTCTTGCAATGCGCCGAATTGTGGCGCGCCGATGGGAGAAGCCATTTGGCCAGACGCCACCCGACCTCGCTGCGCACGTCCAAGCAGGACATTGCCGCCGCCAAGAAAGCGCCGCAGACGGCGCAGACGGAGAATCCCGCCTATCGGCTCGCCTTTGCCGATGACGACTTCATGACCTCGGAAGACACCCGCGGCGTCCGTTTCCAGCTCGAATATCTCAAGACCGAATTCCGCCTGCGCGAGCGCGGTATCGTTTCGACCGTCGTGCTCTTCGGCGGCGCCCGCATTCCCGAGCCGGGCAAGCCGGCCTGGGCCGCCAAGAATGAGGTGCAGAAGCGCAATCTCGAAGCTGCCTCACGCTATTATGACGAGGCCCGGCGCTTCGCCCAGCTTGCGAGCCAAACCTCGGCCGCGAGCAATTTCACCGAATATGTGGTGGTCACCGGCGGTGGTCCCGGCGTCATGGAAGCAGGCAATCGCGGTGCCGCCGATATGGGCGCACCCTCCATCGGGCTCAATATCGTGCTGCCGCACGAACAGGCGCCCAATCTCTACGTGACGCCCGACCTCTCCTTCAATTTCCACTATTTCGCGACGCGAAAAATCCACTTCCTGCTGCGGGCCAAGGCAGTCGCGGTCTTCCCCGGCGGCTTTGGCACGCTGGACGAATTTTTCGAAACCCTGACCCTGATCCAGACCGGCCGCATGGACCGCATTCCGGTCGTGCTCTTCGGCAAGCATTTTTGGGACAAGGTGATCAACTTGCAGGCCCTCGCCGAGGCTGGCACCATTTCCCCGACCGATCCGGAACTGTTCTCCATCGTCGATACCGCCGAGGAAGGCTGGGCCGTGGTCCGGGATTTCTACAAGCTGCCGGAAACCGAAGAGCCGGACTGGCTTGGGGGCTAGAGTATCTCAGCTTTGCTTTGAAACTGAAAAGCTTAGAAGACCTCATGGTGAGGTGCTAAGCGTAGCGAAGCCTCGAACCACGAGGTCGGGCAAGCCAGCGCCATAGTGCCACGCCCTCGCCCTTCGAGGCTTCGCTTCGCTCCGCGCCTCAGGATGAGGTCTACTGGGCAGCGGTTCAAAGCATGAAAAGCTTTAACTCCCCGGCACCTCGAGCACCGCCCGCACGCCCGGCCCATTGTCCTCGATGCGGAAACTGCCGCCGTGCAGGCGCGCCACGGCATTGACCAGCGCCAGCCCCAGCCCCGAGCCGGGCTCCGATCGGCTCTTTTCGAGCCGCACGAAGCGCTCCAGCACGCGGCTCCGATCGGCTTCGGCAATGCCGGGGCCATTATCCGCCACGACGATCGCGACATTGCCGCTCGCGCGCTTGAGGCTCACGGCAATCTTGCCGGCGCTGCCATCCTCGGGCTTGGCATATTTTATGGCGTTTTCGAGCAGGTTCACCATGGCCTGGCCGATCAGTTCGCGATTGGCCCTGAGGCTCACACCCTCGGCAATATCGGTTGAAATCTCGATGCCTTCGTCTTCGGCAACAGGCGTATAAAGCTCGGCCACATCGGCAACGATGGCGCTGACATCGATCTCCGACAGCGCCCCCGAAGGCGCCCCGGCTTCGACGCGGGCAATCATCAGCAGCGCATTGAACGTCTGGATCAGCTTGTCGCTTTCCGCGATCACTGTCTCCAGCGCCTTTTCGCGCGTTTCCGGGCTTGCCGTATCGCGCAGCGCGCCCTCGGCCTGGTTGCGCAGCCGTGTCAGCGGCGTCTTCAGGTCATGCGCCACATTGTCGGTGACTTCCTTGAGCCCCTGCAAGAGCTGTTCGATACGGTCGAGCATGGCATTGAGATTGCGCGCCAGCCCGTCGAATTCGTCATTGCGCTTGGTAATTGGCACGCGCTCGGAAAGATTGCCCGACATGATTTTTGTCGAGGTATCTCGAATCGTGTCGATGCGCTTGAGCACCCGCCGCGCCGTCACCCCGCCGGCGACGACGGAGAACAAAATGATGCCGACGACGCCGACGAGAAAACTTTGCAGGATAATGGCCGAATAGCCGCGCCGCTCGACCACATCGCGCCCGACGACCAGCCGCATACCATTGCCCAATTCAATCGAGCGCACCACGGCAACGCCCGACCGTTTCGGCCGGTCCGGCAGTCCCACTGCATCTTCGCCCAGGGGATCAGGCCGGTCATAGTCAAAGCTATAGACGCCGGGATCGATCAGCACATCGGGCGGCACATCGCTCATATTACCCAGGAGATATTGCCCCGAAGCATCGCCGAGATAATAGACACCCGGCCCCGGCTGCCCGGAGAGGCGATTGAGCGCAAAAGCCAGC
Source organism: Devosia riboflavina (assembly GCF_000743575.1). Classification (GTDB taxonomy): domain Bacteria; phylum Pseudomonadota; class Alphaproteobacteria; order Rhizobiales; family Devosiaceae; genus Devosia; species Devosia riboflavina. The sequence goes on along the minus strand of NZ_JQGC01000009.1, from coordinate 18,373 downwards.
GCGCGAATGCCCTGCGTCGCTTCGATGCGCTGGAACAGCCTGACCTCGCGGTCGATATCGTCGGTTTGCTGGCGCTGTATCTGCACGCTCGACTGCCAGCCGATAAAGCCCATCAACAGGATGGCGAAAACGACGAAAATGGCGATGAAGGTGGCCGTGAGGCGAACGGTGGACGTCCGCCAGACCTGGGCGAAGCGGCTCACGTGCTAGTCCCGGATCATGTAGCCGGCGCCGCGCACCGTATGGAGCAGGGGGTTGTCGTACCCCTTGTCGATCTTCGAGCGCAGGCGCGACATATGGACGTCGATGACATTGGTCTGGGGGTCGAAATGATAGTCCCAGACATTTTCGAGCAGCATGGTGCGCGTCACCACCTTGCCGGCATGCTTCATCAGATATTCGAGCAGCCGAAATTCGCGCGGCTGCAAAAGAATGGCCTCGCCGTCGCGTTCTACCTTGCGGCTGAGCCGATCGAGCGACAGCCCGCCGACACTGTAATTGGTCGCGGCCTCGGCCGGGCTCGACCGTCGCGCCAACACTTCGATGCGCGCCAGGAGTTCGGTAAAGGCATAGGGTTTGGTGAGATAATCATCGCCCCCGGCCCGCAGACCCGTCACCCGGTCGTCCACTTCGCCAAGCGCGGAAAGAATGAGCACGGGCGTCTTGTCGCCCTCGGCCCTGAGGCTCTCGATGATGGAGAGACCATCGCGCCGCGGCAGCATGCGATCGACGATGAGCACGTCGTAATCCATGCCCGAGGCCATGGCATAGCCGGTTTCGCCATCGCTGGCATGGTGCGTCACGTGGCCCGCTTCGTCCAGCGCCTGGATCAGGTAACTGGCGGCCTCCCGGTCATCTTCGATCAACAGAATCTTCACGCCGACGCTCCGCCAAAGTGGCCCCGGTTTCGGGACAAAGACATGCCCTTATGTGAAAGGCTCCGGGGGGAGGGAAACCCCGGAGCCCATAGGGCGCTTTCGAGCCGCTAGGCAATCAAAAGCGCGATCGTGGTCTTAGCCTTCTTCGCCGAGCGGCAGGCCGATGAAGCGGGCTTCGCCGTTACGGGCAACCTTGACCAGAGCCGTATCGAGGCCCTTGCTCTGCACGCCCGATATAGCGGCATCGTAATCGGCAATCGTGCTCAGCGGCTTGTTGTCGATTTCGAGCAGCACGTCGCCAACGGCGAGGCCACGCTGGGCCGCAGTGCTGTCTGCTTCGACGTCCTGGATCAGAAGCCCACCCGAACCGTCACCATTGGGAACCAGGGTCATGCCCAGGCTCGACGTGCTTTCCGGAACGTCGGCCGGCGGCACCGGAGCCTGGTCCTCGGTCGGAGCAGCCTGTTCGGTCAGCTCGGTCAGCTTGACGGTCAGCTTGGTTTCCGCGCCATCGCGCCAGATGGTCAGTTCGACATCCGAACCCGGTGCCTTGCTGGCAATGGTGCGGCTGAGGTCGAGCGCGTCGTCGATCTGGTCGCCATCGACATGCGTGATGATGTCGCCCGACTTGACGCCGGCATCGCCGGCAGGGCCATCGGAAGCCGGCTCGCGGACAATGGCGCCGCGGGCATTGGCAAGGCCAACGCTATCGGCAATGTCCTTGGTCACGTCCTGGATGGAGACGCCGAGATAGCCGCGGGTCACCGAGCCATTGTTGATCAACTGATCGACGATCTGCTTGACCGTGTGGGCCGGGATGGCAAAGGCGATACCGACATTGCCGCCATTGGGGGAGTAGATGGCGGTATTGACGCCGACCACTTCGCCATTGGTGTTGAAGGCCGGGCCGCCCGAGTTACCGGTATTCACGGCCGCGTCGATCTGCAGGAAGTCGCCATAGCTCGAGCCGCCGATATTGCGGCCGGCGCCGGAAATGACGCCCACGGTCACGGTACCACCGAGGCCGAATGGATTACCCACGGCGACCACCCAGTCGCCCACGCGGCTCGGCGTGTCTTCGAAGGTCACGAAGGGCAGGTCCTTGCCTTCGATCTTCAATACGGCAAGGTCGGTGCGCTCGTCGGTGCCGACAACCGTGGCAACCTGTTCGGAGCCGTCTTCAAAGATCACGGTGACCTTGGTGGCGTCGGAAACGACGTGGTTATTGGTGACCACATAGCCGTCTTCGGAAATGATGAAGCCCGAGCCGGCTGCCATGAACTGGCGCGGCTTGGCATCGCCACCCTGACCACGCGGGCCGCCGGGGCCACCGAACTGGTCGAAGAAGTCACGGAAGGGGTGGCCTTCGGGAAGATCGGGGAAGTTGAACTCGAAATCGCCGCCGCGCTGCACCGTGCGGGCTGGTTCCTGGGCTTCAACGAGAATGGAAACCACTGCCGGCTTGACGGCATCCACGAGGTCGGCAAAGCCCTGCTGCTGGTTCACCTGTGGCACGGCGATCTGGGCGACATTGCGCACCTGGGCATTGGCTGCCTGACCCGTCAGCACAAAGGCCGTGGATACGCCGCCGATACCCACCAGAAGCGCCAGGGCCGAAGCTCCAAGCCAACGGCGCGTACGCGAAAGAAGAGTGGGACGCATAAGGAAAAGTCTCCTTCGAAAAAGCTCTCAACAGCTTGTGGCACTAGATATGGAACGGTCCGCCTTTCTGAGAAGTTGCGCCAGCATTAATGTTTGGCAATGTTGCTGGCGTCATTGCGGCAGCCTTTATCTCGCCGCCACAATCCCAGCAAAATTAGGCCTTTTGCAACCCTCCGGACGGTCAACCATTGCCTCCCGAAGGAGGTTTTCATGGCATTTCGGCAAGGTTCAAAGGTTAGCTGGACCTGGGGCGCACACCAGGCGAGCGGCAAGATCATCGAGCGTTTTACGAGCCGTGTCACCCGCACCATCAAGGGTGGGGAAGTGACGCGCGAAGCGAGCCGCCAGGAACCGGCTTTTCTCATCGAGCCGCAAGACGGCGATCTGGTGCTGAAGAGCCGAAGCGAATTGCGGGCGGGGTAGGGCTGCGCCGCCCCTACTCACTAACCCTGCTCCCTCCGCTCCTTCGTCACCACCGGGCTTGTCCCGGTGGTCCAAGCCATCCGCAGGATGGCAGGTTACGGCGAAAATGGATTGCCGGGACAAGCCCGGCAATGACGACGAGAGGGGACATCGCAACACAAAGCGTCACCCTCGGGCTTAACCCGAGGGCCCTGCACTTGCCGCGTCATCGTTAAGTGACGTGTCCTCGGGTCAAGCCCGAGGATGACCTGCGGGAAAAACGCTAATTCCGATCCCCCGGCTCCTCACCCACCAGCCGCAGCGCCGGCTGCTCATCCGCGCCACCATCCCATCCTGCCGGCAGGCTCTTCCCCGATTTCGCGCCAAGCTCGCGCAACATTTCCACCTGCCGCACCACGTTCCCACGCCCGGTAGAAAGTTGATCCTTGGCCTTGGCAAACTGCTGTTGCGCCGCGTCGAGGCTGTTCCCGACCCTGTCCATGGTCCCCAAAAACCCGGCGACCTTTTCGTAAAGCGCCCCGGCACGCTCGGCGATTTCTTCCGCGTTCCGATGCCGCTTCTCGATATCCCAGACATTCCGCACCGTCCGCAACACCGTCATCAGCGTCGTCGGCGTCGTCAGCATCACGCCCTGGCTCATGCCATATTCAAAAAGATTGGGATCGGCCTTGATCGCCGCCGACAGCGCGCCCTCGATGGGCACGAACATCATCACATAGTCGAGGCTCGACTTGGCATGGCGATGATAATTCTTGTCCCCAAGCGTTTTCACATGGGTCCGGATCGAAACAATATGCGCCTGCAAGAACTGCTCGCGCACATCCTCTTCGGCATTGGTATAGGCCTCAAACGCCGTCAGCGAGACCTTTGAATCGATCACCAACCGGTCGTCATTGGGCATCAGCACCTCGACGTCGGTCCTGAGCCGTGCCCCGTCCTCGCCCGCATGGCTCGTCTGGGTGAGATATTGTTCGCCCTCGCGCAGCCCCGAGCGTTCGAGAATGGTCGCCAAAATCATCTCGCCCCAGGCGCCCTGCGTCTGCGACGAGCCCTTGAGCGCCCGCGTCAGGTTCTGTGCCTCGGTCGTAATCGTCAGGTTGCTCTCGGCCAGCGCGCGGATCTGCTCACCCATCGCCGCCCGATCGCGCAACATGCCGCCCTGGAATTCGACGATTTTTTCGTGCAGCGGTTTTAGGAGCATGTCGACCTGCTCCCGGTTCTGCTTGGAAAACGTCTCGCCGTGACTCTTGAGCACATCGCCGGCAATGGCCTTGAACTCGTCGGTCATCTGCTGCCGCGCGTCGACAAAGCGCTTCATATTGGCTTCGTTCTGCCGCGCCTGCTCATCAAGCCGCGTCCGCATGGCCGCGAGCTCCGCCATCAGCTCGCTGTTCTTCTCCCGCTCATTGTCGATCAGCTCGCCCGCCCGTTCGCGCTCGCGCACTAGGTTCAAATCGAGATCGCGAATGCGCATGTCGCGCTGGGCGATCTGTTCGAGAAAACTCGCCTTGAGGCTTTCGCTCGCTTCCCGCGCCACTTCGTCGGCCCGCTGCGCATTGGCGCGGGCCGAGCCGACAAGGAGAAAAACGCCTGTCGCCAGCAGCACCACAATGCCGACGACAAGCGCAAGGCCCAGGCTCACCGGCAGATCGCCGATCACGAACAGAATAGTGTCGAGTTCACTCATGGGTGCACTCTACCCGATTCTTCTGTTCTTAAAATGTTCTATTCTGCGTGGTGCGCAAACCCCCTGCGCAGTTGACCGCAGGGCCTCAAAACGCCATATCACTGGCAAATCCAGATATTGCCGGACCTTTGCCATGGCCATCCGCCCGATACTCATCATTCCCGACGCGCGCCTGCGCGCAGTTGCCGATCCGATCGTCGAGGTCGACGAAGAGATCAAGACCCTGGCCAAGGACATGCTCGACACCATGTATGACGCGCCGGGCATTGGCCTTGCCGCGCCCCAGATCGGGGTGATGAAGCGCATCGTCGTCATGGATCTGGCCGGCGAGAACGAGCCCGCCGCGCCGCTCGTCATGATCAATCCCGAAATCACCAAATTCGGCGACGAAATCCAGGTGACCGAGGAAGGCTGCCTCTCGATTCCCGAGCTCTACTACGAAGTCGAGCGTCCCTCGACGGTCACGGTGAAATACACCGATCTCGACGGCCAGCAAGTCACCAAGGACGCCGATGGCAAGCTCGCCGTCTGCATCCAGCACGAACTCGACCACCTCGATGGCGTGCTCTACATCGACTACCTCAGCCGCCTGAAGCGCGACCGCGTTATCAAGAAGTTCGACAAGCAGGCCAAGCTGGCCGCGCGATAGCTGGTGAGCCACTGGACTTCCCCTCGCCCCTTGCGGGAGAGGGACAGATTTTCTGCGTTCAGCAGAAAATCAGGGTGAGGGGTTCTCTCCCCACGCTCAGTGTCAGCGCAGATATCGCTGACCCCTCATCCCAACCGAATTCGCAAACGCGAATTCGGTGCCCCTTCGGGCACCTTCTCTCGCAAGGGGAGAAGGAAGACAGGAGCAGTGATATGCGCGTCGTCTTCATGGGCACGCCCGAATTTTCCGTGCCGACGCTGACCGAGATCGTCGCTTCCGGCCACGAAGTCCTCGCCGTCTATACCCGCGCCCCAAAGCCTGCCGGTCGCGGCCAGGCCGAGCGCAAAAGCCCCGTGCATGAAGCCGCCGAAAATTTCGGCATTCCTGTCTTCACACCCAAAAGCCTCCGCAACGAAGCCGAACAGCTCCAGTTCGCCTCGCTCGGCGCCGATGTCGCCGTCGTGGTCGCCTATGGCCTGATCCTGCCCAAAGCCATTCTCGAAGCGCCCACCGAAGGCTGCCTCAATCTCCATGGCTCCTTGCTCCCGCGTTGGCGCGGCGCCGCGCCCATGCAGCGCGCCATCATGGCCGGCGACAAGCAGACCGGCATCGTCGTCATGAACATGGATGAAGGCCTCGATACCGGCGCCATGGGCCCGACGGAAATCATCCCCATCGGCCCCGACATGACCGCGGGCGAATTGCACGACCAGATGATGCGCCTCGGCGCCGATCTCATGGGCCGCGCCCTCGCCGCGCTCGAACGCGGCAGCCTCGATTTCACGCCCCAGCCCGAAGAGGGTGTCACCTATGCGGCAAAGATCGAAAAGGCCGAAGCCAAGCTCGATTTCTCCAAATCCGCCGAAGAGGTGCACAATACCATTCGCGGCCTCTCGCCCTTCCCCGGCGCCTGGTTCGAACTTGACCTCGGCGGCAAGCCCACCCGCATCAAGGCGCTGCGCTCCACAATCGCCTCCGGCAATGCCACCCCCGGCACATTGATCGGCCCCGACATGACCATCGCTTGCGGCTCCGGCGCCGTCCGCCTCACCCAGGTGCAGCGCGAAGGCAAGGGCGCCATGGATGCCGCAACGTTCCTGCGCGGGGCAGGGACCTTGCCGGAGCGGGTGGTTTGAGCACCCCCACCCTCATTCCCTCCCCACAAGGGGGAGGGAGGCGCTTGCCTGAGTGTCACGGTTCCATCGTCTCCCTCCCCCTTGTGGGGAGGGATCAAGGGTGGGGGTATCTCACGATTGCCCCGCTATAAAATCACCCTCGAATATGACGGCACGCCCTTCTGCGGCTGGCAGCGTCAGGCCGATCGCATGAGCGTGCAACAGGCCCTTGAAGAAGCCATCTTCCGCTTCTCGGGCGAGATGGTGACCACCCAAGCCTCCGGCCGCACCGATGCCGGCGTGCACGCTCTCGGCCAGGTCGTCCATTTCGACCTTTCGACCGATCGCGACCCCTTTCGCGTGCGCGAGGCGCTGAACTATCACCTGCGCCCGCATCCGGCCGCCGTCATCGAGTGCGAAATCGCCCCCGACACGTTCGAGGCCCGCTTCTCCGCCCTTGCGCGCCACTACGAATATCGCATCCTCAATCGCCGCGCCCCCGCGGCGCTCGAGCGCCATCAGGTCTGGCACGTCCCCATGCCGCTCGATGCCGATCGCATGCACGAAGCCGCGCAAAAAATCCTCGGCCGCCACGATTTTACGACCTTCCGCTCCTCCGAGTGCCAGGCCAATTCGCCCATCCGCACGCTCGACCACTTTGCCGTGCGCCGCGAACTCGATCATGTCGTCGTCACCGCCAGCGCCCGCAGCTTCCTGCACCATCAGGTGCGTTCCATGGTCGGCTCGCTCAAACTCGTGGGCGAAGGCAAATGGACCCCGGCCGATTTCCGCGCCGCGCTCGATGCCGCCGATCGCAGCCGCTGCGGCGCCATGGCGCCATCGACGGGGCTGTACTTTGTCCGGGCGGATTACTAGCCGAGGCCTCCCAGTAGACCTCATCCTGAGGTGTGGAGCGAAGCGGAGCCTCGAAGGACGAGGGCGTGCCCCCGATGATGCGTTGCCACGCCCTCGTGGTTCGAGGGTCGGCTGCGCCTCCCACCTCACCATGAGGGCTACTTGGGCGCCTGTTACGTCAGCGCCGGCGCCGGCAGGAACATGGCGACAATGCCGAGCGCCAGAAACACACCCACCGCCTGCGATACGAACAAGAGCCCAATCTGCAACGGCGCCAGCGTCACGATGAACCGGCCGATATTGATAAAAGTCAGCAGCGCCACGATGGCAATGCCGAGCAGCAGCACGATGCCGGCTTCGCCGAACAGCGTCGAAACCAGCAGCAGCACCGCCGAAACCAGCGTTACCCAATTGCTGGCCACGAGATAGGGAATAAACCCGTCCTGCCGGCCCATTTGCCGCAGCACGAGGGCAGCCATGCCCGCCTGCGCCACGAACAGCACCGCATTGACGATGACCGACTGCGTCGCCGCCCCGGCCGGCATGTTGATGCCGAACAGCACCGGCCCAAAGCCGGCCAGCATGACGGCAACGACTGCCGCGATCAGGCTGCCGACAAGGCCGCGCTGGGAAAAATCGAAATAGGTCGAAGCGTCGCGCTTGCCGGTGATCAGGGCAACACAGCCCCGAATGGCGCTCGCGGCTTCTTCGAAAAAAGGAGAATTAGGCTGGGCCAAGGGCGTGGATCTCGTCTCAAGGTGTGGGCGCGGCCACGGGGCCAAGCACCATGTAGAGCGTCACTGGCATACCGACAAGCAGCACCATGGTCAAAACCGCAAATGCCGCAGCAACGCCAATATTCCAGCCGCCGGCCCGCCAGCCCAGCTCAAACAGCAGGAAGGCGAGGCCGATCCATAAGAGGATCAGCACTGGCCCGGCAATCAGCGAGAGGATGGTGCCAACCACGAGATAGGCGATCAGCGCATAAATCCCCGGCACCATCAGGTTCATCATCCGTGCCTCGCCCGGCACCATGCGCCGGGTCACAAGCACGCCGATGAGCAGCGCGAGAATGGAAAGGCTCTGCACCAGCAGCGCGATGAGGAGGCCGAAGAAATTCGGAATGCCGACGTCGGCCGTCGCCAGCGCAATCGAGAGCAGCGCAAAAAAGAAAAACAGCACCAGCGCCGTCGTCAGTCCCGCCGCCGAAATCGCAAAATGCCCGATCCAATCGGCCTCGCCGCGGATCAGTGCGATCCAGCCAGCCAGTGCCTCCTTCAGCGCCGCGAAAATCTTCATTCGTCGTCGCCCGCGAAGAATTTTTCCATAAAGCTTTCGTAGATCGCCGTCAGCCCGACGAGATCGGTAATGGCGATATGCTCGTCGGCCTTGTGCATGGAGGGGCCAACGAGCCCACATTCCACCACCGGCCCATATTGCGCGATAAAGCGCGCATCCGACGTGCCGCCACCGGTCGAATATTCAGGGCGGCGCCCGGTGACGTCCTCGATGGCATCGGACAGCGTGTCGATATCGTCGGAAAGCGGCGACAGGAAAGAGCGCGACGGCACGCCGGCAATCTCGAAGATCACTTCGGTGCCATGCGCATCGACCGATGCGATCCGCGCCTTCACCCACTCAGCCAAACTGTCCGGCGTCCAGATGTCATTATAGCGGATATTGAATTTCAGCGTGCCGGAGCCGGGAATGACATTGCCGGTGGGATTGCCCACATCCACCGTCGTCACTTCGAGATTGCTGGCCGGAAAATGTTCCGTGCCATCATCAAGCCGCGTCGTGCTCAGCGCCGTCAAAACCGCGGCCAGCACCGGCAACGGATTATTGGCCTTGTGCGGATAGGCGACATGCCCCTGCACTCCCCTGACCGTCACCACGCCCGAAAACGATCCGCGCCGCCCGATCTTGATGCTGTCGCCCAGCGCTTCGGCCGAACTCGGCTCGCCCACCAGGGCAAAGTCGAAGTTGTGGCCATTATCGGCCATCCAGCGCACCAGCTTCTCCGTGCCATTGATGGCATCGGCCTCTTCGTCATTGGTAATGGCGAGTTGGATCGTGCCCGCCTCTGTCGGAATGGCGGCGCAGGCCGCCACAAACGCCGCCACGCCCGATTTCATATCGGCCGCCCCGCGCCCAAAAAGCTTGCCGCCCTCGACCCGCGGCTCGAATGGATCGCTCGTCCATTGCGCCCGGTCGCCCGGCGGCACGACGTCCGTATGCCCGGCAAAGAGCAGCTTCCGCCCCCCCGTGCCGCGCGTCGCAAAGAGATTGTCGACGGGATAGGACCCGTCACCATCGAACCGCAGATGCGTCACGGCAAAGCCGATCGCTTCCAGCTCTTTCGCCAAAAGGTCGAGCGCTCCCGCCGCCTCCGGCGTCACCGAGGGGCAGGCAATAAGGCGTTCGAGCAGGTTCTGCGGGTCGATGGTCAACGGAAAAAGTCCTAAAAGTCAGGCAGCGGCGCCGACGGGGTCGGCACCATAGGAGTTGGAGCCCGTGGTGCCCTTGAGAAAACCGAGCTGCACGAGCATGTAGATGGCAAAAATGCCGAAGATAAGATTGAGCGCGGTCAGCCAGAACGGCGGCTGCGGCAGCATCACGCCACCTCCGATATCGACCACCGAAAAGCCGATGCCGGTCGCCGTAAGCAGATTGAGCAGCACGCTGGCGCCGAGCAGGATCTTGAGGTCCATGCCATCGCTGTCCCGGTCGTGCCGGCGCTTCATGCCGATATTGTAGCTCGGCCACAGCAGGGCCAGGTTCAGCAGCACATAGAGCCAGGACAGGACGGTGAAATTGCCAAAGGCAATCAGGTTCAGGACGATGCTGGCAATAAGCGCGATGACGAAAACGGCGAGCACGCCGATCCACCATTGCTGGCGGCCGATGCGGCCTTCAGACGTGGTCAATAGTGCAACGATTTTATCCATGACTTCCCCCACATTGGCCCGGAATCATTCCGGCGCAGAGCGAAGAGTAGGATGACGGCGCGGCAAGAGCCAGCGCCGCCTATTATGCCGACCGAACCCCGGACCTAGTCGCGCAGCAGTTCGTTGATACCGGTCTTCGAGCGCGTCTGCGCATCGACGGTTTTGACTATCACAGCGCAATAGAGGCTCGGTCCCGGCGTGCCATCCGGCAACGGCTTGCCGGGCAGCGAACCGGAAACGACGACGGAATAGGGCGGCACCTTGCCCATATGCACCTCGCCGGTGGCGCGATTGATGATCTTCGTCGAAGCGCCGATGAAGACGCCCATGGAAATCACCGAGCCTTCGCCCACGATCACGCCTTCGACGACTTCCGAGCGCGCCCCGACAAAGCAATTGTCTTCGATGATGGTCGGATTGGCCTGCAGCGGCTCCAGCACACCGCCAATGCCGACGCCGCCCGACAGGTGCACATTCTTGCCGATCTGCGCGCAGGACCCGACCGTGGCCCAGGTATCGACCATGGTGTTTTCATCGACATAGGCGCCGAGATTCACAAAGCTCGGCATCAGGATGACACCCTTGCCGATGAATGCCGACTGGCGCACCACCGAACCCGGCACCGACCGGAAACCGGCGGCGCGATACTGGTTTTCGCCCCAGCCTTGGAACTTGCTCGGCACCTTGTCGAACCAGTTGGCTCCGCCCGGAGCGCCTTCGATGAGCACATTGTCATTGAGGCGGAACGAGAGCAGCACGGCCTTCTTCAGCCACTGATTGACCTGCCAATTGCCATCGACCTTCTCGGCCACGCGCGCCTGTCCGCTATCGAGCAGGTTCAGCGCCGTTTCCACTGCATCGCGCACTTCGCCTTTGGTCGAGAAATTGATCTCGGCCCGGTTCTCAAAGGCGGTTTCGATGACGGTGGAAAGCTGGGCGTTCGACATGACGGCTCCTACGGAAATGCTGGCGCGGACCATAGCGGGGCAGGGCGGAGTGTCAACTTGAATGCAGGTATCGCGCCCGCCACCCCCACCCTCATTCCCTCCCCACAAGGGGGAGGGAGGCGCCAGCCTCAATGTCCCGGTTCCATCGTCTCCCTCCCTCTTGTGGGGAGGGATCAAGGGTGGGGGTTCGGCAACCTCTGCACCCTACAATTTCGGCGACACGATCTCTTTCCACGTATCGAGAAACCGTTGCCGCCGCAGCGTATCGAGCGCGACAAGCAGGCTCGGCCCCAGCGGAATGGCCTGGATCACCCCGCGCCCCCGCGCCGCAATCGCCTCGCTGGTCCAATCCCCGGTCGATCCCGGTACCACCGACCCCAGCGCCGTACCGCTGGCCGCGATTCCCTGCCCCGCGGGCGAGAGGGCAAAATCCACAAACGCCCGCGCCAGATCGACCTCTTTCGCGTCCCGCGGAATGAGCATCGAGCGCGTCAGCACCAGCACATAATCGTCCGGCACCACGATCTCGATATTGGCCCCCTCCGCCTGCCGCGCAAAGGCATAGGACCCCAGCACATTATACCCCAACGCCAGCGACCCCTCGGCCACGCCATTCAAAATCGCCGGGCTCGACCCCGAAAACTGCGCCCCCGCCCGCCCGAACGCCGTCGCCAGCCGCCAAAAGGTCGACGAAATCGTCTGGTCCTGCGCCGCCAGCAGATAACCCACCCCCGAGAGCGCTATGTCATAGGTCGCAATCTGCCCGCGGAATTTTTCGGTTTCCGTCTCCAGCAATTCCGCCAGTTTCAGATGCGTGCGCGGCACGTCTTCGAGCGCAATACGGTCCGGATTGTAGATGATCACCGCCGGCTCGAACGTGAATCCGAACACCTCATTGCGCCAATGCGCCCAATCGGGGAGGGCGCCGAGATAGGGACTATCATAGGCCAGCGCATGCCCGTCATTGGCGAGCTTGAGCTGCAGGTCCGAGGCCGACGAAATCAGCAGATCGGGCGCCACCGGTAGTGTGCCGTCCAAAAACTGCCGGAACAGCGGCAGCGAATCCATCTCTTCATAGGTGACCGTCACCTCCGGCCGCTCCGCCTGAAAGCCGGCGACAAAGGCCTGAAACACCTTCGTGTCCGTCACCCCGACAATGGTAAGCACAGTCCCGCTCGACCCATCCGGCGCCGGATAGTTCGTCGATGCTGCTTCGGCATTGCCCGGCACCAGCAACAATGCGGCCAGCGCCAGCCCTGCCATCGCCGCCATCCCAGCCCGCCGCGATACCCGCGTCAGCGGCAGCGCCACCTCGACCAGAAGCCCGCCCCCCGCGCGATCGCCAAACCGCAGCTTTCCGCCATGCGCCTCGGCCACCCGCGACACGATGGAAAGCCCCAGCCCCGAGCCCACCGTTCCGGCACTCGCCTTGCCGCGCTTGAAGCGTTCGAGCACGCTCGCCTTCTCCTCGTCGTCCATCCCCGGCCCGTGATCACCAACGGTGATAACAAGCGCGTCCGCCGCAATCGCCGCCCCGATCTCCACCGGCCCCTCGGAATAGACCAATCCATTGTCGATCAGGTTGCGCATCATCTCGCGCAAGGCCACGCGATCCCCGCGCACCTGCACCGCCCGCGCCGCGTCCGACGCCTCAAGCGACACCCGCTCCAATTGCTCCCCATCGAGCCTTTGGCACACTTCCTCGATGATCCCCCACAGCGCCACCATCTCGCTGTCCTGCGCCTCAAGCCGGTGCGAGATCGTCGCGTCCATAAGAAGCTGGCTGACCAACTGGCTCGCCTGCACGGCCCCCATATGAATGCGCCCGACCCGGCCCCGCATGGCCTCCAGGTCCTGCTCATCCATCGCCACTTCCGCCTGCGCCCGCAGCGACGCGAGCGGCGTCCGCACCTCATGCGCCGCCTCGGCCACGAGTCCGCTCACCCGCTCCATGGTCTTTTGCAGCCGCCCCATGAACCCGTTGAGCGCCGCCACGAGGTGCCCGACCTCCACCGGCACCGGCACGCTCACCGGCGACAGATCATCCGGCGGCCGCGCCGCCAATTCGTGCTCCAGCTCGGTCAGCGGCGCAAACATGCGCGAAATGCCGAACCACACAAGCCCGACCGCAAGCAGCGTCAGCGCAATCACCGGCACAATGGCATTGGAGAGAATTTCATTGGACAGCGCCTCGCGCTGGTTCTGCGTCTCGGCGACATGGATGGTCACCCATCCCGTATCGCTCGCCGTCGAAATCAACCGCCCGATCGACGCCACACGCACCAGTTCCCCGCGATACTGGATATCGGCAAAGCGCGGCTCCGCCGAACTGGTCTCGTCCATCTGTGCCGCGAGGTCTTCATAGCCCGTCACGGTCTGCCCATCCGGCCCCTCCACGGCATAGAAAACGCGATCAGCCCCGGAAAACATGGCAAAGGCGGCAAAGGGCAATTCGACGATGACGGTCTCATCCTCAACCTGCACCGCCCCGGCAATCGTCAACGCCGACGCTGCCAGCAACCGGTCAAAAGCCCGATCCGCCGCCCGCTCCGCATAGTCGCGAATGAACACAATCAGCGCGACCGCTGCCGCCAGCAGCAGCACCGTAGCCAGAGCCAGAATGCGCCGGCGGATGGAGAAGGACTTTTTAGTGGGCACGCCGATGCCCCTGCATGTTTGGCGCCCACAATTGCTTTCGTTCTCTCGGTGTCATCCCCGCGAAAGCGGGGACCTCCGTTTCAGAACAGGGGTTCCCGCTTTCGCGGGAATGACACGGTGGATTGGCGTGGGGCAGGGCGGACAAGGCGAAAAAACTACCCATCCACCGCCCGCGCCACGTACCCAACCCCCCGCACCGTCCCGATCTCGACCCGCGCCGGCTCCAGCTTCTTCCTCAACCTTGAAATATGCAGCTCCAGCGCATTGATCGACACCGTCTCATCGAAATTGAAGAGCTGGTTCATCAGCCGCTCCTTGGCCACCACCTTGCCCGCGTGCGTCAGCAAAATCTCAAGCAGCCGAAACTCCCGCCGCCCCAGCTCCAGCGCTTTGCCACCAACGCTGGCATTGAGCCCAGCCAGATCCAGCTCCAGATCCCCCAGCGCCAGAACGCTGCTGGTCTTGCCGCCCGTCCGTCGAATGAGTGCCCGCAACCGCGCCTCAAGCTCGCGCAGATCAAACGGCTTTACGAGATAATCATCCGCCCCCAGATCGAGCAGGCTCACCTTGTCGTCGATTTCCGAACGGGCAGTAATGACAAGGATCGGCGCCGAGAACTTCTCCCGCCGCAATTCGGCAATCAGCCCGATCCCATCGCGATTGGGCAGCATCAGGTCGAGCGCCACCGCGTCAAAATCCTCGCCCTTGGCCGCGGGCACCACATCGGCGCCGTCGCGCACCCAGTCGACCGAGTGACCAGCCGTGCGCAGCCGTCTTTCGATAGCCTCGCCCAGGTCCTCATTGTCTTCGACAAGCAAAATTCGCATGCGCGGTTCGTCTCCCCGCGCGGGATATTATCGAAGGCCTGCGCCGCGCGAAACCGGCTTACATCACCTGCGCCAGAAACGCCCCGGCCACACCAATGACGCACAGCGCCGCGAGCCCTGCCGCGATCAGCATCTGCTGCGCCCGCTGCACATGCGCCCCGCGCCGTGCCTCGAGCTGCACCTGCTTCAGTCCCTGTGCTTCGAAATCGAGATTGGCCATGCTCATCCCTCATGTGGCACCGGCCCTTCGGGCCAGGAGTCGACATTGGGCAGCCGCCTTGAAGAGAGCTGTTTCTCACCCGCATCAGCACGATAGCCTCGCTTGGCTTCATGACGAATTGCAGTTTGCGAGAGCAGTTAATTTGTCTTAAATCTTCACAATATTCGTCTTGTATGGAAGACGTTGAAAGCCTCTCCCGAACATGGCACAACTCTGCCATGACCCAGCCAGCACACCTTCACCCCGATCGCCTCTTCCCCGCTTCCGAGCCCGCGCAGTCCATCGCTAGGGATCTCTACCCGGCGGTAAAGGAGCTCCCCATCGTCAGCCCGCATGGCCATACCGACCCGTCGTGGTTCGCCCAAAATGGTCGCTTTGCCAGCCCCACGGCCCTGTTCCTGACGCCCGATCACTATGTGCTGCGCATGCTGAGGAGTCGTGGCATCAGCTACGACGCGCTGGGCATTCCCCGCAAAGACGGCAAGCCCGTCGAAACCGACGGCCGCAAGGCCTGGCGCCTCTTTGCCGACAATTATTACCTCTTCGCCGGCACGCCCTCGAAAACCTGGGTCGATCACTCGCTCCACGCCGTCTTCGGCATCACCGAAGAGCTTTCGGGCAAAACCGCTGACAGCATCTTTGACGCCATCGACGCCAAACTCGGCGCGCCCGAACTCCTGCCGCGCGCCATCCTCGAACGCTTCAACGTCGAGGTGATCGCCACCACCGAATTCGCGCTCGATCCCCTGACCCACCACCAGTCGATGGAAGGGCAGGGCCTCATCGGCCAGGTTCGCACCACCTATCGCCCCGATGACGTCACCGACCCCAGCCGCCCCGCCATCGTCGAAAATCTCAAGAAATTCGGCGAGCTGACCGGCGAAGACATTTCCAAATGGGATGGCCTCATAAACGCCCACCGCAAGCGCCGCGAATATTTCCGTCGTTTTGGCGCCG
The DNA here is from genome assembly GCF_000743575.1 of Devosia riboflavina. Lineage (GTDB taxonomy): Bacteria > Pseudomonadota > Alphaproteobacteria > Rhizobiales > Devosiaceae > Devosia > Devosia riboflavina. The sequence continues at coordinate 2,547 of NZ_JQGC01000009.1, read as the reverse complement.
TCGCCACCGACCACGGCGTGCCCACGGCCAACACGGCCGACCTGCCGCTGGTCGAGAAGCAAGCGCTGCTCGACAAAATTCTCGCTGGCAAGCATGACGCCAATGATGCGGAGCTCTTCCGCGCCCAGATGATGACCGAAATGGCGCTGCTCTCGGTCGAAGACGGCATGGTCATGCAGATCCATGCCGGTTCGCGCCGCAATACCGATCCGCTGCTCTTTTCCGAACGCGGCCCCGATCTCGGCGCCGATATTCCCGGCCCCACCGACTATGTCGGCGGCCTCCGCGCGCTACTCTCGCGCTGCGGCAACGAGCCCAACCTGCGGCTCATCATGTTCGTCCTCGACGAAACCACCTATGCCCGCGAACTCGCCCCCATGGCGGGCTATTGGCCCAGCCTGATGATCGGCCCGCCCTGGTGGTTCCACGACAGCCCGCAGGGCATCCGCCGCTATCTCGACCAGGTCGTCGAAACCGCCGGTTTTTATAACCTCGCCGGCTTCAACGACGACACCCGCGCCTTGCTTTCGATCCCCGCCCGCCACGACGTCTGGCGCCGCGAAGTCTGCGGCTTCCTGGGTCGCTGGGTCGGCGAGAACCGGCTGACCAAGTCCTCGGCCGAAGAAATCGCCAAGCACCTGAGCTATCAGGCGGCCAAGGATGCATACAAGATCAAGTAAATCGCGGCCCACTCCCCCCTCCCCAACCCTCCCCGCAAGGGGGAGGGTGCCGGGCCGGTGGTTTGAACGAGCGCCAGTCCAGAACTGGATATGACACCTCCCCCTTGACCGGGGAGGATGGGAGGGGGTGCGGAAGCCACGATAATGTGGCCCGCCCCACCACACTTTCATCACCTTCTCGCGCCACCAGCAAAAGCCGTCGAATCGCACGCCGCCTTCTGCTCTAATGGCGCCATGATGAATCAGTCCCATGCAGAAACCGCGCTCAGCCGCGCCATGATCCGTTGGTCTCTGACGAAATCCACACCCGTGGCCGAAACGCCGCGGAGCTGGCTTTTTCGCGTCGAGCAGAACGGCCGCAATTTCGCGGCGCTGAAAATCATCAAGCCTGAAGCTTCCAAGGAAGAGGGCAGGGGCGTCCGCCTCCTGCAATGGTACGAAGGCGACGGCGCCGCCACGGTCTTTGATACCCATGGCGATACAATTTTCATGGAATGGCTCGATGGTGGCACGCTGGGCGAACCCGTCCGCGCCGGGAAGGACGACGAAGGCACCATCGCCATCGCCACGGTCGTCGCGAGCCTCCACAAGCCACGCCCCGACGCGCCCGAAGGCCTGGAGCCGCTCCGCGACCGCTTCCAGACCCTTTTCGATACCGACGTCCGCGCCTGGCCCCACACGGCCCGCGACCTCTATGCCCGCTCAGCCGGCATCGCGCTGAAACTCTTCGACAAGCCCAGCGCCATCGTGCCGCTCCACGGCGATCTCCACCACGACAATATCATGAGTTCCGATCGCGGTTGGCTCGCCATCGACCCCAAAGGGCTCCTCGGCGACCCCGCCTACGAAACCGCCAATATCTTCATCAATCCCGAGCGCGGCGACAAGATCGCTTCCGACCCCAAGCGCATCGCCGCCCGCGCCGATATCCTCTCCCAGCGCCTCGGCTACAATCGCAAGCGCATCCTCGGCTGGGCCGCCGCCCACGCCGCGCTCTCCGCCTGCTGGGATATCGAAGAGGGCAAACCCATCATCGGCCAATTGGCCTGCCTCCCTAATCTCCTCAGCGCCTACGACCTTGCCTGATCGCCCCGGAAATTTCTCGATGCCTCATTTTTCTCGCCGCGCCGTTCTCGCCCTTGGCGCTGCCAGCCTGCTCTCTGCCTGCTCGGCCACTATCCCGCCGCTGCCGGCCGCAACCTCCAACCGGCCGGAAAGCCTGACGCGCGACGAAATTCTTTCGGCCATCAACGCCACGCGAAAAGCCAATGGCGCTCCGCCCTGGACCTACAATCCGCGTCTTGAAACCGCAGCCCTCTCCCAGGCCCGCCTCATGGCCCGCCAGGACAAGCTCAGCCACGATCTCGGCGTAACCCTGCGCCAGCGCGTCACCGAAGCCGGCTATCTCGGCGCCGTCGGCGAAAACGTCGCCAAGGGTTACAAGACCTTGCCCGACGTCATCGGCGGCTGGCTCGAAAGCCAGGGTCATCGCAACACGCTGCTCTCATCAAAATTCACCGAATTCGGCCTGGCGGTGGCGCGGACCAGTTCGGGAAAACTCTACTGGGCCATGATCGCCGGCGGCAGTTTTGATGCCTGGCGCGTCTACGAGTAGGCCAAAACTCTATCGATGATCGTCACTACCGGGCTTGTCCCGGTAGTCCATGCGGAGGCGAGATGGATTGCCGGGACAAGCAACCGTGGATCAGTCTGCAAAAGCTATGTCGGTTCTGGCGATGGCGTTGAGGATTGTGATGAGTTTCCGGACGGTTGCGATCATGGCGAGTTTGAATGGTTTGCCGCGGGCCCTGAGCCTTTGGTAGAAACCTGCGAGCACCGGGTCGCGCACTTTGATGGCGCTGAGCAC
>NZ_JQGC01000008.1 GCF_000743575.1 Devosia riboflavina | reverse complement strand
GTGCTCAGCGCCATCAAAGTGCGCGACCCGGTGCTCGCAGGTTTTTACCAAAGGCTCAGGGCCCGCGGCAAACCATTCAAACTTGCTATGATCGCAACCGTCCGAAAACTCATCACAATCCTCAACGCCATCGCCAGAACCGACTTAGCTTTTGCAAACTGATCCACGGTTGCTTGACCCGAGGGCTCTGCACTTTGTGGGGCCGCCGCCAAGTGAAGTGTCCTCGGGACAAGCTGAGGATGACGAGCTGCGGATCCCCTAAGGCTTCACCAGCCCTCCAAAATAATCCAGCGCATAAGCCTCCACCCCACCCACCAAAATCACCTCGCGCCCCCGAAACTGCCCGACATCACCCTCGCTGCGATCACGATAATGCCCGTGTGGCCCCGCCCAATCGAAACCGCCGAGGAACCGCCCCTCGCCATACATGGCACTCAGCGCCGCCTTGATCGTCTCCCCAGCCTTAGCCCCGTCGATCAGGTCCGGCCGCAACACATAGCCATAATAGTTCATCGCCCAAACCGGCTCCGCGCCGCGCAGCAGCACTTCCTGGCCCAGAAAATCCGTGCCGCCAAAATAGCTGTCGAGATAGCGCCACTCGCCCTCGGACCAGCCGAGATCATGCGATCCCGGCCGCGAGGCTGACGCCTTCACGCCGCCTCCGACATAGGTCGCGGCCTTGGCCCGCACAATCACGGCATTGAGTTCGTCTGCAGTCATTCTATTCCCCTGACTTTCGGGGGAACACTCGCGTCGGCCCGCGCCAAAACCTGTCAGGATTCCGCGCGCATGAAGGCCGTCGCCTCCAGCATCCAGTCCCTGAACATCTTGATCTTAGGCGCATTGCGCCGGCTTTCGGGATAGACGAGGTAATAGGCGCGCCCCGCCGGCGCCAGCAATTTGAATGGCTGGATCAACCGCCCCGAAGCGATCTCGTCGCGAAACAACGCCGGGGTCAGCATAGTCACGCCCCGCCCGGCCATAGCAGCCGTACCGAGCAGGCTCTGCCAATTCAGCATGCTCATCGGCCGGCCCTCGGCCGAAAAGCCCGGAACCCCCGCAACCTCGAACCACAGCGCCCACCATTCGTCCTGCGGATCGAGCATGGGCAGTTTCAGCAAGTCCGCCGGCTCCTTCACGCCGCCAATGCTCTCGGCCAAAGCCGGACTGAGGAGCGGAGTGAAATCGGCCTTCACCAAGAGGTGCGAAACCAACCCCTTCTCCGGCGGCGCCGCCAAAGTGCGGATGCCGATATCGAATTCGTCATTGAGCAGGTCGACCATGTCACTGGTGCTGTCGAGCCGCACCGCGATCTCGGGATGATCGATTTGGAACAGCCCCAGATTCTGCGCCATCCATTGGCTCGCAAAAGTCGGCACGGTGGTGATCGAGAGCAGCCCGTCCACCTCCCCCCGCGTATCGGCAAAAGCCTCGCGCATGATTTCAAAGGCCTGCTGCACCTGCGGCGCTAGGTTGCTCCCCACTTCGCTGAGCGCAATCTGCCGCGGTTTTCTCAGGAACAGCGGCGCCCCCACGCGCTCCTCCAGCAGCTTGATCTGATAGCTCACCGCCGCCTGCGTCATGCCCAGTTCCTCGCCCGCGCGGGTAAAACTGAGATGCCGCGTCACGGCTTCAAAAACCCGGATGGCGCTGAGCGGTGGCAATGACATGGATAAACACCCCTTATGCATCGCTATCGAGCTTTAGTTGGATAGCGGCAGCAATCAGGTGCATTTTTCAGCTCATGTCAATCCAAAGAGGACGCCGGCCATAAGGCCAGCGAATGCATCAAATGCTCGCCTTGCCCAGCTTTCTTGGCTTTCTCCTGCCCCTCCCCGCTGCCCTCCTGCACCAGCACGATGCCACGGCACCCAGGCGCCGCCGCGCCATAAGGGCGCTGCATTTGTCCCAGCACATCCTTCGGGATGTCGGTCTCGACGACAATCCCGCCGACGATCCGCGCTGGGCGCTGCGCCCCGATCTCGAGCGCTAAGGCTTGAGCTTTGCCGCCGACGGGCTAAAACAGGCATATGTCCAAGACCACGCCCGCCACGCAGGCCCTTATCAAGGCCGGCATCAGCTTCACCCTCGCCAATTACGACTATGACCCCAACGCCGAGCGCGTCGGGCTGCAGGCGGCCGAAGCCATGGGCGTGTCGCCGGGCGAAGTGTTCAAGACGCTGATGGCCGAACTCGATGGCAAGCCCATCTGCGCCATCGTCCCCTCCGACGAGGAGATCAATATGAAGAAGTTGGCCGCTGCGCTGGGCGGGAAATCCGCCCACATGATGAAGCCGGCGGACGCCGAGCGCCTGACGGGCTACAAAGTGGGGGGTATCAGCCCCCTCGGTCAGCGCAAGCCGGTCCCAACCGCGCTCGACGAAATGGCCCAGCTCTACGACGAGATCTTTCTCAATGGCGGCCAGCGCGGATTGCAGATCCGCATCAAGCCCGACGATCTCGCCAAGACCCTCCACTGCGTCGTCGCAGACCTGACGCGCTAGTCCAAAACCGGAATCCCAAAAAGACAAAAGGCGCCCGATTGGACGCCTTCATCTTACATACCGATTTTGCCTAAAGCTTAGGCAGTGTAGGTACCGCGTGCGATCGACTTGATGTCGGAGCGGGTGATGCCCAGGTCGTTGAGCTGGCGGCTGTCGAGCGAGTTGAGCTCGCGCAGGGTGCGCTGGTAACGGGCGAAATCGGCGATCTTCTTGGCAATGTTCATTTTGGTTCCCCTTCGTTTGATGACCTCTATGTAGACCGGAGGGGTCGTGATTAGTAGATAGACCTTCTGCACATCCGTTATGCACTCAGCGCACAGAAATGAGGCATATGGTTCATATTCGGTTTAGGTGGATTCCGTGTCGATTTTCCCGACTCCTCTTGCGCGGAGCCGTCAAAACATTGAAATACAAAAAGAAAACCGGACTTTGCTCCCGCAAGGTCCGGTTTTTGGATTTTTGACCAGATGGTCAGGACCCATGCGTTAGCGGGAGATCGGCTCCCGCCCTTCTTCGCGCGCTATGCGTCTGTCCTCGCGCATTTCGAACCACATGGCATTGAGAATGCCGAAGGTGCAGGCAAGGCCGAGGCCGAGAATCCAGGAAAAATACCACATCGTCTCTCTCCTAGTAGGCGTTGGGGTTCTTGTTGAGGCTGGTTGTGGTCACCGGACCGCGCATCACCCGGAAGACATAGCCGGTATAGAGAATGATGATCGGCAGGAAGAATGCCGTCACCAACAGCATGATGAAGAGCGTCATGTGGCTCGACGATGCGTCCCACAGCGTCAGCCCGGCTTGCGGCACAGTGGAAGACGGCAGCAGGAACGGGAACAGCGACAGGCCGGCCGTCGAGATGATCCCAAAGATGCCGGCGCTGGTCGCCAGCAGCGGCACCAGCTTCCAGCGGCCATTGAGGCCCAGCACCGCCAGCGCCATGCCGGCAAGGCCGATCACCGGCGCCGCGATCATCCAGGGATAGGCGCCGTAGTTGCTCAGCCACCCGCCGCGCACCAGTTCAACCGTCTTGGCGAGCGGATTGATCGGTGCATTGGGATCGACCGTGCTGGTGATGACGTGACCATCGATACCGAAGGCCACCCAAACGCCACCGAGGGCAAAGAGCACGATGGTGCCAAGCCCGGCCCAGATGCCGATAGTTCTTGCCCGCTCGGCCAGCAGCCCCTCCGTCCGACCCACAATCACCGAAGCACCTTGGGTGACCAGCATCCCAAGGCTCACGAGCCCACAGAGCAGCGCGAAGGGCATCAACAACAGGAAGAAGTTGCCGGTATAGAAGGCGCGCATCGTGTCATCGAAATGGAACGGCGCGCCCAGGATGACATTGCCCACGGCGACACCGAAGATCAGCGAGGGCACGGCCCCGCCGATGAACAGCGCCCAATCCCAAGCCGCCCGCCAACGGGCATCGGCAATCTTGCCACGGAACTTGAACCCGACTGGCCGCAGGATCAGGGCCAGCAGGATGACAATCATGGCGAGGTAAAAGCCGGAAAAGCTCACGGCATAGAGCGGCGGGAAGGCGGCAAAGATGGCGCCGCCGCCCAGCACCAGCCAGACCTGATTGCCTTCCCAAGTGGGGCCAACGACGTTGAGCAGCACACGCCGCTCGTCATCGGTGCGCGCCGCAAAGGGCAGCAATGCGCCGACGCCGAGATCGCGCCCACCCATGATGGCAAAGCCGATCAGCAGCACACCAAGCAGCAGCCACCAGATGAGCCGCAGGGTTTCATAGTCGAGTGGAATGGTGCTCACGATCCGAGCTCCTTGGTAGCGGGAGTGGCAGGCAGGGCGGCAACGACGAAGTCATCGGCGTCCGGGCTATCGACGAAAGCAAAATCCTTCGGTCCGGTCTTTACGATCTTCACCATCAGCATGATCATGATGACGAAGAGCACCGTGTAGAGCAGCGTGAAGAAGGTGAGCGAGATCACGAGGTCCCAGAAATTGAGACCCGACGCCGCATAGAAGGTCGGCAACACCCCTTCCACTACCCAGGGCTGGCGGCCGAATTCGGCAATGAACCAGCCAGCCTCGATGGCGAGCCAAGGCGTGGGCAACAGGAAGAAGCTCAGCCAGAGCAGGTTCTTGTTGCTGTCGAGTTTCCCCGTAGAAGCCTTCCAGAACCAGAAGGCGAAGAAGGCGATGAAGAAGAAGCCCAACCCCATCATGATACGGAAGGTCCAGAACAGCGGCCATACATCGGGCACGGTATCCTCCGCCGCCATGGCGATTTCCGCGTCCGTGGCGTTGCCGACATCCTCGCGATACTTTTTGAGCAGCAGGCCATAGCCGAGGTCTGCCCAATGCTCGTCAAAGGTTGCCCGCGCCGTCTGGTCCGTGCCGTCGGCACGAATGGCCTGCAGCGCGTCATAGGCGATCATACCCGAACGGATTCGCACCTGCGCATGCTCGGTCAGTTCCTCGAGGCCCAGCAGTTCTTCGTCCAGCGAACGCGTGGTGATGAGGCCGCCGACCCAGGGTATCTGGATCGAGAAACTCGGCTCGCCGCCATCCTCGCCGGGCAGGGCAATGACCGTCCAGGGGGCCGGAGCCTCTTCCGTGTGATAGCTCGCTTCAAGCGCCGCGATCTTCATCTTCTGGTGCTCGGTCGCGACATAACCGCTCTCGTCACCCAGCACGACCACCGACAGCGCACCGGCAAGACCAAAGCTTGCCGCCACCACCATCGAGCGCTTGGCGATTTCCACATGCTTGCCGCGGGCCAGATAGAAGGCCGATATGGCAAAGATAAACACGGCACCGCAGACATAGCCGGCGCTGACCGTGTGCACGAACTTGGCCTGAGCGACCGAGTTGAACAGCACCGCCATGAAGTCGGTGACTTCCATGCGCATGGTGTCGGGGTTGAACTTGGAGCCGACGGGGTTCTGCATCCAGCCATTGGCGATGAGGATCCAAAGCGCCGAGAAATTGGTACCCAGCGCCACGAGCCAGGTGACAACCAGATGGCCCACCTTGCTCATGCGGTCCCAGCCGAAGAAGAAGAGACCGACAAACGTGGCTTCGAGGAAGAAAGCCATCAGCCCTTCGATGGCCAGCGGCGCGCCGAAAACGTCACCCACATAGTGGCTGTAATAGCTCCAGTTCATGCCGAACTGGAATTCCATGACAATGCCGGTAGCGACACCCATGGCGAAATTAACGCCGAACAGCGTGCCCCAGAAAATCGTGGCCTTGCGCCAGATTTCGCGGCCCGTCATCACATAGACGCTCTCCATGATGGCCATCAGCATGGAGAGGCCGAGCGTCAGTGGCACAAATATGAAGTGATACATTGCGGTGGCGGCGAATTGCCATCGCGAGAGTTCAACGACAGTCATGTCGATCATGGCAGGTCCTGCCTTGCTGCTGCTATGGGCAGCCACGAACGGACTGCCTCTACCTCTCCTATCGCGCAACGCGGCAATACGCGCCTTGACCTAGATCAAGGTGCGTTGCACGACATCATCCTAACGAACCAGTAAAGACCGAGGCCGCCGAGCCTCGCACCCAAGCCAAGCAAAAACCAAGTGACCCCGCAAGAAAAAGCTGCCGGCAAGGCCCTATCGCGATTGCAACGCCATGGCCGCTCGGCCCTGTGGCTGGCAATCGGACTGCCGCTGGTTTCGGGTGGCCTCCTCGTCTGGCAGGCGTGGAGCCTTGCCAGCGTCATCGGCCGCGCCATCGAAGGCGGCGAGACGGTCGATGCGCTCCTGCCCACAGTCGGACTCATTTTCGCATTGCTTGTCTTCCGCGCCGGTCTTTCGGCACTGGGCGATTGGCTCGGCACGCTGGCCGCCGAAAACATCAAACGCGACCTCCGCGATTCCCTGTTTTCCTCACTCCTCGCCCGCTCGCCCCGCCGGCAAGATCAACCTGCCTCCGGCGCTGCCGTCACTGCCATCGTCGACCAGGTCGAAGCGCTCGATGGCTTTTTCGCGCGCTATCTGCCCGCCTCCGCTCAGGCCGCTCTCCTGCCCATCGTCTTTGGCGCCATCATCCTGCCGCTCGATTGGGTCGCCGGTCTCCTGTTCCTTGTCTCGGCCCCGCTCATTCCGCTTTTCATGGCCCTCGTCGGCTGGGGCGCCCAGGCCGCCACCGATCGACAGGCCCAAGCCCTCACGCGCCTCTCTGGCCGCTTCGCCGACCGCTTGCGCGGTCTTCTCACGCTAAAACTCTTCGGCCGCGAAGCCGCCGAAGTGCATGGCATCGTCTCGGCCAGCGAATCCCTGCGCCGCCGCACGCTGGGCGTTCTCGCCATCGCCTTCCTCTCCTCCGCCGTGCTCGAATTCTTCGCCGCCCTCGGCGTCGCCGGCGTCGCGCTCTATCTCGGCCTCACCTTCATCGACTACCTGCACCTGCGCTCCTCACCCCTGACGCTGGAACTGGCCCTGTTCCTCCTCCTCATGGCGCCCGAGGTCTACAATCCCCTCCGGCTCCTCGCCGCCCACTACCACGACCGCGCCTCCGCCAAGGCCGCCCTCGTCGAGATCGAACGCCAGCTCGGCGAACTGCCGTCCGAGCCGACATCTCTCAGCGACATCTCGCCCCGTAGCGGCAAAGCCATCGCGCTTGACCTGACCGGCGTCACGCTGCGCACCCCCGATCGCCAGCGCGTCGTCCTCGCCGATACCGCGCTAAGAATCCCCGCGGGTCAGCACGTCGCCATTCTCGGCCCCAGCGGCCAGGGCAAGTCGACCCTCCTCGAGGCCCTGATCGGCCTTCGCGCCGCCGAAGGCGACATCCTGCTCGATGGCCGCGCACTCGACGCTTGGCCCGAGGAAGACCTGCGCGCCCGCACCTTCCTCCTCACGCAAAAGCCGCGCCTCCTTCACGCCAGCATCGCCGAGAACATTGCGTTGGCCCGCCATGACGCGAGCCGCGCCGAAATCGAACTGGCCGCCGAACACGCCGGCGTCGCCCAATTTGCCGCCGCGATGAAGCAGGGCCTCGACACCATCATTGGCGAAGACGGCATCGGCCTTTCCGGCGGTCAGGCGCAGCGCGTCGCCCTCGCCCGCCTGTTCCTGCGCGATGCCGGCCTAATCCTCCTCGACGAGCCAACGGCCCATCTCGACGCCGAGCTCGAAGCCGAAATCATCTCGGCCATTCTCGACTACGCCAAGGGCCGCACGCTCATTATCGCCACCCATTCGCATGCCGTCGCCGCGCGCCTCGACAAAGCATGGCGTTTTGCCGGAGAATCCCTGCTTCAGGTTGCCCTTCCCGTGCATAAGAAAGGTGTCGCATGACTGTCTTTGCCATGCTCGCCCCGCTCTTCCGCCGCCGCCTCGGCGCGCTGACCCTGGCGCTGCTGCTCTCCGCCATCACTCTCGCCGCCGGCATCGCCCTCCTCGGCACATCCGGCTGGTTCATCACCGCCACCGCCCTGACCACGCTCGGCCTCGGCTTCAATCTCTTCGTCCCCTCGGCCCTCGTCCGCGCCTTTTCCTTCATCCGCATCCTCGCCCGCTATGGCGAGCGTTTCGTCGGCCACAACGCCACCCTGCGTCTCCTCTCGGACCTGCGCGGCTGGCTCTTTTCCGCCCTCTTCCCGCGCCTGCCGCTTTCCGATCGTTCCATTCGCCACGGCGACCTCGTCAGCCGCCTGACCGCCGATGTCGACGCGCTCGACGTCGCCTTCCTCGTCGCCATCGGCCCCATGCTCGGCGCCCTGCTCATGGGCATGGCCGTCACCGGCGTGCTGATCGTCTTCCTCCCTTCGGCCGCGCTCATCTACGCGCTCGCCCTGGCAGGTGCCGTCTTCCTCGTCCCCGCTGCCCTCGTCATCTCCGCGCGCAAGGTCGGCCGCGACGTCGTCAGTGCCGCCGCCGACACGCGCATCGCCGTTTATGACGCCATCAGCGGCCACGCCGATCTCACCATTTTGGGCGTGTTGGGCACTGCCAAAGACCGTTTCTCCGCCTTCGCCCGCCACCTCTCCGAGCGCCGCCTGACCCTCGCCGCCCTCACTGGCGCCGCCGCCATGGCCGTGCAGGTGCTCGCGGCAATCGCGCTCATCGGTACGCTCTGGACCGGCCTCATCGCCCATCAAGCCGGCGCCCTAGATCCCGCCGTCTTCGTCGGTCTCGTCCTCGCTGTCCTCGGCAGCTTTGAAGCCACCGCTGTCATCGTCCGCAGCGTCGGCAAATCGACGGCAGCCCTCGCCGCCGCCGAACGCCTGACCGCCCTCGCCAACCTACCCCCGGCAATCATCGACCCCGCCCGGCCCCTGCCCTTCCCCGAGGGCCAGAAGATCGCGTTCTCCGACGTGCATTTTTCCTACGATAGCGGCGCGCCGGTCCTGAATGGCGTCACCCTCAGCATCGCCCCCGGCGAGCGCATCGCCATCACCGGCCCCAGCGGCGGCGGCAAGTCCACGCTCCTGAGCCTGCTCTTGCGCCTCAACGAGCCGCAATGCGGCGACATCCGCATCGGCACCACCGCCCTTAACGACATCGTCGCTGCCCAGGTCCACACCAATATGGCCCTCCTCAGCCAGGACAGCCCCGTCTTCATCGACACGATCCGCAACAACCTGCGCATCGCCCGCCCCCTCGCCGATGACGAAGCGATCTGGGCCGCGCTCGGAGCAGCGAAACTCGAAAAATTCGTCGCCACCCTCCCCGAAGGTCTCGACACGGTCCTCGGCGAATCCGGCCGCACCCTCTCGGCCGGCCAGATGCGCCGCCTCTGCCTCGCCCGCACGCTGCTCTCGGACGCGCCGATCATCCTCCTCGACGAGCCAACCAATGCGCTCGACCGCGCCAATGAACTGAGCTTTTTCGAAACCCTCGCCGAAGCCACCAAAGGGCGCACGGTCGTCATGATCACCCATGCCGCCATCCCCGACGGCACGGTGGATCGTGTTCTGGAAATGCGGAATGGCAGGCTGACCCAGTAGTCCTCATGGTGAGGTGCTGCGCGTAGTGCAGCCTCGAACCACGAGGACGTGGCACGATGTATCCGGGCAAGCCTTCGTCCTTCGAGGCTGTGCACCTCAGGATAAGGGCTACTTCTTCAGGGTTGAAAAATCACCCGCAGCGCAGCCGCAATTGCGTCAGGTCATTGATGCTCACATGCCGATAATTGGCGATCTCGATCACCTTCTCGGCCTTGAGCTTCGTCAACTGCCGGCTCACCGTCTCAATGGTGAGCCCCAGAAAGTCGGCAATATCCGCCCGGCTAAGCGGCAGATCGAACGTCGCCAGCGCCGTTTCTTCCGTCGGGTCGATATGCGTCGCGAGCAAATACAAGAAACTCGCGACCTTTTCGGCCGCGGTCTTGCGTCCCAGCGTGACCATCCAGTCGCGCGCCTCGTCGAGTTCGCGCAGCGCCTGCATCATGATGCGGTGTTCCACCGGCCCACCCGCCGACATCAGCGCCTCAAGTGCGGTCTTGGGGATCATGCAGAGTTCGACATCCGAAGCCGTCTCGGCCGTCACCCGGCTTTCGCTGGCAAAAGGTCGTCCCAGCAAATCCGGCGCAAATTGCAGCCCCACCACCTGCTGACGTCCATCCTCCAGCACCTTGGTGAGCTTGACCACGCCCTTGAGCACATTGGCATAGGAGGCGATCGGCATGGCATCGGCCAGAATCTCCTGCCCCGGCTCCCGCCGCACGCGCCGCGTATGCTTGGAGATGGCGAGCAATTGCTCGGAGGTCATTGCCCCACAAATTCCCTGATGCCGCGCCTCGCAGCTTTGGCACAGAATGGGCAATTCCGAGTTGTGGATGTCTTTGCGAACCGTCTGCATGGATCAAGCTCCTGACAGCGCATGAAATAGGCCGGCGGCGCTCGGAATATAATCAGCAGATTTGTCGCTGTGCCAACAGGTCGCATCGCGAAAAAACAAAAGTAGATTTCGCCCTTGACCTTACCATGATGGGAAGGTCTATCTACATGAGGACGGAGTAGAACCCATGACAGAACACGTCCACCACACCCATTCGCCCACCCCCGTGGCCCTCGATATCGAAGGCATGACCTGCGCCTCCTGCGTGTCGCGGGTGGAAAAGGCGCTCCTAAAGGTCCCCGGCGTCGAGGCGGCGTCAGTGAACCTTGCGACCGAGCGCGCCACCGTGACCGGCGGCGACACCGAAGCGCTCATCAAGGCCGTCGAAAAGGTCGGCTACAAGGGCAGTGTCCGCCAGCCCATGCATGCCGGCCACGACCACGCCCATCACCACCATGACGAAGACGCGGCGATCCTGCGCCGCGACGTCATTATCGCCGCCATCCCGACCATTCCGCTCTTTGCGGTGGAAATGCTCGGCCACCTCTACATGCCCTTCCACATGTGGCTGATGTCCGTCGTCTCGATGGACGTCCTCTACACAACCTACTTTGTCCTCGCGAGTTTCGTGCTCTTCGTGCCCGGCCTGCGCTTCTTCAAGGTCGGCATCCCCGCCCTCTTCCGCGGCGCGCCGGAAATGAACTCGCTCGTTGCCCTCGGCGCCGGTGCCGCCTGGCTCTTTTCCACGGTCGTCACCTTCGCCCCGCAGCTCGTGCCGGCCGAAACGCGCTACGTCTATTTCGAAGCCGCCGCCGTCATCGTGCTTTTGATCCTCGTCGGCCGCTGGCTTGAAGCTTTGGCCAAGGGCCGCACCGGCGAAGCCATCCAGCGCCTCGTGCGCGAACAGGCGAAAACCGCCCGAGTCGAGCACGATGGCATGGTCCATGAAATGCCGATCGAGCAGGTGAAGGTGGGCGACATCGTCGTCGTCCGCCCCGGCGAAAAGATCGCCGTCGATGGTGAACTCGTTGATGGCACGAGCCACGTCAACGAATCCATGATCTCCGGCGAGCCCCTGCCCGTTTCCAAGAAGGCCGGTGACACCGTCATCGGCGGCACGCTCAATACGTCGGGCAGCTTCCGTTTCCGCGCCACCAAGGTCGGCGGCGATACCATGCTGGCCCAGATCATCCGCATGGTCGAAGAGGCCCAGGGTGGCAAGCTGCCGATCCAGCGCACCGTCGACCTCATCACCGCCTGGTTCGTCCCCGCCGTCATGGCCCTCGCCGCACTCACCTTCGTGGTCTGGCTCGTCTGGGGCCCCGATCCCGCCATGACCTTCGGCTTCGTCAACGCCGTCGCCGTGCTCATCATCGCCTGCCCCTGTGCCATGGGCCTCGCCACGCCAACGTCGATCATGGTCGGCACTGGCCGCGCCGCCGAACTCGGCGTGCTCTTCCGTAAGAGTGAAGCCCTGCAGCGCCTGCGCGATGCCGACGTCGTGGCCTTCGACAAGACCGGCACGCTCACCGAAGGCAAACCCGTTCTTACAGACCTGATCCTCGACGACGATTTCGAACACGACGAAGTCTTGTCACTCGTCGCATCAGCCGAAAGCCGCTCGGAGCACCCGATCGCCCTCGCCATCGTCGCCGCAGCCGAAAAGGCCGGCCTGACCCTGCCAACGGTCGAACACTTCGACTCCGCCCCCGGCCACGGCGTCATCGCCACCATCGGCACTCGCAAGGTTCAGGTGGGGTCGGCACGCATGATGGCAGGTCTCGATCTCTCCGACTTCGAAGAGACGCTTCAGCGCCTCGCCGACGAAGGCAAGACCCCGGTCTTTGCCGCAGTGGATGGAAAGATCGCCGCCGCGATCGTCGTCGCCGACGTCGTCAAGCCGACCAGCAAGGCCGTCATCGCCCGTCTCCACGCCATGGGCCTCAAGACGGCGATGATCTCAGGCGACAACAAGCGCACCGCCGCCGCCATCGCTGCCCAGCTCGGCATCGACGAGGTGCAGGCTGAAGTCCTCCCGGCGGACAAGGTCGCCGCCATAAAAGCCCTGCGGCAGGGCGGCCGCGTCGTCGCCTATGTGGGCGACGGCATCAACGACGCCCCGGCCCTTGCCGAAGCCGATATCGGCATCGCCGTCGGCACGGGCACCGATGCCGCCATCGAAAGCGCCGATGTCGTCCTCCTCGGCGGCAATCTGCAGGGCGTGCTCAATGCCCTGACCGTCAGCCGCGCCACGATGAAGAACATCTGGGAGAATCTCTTCTGGGCTTTTGGGTACAATGCCCTGCTTATCCCGGTTGCCGCGGGCGTGCTCTATCCCGCCTTCGGCATATTGCTCTCGCCCATGCTCGGCGCCGGGGCCATGGCCCTCTCGTCGGTCTTCGTCGTCGGCAATGCCCAGCGCCTGCGCGCCATCAAGGGAGAAAGCGCATGAATATCGGCCAGGCCGCCGACGCTTCCGGCGTCTCCGCAAAGATGATCCGCTACTATGAGCAGATCGGCCTCATCCGCCCGCCGACGCGCACCGACAGCAATTACCGCGTCTATGGCAGTGATGAAGTGCATGTGCTGCGCTTCATCCGCCGCTCGCGGACCCTGGGCTTTTCCATCGAGGAAACCAGCGCCCTCCTCGCCCTCTGGCAGGACAAGACCCGCGCCAGCGGCGAAGTGCGCGACATCGCCTCCGAGCACATATCGGCGCTCGAAACCAAGATCGCCGAACTCGAATCCATGGTCGGGACGCTCAAGCATCTCGTCCATTGCTGCCAGGGCGACAACCGCCCCGATTGCCCCATTCTCGACGACCTCGCCGGGACCAATTCAAAGACCAAAGGACACTGACATGGCCGACACGACCATTTTCACCGTCAACGACATGACCTGCAGCCACTGCGTCAGCACGGTCCGCAAGGCGCTTGAAGAAGCGCTCCCCGGCGCCGAAATCACCGTCGACCTCGATACCCACAAGGTGAGCTTTACGGGCGACCGCGCCAAGGGCGAAGATGCGATCAAGGAAGCCGGCTATACGCCCGAGCCGGCCTGAACGGCTCGGCCGTCACCCTCGGGCTTGACCCGAGGGCCCTGCACTTTCTGCGCCGCAACTAAGTGAAGTGTCCTCGGGTCAAGCCCGAGGATGACGCTCGGAGGTTGAGACCTACTCCCAATCCCCCTCCACAAACCGCCCGAGATTATCGAGCAGCACATTCGTGCCCTCTTCCCGCAACCGTCCGCCGTCGTCGAACCCATCGAGATAGGCGCCCATCTCCGTCATCTTCAGCTTGGTATGATCGCCATCCGCGGTCAGCTCAAACGTCGAGACCGAAACCGAAATCCGCACATCGTCCAGCGTCATGAAATAGGAATAGACAATCCGCTCATTGGGCACGATGTCCTGATAGACCGCGCGAAAGGCGTGCACCGGCCCACCAATGGGCCCACCAACACTCGTCTCCACCCCGCCAATGCGGAAATCCATGGTCTGCTCGTCCTTGCCCCAGGTCTCGGGCGGCGTGAACCACTGCGCCTTGGCCCCGGGTTCGGAGAGGGCGCGATAAACCCGCTCCGGCTTCGCCTTGTAGCGGCGCTCCAGCACAAAGGTCGCGTGGCTGACACTGCGCTTCTTTTCGGTCATTTGCCCTCTTCCTCGTCTTCCGTCGCCGCCAGATATTCTCCTAAGCGGTCCAGCCGCTTCACCCACAGCGTCCGCCGCTCGTTGAGCCATTGTTCGGCCTGGCTCAGCGCTTCCGGCTCGATCTGGCAGGTGCGCACCCGCCCCACTTTTTGCGAGGAAACAAGCCCGCTCGCCTCCAGCGCCTGCAGGTGCTGCACCACGGCCGGCAGCGACATGTCGAAGGGCTTTGCCAGTTCGCTGACCGAGGCCGGGCCACGGCTCAGCCGGTCGATCATCGCCCGCCGCGTCGGGTCGGCCAGCGCCTGAAACATCAGGTCGAGCTTGGGATTTTGGTTAAGCATGAAATTAAGTAACAATTCCGCCAACCGCCTGTCAACGGCGCTTGACCTTGCCATCTGGCAAGCCCGCAATTGGGTGGGGCATAACCAAAGGTGGCCCAAATGAAAACCACATTCCTCGCTCTCGCCTTCGCCCTTTTCGCCCTTCCCGCCTATGCGCAGGACGCCCATGCCGGCCATGGCGGCGCAATGAGCGATTCACCCGCTACCACAGCATACACCGAGGCCAACCAGCAGATGCATGCTGACATGGCGATCGAATATTCCGGCGATGCCGATGTCGATTTCATCCGCGGCATGATCCCCCATCACCAGGGTGCCGTCGCCATGGCGAAAATCGTGCTCGAACACGGAAAGGACCCCGAGGTCCGCAAGCTGGCCGAAGACGTCATCGCCGCCCAGGAAGGCGAAATCGCCTGGATGGAAGAATGGCTCAAGGCCAAGGGCTACTGACTCAACGCCAGACAAACCGGGCGCCCCAAAGGGCGCCCGGCCAGGTTTATGCGGTCGCGATCTGCCAGCAGATCACGGGACCATCCTCGGGATCGATCCTCTCGCCCACGCGCGCAAAACCATTGCGCTCCAGCACGCGCTGGGAGGCGACGTTGTCCACGGCGGTTTCGGCCGATACGCGCCCGACCCGCGCATCGCCACGGGCCCAATCGAGCAATGCCGCAACGGCAGCGGTGGCAAAGCCCCGCCCCTGCCGTGTCGGCGCCACACCATAGCCGATATGGAGCTCGCCCGCTTCCGGCAGACGGGTGATCGACATCAGCCCGACCACTTCCCCGTTTTCGACCAGCATCCAGGCCGATGGCGCAAATTGCTCCGCCAGTTGAGCCGCAAGGCCGGCCAGCATATCCAGCACCACCGGCGGCGCCAGTTCGACATCCTGTTCGAGGCGCAGCCCGGCGGGTGCCTTACCCTCCAGGAGCAAGGCAAAGTCATTCGCAGTCATTTCAATAATCATGGTGTTCTCGGCAAAAGAAAAACGGACGCCCGTCCTTGCTAGGATGGGCGGTCACATCGCCGAACGGTCCACCGGACTAAAGAGCTAAAACGCTACCTTGCCGATCGGCCGCTGGGCGCGAAAAGCGAAAGGGAGGTCAAAGGCATTCTCCTATTGTTGCCCAAGCCATAGCAGGGCAATGGCGCAGCGCCTAGCCCACGCGCGTCACCGAATTGCGCACGATCAGTTCCGCCCGAAGCAGCACCTGCTGCTCGCGCGGCTTTTCCCCGGCCAGAAGCGCCAGCAGCAATTCCATTGCCGCCTCGCCGATCCGGTGGCGCGGCTGCTTCATCGTCGTCAGCGATGGGGTGACGAAACTCGAAAACGAAATGTCGTCAAAGCCCATGATGGAGAATTGCCGCGGGAGGTCATAATGCCGCGCATTGAGCGAGATGATGACGCCCAGCGCCGTCGCGTCATTGACGCAGAAAAAGGCTGTCGGCAGCGCATCGCGCACGAACATCAGTTCCGCCGCCGCCCGTCCGCTTTCCGTCGTCCCGTCGCCATCGATGATCATGCGCGGATCAATCGCGATCCCCGCCCCCGCCAGCGCCCTGCGATAGCCCTCCTCGCGCAGCCGATTGACCTCGCGCGCGCTCGATCGCCCGACGAAGGCAATCCGGCGATGCCCCTGCGAGATCAGGTGTTCGGTGGCAATGCGCGCACCCTCAAAATTGTCGACGCCGACAAAAGGCACTTCGGCATTGGGCACCGGCTCATTGACCGCCACCATGGGCGGCAAGCGTCCCTCGGTGCCATCCTGCCCAAAGCCATAGGGCAAATGTCCCGTGAACAGGATCAGCCCATCCGCCTGGTTGGAGCTGATGAACCGCAGATAATCGGTCTCCCGCGCCGGATCATTCTGCGTATTGCCGATGAGCACGCCATAGCCGCGCTTGCTCGCCTCGGTTTCAAGCCCCACCAGAATATTGGAAAAATTCGGATCGCCAACATCGGGCGCCAGGATGAGAATCATGTTGGACCGCCGCATGCGCAGCGATCGGGCCATGGCATTGGTGGTGTAGCCGGTGCGGGCGATGGCCTCGGTCACCTTGCGGCGTGTTTCGTCGGCGACCTTGGTGGGTTCGTTGATGGCACGACTGACCGTGGCGATGGACACGCCGGCAAGCGCCGCAACGTCTTCTATCGTAGCCAGTTTCTGGTGCTGCACTCGCAAAGCCCCGCACACCCACTGGCGCCCGTTTCCCTGCCTCTAGCAGATGCAACGTATAGCGCCAGACCCTCCCAAGAGGCTTATACGCTTTTGCCTCCGTGTAAACCTTTACATCAATCATGAAAACCTTTACATCATCACATCAGGGACGAAGAGCCGGGTCAACGGGCCGCGTCCAGGGGAGGGGTTTTGCGATGTCATCAGCCGAAGGCACATCTGCGCCTGCCGTTTTGGCGGCCAATCGCATTTCCAAATCCTTTGGCGAAATCCCGGTGCTGTTCAGCATCGATTTCGACATCAAGCCCGGTGAAGTGCACGCCATCATCGGCGAAAACGGCGCGGGCAAATCCACCCTCATTAAGATTCTCTCCGGCATCGAGCAGCCGACTTCGGGCTCGATCACCTATGACGGCGAAACCGTCACCCTGCCGCCGGATGGCAAGGCGGAAGCGATGGGCATCGTGCTCATCCACCAGGAATTGAATCTGGCCGAACACCTCACGGCCTCGGAATCCATTTTCCTCGGCCGCGAAATCAAACGCTTCGGCTTCCTCGACCTCGGCGCGATGCGCAGCAAGGCGGCCGAACTGATGGACACGCTGCATGTCCGCGTCGATCCCGATGATCGCATCAGCACCCTCTCGGTCGCCGACAAGCAGATGGTCGAGATCGCCAAGGCCATCAGCCGCGATGCGCGCGTCCTTATCATGGACGAGCCGACCGCCGTGCTCTCGGTCAGCGAAACTCAGACACTCTTCGAACAGATCCGCCGCCTCACCGCCCGCGGCGTCGCCGTCATCTTCATCTCGCACAAGCTCGACGAGATCATGGAGCTGGCCGATCGCGTCACGGTCCTGCGCGATGGCCAGTTGATCGCCACCGTCGGCACCGAGGCGCTGACGCCCGACTCCATCGCCCAGATGATGGTCGGCCGCGAGCTCTCCAATCTCTATCCACCCAAGCACGAGCCCGATGTCGACGCGCCCGTGGTTCTGGGTGTGCGCAATCTCGCCGCCAAGGGCGTCAAAGACATTTCCTTTGACCTGAAACGCGGTGAAATCCTCGGCTTTGCCGGCCTCATCGGTTCGGGCCGCACTGCCGTCGCCGAAGCCATTGTCGGCCTCAGCCACCGCACCGGTGGAGACATCACGCTCGATGGCAAACCGGTCAATTTCACCCAGGTGGCCCAATCGGTCGATGCAGGCCTTGCCTACATGACCAAGGACCGCAAGGGCAAAGGCCTCCTGCTGAATATGGGCCTCCGCCCCAACCTGACCCTTCTCACGCTAAACAAGCACATCAAGGCCGGCTTCCTCGACAGCTCCAGCGAAGAGCGCGCCCTTGAGCGCGCCGTGCGCCGCTTCGATATCCGTGCCCGCGATGCCTCCGTCGCCGTCGGCCGCCTCTCGGGCGGCAACCAGCAAAAGCTCATGCTGGGCAAGACCATGGAGAGCGAGCCGGACATCATCATCATGGATGAGCCGACCCGCGGCATCGATGTCGGCACCAAGCAGCAGATCTATCACATCATCGCGGCCCTGGCCGCCGAAGGAAAATCGATCATCCTCATCTCCTCGGAAATGCAGGAAGTGATCGGCCTCAGCCACCGCGTGGTGGTGATGCGCGAGGGGCGCCTGACGGGCGTGCTCGAAGGCGCAGAAATTACCGAAGCAGAAATCATGCGGTACGCCGCTGGCATCAAGAGTGGAAACGATGAGCGTATCAGCGCCTGATATTCCGGCAAAACCCAAGCGCGGTTTCCGCCTTGACCTCAAGACCGTGGGGCCGCTTTTGGCGCTTGCCCTCCTGGTCCTGCTCGGCATCTCGCTCAACGAGAATTTCCTGAGCTACAACAACCTGACCAACGTCCTCGCACGTTCGTCCTTCATCGGCATCATCGCCATCGGCGCCACCTTCGTCATCACCGCGGGCGGGCTCGATCTCTCCGTCGGCTCCATGGCCGCGGTCATTGCCGGCGTCATGATCATGGTGATGAACTGGCTGATCCCCACCATGGGCATCGGCTGGGGCGTGGTTATCGCCGGCATGGCGACAGGCATCCTGCTCGGCGGCGTCGCGGGCGTCTTCAACGGCACCATGATCACGCGGGGGCGCATCGAAGCCTTCATCGTCACCCTCGGCACCATGGGCATTTTCCGCTCGCTCGTGACCTTCCTCGCCGATGGCGGCACTCTGTCGCTCAATTTCCAGGTCGCCGACGTCTATCGCCCGGTCTATTACGCCGGCCTTTTGGGCGTGCCGTGGCCGATCATCGTCTTCGCCCTCGTTGCCATCGGCGGCGAAGTGGTCATGCGCTACACCGCCTTCGGCCGCTATTGCGCCGCCATCGGCTCCAACGAGCAGGTCGCCCGCTATTCCTCGATCAATGTCGATAACGTCCGGCTGCTGACCTACATCCTGCAAGGCGTACTCGTTGGCGTCGCCGTATTGCTCTATGTGCCGCGCCTCGGCTCGGCCTCCAGCACCACGGGCGTGCTCTGGGAACTTGAAGCCATTGCCGGCGTGATCATAGGCGGCACCACCCTCAAGGGCGGCTATGGCCGGATCTGGGGCACGGTCGTCGGTGTCGTCATCCTCGGCCTCATCGGCAATATCCTCAATCTTCAGAGCCTCATCAGCCCCTATCTCAATGGGGCCTTCCAGGGCGTCATCATCATTCTCGCCGTGCTGCTGCAACGCGGCCGCAAGAACGCCTAACCTGAGCGTTTTCAGGAAAAGTGGACACCGGTTTTCCCGTTCGAAAACGCGACCAGGAAAGCCAAACAAGAGTTTACTTCGCCCATAAAGGGCATTTCGGGAGGACTACAAGAATGAAACTGGTGAAATCCCTCATGGCTTCGGCTGTCATCGCCGGCAGCCTCACGGGCGCAGTCGTCGCCCAGGACAAGGTGACCATCGGCGTCTCCGTGCCGGCGGCCGACCATGGCTGGACCGGTGGCGTCAACTACTTCGCCCAGCAGGCCATCGACCGCCTCGCCACCACCTATCCAGATGTCGAGTTCGTCTTCGCTTCGGCCCCTGATGCGCCCAAGCAGATCGCTGACATCGAAGATATGGTCTCGACCCGCGGCATCGACGCTCTCGTCATCCTGCCGGGTGATCCGGACGCTATGACCTCGGCCATCAAGCAGGTCAAGGACGCCGGCAAGTTCGTCACCGTCGTCGACCGCCAGCTCTCGATCGACGGCGTCGAAGATCTCTACGTTGCCGGTGACAATCCGGGCCTCGGCGCCAATGCCGCTGCCTATATCAAGGAATCGCTTCCCGATGGCGGCAATATCGTCATCCTGCGCGGCCTGCCGATCCCGATCGACCAGCAGCGTTTCGATGGCTTCATGGCCGGCATCGAAGGCTCCAATATCACGGTTCTCGATGACGAATTCGCCAACTGGAACCGCGATGACGGCTTCAAGGTCATGCAGGACTTCCTGACCCGCTTCCCGGACATCAAGGCCGTGTGGACCCAGGACGACGACATCTCGCTCGGCGCCATTGAGGCGATCAAGCAGGCCGGTCGTGAAGGCGAAATGTTCATCGTCGGCGGCGCCGGCATGCAGCAGATCCTGCAGGCCGTTGCCAATGGCGATGCGCTGACCCCGGTCGACGTCTCCTACAGCCCGGCCATGATCGCCACGGCCATCGAGCTGACCACGTCGCACCTCGTCGGTGGCATCCATGTCGATGGCCGCTACATCCTCGACTCGACCCTGATCACCAAGGACAACGCTGCCGAATTCCTGGATCCGTCCAGCCCGTTCTAAGGCGAACCGAATTCGCAAAAGCAAAGGGCGCCCTCGCGGCGCCCTTTGTGTTTTTGCGGTGTGCTGAACTCCCACCCGCTGTCGTCACCACCGGGCTCGTTCCGGTGGTCCATGCCATCCGCCGGATGGCAGGCCTCCCCCAGATGGATTGCCGGGACAAGCCCGGCAATCCATCTGGGGGAGCGAAATATCTAGGCGCTCACACGCTCCGCCTCTTCCTCATCCCAATCCAACCGCCCCGGCCGCCCCAGCAGAAAACCCTGCGCTTCGGTGCAGCCTTCGAGCCGCAGCACGTCGAGCTGTTCCGGCGTTTCGACGCCCTCGGCCAGCACCGGCACCGAAAGACTGCGGCCAAGCGCCAGAATGGCGCGCACAATGGCCTTGGACTGCTCGGAATGCTCGACCTCGGCCATGAAGGACCGATCGAGCTTGATCTTGTCAAAGGGGAAGCTGCGCAGGGTTTCGAGCGAGGAATAGCCCGTGCCAAAATCGTCTATGGCAACGGAGACGCCCATTTCGCGGACCTGGCGCAGCGTGTTGAGCGCCCGCTTCTTGTCCGAAATGATGGCGGTTTCGGTCACTTCCAGCTCCAGCCGCTCCGGCGCGAGGCCGGTCTGGTAGAGCACCATTTTCACGAGATCGACGAGGTCGGCCTGAGCCAGTTGCAGCGCCGAAACATTGACGGCGATCTTGTGCGGGTCGGGCCAGGTGGCCGCCTCCTGGCACGCCGTGCGCAAGACCCAGGCGCCGATAGCATTGATAGCGCCGCATTCCTCGGCCAGCGGGATGAAATCAGCCGGCGATACGGGCCCATGCCCCGGCCGGTTCCAGCGCAGCAAGACCTCGAAACCGGTAATCTCGTCCGTCGCGACCGATTTCTGCACCTGATAGGCCAGCTCGAACCCGCCATGCTCGACGGCGTCCCAAAGGTCCTTGGCCATGGCGCGACGCTCGCGCGCGCTCTCGTCCATGCCGCTTTCATAGTAGCAGATGCGAGCCTCGAAATCGGCCTTGGCCCGATACATGGCAAGGTCGGCATTGCTGAGCAGTTTCGAGCGCTCCGCACCGTCCTGCGGATAGGTGGCGACACCGATGCTGCCGCCCGTCGTCACCTGCACGTCCTGATAGTCGACCGTGCCGAACAGCACGCCTTCGATGCGGTTGAGGAAATCGCGCAGGGAATCGATACTCACAAACGGTTTTAGCGCCGCAAATTCGTCGCCGCCGAGCCGCGCCACCACTTCGCCCGGCTTCAGCATAGCCGTGAACCGCTCAGCCAGCACGCGCAACACCTGGTCGCCGGTCGCGTGGCCATAGCTGTCATTGATTTCCTTGAACCGATCGAGGTCCATGGCGATCACGCCGATCTGCCCGCCCTCTTCGTCGGCCTTGGCCAGCGCGCGTTCAAAGAGATCATCAAACCGGGCGCGATTGGGCAGCCCGGTCAGCGTGTCGTGTTGCGCAAGATGGGCAATGGCTGCTTCGCTGCGCTTGCTGTCGGAAATATCCTCCATCAGCGTCACCCAGCGGCCGTCCCCGGTCGGGTTGTGCTGCACGCGCAAAAACCGCTGCCCATCGAAACTATGCACCGTCTGGCCGCCCCGCTCGGCGAGGCCCCGATGCTGTTCGGCAAGCGCGGTCGCAATGCCGGCTCGCATGGAATCGTCCCCGACCTCGACCTGATTGGAGGCGGCCTCGCAGATCTCTTCCAGCGTCCTGCCTTCAAGGTCGATCCCGGCCGGCAGAGAAAGCAATTCGATCAGCCGATCATTGTAGAGCATCACCCGGCCCTCGGCCGAGAACAGCGCTAGGCCCTGCCCCATATGGGTCAACGCCAGTTCGAGTTTCTGGCTCACCGAGGCGATCCGCTCCGCATCGGCCTTCTGGCGCGATTCCTCGCGCTCGGTCCGGCGGCGATCGGCTTCATCGAGCACGATACTGCCCAGCGCCGCACTCAGGATGAAGAGCGTAATCAGAGCAACGATAACGGACATCACGCCGCCATCGATTTCGCCGCCAATGCCGGACAGAGGCAGACAATTGCTGAAGTCCGCCGCGCCCATCGCGGTGAAATGCATGGCGCAAATGGCCAGTGTCAGCAGACCCGCCCCGCCAAACAGCCGCGCTTTGCCCTGGCCCATGGCCGTCACCACGGCCAGGCCCGACAGCACGATGCCAGCCGCGATCGAGAGGCCCACAAGCCCATTGCTCCAGAGCAATTGTCCATCGAGCAGCAGCGCCGCGATGCCGACATAGTGCATGGAGGAAATACCGACGCCGATCACTGCGCCGCCGAGGAACCGATCGGCCGTCCCGGTCGCCCGGATCGCCATAGCGAGGCCCGCGCCACAAATGCCGATGGCCAGCAGCAGCGAAACGCCGGTGAGCAGAATGTCATATTGCAGCGCAAAGCCGGGCCGGAAGGCCAGCATGGCGACGAAATGCGTCGACCAGATGCCGAGCCCCACCGAAAGGGCCGAAACCGTCGTCCAGATGAGCCGCGCCCGTTTCTCCATCCGCATCGCGTGGCGCAACAGGCTGACGCAGGCATAGGCCGAAAGCAGACAAACTAGAGCAGCGAGCGCCACGAAGCCGAGGTCGTGACCGCGGAAAAAGAAATCGAGTACGGCAAACACAGCACACATCCGGAAAAATACGGATTAGAGCCTATTGGGGCCGCACTTACGGATTTGTTACGCGGGACGGCCTTCCATCAGGATGCTGAACGCCCGGTAAAGCGGGACTTTCAAACGGTCCCCTCGTAGGCGATGACCGGCCCGCCCGGCCCCTCGATCAGGCGCGCATACACGCCGTACACCGACGCCAGGAGGTCCTCCCGCAAAACCTCGGCCGGTCGCCCCTCGGCCACCACCTGCCCCGCATCGAGCACCACCAGCCAATCGCAAAAGCGCAGCGCCAGATTGAGATCATGCAGCGCCAGCAGCACGGTACCACCCGCCTTGGCCAACCCGCCCAAGAGATGCAGCACCTGTAGTTGCGCCCGAATATCGAGATGGCTCGTCGGCTCATCGAGCACCAGCAGCTTTGGCTCCTGCGCCAGTGCCCGGGCAATATGCACGCGCTGCTGCTCGCCACCCGACAGCGTACTGAACTGCCGCCCCGCAAAGCGGGCCATACCGACCTTTTCGAGCGCCTCGGCTACGACTGTCTCGTCATCCGTGCCCAGTCCCACGGCCCAGGCCGGCAGATGCGGAATGCGCCCCAGCGCCACGACATCGGCAACGCTCAGCCGCTCCTCCGTACTGGCCGATTGCTCGACATAGGCGCAGATGCCGGCGCGCTCCCGTCGCCCCATGGCGACAAGGTTCGCTCCCTCGAATGTCAGCTCGCCCGCCTCCGGCCGCTCGATCCCGACAATGGCCGAGATCAGCGTCGACTTCCCCGCCCCATTCGGCCCCACAAGCCCGGTCACCTTGCCCGCCGGCGCAGAAAACTGCGCCCCGGCCACGATGTTCCTGCCGCCGCGCCGGATGTTCACACCTCCGACCCTGAGCCCCTCCATCACGTCACCCGCCTGAAGCGCATGAGAATAAGAAGGAAGGCCGGCGCGCCGACCAGGGCCGTGACAATGCCCACCGGCAATTCCCGCGGATCGAACAGTGTCCGCGCCATGGTGTCGGCCCAGAGCATGAAAATGGCCCCCACCAGCATGGACAGCGGCAGGAGTTTTCCATGCCGCGACCCCACTGCCAGCCGCACCGCATGCGGCACTACGAGCCCGACAAAACCAATGGCGCCGCCAATGGCCACCATGACCCCGGTCAGCAGCGCCGAGGCCCCGAGCAGCGTCCAGCGCAGCCGCGCCACATCCACCCCCAGGCTCGCCGCCGACTTATCGCCAAAGGCAAAGGCATCGAGCCCGCGCGCCGAAACCAGCATGATCGGCGCACAGAGGAGAAGACTCATCGCCAGCCCCGCATCGACCCATCCCGACCCACTCAACGACCCCATGAGCCAGGAGAGGATTTCACGGTAGGAATCCCCCGTCGCCGACCAGAAGATGATGAAGGACGTCATGGCCGAAGCCAGGGCCGAAATGGAAATGCCGGCCAGGATCGCTCGCACCGGCGTCGCCCCACCCAGCAGTTGCGCGATCAGCAGCGCCAGCCCCAGAGCTGCCAGCGAGCCAATGAACGCCCCCACCGGCACCAGCAGCGCAAAGCCCATCACCACCAACGTCACCGCCCCCAACGCCGCCCCCGACGAAAGGCCGAGCAGATATGGATCAGCCAATGGATTGCGCGTCAGCGCCTGCATCACCGCCCCGGCCAGCGCCAGACCAGCGCCAACGCCCATGGCAGCGATCACCCGCGGCAGCCGCAGGTCCCAGACGATCGCATCGCGCAGACGCGAAACCGGACTTTCGGGCACCAGCGCGAGATGGTGCAGGATCGTGGTCCACACCTCGGTCGGGCTGATATCCGCCGGCCCGAAGGTAACCGCAATGGTCGCACTGGCGATGAGCAGGAGGGAGAGGGCTACCAGTGCCAGGAAATGCAGCCCTCTTCCGCTGGGCTTTTTACCTCGCACGGTGTCATCCCCGCGAAAGCGGGGACCTCCGTTTCAGAACAGGGGTTCCCGCTTTCGCGGGAATGACATCGAGAACAGTTGAGGCCATCGGGCCCACCGACCCTAAAAACTCAACCCAGCCAACTGCCCAGCCATATCCACCACCGCCGGCACATTGCGTATTCCCGCCTCGGAAGCCGGGAACGGAATGATCAGGTACCGCTGATTGACCACCGCATCCAATTTCGACGTAATCGGATTTTCCGCCAGCAACTTCTTCTTGGCCTCCGCCGAATTCCAGGCCGCGTCGACCAGCACGATCACATCGGGATTGGCATCGACCACCGCTTCCCAGCTCGCCGAAGTCCAGCCCTCGTCCACCCGGGCAAAAATGTTTTCGAGCCCCAGCGCTTCCATGATCATGGCCGGCGCATTGCTGCCCGCGCCCACATAGGGCGCCTTGGTGCCCGAGGAATACCACACCGCCGTCAGTCCACGCGTATCGGCCACAACCCCGTCCAGCGCAGCCTTCTGCTCGGCCACAAGCGTCGCCGCCCGGTCCTCGACGTCAAAAATCGCGCCCATTTCAGTGATTTCACCGAAAAGCTGATCAAAGCCCAGCTTGGCCGGCTTTACCGACCGACAAGCCGCCGGCGCCACATAGGACGCCACGCCAAGTTGTTGCAGCGTCGGCCGCTCGCCGGCGCCGTCCGCCGCAAAATTGCTCTCCCAGCCGCCATAGACAAAGTCCGGCTCGACCTCGAGCACCACTTCCTGCGATGGCAGCTTCTCCGACAGCACCGGAATCCCCGCCGCCGCTCCGGCCAGAGCCTCGGGCAGCGGCCCATCCAAAAAGGCCAGCCCCACCAATTGCTTCTCAAGCCCGAGCGAGAGCAGCAATTCCGCCGCCGTCGACTTGATCGCCACAACGCGCTGTGGCGCCGCCGCGATATCGAGCGCAAAGCCGCAATTGTCGAGAACAAGCGGATAATCCGTCGCCATTGCGGGCACGGTGAGCAAGCCCGCCGCGAGGGCAGCGAGAAGAGAAAGAGAATGACGCATGGTTCAGTCCTGCTTCTGCCCCTTGGGGCGTGCCTTGGAAGTATCTTTCATGTCCGCCATGGCGGCCTCATATCCGAGCCGATAGGCCTCGGCCGAGCCAAAACGGAACATATCGTCGTCGCCGGTCCGCACAAGGCTGCGCGCCCCCGGCGCATCCAGCCCCTGCACCAGCCGCTCCATGCCGCGAACCACCGCGACCGGAATGCCCGATGTCTTGCCCTTCACGAGATCGGCCGCCCCCGCGAGCTCATCAGCCACCACCGCCATGGTCACGTGCAGCGGCCGCCCATTGGCATCATTGGCCCCACGCAGATCGTCGGTCAGCTGCAGCCCCGCCGCGCCAATCGCCAGATCCGTCTGTCCCACGCGCCAGGGCCGCCCGACCGTATCGGTCACGACAATCCCGAGCCGTACCCCAAACCGCTCCCGCAGCCCCACGCACAGCGCCCGCGCCGACCGATCCGGGTCCTCCGGCAGTTTCAGCGCAAAGCCCTCGGGCACATTGGACATGTCCAGTCCCGCCGCCGCCATGATCATGCCCTGCTTGGTCTCGACGATACGCGTCACCCCGCCCGGATGTACCCGCTCGGCCACGACGCGCACCGTATCGTCGGCAATCGCCTTTTCCCGATCCCCAGCCGGCACCATGCGACCCTCGGCCTTGGACACGATCTTGCTGGTCACCACCAGAATATCGCCATCGACCAGCGCATGCTCGGCACCCATGCCCGCAATCGCCGCTGAGATCAGCGCCACGAGATCATCCCCGGCCGCAATTTCCGGAATGCCGGTCACGCCCCAAACGCTGAATGTTGGCACCGACATCTCTTATTCTCCTCACCCCAGCGCCTTGAGGCGCGGCAGGATTTCCTTGGCATAGAGCGCCAGGAACCGGCTCTGATCCGTACCCGGCGCATGAAACACCAGATGGTCGAACCCATAATCGATATAGGTTTTTATCTGGGCCACATGTTCCTCCGGATCGCTCGACACGATCCAGCGCTTCGCTACCCGCTCGATCGGCAGCGCATCGGCCAGCTTTTCCATTTCCTCGGCATCCTGCACCGAGTGCTTTTCCTCTGCCGACAGCGCCAGCGCCGCCCAGTTCCGCGTATCTTCCAGCGCGCGCCGAGGATCAGTGTCGAACGACACTTTCACCTCGATCATCCGCTCATAGGGCTTTCCCGCCCGCGCCGACTCTTGCCGGCCCACCGCCACATTGGGCAGCAGTTCATCGACATAGAGCGAGGCGCCCTTGCCCGAGGTACAGATGAACCCGTCCCCCTCGCGCCCGGCAAATTTCGCATTCAGCGGTCCGCCGGCCGCAATATAGATCGGCACCATTTCCTCGGGCCGATCGTAGATCGTCGCGTTGACAGTCTTGTAATACTGCCCCTCGAAACTGACCCGATCCTCGCTCCAAAGCTGCCGGATCAGCTTTATGGCCTCGCGCAACCGCGCCGACCGTTCCTTCAGCTCCGGCCATTCGATACCGGTCGCCGGCACTTCATTGAGCCCCTCGCCCGTCCCGACGCCCAAGATGACGCGCCCCGGAAACATCGCCCCCAGCGTCCCAAAGGCATGCGCGACAACCGATGGATGCAGCCGGAACGTCGGCGTCAGCACCGATGTGCCAAGAATGATCCGCTCGGTCTTCGCCAACACCGCCGCCATCCAGGCCGGCGCAAATGGCGCATGCCCATCGGTATGCTTCCAGGGCTGAAAGTGATCGCTCACAAAAACCGAGTCGAACCCGCCCTCTTCCGCCTCCACAGCAAATTGCAGCAACTTGTTCGGCCCAAACTGCTCCGCCGAAGCCTTATACCCAAAGCGCATTATTCTGGTCTCCTCCCGGAAACGTCTGTGGCTCTCGCCACCCCACCCTCGTTCCCTCCCCATCAAGGGGAGGGAGGCGCTTGCCTCGCTGCCCCGGCTCCTTCGTCTCCCTCCCCCTTGTGGGGAGGGATCAAGGGTGGGGGTACGGCAATCGCCGCACTCCGCCTAGCGAAACGCCGGGATCACATGCCGCCCATAGCCTGCGATGATTTCTTCCTCATCCCCGCTATCGAGATAGATATTGAACTGCGTCACACCAGCCGCCTCGAGGTCGCGGATTTTCGCGACATGTTCGTCCGGCTCGCCCAGAACGCAAAAACTCTCCACCACATCGTCGGTGATGAAATCGAGGAACGGATTATCCGCCTGCCCGTGCTTGGAATAATCATAGCCCCGGCGCTTCTCGATATAGCTCGTCAAGCTCGCCGGCACCTTGCCGCTCTCGGTGCCATACTTCTCGACAATATCGGCCACATGGTTTCCCACCATGGCCGGGAACCACTTTACGTGCTCGATGGCCCGCTTCTTGTCGCCAAAATAGGCCGGTGCTGCCGCCATCGAGCGATAATTGGACATATCCTTGCCCGCCGCCGTGCCGGCCTCGATGCACTGGTCGGTGAACCACTTGCAAAGGCCGGGATCGGCAATCTGCAGCACCACGCCATCGGCGCTCTCGCCCGCGGTCTTCAGCGCCAGGGGACCATAGGCAGCAATCCAGCTCGGCATTTCGTGGCCCACGGCCCAGGGAAATTTCACCGGCGCGGGGATTTCGCCGTAGGTGACTTCCTCGCCGCGCACCATGGCCTTGGTCTTGTCGATGAATTCGGCCACTCGCGCCAAGGTCGCCGGCTTCTTGCCCATGACGCGCATGGAACTATCGCCGCGTCCCACCGCCAGATCGAACCGCCCGCCGCTCTGCTTGCTCAGCGAGCCGAAAATGGACGCCGCCACCGACCAGTCGCGCACATCGGGATTGGTCACCAGCGGCCCGAAGCGGAGCTTCTCCGTATGCTCCATGCACATGGCGATCGCCGCATAGCAATCGCGCCAGAGAATGTGCGAGTCATAGAACCAGCAATAATCGAAGCCCGCATACTCGGCCGCCCGCACCAGATAGCGCGCCCGCTCCGCTTCGATGAACCCCTTGAAGGTAATGCCGAATTCCATAGTCCCGTCCCCACGTTCCCTTCGGCCAATAAATTTGACCAGACGATCAAATTTTTACCGAAGAATGCCGATTGTCAACGGCCTTTATCGGCCGGAACGCACCGGGCCCGGCGACGTTGAATCGGGCAAAGCCAACCTGTCAGGACGCGCCCATGCCTGCCTCCCGCCCCATCTGGAAAGGCCAGATCAGACTTTCGCTGGTTTCCATTCCCGTCGAACTGTTCAGCGCCGCCCGCACCGGCGCCAAGCCCAGCTTCCGCCAGATCCACGAACCAACCGGCAAGCCGATCCACTATGAAAAGGTCGTCGCCGGCGTGGGCCCGGTCGACAAGGATGAGATCATCAAGGGTTTTGAATATGAGAAGGGCGACTATGTCCTCCTCACCGAGGATGAGATCGACGCGGTCAAACTCGAGACGCGCAAGACGCTGGAGCTGACCCAGTTTGTCGGCGCCTGCGAAATCGACCCGATCTACTATGACAAATCCTATTTCGTCGTCCCCACCGACGAATTGGCCGAAGACGCCTTTCGGGTCATCCGCGATGCCCTGCGCAAAACCCAGAAGGTCGGGCTCGGCCAATTGGCCATGCGCGGCAAGGAATATCTGGCGGCGATAAAGCCCAGCGGCACCGGCCTCATCCTCGAAACGCTTCATTACGAAGACGAAATTCGCAAGGCCGATCCTTTCTTCTCGCAAATTTCCTCGAAAAAGGCCGAGGCTGATCTGCTCGAAGTCGCCGAAGCCCTGATCGAGAAAAAGACCGCCCCCTTCGAGGCCGACGCCTTCAAGGACCACTACCAGGCCGCCCTGCGCGAACTCATCAAGCGCAAGATGAAGAACAAGGGCCGCAAGATCACCGCCGACGAAGATGAAGAACCCGCCCGCCCCTCCGGCTCGAACGTGGTCGATCTGATGTCGGCGCTCAAGGAAAGCCTTGAGGGCGGCGGCAAGACCAGTGCCCGCCGCAAATCTGTCGCAAAGGCCGAAACAGCAAAACCGGCTGCGAAAAAGCCTGCAGCGTCCTCGCGCAAGAAGGCGAGCTGACCATGGTTGCCAAGGCGCAGGATCTCCTCAAGGACTACAAAGCCAAGCGCAATTTCGCCAAGACCCAGGAACCCTCCGGCGACGCACCAAAGGGCAAAAAATCCCCGCGTGGCAGCTTCCTGATCCAGAAGCACGACGCGACGCGCCTCCATTATGATTTCCGCATCGAGCTCGACGGCGTTCTCAAAAGCTGGGCCGTGACCAGGGGGCCGTCCAACAATCCCGAGGACAAGCGCCTCGCCGTTCGCGTCGAAGATCACCCACTCGAATATGGCACCTTCGAAGGCACGATCCCTGAAGGGGAATATGGCGGCGGCACTGTCATGCTCTGGGATCGCGGCACCTGGGAGCCCATCGGCGATCCCCATGAAGGGCTCGAAAGCGGCGACCTCAAGATGCGCATCTTCGGCGAGCGCCTGAAGGGCGAATATGTGCTGGTGCACATGAAGGGTCGCGATACCAAACGCCGCTCCGGTCCACCGCGCGAAAACTGGCTCTTGATAAAGCACCGCGATTCCTATGCGCGCGACAAGGACACGCTGACCACCCGCTTCACCCGCTCCGTCGCCACCGGCCGCGATCTCAAGCAGATCGCCAGCGGCGCTCCGGCCAGAAAGGAAAGCAAGGTCAAAGACGACGCCGTCTGGCACTCCCACCCGGAGGAAGCCGAAAAGGCCGACCAGAAAACCCGCATTCTCGCCAGCGCCAAATCGGGGAAAACGCCCGCCTTCCGTCCCGTCCAGCTCGCCACTCTGGTCGATACGGTTCCCGCCGGGCAGGATTGGCTTTTCGAGATGAAATATGATGGCTACCGCTGCCTGGCGGCCATTGCCGGCGATAGCGTGCGCCTTTTCACCCGCAATGGCCTCGACTGGACCGAGAAATTCGGCGCCCTGGTCGAGCCCCTCCAAAAGCTGAAGATCGGCTCGGCCCTCATCGATGGCGAAATCTGTGCCTTCGATGGCACGGGGCGCACCGATTTTTCCACCCTCAAGAATGTCCTCTCCGATGGTGGCAGGCTCGAATATTTCGCCTTCGACCTTCTCGAAGCCGATGGGAAGGATCTCACGAAACTCCCTCTCATCGAGCGCAAGGCGCGCCTCGAAAAGCTCCTCAAGACCTCGGCCCGGCAAGACCCGGTGCAATATTCGTCCCATGTCCGCGGCCATGGCCAAAAGGTGCTCGATGCGCTTTGCCGCGACGGTCATGAAGGCGTCATCGCCAAAGAGGCCGATGCCCCCTATCGCGGCGAACGCACGCGGAGCTGGCTGAAAATAAAGTGCCTCAAGCGCCAGGAATTCGTCATCGGCGGCTGGTCGCCTTCGACCAAGCGCCGCGGCTTTGCCTCGCTCCTCCTCGGCACCTGGGAGGGCAAGAAACTGCTTTATCGCGGTCGCGTCGGCACCGGTTTTTCGCAAGACCTGCTGGCGCAACTGGACGAAAAACTCGCTGGGCTCTCGCGAAAAACCAATCCCTTCCAGGCGGTCCCGAGGGAACGGGCCCGCGGCGTGAATTGGGTCGAGCCCGAGCTTGTCGCCGAAATTGCCTATACCGAGCTGACCGAAGACGACATTCTGCGCCATCCCAGCTTTATCGGACTGCGCGGCGACAAGCCGGCCAAGGAGGTCCAGATGGAAAAGCCCCAATCTCTCGATCATGACGGCGAAGACGTCGCCGAGCGCCTCGGCGTTCGCCTCACCTCGCCCGACCGCGTGGTTTTTCCCGACCAGGGAATTACCAAGGCCGATCTCGTTTCTTACTACGAGGCGGTGGCCGAGGTCATGCTGCCCCATATCAAGGACCGCCCCCTGAGCCTCGTGCGTTGCCCACAAGGCCGGGCCAAGGCCTGCTTCTTCCAGAAGCACGATACCGGCGGCTTTCCCGACGAGATCAAGTCCACCGAGATCGTCGAAAAGGACGGCGACAGCCAAAACTACTTTTACGTCACCGACCTCGCCGGCATCATCGCCGGCACGCAGATGAATACGCTCGAATGGCACATCTGGGGCTCGCGCCGGCAAAGCGTGGAAAAGCCCGATCGCCTCGTTTTCGATATCGACCCCGATGAGGGCCTCGATTTTTCCGCCGTCACCAGCGCGGCCCGCGATATCGGCGCAAAACTCACGGCCATGAAGCTCAAGAGCTATCCCATGGTCTCAGGCGGTAAGGGCATTCATGTCGTCGTGCCCCTGAAACCCGACGTCGAGTGGCCCGACGCCAAGGCCTTCTGCAAGAATTTCGCCCAAGCCCTGGCCGATGAGGAGCCCGAGCGCTTCACCGCCAATCTCTCCAAAGCCCAGCGCAAGGGCCGGCTCTTTATCGACTACCTGCGCAACGAGCGCGGCTCCACCGCCATTTGCCCCTGGTCCGCGCGCTCGCGCCAGGGCGCCCCGGTCGCCGTGCCGATTTCCTGGGATGAAGCAAAAACCATCAAGGCGGCCAATCTCTTCTCGCTCGAGGCCACCGCCGCCCGCGCCCGGGACGAAAACCCCTGGCCGGATTACTTTGAGATCAAGCAAAGCCTCAAGGGCAAGCTCAGCTAGAAACGAGGGAGAGAGATCATGCGGATTGGCGTTTTGGGCAGTGGTCAGGTCGGCGGTGGCATAGCGCGAAAGCTCGCTTCGCTCGGCCACGACGTCATGATGGGGTCACGTAGGGCCGCCGATAAGGCCGCCGATTTCCCCGGCATGAAACTCGGCACGGCGACGGAAGCGGCGGCCCATGGCGAGTGGGTCGTCAATGCCCTGCCCGGCGAAACCTCGTTGCGCGTTCTCGGCCAATGCGACATCGCCGGCAAAATCCTCGTCGACATCGGCAATTACGACAGCGCCGTCGACCACCCCATCGCCGTGCCCCTCGGCGAGGCCATCCAGAAAGCCCATCCGGAGACGCGCGTCGTCAAGACACTCAACAGCGTCAGCGCCCATCTCATGGTCGATCCGGCCAATCTGCAGCAAAAGCACTCGGTCTTCATCGCGTCCAATGACGAAGCCGCCAAGCGCGAGGTCACCGCCCTCCTCGAAAGTTTTGGCTGGCAGGATATCATCGACCTCGGCGACCTCGGCGCCTGCCGCGCCATGGAACAGCTCATTCCGCTCTGGATGAGTCTTGAGAAAAAACTGGGTGGGCCGCAGTTCAATCTGGCGGTCATTCGCGGCTAAATCCGCCTGGCTCATACGAATAGCCGAACCGATATCGACCCGCCCGGGCTGTTCTCGCTCCTCGCATGGCTGTAAACCGCCCTAAAGGGCAGAGGGATAAGCATGGCCTATTCGGTTGACCGGGTTTTGGACGAGGCCGGTGCCGGCCGTTTCCAGCGGCGGCTCCTTGGCATTTTCGGCCTCGTCTGGGCCGCCGATGCCATGCAGGTCCTCGCCGTCGGCTTCACCAGCGCTTCCATCGCCGCCAGCTTCGGCATTTCCCTGCCCGAAGCCCTGCACATCGGCACGGTCTTCTTTCTCGGCATGCTGATCGGTGCCAGCCTGTTCGGACGCCTCGCCGATCGTTTCGGCCGCCGCCGCGTGCTGCTCGTCACAGTCGCCTGCGATGCCCTCTTCGGCCTGCTCTCGGTGCTTGCGCCGAACCTCTTCGCGCTCTTCGCCCTGCGCTTTCTTACCGGCGTCGCCGTCGGCGGCACATTGCCGGTCGACTACGCCATGATGGCCGAGTTTCTACCCGCGAAAAATCGTGGCCGCTGGCTCGTCATCCTCGAAGGCTTTTGGGCCGTCGGCACCGTTGCAGTGGCCCTCGCTGCCTGGATCGCCAGCCTCCATGTCGAGACCGATGCCTGGCGCTGGATTTTCGCCGTCACGGCCCTGCCCGCGCTGGTCGGCATCTGGCTGCGCCTCTGGGTGCCCGAATCCCCGCTCTATCTGCAGCGCCGCAATCGTCCGGACGAACTCAAAACCGTCCTCAACACGATCCTGCGCACCAACGGCAAGCCCGAGCTGCCGCCCAATGCCCTCATCGAACCCCCGGCCATCGAACCCATCCAGGGTATTTTCACCCCGGCCCTGCGCCGCCGCACCATCTCCATTCTCGCAGTGTGGTTCCTGGTGTCGATTTCCTATTATGGCATCTTCACCTGGCTGCCCGCCCGCCTCGCCCATGACGGTTTCGGCTATGTACGCGGCTATGGCTTCCTCGTCCTCGTCGCCCTCGCGCAAATACCCGGCTATGCCCTTGCCGCCTGGGGCGTCGAAGCCATTGGCCGCAAACCGACCCTTGTCGGCTTCCTCTTCCTCAGCGCGGCCGGCTGCATTCTCTTCCTCCTCGCCAGCGATGCCTATGTCGTGGGCGCGTCCATCCTCCTGATGAGCTTTGCGCTCCTCGGCACCTGGGGCGCGCTCTATGCCTTCACGCCCGAGCTCTATCCCACCGTGTCCCGCGCCACCGGCATGGGCGCGGCCGGCGCCATGGCCCGGCTCGGCGGCCTCTTTGCACCCTCGGTCATGACCCTGGTCTTCGTGCAGAATTTCACCCTTGCCATCGGGCTTTTCGCGGGCCTCCTGGTCCTCGGCGCCGTGGCCGCCACATTCGTCGATACCGAGACGCGCCAGAAAGTGCTCACCTGAGACCAAGGCATGGCCCGGCACCGCGCCCGCCGCTACCGCCAAGAATTTCCAGAGTTTTTCACACCTGTCATCATAACGAAGAAAAGCTTGTGCGAGGCGCTTGAACCCACCGGCATCCGCAGCTATAACGCCGCTCGTCGCGCATCGCACTGGCCCGCCAGCGCATCCCGAGCGACACCTGACGGAGTATAGCGCAGCCTGGTAGCGCACCTGCTTCGGGAGCAGGGGGTCGAGTGTTCGAATCACTCTACTCCGACCAATCAAACCGGGCGTCTCGGAAATTTCCGAGACGCCCGGTTTTTTGTTTCCCGACACAGTTCGTTGAAATGCGATCTTTACCGCGCCGTATATGGCGCCGTTCTCAAGAATGATATGGATTGGACCAATATATTGGTCTGGGGGAACAGACGATGGTGGCGGCTTCAAAGAACATCCAGGCAAAAGCTGGCGCTCGACAACCCAGACCGCCGAAAGAATTGACCCATTATACCACCCTCACTGGCCTAGAGGGAATAATCAGAACAAAGGCTCTTTGGGCGTCGAACGCGTCTTTCTTGAACGATAGGGCAGAGCTGACGCACGCGCTGGACGCTTCACAGAAGGCAATCAAATTGCTTTCATCGCAAAAGGCCCTAAAGGCGTGGGGAGGTGCGATTGAAACTGCTTTCACCGAATTAAGGAAAGGTCTGCAGGCGCAGAGCTACGTTGCATGCTTCTGTGGGGATAACGACAACCTGAGCCAGTGGCGGGGGTACGGTGGCGCTGTGCAAGGCGTTTCGTTGACCTTCGATCAACGAGCCCTGACAAAGCGCTTGCAGAAGGACAAGGCCACGCTCCTTAACGTGGTCTACGCAAAACTCACGACCGCAAGTAGATTGAAAGACGCGCTGGAAGCAGAACTGCGCGATATCGCGGAGCTGGAAGAGCTTTTGGGCCCCGCAGACGCGGAAGCAGAGCAGGCCGATTTGCTGGCCAGAATCTCTCGTCTGCTGCCGAAATTCAAGCACCTCGGCTTTCGAGACGAACGGGAGTGGCGGTACGTCATTCAGAGGGACATTGCACCTGAAGACATGCAGTTTCG
The DNA here is from genome assembly GCF_000743575.1 of Devosia riboflavina. Classification (GTDB taxonomy): domain Bacteria; phylum Pseudomonadota; class Alphaproteobacteria; order Rhizobiales; family Devosiaceae; genus Devosia; species Devosia riboflavina. The sequence continues at coordinate 14,439 of NZ_JQGC01000008.1, read as the reverse complement.
CGTGCTTCAGAACAAGATCGTCCCTTACATCACGATCGGCAATTCAAGCACCAACCTGCCAATTCTGTCTATCAAGATTGGCCCCGGAACTGACCAAGAGTTGACGGCGCGCAGTGTCGAAACCTTTATGGGTGCACAAGGATATGACGTCGATGTCACCTTATCTGAAGTTCCTTTCAGACCCTAGGCGGGGCACGCCGACCTAAAGCAAAGGCAAACTGCTTCGGGACAGTGGGCGAGGGCTTTATCTAAACCCGCCATTCACACCGGGCCTCTTCGAAATTTCTGAGACGCGCGGTTTTTGTTTCCCAACACCGAGGGGAAACCGCCTCGTACCCTCAAAAGTATCCGCTTCTCTCCGCCGCACACCCGCATCCTAACAGCAGGTTAACGCGTTATCGCCTCCACCAAGGAGGGCAAGATGACCGAGATGTACCTGTTGGGAGCAGCCCCCGGAGCTGTATTTCTGACCTGGCTGCTCTTCTCCGTGACCGACGGCATGGAGCCCTGAGTGGCTACCACGGCGGCGTGGGCGGCGGCACCTTTCCGCCATCGGCCGCTCTGCCCTTCCCGACACACACCGCATTGCCATTCTCCCAGCCGCAATAGCTGAGCCGTCCTTCGACACGAGCCACACCAAAACCCGCGTTTGGCACGCCGCACCCTTCGCAGAAATAGATCGGAAACTTTGCCTCGGCGGTCGGGCCGGGCGAAACGACGCCCTTGTCGGATTGGAATTTGGTCGGCATTGCCCTGAATGGAATCGGCATTAGGAACTGCAACCATCCCTAGATGACCGGGACCTGCCGAAACAGGCGGAACAAGTGCTTTTCCTCCCACCAATCGAGCCCGCCGGAACCACCCCGCCTGCCCCCGCATTTCCCGCACGGATGATGGGAGGCCTAAAATGCTTTGGCAAAACCTGGTTTGGGATCGCATGCGGGCCGACGAGATCGCCCCGACGCCGGATGGCCTCCACTATTCTTCCGATTGCGATAAGGGCTGGCGCCGCCAGCGGCGCGGCAAAGGCTTTTCCTATATCGACGACAAGGGCCACGCCGCTCCGCCCGAAAGGCGCCATCAGATCGAAGCCCTCGTGATCCCGCCCGCCTGGACGGATGTCTGGATCTGCGGCGATCCACAGGGCCATATCCAGGCCACCGGCCGCGACGAGCGCGGCCGCAAGCAATATCGCTATCACCCGGACTGGACCGCCTCCCGCGCCAATACCAAGTTCGACAATCTCGTGCCCTTCGCGCAAAAGCTGCCGAGCCTCCGGCAACAGGTCGAAGCCGACCTCCGCCGCCGCAGTCTTGGGCTTGATCGCGTCGCCGCCTCGGTCGTCTGGCTCCTCGACAACAGCCTCATCCGCATCGGCAACCCCACCTATGCGCGCGAGAACAAGAGTTTTGGGCTGACGACCCTGCGCAATCGCCACGTCGCCATTTCCGGCCAGACGCTCAAATTCCGCTTCAAGGGCAAGTCGGGCAAGGAGTGGAACCTGCAACTGGTCGACCGCCGCATGTCGCGCATCGTCAAATCCTTGCAGGACCTGCCCGGCCAGCACCTCTTCCAATATGAGGACGAGACCGGCTACCGCACCATCACCTCGCGCGACATCAACGACTATATCGCCGAGCATGCCGGCCCCGATTTCAGCTCAAAGCATTTTCGTACCTGGGCCGGCACGGTGCGGGCCTATGGCCTCCTCGCCGGCCAGCCGGTGGCCGAAAGCCAGCGCGCTCAGGCCAAAGTGCTAACCGGCATTGTCGACGTGGTCGCCAACCGGTTGGGCAATACCCGCGCCGTCTGCCGCCAGAGCTATATCCACCCGGCCGTCTTCGAAAACTGGCAGGCCGGCGCCCTCAAGCTCGCCCCGCGCCTTCGCCCCATAGACGGACTCGATCCCGACGAACGCGCCACCCTGGCCTTTCTCAAGCGCCTCTAGCGCGCCAAACAAAAAGGGCCGGCCCGAAGGCCAGCCCTAAATTCGTCTTAGGCGAAAACGCTTAGCGCTTCTTGCCCAGGAGGCTCCAGGCGCCAGTCACGGTCAGCGCGGCGAGAGCCATTTTCAGCACGTCCCAGACGAGGAAGGGCTGCACGGCGCCGGCCCAGGCCGAAGCGAGGACATTGGTCTGGTCGATCCACTGAGCCTGGCCCGAGAGCAGCAGCAGCCAGGCAAAGCCCAGCGCCAGCAGCACGGCTTCGCCAACCAGCATGGCGCCGAACAGCGTCATGGGCTTGGCCGAAGCACCGCGATCGGCGACAAAGCCGATGATGCCGGCCATGACGAGGAAACCAAGCAGGAAGCCGCCGGTCGGGCCCATCAGGTAGGGAAGGCCGCCGCCAGTGGCGAAAACCGGAAGACCCATGGCGCCCTGCGCCAGGTAAAGAGCAACGGTCGCAACGCCGATGCGCGCGCCGAAGGCAGCAGCAAGAGCGGCAATGGCAAGGCTCTGCAGGGTCACCGGAACCGGCCAGACCGGCACGTTGATCTTGGCAGCAATCGTGATCACCAGAGTGCCGAGCACCACAGTCGCGAGGTTGGTCGCGAGCTTGGCTGCGTCGGACTTAGGCTGGAAGGTGCCGAGCAGCGTATTGGGCGTGGTCAAAGTGACGGCCATTTCATACCTTTCTTGCAGAAGACACGGTTGCGCTATTCACCGCGCCGTGTTCGGTCGACATGTTCTAGTCTGTCATTTTTGTTGGCGCAATGGCTCCGCTTTCTCCCCTCACCTTCGATACCAGCTTTCGCCCCGACATCGGCGCCCCCGTGGCGCTGGCCCCAGGCCTCACGCGCATCACCGCCCCAAATGCCTCGCCCTACACTTTCACGGGCACCAACAGTTTCCTCATCGGCACGGAAAAGGTGGCCCTGGTCGATCCCGGCCCCGAAGACGCCACCCACCTCGAATCGCTCCACCGCGCCATCGCCGGCCGCCCCGTGACGGCAATCCTCCTCACCCACACCCACCGCGACCACAGCGCCGCCGCCGCAACCCTCGCCCAGCGCTACGGCGCCCCCCTCTGGTTCGGCGGCCAACACCGCCTCTCCCGCCCCCTCCGCCGCTTCGAGCGCAACCCGATAAGACGCTCCTGCGACTGGGGTCTCATCCCCGACCGCACCCTCGTCGATGGCGAGACCATCCACGCTGGCGACATGCAGGTCACCGCGCACACCACCCCCGGCCACTGCGCCAATCACCTGGCCTTCGGCCTCCCGGAAGCAAACATCATGCTCTCCGGCGACCACGTCATGGGCTGGAACTCGACCCTCGTTGCCGTACCCGATGGCTCAATGGCCGACTATTTCGCCTCTCTCGAAAAGGTCATCGCCCTACCCTACCGCCACTACCACCCCGCCCACGGCGGCCCCATCGCCGATGGCCCCGCCCACGCGGCCGCCCTCAAAGCCCATCGCCAAATGCGCAACGACCAACTGCTCGCCGCCGTTGGCAACGGCGCGCGCACGCTCGGCGCAGTGGTGAAAGAGATTTATCCGACCCAACCGACAAAGATCCGCCTGGCCGCCCGGATGACCATGGCGGCGCATGTCGAATATCTGGAAGAGCGCGGCGCCCTAAAAGTCAGCCGGGGAATTTTCGGGATGCGATTGGGCTTGGCCTAGGCGCCGAGCCTCCCTCGCCCCTTGCGGGAGAGGGACAGGATTTTTGCGTTCAGCAAAAAATCCAGGGTGAGGGGTACCCCTCCTCCGCAGAGGAGCAGGTGGTTGCGCCGCAATACCCCTCATCCCGCAAGGGGAGAAGGAAGAACGGAGCGAACCTAATTCCGCTGGAAACCCACGGCGCCCTCGCGCCCGGTCTGCCCCCGATGCCGCAGCATATGATCGGCCAGCACCAACGCCATCATCGCCTCACCCACCGGCACAGCGCGGATACCAACACACGGATCATGCCGCCCTTTGGTGATGATATCGACGTCCTCATTACCAGTCGTCACCGTCTGGCGCGGCGTAATGATCGACGAGGTCGGCTTCACCGCAAAGCGGCACACGATGGGATCACCATTGGAAATCCCACCCAAAATCCCGCCGGCATGATTGGATAGGAAATACGGCCTGTCCGCCCCGGCCCGCATCTGATCGGCATTTTCAACGCCCGTCAGCGCCGCGGCCCCAAAACCATCACCAATTTCCACGGCCTTGACCGCATTGATGCTCATCATGGCCGAAGCCAGGTCCGCGCTTAGCTTGCCATAGACCGGCGCGCCCCAGCCCGCCGGCACGCCCTCGGCCACGACCTCGATGACCGCCCCCACCGAATTGCCATCCTTGCGGATGCCATCGAGATAGTCGGCCCAGAATTCCGCCGCCTTGGGATCGGCGCAGAAGAACGGGTTTTCTCCGACCTGGTCCCAGTCAAAATTGTTGTAGTCGATCTTGTGCGGCCCAACCTGCACGAGGCTCGCGCGAATGGTCACGCCCTCAAGCACCTGCCGCGCCACCGCACCCGCAGCCACCCGCGCCGCCGTTTCCCGCGCCGACGTGCGCCCGCCGCCGCGATAGTCGCGAATGCCATACTTCTGGTCATAGGTGAAATCGGCATGGCCCGGACGGTACTTGTCGCGGATTTCCGAATAGTCCTTGGAGCGCTGGTCGGTGTTCTCGATCAGCAGCGAAATCGGCGTGCCGGTCGTCCGCGGCCCATCGGTGCGTTCATCCTCGAACACACCCGAGAGGATTTTCACCTCGTCGGCCTCGCGCCGCTGCGTCGTATATTTGCTCTGCCCGGGTTTCCGGCGATCGAGATCGCGCTGGATGATTTCCGGCGTCAGCGTGATCCCCGGCGGGCAGCCATCGACCACCACGCCCAGCGCCGGCCCGTGGCTCTCGCCCCAGGTGGTGAAACGGAAAAGATGCCCAAACGTATTGAAAGACATGGCGCCGCCCTTTGTTGGCTGCGGTTCTAGGGACGAGACGGCATCAGGTCAATCGACCGGCGCGTCCCAAGTGTTCTTCGCCTTGTGCAGCGCCATCTTGCCGCCGACGAAATGCGCAATGACGCCCTGCGGCGGCGGCCAGTTCATCACATCTTTTCGCGGCGTGCCTTCCACCAGGTGCCACAGCACCCGCAGCACCCCGCCATGGGCCACGACCACCGCGTGATGGGTCAGCTCCCGCGCAAAATCGAGCAGGCGCACCGCGACATCATCGTAATTCTCGCCATCCTGCGGGCGAAAATGCCAATAGCTCTCGTCGCGCTCGCCCGGCGCAAAGGCGGCCTGTTCTCGCGCGATCTCGGCATGCAGCCGGCCTTCGAACGCCCCGAAGGAAATTTCAATCAGCCGCTTGTCGTGGATCACCGGCGGCAATTCCACATCGAACGCCGCCCGCATACGGTCCATGGTTTCCGCAGCCCGGCTCAGCGGCGAAGCGAACCAATTCAGCGAAGTTGGATCCACCCCATCGCGCTCCAGCATTTCGCGCAAGAGCACTCCATTGGCGTCCGCCTGCATCTGCCCCTTGCGATTGAGCGGAATGTCCCGGCTGCCCTGATAACGCTGTTCGCGGTTCCAGTCGGTTTCACCGTGGCGAGCGAAGTAAAAGTCCGGCCAATCGAGGGCAGTCATGGGCATAAACGCGCCATCGCAGCGCGACCTTCATCTAAGAGAAATGAACGTCGCCACCCTAACCGTTTTCGCTTGCGATACCAGAGGGCAAAGGCGGAAAGCTGGCATGCCCCAAAGCCTTGGTCTGGAACCTCCCCTCCGCTTATGGCACATGAGTGCACCTGCCTTTTCGAGGTTTCCATGCCGCTCTCATCAGCCGAAATCGCCTCTGCACTTGCCACCATAGTCGGCGCCGATGCCGTCGTCAGCGACACGGCCAAGATGGGCGCTTACCTCAATGAACCCCGCAAACGCTTCCACAAGACCGCCGCCGCCGTCGTCACGCCGCCAAGCGTCGAGGCCCTGCAAGCCGTGGTCCGCTGGGCCAATGAAAACCACGTCGGCCTTATCCCCCAGGGCGGCAATACCGGCCTCGTCGGCGCCCAGGTGCCACTCTTCGGCACCGAAGTCATCGTCAGCCTCGCCCGCCTCGATCGCATCCGCTCCATCGACACCGCTGCCGGCGTCATGACCGCCGAGGCCGGCGTCATCCTCGAAAACGCCCATCGCGCCGCCGAGGCCGAAGGCGCCATGTTCCCGCTCTGGCTCGCCTCGCAGGGCTCCGCCCGCATCGGCGGCGTGCTCTCTTCCAATGCAGGCGGCGTCAACGTCCTCGCCTATGGCAATGCCCGCGAACTCACCATGGGCGTCGAAGCAGTGCTCGCCGATGGCAGGCTCTACCAGGGCCTCAATGCGCTGAAGAAAGACAATACCGGCTACGACCTGAAAGACCTGCTCGTCGGTGCCGAAGGCACGCTGGGGATCATCACCGCCGCGACCCTCAAAATCTTCCCCCTTCCCGAAGATCACGAAACCGCCCTCGTCAACGTCGCCTCACCCGAAGCCGCGCTCGACGTCTTCCAACTCATGCGCCAGCGCCTCAGCAGCCGCCTCAATGCCTTCGAGCTGATCCCCCATATCGGCCTCGATTTCCAGCTCCGCCACGGCATGCTCGACGCCGACCCCACCGCCAGCCCCTCCCCCTGGTACGCGCTGATCGAAGTCACCCGCATGGCCGGCACCGAGCCGGGCGCCCTGCAGTCCGCCTTGGAAGCCACCTTCGAAAAATCCCTGATCTCGGACGCCGTGATCGCCGAATCCCTCGCCGACCGCACCCGCATGTGGGCCTTTCGCGAGCAGATGAGCGAGTGCCAATCCAAGGAAGGCGCTTCCATCAAGCACGACGTCTCCGTGCCCATCGCCGCCGTCCCGGCCCTCATTTCCGAAGGCAGCGCCGCCGCCGAACGCCTCTCCCCCGGCATCCGCCCCGTCCCCTTCGGTCACATGGGCGACGGCAACATCCACTTCAATTTCTCTCAGCCCGCCGGCGCCGATCCCAAGGCTTTTATGAGCCAATATGACGAAGCCCTGCACGAGGTCATTTATGACGTCGTCCTCAAACTCGGCGGCTCCGTCTCGGCCGAACACGGCATCGGGCAGCTCAAGACCGACCTTCTCAAGCAGGTGAAGGATCCGGTGGCGCTGGAGATGATGCGCGCCATTAAGACCGCGCTTGATCCCAATGGCATTCTCAATCCGGGAAAGATGCTGGGCTTCGAGCCGTCCTGAAAGGCATGTCGCTCCGGTAGAGCGATATGAGGCGAGAAGGCCATGAGAGCTACGCTCGAATGGCTGGAATCACCAGCTGATGATGGTGTCATCGTAGCGCGACAGTACGCGATCCACGGTGATCAGCCGCAATCCTTCGGCCCGCGCCTGCGCCAGCATCAAGCGGTCAAAAGGATCGCCATGTAAATGCGGCAGGTCACCCACCCCAATTGCGTGCTGCGCCATGACAGGGAGCAGTGTAAAAGCCGCCTGCTCGAAATCTTCTCGCGCGAATTCAGCCGTGATCGGCATCCTGTCCCCCCGCCTAAGGGAGGACTTGATGGCAATCTCCCATAACACCACCACCGAGACGAAGACTTCGTTGGCCGGATCGGCGATCAAATTCTGGACGGTCGGGGGAATACGGTCCGGGCTCACGACACTCCAGATCGCAACATGAGTATCAAGAAGTAGGCGCATCATCGTCGCCCTTGCCCGGCGGGAAGATGTCGCCTTCCGTCATGACTTTCGCGATCTCGATGCTCTTACGATCCCACTCGTCCCAATCGATCGGATCATATTTGCCTTCGGCTAACCCCAGCCGCCGCGGCTGCAACTTCTTTTCCGCAATCGGCACGATCCGCGCCGCCGGCTTGCCGTTGCGCGCAATGATGATCTCGGCTTCCGCGCCGCTTTCGACGGCTTCAACGAGCTTGGAAAGCTGCGTCTTGGCCTCAAGCATATTGACTGTGGTCATCGCAGGACCTTTCTTAGCTAAGCTTGGCTAATATAGTCTCGCAGCAACGCTCCGGCAAGCCGGCAGGGCGAGCACTCATGTTACCCAGTACCCCCAATGTGCGTTCTTGCGCCGGCCCCTCGCCTGCCCCATCTCTCCCGTCATGCTCCTCGACATAAAATTCCTCGACGACGCCACGCGTCCGCCCATTCCGGTTCTCGAAAACCTCACAGCGGCTCAGCGCGCGCCCGGACATCATCTGCGCATGATCCACGATCATCTGCGCGACAACATGGTCACCCTCGGAAAGCTCATCGAGCGCGCCAATGCCCGCCAGGCCAGTCTAGCCGATATCGCCGCCGAGACGGACAATATGGCCATGGTCGCCAACTACCGGCGTTTTGGAAATCTCTGCGGCCAGCACTGCGGCATCGTAAATACCCATCACACGATCGAGGACCACCACCTCTTCCCCGTGCTCGCCCAGCAGGGCCCCGCCTTCAAGGCCATCGCCGAACGCCTCACGGCCGAGCATGTCGTCGTCCACGAACTGCTCGAACGCTTGGTGGCCGCCCTCAACGATCTCGCCGCAGAACCGAACGAAACCCGCTTCAACGAAGCGCGCGAAATCTACCACACGCTCGAACGCGTGCTGCTCTCCCACCTCGGCTGGGAAGAAGAAGCCATGGGCGACGCGCTGGGCCATTTCGAGATTATGTAAGCTAGAGGGCGCGTGCTTGGCGCTGGCCTCTTCCCACCCTCGGTGTCACCCCGGCGAAGGCCGGGGCCCATCTTGAGATCTCAGGATGGATCCCGGCCTTCGCCGGGATGACAGCCAGTGGAGGACGAAGAGAACGTAGTCTCAGAACAAATCCATCTGCCCGCCACCGCCGCCAACCACCTTCTTCGCCTTCGCCACCACCGGCTCCGGCTTTTCCTCGGTCACCTCAACGATCAGCCCGGGATCATCATCCCGCGCCGAATTGACCCGCGTCGACACCGGATGGAATTTCAGCACCCCATCCTCCAGCGGCAGCGCCATCTGCGCCGCGTCGTCAGCGCGAACCTCACGCACATTCAGCCAGTCATCGATCTGCTGGCGCCCGATGAGGATCGCCGGCATCCGATCATGCACCACCGATAGCTGCCGATTGGCCGGCACGATAATGGTCGCAACGCTGTCGACCTCTTCCCCCTCCGGCCCGCTCCATGTCGCATAAAGCCCCGCCAGCGCCATGGGCTCGCCATCGGCACGCGTGATGTAATAGGGCCGCTTCTTCTTGTCCGGCCCCGTGTGCCATTCATAGTATCCGCTCGCCGGCACCACACAGCGCCCATGCTTCAGCGCATCGCGAAACGCCGGCTTTTCCCGCATGCTCTCGGCCCGCGCATTGATCAGCAGCGGAAATTCGCGCGGGTCTTTCACCCAGCGCGGCACCAGCCCCCAACGGGCAAAATGCCCCTCGCGCCGCCCGCCCTCTTCCCAGATGGCAGCCACCGGCTGGGTCGGCGCCACATTATAGCGCGGCATCATCGGCAGCGTATTCAGCAACTGAAAGAGCTGCGCCATCATTTCGGGCGGCAAAGTCACCGCATAGCGTCCGCACATGGCGTGTCTCCTTTACTGTTGGAGAGGTAGACTCTCCGAAGACGAATCGCAAACCAGCTCCGGCCATGACCGACCAACCCAACGCCGCCAGTGTCGGCATCGTACGCCACGGCAAGATCCTCCTCATCAAGCGCGCCTTCGCGCCCTATCAAAATCTCTGGACCTTTCCGGGCGGCCGCATGGAGCCGACCGAGACTATCGAGCAATGCGCCATTCGCGAGGTGCAGGAGGAGCTTGGTCTCACCGTGCGCAATCCGCGCCATGTCATCACCCAGTCGCTCGGCCGCGACGGCACCTATCGCCTCGCCGTCTTCACCACCACCGATTATGTCGGCACGGTAAAACCCTCCAGCGAGATCGCCGATCACAAATGGGTCGATCCCGGCATGCTGATCGCGCTACGCACCACCTCCCGCCTCGACGACGTCATCAAAGAGTGTTTTAGAACTCTGGGCCAAAGCTGGTAGGAGGCGGGCATGCGCGCATTCCTTCGCCCCATCGCCGGCCTCGCCCTGGCGCTTCTCGCCGCCGGCCCCACCCTTGCCATCGACCCGCCCTATCAGCGGCAGATGGAGCGGCTCGCCGAGGTCATGGGATCGCTCTATTACCTGCAGCCCCTGTGCAAAACCGGCAGTGAGGATTGGCGTGCGCAGATGGCCGAGCTGATCAGCCTCGACGAGCCCGACGAAGACCGCCGCCAGCGTCTCGCCGGGGCCTTCAACACCGGCTATACCGGCTTTTCGCGCCTCCATCGGCATTGCACGCCCGCCTCGCGCGAAGCCCTCGGGCGCCTGCTCTTTGAGGCCCAGCAGCTCGCTCGCGCCATCCATACGCGGTTTGCCGAATAGGCGGCCAACGAAAAAGCTGCAATTGCCTACCTCCCGTTAACCTTCGGCTTACTTCTGCCGCGCCAATGGACGGGGTGCGTGCTACGGGATCATGCATGAGCACCACCAAGTCAATTTTCTCGCCGGCATCTGGCCAGAGCCCGTTCGAACAGGGACAGGCGGAACGTCAGATCGCGCTCGAATACCTGGCCGAGGCCTGGAACGAGGCCGAGGAAGATGGGCTCGAAACTTCGGCTTTGGCGCATGCCTCGCTCTTTGCCGCCCTCGCCACCTTCGTGCGCATGCATGGCGATGAAGCGACCGCCGACCTCGTGGCGCAATTGCCCGACCGCATCCGCACCGGCGAATACAATCTCGAGCGCATTCTCCAGTAGAAACGGCGAACAGCCGGAGACTGAACTAAAAAGGGCGGCCTCTCGGCCGCCCCTTGTTCATTCCCCCATGGCATGAGCCCGCTCGATAGCCAGCTCTTCCTTGGTCTTTGCCGGCGCATTCTTGTCCTTCTTCGCGCCCCGCAACAGCAGGATCAGCGGAATGGACGCAAGGCTCAGGAGCAGCATCAGCCAGAAATCGTCGAGATAGGCGAGCATCGCCGACTGCTTCTGCACGAGACCGTTGATCACCGCCAGAATCTGCGCATTGCCCGAAATCAGCCCCGGCATCTGCGTCTGCACCGCCATGGAGTCGACCGTCAGTCGCTCGGCCAATTCGGCATGGTTCACCTGCATCATGCTCGAGAGCACCACCGACACCAGCGAAATGCCGATCCCCTGCCCCATATTGCGCACCAGCGCGAACATGGCGGTCGCATCGGCGCGCATGCTCGGCGCGATGGTGGCAAAAGCCATGGTCGAGAGCGGCACGAACAGGAAGCCCATGCCAAAACCCTGCAACGCCCCGGTGATGATCACAGGCCAATAGTCCATATCAGGCGAAAAACTGGTCATCTGCCAGAGCGAATAGCTCATCAGTACGGCACCGATCAGCATCATGATGCGCGGATCGACCTTGCCGCTGGTCCGCCCCACGATCATCATCGACACGAGCGTCGCCGCCCCGCGTGGCGCCATAAGAAGCCCGGTAAAGATCACCGAATAGCCCATCAGGTTCTGCAGCATGGGCGGTAGCAGTGCGAGACCCGAAAACAGGGTGATCCCCATCACGCCCATCAGCACCGAAGCCAGCGAGAAGTTGAAGTCCTTGAACATTTTCAGGTCAACGAAGGGCTGCTTGGCTGTCAGCGAGTGCACGAGGAACACCCAGAGCCCGGCAATGACGATGCCCAGCTCGATCCAGGTTTCGACCGAATGGAACCAGTCGTTCTCCGCGCCCCGGTCGAGCATCAGTTGCAGCGCGCCGACGCCCAGCGCCAGCATGCCAAAACCGAAGAAGTCGAAGCGCCGGTTCTTCACTTCGGTCTGCGGCATGAAGAACACCAGCATGGCAACGCAGAGCGCGCCCACCGGCACGTTGACGAGGAAAACCCAACGCCAGTCAAAGGTTTCCGTCAGCCAGCCACCCAGTGACGGCCCGATGATCGGCGCCACCATGATGCCCATGCCATAGATGGCCATGGCCTGGCCGATGCGTTCCTTGGGATTGATATTGAGCAGCACCGTCTGCGCCAGAGGCGCGATCATGGCGCCGCAAATGCCCTGCAGCACGCGGAACACGACCATTTCGGGCAGGCTCGAAGCAATGCCGCACAGCGCCGAAGCGACGGTGAACCCAATCACCGCGCCCAGAAACAACCGCCGCTGTCCCAACCGATCGCTCATCCACCCGGTCAACGGCGTCGCGATAGCAGCCGCCACGATATAGGACGTGAGAACCCAGGTGATTTCGTTCTGCGACGCGCCGAGCGACGACGACATATGCGGCAGCGCCACATTGGCAATCGTGGTGTCGAGCACCTGCATGATAGTGCCGAGCATCAGCGCGAGGGTGAGCATGCCCTTGTTTTTGACGACAAGAGCGGGCTGGGAAAGCGTTTCGGCCATGCTGGCCTCCTGATGGAAAAAGCGGATGGGCCCGTGGGCCCATCACATCAGAGCGGCTTGGCGGAGCCAGTCATGCGATCGAGCGTATTGGCGCCGGTATCGACACTGACCAAGGCCGACATGCCCGAGCGCAGCAGTTCGGCCGGCACGTCGTCGCCAAAGTCGACGCGCACGGGCACGCGCTGGGTTACCTTCACCCAGTTGCCGGTGGCATTCTGGGCCGGGATCAGCGAAAATTCCGAACCGGTCGCGGCGCCAATGCTGGTCACCGTGCCTTCGATAGCCTTGCCCGGAATGGCGTCGACCATCACCTCGGCATGCATGCCGACATGAATGCCGGCGAGCTGCGTTTCCTTGAAATTGGCCTCAACCCAGCTCGCCTTGGTTTCAACCAGGCTCGCAATGGTCGTGCCGGCGGCGACGAACTGCCCGACATTGAGGCTGGCGATCTGGCTGATGACGCCATCGGTCACCGCCACAACCTTGGTCTTGGCCAGATTGCGTTCGGCCAGGCTCACCTGCGCCAGTGCAGTCTTCACCGCCGGGTGGTCGTCGGTCTCAATGTCGGCCTTGCCGCCAAGGGCGGCCGCCGCATTGTTGACCTGCTGCTGCGCCGTCGAAACGGCATTTTCCGCCTGCTGCAAGGACAGCTTCGGCTGGTCCAGCGTCGCCGTCGAAGCAATGCCCTGCTTCACGAGGTTATCCTGGCGGTCAAACGTCGATTGCTGGATGGCGAGCACGTCATTGGCGGCCTTCAGCGCCTTTTCCGCCGTAGCATAGGCGACCTTGAGCTGCTCGACATTGACCCGCGCCGTGCCCAGCGCCGCATTGGCCTGTTCGAGCGCAATTTCATAAGGCTCGGCATCGATGGAGAAAATGGTATCGCCCGCATGCACCAGCATGTTCTCGGTCACGTCCACTTCGGTGATGCGCCCGGCCACGTCAGCCGAGATCGCCACCTTGGCCTGCTGCACATAGGCATTGTCGGTTTCTTCGAACCGACCACCGGTCAGGTAGAAATAGCCGCCAGCCGCAACGAGAAGCGCGGGCACACTGACCATAAGCAGAAGACGGCCGGGACGGCGCTTCTTCTTTGCCGGCTCGGCCGGGGTGAGAATTGCATCGGCCGGTGCAGGGGTCGCCTCGCCGGGCTTGGGTTCAGGCGCATGGGCGTTCATCAGACTTCGTCCTTCGTTTCGGCGTCGCCGCCGGCAAGATTGTCTCGAATTTTTGCAAGGCCTTCCACGAGGGCCTCGGTCTCCGCCTTGTCCATCCCGGCAATGGCGGTCTTGTAGAGTTCGGTGCCCAGCGTCTCGACCATGCGGTAGAGCGAGAGGCCTTCATCCGTCAGCGTCACGATCTTGGCCCGTCCATCCTGCGGATCGGGTTTTCGTCGCACCAGTTTGCGGTCCGACAGGCGCTTCAAAATCGCGCTCAGCGTCATCGGATCGGTATCGATCGCCGCCGCCAGTTCTACCTGCGACATGCCGTCTTCGCGCCCGAGCCGGGTGATGATCCGCCACTGCGGCAGCGTCAGCTCATGGTCGCGCGTCTGCTCCTCGAGCTGGCGGCGAAAAGCCCGTCCCACCTCGTGGATCAGATAAAATATCGGCGCTGTCTCCATGCTCTTCATCGGCGCGAGTCCAATTGATAAGCGCGCATATAATATGCCCACTTACTAAATGAAAGCGCGTCTGTGATGAATCTGTCATGCGCGGGACGCGGGGGAGGTTCGGCATCGGCGCGATGCGCATACCTCCCCTCCATCGTCACCACCGGGCTTGTCCCGGTGGTCCATGCCATCCATAGGATGGCAGGCCTCGGCGAGATGGATTGCCGGGACAAGCCCGGCAATGACGACGACGGGTGGAGCATTCTCCAGGGACGTCACCCTCGGGCTTGCCCCGAGGGCTCTAAACTAGCCGCGCTATCGCCAGGTGCAGTGTCCTCGGGTCAAGCAACCGTGGATCAGTTTGCAAAAGCTAAGTCGGTTCTGGCGATGGCGTTGAGGATTGTGATGAGTTTTCGGACGGTTGCGATCATAGCAAGTTTGAATGGTTTGCCGCGGGC
>NZ_JQGC01000007.1 GCF_000743575.1 Devosia riboflavina | reverse complement strand
GCCTCGCCGACTTCAGCGCCTCGGCATAGGGCGCGCCCCAGCGCCGCCCGACCCGCGTGCCCAGCGCTCCACGCACCAGCCCGCGGATCGTCCGCTGCCGCGCTTCGGTGCTGTCGCCGCGGGCGATCATCAGTTTCGGCATATAGCCCAGGAACCGCATGCCCAGCTCGCGCCGCACCTGCGACCCGGTCCGGAAGCCGCGCTCGCGCAACTCATTGAGCACGCCCAGCACCGCGCCCAGGAAACATCCGGCAATAACGGCTGCGGCCAGAATGACCATGGTCTTCGGGCTCGACGGCTGTTCCGGTAGCAGCGCATCGGTCACGATACGCACCGACGGAATGGGGAAACTCTGCCGCTGCACCGCCTCCTCATAGCGCGCCAGGTAGCTGTTATAGAGCGTGCGCAATGCATCGGATCGCTGCTGCAGCTCATTGAGCCGCACCTGTTCCTGCCCAATCGCACCCGCGCTCTGTCCTTCGGCATTGATATCGCCCCGCAGCCCCGCTTCCTGCTCCTGGGCAATAGCCAATTGCGTCCGGTATTGCTGATCCAGGTTCTGCAGCAGCGCAAAGATGCGATTATCCAGCGCCCCCTTTTCTGCCTTCAGCACCGCCAATTGCGGATGATCGGCGCCATAGCTGGCCTCCACTTCGGCAATTCGGCTCGTAAGAGTCGCCACCTGATTGCGCAGCAGCGAAATCTCCGCCGGATCAGTCTGCGCGCCACTCAAAAGCGCCACCGAGCTCGAAGCCGTCTCCGGCCCCGCCGCCACCACGGCCGCAACTTGCGCCGAAAGCGCCCGCAGCCGCGCTGTCTCCGCCTGCGCCTCGGCAAGCTTGGTGGAAAGACTTTCGATCCGCTGGGTCGTCAGGTCCCGATCCTGCCCCACGGACAGACCCGTTTCCTGCCGATATTCTTCAATCGCCAGAATAGCTTGTCGCTGGCTTTCACCAATCTCGGCGAGCCGCTGCTGCAACCAGTCTGCCGCCGCACCCGTCGCCTCAAGCTCTGCGTTAAGCTGATCCTGCAACAGCGCCTTGCCATAAGCCTGTGCAATCCGTTGCGCCAGTTCCGGCGTCGCCGCTTCATAGCCCACGCGAATGATCGAGCTGCGCCCCATGCGGTCCACGACCACATTGGCGCGTAACATGCCGACCACCTCATCAAGGCTCGCCTCCAGCGCCACCGGCTGCGCCTTCGGACCCAGCCCGATCAGCGATTTTACCCGCTGGCTGAACGAGGGCGGCGGATTGAGGAATTCCTGATCCGTCATCAGGTTCTCCGCCTCGGCCACGGCCTTGGCCACGCGGCTTGAACGCAAAACCTCGATCTGGTTGAGCACCTGCGCCTCAAGATCGGTCGTGCTGGTGGGCGTTGCCTCCCCGCTCGTCACCTGTTCGAGCTTCTTGTCGATCAGGATTTGCCCAGCGGAGAGATAGCTGCGCGGTGCCATGGTCAGATAAAACCCGGCCAGCACCACCATCACGGCAACACACAGCCCAAGCACCAGCGCCTGCCGCCTGATCAGCGAAAAGATGCGATCGAGATCAACGGTCTTCAGGTCCGATGGCTGGGGCGCCACCGCTTCGGGATACATGTTCTTTTCAAGCATATCTTTTCCTCGGCCTTTTCAGCTCAGGAGGCGGCCGGCTGGCCGTAATGTTCAGCTTGCGCAAGGCCGAGAATGCCCCCCGCCACGCCCATGTGGAGCACCGCGCGCAGCCAGTTGCGGCGCCGCGATACCGGCGAAAACACCGTCAATCCGGCCATCACACAGCAATAGGAAATCTTGGCCATCACCACAGGCAGCCGCTTCAGCGGCGAACCACCCAGCAACATGCCATGCGTCTGCCCGAACCGCAGGCGGCGCTTGGTCAGCCAGTCCATGTTCGCCCGCGACGCCGGCACCGGCTCCTCGACCACCGCCTCGGGCGCATAGTCGATCTTCCCGCCGAGCCCCGTCAGCCGATAGAAGAAGTCCGTATCTTCCCCACCCGACCGGCCTAGCGCCGTGTTGAAGCGCAGCGCCCGGAACGGCGCGACCCAGCGGATCAGCACATTGCAGGTATAGCCCGTGCGGATTTCCCCGCCGACAAACACCGGCAGGGTCGAATGAAAGTCTCCCTCGACCATCCATTCCGGCGCATCCGGCTCATAGATCGCCCGCACCGGCCCCAGCACCGCCGCTGCGCCACCCGCCTGCGCCTTTTCGAGCAAGGCCTTCAGCCAACCTTGGCTCACCACCTCATCGTCATCGACGAAGGCGACGAAATCGCCATCTGCCGCCTCAAGGCAGGCATTGCGCGCCACACAGATATTAGCCGCCGGCGCATGCACATAGGTGACCGGCATGCCCATTTTCTTCCGCAGCGCCTCGACCCGCTCACGCGCCGAAGGCACCTCGTCATTGTCAGCGATGATCACGCGCAGCTCATGCACGCCGCGATCAAGCCGCGCCACCGAGCGCAGCGTTTCGACCAGGAATGGCCGCCTGAAAGTGCAGATGCAGATATCGATCCGTGCCAAAAGGGCCTCACACGGTTTCGCGCCGGAACGGGCGCTGGACGAGATACAGCCAGAAGCCGGACGACCAGGCGAAATGCATGATCATCGCGGCCCAGCCAACGAGCGGAGACAGCACCATTGGCGTGCCATATTCGGGATAGTGCTTTCGCGCCGCATGCATGCCGAGCGCGATGCACCCGACGCCCCACAGCGCCAGCGGAATAAGGAAGGCCCAGTGCCAGATCGAGAGCGCGGCGAGCAGCACCACCGGCAAGATCGCCAGCGGCGCCATCTGCCGCAACCGCGGCCGCATCCTGTGCTTCAGGATGTTGCGGGCCCTGCCCCCGCCATAGCCAAAATACTGCCGGAACAGCCCCGCCATGGTCGAACGCGGATAATAGATCATGCCCGTCCGGTCGGTGAGCCAGATCGTGTGCCCCACCGCCCGCAGCCGAAAATCCAGCTCCGCATCCTCATTGGCCCTGAAAGTCTCGTCATAGCCACCGACCTGCCGGAACGCATCCACCCGCATCAGTGCATGATGCCCATGGTCAACCGGCCCGCTGCCAAGCCCCATGCGATGCGCCGAGCCACCGGTACCAATCGGCGAATTCTGCGCCGTCGCCACCGCTCGCTGAAAGGCGGCGTGGCCCTTGGTCGTCATGGGGACTACGACACTCGCCACGCCGCGCTCCTCCGCCTCAGCGACCAGCGCGCGGCAGAAATCATCGGGATAGGTCCCATGCGCATCGATGCGAATGAGGTAATCCACGCCATCGCCGAACTGCGCCACGGCAAGATTGATCGCCGCCGACTGGATCCGCCGCGGATTGTGCATCAGCACCACGCGCGGCGCCTCGACCGCTCGCGCCAGCACGATATCCCGCGTCCCGTCCGTGCTGCCGCCATCGGCCACCACGATCCGCGCATCCAGCGCCTCCGCCTCGACCAGCAGCATATCGAGCAATGGCCCGATGTGCCGGCTCTCGTTCAGCGTCGGCACGATGATGAGAACACGCGCATTCATGCCGCCATCTCCGTCTCTCGTTTAATCCCAGCGACAGCCGCCAGCCGCGATACCAGCGCCACACATTCCTCCGCCTCGCAGCGGAACGCCCGCTTTCCAACGGTCGCAACAGCTTCAGCCAGCTCCCGCAGCCGCTCGGGCGTCATCCCGGCAAAAAGCGATTGAAGGGTCTGCTGCTCGATATCGGGAATGACGACGCCAATCCCATGCCGCTCGATAAAGGCCGCCGTCTCGGTCCCTGCCAGGGCAATCGGCACGACCCCATTAAGGCACCCCTCATAAATCCGATTGGGCAGCAGCCAGGCCGAGTTCTGCCCCTCCTCAAAGAAGTCGATGGCCCAGACCAGGTGCACGTCCGAGTAAATCGCGGGCAGATCATCAGGATACCGATAGGCCCCGCCAAAATTCACATGCGGCGCCGCCTCGATCGTCTCGTGAAAATCCTCGAACTCAGTCAGCGCCGGCCTTCCGCGCAGGGTCACCTTCAGCCTGCCGCCCATCGCCCGCGAAACGCCATCCAGCGCCGCCAGCGACTTCCTGCATCGCAGCGCGCCAAACCAGCCGAGCCGCACCGGCCCGTCGATACCATCCAGCGCCACATTTCGCCCGACCACGTCGTGCCCCGGCGCAAAAACCTTGTTCTCGATCAGCAACGCCGGCGGCGCGCCCTGCTCGTCGAAATAGCGCTCCAGAAAAGCCGGCGAACTCGTAATCAACAGGTTCGCCCGCCGCATCAGCCGCTGCTCCACGGCGCGCATGCCGCGCCCGAGCCGGTCCTGCCGAAGCATCAGCCGATGGATATCGAGGCATTCATAGACCAGCGCCGGCGGCTCATCCCAAAGCGACAGCAGCCCCTCGGCCACCGCCAGCATTTCAAGATTGCGCGCGATGATCACATCGGGCCGAGTAAGCACCTTGGCCCAGCGTTTTGCGCCATATCGCGCCTTTAGCGTCACCAGCAGCCGCTGCAGCATGCGCGCGTCATGGGTAATATCGAGTTCGACCACGGTCTCGGCCGGTAGATCCGCCAGCGGCGCATCGGCGCGACGAAACCCGGCTATCTCCACCTCTGCTCCGCCCAGGCGCAGCATGGCCAGCCGCCGCGCCACCGCGGGGTCGGAGAGGTTGTGGACCAGGTAGAGAATTCTCGGCAAGAACGCATCTCCCATCCCAAGCTAAGAGCTTGAGTGGAGATGTTCCCAGCTATGCGGTCAACGCGGGCGAGAGGGACGAAGCGCTGCACCCAGCGCATGCCCCAAAGCCGCCACAATTGAAACGCGGCAAGGCGGGGCTTTGCGCCGCCCCGCCCCGCCGATGCCACAAGTCGAATCCCTAGCGGGCTGCGAGATGCTGCCCGGTCAAGGAGTGTTTTGCCTTGGCCAAATCGGCCGGAACGCCTTCAAACTGCACATTCCCGCCTTCATTGCCCGCCCCCGGCCCCAGGTCGATCACCCAGTCGGCGCGCGAAATCACATCGAGATTGTGCTCGATGACGATCACCGAAGACCCCGCCTCGACGAGCCGATCAAACAGCCCGATCAGCGTATCGACATCGTTCATGTGCAGGCCTGTCGTCGGCTCGTCGAGCACATAGATATTGCCCTTCTTGCCCAGCTCCGCCGCCAGTTTCAGCCGTTGCCGCTCCCCGCCCGACAGGGTGGACAGCGGCTGCCCCAGCGTCAGATAGCCAAGCCCCACATCCACCAGCCCCTGCAGGATTTTAGCCACCGCTGGCTCGGTGAAAAACTTCGCCGCGTCCTCGATGCTCATCTCATAAACATCGGCAATCGACTTGCCACGCAGCTCATGCGCGAGCACTTCGGGCAGGAACCGCTTCCCCTCGCACGTCTCGCAAGTGGTGATCATCGGATCGAGATGGGCAAGGTCGGTATAGATCACCCCAAGCCCATTGCAGTCCGGGCATGCCCCCTTGGAATTGGCCGAAAACAACGACGCCTCGACCCCATTGGCCTTGGCAAAGGCCTTTCGCACATTGTCCAGAATGCCCGTATAGGTCGCCGTATTCGAGCGCCGCGACCCGCGCGCCAGGTTCTGGTCGATGATGATCGTCTCGGGATAGGCGACCGGCAAACACCCCTGGATCAGGCTCGATTTCCCTGACCCCGCCACACCCGTCACCGCCGTAAGGACCCCACGCGGAATGGCAATCGAAACGTCCTTGAGGTTGTTGATCCCGGCCTTCTCGATCTTCAGCGCCTCACCCTTGGCCGCGCGCACCTTGTCCTTGATCGGCTGGTGCTTCTTCATGTGGTTCCCGGTCAGCGTCCCCGAGCCCAGCAAGCCCGCAAAATCGCCCTCATAGACCACCTCGCCGCCCTTCGATCCGGCGAACGGCCCCATATCGACCACATGATCGGCAATGGCGATCATGTCCGGCTTATGCTCCACGATGAGCACCGTATTGCCCTTATCGCGCAACTGCGTCATCAGCCCCGCCAGCCGCCCCACATCATGCGGATGCAGCCCCACTGAAGGCTCGTCGAACACATAGGTCATGTCCGTCAGCGACGAGCCGAGGTGCCGCACCATCTTCACCCGCTGGCTCTCCCCGCCCGACAGCGTCGAGCTCTCGCGATCAAGGCTAAGATAGCCGAGCCCAATAGTGACGAGATTTTCCAGCCGCAGCGCCAATGCCCCCAGCATCGGCCCCACCTGCGGCGCCTCGATAGAGCGGACAAACGGCGCCAGATCATTCACCTGCATGGCAGAGAGATCAGCGATCGACTTGCCCTTGATGGTGGACGTCAGCGCCGCCTGATTAAGCCGCGTCCCATGACAGGCTGGACAGACTGCGCGTGTAAAAATCTTCTCGTACTCGCGCAGCACATGCGGCTGCAGGCTTTCCGGGTCCTTCGAGCCGAGCCCGGTCTTGAGCCGCGAGACCACACCCTCATAGGTCAGCCCTATCTTGCCCACTTTGATCTTGCGACCATCATTGAGGTGAAAGAGATTGAAGCGTTCTTCCTCGGAATAGTCCTTGATCGGCTTGTCCATGTCGAACAGGCCCGAATTGGCGAAGATTTCCCACCACCAACTGTCGACCGAAAAGTCCTTGGGCAGCAGTGCACCTTCCCTAAGCGATTTGCTCTCGTCCACCACCGCCGCCATATCCATGGCCGCGACCTGCCCGATCCCCTCGCAGTCCGCGCACATGCCGCGCGGATCATTGTAGGAATAGAGCGATGGCGCCCCCAGCTTCGGCTCCGCCAGCCGCGAAAACAGCACCCGCAACATCTGCGCCGCATCCGTCACGGTCGCCACGGTCGAGCGCGAATTGCCGCCCAGCCGCTGCTGATCAACAATGATCGCCGCCGAAATGTTTTCGAGCTGATCGGCGTCCGGCTGCCCATAGCGCGGCATGAACTGCTGCACGAAAGCGGGATAGGTTTCGTTGATCAGCCGCTGGCTCTCCGCCGCAATGGTCCCAAACACCAACGAGGACTTTCCCGATCCCGAGACCCCGGTAAAAACCGTGATCTTGCGCTTCGGAATATCGAGCGACACATCCTTGAGATTGTTCTCCCGTGCCCCGCGAATGATGATCGAGCCGTAAGGCGTAGTATCGGACATTGTTGCTCCCTAAAGCGAGGCTTTGCGAATTTGACTGACGCCGACGGACAGGCCCACGGCGGCGACGATGACGGCAACCAGCGCGCCGTACAAGACCGAGAGATTGGCGAAATCACCCACGAACAGCGCCCGCTCCGCTTCGACGAGATAAGTCAGCGGATTGAACCGGCTGAGGGCATAGAGCCAGCCTGGCGCATTGGTCATGGGCAGCAACACCCCACCCAACAGCATCAGCGGCAGCGAGATCGAATGGCTGACGAGATAGAACAGCGAGCCATCATGCTTGGAAGCGATGGCGAGGGCATAGGACAGCGAAGCGACGCCCACCCCAAAGAGCATCAGCAGGGCCAGCCCCAACAACATCTGCAATGGATGCAGCGCCAACCCAAACGGCACTGCCACCACGATCAGGATCAACGCCTGCACCAGCAGCGGCATCAGTTCCTTGAGCGCCCGTCCCACCATAATGGCCGGTCGGCTCATGGGCGTCGCCAGAAAGCGCTCAAAACTGCCGCTCATCAGCTCTTCGGTCAGCGCCCAGCCGCAGGAAACGGTGCTGAACAGCACCAGCATGACCACCATGCCCGGCACGAACCATTGCAGTGGGCTGGCACCATCCGGCCCGGGAACACTGCCCAGCAGCGGCACGAAGAGCGCTAGATAAAGCAGCGGCTGCACCAGCCCGAAGACGATGTAATACCAGCTCCGCAGCGTCGGGCCGATTTCGCGGCGAAATGAAATCGTCGTGTCCGAAAGAAAAGCCATTTTCTGATCCTCCTCAGGCGCCAGCGCTTTCGCGCAGCGAGCGGCCCGTCAGCCCCAAAAACACATCGTCCAGCGTCGGCCGCTCCACGCGGGCGCTGATGGCTTCAATGCCTTCCTGGTGCAGTCGCCGGATGAATTCAGGCAGCAACGCTTCCCCGTCCGGCAGCGCCACCGTCAAATTGCGGCCATCTACCTTGGCCTCCCGCGCTCCGGGCAAATTCCGGGCAATCCCGCCCGCCTGCACCGCCTGATCCTCGCAGAGCACGCTCACCCGGATCGTATCCCCCGCCAGGTCCGCCTTGAGCCGCCCCGGTGTGTCGTCGGCAATCAGCACGCCATTGTCCATCACCATCACCCGCTCCGCCATGGTGTCGGCCTCGTCGAGATAGTGCGTGGTCAGAAAAATGGTCATCCCGGTCTTCCGTCGGAGTTTCAGGATATGATCCCAGAGATTGGCGCGGCTATGGGGATCAAGCCCGGTTGACGGCTCATCGAGAAAGAGGATCGGCGGGGTATGCATCAGCCCCAGCGCCACATCGAGCCTCCGCTTCTGCCCGCCCGACAGCGATGCGCAATTCCGATCCGCCAGACCATCGAGTTCCAGCATGACCAGCAGCTCGTCTGCGCGTTTCTTGGCCGCAGCCGTGCCCAGCCGTTGGGCTCTGCCCTGCGTCACCAGTTCGTCGCGCACCCGATGATAGGGCCCCGAGCCCGTCCCCTGCCCCACATAGCCGATGCGCCGCCGCACCTCTGCCGGTTCGCTTACCACGTCGAACCCGCCGATATTGGCGCTGCCCGATGTCGGCGGCAGCAATGTCGTCAGCATGCGCACCGATGTCGATTTGCCTGCCCCATTGGGCCCGAGAAAGGCCACCAGCTCTCCCTCGGCCACATCGATATTGAGCCCGCGCACCGCTTCCACCGGACCGGCCTTGCTCTTGAAAGTCCGGACGAGGTCCCTTGCATGGATCATTTTTCCCTCCGCTTGAACACACTGCTCCGGCCTCGCTGACATGACGTGTCAGCAAGCTCCATTTCGACAGTGTTCTCGACATTTCCGCACGAAGGCCTATAACTTCGTACGCCACACAGGGTTTATTCAAAACACCGTACGGTGTAAATAGTTATTTTGAGGACTATATGGCCGACGACATTGCCGGGCGCGGAGACCCCTTGAAAACCCTGCACCTCTTGTGGGGCCGCACCGAACCACCGCGTCGTGGCCCAAAGTCTCGCGTCGGCGTAAAGGACCTCGTGAGCGCTGCCGTAACAATTGCGGATGCCGAGGGAATCGATGGGGTCTCGACACGCCGCGTCGCCGAAGCCGTCGGCATCTCGCCCATGAGCTTTTACACCCACATTCCCGATAAGGCCGTCCTGTTCGACCTCATGCTCGATGCGGTCTCGGGCCCCGCCGAGGGCGAAAGCCCCAGCTCGATGAATTTCGACCCGGCCCATTGGCGTGACAATGTCGCCCTCGTCGCCCGCGAATACCGCGCCTTCTTCCTGCGCCATCCCTGGGTCATGCAGTTGAGCAGTCACCGGCCCGTCCTTGGCCCCAACACGATCAAGGCCTACGAACATTTTCTCAGCACTTTTGACGGTCTGGGGCTGACCGAGGTCGAAATGGATCTCTCGGTCTCGATGGTCGCCAACTATGTCCACGGTGCCGTGCGCGACGTCTTGCGCGCCAGCCAGATCAAGGCCCAAACGGGCCTCAGCGACGATGAGTGGTGGTACACCATCGCCCCATTCCTCGAGACGATCGACTTCACGCCCTACCCGGTTTCAAACCGCGTCGGCCCGGTCGTCGGGGAGCTCTATGGCCTCGGCAATCCCGACATGGCCTTCGATTTCGGCCTCGAACGCCTGCTAGATGGGTTGGGCGTGCTGATCGCCGGCAAGAAAAAGGCGGCGTCCTAGAACGCCGCCTCTCAAATCTCTCAGTGCCCGCTGCCACCAATCAGCCGCTGGCGGATCGCCGTCGACATATTGTCGAACAGGAACACCACGAACAGGATCAGCAGCACCATATAGGCCACCTTGTCCCAGTCCGAATTGGTACCCATCGACTCCAGCAATTTGAGACCGATACCGCCCGCACCCACTGCGCCGATGACGGTGGCTGAGCGCGTATTCGATTCCCAGAAGTAGAGCGACTGCGACACGAACACCGGCAAGACCTGCGGCACCACGCCATAGCGATTGACCGAAGCCGGGCTCGCGCCCACTGACTTCATGCCCTCGCGCTGCTTGTCGTCCACATTCTCCAGCGCCTCGGCATAGACCTTTCCGAGTGCACCGGTATCGGTGAAGAAGATCGCCGCAATGCCGGGGATCGGGCCGGGGCCAAAGCCGCGGGTAAAGAACAGCGCCCAGATCAGCATGTCGACAGAACGGATGAAGTCGAAGAAACGCTTCATCCCCCAATTGACCGCCCGGTTGGGCGTAATCGTCCGCGCTGCGAAGAAGGCGAGCGGGAAAGCGAAGAGCGTCGCAAGCAGCGTACCCACAAAGGCCATCACCAGCGTCTGGAACAGCTTTACGAGAATATCCGCATGCTGCCAGGCCTGGTTATTGAGCCATTGGTTCACCACGAACTGCGCATTCGACATGTCCGGATTGACCCGATCGCCCGAGAACATCAGCCCGATCGACGAGAAGAAATCATGCCCCCAGAGCGGCGACTTCGGATCGTAAAGGAAGTTGGCCCAGCCGAAGAACCGGCGCTGCACATAGACCTGGTTGTCGCGGATTTCAGCTTGGCCGGCAAAGCCGAAGTCGACGATGACCTTCTGCCGATCCTGCTGGATCGCCGCGGGCGCGCCTTCCGGCGCCGTTGCAGCCCCCTCGGTGATAGTAACCGGCCAGGCTTCGCCGCCGATAAAGACATTGACCTCGCTCGTCGTGATATCGAGCCGGTCCGCCTCGCTGCCGAAGGTAACCGTCATGCTGCCGTCGTCGTGCGGCGTCAGCCAGTCGATCTCGGCGCCAACCGGATACTGCCCGCGGCTCGACCATTGCGGGGTGATCGTCCCATCCTCGCCAAAGCGCAGACGCGGCGTGGCACGCCAGCTATACCAGTCCTGCACATAGATCGAGGCACGATCCCATTTGCCGTTCTGCAGCGCCGGTCCGACATTGAAGAAGAACCAGCAGAAAACGAGATAGAGCACCGTCACCACCAGCCCGATAATCAGGCCATGGCGCTTGAAGAACGAGGTCTTGAACACCTCGGGGAATTTCTGTTCAAGCCGAGCGCGCTCGGCAGCACTGATCGCCGACATATTACACGCTCGCCTTTCCGAAGTTGAAGCTTGCATCGCCCACGAGGCGCCTGCGCAGCCAGCCCGAAAGCTGGTCGATGGCAATGATGGTCACGAGGAGAAGAATGATGATCGCATAGGTCTGCGCCGCATAGTCGCGCCCGATCGAGAGACGGAACACCTCGCCGATGCCGCCACCGCCCACCGCGCCGATAATGGTGGAGGCACGCACATTGATCTCGGTGCGCAAGAGGCCATAGGACACGAAATTAGGCATCACCTGCGGCACGATGGCGTAGCGCACGCGCTCCAGCCAGCTCGCACCCACCGATTTCAGCCCTTCATCGGGCTTCATGTCTGCATTCTCCACGACCTCGAAGAACAGCTTTCCGAGCGCCCCGATCGTATGCAGCGACACCGCCGCAATGGCCGCTATCGGCCCGATCGAGAGAACGGCCGTAAGAAGGCCCGCGATAACGATTTCGGGGAAAGCGCGCATCACTTCCATGATGCGGCGCACGATCCAGCGCACCGGTCCCGCGCCAACGAGGTTCGTGGCAGCGAAGAAGCACAGGCAGAAGGCAAAGACCCCCCCCGAGGATCGTCGAGACGATGGCGATGTTTACCGTGACGATGAGCTGGTAGATGAAATTGGGAATATAGAACGTGTCGGTCAGGTAGATATTGCTCGAGGTATAATCATACTTCGCCGAGCCATCGAAATAGGGCGACTCCAGCCCGAACATGGCGCGGAAGATCTCAAAGGGATCGCGCGGCACGAAGTTCTTGATGAAGTCGAACATGAAGGGGAGACGTTCGAAGAACTTCCCCGAATTGGCGGAATTGGCATAGGCCATGGCGGCGCCAAGGGCGACGATAACGCCCACGACGACGATGACGGTATAGAACCGCCGCACCGTCACCTGGCTGCGATAGTGGCGCAGGATCGTTTCGCCCGCGGGCGAAAGTCCGCCAGAACCATGGGTGGTGTCGGCCATGCCTTACCCCTTAAGCAATCCCGGCGTCATTTCCGGACGTCACGCAAAAAAAGGTGGCGGCGCGCTGAGGCACCACCACCGGTTTGGCGAATTAACCGCCGATCACCGACTTACGAGCGTCGATGATGGTCTGGTACATCTGCTGGTCGGCGTCGACGAAGTTGGTGTAGCCGCCGGCGGTGAATGCGTCGAAGCATTCGAAGTCAGTTTCCGGCAGGGCCTTGAAGAAGGCGGTGACCTTGTCCTTGAGCTCGGCCGGGATCTTGTTCGAAACCATCAGCGGGCCGTTCGGGATGATCGGCGACTGCCAGACTTCCACGAGGTCGTCCATGTCCAGGAGACCCTTGTCGACCATGATGCGCAGGTTGCCGGAAGTGTAGCCTTCCGAGAATTCGCCCTGGCCCGAACCGAAGGTGGTGCCGACATCCCAGGTGCCGTCGAGAACGCCGAGCACGAGGTTTTCGTGGCCGCCGCCAAAGCCGGTTTCGCTGTAGAATTCAGCGATCGGCGCGCCGAGATCGGCCGGCAGGGCAACGTTCGGGATCAGGTAGCCCGAGGTGGAGTCCGGATCGGCAAAGCCGAGCTTCTTGCCCTTGGTCGAGGCGAGATCGGTGATACCCGAGTCAGAACGGGCAACCATGATCGTGTGGTAGCCGGTCGAACCGTCTTCCTGCTGGGTGGTCAGAACCGGGTCAACGGCTTCCGGATCCTGCAGGTAGATGGCGGCATAGGACGAAGCGCCCATGATGGCGATGTCGATGGTGCCACCGAGCAGGCCCTGGATGATGCCGTTATAGTCGGGCGAGGGGAAGAACTGGACTTCGGAAACGCCGGTCGCGGCCTTCAGCGGCTCGGCGACGCATTCCGAACGACGAAGCTGATCGGCTTCGTTTTCGCCGCCATCGAGGCCGATACGGAGGACGCTGACGTCCTGGGCGAAAGCAGCAGTCGACATCGAGAGGGCCACGGAGGCCAGGAGCAGTTTACGGATCGCGGACACGGGAAGTCTCCTTTGGTGACGCGGGATAGGTCTTCGGCCTCCAAGGACCGATGACTTAGGGAGCCTGCTGCGCGTTGGTGGGCGTGCGCGGCAGGAATTGCACGGGTGCGATCGAGGTCGAGGTCATGGCTTCCGAGAAAGCCTCCTTCAAACCATCGGCGCCATAAATGGTGCGAGCGACGTCGGTCGTCAGCTCGTCGGGCGTACCGTCGAAAACCACCTTGCCCTGGCTCATGCCCACGATGCGCTCGCAATAGGCGCGCGCCGTGTCGAGCGTATGCAGGTTCGTGATGACGGTGATGCCCTCGGCATTGATGTCACGGAGGCTGTCCATGACGATCTGCGCATTGCGCGGATCAAGGCTGGCGATCGGTTCGTCCGCCAGGATCATCTTCGGGTTCTGCATCAGGGCGCGGGCAATCGCCACGCGCTGCTGCTGGCCACCCGAAAGCGTCTGCGCCCACTGCGTCGCCGTCTGGGCGATATCGAGGCGCTCAAGCGCCTTCAGCGCTTCATACTGTTCTTCCGGAGTAAAGACCTGCAGCAGGTTGAGCACCGGATTGCGGCCATTGAGCCGGCCGAGCATCACATTGGTGATGACATCGAGCCGCGGCACGAGGTTGAACTGCTGGAAGATCATGGCGCAGTCGCGCTGCCAGGCCCGCAGCGCCTTGCCGCGCAGTTCCGACGTCTTCACGCCGTCATATTCGATATAGCCCGTCGACACGTCATTGAGACGGTTGATCATGCGCAGCAGCGTCGACTTGCCGGCGCCGGAGCGGCCGATAATGCCGACCATCTGGCCCTGCGGAATTTCGAGCGTCACATCATCGACGGCGACCTTGTCACCGAAACGTCGCGTAACGTGCGAAATCTTGAGCATGCTTGGCGCCCCGTCCTTGAGATGGGGGACACCTAAGGGGCATGCGTAACGTCAGCATAACGGTTGGGTGACGGTTCTATGACTATCCACCTGGACCAAAATCGCACCAAACCAGCAAATCCGGGCCGTACCGCCCCTCCGGCAATCTCCTAACGAAGCGTCACAAACGAAAATCCCCGCTCGCGCGGGGATCCTGTCATCAAGCATTCACTCGTACTTATCGAGAAAAGCCTCGATCCCGAGCTTCCGGAAATCCGGCAGTGCCTCATGCAATTGCTCGTGGCTCCAGTCCCACCACTTCAGTGCATCGAGCCTCGATGCAATTGGATCAGAAAACCGCTGCTTGATTGTCTTGGCCGGTACACCCACGGCAATGGCAAAATCCGCCACATCCTTGGTCACCACCGCATTGGAGCCAATGATCGCGCCATTGCCGATCTTCACGCCCGGCATGATCACCGCACCATGCCCGATCCAGGTATCGTGCCCAATGCTGATCGGCGTGCTCTCGCGCCATTCGAAGAACGAGGCATCATCCTCCTCGCCCTCGAAATACTGCGCCGAACGATAGGTGAAGTGATGCAGCGAAGCCCGCTCCATCGGATGCATCGACGCATAAATCCGCACATTTGCTGCGATATTGGAAAACTTGCCGATCGTCGAATAAGCGATCTGCGTGCCGCTGACACAGTAGGAATAGTCGCCCATGGTCGAATAGGCGACATGGCAGAAGGCGCCGACCTCGGTGTATTTCCCCAGTGTCGACTGGCTCACCTTGGCCGTCTCGTGCACCGACGGCGTTTCACTCAACTTCTTCATGCTGCCACCTTCGGCGCAAAGCCGGTCACGTCGACGATCCGGTCAGCCACTTCCGCCCGCACCTCTTCGTCATGGAAAATCCCGAGCATGGCGACACCCTCGCGCTTCTTCTGCGCGATCATGCCCACGACCACGGCTCGATTGGCCGCATCAAGCGACGCCGTCGGTTCGTCCAGCAGCAAAACCGGGTGATGCGTGATAAAACCGCGCGCAATATTCACGCGCTGCTGCTCGCCACCCGAAAACGTCGCCGGCGGCAGACTCCACAGCCGCTCCGGCAGGTTGAGCCGGCTCAGCATTTCGCCTGCGCGCTTTTGCGCCTCGTCCTTGTCGGTCCCACGAACCACCAGCGGCTCCGCCACCACATCGAGCGCCGAAACACGCGGCACCGCGCGCAAAAACTGGCTGACATAACCAATGGCATCGCGGCGCAGGGTAAGAACCGTCCGCGGATCGGCACTGGCGAGATCGACTTGCCGCTCATCATGGGCAATGAGAACCTCCCCGCTATCGACGCCATAGTTCCCATAGACCATTTTCAGGATAGACGACTTGCCGGCGCCCGACGGCCCGCCCAAGACGACGCATTCACCGGCATTGATGTCGAACGTGACATTCTCCACTACCGGCAGGCTGATCCCGCCACGCAGGTGCATGGTGAAGGTCTTTGCGAGATTTCTTACGGATAGAGCGGTCATCATCAAACCTGCAAAATCGAACTGACAAGCAACTGCGTATAGGGCTCGCGCGGATCGTCGAGCACCCGGTCGGTCAGCCCCGCCTCGATCACATGGCCGTCCTTCATCACCATCATCCGGTGCGAGAGGAGACGCGCGACGGCCAGGTCATGGGTCACGACAATGGCCGAAAGCCCCAGCTCGCCCACCAACTGCCGCAACAGATCGAGCAAGCGCGCCTGCACCGACACATCGAGCCCACCAGTCGGCTCGTCCATGAACACCAGCCGCGGCCCCGTCACGAGATTGCGGGCAATCTGCAAACGCTGCCGCATACCGCCCGAAAAACTGCGCGGCTGATCATCGATACGATCCGCCGCAATTTCCACGCGCCCGAGCCAATCGAGCGCCGTGTCGCGGATCTTCCCATAGTGCCGATCGCCCACCGCCATCAGCCGCTCGCCGACATTGGCGCCGGCCGAAACCGTCATGCGCAGCCCATCGGCCGGGTTCTGGTGCACAAAGCCCCAGTCCGTCCGCGTCAGAAAGCGCCGCTCGGCCTCGGAAAGCTCATAGATATTGCGCCAGCTTTCATCGCGCATCCGATAGAGCGCTTCGCCCGAAGTCGGTTCCAGATTGGCCGAAAGGGTATTGAGCAGCGTCGTCTTCCCCGAGCCACTCTCGCCGACGATGGCCAGCACTTCGCCCGGATAAAGCTCGAAATTGACATCGGCACAGCCAAGCCGCGAGCCGTAATATTTTGTCAGGTTTTTCACCCGCAGCAGCGGTTCGTCAGACATCAAAAATCTCCCGCGTCCACGGTGTCATTCCCGCGAAAGCGGGAACCTCTGTTTCCACTCCACAGATTCCAACCCCCGTCGTCATTGCCGGGCTTGTCCCGGCAATCCATGCGATACCGGGGCGCCCCTGGACCACCGGGACAAGCCCGGTGGTGACGACTACGGAGGGAACGTGGTCAGGTTGAAGAAACCCCCTCATTCCGCAGCCTCCTGCATCCCCAAAACCCCGACATGCCCCGCTTCCCGCCGCTCTTCGCAGTGGTCGGTGTCCGAGC
Source organism: Devosia riboflavina (assembly GCF_000743575.1). Taxonomy (GTDB): domain Bacteria; phylum Pseudomonadota; class Alphaproteobacteria; order Rhizobiales; family Devosiaceae; genus Devosia; species Devosia riboflavina. The sequence goes on along the minus strand of NZ_JQGC01000007.1, from coordinate 274,131 downwards.
ACACATACATATGGCCGCCCCGGTCATCCAAAATGACCTCGTCGAGATAGACCTGCTCCGCACCACACAGCGCACAGGGGTGCTCAAAGTGCTGGATTTCAAACGGGTGATCTTCAAAATCGAGGCTCACCACATCGGTATGCGGCGGCACCGCATAAATCCGGTGCTCTCGCCCTGCCCCGAAAAGCTGCAGCGCTTCCGAACGATGCATCTTCGGATTGTCGAACTTCGGCGTCGGGCTCGGGTCCATCACATAGCGACCCTCGACCTTCACCGGATAGGCATAGGTCGTGGCAATGCGGCCGTGCCGCGCAATGTCCTCATAGAGCTTCACATGCATGAGCCCATATTCTTCGAGTGCATGCATTTTGCGCGTTTCGGTTTCGCGCGGCTCGAGGAAGCGCAGCGGCTCCGGGATCGGCACCTGATAGACAAGGATCTGCCCCGCCTCGAGCTTGCGCTCGGGAATGCGGTGGCGCGTCTGGATGATCGTCGCCTCGGCCGTGTGCGTCGTGGTCTGCACCTGCGCCACCTTGGCGAAGAAGGCGCGGATCGATACGGCATTGGTCGTATCATCCGCCCCCTGGTCGATGACTTTCAGCACATCGTCCGGCCCGATGATTGACGCCGTCACCTGCACGCCGCCCGTACCCCAACCATAGGGCATCGGCATTTCGCGCGACGAGAACGGCACCTGATAGCCGGGGATCGCCACGGCCTTCAGAATGGCCCGACGGATCATCCGCTTGGTCTGCTCGTCGAGATAGGCAAAGTTGTAGTTTGCGACGGCGTTCATTCCGTGGCCTCCTGCTGTTCAGCGCGCGCCTCGTGTTCGGCCCGCATGCGCCGGATCAGGTCCAGCTCCGCCTGGAAATCCACATAGTGGGGCAGTTTCAGGTGCTCGACGAACCCCGTCGCCTGCACGTTGTCCGAGTGCGAAATGACGAATTCCTCGTCCTGCGCTGGCGCCGTGATATCCTCGCCGAACTCCTTGGCCCGCAGCGCCCGATCGACCAGCGACATGGCCATGGCCTTGCGCTCCGCCTGCCCGAAAACCAGCCCATAGCCGCGCGTAAACTGCGGCGGGATCTTTGCCGAACCCTTGAACTGGTTGACCATCTGACACTCGGTCACGCGAACGCGCCCAAGGCTCACCGCAAAACCAAGCTCGGGAATATCGAACTCGACCTCAACCTCGCCAATGCGGATTTCGCCCACAAACGGATGCGTCCGCCCATAACCACGCTGCGTCGAATAGCCGAGCGCCAGCAGAAAGCCCTCGTCGCCACGCGCCAGCGCCTGCAACCGCAGATCGCGATCCAGCGGAAAATCCAGCGGCTCACGCGTCAGGTCGCCAACCTCATGGTCTTCGCCAGCCTCGCCATCTGGCTCGATCAGCCCCTGGCGGCCCAGCAGATCAGTCACGCGCGGCGCCTGTTCATCCTCAGCCTCGCGCACCGCCGGGACTTCGGCATCTTCGCCGACAATGCTGGGGTCCAGCAGGCGATGGGTATAATCAAACGTCGGCCCGAGCATCTGCCCGCCCGGCAAATCCTTGAACGTCGCCGAAATGCGCCGCTCGATCTTCATCGCCCCGGTATCGATCGGCTCCGAATAACCAAATCGCGGCAGCGTCGTGCGATAGGCCCGCACCAGGAAGATCGCCTCGATCAGATCGCCGCGCGCCTGCAAAAGCGCCAGCGCCGCCAGCTCCCGGTCATAAAGCGAACCCTCGCCCATGGCGCGGTCCACCGCGAGTCCCAACTGCTCGACAATCTGGTCCAGCCGCAGCGCCGGCACCGACCGGTCACCGCGCCGACGATCCGCCAGCAAGCGATGCGCATTGGCAATGGCGGCCTCGCCGCCCTTTACAGCTACGTACATCTCAGGCCTCCACAATCCGGCTCGAACGCGGCAGACCCATCACCTGGCCACCAGCCACCAGCAGCAGGTCCACGCCCCGCGGAAACAGCTCGCGGTTCTCACCCCACTGCGCGACAAAATCCGCCGGCAACCCGACCGGGCTGATCGCCTGCGTCTCGCGAATGCCCGGCCCACGCAGCACCAGCTCGGCACCACCGTCCAAAGCCGGCACTTCCACAACGATCGTCGTCGATCGGTCCGGATATTCCTGCGTACCGAGATTGCAGCGCGCCAATTCCGGCATCGCATCACCCAGCGCCACGAAAGCAAAATTGGCCTTGGCCGGATCGTCCACCACGCTCGCGCCGGTATGAAAACCGACAAAACCCTTCACCGCGTCCACGTCGAGTGCCGGCGACAACCAGATCGTCGTGTCGTGGTCGCTCAACGTTAGCAATGTGCTAGCCAATTCACGTCCAAGTGCCGCCGAACCGTCACTCGAACCAGCCAGCTTCTGCTGCGTCCCGGGGTTCGCCAGCGCGTCCAGAAAGGCCCGAAAAGCCGCCTGCGCGTCGACGACCGGATCGGCAAAACCAGCGCCAAAATCATGGGAAAGCATCAGTTATCCCCTCTCACCATGGTGAAGAAATCGACGCGCGTCGCCGCCGCCTCATCCGCCCGCAGCTCATCACGCTCAGCGCCAAGTGCTTCCAGCGGCGCAATAATTTCCGCATCGATCCGAGTGGCATCGCGCTGGCGCAGTGCGTCAATCACCGCGATGGCCTCAGCCTTGTCGAGGTCGCGGCCCAAACAATACCCGTGCCCCACTTCCCCGGTTACAATCCGCACACTGGCCCGGCTCACCGTCGCCTCGCCAAGATTAAACGGCGCCCCACCACCGCCGGCCCGCCCGCGCACCATGACCAATCCGGTCTCCGGTCCGCGCAGCCGCTGATAGTCCGGCTTGTCGCCAAAGGCGTCCCAGCGCTCGGCCAGCGCTTTGGACGGTGCCGATGCCAGAACATCCAGCGCCCGCTTTCTTGCGCGTTGCTCGGCAGAAATCTCTGTCGTCATGCTTGCCTCAATTTGTCTAATAAAATAGACAACTAAATCCACTAGTTCCGCTCTACGCTTCCCGTGTGAAAGTGCAATGACAAAATCGCAGTCAGCTTCAGGTGGCGTCGCGCTCTGGCGCCAGATCGCCGATGCCATCCGCCTCGACATCGTCGGCGGCAAGCTCGCCAATGGCGATCGCCTTCCCACCGAAGCTCTTCTGGCAGAACGCTTTTCCGCCAATCGTCACACTGTCCGTCGTGCTTTGGCAGTGCTTGCCGAAGAAGGCGTCGTCGCCGCTGAACAGGGCCGCGGCACTTTTGTAAAAAGTATCCGCCGCCTCAGTTACCCCATCGGCAAGCGCACGCGTTTCCGGGAAGGACTCAGGGGCCAAGCCGGCTCCCTGACCTCCGTCAGCATCTCGGACAAGATCGAAAACGCCACCGCCCGCGTCGCAGAGGCTCTTGGTCTCAAGCCCGGCACCAAGGTCGTCCGCACCGAAAGCATGTCCGTCGCCGATGGCGTGCCGATCTCGCGCTCGACCACCTGGCTACCCTATCGCCGCTTCCCCGATTTCGCGGCGCGGATCAAGGAAATGCAGTCGACCACAATGGTCTTCCAAAGCTATGAAATCGCAGACTATTCCCGCGCCTCGACCCGCATCTCCGCGCGCCACGCCGACTTCGAGGAAACCCGCTCCCTCAACCTCGCCCCCGGCGCAATCGTGCTGGTTTCGGAAGCCGTGGACATCGACCTGGAAGGCGAACCGCTCTCGTATGCTCTAACGCGCTTCCCGGCCGAAAGAATGGAATTGGTGGTGTGAGAACCCCCACCCTCATTCCCTCCCCACAAGGGGGAGGGAGGCGCTTGCCTCGGTGTCACGGTTCCTTCGTCTCCCTCCCCCTTGTGGGGAGGGATCAAGGGTGGGGGTACCGGCCAACACTAAAACAGGTAACTAATCCCCTGCCGGCAAACGCAAAAGATCCTTCAGCAGCGAAACAAACTGCTCGCCCGCCACGTCAAGCTGGCCCGAATTATCAATCCGCACCGTGCTCGCCGGCAGCCGAACGCCAACACTGCGATCCATCCGCCGCTGGATTTCCTCGGCACCTTCCCGACCACGCCCGGCAAGCCGCGTCGCAATCACCTGCGGGTCCGCCGTCACTTCCACGACAACCGCACTGGGATAGCGCGTCACCAGTTGCGGAATAACTGCGCGAGACAGATTGGCAATCACCACCCGCCCCTCATGCAGATCATCTTCCAGTTCCACCGGCAGCCCATAGCGCAGGCCATGCGCCGGCCAGCTCAGGGCAAAGCGCCCTTCCGTCTCGGCCGCCGCAAACTGGTCCACCGTCATGGTATCGTGGTCTTCGCTGCCGCCATCGGCCTCCCGCGTCACCACGCGGCGCACGATCACCACGTCGCCGGCCATGCGCTCGCGCGCATAGGCCATGACGCTGTCCTTGCCGGCCCCGCTGGAGCCGACCACGGCGACGAAAGTCCCGGTCATATCACCCGGCGCCCTTCGCGCCACACGGTCTGGACGATCGGAATGCCCTCTTCGATCCGCAGGTGCACGAGGTCGGCCCGCTTACCCACGGCGATCTCGCCGCGATCATCGAGACCCGCCGCGTCAGCCGGGCGCTTGGTCACAAAGCTGATCGCCTCCGGCAAACTTATCCCCGGCACTTCTTCGACAAGGCAGAATGCCGATTGCAGCATCGAGAAGGGAATGTAGTCGGACGACAGAATATCGAGCAGCCCAGCCGCCGCCAGATCACGCGCCGAAACATTGCCCGAATGCGACCCGCCGCGCACCACATTGGGTCCGCCCATCAGGATCGCCATGCCCGCGTCGCGCGAAGCCTTGGCTGCTTCCAGCGTGGTCGGGAATTCCGCAATACGAATACCAAGCTCCACGGCTTCATCCACATGCGCCGAGGTCGCATCGTCATGGCTCGCCAGCGCAATATTGCGCTCGGCGCTCAGCGCCGCCAGCGCTTTACGGTGCTTGTCCGAATAAGTATCTGATTCATAAGACCTTCTGGCGATGAACTCGGCCAGCGCCGCATCGCTCATCTTGAGCTTGCCCTGATAATAGACCTTGTAGGCATCCGGGCCTGCAAACTGCCGCTGCCCCGGCGCGTGGTCCATCAGCGAAGCCAACCGCACTAGCGGGTGGTCCATGATCTTCTCAAAACTGTCGAGACAATCCGGCGCCGAAACCTCGCAACGCAGGTGGATCAGGTGGTCCGCCCGCAGCCGTCCTGCAGTGACGCCGGCGGTGATCGCATCGGCCAAAATCCGCAGCTCATCCATGCCCATATCGGCATGCTCATCAATCCCCACGCGAATAGCGTCGAACACGGTCGTGATCCCGGACGCCGCGATCTGCGCGTCATGCGCCTGCACGGCGGCTACCGGATGCCAGCGCACTTTCGGCCGCGGCGCATAGTGTGTTTCCAGGTGATCGGTATGCAGCTCGACCAACCCCGGAATCAGGTAGTCGCCGTTGAGGTCCGTGCCGCGCTTGCTGGTCGTTCCGATGTCGGTAATCACACCATCGGTAATTTCCACCGCGCCTTCAAGCACTTGGTCAGCCAGCACAATACGGGCATTGGTCAGAACAGTCGCATCAAGGGCTTGCATGGTCGTTTCAGCACGTTCGAATGAGAAAGGTCGGTCCGATAGCCCCATAATGTGACAAGGCAACGACACGCCGGCACAGTCTCAGAGCGAACCGAGCCCGGCAAGATAGCGCGTCGCCGCTGCACCGGAGATTTCCCCCACCAGCGCCCGCGCCAGCGTATCGCCCACGGTGACGCCCAGCTTGAAGCCATGCCCCGAACAAGCGCTGACCACCCAGCCAGCCCCGCCGGTCTGTTCGACGACAAACCGCTCGTTCTCTGTCACGGTGTAATAGCAAACCTTGCGCTCGAGGATTTTATAGTCCCCAGCATCGCGAAACGCCCGGTTCAGCGCCGCAAGAACCGGCTGCACGTCAGCCTCGCTGGCGATGCGATCGTCGCTGCCATGCCCCCGCCGCGTAAACACATGGTCACCGATCTTGAGCCGCGTCCCCTCCCGCGGCGGCAAGACATAGTTGCCATAGTCGGCCCCCATATCGACCACCACAGGCGCCGCCGCCCAGGCCGCCGCATATTGCGCCGGCGGCTCAAGATAGAGCACCAACTGCCGCGACGGCACGGCCCGCCGCGCCTGCTCGGGCAGGAGGTCGCCGATCCACGCCCCCGCGGCAACGACGACGACATCGGCCCCGTGCACCTGCCCATCGACCGTGACCGTCCCCGCCTCGGGATCAATCGCAGTCACGCGGCTATGCGGCCTCAGGTCCGCACCATTCTCCTCCAGCCAGCGCGCCAAATCCTCGACGATCCGCCGGGCAAACAGCATCCCCGCACCCTCGGCCTCAAAGGCCGAATGCACCCCATCGAGATTGACGAACGGCAGCCGCGCCTCCAGCTCGGCAATGGAAACCGCCCGATGCCCAATCCCCAGCCCATCCAACTCCCGCGCCGTCGGTCCGTAGTAATCCTCGTCCGTCCGCGACACATAGACCGCCCCGGTCGGCAGATAGTGGCTCCGTCCCAGATCGCGCCAAAGCTGCTCGTACAGCGCAAAGGTCGGCACCATCAGCGCGCCATAGCCATCGAGCGCAGCATAGGTGTGTCGGGTAATGCGATGCTCATCGAAGGAGGACGAAACAGGATTGGGGATAGCGCCCTGGTCAAAAATCGTGACCTCGACCCCGCGCCGCCGCAGCGCCCAGGCCAGCGACAGCCCACCGATTCCAGCGCCGACGATCGATACTTTCATTCCATCTCCTTGCCATACGCGGTCCGGCTAGACTCAGCGCACGTTCGTTTGCTCGCACATTTGCCGAAAGAAGCACATTCTTTCTCGCCGCGTCCCGGCGACAGAATCCGGCCAGCGCCAGCCCTCTCGCGAGGGAAAAAGCCTTGCCATTATGGGCTTGATTGGCCAACACACCATTTATCTATCAATTTTGTAGACTTAACATAGGGCTCTGTTTTCCGCGAGGAGCCTTCCATGTCCTATCGCCTCAGCCTGCTCGACAAGAGCCCGATCGCAAAAGGCGAATCCGCCACCACCGCCCTGCGTCGCACCATCGCTTTCGCGCAGCGCGCCGAGGTTTTGGGCTATGAGCGCTTTTGGGTCGCGGAACACCACAACACCCCCGAACTCGCCAGCTCCTCCCCCGAAATCCTGATCGCCGCACTGGCTTCGGCAACCAAAACCATCCGCGTCGGCTCCGGCGGCGTCATGCTGCAGCACTACAGCCCCTACAGGATCGCGGAAAACTTCAACCTCCTCGAAAACCTCGCCCCCGGCCGCATCGATGTCGGCATCGGCAAGGCCCCCGGCGGCCTTCCTCTCTCCACCCGCGCCCTGCAAGCCGGTCGCAGCGCCGAAAACCGGCCCGATTTCGCCGCCCAGTTGCGCGAACTCGACGCCTATCTCGGTGCCGGCAAGGACACCCGCACCGAAGGCCTCGCCGCGACGCCCGCCACTACGGCGGAAAGCGAAAAATTCCTCCTCGGCGCCTCCGTCGAAAGCGCCACCCTCGCCGCCGAACTCGGCTGGCACTTCGTCTTCGCCCGGCACCTCAATGGCGATGACGTCGCCCTCGCCTCCGCCATCTCCACCTATCGCGATCTCGCCCACCGCACGCCCATCGTGGCGCTGGCGGCCATCGTCTCAGCCGATGGCGACAAGGCTCGCGAAACCGCCGAAGCCTTCACACCCTATCGCGTCACCATTCCCGGCGGCCAGAGCGTTACCGTGGGCAGCGAGGCGCAGGCCGCCGAATATGCTCGGCAAGCCGGCGTCACCGACTACACGGTCGAAAAGCGCAAGGCCAATGTCCTCGCCGGCACCGGCCACGACATCATTGCCGCCACAGACGCGCTCGCCCGCCAATACGGCGTGGATGAATTCATCCTCGACCTCGCCAATCCCGGCAACAGCCGCCTCGATGCGATCGAGCTGATCGCGTCAGCGCAGACGAAGTCTGTCGCGTCTGCCCGCCCGGCAACACCCACCGCCCTTTCCGCCTAACCCTGGAGACCTCAAGATGACCCAGAACCGCATCCCCTTCGGCCTGATGCTGCACGGCCCCGGCGGACACATGAACGCCTGGAAGCACCCGAGCGGCCCCGCCGATGCCTCGGTCAATTTCCAGTTCCTGCTCGACCAGACTCTCAAGGCCGAAGCCGCGGGCATTGCTTTCGCCTTCGTCGCCGATGGCCTTTACATCAACGAGCAGTCGATCCCGCATTTCCTCAACCGTTTTGAGCCGATCGCCCTGCTGTCAGCCCTTGCCGCGACCACCAGCAAGATCGGCTTGGTCGGCACGCTCTCCACTTCCTACAGCGACCCCTTCACGGTTGCCCGCCAGTTCGGCTCCATCGACCTCCTCAGCAATGGCCGCGCCGGCTGGAATGCCGTCACCTCTCCGCTCGAAGGCTCCGCCCGCAACTACGGCCGCGCCCAGCACCCCGACCATGCCTTGCGCTACGAAATTGCCGCCGAGCACATCGATATCGTCAAGGGCCTCTGGGATTCCTGGGATGACGATGCCTTCACCCGGAACCGCACAACCGGCCAATTTGCCGATTTCGAAAAGCTCCATCGCCTCAACTTCAAGGGCAAATTCCACTCAGCCGAAGGCCCGCTCAATATTCAGCGCTCACCTCAGGGCCAGACCGTGCTGTTCCAGGCCGGCGGCTCCCCGGCCGGCATCGAACTCGCCGGTCGCCATGCCGATGCAGTATTTGCCAATTCCACCAATATCGAGGAAAATCGCACCCTCACCCAAAAGCTCAAGCAGAGCGCCGTCGCCCATGGACGCGGTGCCGATGCGATCAAGGTACTGCCCGGCATCGGCGTCATCGTCGGCTCGACCGAAGAAGAGGTCGAGCGCAAATACCAGGAGATCGCCGGGCTCGTGAACGTCAAGGAAGCGCTACACTATCTCGGCCGCTTCTTCGATCACCACGATTTCAGCCAATACGATCTCGATGCGCCCTTCCCCGAACTGGGCGATATCGGCCGCAACAATTTCCAGTCCGGCACCGACCGCATCAAGTTGCGCGCCAAGGAGCGCGGCCAGACTCTTCGCGATGTCGCCCTAGAACAGACGACGCCACGCAGCGATTTCCAGGGCACACCCGAACAGATCGCCGACAAGATCATTGAATGGGTCGATGCCGGCGCCGCCGACGGCTTCGTCCTCGGCTTCCCCGTTTCCGCCCAGGGTTGGAAGGATTTCGACGAGCACGTCCTGCCCATTCTTGAAAAGCGCGGTCGCCACAGCCGCGAACAGATTGGCTCGACGCTGCGCGATCACCTCGGCCTGCCTTTCCGCGAAAGCCGCTATGCGCTGCCGCAAGAAAAGGCCGCCGGCTGATGGGTTTTGCGGCACCCATAAAGCCCGAAACGGCGGAGGATTTTACCCTCCTCCGCCGCTTCCTCCATACGCGCCCCGAGCTCGCCTATGCCGAGCACGAGACCAGCGCCCTCGTCGCCAACTATCTCCGCGATTGGGGTTTTGAGGTCGAAACCGGCATTGGCGGAACGGGTGTTGTCGGGTCGCTCACGGTCGGCCCCGGCTCAAAAACCATCGGCATCCGCGCCGATATGGACGCCCTCCCCATCGAGGAAGTCACCGGCCTTGATTATGCCAGCCAGAATCCGGGCAAGATGCACGCCTGCGGCCACGATGGTCACACGACCATCCTCCTCGCCACCGCGCAAAAGCTGGCAGCTACCCGCAATTTCTCCGGCACGGTCCGGTTGATCTTCCAGCCCGCCGAAGAAATCGGCGGCGGCGCGCGCACCATGATCAATGACGGCCTCTTCGAGCGCTTTCCGGTCGATGCCGTCTTCGGCCTTCACAATTGGCCCGGCATTCCCGCCGGCCAGTTCGCCTTCCTGGAAGGCCCGGCCATGGCCTCGGTCGACATGGCCATCATCCGCATTCAGGGCAAGGGCGGGCATGGGGCCAAACCGCATCTTGCCATCGACCCCGTGGTCGTCGCATCCAGCCTCGTCCTCGCGCTGCAAACCATTGTTTCGCGAAATGTCGATCCGCTGCAGGCCGCCGTCGTCACCGTCGGCTCCATCCATGGCGGCAGTCTGCCCAATGTCATCCCGGACAGCGTCGAACTGCAACTGACCGTCCGCTCCTTCGACGAAACCGTGCGCCAAGCCATCCGCGAGCGCATCACCGCCCTCGTCCACGCCCACGTCGCCTCTTATGGTGCCACGGCCGACCTGCGTTACCCGACCGGCTACCCCGTCCTCGTCAACGATGCGACGCAGACGGACTTCGCCCGCGAAACGGCAAAACGCCACTTCGGCGCGGCCCGTCTGGACCCGACCCTGCGCCCCATCACCGCCAGCGAAGATTTCGCCTTCATGCTCGAAAAGCGCCCGGGCAGCTATCTCTTCCTCGGCAATGGCGACAGCGCCGACCTCCATAGCCCCCGCTACGATTTCAACGACGCCATCATCCCCGACGCCGCCCGCTATTGGGTGCACCTCGTCGAGGATTTCCTCTCCGGCAACACCTTTGCTGAGGCCACGCCATGACCGACCGTTTTCTCTACACGCTCCCGACCGACCCCGTCGCTCTGCCGCTCGTCGAACAGCTCACCGACGAATACCAGACCCGCTACGGCAACTATTTCGAAGAAGGCGGCGCCGTTCAGGAAATGAACCGCTACCCCGCCGAGCGCTTCGCCGCCCCCGATGGCGCCTTCGTCCTGCTCCTCCGCAACGACCGCCCGATCGCCGGCGGCGCCTTCATGCGCTATGACGAGACCACCGCCGAGTTCAAGCGCGTCTGGACCGATAGGGATCACCGCCGTCAGGGCCTCGCCAAGCGCGTGCTGGTCGAGCTCGAAGAACAGGCCATCCGCCAAGGCTATGAGCGCGTCTACCTCACCACCGGCTTCCGCCAGCCAGAAGCTCGTGGCCTCTATCTCACCACCGGCTATTCCGCGCTCTTCGACCTCGAAGCCAAACCCGAAGACATCCAGATCCTGGCTTTCGAGAAGGCCCTGACCGCTTCGGCCGGCGTTCTCGCCGCCCGGAATGGCGATGCGCAAGTGGCGCTGACGCAAGGCAAATAGTTCCTGCGCCCCGTCAAAGTGAGAATGCCTGACACTTCTTCAAGCAACTGGCTCGCTCTAATATCCACTAAATTTATAGACATTAGGTGATGATATGGCATCGGTAACGGATATCGGCACGGAAGAAATCCCGGCGCGTCCCGCCACGCGTGACCTGCACCAGCTTCGCATCGTTCCAGCAAAGCATCCCTGGCGTGTCGCCGGCAGCATCCTCGCCGCCGTCGTCATCGCCATCTCGCTTCATTCCATCCTCACCAACGAGCGCTGGGGCTGGGCTGTTTTCGCCGAATATTTCTTCTCCGAACCCGTCCTTGCCGGCCTTGGTCGTACCCTCCTCCTCACCGGCATTTCCGCCGTCATCGGCTTCCTCCTCGGCGGCCTCCTGGCTTTCGCGCGCGTCTCGAAGTCACCGCTGCTCTCGGGCCTCTCCTGGGGCTATATCTGGCTCCTGCGTTCAATCCCGCTGATCGTCTTGCTGCTGGTGCTGAACAATCTGGGCTACCTCTATGCCAGCATCAATCTCGGCGTCCCGTTCACCGATATCCTCTGGGCCCAGTTCGACACCGTCCAGACACTGAGCCCCTTCACCGTCGCCATCATCGGCCTCAGCCTCAACCAGGCCGCCTTCTCCTCCGAGATCATCCGCGGCGGCATCCTCTCGGTCGATCAGGGCCAGCACGAAGCCGCAGCAGCCCTTGGCCTCAGCCGCTGGCGACAGGCCGTCCATATCGTCCTGCCCCAGGCCATGCGCGCCATCCTGCCCTCCGGCTTCAACGAGATCATCGGCCTCGCCAAGGCGACCTCCATCGTCTACGTGCTCGCCCTCCCCGAGCTATTCTACACCGTGCAGGTCATCTACCGCCGCAACCTCGAAGTCATTCCGCTATTGATGGTGGCGACCGTCTGGTACCTCATCATCATGGTCGTCCTCTCGACCGTCCAATACTTCATCGAGCAATACTATTCCCGCGGCGCCCGCCGCGAAGCCCTGCCGCCGCTGGTGGAAAAGCTCTTCCGTCTGATCAGCCGCAACGTGCCCCGGGCGCAGGCCACCACACCCGTCTCCACCATCGCCGACCGCAAGCCCCTTGCCGGTTTCGAGACTGGCCGCATCGGTGGCGAAGTCGAAATCCACGGAGTCAACAAGTCCTTCGGCGACCTGAAGGTTCTCGACAGCGTCAACCTCACCGTCACTTCCGGCGAAGTCATCGCCATCATCGGCCCCTCCGGCGCCGGCAAGTCGACCCTCCTTCGCACCATCAATCACCTGGAGCGCGTCGATACCGGCATAGTCGCCATCGATAGCGAACTCATTGGTTACGAACGCCGCGGCGACGCCCTCCACGAACTCAAGGAACCAGCCATCCGCCGCCGCCGCGCCGGTGTCGGCATGGTGTTCCAGAATTTCAATCTCTTCCCCCACCTGACAGCGCTCGAAAACGTCATCGAGGCTCCCGTCTCCGTCGCCGGCCTGCCGCGCGAAGAAGCCATTGCCCAGGCCCGTGACCTCCTCGCCCGCGTAGGCCTTGCCGACAAGACCGACGCCTATCCGCGCCATCTCTCGGGCGGCCAGCAGCAGCGCGTCGCCATCGCCCGGGCCCTCGCGCTTCGCCCAAAAGTCCTGCTCTTTGATGAACCCACCTCCGCCCTCGATCCCGAACTCGTCGGCGAAGTCCTCGACGTCATCAAGGAACTCGCCAAGTCCGGCACGACGCTGGTGATCGTCACCCACGAAATCGGTTTTGCCCGCGAAGTGGCCGATCGGATCGTCTTCATGGAAAGCGGCAAAATCCTCGAAATCGCGCCGCCTGAGCGCCTCTTCAGCGCCCCGTCGCATTCCCGAACCGCAGAGTTCCTCGCCAAGGTCCTCTAGCCCTAACCAGACCCCGCGCCTCCTCCCTCTTTCCATGCCGGTCAGCGGCAGGATGGCGCACTTCCAAACGAATGGATCAGACATGACCACCCGCAAGACTTTCCTCCTGGCCGGTACGGCCCTTCTCCTCGGCGCCATCCTGGCTCCAGCCGCCTTCGCCCAGACGAGCCTGAGCCTTGATCCCAACCCGACCGATCGCCTCCACGCCGAAAAGAACGACGCTGCCGCCGCGCTCCTCCCGGCCGATCACAAATGGGCCAAGGACGGCACCATCAGCATCGCAATCGCTCCCTGGGCCCCGCCCATCGCCACCTATGCGACTGACGCGACCACAGTCGTCGGTTTCGACCCCGACGTCGCCCGCCTCGTCGGCGAAGTCCTTGGCGTGCCGGTTGAAATCGTCCCGGTCGCCTGGGCCGATTGGCCGCTGGGTCTCGCCTCGGGCAAATACGACGCCGTCATTTCCAATGTCGGCGTCACCGAAGAGCGTAAGGAAAAGTTCGACTTCTCGACCTACCGCCTCGGTCTCCACGGCTTCTACGTCAAGGCCGATAGCCCGATCACCGCAATCACCGAGCCCAAGGACATTGCGGGCCTAAAGGTCATCACCGGCTCCGGCACCATCCAGGAAAAGATCATCCTGCAGTGGGACGAACTCAACCAAAAGGAAGGCCTCGCCCCCGTCGAAATCCAGTACTACGACGATGACGCCGCCGCGGGCCTCGCTCTCGCCTCGGGCCGCGCCGATACCAATTTCAATCCCAATTCGACCCAGGCCTATCACGCCGCGCAGACCGGCGAGACCAAGCTCGTCGGCACCGTCAGTTCCGGCTGGCCGCTCCCGGCCGAGGTGGGGATCACCACGGTCAAAGGCTCCGGCCTCGCCGAACCCTTCACCGCCGCCATCAACGACCTCATCGATACCGGCCTCTACGCCCAGCTTCTCGAACAATGGAACCTCGGCGCCGAAGGCATCGACGTCGCCAAGACCAACCCGCCGGGGCTTCCCAAGCCCTAATGAAACTCAGTTCAGGGGTCGTCCGGACCAACGACGGGCGAGCTCTGAGACCAGTCGAGATTCAGCTCAGGCCGAGCCGAAAATGGCGGCTTTCGAGAACCGGAGCGGAGCGTACGTCGGTACGTGAGCACCGGAAGCGCAGAAAGTCGGCATTTGCAGGCCGGCATCAGCTGAATGTCGGTTGGTCGTTGCGCGGGCGGTGTTCTCCCTCCTCCCCTGTCCCGCCCGCGCACCTTTCTTCGGACCAAGTCAATGACCCAGCACATCAAAGAGATCGCCTTTCTCACCCCCGGCAATTTCGACAACGCCGCTCCCTTCGCCGGCATAGACGAAACGCTCGACCTCATCGCCTTCGGCGAAAAGCTGGGCTTTGACGGCGCCTGGGTTCGCCAGCGGCATCTCGAACCCGGCATCGGCTCTGCCGCTGTCTTCCTCGCTGCTGCGAGCCAACGCACGAGCCGCATCCAGCTCGGCTCAGCCGTCATCCAGATCGGCTATGAAAGCCCATTCCGCCTCGCGGAAGACCTCTCCATGGTCGACGTGCTCTCGCGCGGCCGCCTCAATGTCGGCCTCAGCGCCGGCGTCCCGCTCCACAGCCATCTGATCGCCCACCTGATCCACGACGGCGATTGGACGCAGCACGACCTCACCCACGAGCGCATCAAGCGCTTTCGCGACAATCTCAGCGGCGACTATCTCGGCGACGACGAAACATTCGTCGCAACGCCCTTCGGCCCGCAGCGCCCCCGCCTCCAGCCCCATGCCGAGGGTCTCGTCAACCGCCTCTGGTATGGCGGCGGCTCACAGCGCTCCGCCCGCTGGGCCGGCGAGAACGGCTTCAATCTCCTCACCGGCAATGTCATTTCCGGCGAAGGCACCGACGATTTCCACACCGCCCAGGTCAATCTCATCAATACCTGGCGCGACGCCCTCAATGGCCGACCAGCCCGCGTCGCCCTCGGCCGCGTCATCGTCCCCACGGATTCCGCGCCGCCCTCGCGCATCGCCCGCTACGAGGCCTATGCCGCCTCGCGCCTCGAACGCACCTTCAAGCCCCAAGGCGAGCGCCGCACCCTCTTCCCACGCGATCTCGTCGGCCCCGCCGAACAGATCGTCGAATGGCTGCTCGATGACCCGGTCCTGCCGCTTGTCTCCGAACTGCGCCTCGAACTCCCCTACGAGTTCAAACGCGCGGAATACGAACAGATCCTCACCGACACCATCACCCGCATCGCCCCCGCTCTTGGCTGGCAGGCCAAGGCTGCGCCGCCGCTGGCCGCCGAATGACCTTCGCTCCGGCGCCCGCGCGACGCTGGAGCCTCCTCCCTAGCGCATCCCTTTGGACAAGGAAGACGACATGACACTCAAATCCCTCCTCACCGGCGTCGCCCTTCTGGCGCTTGCCAGCGCGGCCCACGCCGCCGAGTTCGACCTCAGCCCCGAGCAGCCCGGCCGCCTCAAGGCCGAACGCAACGAGGCCGCCATCGCCGCCATCCCGGCCGACTACAAGTTCGCTGCCGACGGGAAATTCACCGTTGCAGTCTCCCCCTGGGATCCGCCGATCGCCACCTACGCCACCGACAATCAGGCGCTTGTCGGCTTCGACCCGGATCTCGCCTCGCTGGTCGCCGACTCGCTCGGCCTCGAACTCAATCTCGTTGCCACGGCCTGGGCCGATTGGCCGCTGGGCGTCAGCTCGGGCAAGTTTGACGCGGTGTTTTCCAACGTCACCGTCACCGAAGAGCGCAAGGAAAAGTTCGATTTCTCGAGCTACCGTCAGGACGTTCTGGGCTTCTATGTCCGCAATGATAGCCCCATCCAGTCGATCACCGAACCCAAGGATATCGCGGGCCTGAAGGTGATCACCGGCGCCGGCACCAATCAGGAAAAGATCATCCTCGAATGGGATCGCCTGAACAAGGAAGCCGACCTCGCCCCTATCGAAGTCCAGTATTACGACGACTCCGCCGCCAGCACCCTCGCCATCCAGTCCGGCCGCGCTGACGTCGAATTCAACCCCAACCCGACCCTCTCCTATTCCTCCGCCGTCACAGGCGACACGCGCCTGGTGGGCGTGCAGAGCGGCGGTTGGCCGGTGAAGGCCGAAATCGCCGCCACCACCCGCAAGGGTTCGGGCATTGCCGATGCCATCACGATCGCCATCAATGGCCTGATCGAAAACGGCCTCTACGCCCAGAGCCTCGAACGCTGGAACATCGCCGCCGAAGCCGTCGAAACCTCGCAGACCAACCCGCCCGGCCTGCCCAAGACCTGATCTTTTCCAGTCATCACCTTCCCCACTGGGCCGGCTCACACTCGTGCGCCGGCCTTTTTTTGGTGAGGCGCAACCTCAATTCTAGTCCCCATCCACGGTGTCCTTCCCGCGAAAGCGGGGATGACACGGATGCCCAGGACGACAAAATGCCCCGGCGCCATCGGCACCGGGGCATTCAACGAAAGAGACTAAGAATTAGCTCTGAAACGGATCGAGCGTGGGCAGCAATTGCTGATACTGCCCGCGCCAATAGAGTAGCGGCTGCAGGTCCGTCGACAGTTCCACCGACCGCACCCGGCCCAGCACGATCGCATGCGAATGCCGCTCGATGGCTTCGTCCAGTTCGCAGTCGATCACCGCGACGGCACTCTTGAGCCCGAGATTGCCGCTATCGAGCCGATTCCATTCCCAACCGACATAGCGATCATTGCCCTTGATACCGCCGCGCCCCGCGAACCGATCGGCGATTGCCGACTGTCCGTCGGTAAGGATGTTGACCGCAAATGAACCGGACTCTCGCAACACGTTCCATGACGAGGAACCGCGATTGAGACTGACCAAAACAGTCGGTGGCTCAGCGGAGAAAGAGGACACCGAAGTCGCGGTAAACCCTGTCCGATTTTCTCCCGTACCCACAGTAATGACACTCACCGCGCCAGCAAGATTGCGCATGGCCTGCTTGAAAGCCGACGCATCTACCGTTTCAGACGCCTGCCGAACCGGCGCATAATTTGCAAAATCGACAATCGACACCGTCAGTTCTCCTATCCCGCGCCAATGCAAGGACGCAAAGCCTGGGAGAAAGACTAACTTCAGCTGCCAGAACGCGGGAGAGCGCGGGGGAGAACGCTTTCCCTCCCCACGCTATCAGAGGGAAATTTATATCTACTAATTCTATAGACTAAACCGAGACCCATGTTCAGCTCAGCCGCACGCCCGTCTGCTGGTCGAAAAGTGTGACGCGATCGGGGTCTGCTGCGATCCCGATGGAAGCACCCACCGCGGCGGCAAGCCGGTCATGCACCACAACCACGATTGGTTGGCCGTTCACCTCGACCTGCAAATGCGTCTCCGAGCCGGTCGGTTCGATATTCAGCACAGAGGCCGCAATACCGCCCTCGATCACACGAATATGCTCCGGCCGAACCCCGATCTGCACCGACCGCCCGACGTAGGCCCGCGCCTTTTCGCCCAGCGGCCAGAGCGTCCCGCTCACATCGCGCAGCACCAGCCGCCCGCCCTCTTCGACCACCGTTCCATCGACAAAATTCATCGACGGCGAGCCGATGAACCCACCAACAAAGCTATTGGCCGGATGGTCATAAATCTCAAGCGGCGAGCCGATCTGCTCGATCTTCCCGGCCCGCATGACCACGATCCGGTCCGCCATGGTCATGGCCTCCATCTGGTCGTGGGTCACATAGATCATCGTCGCCTTGAGCCGGGAATGCAGCGCCTTGATCTCGCCGCGCATCTGCACGCGCAGCTTGGCGTCAAGGTTCGACAGCGGCTCATCGAACAAGAACACCGCCGGATGCCGCACGATGGCGCGCCCCATGGCCACGCGCTGCCGCTGCCCGCCCGAAAGCTGCCGCGGATAGCGATCGAGCAGCGGCTCCAGCGCCAGAATCTCCGCCGCGCGCCGCACCTCGTTCTCGATTTCCTGCTTGCTCTTGCGAGAGAGTTTTAGCGAAAACGCCATATTGTCCCGCACGGTCATGTGCGGATAGAGCGCGTAGCTCTGGAACACCATGGCGATGTCGCGTTCCTTCGGCTCGAGCTCGTTGACCACGCGCCCGCCGATATCGATCTCCCCATCGGTGATGCTCTCGAGCCCCGCAATCATGCGCAGCAAGGTCGATTTGCCACAACCCGAAGGCCCGACCAGCACGACGAACTCCCCGTCCCGCGCCGCCACGGAAACACCGTGCAACACCTGCATGGGACCATAGGCTTTCACCGCATTGCGAATGGTAACACTGGCCATCTCGGCCTCCTTATCTGAGCGCCTTAGCGGCCGCCCATGCCCGCATTGAGGGCGATGGAATTGTAGATGAGCTTTTGCAGCAGGATGGCGAGGAACACGCCCGGCAACATGGAAAGCGCCGCGCCCGCCATGATGAAATTCCACTGCGTGCCCTGCTGCGTCTGGAAATAGGTCAGGCCTACCGGCAGCGTCGCATT
The DNA here is from genome assembly GCF_000743575.1 of Devosia riboflavina. Taxonomy (GTDB): domain Bacteria; phylum Pseudomonadota; class Alphaproteobacteria; order Rhizobiales; family Devosiaceae; genus Devosia; species Devosia riboflavina. The sequence goes on along the minus strand of NZ_JQGC01000007.1, from coordinate 255,685 downwards.
GTCCGATCCGGTCATCACGATCAGCGGCCAGAGGAAATTGTTCCACTGCCCAATGAACGTGAACAGCGACAACAGCCCAATGGCAGGCATCGACAACGGCACGATGATGCTGACGAGAATGCGCAGCCGCGAAGCCCCGTCGATCCGCGCCGCCTCTTCCAACTCCATCGGAATGGAGAGGAAGAACTGCCGCATCAGAAAGGCCCCAAAAGTCCCGAAGGCCACCGGAAGGATGACGCCCTGGAAAGTGTTGACCATGCCGAGGCTGTTCACGATCAGGAACAGCGGAATGATCAGCATGATCGCCGGCACCATCAGCGTACCCAGATACGCCATCAACAGCGCATCGCGTCCCGGAAATTTCAACCGCGCAAAGGCGTAACCCGAAAGACACGACACGATCACGGTGATGACAGTTACGCTCGAGGCGACAAAGAGGCTGTTGAAGAAAAACCGCCCAAACGGCAACTGCGTCCAGGCCTTGGCGAAATTATCCCATTCGAACACATGCGGCAGGATGCGCACCGGATAGGCCATGACCTCGGCATTGCTGCGCACCGCATTGGTCACCATCCAGAAGAACGGGAACAGGAAGATCAGCGCGACAATAAGCAGGCCACCATGATTGAGAATATCGAGCGCTAGGGAAAATCGCGTACGAGACTTAGTTGTCATAGTGCACCCACTTGCGCTGGAGCCAGAACTGCACGGCGGTGAGCGCCATGATCATGGCAAACATCACCCAGGCGATAGTCGAGGCATAACCCATCTGAAAATTCTGGAAGCCGCGCTGATAGATCGCATAGCCCAGCGTCGCCGTGGCATTGCCCGGCCCACCGCGTGTCATCACGTAGATCTGGTCGAAAACCTGGAGCGAGGTGATCGCCGTCATCACCGTGCCAAAAAACAGCGTCGGTGAAATCAGCGGCAGCCTGATCTTCCAGAACCGCTGCCAGGCATTGGCGCCATCGATCCTCGCCGCTTCGAGATAGCTCTGCGGCACCATGTCGAGCGCCGCGTTGAACAGCACCGTATTGTACCCGACGCCCGCCCAGAGCGAGACGATGATGATCGCCTGCATGGCCAGCGTCTGGTCCGTCAGCATGCTCGGCATCGCAATCGAGACCGAGCGCATGATGAAGTCGAAGAACCCGCCCGGCGCGAAGATCAACATCCAGACGATGGCGACAGCGATGCCGGGGGTGAAGGTCGGGAGGAAAAAGACCACCCGGAACCATCGCTGTCCCATCTTGAGGCTGGATATCCAAACTGCCAGCCCCAATGAGATGACGATGTTCAGCACCAGATATTCGGCGGTGAAGAACAGCGTGTTTCGAAGCACCGGCCAGAATTGCGGGTCGGCGGTAAAAAGTCGGACATAGTTGGAAATGCCCACGAATTGCGGCGTGCCGAGCAGCTTCCAGTTGGTAAAGCTCAGCACCACCGAGGCGATGATCGGCACCACCAGAAACAGCACCATGCCGATAAGGCCTGGCAGCAGGAAGAAGAAGGCTGTCCGCCCCTCCCGCCTGTCGAGACGGCTGCCCCAGCGCGAGCGCGTTCGGCTGGTTGGTCCGCTTACGTCTTCAATCGCCGCCATGGGCTCCTCCCGTCTGGCAGTGGAAGAGACCCGGCCGGGTTCAATCGGCCGGGCGCTATTCGCTTAGAACGGAAGCTGGTTCTGAATATCGGCCAGCACAGCGTCGGTGGTGCTGTCGCCGTTGAGCGCAAGCGGCATATACTGGGTGATCAGGTTTTCGAACTCGTTCCAGTACTCGTTGAGGCGGAACGGGGTCGAATGGGCAAACATGTAGTCGAGCACTTCATGGGTGCCGGCCACATCCTTGGCCGCCACATCATACCAGAACTTCTGCTCGGCCAGGCGACCCGGCAGTGCACGACCGGCCGAAGCGAGGATTTCCGCGGCCTTCGGGCCGGTGAGAACCTGCAGCGCCTTATAGGCTTCTTCCTTGTGCTGGCTGGTCGCCGAAATACCCCAGCCCGAACCGGCGGTAATGAACCGCGATTCCCCTTCGCCGCGCGGCAGCGGAGCGACGCCGATATTGAAGTCGACGCTGTCCTTGGTCTGCTGCAGCACCCACGGCCCGTCGATATACATGGCCGCATTGCCGGCCGCGAAACGACCGCTGCCGGTGATGGCGCCAGCACCTGAAGCAAAGACCGGCGAGGTCTTGTCGACGGCGACGAGATCCACGAACTTGCCAACCGCTGCTGCATAGCCGGCATTGGTCACGTCGAACTGGTTGCTGTCGTTGAAATATTCCGCGCCGAGTGCCACCGGGCCAGCGACAAAGTCGAAGGCCTGCACGGCATAGCCATAGTTCTCGCCTTCGGTGAGCTTCTGGGCCGCTGCCTTGAAGTCGTCAAAGGTCCAGTCGAGTGCTGGCTCGGCAACGCCGGCTTCGGCGAAACGGTCGCGGTTGTAATAGACCAGCCACGGGCCGACGTCATAGGGCAGCGCGTATTGCGTGCCGTCATGGCCGAGGCCGGCAATGATCGAGGTTTCGAACGCGGAAACATCGAAGCCATCGGAAGCAAAGTGCGCATCGAGCGGCTCGAGAATGGAATAGAAGCTCGGCATGCGCATGGACTGCATCGCAACGAGATCGGCGATTTGGCCGGACGAAGCCAGCACCGGCAGACGGGTCCAATAGTCGGTCCAGCCCGAGATTTGCGGGGTGACGGTAATATTTGGATATTCGGCGGTCACAAGGTCAGCCAGACTCTGCCAGAGCGGGGCATCCTTTTCGTCGCCCCACATCTGCCAGGTCAGGTTCACCTGCTCTTGGGCCTGGACGGTTGCAATAAAGGCGCTGCTCGCAAGGAACGCGGCAGCCAAAACGGTTGTCAGTTTCACGGTAGTCTCTCCTCAGTAACTACAGGTTGATGGGTAAGTTCGGTCGTTCCGGAGTTCTTGGGGCTCCGGCTGACGGCCCTTTCAAGCCGCGATTAGCACCTCCAGGTCCTGAACCATGGCGATGAATTCGGCGCGCTGCCGCCGCCAGGCATCGGCATCGCCGCCCGGCTCAAGCATCTGTGTCATGCGCGGGATAAAGTCCGGCGGCAGTTGCTTGAGCTCTGCCGCCATAGGCAGGTTCCAGCCGTCGCCGGGGTAGTAGACGCGGTTAAAGGCGAAGACGACTTGCAGGATCGCATTGGCAAGCTTGCCGCTGAGCCCCACGAGGAACACCAGGTCCCGCCGTTCCACCTTGCTTTCGTAGTGATAGTCCTGCGCCCAATAGGCGAGGATTTCGCGATATTGGCGCAGTACGGCCGCTCGCAACGCCTCGGGATAGCAGACCAACTGCGCCTTCCAGCCGGCCAGCACGCCGTCGGGATCGGCAACGATCTGCTGGTTGGCAAGATCGGTCGGCAGGTGGTAGCCCCAGATGGTCCACTCAAAGCTCTTGTCGACCGGCGCGCCGTCAATCCAGGCGGCAAGGTCGCGATGCACCCCCGCATAGGAGCGCATCCAGACCCCATCCATGCGAAAGCCCTTCTCTTCCCAATGGCGCATGGTTTCTTCAAACCGGCGCCACTGCGGCGTGCTTTCGATATCCGGCCCGCGATAGGCATCGGCATAGACGCGGAAGTCATAGTCCGACTGCGCATCCGCACGACCCTTGCCGCGTGATCCGGCAAGGGCGACTGCGCCCCTGCCGTTCTCGGCCAAGTCCGCAATGAGCGGTGCCATCGCTGCAATGAGCTCGGCTTCCTGGTTCATGGTGCTAGCCGGTCTTCTGGTCTGAACCCCGCTCAATCCTTGAGGATCAATTCGACGACGGGCGAAACCACATCCGGCTTCAGTACAGGCAGTTCCAGAGTGAGAATGCCATCGCCGACGGCGACGCCGATATTGGAGTCGACCTCGGCATCCGGATCGAGCCAGTGGATCTCGCTCGCATCATGCAGGAACTGCGCATATTTCACCTTGCGCCCCAGCCCTTCGATATGGACGTGGCGGAACGGCCAGTTCTGCAGGTGCAGATAGAGGCGGTTCCCCTTCTGGGTGAACTTGGTGCCGTTCGGCGCCTTGAACTCGGATGGGCCAGCGCCGTAGATCGAGCGCGAATTGACATCCATCCATTCGCCATAGGTGGCCAGCGCCTTATTGGCACGCGCGTCGAACGTTCCGCGAGCCGTTGGCCCCACATTCATCAGCAGGTTGCCACCCAGCGCCACGGTATCGACGAGGATATTGATGAGCTGCCCCTCATCCTTCCAGGTACCCTCGTCGCGGTGATAGCCCCAGGAGCCGGACAGCGTGTGGCACACTTCCCAGCGCACCGGCTGGCCGTTGATGGTCGGCGCCACGCGCGGCGTGTACTGCTCCGGTGTCGCCAGGTCCTTGGGGAAATTGCCATCGGTCGGCAGGTCCAGACGATCGCCGACGATAATATTGGGCTGCAGCTTGCGCACCAGACCGATCAGCTCTTCACTTTCCCAGTCATTGCGCCCCTTGCCCGGCATGCCGCGATATTCGCGGTTGGGGTAGGAGAAATCGAACCAGATCACCGAAATCTCGCCAAACCCGGTCAGCAGTTCCGTCACCTGGTTGCGCATATATTCGGCATAGTGCCGGACATCGCGGCTCTTGTTCATCTCGATCGCATCGGGGTGATTGCGCAGCGGATGAATGCCATCTATCGGGAACTGCGGATGGTGCCAGTCGATCAGCGAATAGTAGAAGCCGACCTTGAGCCCTTCGGCCCGGAACGCTTCGACATAGGCCGTCAGCAGATCCTTGCCATAGGGCGTATTGGTCGCCTTGTAGTCGGTGAACTTGCTGTCCCAGAGACAGAAGCCTTCATGGTGCTTTGCGGTCAGCACCACATACTTCATCCCCGCCTCGCGCGCCCGGCGCGCCCATTCCTTGGGATCGTAAAGATCCGGATCGAAATTCTCGAAATATTTCCGGTAGTTCTCGGGCGAAATCTCTTCACGGTGCTGCACCCATTCATGGCGGGCAGCGAGGGCATAGAGCCCGAAGTGAATGAACATGCCAAACCGGTCTTGTGGGAACCAGGCTTTGCCATCCGCCACGCCTGCACTGCCGCTGATTGTATGCGCGCTATCCAATTCATCCTCCTTACCGACTTTATCGAACCGGTTCGATCATTATCCTTGAATCATGCAGGCTAGATGTCAACCCCTGCAAATGCCGGCCCGCAGAAGTAATATTCTCGTTGCACGAAACGCAGCAAATGCTAGGTATCGCTGGAGAAATGTTAATGAGGAGCGTGCCTCAGCCTAATGTGTGAGGCATAGAAGCGGTTCGAAAAAGCCGATGGCAACGATCAGAGATGTCGCCAAAATCGCCGAAGTGTCTGTTTCGACAGTCTCTTTGGCCTTCAGCAGTCCGGGAAGGGTCAGTCCCCGCACGCTTGAGAAAATCCGCGCCGCCGCCACCGCGGTCGGCTATGTCGCCGACCCACTAGCCCAGAGCCTCGCCCGAGGCCGCAGCCGCATGATCGGCTTCGTCGTCGGCAATGTAGGTAACCCCTTCTTCGGAGACATCCGCCGCGAGCTCGAGAACTACGCGCTCGAACACGAGCACTTCGTTCTCATCACCGACTCCTCGGGCAAGACCGATCGCGAACGCGACCTCATCGAGCACCTGATCGGCCTCAAGATCGCCGGCCTCGCCCTCGCCCCCTCGAGCTTCGGCCCCGACTATGTGAATTTCGTGGAGTCCATCAAAGTCCCGATGGTCTGCTTCGACCAGAAGGTCGCCGGCATAGAGCGCGACTTCGTCGGCTCCGATAACTTCCTCGCCGGCGCCATGCTCACAGAACACCTCCTGCAACTCGGCCACCGCCGCATCGCCTTCATCGCCGGTCCGCAGCACATGCACACCGCGTCCGAACGCTATCGCGGCTTCGTCGAAACCATGGCTAGCGCCGGGGTAGAGGTGAACCCCAACTACGTCGTGGACGGCCAATTCACCCGCTCTGCCGGCTACGAAGCCGCCATGCGTCTCCTCATTCAACCAGAACGGCCAACGGCCATTCTCGGTGCTAACAATGCGGTAGCATTAGCGGCACTCCAAGCCATGCAAGAGCTGGGGTTTTCGTGCCCGGATGACATCTCTCTGGCCATGATCGATAACGTGCAATGGAGCAGCGTCATCACCCCGCGCATCACCATGGTGGTGCAGGACACACTCCAGCTCGGCAACATCATCGCTCGCCGCCTGCTGCACCGGATCACCGATCCCCATGCCGCTAGCGAGCCCCCGCAAGACTTTGTTCTTGCACCGAAATTCGTCCCGGGAAACTCCTGCCGCCGGATTTAGTCCATCGCGTCGATGGCCTGCCGCTGCTTCAGCATTTCCAGGAAAATCCGATAATCCCGATCAAACTGCCCCCGCGCCGCCGCATTCGGCGCCCGCGACGTGCCACCCTGCTGCATGGCAAGGCAGGCTTGATCGAGGCTCGAATAGATTCCCGCCGCATTCGCCGCCACCATGGCCATACCCAAAAGGGTCGCATCCGGCGTCGAAGGCTCCACCACCGTACAGCCGGTGGCGTCGGCGTAAAGCTCTATCAGCAAAGGATTTTTCGTGTGCCCGCCGGTGATGTGGAGCGTATCGATCGCATAACCACGCGTGTTCAGCGTCTCAAGAATATGCCGAACACCCAGCGCAATCGAAACGCAGGTGCGCCAATAGAGACGGCAGAGCGAGTCGAAATCGCTGTCGAGCGTCAGCCCCGAAATCACGCCGAGCGCAAACGGATCGCCCAACGGCGACCGATTGCCATGGAAATCTGGCAATACATGCAAGCGATTAGCGAGGGAGAGTCCCTCAACCTCGCGCAATTCCATGACCCGACGACAAATCGCCAGGTGCCTCTCGCGCGTCGGCTCACCCCCCGCCCCATGCCAGCGGATGATATGATCGAGCAGTGCCCCAGTTGCCGACTGACCACCCTCATTGAGCCAGACTCCCGGCAATACGGCGCCGAAATACGGCCCCCAAACGCCGGTCGTCGGGCGATCTTCTGCCGATAAAGCCATGACACAGCTCGATGTTCCGGCAATCAGCGCTAGATGGCGGTCGATTGTGTCGACGTGAGGCGCGAAAGCGCCGAGGACACCAAGCGCCCCGGCATGGGCGTCGATGAGACCCGCACCGACATGGCAATTGGTGGTGAGGCCGAGCTGGGCGGCGGCGGCTTCGGTCAGCGGACCTAGGTCATCGCCGACAGGGCTCGCTACGTCAGGAAGCGCAGCCTTTTCAACTAGATCGCCGAGGCCGATCAGTTCCAGAAAGTCCCGCTGCCAGCCGGGGGTGCGGTGGCCGAGATAGGTCCATTTGCAGGTCAGGGTCGACTGCGACCGCGCGAGCGAGCCAGTGGCTTTCCAGGATAAAAAATCAGCAAGATCAAACATCTGGCCAGCGCGGGCCCAACTTTTGGGCAGATTACGCTTGAGCCACATGAGCTTGGGCACTTCCATTTCCGGGGACATGACGCCGCCGGCATAATGGAGCACTTCATGGCCCGTGCGGGTGCATTCATCGGCCTCTTCGAGCGCCCGGTGATCGAGCCAAACTATTGTATCCCAACGATCTTCTCCGTCTTTCGAGACGGTGACGGGAGCGCCTTGGGCATCGCGGACGACGAGGGAACAAGTGGCGTCGAAGCCGATGCCGACGACATCGGCGGGGTCGGCATTGGCTTCGGCCATGGCGGCGCGGACGGCGAGGCAGACGGCGGACCAAATATCCTCGCTGTCATGCTCAGCAAAGTTGGCGTCCGTGCGCCGCATCAGGATCGGATTTTCGTGGCGGCCCAATAGTTTGCCATCACGCGTGAATACGCCGGCCCGGGCACTGCCGGTTCCTACATCCACTCCCACCAGGAGGTTTTGCGACACGCCGCCCTCTCTTCTCGGTCCCGGCGGGACCTTAGCGGAAGGCGTGGCGATGAGCTAGGGGCCACGCCCGAGCCATCTCGCTAAAGTCGATCAGCGAGATAAGCTTCGAGCGTGGCCTTAGTCCCCTGCGTCCACAGAGAATTCAAGGACTTGGTGAAGGCGGCGATGAAGGTTGGGGCCCTGGCAAGCTCGCCGTAAATGTCGCTCATTTCGAGCCAGGCGGCCGGATTTTCCTTGGCTTTCTTCGATTGGGCCGTGAGGCGATCCCAGTTCGGATCATTCGGTTCGATCACCGCGCCGCTGTCGGTCGCGCCGTAGCAATAGCGACACCAAAGGGCGCTCACAAGTGCCAGTCCGGTTAGCAGACTGTTAGCGTTGACCCTATCCAAGGCCGAGGGAATGATAAACTTCGGTTGGCGATTGGAGCCATCGAGGCACAGACGCCGAATGGTGTCGCCGATCTTGGGATTGGCGAAGCGCTTTTCGCAGAGCGCGAGATAGTCATTGAGGTTGGTATCGGGCACCGGCGGCACGACCGGAATGATCTCTTCGGTCTCGACCTTTTTGAGGAATGCGGCGACGAGCGGATTTTCCATCGCCTCATGGACGAAGTGGATATCCATCAAGCCGGCCGGATAGGCGATGGTCGCGTGGCCGCCATTGAGGATACGGATCTTCATATGCTCATAGGGCGCAACATCGCTAACGAACTGCACCCCGACCTTTTCCAGGGCCGGACGACCGGCGGGGAAATTGTCTTCGAGCACCCACTGCTTGAAGTTTTCGCAGAAGACCGGCCAGGCGTCGTCGATACCAAAATTGTCGGCGAGGAGTTTCTTCTCGCGATCGGAGGTCGCGGGGGTGATGCGATCGACCATGCCATTCGGGAAAGCGACCGAGGATTTCACCCAGGCGGCGAGCGCGGGATCGATGAGGGCGGCGAGGCCGGCGACGGCGTTTTCAGTGACGTGGCCATTGCCCGGAATGTTGTCGCAGCTCATGACGGTGAATGGCTGCAGGCCGGCGTTTTTCCGCGCAACGAGGCCGGCGAGGATGAGGCCGAAGGCAGTTTTAGGCGCGTCAAAATGCTTAGCGTCATAGGCGATGTCAGGATGCTTGGGATCGAACTTCTGGCTCGCCGGGTCGATATAGTAGCCGCCCTCGGTGATCGTCAGTGAGACGATGCGGATGGCCGGGTCGGCGAGCTTGGCGATGATGGCTGCACTATCGCCGGGTTCTAGATAGTCGATCATCACGCCGGTGACGTGAGCAGAGCTCGAGTCAGCCTCCTGCTCGACCACGGTCGTTAGTAAATCCTGACCCATGAGCTTCTGGCGCATGGCCTCGTCGGTCTCGCGCACGCCGGCACCGATAAGGGCCCAGTCGCGGCCCTCGCCCAGATTGAACAGCGCGTCGAGATAGACGGCCTGATGCGCGCGATGAAAATTGCCCACGCCGAAATGGACGATGCCCGGAGTGAGATCGGCGCGGCGGTAATGTGGGACCGCGGCGGATGTGATGGCGTCGAGATTGGCGGCGGAGAGCTTGGTGGTCATGGCTTAAGTCCCGGAGTCATTCCCGCGAAAGCGGGAACCTCCGTTGAAGGAAAACAGGGGTTCCCGCTTTCGCGGGAATGACCCGGTGGAAGGGAAACGGCACCGCAACTTGCCGCCAGATGGATTACCGGGACAAGCCCGGTAATGACGACGAAGGGGGCAGCGTCGCGCATAATCAGATCGCCTTGCCTGCAGCATCGAACTTGTAGATGCGGGTGGGGTCGGGCGTAAGCCAGACCACGTCGCCGTGCCTAAAAGTCTGATCGCCGTCGGTGCGGATCGTCATGAGGCCGAGGCCATCGGTCTGGACGTGGAGGAAGGTGTCGGAGCCGAGCTGTTCGGCGACGCCCACCGTGCCCTTCCAGGCGCCTTCGGTGGTCGAAAGCTTGAAGTGCTCGGGGCGCACGCCGATGGAATGGGCATTGTGTTTGGCGGCCTCGGGGCCATCGACGAAGTTCATCTTGGGCGAGCCGATGAAGCCGGCGACGAAGCGGTTGGCGGGCTTCTTGTAGAGATCGAGTGGCGAGCCAAACTGTTCGACATTACCGGCATTGAGCACCACGATGCGGTCGGCCATGGTCATGGCTTCGACCTGGTCGTGGGTCACGTAGATCATGGTCGTCTTGAGCTGCTGGTGCAGTTCGGTGATTTCGAGACGCATGTTGACGCGAAGAGCGGCATCGAGGTTGGACAAGGGTTCGTCGAAAAGGAAGGCCTTGGGTTCGCGCACGATAGCGCGGCCGATGGCGACACGCTGGCGTTGGCCGCCGGACAGGGCGCGCGGACGACGGTCGAGATACGAGGCAAGGTTCAGGGTGCGCGCGGCATAGTCGACCTTCTGGTCGATCACGTCCTGCGGGAGTTTTGCCATTTTCAGCGGGAAGGCGATGTTGTCCCTGACGCTCATATGCGGGTAGAGCGCGTAGGATTGAAAGACCATAGCGAGGCCGCGCCGGGCGGGTGGCGCATCGGTGACGTCCTGCCCATCGAGCAGAATTGTGCCCGAAGTCGTGTCTTCGAGTCCGGCGATCAGGCGGAGCAGCGTGGACTTGCCGCAGCCAGAAGGGCCGACGAAGACGACGAATTCGCCGTCGCGGATATCGAGCGAAATGTCGGGAATGATCTCGACTTCACCGAAGGACTTGTTGACGTGTTCGAGGGTGATGGAACCCATTTTTTGGTCCTTTTACTTCACTGCGCCAAACGTCAGGCCGCGGACAAGCTGTTTCTGGCTAAACCAGCCGAGCAGCAGGATCGGGGCAATGGCGAGGAGCGAGGCGGCGGAGAGTTTTGCGAGGAACAAGCCCTGCGGCGACGAGAAGGATGAGATGAAGGCGGTCAAGGTACCGGCGCGGCCCGAGGTCAGCGTGATCGTCCAGAAGGCTTCGTTCCAGGCGAGAATGACGTTGAGCAAGAGGGTCGAGGCGATGCCAGGCACGGCCATGGGCACGAGAACGTGGACGATTTCGTTCCAAAGCTCGGCGCCATCCATGCGGGCGGCTTCGAGGATATCGACCGGGATTTCCTTGAAATAGGTGTAGAGCATCCAGACGATGATCGGCAGGTTGATCAGGGTCATGATCAACGTCAGGCCATGCACGGTGTCGAGCAGCCTCAGGTCGCGGAAGATCAGGTAGATCGGGATCAGGACACCGACGGCCGGCATCATCTTGGTGGAGAGCATCCACATCAGGATGTCCTTGGTGCGCTTCGACGGCGCAAACGCCATGGACCAGGCGGCGGGGATGGCGATGATCAGGCCCAGAATAGTGGAGCCAAAGGACACGATGATCGAGTTGATCGCGTGCTTGAAATAGTCCGACCGATCCTGGACGGCGCCGAAATTCTCGAGCGTAAAATTCTGCGGGAAGAAGGTCGGCTGGGCGGCGATGGCTTCAGCCTCGGTCTTGAAGGCGGTCAGCACGGTCCAGAGGATCGGCGAGAAGATCAGCAGGGCCACCGCCCAGGCGAGGACGGTGAAGCCAACTTTGGTGGAAGTCGAGACGCGGCGGGCCATGGTTCCGTTCTCCCTAAGCGTCGAGGTTCTTGCCGACGGCGCGCATCAGGAAGATGGCGACGATATTGGCGATGATGACGGCCACCACACCACCCGCTGAACCAGCGCCGATGTCGTTGCTGAGGATACCGGTGCGGAAAACGAGGAAGGCGATATTGGTCGAGGCATAGCCGGGGCCGCCGCCGGTTGTGACACGGATTTCGGCAAAGATGCCGAGGAGGAAGATCGTCTGGATCAGGATGACGATGGTGATCGCCCGCGCCATGTGCGGCAGGATGATGTAGCGGAAGCGGTTGACCGCATTGGCGCCATCCATTTCAGCAGCTTCGCGCTGCTCTTCCGAGAGCGACTGCAGAGCCGTGAGCAGGATCAGTGTCGCGAAAGGCAGCCACTGCCAGGCGACGATGACGATGACCGAAAACAGCGGATATTGGTTGAACCAATCGACCGGCTGCAGGCCGAAGAATTTCCAGAGGTGCCCGAGCATGCCGTAGCCCGGATGCATGAAGCCGTTCTTCCAGATCAGCGCCGCAACGGGCGGCATGACGAAGAAGGGGGAGATGACGAGGATACGCAGGATCCCCTGCCCCCAGATCGGCTGATCGAGAAGCAGCGCGAGGAAGGTGCCGCCGACGATGGTGATGACAAGCACACCGCCAACCAGCAGCAAGGTATTGATCAGCGACTGGGTGAAGCTCGGGTCACCGATGACATAGACATAGTTGGCCCAGCCGGCGAAGCCCGTCATCATCGGATTGATGAGGCTATAGTTCTGGAACGAGAACCACAGGGTCATGACCAGTGGCACGATCATCCAGATGAAGAGCACTACGACAGCCGGCGCCATCATGGTGCGCGCCAAGGCGCGAGTTTGTTTGGTGGCCATTCTTTCCTCGCGGCGAAGGAAGTTCCAGTAGACCTCATCCTGAGCTTGTCGAAGGGCGAGGGCGTGGCACTCGGTCTTCTGCATGCCCGACCTCGTGGTTCGACAGGCTCACCATGAGGTCTTCGGAAAATTGGTGGAAAAATCCGCCCGGCCGATAGAGGGGATCAATCGGTCGGGCGGCAGTCGTCGGGAGGTCTACTTGATGTAACCAGCGCGGGTCATATCGCGCGTGGTTGCGTCCTGGGCCTGGGCCAGGGCGTCGGCAGCCGACATCTGGCCGGCAAGAGCGGCAGAGAAGAGCTGGCCAACATTGGTGCCGATACCGGCAAACTCGGGAATGGCCACGAACTGCACACCGACATAGGGCACGGGATCGACAGTCGGATTGTTCGGGTCAGCCGAATTGATCGACGCCAGGGTCATGGCGGCGAAAGGCGCAGCGGCTTGGTAGTCCGGGTTTTCGTAGAGCGAGGTACGGGTGCCCGGGGGAACGTTGGCCCAGCCTTCCTTTTCAGCAACGGTGGCGAGGTAATCCTTGCTGGTCGCCCAGTTAATGAACTGCTCGGCAGCCTCGGCATTCTGCGACGATGCCGGGATGGCGAGGGACCAGGCCCAGAGCCAGTTGCCGCGCTTGCCAAGGCCGTTGTCCGGTGCCTGGGCGAAACCAACCTTATCGGCGACGGTCGAGTCATTGGGGTTGGTGACGAAGGATGCGGCGACGGTAGCGTCGATCCACATGCCGCACTTGCCCTGCTGGAAGAGGGTCAGATTTTCATTGAAACCATTGGAAGAGGCACCGGCCGGGCCGGCATCGGCCATCAGCGAGAGATAGGTATCGAGCGTGTTCTTCCACTGCTCGGAATCGAACTGCGGCTTCCAGTTTTCGTCGAACCAACGGGCGCCGAAGGAGTTGGACATCGCCGTGAGGAAGGCCATGTTTTCGCCCCAGCCGGCCTTGCCACGGAGGCAGATGCCGTTGATGTCGTTGGCTCGATCGGTCATGGCGCGGGCTGCTTCGCCGATGAATTCCCAGGTCGGGGCTTCCGGCATGGTGAGGCCGGCTTTCTCCATCAGGTCGGTGCGATACATGATGAAGGAGCTCTCGCCGTAGAACGGGGCCGCATAGAGCTTGCCATCGACCGAGAGGCCGCCGCGGATGGCGGGGAGCAGGTCATCGACATCGTATTCAGCATCGGCAGCAAGGCCATCGAGCGGCTTCAGCCAGCCCTGCTTGGCCCAGATCGGCGCTTCATAGGTGCCGATGGTCATGATGTCGTACTGACCGCCATTGGTCGCGATGTCGGTCGTGACGTTCTGGCGTAGCGTATTTTCTTCCAGCACGACCCAGTTGAGCTCGATGCCGGTTTCTTCGGTGAAAGCACTGGACAGACCCTGCATGCGGATCATGTCGCCATTGTTCACGGTTGCGATGGTCAGCGTCTGCGCCGAGGCCGAGCCAATGAGGGCAAGCGTCATCGCGCCCACGAAAAGGGGTGTCAGTTTCATTGAAGTCCTCCCAAGGACGAAGCGGGTATTTGCTCCGTTCATGAGCAAATGTTCACTGACGGAGCAAATATGTCAATAGGGGGAACGTGTCGACATCGTGCGGCACGTACCTCACATTAGGGAGAATTCAGGAAAGCCAGTACCGACAAGGCTTAAGCAAAATGCAATTGTGCCGGGCGATTGCTCAGTCTCTAAGCCAGCAGCGACTCGGCCGTGCGTTCGTCGGTAATGACGCCGTTGACGAGGCGCCGATTGAGTGCGGCGCGGATGGCCGGAGCTTTGTGACGCCCCATGGCGAGGCCGACGACGAGGCTCGATTCACGCGACGGAATGGGCGCCGAGGCCACGCGATCATTGATAAGGCCCTCGATGAGCCTCCCTTCGGCATCAAAGCACCAGCCGCAGATTTCCCCCACCGCATTGGCCTTTTGCAGCATTTTGTGGTCGGCTTCGGAAATGAAATTGTCGAGCAAGAGCGGCGCCTTGGGGCCGAGATCGCCGATACCCACAAAGGTGACATTGGCCTCGGCGGCGAGAGCTACCGTCGCCTTGATCATTGGCTGCCGGTGCAGCATTTCGCGCTCGGCCGCGGAGGAAGCGATAACCGGCAGGGGCATGGGAAAGCTGCGGGCTTTCACCGTATCCGCGACGTTGAAAATGACGTTGTAGAAGGCAGCCGAACCATCTGGCGCGATATTGCCGGTGAGCGACACGACTTTGTGCTGTGGGCATTCCATGGGTTGGATCTGCTCGATCGCCGCTTTCAGCGTCCGGCCGGTACCGATGGCCATGGTGATTGGCTCAGGCCGCACCAGCCAGCGCTCGATCTCGGCGGCACCGGCCTCGGCAACCCCGATCGTCGTGGAGTCGCTCGCAGGATCAGAGGGCACCACCTCCACAAGATCGAGCGCAAAACGCGATTTGAGGCGCGCACCAAGATCCATGCAACGGCCAATGGGGTGGTCGAGACGAACCTTGATCAGGCCCTCGCTGACCGAGAGCGAGACGAGCCGCTGCGCCGACTGGCGCGAAATGCCCATCTTGGCGGCGATCTCTTCCTGCGTATTGCCCGCGACATAGTAGAGCCAGCCGGCGCGGGCGGCATCGTCAAGCCGGGTCGCAGTGTTCTCTTGTCGCGCAGCCATGTGTCGTCACCTTTTGCCTCTAGCGATATGGCCAAGGGGGGCAAGGCCGCAAGCGCGATCGATGGAAAAAGCCCTGAATGATCATTCGCGCAGGATGATGATGCCGAGCGCGACTAGCCACACGGCCCAGAGCGTATAGGCAGCCGCATTGATAATCCCGGCCAAGGCAAACCCAAAAGGCTCTACCATGCCGGCGAGCACACCGAGGGCGAGAACCGTGCCGATCCCGGCGACCAGGCGATGCGAATGCCAGAGCGCAGCGGCGACCGAAATGGTCCAGAGCGCGGTGAAGAGATAGCCAAAATGCTCGCCTATGCCGGCACCAGCATAGAGATGGAAGGCATCGAAGACGGCTTGCGTAACCGCCGGATCAGCAGAGTCTTGCGCCAGACTCGGCACCAGGATAACCCAGCGCAACAGCCCCATTCCTTGCACGAGCCCGGCCAGAATGCCGAAAGTCGCGGCAAAGGCGGCCGCCGCCTGATTGCGTTCCCAGAGCCACAGGCCGCTCAGCACGCCGACCGGAATAAAGGCCAGGGCGGAGAGCATGAAGACATACCACAGAGCAAGCAGCCCTGCTCCGCCGGCGCTGAAGCCAGCCAGAATCTCGCTTGCCGGTTGGCGTAGGATGCCGGGATAGTCGAAAGTCATTTGCAGGGCCGTAAAGGCGGCCATGAACATCACGGGCACCGCGATCATCGCGAGCCCGGTAAAACGCTGAAGCGTGGTCATTTCGGTTATGTCCTGAGATAGGGTTTGAGCACGCGCCGGAAGAGCGCAATGCCTTGTTCGAGCTTTTGTTTGGTCAAGTCGTCATTGCCTGCTTCCACGAAGGGCAGCCAGTAGTCGCCGATGAGCCACAAGAGGCTCGCAAGCTCTTCGGCGTCCTCGCCCGATGCCGGCGGATGGATCAGCCCCGCCTCGGCGAAATAGGCGAGAAGCTTCCGAAAGTTGGCAAAGCCGGCAGCGCGGGTTTCGGCATAGGCGCGGCGGAAGATTTCGTCGCGGTGCAGTAGCGTCGGCAGGTCGCGATAGATGAAGCGATATTCCCAAAGGGCGGCGAAGTTGCCGGCAAGCATGCGTTCGATATCACTGAGATCGGGCGCCCTGCCCTCTGGCAACGCATAGACTTCCGCCCAGCGGCCAACGAGCCGGCTAAAGAGGTTGCGGACGATCTCTTCGCGATCGCGAAAGTGATAATAAAGATTGCCGGGACTGCGGCCAGCCGCCTCGGCGATCTGATTGGTGGTGACATCTGCGCTGCCCCGTTCATTGAAGAGCGCCAGGGCCACATCGAGCAATTGCTCGCGCGTTCCCTGTCGACCCGTTTTCCGCGGTTTCTCAGCCATAACGACACCGTTTAGAGTATTTACTCCAGACCAAATAGAACGCACGATATCTGGCGTCAAGCAAATTTGGAGCAATTGCTCTAGTTGAATTTTGAGGCTGACGGATTGGGGGTTCCGTACTCGACCGAGCGGATCTTATGCGCACGCGGTCACTAAGGCACCGAAAGCCACCCCAGAGGCGCAAATGCGTCACAAACGTACAAATTGAACACGTGTGCATTGCCTTTTCCCGCAATGCGGCGCACTCTATTTGAGTATGAGTCGATGCCGTTCTGGGAACCTTCATGGCGAATACCGCGCCCGCCCGTTCTGCTCTGTGCCACCAGGTCGCCGCTTTGCCATGGCGGCGGGAGGATGACGGCTCGATTTCGGTATTGCTCATCACTTCGCGCACCAATGGCAAATGGATGCTGCCCAAGGGCTGGCCGATGAAGGGCCTTAGCGAGGCCGACTCGGCCCGCCAGGAAGCCCTCGAAGAAGCCGGCGTCGAAGGCCGTGTCGACGCGCAGGCCGTTGGCTCCTATCGCTATTCCAAGCTTTTCAGTGATGGATCGAGCACGCCCGGCCAGGCCGTGATCTTCCCGCTCGAAGTCACGCGCGAGCGCAAAGACTGGAAAGAAAAAGGCCAGCGCCAGCGCCGCTGGATGTCACCGAACGAAGCGGCGGAAGCCGCCCACGAACCAGATCTTTCGCGCTTTCTCGCCAACCTGGCGGCCGGCCGCGTGACGCTTTCCCAGATGGGCCAGCCGCGGGCGATCGCGCTTTAACGAACAAATCTTGCGCGAATATTTGCTTTAGCGGTGCGCCAGGATTTCAGCGTGAGCGAGATAGTCTCCGGCCAAACTCGAAACCGTCCTCGCCCCGGCGCCTTATTGGCCCGGACTTCTCGCAAGCTTTGAGCCGAGCAGTTCGCCCTGCTCGCTCAGGATCGAATAGGCGACCCCGCACAGCAGCGAATTGATGTGACGGAGCGACCGCACCGTCTGCAGGTGCAGCTCGCTGGTCTCAAAACTGTTTGGGTCGCCTTTGCGCAGGCGCGCAAAATGCTGGTTCATGCTGGAGCGCTCCAGAACACCTATGGCGTCCTTTTCGGCGACGAGCTGACGCGCGGATTCGATGTCTTCGGAGACAAGGACATTGAGCGCGAGCTGCAGATTGCCCAAAACCCTGACATGCAGATCCTGCAACTCCTCCCAGCCTTGCGGCGAAAAGGTGAGATGACGCTCGGAGAGCTGATCGGCGACCCGCAGCAATTGTCGCGCGATGATGTCGCCGGCCTGCTCGAGCCCAATGGCGAAGGTACTGAGGTCGGACGCGCGGCTCACTTGACCCTCATCCATCTTGTCCCAGTCGAGTTGGGAAAGGAAAAGCTTGATCGAGGCATTGGCGCGGTCGACTTCGGGCTCCAACGCCTTGACCCGGCGGATGGCTGTCTTATCGCCGCCCCTCAGGATTTCCATCGCCGGCTGTAGCATCACCTCCACCATTTCGCTCATGCGCAAGAGTTCGCGCGTGGCGCTGGCAAGGGCCGCGTCAACATTGCCATGGCTGGCCGTAGCAAGAGCCGGCCGCCGGAGACGGGCGAGATCGGCCGTCTCGTCAGCAGCACTTTCGCCGACAAAGCGCTCGAGGAGGCGCGAGGCAGGACCGACCAGCGGCAGCCCCAGGATCATGACAGCAAAGTTGAAGGCGGAGTGAAAAAGGCTTGCCTGCTGGCCGACATTGCCCGGCAGGCCCAGAGTATGGACCTGCAGAATCTCGATAACGATCAGACAGACGATAGCCGCGCCACCGCGGAACAGCAGCGCTCCAAGCGCTATGCGTCGGGCCCGCACATCGGCGCCACGGGTCATGCCGAAGGCAATCAGCGTGCCGCCCAGATTTGCGCCGAGCACAAGGGCAGCCGCCACCTCGAAGGGGATCACGCCCGCCGTACCGAATGTGATGATAACGAGGACGCTGGCGACGGAGGAATAGGAGAGCCAGGTGATGATGGCCGCAACGAAAAAGCCGGTCCAGGGGTCGCCGCGCAGATAGTCGATGGCCATGGCCAGAACTTCGCTGTCGCGCCAGGGCGCGGTCGCCTCGGACACCATTTCAAGTGAAAGCAGCACGAAGGCGACGCCAAGGATCATGCGGCCGAGCTGTTTCATCTGCCGATCATTGGCTCTTAGGAACAGCGTGCCGCCCAAAATGATCAGCGGCGCGGTGAGCAGCGTCAGATCGAAAGAGAGAACGCTGGCAACGAGGGCAGAACCGAAATAGGCGCCGAGCATCAGCGCCAGGCCCGTGCTACCCGCCAGAAGTCCACCCGAGGCGAAGCTGGAAGCCAGCGCGGCCACTGCGGTCGAACTTTGCAGCGCCACGGCCATGCCGGTACCGACCGTCGCGGCGGAAAGCGCGCTGCGCTCGGCATGAGCCAAGGTGCGCTTGAGCTGGGCGGAATAGGCCCGTTCCACCGCCGTTCGCACCATGCGCACGGCCCAGAGCAGGAGAACGATGGCCGCCATCAGATGGACGATGATGAAGTACATCAGGCCTCCCCTACCCGTGCTCTGTTTCGAGTCGCCATCATGTTCACATGAACAGTTGAGGCGCAACAGCTCGATGCAATCGGGTGCAAAATCTGGTGATCAGAAAAATTGTCCATAGCCAATGATATCAAGCAATTTGGACCAGTTTGCGATGCAACCTTGATCATTCGCGCCATCCAAAATGTTCATTTGAACATTTTTCTGTTGCAAACGCGCGTTCCGCTGTTACCAATTCGGACAGCACGAGGCGGGGAGGCCTCGGCCAAAACATAAAGGGAGTGAGAATGTTCAAGAACGTTTTGTTCCTGTCTGCGGGCCTGGCTGCCGTTCTTTCGGCCGCCCCGGTCGCTGCACAGACCGAGATTGCATGGTGGCATGCCATGGACGCCGAGCTCGGCAAGAAGCTCGAGGAAATCGCCAACGGCTTTAATGCCAGCCAAACCGAGTTCAAGGTCATCCCGACCTATAAGGGCAGCTATCCCGAAACCCTGACCGCCGCCATCGCCGCCTTCCGCGCGAATGAACAGCCGGCCATCGTACAGGTTTTCGAAGTGGGCACCGGCACCATGATGGCCGCCAAGGGCGCCGTCTATCCGGTCTACCAGCTCATGGCCGACAATGGCGAACCGTGGGACCCGTCGGGTTTCCTGGCTCCCGTGACGGGCTATTATTCGGATACAGACGGCAACATCCTGTCCATGCCGTTCAATTCGTCGACGCCCATCATGTATTACAACAAGGACGTTTTCGAAAAAGCCGGTCTCGACCGCGAAACAGCGCCCAAGACCTGGGCCGAAGTCGAAGAATTCTCAAAAAAGATCGTTGAATCGGGCGCCGCTCCCTGCGGCTTCACTACCGGCTGGGTGAGCTGGATCCAGCTCGAAAATCTCTCGGCCATCCACGACCAGCCCTACGGCACGCTGGAAAACGGCTTCGGCGGCCTCGGCACCGAATTTACCTTCAATGGCGAAGTACAGACCAAGCACTGGGAAAACCTGAAGAAATGGGCCGATGAGGGTCTGTTCGAATATGGCGGCCCGGTTGGTGGCGCCGACGCTCCGCCGAAATTCTATTCGCAGGAATGCGCCATCTACATGAACTCCTCGGCCTCGCGCGCTGGCGTGATCAACAATGCCAAGGATTTCGAGGTCGGCTTCGCGCCCCTGCCCTATTATGACGACGTGACCACCGATCCCAAGAATTCGATCATCGGCGGCGCGACGCTCTGGGCCCTCAATGGCAAGGATCCGGAAGTCTATAAGGGCGTGGCCCAGTTCTTCACCTATCTCTCGAGCCCGGAAATCCAGGCAGGATGGCACCAGTTCACCGGCTACCTGCCGGTCACCAACGCTGCCTACGAGCTGGGTAAGGAACAGGGCTATTATGAAGCCAATCCGGGGTCGGATGTCGCCATCAACCAGATCACCCGCGGCACGCCGACGGCCAATTCCAAGGGTGTTCGCTTCGGCAACCTGACCCAAATCCGTACCGTGGTCGACGAAGAATTCGAAGCCCTTCTCGCCGGCAGCAAGTCGGCCAAGGAAGCGCTCGATGCTGCTGTCGAGCGCGGCAACCAGATCCTGCGCGACTTCGAAGCCGCCAATAGCTGATCCTCCCCGGATCGCCCCGGCCGGACAGGCTGGGGCGGTCCAACCGGCATAGTGACATTCGGCCTCTGGGGGAGTTCGGCCCATGCAAACCAAGCGCACCATTTTTCCAAACAAGCTGCTGCCTTATCTGCTCCTGGCCCCGCAGCTTGCCGTGACGCTGATCTTTTTCATCTGGCCTGCCGTGCAGGCGGTCAAATCGTCCTTCGAGCGCGAAGACCCCTTCGGGTTCAAGACGACCTTCATCTGGTTCGACAATTACAAGCGACTTTTTGCCGACCCCACCTATCTCAATTCCGTCGGCAAGACGGCCGTATTCGCTGTGTCGGTGACGCTCCTGGCCATGAGCGTGTCGCTGCTCCTCGCCGTTTCGGTCAACCGCGTGCTGCGCACCAACCGGCTCTATACGACGCTGCTGGTCTGGCCCTATGCCGTCGCGCCTGTCGTCGTGGGCATTCTGTGGTGGTTCATGTTCAACCCCTCGATCGGCATTGCGCCCTATCTGCTGCGCGGCCTCGGGATCAACTGGAACCACCGGATCGATGGCAGCCACGCCATGCTGCTCGTCATCATCGCGGCGAGCTGGAAGCAGATTTCCTACAATTTCCTGTTCTTCGTGGCGGGCCTGCAATCGGTGCCGCAATCCCTCACCGAGGCAGCAGCCATCGATGGCGCTGGGCCCTTCAAGCGGTTCTGGACCATCGTCTTCCCGCTGCTCTCGCCCACGACCTTCTTCCTCCTCATCGTCAACATCAATTACGCCATGTTCGACACTTTCGGCATCATCGACGCAACGACCTCGGGCGGCCCGGCCCAGGCGACCAATATCCTCGTCTACAAGGTCTATGCCGACGGGTTCCTTGGGCTGAACATCGGCTCTTCTGCCGCCCAGTCAGTCGTGCTGATGCTGATCGTCATCGCCCTCACCGCCATCCAGTTCCGCTATATCGAGCGGCGCGTGCAGTATTAGGAGCGCGCAAAATGGTTGAAAATCGCCCCTTCCTCAGCTTCCTCACCCATCTGGTGCTGATCGTCGGCGTCGTCATCGTGGTGTTTCCGGTCTATCTCGCCTTCGTTGCCTCAACACATGGCAATGGCGACTTCCTGAGCGGTCTTGTGCCGCTGCTACCCGGACCCAATCTGATCGAAAACTATCGCCTGATGTTGACCGAAGGCATCTCCACAGCCGGCGCCCCCCCGCTTTGGATCATGCTGGGCAACTCGCTTGTCATCGCCATCATCATCGCCGTGGGCAAGATCGCTATCTCGCTGCTCTCGGCCTATGCGATCGTCTTTTTCAAGTTCCCGTTCCGGCTGCTGGCGTTCTGGATCATTTTCATAACCCTGATGCTACCGGTGGAAGTGCGCATCATCCCCACTTTCAAGGTGGTGGCGGATCTGGGCCTGCTGAATTCCTATGTTGGCCTCACCCTGCCGCTCATCGCTTCGGCGACGGCAACTTTCCTCTTCCGCCAGTTCTTCCTGACCATTCCCGATGAACTGATGGAGGCCGCGCGCGTCGACGGGGCCGGGCCGCTCAAATTCTTCCGCGATATCCTGCTGCCGCTCTCGCGCACCAATATCGCGGCGCTCTTCGTCATTCTCTTCATCTATGGATGGGTGCAATATCTCTGGCCGCTGCTCGTTACCACCGACAGCCGCTATTACACCGTCGTCATGGGCATCAAGCGCCTGGCCGCCACGGCCGATGGCGAGCCGCAATGGCACCTGGTGATGGCCGCCGTGATGCTGGCCATGCTGCCCCCCGTCCTCGTAGTCATCTTCATGCAGCGCCTGTTCGTCAAAGGCCTCGTGGAAACGGAGAAATAAGCCATGGCCACGATCAACCTGGTTGACCTCAAAAAGAATTACGGCTCCGTTCCGGCCGTCAAAGGCATCAATCTCTCGGTCAAAGACGGCGAACTCATCGTGCTCGTCGGACCTTCCGGCTGCGGAAAATCGACGCTGCTGCGCATGGTGGCGGGGCTTGAATCGGTCACGTCCGGCCGCATCGAGATCGCCGGCCGCGATGTCGTAAAGGCCGAGCCCGCCGAGCGCGACATCGCCATGGTATTCCAGAACTATGCGCTCTACCCCCACATGACGGTGCGGCAAAACCTCGAATATGGCCTGAAGAACCGCGGTACGCCGCGCGAAGAGATCGACCGCCGCGTCAAGGAAGCGGCCGATATTCTGGAGATCGGGCCCATGCTGGACCGAAAGCCTCGCCAGCTTTCGGGCGGTCAGCGTCAGCGCGTGGCCATGGGCCGCGCCATCGTGCGCGAACCGGCCGCCTTCCTCTTTGACGAGCCACTATCCAATCTCGACGCCAAGCTGCGCGTGCAGATGCGGGTAGAAATCCGCAAGTTGCAAAGACGGCTCAAGACCACGAGCCTTTATGTGACCCACGATCAGCTCGAAGCCATGACTCTCGCTGATCGGTTGGTGGTGATGAATAATGGTCTGGTGGAGCAGCTCGGCACGCCCACTGAAGTTTATGACCGCCCGGCGACCTTGTTCGTCGCCGGCTTCATCGGCTCTCCGCCGATGAACCTGCTTTCGCTGGAGAGCATTGCCGGTGCACCGGGCTTTGAGGGCTTGAACCTGCCCGATGGGACTGACGTCATTGGTATCCGACCAGATCAACTGGTTCTGGACCAGCCAACCGGCCAAAATCTTGCCCTCGCGGCATCGGTGGAACTGCTCGAACCCATCGGTGGAGAAAGCCATCTCCATGTGCGGCTGACCGGCTCGAACCAGGCGGTCATTCTCAGCGTGCCCGGCCGGCCCGATATTGCCGAAGGCGCCGCGGTGACACTCTATGCGCGTCCAGCGGACTTGCACCCATTCAACCGTGAAAGCGGTCGTCGCACCGACACCGCTGTCGCGAATCCGTAACAGAACCGACTTAGTGGCTTGCGGGCCAAGAGCAAAGACGCGTCATGACCATTCCATCCGATACCGGTCCCACAAGGGACGAAGTGCAGGCCCATCGCGGCGCATCCGCCATTGCGCCCGAAAATACCATCGCCGCCTTCCGGGCTGCCGCCGAACAGGGCGCGCGCTGGGTCGAGCTTGATGTCGCTTTGCTTGCCGATGATACGCTTGTCGTCATTCACGACGACAGCGTCGACCGCACGACCTCGGGCATGGGCTCGCTTGGCGCGCTTAGCCATGCCGACATCGCAAAGCTCGACGCCGGTGCCTGGTTTGATACAAAATATGCCGGCGAGCGCCTGCCGACTTTGGCCGAAGTCATCAAGGCGCTTGGCGAATTCGGGCTCAGCGCCAATGTCGAAATCAAGCAGCACAAGCACCACAAGTCGCTCGACCAATTGGTGCGTGCCGTGCAGGCGGATATCAACAAGCGCGGGCCGAATACCCAAATCATGATTTCGAGCTTCGATCCCGAGGCGCTCAAAGCCATGCATGCGCTCGAGCCCGATCTCGAAATGGCCATGCTCTGGGGCCGACCGCCAGAAGACTGGGCCGAAAAGCTGAAAGCCATTCCGGCAACGACCATTCACATGCATTACAAGGCGCTGAGCATCGGCATGCTGGAAGAAACCAGCAAAAGCGGTATCAAGGTGCGTGCCTGGACCTGCAACAACCCCATAGAGCTGGTCTCATTCTGGGGCGCGGGCCTCACCGGGGTCATCACTGACAATCCCAAGCTGTTTTTGGGATAGTAGAGGCTGTCGGCCAAATGCTGTCGCATCGGCAACGCGAAATCCTGAGCCTGATCGAAACCGAGGGCGCTCAATATATCGAGCCCCTGGCGGCCCGCTATGACGTGACCACCCAGACCATAAGGCGCGACATCAACGCGCTTTGTGATCTCGGTTACGCGCGGCGTTTCCATGGCGGCGTCGACATACCCGTTGGCGCCCGCAATATCTCGGTCAATGCCCGTGCCGCGCTCAACAGCATGGCCAAGCAGCGGATTGCCCGGCGAATCGCCGCCGCAATCCCGGCCGGCTCGACCGTCTTCATGGGCATCGGCAGCACTGTGCAATTCGTTGCCGAAGCGCTGCGCGATCACCAGGAGCTGCGTGTCGTCACTAATAATATCGATGTCGCTCTCACCCTGTCGGAAACCCCGCAGGTCGAAGTGCACATGACCGGCGGCCTCCTGCGCCACAATGACCGCGACGTCGTCGGACCCGACGCGCTCAATTTCTTCGAAAAATTCTATGCTTCCCACGCCGTGGTCGGGGCTGGTGCGCTTGACCCGGAAAAGGGCATTCTGGATTTCAGCTACAGCGAAGCCCAGCTCACCATGAAACTGCTCGACAATGCGAGAACCAAATTCCTCGCCGCCGATGTCAGCAAATGGTCGCGCGATGCCTCGGTGCGCGTGGCCCCCTTCGCCGCCATCACCAGCTTTTTCACCGACGCGCTGCCCAATGACAAACGGGTGGTCGCGGCCTTTGAAAGCGCAGGGATCGAGGTGGAGATTTGCGGCGGAGACACCGAATGAGTTTTATCGGTCCTGCGCCCGCACCCGAAGACCTGCGCGATGTCAGCTATCTCCTCACCGACATCGACGACACCCTGACCACCGACGGCCGCTTGCTGCCCGAAACCTATCAGGCTCTCTGGGACCTCGAGAAAGCCGGGATCGCCGTCGTGACTGTGACGGGCGGCTCGGCCGGCTGGTGCGAGCATATTGTGCGCGCATGGCCCGTAGCCGCCGCCATCGGCGAGAGTGGCGCCTTTGTCATGACGGCCCGGCACAATCGGGTCGAGGTCGAATATTGGGAAGACGAGGCGCTACAGAGCGAACGGCAGCGCAAGCATCTCGCTTCCGTCGCTCCCCTCCTCGTTGGTCGCTTTCATCTTGCTCACGACCAGCATTTTCGTCTCGCCGATGTCGCCGTCGATATCGTCGGCTACCCACGCGCGGAAGTCGATGCGCTGGCGACAGAAATCCGCGCACTTGGCGGCACTGTGGCGATCAGCTCGGTTCACATCAACACCTGGATCGGCGACTACAACAAGCGCACCATGAGCGAACGCCTGCTGCGCCGCTGGGGTCTGGGCGATGAAGAGTTGGCGCGACAGGTTTCTTTTGCGGGAGACTCCCGCAATGACGCACCAATGTTCGCCTTTTTGAGCAAAACCTTTGGGGTCGCCAATATCCTGCCGGTGCTCGACGACCTGCCCATCAAACCGCGTTGGATTTCGGCCGACATTGCCGGACGCGGCTTCGTCGACATCGCCAAGGCGCTCCTCGCCGCCAGAGGCTAGGCGCCGGTTTTCCAGGGATCGATCGTTGGAACGTCGGCAGCCGCAAAGGCGCTGGCATCGCGGGTCGCAACCGCAAAACCGTGAGCGACGGCCATGGCTGCGATGTAGCCATCGGGCGTTGGAAAGCCCCTCCCCGCCCTGCGCGCGGCGACCGCGATATCCGCATAGCGCCGTGCTGCGTCAGAGTCGAAGGCGAGGATGCGGCCTTCAAACAGACCAATCAGGCCTTCGACCGCCGCAGTGAGCCTTGTCTTGCGCTGCCCATCCGGCAAGACCCCGATGCCGTACAGCAGTTCCGCCACCGTAACGCTCGAAAGATAGAGCGTTTCCGCGGCCTGGGCATCAAGCCAGTCGCGCACGGCCGGGTCGGGCTGGGGCTTCATGCCCTCGGAAACAACATTGGTATCGAGCAGGATCATTCAAAGCTCAGCGGCAGGGCCGGCATTTTGTCTCGGTTCAGCTCCACCGCCTCGAAGTCGGCATTGGTCAGGCCCGCATTCTGGCTCAATGCTGAAAGCGCCGAGCCGATACGGACGCGGTCTGCAGGCCGAACCGCCGCTTCCAGAATATTGCGCATCTCCGCTTCCGCGCTGCGGCCATGTCCGGCCGCGCGCGCCTTGAGAGCGCGATGGGCCTCTTCTGAAAGGTTACGAATGGTAACGGCAGGCATTAGCTACAACTCCATTCAAGCGACAACTATGCTATCATTTTGGCGCAGATGATAGCAAATCAAGAGTGCAGTCGTGAAAGCGCGTACAGAGCGGTCCTCCTCGACTTTTCGCCTAGCTTCCCTCCTATCCCCCTGAGCGTGCCAAATAAGAAAAGTTTGCATAGTCAATTTTGATTATGCTAGGAATGTGCGTCCCGTTGGAGGAATGGGACGTGACTAGGGAGGTTTTCTTGTCGCTTAGACCTACACCCCATGGGCGGGGTACGTCCTCGCTCGGCCGTCTTTTCTCGGGCACCGCCATGATCGCCCTCGCCATGGCCGGTTTCTCGGCCCAGGTGGCGCGCGCTGCCGACGAACTCCCGGAAAACGTACTCGTCTCCCAGGAAGAGTGCGATCGCAACAAGGCCGCGGGCACGATCACCTACATTTCCGGTTACGGCTATTCGGCCAGCGCCGGCCAGGTGGATGTGTTCCTCGCCAAGGAACTGGGCTATTTCGATGCCCTCTGCCTCACGGTCGAAATCAACGCCGCCGGCGGCAATGGCCAATTGCTGGTTTCGTCCGGCCAGGCCCAGTTCACTGCGCTCGGTTCGGCCTCCGACGTCATGCTGGCCGCCGCCAATAGCCGAAACCTGACCGCCGTCGCCACCTATGGCAGCACGTCGCCCTTCTCGATCTTTGCCAATGAAGCGGTGAAGAGTTTGAAGGATCTCGAAGGCAAGCGCCTCGGCTACTTCATCAACATCACCCCCATCGCTCTTGCCATGCTCGATGCC
Organism: Devosia riboflavina; assembly: GCF_000743575.1. Lineage (GTDB taxonomy): Bacteria > Pseudomonadota > Alphaproteobacteria > Rhizobiales > Devosiaceae > Devosia > Devosia riboflavina. The sequence continues at coordinate 228,490 of NZ_JQGC01000007.1, read as the reverse complement.
GCCGGCGTCGATGTCTCCAAGGTCGAACTGATCAAGATGACGAACTACGACCCCACGGTCGTCACCCGCGGCCAGGTCGATGCCATTGTCGGCTATGCCTCAAACCAGCCCCAGACGCTCAAGGCCATGAACCTGCCCTTCAGTGAATTCCTGCCGTCCGATCTCGGGCTGCCGGGCACCTACAACGTCATGGAAGTGAACAGCAAGTTCCTCGCCGAGCATCGCGAGGCCGCTGCCGACTTCATGCGCGCGAGCCTCAAGGCGCTCGAATTCTGCCTCGCCGAGGAAGAAAAGTGCGTCGACATGATCAGCCAGCTTGCCGCCGACAACAATCAGGGCTCAGCCTTCCCGCGTGAGCAGCAGGCCCGCACCTGGGGCGTCGAATCCGAATGGGTGCGTTCGAGCACCTTTGGGCCTCCGGGCGTGCAGACCGTCGCCGGCTGGCAGAGCGAATATGACATGGCCCAGAAGTTCGGCGGGCTGAAGAACCCGCCCGCCATCGAAGCCATGATGGATCCTGATCTCGTTGCCTCGCTCTATCAGGACGGCAAGCTGATCTGGCCGGAAAAGTGAACCGGACAATGTCTGCACCTGCTCAAGCATCCAGTGATCGATACCCCGGCGAGGCCGGGGTAGAGGTCGCCAATATCACCAAGAGCTTCGGCCCGGACGAAGCCCGTGTCACCGTGCTCAACGGCGTCTCGCTCACCATCCGCAAGGGCGAATTTGTCTCGCTGATCGGCCCGTCGGGCTGCGGCAAGTCCACCCTGCTCAAGGTGGTCGCCGGCCTATCGGATGCCGATGGCGGCAAGGTGTCGATCAATGGCAAGTCGGCGCGCGAGGCCTCGCGCGAAAAGGCCATCGGCCTTGTGCCGCAATCGCCGGCCCTGCTGCCCTGGCGCACCATTCTCGACAATGTCAGCCTGCCTATCTCCATCAATCCGGGCGCCAATGCCGGGCGCAAGCTACGTGATCCCAAGGAAATCCTGACCAATTTTGGCCTCGGCAAGGCGATCGACCGCTATCCCGCCCAGCTTTCGGGGGGCATGCAGCAGCGCGCCGCCATTGCCCGCGCCTTCGTGTTCGATCCCGAAATCCTGCTCATGGACGAGCCGTTCTCCGCGCTCGACGAAATGAACCGCGACCAGCAGCGCATGGGCCTGCTCGATTTCTGGCAATCGAACCAGAAATCGGTGCTCTTCGTCACCCATTCGGTGCCCGAAGCCATCATCCTGTCCGACCGCATCGTGCTGATGGCGGCCCATCCCGGCCGCATCGCCGAAATCATCGACGTCGACCTGCCCCGGCCGCGCAATGAAGCACTTTATGCCACCGACGCCTTCCGCGATCTCGAAGGTTATGTCCGCAACGCCCTGCGCAAGGTGATGGAGGCTGCCCATGTCTAGTTCGATCGCAGCCGACGTCGCCCCCAAGGCAAAGACCGCCTCGCCCATGGCGCGCCTCGCAGGCGACTGGCTGCCGCCCGCCATAACCTTCGTCGTGGTCGCCGTGCTCTGGCAGGTCGTGGCGCTGAACAATCCCTATGTGCTGCCCACGCTGGAATCCATCGGCAACAGCATGGCCGGCGACCCGCATATGTACTGGGCCAATATGCTGGTAACCTGCCAGGAAATCGTCATCGGCGCCGGCGCGGGCATTCTCTTCGGCTTCCTCCTCGCCGTGGCCATGTCCGAACTGCCGATCATCGAAAAGGCGATCATGCCGCTGATCGTTGTGATCATGGTCACCCCGGTCGTCGCCATTGCCCCGGCTCTGGTCGTTGCCTTCGGCTTCGGCATGCTGCCAAAGTACATCGTCACCGGGCTCGTAGTCTTCTTCCCCATGCTGGTCAATTCGCTGGCCGGCCTGCGCGATGTCGACCAGAAGGCACTCGACGTCTTCAAGACGCTCCATGCCAGTCGTTGGGAAACGTTTCGTGATCTGAGACTGCCCGGCTGCATGCCCTTCGTCTTTGCGGGGCTCCGTATCGCCATGCCGCTGGCTGTGGTTGGTGCCGCCGTCGCCGAATTCGTGGCGGCCGGTCAGCAGGCGGGCCTCGGCTCCCTGGTTACCATTTCTGCGGCGCAGGCCGACCTGCCCGTCACCTGGGCGAGCATTGCCCTCCTCTGCCTTCTCGGCGTGGTGCTGGTGTCGCTGCTGGCCCTTCTGCGCAAGCGTGTCCTCTGGTGGAGCGACGCGGATGTGATCGGGCGCTGAGGCGCCCGACACCCACATACAATTACGAAAGACATTACGATGAAGAAGCTGCGCTTTGGGCTGTTTGAAAACGCCCAGACCAATGACTCCGGCACGTCCACCTGGCGCCACCCTGACAGCGAGCGGCACAATTTCGATACGCTCGACTATTGGGTCGATGTCGCAAAAATGTGCGAGGACGCCAAGCTCGACTTCCTGTTCCTCGCCGACGCCTGGGGTTGGGCCGATGTGAAGGGAACGCGCCCGGACATCTGCGACACCGAAGGCCTCGACCTGCCGCGCCTCGACCCCGCCATTGTCGGCGCTGCCATCATCGCTTCGACTGAAAAGCTCGGCATTGTCATGACCGGCTCGACCCTCCTCGAGCAGCCCTATGCCTTCGCCCGCCGCATGCAGAGCCTCGACCACCTTTCCAAGGGCCGCATCGGCTGGAACGTGGTGACGACGGGCACAGCCGAAACCGCCGTCGCCGCTTTTGGCGTGCCCATGGTGGCCCATGACGAGCGCTACAACATGGCCGACGATTTCATGGAGCTCGTCTACAAGCTCTTTGAGGGCGCCTGGGAACGCGACGCGCTGGAGCGCAACAAGGCTGGTCGCTACGCCAATCCGGACAAGGTGCACCGCATTTCTCATGACGGGCCCTATTTCCGCTCGCACGGCTTCGGCAATTCATCCTATTCGCCCCAAGGCACGCCGGTGCTCTTCCAGGCAGGTTCGTCGGATCGCGGCAAGCAGTTCGGCGGCAAGCATGGCGAATGCATTTTCCTCGGCGGCGGCACGGCCGAAAAGCTGGCGGGCCAGGTCAAATCCATCCGCGACGAAGCAGTCGCCAATGGTCGCGACCCCAATTCGATCAAGCTGATGAGCGCTTTCTCCTGCGTCGTCGCACCGACCAAGGAAGAAGCCCGCCGCAAGCATCAGGAACTGCTCGACGCCCAGACCCCCGAAGTGGCCGTCGCCTCCTATGCCTGGTTCACCGGCCTCGATCTCTCATCCTTTGATCCCGCGACCAAGATGAGCGATCTCCATACCGAACTCTCGCAGACCCAGATCGCGCGCTTCGGCGACAAAACGGTTGGCGAAGTGCTCAAGGATTGGCACGCCCATGGCGTTCGCACCAATCCCTATGTCGGTACGCCCGAAGACATCGCCGACATCATGATCGATCTCGCCGAAAAGACCGACATCGATGGCTTCCTGTTCACGCCGCTGATCCAGCCGGCCTCCACCAAGGATTTCGTCGAACAGGTGATGCCGATCCTACGCGCCCGCGGCGTCGCTGCTTCGGACTATGAAGGCGATACGCTACGCGAACGCCTTGTCGGCACGCCGAGCCCGATCCTGAGCGCCGACCATCCGGGCGCCGGGTATCGCACGCTCTAAGGACTAGGCCGCCGGGAAATCCGGCGGCCTACTTCTGCTCGACCGGTTCGACGCGCGAACCCGGATCGCCGGCAAAGACATAATTGCCAGCCGTGATCCGTTCGAAGAGCCCTTTTACCCATTCCTGCTCGGCGCGTAGGCGCAGCGAGGACAGCTCGAAGATCTCGCGCACATAGGCAGGCGTCGTTGTCGAATGACCGACATCGGCAATGTCAAAACCGTTGCTAGCAATCTTTGCGTCGATCTCGGTCATGCGGAATTTCAGCGCCGCCACCACTTCCGAGCGACTGAGGAGAAACATGAACGAGGTCAGCGCCATGGTGGGTTTGGTATCGAAAGTTTCGACAGTCCAGAGGGTCTGGCGGAGCATGCGCATCAGCTCGACGACGCCCTGCGGCGTGGTGCGATAAATGGTGCGCTCGGGCCGCTTGCCGGCTGCTTCCGTGCCCGCTTCCTCGATATAGCCGTCCTGCTTGAGCGACTTCAGCGCATTGTAGATCGAGCCGGGCTGGATGTTCGCCCATTCGTCCACATGCCAGGTCATCAGCTCGCGACGGAGGAAGTAGCCGTGCACGGGCTCGAACTGGCGCACGGCGCCCAAAACAACGAGGCGGGTGATGTTGGACATGGTTTTCTGGTGCCTTCCCCTCGGCAAATTTCTTGTCATTCCCTAGCAAATGACATAGCTTCATTTCAAATATTCAAAATTGACTACTCGAGGAGGAAATCTTGAATAGCGCGGAGGCAAACCTGGCCCTGCGGCGGGCATTTTCGCTGTTTCCAACTGGCGTTGTCGCCATGTGCGGACACAATGGAAACGAGCCGGTCGGCATGGCAGTCAATTCGTTCAGCACCGTTTCGCTGGAACCGCCGCTGGTTTCGGTCTGCATTGCCCGCCAATCGAGCACCTGGCCCAAACTCAATGCCCTGCCCCGCATCGGCCTCAGCATTCTGGGCGCCGATCAGGAGCCGCTGTCCCGGCAGCTTTCATCCCGCAATGGCGACCGTTTTCGTGATGTGGCGCTGGAATCAGGCGAGGAAACCGCCCGCTTCATTCCCGGCGCCACGCTTTGGCTCGATTGCACCATTGCCGACAGGCTCTCGGGTGGCGACCATGAAATCATCCTGTTCGAAATCAGGAACACGACGCTTTTCCCCGACATTCGCCCCCTCGTCTTCCACCAGAGCCAGTATCTTGGACTGTCCCGGGCATCCTGATTTCGGCCCCGGGACATTGGGGATCAGACTTTCCGGCTGCGTCATCCATGGCGACAAGCGCGGCCGCAAGCTTGGTTTCCCCACGGCCAATCTCTCAATAGCGCCGGGCGTAGAGCTGCCGCCGGATGGGGTCTATTCCTGCATCGTCTGGCTTCCGGGCCAAACGACGCACCATGGCGCCACGGCGAGCGTGGGCAACAACCCCACCTTTGACGACGTGAAGGAGCGACGGGTCGAAATCTACATCCATGACTTCGACGGCACGCTCTATGGCCACGAACTGAACATCTGCCTTTTGACCAGGCTGCGCGACATGCGCCGCTTTTCCGGGCTCGACGACCTCACCGGGCAGACCGAGCGCGACGTTGCCCAATCGCGCGCCATGCTTGCACACCATGCCCTGACTGGACTTCTGCCATGATCACCGTTTTCGGCTCCACCAATCTCGATCAGGTCGGCACGGTGACGCGCCTGCCGCGGCCCGGCGAGACGGTCGCAGGCGGCACCTTTTCCATGGCGCCGGGTGGCAAGGGTGCCAATCAGGCCCTCGCGGCGCGCCGTGCGGGCGCCGAGGTTCGGCACGTTTCGGCAGTCGGCGACGATGCCTTTGCCGAGATGGCGCTGCATCTTCTGAAGGATAGTGGCGTCGACCTTTCGGGCCTCAGCAAAGCCGAAACCGCCACTGGCATTGCCATGATCTTCGTCGATGCCGCTGGCGAAAACGTCATCGCCGTGCTGCCCGGCGCCAATGGCACGATCAGTGCCACCGATGCCGACCGGCATCTCGGGAACCTGACGGCAAGTGATACGCTGCTGGTGCAACAGGAAATACCACAGGCGGCGACCCGCCGGGCGCTCGAAATCGCGCGCAGCAAGGGTGCCCGCAGTGTGCTCAACACTGCCCCTTTCCTTGCCGACACAGCCGATCTCGCGCCGCTGGCCGATATTGTCGTCGCCAACGAGACCGAATTTTCGTTCCTGACGGGCCGCCCCATAACCGACCTTGACGCCGCCGCGACCGCTTGGGTGCAAAGAACCGGACGCACCATTGTCGTCACGCTCGGGCCGGAAGGCGCCTATGCGCGAACCCCGCAAGGCCGTTTTTCCGTACCGGCTCACCGGGTCGAACCGGTCGACACGGTTGGCGCAGGCGATACTTTTTGCGGCTATCTCGCCGCCGGGCTCGATGCCGGCCTATCGCTCGAAGAGGCCATGCAGCGCGCCGCCATTGCCGGAAGCCTCGCCTGCTGCAGTGCCGGCGCGCAACCGGCCATTCCCACCAAAGCCGAGGTCGACGCGATCCAAATGGCATAGCCCCCCTGCCGCAAAGGAAGTAGACAGCGGCCCACCAGTCATGCAGTGACTGAGCCGCCGACATCCTTGCAGTTGAGGTCCATGACAGAGTCGCTTTCGATTCTGGTGATTGACGACAACGCGATCCGCGCCTCGATCATCGAGGCCGGGCTGCGCGAGGCCGGCCATGCTTCGGTGCGCGTCATTACCGATATCGAGGATGTCGCGCAGCGCATCGGCGAGATCGCGCCCGATGTGGTCATCATCGACCTCGAAAATCCCAATCGCGACGTGCTGGAGCATTTCTTCGCCCTGAGCCGCACCATCAAGCGACCGATCGCCATGTTCGTCGACAAATCCGACCCTGCCGAAATCGAGGCGGCGGTCGATGCCGGCGTTTCCGCCTATGTGGTGGACGGGCTACGCAAGGACCGCATCAAGCCAATCCTCGACATGGCCATCGTCCGTTTTCGCGCCTTTTCGCGGCTGCGCGATGAACTAGAAGCCGCCCGCTCCGAATTGCAGGGGCGCAAGGTCATCGACAAGGCCAAGGGTATTCTGATGACATCGCGCGGCCTTTCCGAAGATGCCGCCTATGCGTTGCTGCGGACCACCGCCATGAACCAGAACCGCAAGATCGTCGAAATTGCCCAGGCGGTCGTCACGGCCGCGGAGCTTTTGGGACCATGAAGAAGGATTTTTGCTCATGGGCCTGACGCAGATATCAGCCGGATATGTGCCCCTGCTCGATAGCGCGGTGCTGCTCGCCGCCGAAGAATTCGGCTTTGCCGAGAGCGAGGGCCTGCACCTCAACCTCGTGCGCGAGACCTCCTGGGCCAATATTCGCGACCGCGTCGCCATCGGCCATCTCGACGTGGCCCATATGCTCGGACCCATGCCCCTCAGTGCCAATCTCGGCCTGACCCCGCTCGACGCGGCGGTGATTGCCCCCATGGCGCTCGGTCTCGGCGGCGCTGCCATCACCATGTCCAACGCCATCTGGGATAAAATGGCAGAGGCCGGCGCACCCGAGGACGGCGCGCCCGGCCCTGTTGGTGCGGCCCTCCGAAAAGTCATCGCGGATCGTGCGCGCTCCGGCGAGCCACACCTGCGCCTCGCCGTGGTGCATCCCGAAAGCGCCCATAACTATGCCTTGCGCTATTGGCTGGCCGCTTCAGGGATCGACCCGGACCGCGACGTCGACATCGTCATCGTGCCCCCGCCTTTGCAGGCCGATGCGCTCGCGGCCAAGCGCACCGACGGATTTTGCGTCGGTGAACCCTTCGGCTCGGTCGCCGTGGCGCGCGGCGTCGGTCGGATTGTCACCACTAAGGGCCAGATCTGGCAGATGAGCCCGGACAAGGTGTTGGGCACGCGCCTGCAATGGGCCGAGCGCTTTCCCGAACAGCTCGCCGCCCTGCTGCGCGCCGCAACCCGCGCCGCGCGCTGGTGCGAAGACCCGGCCAACCACATGGCCCTCGCCGCCATGCTGGCCCGCGAGGATCGGCTGGGTATAGACGCCGATCTCATCCTGCGCGCCGTGACCGGAAAACTGCAATTCGAGCCGGGCGTCGAACGGTTCATGCCGGATTTCTTCGTGCCCTATTCCCGCGCCGCCAACTTCCCTTGGGTGAGCCACGCCCTCTGGTTCTATTCGCAGATGGTGCGCTGGGGCCAGGTGGCCCATAAGCCGCAAAACGCGCAGAAAGCTGCAGCCAGCTATCGGCCCGATCTTTATCGAGCCGCCCTTTCCGGCATGGGCATGCCCGTGCCGGGCGCCAGCAGCAAGATTGAAGGCGCCTTGCGTGAACCGACCGAAGTTGGCGCCATCGGCGGACACCTGACCTTGGGGCCGGATGGCTTCTTCGACGGGACGGATTTTGATCCCGACACGCTCGATGCCTATATCGCGGCACAACGCGGCTCATGATCAAAATATGAGCAGAACGCCGAACTGCCGTGCAAAGCAGCACATTAAGTCGATGAATCAATTGCTGAGGCGCGCCGCGTAAAGTCCTGAGCAACCTCGGATTTTACTGCGCACGGCCGTTTGGCACGCTTCCTGCAAGGATACTCCCAAGCGCCTCGGCGCATTGAAATTCCGGCGTCCAACGATGGGCGCCACATATTGGCAACGCCGCCAACCTTCAGAGCCTTCGTCTTGCGACGAGGTCCCTGCTGGTTGGCGGCGTTTTCGTTTTGGGAAGAACATGGCCGAAAAACTCGTCATCATCGGTGCTGGCATGGCCTCGGGCCGCATGCTGGAACATCTCTTCGAAGCCGAACCCGGTCGCTACGACGTCACCCTGTTCGGTGCCGAACCGCGCGGTAACTACAACCGCATCATGCTCTCGCCGGTTCTCGCCGGCGAAAAGCGCTATGAAGACATCGTCACCCACGATGCCGACTGGTACGCCGCCAACAATGTGCGCTGCCGCTTCGGCCAGACGGTGACCAAAATCGACCGCGCGGCCAAAACCGTCTTTGCCGATGGCGTCGAGACACCCTATGACCGGCTGGTCATCGCCACCGGCTCCGCCCCCTTCATCCTCCCCATCGCCGGTCGCTACCTGCCGGGTGTGCGCGCCTTCCGCGATCTCGACGATGTCGAAGCCATGGTTTCAATGGCCGACAAACCCGATGCGAAAGCCGTGGTCATCGGCGGCGGCCTCTTGGGCCTCGAAGCCGCCGCAGCCCTGCGCGGGCGCGGCATGGAAGTCGTCGTTCTCCACCTCTCCGGTCACCTGATGGAGCGCCAGCTCGACGCTGCCGCCGGCTATCTGCTGCGCCGCGAGTTGGAAGGTCGGGGCATAAAAGTTCATTGCAAGGCGCAGACCAAGGCCATCCTCGGGACTGACCGCGTCGAAGCCGTAGCGCTCGATGATGGCACCATCTACCCCGCCGACCTCGTGGTCATGGCCGCGGGCATTCGCCCGGAAACGCGCCTCGCAACCGACGCCGGCATCGAGATCAATCGCGGTATCGTCGTCGATGATGCCATGGTGACCTCCGACTCCGACATTCTCGCGCTGGGCGAATGCGTCGAGCACAAGGGCGCCGTCTACGGCCTCGTCGCGCCCCTCTATGACATGGCCAAGGTCGCCGCCAAGACCCTGACCGGCACGGAGGCCACCTTCAAGCCGGTGCAGACCGCCACGCAACTCAAGGTAACCGGTGTAAGCCTCTATTCCGCCGGTGATTTTGCCGAGGCCGACGACCGCGAAGAGATCGTGCTGCGGGACGCCACGGCCGGGGTCTACAAGCGCGTCGTCCTCAAGGACAATCGCGTTCTCGGCGCCGTGCTCTATGGCGATACCGCCGATGGGTCATGGTTCTTCGACCTCTTGAAGCGCGGCACTGACATCGCGCCCATGCGCGACACCCTGATCTACGGCCAGAGCTACGGCGGCGGTGCGTCTGCCGACCCGCTTGCCGCCGTTGCAGCCCTCCCCGCCGAAGCCGAAATCTGCGGCTGCAGTGGCGTCTGCAAGGGCACCATTGCCAATGCCATCACCTCCAAGGGCCTGACCTCGCTCGACGACGTTCGCGCCCATACCAAGGCCTCGGCCTCCTGCGGCTCCTGCACCGGCCTCGTCGAAAAGCTGCTGATGGCGACATTGGGCGATAAGTACAATCCCGCCGCCATCCAGCCCATGTGCAATTGCACCGAGCTGGGCCACGACGAAGTGCGCCGCCTGATCGTGGCGCAGGAGCTGAAATCCATCCCCGCCGTGATGCAGGAACTGGGCTGGAAAACCTCATGCGGCTGCGCCAAGTGCCGCCCGGCTCTCAACTACTATCTCGTTGCCAACTGGCCCGGCGAATATGAGGACGACGGCCAGTCGCGCTTCATCAATGAACGCGTCCACGCCAATATCCAGAAGGACGGCACCTATTCGGTGGTACCGCGCATGTTCGGCGGCCTCACCACCGCCAACGAGCTACGCGCCATCGCCGATGTCGCCGACAAGTTTGACGTCCCCACCATCAAGGTGACTGGCGGTCAGCGCATCGATCTTTTGGGCATCAAGAAGGAAGACCTGCCCGCCGTCTGGGCCGATCTCAACAAGGCCGGCATGATGTCGGGCGCCGCCTATGCCAAAGGTCTGCGCACGGTAAAGACATGTGTCGGTTCGGACTGGTGCCGCTTCGGCACGCAGGATTCGACGGGCCTTGGCGTGCGCATCGAAAAGTTCATGTGGGGCTCCTGGACCCCGGCGAAACTGAAACTCGCCGTCTCCGGCTGCCCACGCAATTGCGCCGAGGCAACCTGCAAAGACATCGGCGTGATCTGCGTCGACTCCGGTTACGAAATCCACTTCGGCGGCGCCGCCGGCCTCGACATCAAGGGCACGGAAGTCCTCTGCCATGCCAAGACCGAGGACGAGGCGATGGAGATCATCGCCGCCCTGACCCAGCTCTATCGCGAGCAGGGCCGCTACCTCGAGCGCATCTACAAATGGGCCAAGCGCGTCGGCTCGGACTCGATCAAGGTCAATGTGGTCGAGGACCTGGCCAAGCGCCGCCAGCTCTTCGAGCGCTTCGTCTATTCGCAGAAATTCGCCCAGGTCGATCCCTGGGAAGAGCGCGTCAACGGCCGCGACGCCCACGAATTCGCGGCCATGGCCGATTTCCAGATGTTGCAGGCAGCGGAGTGATGGCCATGAACGATTGGGTCGATATCGGGTGCCTCGAAGACGTTCCCCGCCGCGGCGCCCGCTGCATCAAGACGCCGCTCGGCAAGATCGCCGTCTTTCGCACTGCCGATGACAGGGTTTTCGCCATCGACGACCAGTGCCCGCACAAAGGCGGCCCCCTGAGCCAGGGCATCGTCCATGGCGCACAGGTCACCTGCCCGCTTCACAACTGGGTTTTCTCACTCGAAACCGGCACCGCCCAAGGCGCCGACAAGGGCGCGGTGCGGACCTATCCGCTCCGCCTCCACCAGGACCGCATCCTCATCGATGCGCACAGCTTCGCCGCGGCCACGGCCGCCTGAAACCCTTCCCTCGACACACCATCGACCTTCAGGAGAGTAAAATGGACTACGTCGCCCCCACCGACTTCATCAAGAAGATGATCGACGCCGGCGAGGCAAAGGTCTTCATGTCCACCAGGGACACGCTGATCCGCGCATTCATGGCCGGTGCCATCCTGGCCCTCGCCGCTGCCTTCGCTATCACCATCAGCGTACAGACCGGCCAGCCGCTTGCCGGGGCCATCCTCTTCCCCGTCGGCTTCTGCCTCCTCTATCTCATGGGCTTTGACCTCCTCACCGGCGTCTTCACTCTCGTGCCTCTCGCCCTCATCGACAAGCGCCCCGGCGTGACCATAGGCGGTGTGTTGCGCAATTGGGGTCTCGTCTTTGCCGGCAATTTTGCCGGCGCCCTCACCGTGGCGCTGATGATGGCCGTGGTCGTCACCTTCGGTTTCACCCAGGCGCCCGACGCCGTGGGCGAACGCATCGGCCATATCGGTGAAGGCCGCACCCTCGGCTATGCCGCCCATGGCGCTGCCGGCATGCTGACGCTCTTCATCCGCGGCGTGCTCTGCAACTGGATGGTCTCGACCGGCGTCGTCGCCGCCATGATGTCCAATTCGGTCACCGGCAAGGTTCTGGGCATGTGGATGCCCATCATGCTCTTTTTCTACATGGGTTTTGAGCATTCCATCGTGAACATGTTCCTCTTCCCCTCGGGCATCTTGCTCGGCGGCCAGTTTTCCTTCTGGGACTACATGGTCTGGAACGAGATCCCCACCGTTGTCGGCAATCTCGTCGGCGGCCTGACCTTTGTCGGCCTCACCCTCTACGCCACCCACAGCCGCACCGCCCCCTCGCGCAAGAAGCCCTCGACCGTCGGCGCCGTGCGCGAAGTCGGCGCCAGCCCCGTCGCGGCCGAATAACCACGAACAAGGAGACCGGGAGATGCACATCGTCACGCGCCAGCCGGGTGAAGCACAGCGTCCGCGCCTTGCTGCCCTCTCGACCCTTCCGGTCTTTTACACCCTCACCGGCAAGCGCGTTCTGCTTGCCGGTGGCTCGGAAGCGGCAGCCTGGAAAGCCGAGCTGTTGGCGGCAACCGGCGCCACGGTCGAAGTCGCCGCGCCCGAAAGTGAACTTTCCGAAGAGATGCGAGGCCTTGCAACGTCCGGGCAAGTAACTCTTCTCAATGGCCATTGGACCGTCATAGCTTGGACCGGCTATGCCATGGCAGTCGGCGACTGCGAGGACGAAGACGAGGCCGCCCATTTCGCCGGCGCAGCGCGTCGCTTCGGCGTCCCTGTCAATGTCATCGACAAGCCGGCCTTCTGCGATTTCCAGTTCGGCTCCATCGTCAATCGCTCGCCGCTGGTCGTAGGCATTTCGACCTCAGGCGCTGCGCCCATTCTCGGCCAGGCCGTGCGCCAGCGGGTGGAAGCCATGCTGCCCAAAAGCCTAACCGATTGGGCCGGCCTTGCCCGCCACATCCGCACCCGCGCCACGAGCCTGCTTGATCCCGGCCCGGAACGCCGCCACTTCTGGCAGCGACTCGCCGAAAAAGCCTTCCATACGCCTGCCGAAGAAGCCGAACTCGAAAACTGGATCGAGGCAGCCAAAGGCACCGACGGCGGTCGGGTCACCCTTGTCGGCGCCGGCCCCGGCGACGCCGAGTATCTCACCCTCAAAGCCATGCGCGCGCTGCAAGCAGCCGACGTCATCCTCTTCGACGATCTCGTTTCCGACGACGTGCTCGAACTGGCGCGGCGCGAGGCCAAGCGCATTCTCGTCGGCAAACGCGGCGGCCGCGATAGCTGCAGGCAGGAAGATATCAATCGGACCATGATCACCCTCGCCAAGGCAGGCCGCCATGTGGTGCGTCTCAAATCCGGCGACCCGATGATCTTCGGCCGGGCCGGCGAGGAAATCGCCGAACTCAACCGCGCTGGTATTCCTGTGGACGTCGTTCCCGGCATCACCACCGCCCTTGCATTGGCCTCGGAACTGAAACTCTCGCTGACCCACCGCGATTGCGCCCAGTCCGTCCGCTTCGTCACCGCCCATAGCCGCGACGGCAAACTGCCGGTCAATCTCGATTGGACCGCCCTCGCTGACAAATCGACGACCCACCTCTACTATATGGCCGGCCGCACTTCGGGTGAACTGGTGGCTCGCCTTCTCGCTGCCGGCCTTGCTCACGACACGCCGGTGGTCTTCGCCTCCAATGTCAGCCGTCCCAGCCAAAACATCATTCACACCTGCCTGCGCGATGCCGCGGAAGAGTCCAAGAAGCTCGATCTCGACTGCCCCATCATCCTCGGCATTGGCTCAGCCTTGCGCCTGCCCACCGAGGCGCAATTGCGGGCCACGGCCTGACCATAAGGCGATTGATCTTGCCGCGAGGGGGCAGATTGAGCCATTGATGGCGGCATGTTGAACGCTGGCATGCCGTGCGGATGAAGTGGTTTTGGATCTGGTGGGTGGGACTGGCCCTGCTCGGCACGGCAGGCCTCGGCTCTTATCGCCAGGTGACCCTGCTCGGCGAGCTGGAACAGGCCGGCTCGACCCTGGCCGCTGAAGCCGCACAACGCGCCGACCAGCATGATGCTCATCTGACAGCGCTCTCCGCCATCGCCCAGGCGGACAAGACCGACAGCAGCGCCTTCCTCGAAGTCGCCACGACGATCCTGCGCTTCTATCCACGCATCGACGAAATCCAGCTCATGCCGCTTGATGGTATGGCGCCAATGGCCGGCACGGGGCCGCTGGAACCCAACCTCGCCGAAGCGATCAAGGCAGCAGCGGCAGCTTCGACTGGCCAGACCGCCCTCCTCACCGCGCCCGAGCGCCCCGGCCACTACCTTATGGTCAAGCGCAGCCCAAACAACGATGCGGCGCGGGACGGATTGATGCTTGCCGTCGATGTCGCGCAATTGCTCGCCTCCGATGCAGCATTCTGGCGCAATGGCAATGCGACCCTGCGCCTGACCATGCCGGATGGACAGGTGGTCTTCGGTCCCGCCGAGATGCCCGCCGCGCCGCAATTTTCTCGCCGCCTCGGCAGCGCCACGCAGCCACTGCTGCTCGAAGCAGCCATGCCGGTCAGCCTCGGTCAGTTGCTGCCGCTCGATCGGCTGGCAGCCATTATCATCGGCGCCGGCCTTCTGGCCGCTATCGGCACAACCCTCATGCAACAGCGCACCCGCGCCCGCCTTGCCGAGCGCCGCGCCGAACTCAGCGATATGGAGTCCCGCCTCGCCCACGCCGCCCGCGTCAACGCCATGGGCGAAATGGCGAGCGGCATGGCCCACGAACTGACCCAGCCGCTGACAGCCATTCTCTCCCAGGCGCAGGCCGGAAAGCACCTCCTCGCCCGGCAGGACAATGCAGCCCTCGGCAAAGTGCTTGATGACACGGTGGGGCAGGCCCGCCGTGCCGCCGACATTCTCGAGCGTCTACGCAACTGGTCGCGTCCGCAACGTGCCCCGCCAGCGCCAGTCGATCTCGGTGCCGCAGTCCGTTCAGTGATGACCCTGCTCGGCAGCGAAGCGGCTCAACGCGCCGTCACCCTGCAACCCCGCCTTTCCACGAGGCCGGTCAGCGTCCTCGCCGACCCGGTCGAGCTGGAACAGGTGATTTTCAACCTGCTGCGCAATGCTCTCGAGGCCGTCTCCGAGCAGTCCGAGCCACGAGAAGTCCGGATCGAGCTCATGGAGGCCGGCGGCGCGGTTCGCCTCGATATCGCCGACAACGGCCCCGGCGTTCCCACTGAACTCGTGCCGAAACTGTTTACGCCCTTCACCACCACGCGCCCCGAGGGCACGGGTCTGGGATTGGCGCTCAGCCAAAGACTCGTAGAACGAGCCGGTGGTGAGATCGCCTATATCCCGCAGGATCGCGGCGCGCTCTTCCGCGTGACGCTGCCTCTCGCGCCCGGGGGAGACACAAAATGACCCAACCCGTTTATCTCATCGATGACGACGAGGCCGTGCGCAACGCGCTGAGCCTGCTGCTTTCCACCATCGGGCTCAGCGTGAAAGGCTTTGGAGACCCCTCTGCATTTCTCGGCCAATTATCCCGGCTCGAACCCGGCTGCCTGATCCTCGATATCCGCATGCCCGCCATCAGCGGGCTCAAATTGCAGGAACAATTGCTGGCCCAGGGCATCGACTGGCCCACCATCGTCATTTCCGGCCACGGCGATATCGAAGCCTGCCGCCGCGCCTTCAGAAATGGCGCCGTCGACTTTCTCTCAAAGCCCGTCGACGAGCAGGATCTCATAGATGCCATCCAGCGCGCCCAGCACATTCTTGACCGCAGCCTTGGCGCCAAAGCACTGCGGGCCGAAACGCAGGCACTTCTTTCGGCCCTGACCCCGCGCGAGACGGAAGTCCTCGACCGCATTGCCCAGGGATTTTCGACGCGCGAGATTGCCGAAGGTCTCGGCCTCTCCCCGCGTACCGTCGACACCCACCGCGCCGCCATCGGCCTCAAGCTGGGCACGACCTCGCAGGCCGAAATGACCCGGCTCTGGCTCGAAGGGCAAGACACTCGGTAGTTCTACCGAGACCGGCGCCAACCCTACCGATTCATCGCAGCCCGCACGGCAACTAGGATTTCCTCATCACCAACAGAGAGGAAATCACCATGCTTCGCTCCCTCGCACTGACCGCCATGCTGCTGGCCCCCACCGCCGCTTTCGCCCAGGACCTGCCGACCGCACCCTACCTGCCGCTCGACCTTGCGACCTCGGCCGCCCTGGCCGCAATCGAAGCCTGCGCCGCCGGCGGCTACAACGTCTCCGTCGCCGTGGTGGGCCGTGATGGAGCGACCAAGGTTCTCCTCAAGGCCGACATGTCCGGCCCGCACACCGGCAGCAGCGCCGAAGGCAAGGCTTTTACCGCCGCCGCCCTCGGCCGCGATGCCGGTGAGCTCGCCGATTTCATCGCCGCGAACCCGAACAATAACGGCCTGCGCGACATGGATGCCCGCTTCGTCATTCAGGCCGGCGGCCTGCCGATCCGGATCGGCGAAGCCCTGGTCGGCGGCATCGGCGTGGGCGGCGCCCCCAATGGCGGTCTGGACGCTGATTGCGCCCGCGCTGGCCTCACTGCCATTGGCGCTGAATAAGCGCAAAGAGGGCGGCCATGGCTCGCCCCCCTTATCCCTGCACAATTTTCAGGCGACCTGCACATTTGATTGCCTTCCCTGGCGACTTGAATTAAACAAGTGATTGCTTGGAAAATTGGAGGCGATATGTCAGATTCAGTAGAAGGCCGCTGGGCCGAAATTTTCACGCCGCGCTATGCGACCGTGACGCTGATCCTGTGCCTCGGCGTAGCGCTTCTCGCCTTCAACGCCTTCCTCGCCTCAATTTCCCTGCCGACAGCCGTGCAGGAACTGGGTGGCGTAGCGCTGATTTCCTGGGCGCTAACGCTTTTCCTCGTCTTCGCCATTGTCGGCGGCTCCGGCGCTGCACTCCTCAAGCAGCGCCTTGGCGCGCGCACCGCTCTGCTGGTTTCCGCAGGCGTCTTTCTTCTTGGTACGGTCATTGCCGCGACCGCCACGTCCATGCCGCAGGTGCTTGTCGGCCGCGCGCTTCAGGGCCTTGGCGAAGGCGTGGTCTCGGCCATCTGCTTTGCGCTCATTCCAGAGCTTTTCCCCTCGCGCCTTGTGCCTAAAGTGTTCGGCTTGCAGGCAATGATCTGGGCTATCGCAGCCTTCGGCGGCCCCGCGGCTGCCGGGATTCTCACCGAAATGGTCTCCTGGCGTGCCGCCTTCCTGGTCAATGTACCGCTGGTTCTGCTCTTTGCTTCTATGGTCGTCATCAAGGTGCCGGCCCACTCACCCGACGACCGCGTCATCGCCCGCTTCCCGGGATTACGTCTCTTCACCATCGGCGCAGCGATCATGCTTGTGGCCCTCGCCGCTCTTGCAGCGCCGCTACCGGCGGGAGCCTTGCTGGTCGTCGCTGCCGCCTTGCTCGTGGCCGCCGTGTGGATGGACGGCCGAGCCGAAGAGCGCCTGATGCCCCGCGATGCCTTCCGCCCAATTTCCGTAGTCGGCACCGGGCTTTGGGTCGTTCTGCTGATAAATGTCGCCGGCGCCGGATCAGCCGTCTATCTCGTGCTCGTGGTGCAGGAAATCTGGGGCTACAAGCCCGCTTCTGCCGGCGCCCTCGCCGCTGTGCTCGCCGTCGCCTGGAGTTTCTCGGCTATCACCGTCGCCAATGTGCGCAGCAAGGAAACCCGCAAGACGCTCATCCGCCTCGGGCCCGGCATGATCGGCCTGGGGCTGGTGCTCGTGCTGGCGGGGCTACAGATCGATCAGGTCGTCGTGGTAATCATCGGCCAATTGGTCATCGGCTCAGGCTTTGGCCTGCACAATGGCTATCTCAACCTCACCGTCATGGAAGCCGCTAGTGACGAAGAGCGCGACCGTGCCTCGGGTCTGATCCCGACGACGCAATCGGCCGGCAATGCAATCGGGGCCGCGCTTGCCGGGGTTGCCGCCAATTCGGGCGGCATGGCGGCGGCCGCGTCCGCCGGCGCGGTCAAACTCGCTATCGTTCCAGTCTACGCGCTGGGCGTCGCTACTGCAGTGCTGGCTCTGGTGGCTGCCTGGCACATGGTCAGCATGGTCCGGCCGCAGGACGTCAGCTCAAGCTTTGCCGCCCACTAAAGGTCCGACTTATCGTCCTGATGGCCCCAGGTCGAAAAAGCCCCGCCGAGGAGACGGTTGCGCGGGTCGGTTTGATCGAGCGGCGCCAGCGGATCGGGCTTTCCCAACTCGCCCGAGCCGTGGGCCGGTGTCCAGTCGAGCCCCGGATCAGGCTCATTGACCATCATCTTCAGCGGATTGTTTGAAATACCGTAGACGATCCGATGGCCGAGGTCGGGCTGATCGAGGCCGGTCTCGATCAAGGTCGCCAGGTCATCGCGGTTGATCCACAGCCGCGCCTCTCGCGGTGTGCCGGGGTCGCCGGCCGTACAGATGCGAACGGCAAGGCATTCAATGCCAAACTTGTCGAAATAGAGCCGCCCCAGCGTCTCGCCAAAGGCCTTCGAGACGGCATAGAGCGAGTCCGGGCGATAAGGCGCATCGAGGTCGAGCGGCGTATCGCCCGGCGTCGGATACATGCCGATGACATGGTAGGTCGAGGCATAGACGACGCGCTTGACCCCAGCCTTGCGGGCCGATTCAAAGATATTGTAGCTGCCGATGATATTGGCATCGAGCACCGTCTGCCAGCCCGCCTCCTTGGCCATGCCGCCGAGATGCACCACGCCCGAAATGTCCCGCGCCATCAGCCGGTCCACCGCCGGGCGATCTGAAAGATCGACGATCTCGATCGGTCCACCATCCTCCGCCGGCCTGATATCTGTCGCCAGCACCGTCCTGCCCTTTTGGGCAAACCAACGACGCATATGGGTGCCCAGCCTTCCGGAAGCGCCGGTCAGCAGAATAGTGGACATGAAACCTTCCTTATTGCGGGGCGTCGGCGCGCAGGCGCGGATCTGGGCGCGGCACCGCGCCGATCAGGTTCTGCGTATAGGCGTGCTGCGGGTTTTCGCAAATCTGCACCACGTCTCCGACCTCGACTATCTTGCCGTTCTTCATCACCGCGACCCGGTCGCAGAAATAGCGGATGACCGAAATATCGTGAGAAATGAATAGGTAAGATAGGCCATATTCGTTCTGCAGGTCGCGCATCAGATCGAGCACCTGATGGCGTAGCGACACGTCCAGAGCCGAGGTCGGCTCATCGGCAATGATGAGGCGTGGCCGCACGGCCACCGCGCGGGCAATGGAAATGCGCTGCCGCTGCCCGCCCGAAAAGGCGTGTGGATAGCGGTCGCCGATATCGGGCGGCAGGCCGACGCGCGCCAGGAGTTCGGACACGCGATCCATCATCTGTCGCTCGGTCATATCGGTATTGGTGCGAAGCGGCTCCGAAATGGTCTGGTAGATGGTCATGCGCGGATTGAGCGAGGAATGCGGGTCCTGAAACACCATGCGCACCTCGCCATAAAGCGACTTCATGCCGGCCTTGTTGAGCGTCGCGATATCGACCGGCTCGCCATTGCTCGGCCAATACATCACCTGTCCCCCGGTCGGATCATAGACACGCAACAGCGTGCGCCCCAGCGTCGTCTTGCCCGATCCGGATTCTCCCACCACGCCGACCGTCTCGCCTTGGTTGATGGTGAGGCTCACCCCATCGATAGCCTTCAGATAGTTGGTGGGCCGCCCCATGAAGCCGGCATTGAGCGGAAAGTGCAGCTCAAGGTTTTCGATTTTTGCGATCGGCTTTTCCGCCGCCGGACGCGGGGGGCGCGGCGCCGGGGTTTCAAGTTTCAGCACCGAGCCGAGCAGCGCCCGCGTATAAGCCTGCTGCGGACGTTCGAAGAGATCGAAGACACCGGCCTCCTCCACCTTCTCGCCTCGGAACATGACCATGACACGATCGGCAATCTGGGCGACGACGCCCATATCGTGGGTGATGAACAGCACGGCCATGCCTCGATCGCGCTGCAATTCGCGGATCAGCGACAGGATTTCGGCTTGGGTCGTGACGTCGAGCGCCGTCGTCGGCTCGTCGGCAATCAGGATTTCCGGATTGCACGAAAGCGCCATGGCGATCATCGCCCGCTGCCGCATGCCCCCGGAAAATTCGAAGGAATAGCGGTCGAGCGCTTTTTCCGGCTCGGGAATACGCACCCGGCCGAGGAGAGCCGCCGCGCGCTTGCGCGCCTCTTCCTTGCTGATCTTTTCGTGCAGCAGAATGGTTTCGACGATCTGGTGGCCGATGGTGTGCACCGGCGAGAGGCTCGTCATCGGCTCCTGAAAGATCATGGCGATGCGCCGGCCGCGCACTTCGCGGATGGCAAGGCCCCGGCTGCCGAGTTTGACGATATCGACCTCGCCCGAGCCGGTATTGAGCAGGATCTGCCCGCCGGTGATGGCGCCAGGCTTCGCCACCAATTGCAGAATGGCGCGGGCCGTCACCGATTTTCCCGAGCCGCTCTCCCCCACGACGCAGAGCGTCTCGCCGCGTTTGAGATCAAAGCTCACTTGCTTGACCGCGTGGACCACGGATTTCTGGATCGGGAAATCGACCGAGAGATTGCGGACTTTCAGAATGGTTTCGTCTGACATGACCGGCTCACTTGGCATAGGGGTCGGCAGCGTCGCGGACGCCATCGCCGAGGAAATTGAGGGCCAGCACCGCCACGACCACGCAGACCCCTGGCACAAACTGCCACGGTGCCTGGGTGATGGCGCGCAGGTTCTGCGCGTCCTGCAACAGCACGCCCCAACTGACGATGGGCGGCTGCAGGCCGAGGCCGAGGAAACTCAGCGCCGTTTCCGCAAGGATCATGTTGGGAATGGCGAGCGTAATGGCGGCAATGATGTGCGAGTAGAGCGAAGGCATCATGTGACGCATGATGAGACGGAATTCGCTGACCCCATCGAGCCGCGCGGCGATGACAAAATCCTCGCGGCGAAGACTGAGGAAGCGGCCACGAACGACGCGGGCAATTTCGGTCCAGCCGATCAGCGAGAGAATGATCAGGATGGCGAAATAGACCTGTAGCGGCGGCCAATCCTTGGGCATGGCAGCGGCAAGGCCAAGCCACAGCGGAATGGTCGGCACCGAGCGGATAAACTCGATAACGCGCTGAATGACCCGGTCGACAAGACCGCCCCGATAGCCGGAAATGCCGCCCAGGATCAGGCCAATGATGAGCGAGAACGTCACGCCCACAAGGCCGATCGACATGGAGATGCGCGTACCGTGAATGGTGCGGCTCAAAAGATCACGACCAAGCCGATCGCCACCAATGAGGAAGAAGGGATCAGCCTTATCCAAGGGCCCGAGGAAGTGCCGGTTGGCCTCCCATATCCCCCAGAACTTGTAGGGCTGCCCCTCGACGAAAAAGGCGATCGGAATGACTTTTTCCGGATCAGGCTGGAACAGGCGTCGAAAGCTCTTGGGATCGACCTGGCTCTTGTAGCCAAGAACATGCGGAGCAAAGCGCGTGCCGTCTTCATCCGTCAGGAAGAGATGGATCTGCTGCGGCGGCGCGAAAGTGTAACGCGGATCGAATTTGCCGGGATCATAAGGCGCCAGAAACTCGGCAAAAGCGGCCACGAGATAGATCAACACTACGACGACGAGCGCGACCATGGCCAGGCGATGGCGGCTGAACTTGTGCCAGATCAGCGCCCACTGGCTGGCAGCAACAAGGCTGCCGGCATGCACCTGCTGGTCGAGAAGCTCCGCATCCTTGGTTGTATCGAAGGGCGCGCTCATGACAGACGAATCCGCGGATCGGAAATGGCGAGGAGAATGTCGGAGATCAGCGTGCCGATGAGCACCAGCCCACCGGTGAGCAGGATAAAGGCGCCGGCCAGGTACATGTCCTGGCTCTTGAGCGCCTGCAGCAGCAGAGGCCCGGCCGTGGGCAGGTTGAGAACGGTGGACACGATGAGTTCGCCGGAAATAAGGGCCGGAAGTACCCAGCCAATGGTGGAGATGAAGGGATTGAGCGCCACGCGCACCGGATAGGTCAGCACCAGCCGGCCTTCGGGCAAGCCCTTGGCGCGGGCGGCCTCGACATAGGGCTTGTGCAACTCGTCAAGCAAATTGGCGCGCATGATGCGCGTCAGCGCCGCCGTGCTGCCAAGGCCAATGACCAAAATGGGGATCCAGGCGTGCTGCAGAAAATCCAGGACTTTTGCCAGCGAGAATGGCGCATTCTCGAAGGCGGGGGAAAAGAGCCCGCCCACCGACACCCCGAACCACATGGTCGATATGTAGAGGAGCACGATGGCGACGAGGAATTCCGGCACGGCCGTCGCGAGGAAGGCAAAGGTCGTCGTCAGATAGTCGATGACCGAATATTGCCGCACCGCCGAGATGATGCCGATGGGCAGGGAAACGGCCCACATGGTGATCAGCGTCAGGAAGGAGATAAGCGCCGTCATGCCCATGCGGCCCCAGACCAATTCGGTCACCGGCTGGTTCCACTCAAAACTCTGGCCGAAATCGCCGCGGACGATGCCGCCGATCCATTTGAAATATTGCACGGCGACGTTTTCGCCGAGACCATAGCGCTCGCGCAGATTAGCCAGCACAGCGCTGTCGACGGCCTCGCCGGTCTGGGCGATCTGGGCCGCATAGGTTGAGACATAGTCCCCCGGCGGCAACTGGATGACGGTGAAGGCGAGTATCGAGATCGCAAACATGGCCGGGATCATCCCGGCAACCCGTTTGAGAATAAAGATCAGCATGGGCAGCGATCCCTTGGTCGAGGAACCCGGCCGGAAAACCGGCCGGGCGAGAAGGCAGGGTTAGTTCTTGAAGTAGAACTGCTCGGTATTGAGCGTGCCAGGATCGGGGTGGATCCAGCCCGTCGGCGTGTCCGTCGGCACATTGCCGAGATTATTGGACACGACCGCAAGGCCCGGAATGGCCGTGCTGATGCCGATCTGGTAGAACTGGTCGGCCGTGATTTCGAGCAATTGCTGGAAAAGCGCGGCCTGCTCTTCTGGGTTCGACGTGCCCTTGATCTGGTCGTAAAGCGCCCATTGCTCCTTGACGTAATCGGGCGGCTCGGTGCCGCCGTCGCCGATATAGTATTTTGCCCAATCGACGGCGAAGTTGGACTCGGTCGAGAACGGGAAGTAGTCGCGCGGATCGATGAAGACGTCGATGCCGCCGGAGGTGGCACCCCAGACGACGATGTCATGCTGGCTCGCGGTCTTCTCTTCGTAGAACCGTGTACGATCCTGCGCCGAGAAGCGCGCATCGACGCCAACCGCCTGCCAGTATTGCACCAGCAATTCAGCCGCATCGGCATTGGCGCCAAGCGCCGTCACCGCCGCGACATTAACCACCAGCGGGCTGCCATCGGGCGCCAGGCGGAAACCGTTGCCACCGCGCTTGTCGAGACCGATGGAGTCGAGCAGGCGATTGGCCTCATCGACATTATACTCGAGATATTGGGTCGCAAGCCGCTCATTGTAGAACGGCGTGCCCTCACGCGGCGACACCTGCTGCGGCGTCCCCTGCCCCAGGAACAAGGTATCGATGATCGCAACGCGATCAAGTGCATGCGAGAGCGCAACACGGAAATCCTTGTTGCCAAAAATCTCGGCCTTCACCGGGTCATGCGAGTTGAGGTTGACCGACACGGCAAGCGAATTGCCGACGCGGGACTCGCGCGGGGAAATATAGAAATTACCCGCTTCCGTGCCTTCCGCCAGAACCGGCAGGTTCGCCGTATTGGCTGTGTGACGCACTTCATAATCGATTTCGCCGGCCAAAACGCTGAGCAGCAGCGTCTGCGCTTCGGCATTCACCGAAATACTGAGCCCGTCGATATAGGGGAGCTGGTTCCCGGCCGTGTCGACCTTCCAGTAATAGGGATTGCGCTCGAACGAAACGCGGGTGGCGCCGGCCACATAGGGCTCAGTGATGTGCCAGGCTTCGAGCGTCGGGCGCTCGGGATTGCGCCAGCGCTGGATATTCTCGATGCCGACGCCACACATATTGGTCATGTGCTCGGCCCAATCGGCAACCCCTGCCGCCTTGGCATTGGCGTCCGCATCCGGATTGTATTTGGGCATGAACTGGCTGCAATAGGCCTTGTTCAGCAGCGCGAGCTGCACGCCATAGACGCTCGCGGCATTGATGATGAAGAGGCCGTTGGGCTTGGTCCAGGAAATGGTGAACTCGGTTGGCGAGGCCACAGCAATCGTCGGCAGTTCACCCTCGACCGTCAGCCAACCCGGCTTGGTGGGAAAGAGTTTTTCGTCAGGCAAGACGTCTTCGATGAAGAAGGCGATATCGTCGGCCGTGAACGGGCTGCCATCGGACCACTTCATGCCTTCGCGCAGGGTGAAGGTGAAGGATTTACTATCCTCGCTTGCCGTATAGCCGCTGGCGATATTGGGAAATACCTCGCCACTCCAATCGGCATCCCAACTGAGCAGCGGCTCGTAGCCGAAATAGGTGAAGAGCATGTTGCGGTCATTGCCGCCCACCATGCCGCCGCGGAACGTGCCGCCATATTTTCCGACTTCGCTAACGGGAGTGACGACGCGCGGCTCGCTGCCGACGCGCTCTGCCACCGACGGCAAATCCAGACCGTCGAGTGCCGGAGACTGCTGATATTCCTGGGCCCATGCAGCACCGCTCGCCAGCGCTGCAAACGAGATTCCCGCCAGGGCGGCTACCCTCAGATGTTTCAAATTTTCCTCCCGTCAGACTGAGTTCGCCGGCGGATGTACCGTTCCGGACGATTGCTGAGGGCTGCACTTTTGTATGACTGCAATGGTCATGTCAATAATCAATCATACTTCTTTTTCAGATTGCACATATTGGCGCCGTTGACAGCCCTTATGGAGCGAGGCATACAGGAAGAAGTATTACTAATCGTCGCCGCAGGAGACCGGACGTGAACTTCGACGAACTCAAAACCAAGATCGGCTCGGGCCTCTTGTCATTTCCGGTGACCGACTTCGATGCAGCAGGCGAGTTCGACCGCAAGTCCTACGCCAAGCGTCTGCAATGGCTTTCCTCCTATGACTCGGCGGGCCTCTTTGCTGCCGGCGGCACGGGCGAATTCTTCTCGATCGGCTACGATGGCGAATATGACGACATCATCGGCACCGCGGTGAGCAATGCAGCGCCCGGCGTGCCGGTCTTGGCCGGCGTCGGCTATGGCACGCGCATGGCAGTGGAGCTCGCCAAGCGCGCCGAAAAGGCCGGCGCCGCCGGCATTCTGGTCCTGCCGCATTATCTGATGTTCGCCGAGCAGGAAGGTATCATCGCCCATATGAAGGCCATCTGCGACGCGGTCGATATCGGCGTCATCTACTATGCGCGGGACAACACGCGCCTGACGCCGCAATCCCTCGCAAAGCTGACCGAGATGTGCCCCAACCTCATCGGCTACAAGGACGGGATCGGCGACCTGCAGCTGATGGTCAAGATCTCCACCCTGATCGGCGACCGCCTGGTGCATGTTGGAGGCCTGCCGACGGCCGAGGTCTTTGCCCAACCCTATCTCGAAATGGGCGTCACCACCTATTCATCGGCCGTGTTCAACTTCGTGCCCGAACTAGCCCTGCGCTTTTACAAGGCCGTCCGCGCCCGCGATGCGGCGACGATCGAAGACCTCTTGAAGAATTTCTACCTGCCGCTGATCGAACTGCGCGACCGCAAGCGCGGCTATGCCGTTTCCATGGTCAAGGCCGGCGCAGATATCGTCGGCCGCAGCGCCGGCAAGGTCCGCAGCCCGCTTACGGAACTGACCGGCGAGGAACGCGAGGAGTTGTCACAACTCATTGCCGCCAATCGCTGAGACACACGCGCCTCCCTGCGTGAGAAGGCCCGGATCGCAATATCCGGGCCTTTTGTTTGCATCCCCAGCAACCCATCGAGATTTTGGCAATCTCATTGATCGGAAACAGAGATTCCCGCTTTCGCGGGAATGACACCGTGGGTGTGGAATTTGGAATCCGAGGCGCTCAAGCCCCGTAAGGATCCCAGCCATTGGCCTGGAACAGGCCGATGATATAGCCATAGCAGAAAGCAAAGGCGGTCTCGAACGGCGCTTCGCCGTCAATGTGCGGCACATGGTCGGGCATGATCATGCAGTCGACGCCGACTTCCTTGTAGATCTTCAAGCTCGCTGCCATGTCCATGTCGCCGGCATCGGGAAACTCCTCGGTGAAGGAATAGCGACCGCCCTTGATGTTGCGGAAATGGACGTTGAAAATCTTCTTCCGCTCGCCGAACCAGCGGATGATGTCCCCGATTTCCTCACGCGGATTTTCGAGACTTTCGGCCACCGTGCCCTGGCAGAAATTGAGCCCGTGATAAGGACTTTCCACGATCGAAACGAATTTCTTGAGCCCCTCTGCCGAGCCCAGCACGCGCTCTTCCATGCCGCGATAGCCCGGACGGGTCAGGGGATCGTGGGGATGACAGGCAAGGCGCACCTTGCTCGCCTCCGCCACCGGCACAACGCGCTCGAGGAACCAGGTGATGCGCTCCCACATCTCGTCAGCACTGACGGTGCCGGCGCTGCTGGGCACGGCATCGTCGGTCGTCTGGTCGTGCCGGAAGGTGGACATGATGGCACCCCCGCGGCCGCGCTCGGATGGGGTGCGCGGAATACCCAGAATGTTGAAATTGTACTTTGCCGCCTTGATACCGAGCGCACCAAGCGTCTCGATCAGCCGGCAAATGCTGTCGACCTCACGCTCGCGGTCCGGATCGCGACCCATCACGATCGAAGGCGACTTCACCTTGTCGACGCCGGCCGAAGACATGGGCAATTGCACCATGTCGAGCACCAGGCCCGCAGCTTCAATCCGCTCGATATGGCGCTCCAGAACTTCGCGCGTCCAATCATGCGGATTGCCCACCGGATCGACGCAGACATGGCGCAGGCCAAGCTGCGCCAACTGACGCAAGTGGGCATCCCCCACCTCGTTGAATTTCTCCCCGCTTAGCTGGGTGCCCACATACATGCCGAAATTCCTCAAGTGTTATGACTTCTACAAAGTTGTATGAAAAATCTGCGCGTGCTACAAGCCGAACATGGTCGCAGGCAGAGACATTTTCTCGCCGTCAGCAGGATCGCAGCACGAGAAGGATGACAAATCCGGCACAGCATGGCATGCGAGAGAAGCCCCCATTCCGCGGCAATGTGCTAGCGGACTGTTATCATCGAGGACGCGAAAGCGGAAAATGGCTGAAATCGAAGCGCTGCGACTGACCGATCGCGTCAAGGATGGGCTGGTGCGCCTGATCACCGATAGCGGCCTCAAGCCTGGCGACAAGCTGCCGCCGGCCGACAGGCTCTGCGAGACGTTCGACGTGAGCCGCACCGTGGTGCGTGAGGCGATTGCCAGCCTCAAGGCCGAGGGCCGGCTGCGCTCGCTCCGCGGCAGCGGCGTCTATGTCAGCGAACCGCCCAAGGTTTTGGGAGGCTCCATGTTCATGGAGGCGCCGCAGGACATTGCCGATGTGCTCGACCTCATCGAATTCCGCATGAGCGTCGAGATCGAGGCCGCAGGTCTTGCCGCCGAACGCCGGACCGAGACCAATCTGCTCCGCATGGAACAGGCGCTCAGCCAGTTCGCCCGGCATCTGGCCGACAACACCCTCGCGACCGACGCCGACCGCGCCTTTCACCGCGCCATCGCTGACGCCACCAACAATTCCCGCTTCCGTCTCTTCGTCGATGAAATGGGCGAAAGACTGATCCCGCGCCGGGCGCTGGGCGCCAGTTTCAGCGACGAAAAGGACAAGGCCGAGTTTCTGGAAAACATCCAGACCGAACACCGTCGCATTTTTGAAGCCATCAGCGATCGCCAGCCCGACGCGGCGCGCCTCGCCATGCGCCAGCACCTCGAAGGCGGCCGCCGCCGCTATCGCGAGTGGAGTCTGGCCCACGATCTCGGCCATTGAGAGCGCCATGACACAGCCAGAAGTGAACTGGGTCATCCACGAACGATTTGGTGTTGGCGAAAGCCCCGTCTGGGACGCGGCCAAAGGGCGCCTTTACTGGTGCGATATTCCGGCGGGAGCAATCCATGCGCTTGATATCGACACCGGGGCGCGCACGGTCTGGGCGTTCGGCGAGCCGGTGCCCAGCTTGGGGCTGGCGAGGAACGGCAAGCTGGTCGTGGCTCTGCGCAATGACATCATCCTATTCAATCCCGCCACTGGCGCACGGGAACAGATCGCACGGATCGAGCACGAAAAGTCCGACATGCGGCTCAATGACGGCAAGGTAGGGCCGGATGGTGCCTTCTGGGTCGGCAGCATGGATGCCGACCCCCGCGATGCGCCTGCGGCCAAGCTCTATCGCGTGGCGCCCAATGGGGAGGTGCGGGTGATTGCCGAGGGCATTGCCATTTCCAATGGCCTTGCCTGGAATGCTGACGCGACCCTGCTCTACCATTCGGATTCACGCGGCAGCATGTGGCTCGACTGCTGGGATTTCGATCGCGCGACCGGCGCAGTCAGCAATCGTCGCCGGCTGCGCGAGAATGACGAGGCCAATGGCAGGCCCGATGGCGGCGCCTGCGATATCCTGGGCAACTATTGGTCCGCCGGCCCCTCGGCGAGCCGCATCAATCGCTTTTCGGCAACGGGGGAACTGCTGGATTGGGTCGACGTGCCCCTGAAATTTCCAACGATGCCATGCTTTGGCGGGTCGGATATGAAGACGGTGTTCGTGACGAGCCTCAATTCACGCGAAGACGAGCGCGATGGAATCGTGCAGTTCCGCGTGGATGCACCCGGGGTGCCGGTAGGGGTGTTCGGGTAGCTCTGCCCGTGCCACCAACCATCTACTTTTCACTGTGTCATCCCCGCGAAAGCGGGGACCTCCGTTTCAAAACAGGGGTTCCCGCTTTCGCGGGAATGACATCGTGGAAATGGGAGCGTTTTGATCCAAACAAAAACGCCGCCGCGATCCCCTCGCGGCGGCGTCAATCTGGAGCAACCACCCCTCAATAGGGATGCCGGTCCGCCTTGTTCATCCAGGCCTCATAGGCCTTCAAGCCGGTTTCGCGCTCAAAGCCCTCGGTCACCGCAATGCGGCGCTCGGTCCATGGCTTGGCAAAATCCTCATATTGGAACGCATCATCGAAGCCAATGGCGCTGGTGTCCTTGAGGCTGGCGGCAAAATACAAATGGTCGATGCGCGACCAATAGATGGCGCTCATACACATCGGGCATGGCGCGCCATTGATGTAGATTTCACAGCCCTTGAGCATCTTGGCGCGCTCGGGCACCGGGTCGGGCGAGCCCTCTTCGCGCGGGATCATTTCGAGGATCGTGCCGGCGCCATAGTCGCTGCCGAGCAGCGCCTTGGGATTGAGCCGGGTCGAGGCATCGATGATGGCGGTGATTTCGGCGTGGAAGACCGGAATGCCGGTGAGCAGTACGCGGTTCTGCCCGCGGCCGATGATCTCTCCATCTTTGACGATGACCGCACCGAACGGGCCACCCCAGCCCTTTTCGACGGATTCGATGGCAAGGCGCGTCGCCTCTTCCATGAACACCTTCTTGTCGTCGGACGGGGCGGCAACGGCCGAGACCGGAGAAAAGCCGAACGTGGCCGCGGCGCCGGCAGCGACGGCGCTGGCCATAAACATCCGGCGGTTCGGGTCGCTGAGCTGGTCCCGCTCGATATGCGTGCAGTCGGCCCCATGGGTCGTGTTGCAAGTGCAGCCTGTCATGAAGTCCCCCACATGATGATGCCGGTGCTGACGCCACCGGTGGAGGAACGCTACTTTTCAATCCGCTACAGAGGTTTAACGCGATCGCGCCAAATGCTGGCTTCCGATGTCGGCACGCCTGTCTCTCTTGAGATCGTTAAGGATTTGCGCATGGTACTCATCGCTGTGACAGCGCGATCACAATCGCCGTCGGCATCGTCAACGACTTGACTCGATGTGGCACCGGCGCATTATAAAACATGACTATACAAGTCATAAAATGGATCGGTCATGATTTCTCGCCGTCTTCTCGCGCTCCTTGGCGTGCCTCTCCTCCTTGCGCTCGCGGCACCCGCCTTTGCCCGCGACATCACCCATATCATGGGTGTCACCACGGTTCCGGATCAGCCGCTGCGCATCGTCGCCCTGACCAATGAAGCGACCGAGGATCTTCTCGCGCTCGGCCTCGTGCCGGTTGGCGCAGTTCGCTCGGCCAATGCCGATCCCTGGTTCGACCACGTTGCTGAAGCGCTCAAGGATACGACCATGGTGGGCGAGGAACTGGCCCCCAATCTCGAAGTGATCCTCTCGCTCGAGCCCGACCTGATCCTGGGCAACAAGAAGCGCCACGAACAGATTTACCAGCAACTCTCCGCCATCGCGCCGACCGTCTTTGTCGAAAACATCACCGGTCAGTGGCGCAACAATCTCGCCTTCTATGCCGAAGCCGTCGGCAAGACCGCTGAAGGCGACGCCGTACTCAAAGGCTACGAGGACCGCGTCGCGGCGATCAAGGCAGCGCTCGGCGATCGCGCGGCCGAAAAGGTTGGCCTGGTGCGCTTCATCTCGGGCCAGAACTACGCCTACAATAATGACAGCTTCTCAGGTTCCATCCTGCACGATATCGGCTTCGGCCGCCCCGCAC
This sequence comes from Devosia riboflavina, assembly GCF_000743575.1. GTDB lineage: Bacteria > Pseudomonadota > Alphaproteobacteria > Rhizobiales > Devosiaceae > Devosia > Devosia riboflavina. The sequence goes on along the minus strand of NZ_JQGC01000007.1, from coordinate 198,221 downwards.
CGCAGGACAAGGCTGGCCTTGCCGAACCGATCACCCTCGAACGTATCCCCGATCTCGATGGCGACCGCCTGCTGCACTTCAGTTACGAAACCGGCGACGGCGGCGCGACCAAGGAAGCAGAAGCCTGGATGGCATCGCCACTCTGGCAGAACCTCGATGTCGTAAAGGCCGACCACGTCTATGGTGTGTCCGACACCGTCTGGGCGACGGCCGGCGGTGTGATGGCGGCCCATCTGGCGCTCGATGATATCGAGAAGATTTACGAAATCCCTTCGACGCGCTGAGGGCGCGACGAGCTGTCACCCCGACCAAGCCCGGGGTGACAATCGAGTGCGAGACCAAGTATGTCCAGTGGAGCGCAAGGCCGCGCCACTGGAGGACTGAATGGGACACCGGCTTTCGAAGATCGTCACGCGTACCGGCGACGACGGCACGACTGGCCTCTCCGACGGTTCGCGGCTGCGGAAAGACGACGCGCTGATCGAAGCCATCGGCACGGTGGATGAGCTCAACAGCGTTGTCGGCTTTGCCGAAAGCCAGCAAACCCTGCCCCATCTCCGCGAAGAACTGGTGTCGATCCAGCACGATCTCTTCGATCTCGGCGGCGCCCTCTCCCTGCCCGGTCATACCGTGCTGGCGGAGGCGCACATTGAGGCGATCGAGCAGACAGTCAGCGCCTGGAACGCCAACCTGCCCCCATTGAAGGAATTCATCCTGCCCGGCGGTTCGTCCGCCGTTGCCGCGATGCACATGGCGCGGACCGTATGTCGCCGCGCCGAGCGACGGCTGCTTTCGCTCGACGAAGAGCGCACGGCCAATGGGCGGGTCTATCTCAACCGCCTGTCGGACCTGCTTTTCGTTGGCGCCCGGCTTGCTGCCGAGGGTCAGGAGCGCTCGTGGAATCCCCAGCGTTTTTCCTGAAAACGCTCAGCCGGCGGGCGTATAGTTGAGGATCGGCGCCAGCCAGCGCTCCACCTCGGCCAGATCCATGCCCTTGCGCTGGGCATAGTCGATCGCCTGATCGCGTTCGACCTTGGCGACGCCGAAATAGTAGGCGTCGGGGTGGCCGATATAGATGCCAGAGACCGATGACCCCGGCCACATGGCCATGCTTTCCGTCAGCGTCACGCCGGTCGAAGCTTCTGCGTCGAGCAGACGGAACAGCGTCACCTTCTCGGTATGGTCCGGCTGGGCCGGGTAGCCCGGCGCCGGGCGAATGCCGCGATAAGGTTCGCCGATCAGTTCATTGGGCGCGAACGTCTCGTCTGCGCCATAGCCCCAAAGCTCCTTGCGCACGCGCTCGTGCAGCATTTCGGCCATGGCTTCCGCATAGCGGTCGGCCAGCGCCTTGACCATGATCGAGCCAAAGTCGTCATTGGCGCGCTTGAAGCGCTCGGCGATCTCGTTCTCTTCGGGACCAGCCGTGACGACGAAGCCGCCGACATAGTCCTTCGTACCTTCCGGCGCCACGAAATCGGCCAGCGCCACATTGGGACGGTTCTCACGTTTGGAGGTCTGCTGGCGCAGCGTATAGAGCGTTGCCAGCTCATCCCGACGGTCTTCGGCGGTGAAAAGCTTGATGTCGTCGCCCACAGCATTCGCCGGCCAGAAGCCGACCACGGCCCGCGGCTTGAACCAATTTTCGGCGATGACCTTCTTGAGCATGTCCTGCGCATCGGAAAAAAGCTGCCGGGCCACTTCGCCCTGCTTTTCGTCTTCCAGAATGCGCGGATAGACGCCCTTCAATTCCCAGGTCTGGAAGAACGGCGTCCAGTCGATATACCGAGCGATCTCAGAGAGATCCCAATCCTCGATAACGCGCGTACCGAGGAATTGCGGGGCATTCACCTTGTAGTCCGACCAGTCGACCTTGAAGGCATTTTCCCGGGCCGCGGCCAGTGGCAGGCGCTGCTTGGCGAGTTCGGCGCGCTCGTGCTTTTCGGCGACATCGACATATTCAGCGCGGATGCCGGCGACATAATCGGGCTTCATCTCGGCCGACAGCAACTGGCCGACGACACCCACCGCCCGGCTGGCATCGGTGACGTAGATCGCCTGCCCCTTGGTGTAGCGCGGCGCAATTTTCACAGCCGTATGCACGCGCGAAGTCGTCGCCCCGCCGATCAGCAGCGGCAGATCAAAACCTTCGCGCTCCATTTCGCTGGCAAGATGCACCATCTCGTCAAGCGAGGGCGTAATCAGGCCCGAAAGCCCAATGATGTCGACCTTCTCGGCCCGCGCCACTTCCAGAATCTTCTGCGGCGGCACCATGACGCCAAGGTCGATGATCTCGTAATTGTTGCAGGCGAGCACGACGCCGACGATGTTCTTGCCGATATCGTGCACGTCGCCCTTGACCGTCGCCATCAGGATTTTGCCCGCTGACTGGCGATCGGAGCCACCATTGGCGGCCTTTTCCTCTTCCATATAGGGCAAAAGTACCGCCACGGCCTGCTTCATCACGCGGGCCGATTTCACCACCTGCGGCAGGAACATTTTACCCGCGCCGAAGAGATCACCGACGACATTCATGCCGGCCATCAGCGGGCCTTCGATGACATGCAGCGGACGCTCGGCGGCAAGGCGCGCTTCCTCGGTATCGGCCTCGATGAATTCGGTTATGCCGTTGACCAGCGCATGTTCGATGCGCTTTTCGATAGGCCATTCGCGCCAGGTGAGGTCGCGGACCTTCTCTTCGCGGGCCCCGCCCTTGAAGCGCTCGGCGATCTCCAGCATGCGCTCGGTCGCCGTGCCGCCAGCCTTGGGCTTGCGGTTGAGGACCACGTCCTCGCAGGCTTCGCGCAGTTCCGGATCGATCTGGTCATAGACGGCGAGCTGGCCCGCATTGACGATGCCCATATCCATGCCAACCTTGATGGCGTGGTAGAGGAACACCGCATGCATGGCTTCGCGCACCGGCTCATTGCCGCGGAAGCTGAAGGACAGATTAGAAACGCCGCCCGAAATATGCGCATGCGGCAGGTTCTTGCGGATCCAGGCGGTCGCCTCGATGAAGTCGACGCCGTAATTGTCGTGTTCTTCGATGCCCGTCGCGATGGCGAACACATTGGGGTCGAAGATGATGTCTTCCGGCGGAAAGCCCATCTCATCGACGAGGATTTTGTACGCCCGCGCGCAGATATCGATCTTGCGCTGATAGGTATCGGCCTGGCCGGTCTCGTCGAAGGCCATGACCACGACGGCAGCGCCATAGGCCATGCAGAGCGCCGCATGGTGGCGGAACTGCTCTTCGCCTTCCTTGAGCGAGATCGAATTGACGATCGGCTTGCCCTGCACACATTGCAGGCCCGCCTCGATCACTTCCCATTTGGAACTGTCGATCATCACCGGCACGCGGGCAATTTCCGGCTCCGAGGCGATGAGGTTGAGGAACTCAACCATCGCGGCCTTGGAGTCGATCAGGCCCTCGTCCATGTTGATGTCGATGACCTGCGCACCATTCTCCACCTGATCACGCGCCACCGCGAGCGCCGCGGTGTAGTCGCGCGCCGTGATCAGCTTGCGAAAACGCGCGCTACCCGTGACATTGGTGCGTTCGCCGATATTGACGAAGGGAATATCGGGCGTGAGGACGAAGGGCTCGAGACCGGAGAGACGGAGATAGGGCTTCACGGCACGAGCCTCGGAGTAACGCCAGCAACGGCCGCAGCGATGGCACGGATATGATCCGGCGTCGTGCCGCAGCAGCCGCCGACTACGTTGACGATGCCTTCCCTGGCGAACTCACCCACCTGCTTGGCCGTATCCTCCGGACCTTCGTCATATTGACCGAAGGCATTGGGCAGACCGGCATTGGGATAGGCGCAGGTAAAAGTGTCGGCGACGCTGGAGATTTCGGCCATGTGCGGGCGCATGGCCTCGGCGCCCAGAGCGCAGTTGAGCCCGATGGTGAAGGGACGCGAATGCTTTACCGAATGCCAAAAGGCCGTTGGCGTCTGGCCGGTCAAGGTACGACCCGAGGCATCGGTAATCGTGCCCGAAATCATCATCGGCAGCGCCACGCCCCGCGCTTCGAACGCTTCAACACAGGCAAAGATCGCCGCCTTGGCATTGAGCGTATCGAAGATCGTTTCGATCAGAATGACATCGGCGCCACCTTCGATCAGGCCATTCACCTGCTGCGAATAGGCCTTCCGAAGGTCCTCGAAAGTGACAGCGCGAAAACCGGGATTGTTCACATCGGGGCTGATCGAGGCCGTGCGGTTGGTCGGGCCGACGGCTCCAGCGACGAAGCGCGGCTTGCCATCGATAGCCGTGGCGCGATCGAGCGCCCGGCGCACGACGCGCGCGCCTTCGACATTGAGATCGTGCACCGCCGATTCCATGCCGTAATCGGCCTGGGCAATGGTGGTCGCCGAAAAGGTATTGGTCTCGACGATATCAGCGCCGGCCATGGCATATTTGAAGTGGATCTCTTCAATCGCCTCGGGCTGGGTCAGAATCAGAAGGTCGTTATTGCCCTTCTGCGGATGATCGGAATGGTGCCGGCAGGCATGGCCCGAGCCATGGCCGACAAAGTCGTCCTCGGACAGGCCAAGCCCCTGAATCTGCGTACCCATGGCGCCATCCAGAATAAGGATGCGTTCGCGCGCCAGGCGCTCCAGAGCTTTGCGGCTGGGGGAAGCAACTGCCGACATGACTACCTCGCAAGTGTTGAGGGCCTTTTAGCGGGGCACGCCCCGAAAAGAAAGCCAAGCGAGATATGGTGCGGCGAGAGGTGGTCGTGAAGATACCGCCGGCGCAGACCTGGGTCTCGAGCCGGCTATGTTCCGTCTTCACCCCGGCGCAAGCCGGGGCGCCGGTCAGAACTTGGCGCGGGCGCCCGCGTAGAAGGTACGGCCCTGCGTGTTGAAGCCGTAGACCTCTTGGTACTTGGTATCGAAGAGGTTATGCACGCGGCCATAGACCTCCACCTGATCGCTGACTTGATAGTTGAAGCCGCCATTGACCACGGCATAGGCCGGGATCATCACGCGCGAGAACGTGCCGAAATCAGTATCTGGATTTTCACCGGTAAGAACGACTTCGCTGTGCAGAGTGAGCGGGATATCGGCGAAAGTGTATGCGAGGTTGACCGAGCCGGAATGCCGCGGGCGGCGGATTTCCTGCGTGCCGTTGGGTTGCCGGGCATCGACATAGGTATAGGTCACGCCGGCAGTGAGGCCTTCGAAGACGTTGACGCTGGCCGACAGTTCCACACCCTGGCGAGTGCTGGTACCGGTCCTGTTGATCACCGTGCTGAGCGGCCAACCTTCGGTCGCGATGACGTTTTCGAGCGTCTGATTGAAATAGGTGGCATCGAGCACGACCATGCCGTCGAGCAGGGACTGCTGCACACCCACGTCCCAACCAAAGCTGGTTTCAGGGAGCAGGTTCGGGTTTGGGATAAACAGTGCCGGGGTGAAGCCGAACTGCTCGATAAAGGTCGGATTGGTCGAGCCCGTCCCTACTGAAGCATGGAGGCGCGTGCCGATATCGGGAATCTCCCACGCGCCGCTGACGCTATACGTGGTGACGTCGGAGAAGGCGTCGTTGAAATCGTGGCGCAGAGCCGCGGTCAGGAAGATCTGATCGAGATAGGTGCCGCGATACTCACCGACCAGCGAATGCGTGGTCCGGCGCTGCACGTCGAGCTTAGTCGGAACGAGCTTCTGGAACGTCTCGTGGACCAGGTCATAGCCGAGCGTGACGGTGTGGGTGGCATCGAGGAAGCCGGGCGTGTCGAAGTGACGGCCGATCTGGTAGGTGGCCTTGTAGCGGTCGCCAGTATTGACGGCTTCGCCATATTGGTCAGTCGACTGGCGCTCGAGCGTACTCGCGCTAACGCGGGCATTCTGGAACCACAAGCCGTCTTCACTGACCCAGCCCAGTCCGGTCGCGCCATAGAGTTCGTTGACCTTGGATTGATAGAGCGCGTCTTTCACGATGCCGGTGAAGTCGTCCTGCTCGTCGGTATCGGCAATGAGGCGCCCATAGCGCACCGTACCGTCGAGCGTCAGGTAGGGCGTGATATCGGCCTTGAAGCGCGCATTGGCGTCGATATGCGTGGCGCCATCGAGCTCGTCGCCCACCGCCGCAATGTTGAAGCCATCGGTATCGCGCAACGTGAGCGAACCCGAGGCCTGGAAATTGTCCTGGCCGTATTCCAGCGAGCCCGTAGTCATCTTGGTGCCGTCGGTTCCGAACTCGGCGCCGAGGCTGCCATGGAGACCATCGGAGCCACCCGATTTGGTGACGATATTTATGACGCCTGCCATTGCATTGGCGCCCCAGAAGGCGCTCTGGGGGCCGCGCAAGATTTCGATGCGCTCGATATTGGCAACAGCCAGGCGCCCGAAATCGAACTCGCCCGTGGAGTGCTCACTGACGGGAACGCCATCGATCAAAACGAGGACGTGGTTGCCCTCGGCGCCGCGCACGCGAACCTGCGTCATGCCGCCCTTTGAGCCCATCTGGGATACGGCAAAGCCCGGCACGGTCCGCAGCACATCCGCCACATAGGCAGCCTTCGTCACCTCAAGCGTCTCGCTGTCGATCACCGTATAAGACCGCCCGATCTCCTGCTCCTCGAACGGCGTCAGGCCCGCGGCGGTGATGCGGAGAACGTCGAGCGTCGTTTGTTGCGCAGCGGCCGGCAGGGCCGTCGCCAGCATGGCGGCAAGGAGAGCGAGGGACGAAACATGGGGCTTGAGACGCATAGTAACGGGCCTTCTTCGGCGAGGGCTGCTCAGTGGGCTCCAGCGAGTGCACCTATGTGCCAATGGCGGGCGAGGCTGAGCAGAAACTGGAAAGAGTGGAGTCGCTGGCGCCGCGGTCAGCGGCCCGAAAGAAAGCGGATGCGATTTGTCGTCATCGATTTGGGTCCTCTCGCCGATCCGCCCGATCAGCCTGAAATGGATTCCGTTTCCATGGCAGGTCTCCTGGCTTGCGGATCGAACCGAAACCTCGCCTTCCCAGCCGAACCGGCCAGTGGACAAAGAGGCTTCGTCTCCGCTTACAGTTGCGGGGGCAGCGTCGGACTGGGGATCTCTCCCCCACCGGCTTCCCTATTATCCCCTCGCGGGGACCATGGACGAGAGGACAATGGTGAAGACACCATTAAGAGTCAACGACATAAGGATTTCCTTATATCTGTTTCAACAGCGGCCTTGTGCGTGGAGTGCGATCAGCAAAAGTGGACACCACTTTTGTGGTTCGAGAGCACGACAAACTTAAATGTCAGTCGAGCGCGATCGAGCGGTTGAAGATGCGCCTATATCCCGGCGCCTTGTCCGGATGGAGGATGGATATCAGGTCCATCAGCACCATGTCCGGCCGCATGCTGCCTAGTTCATAGAACTGCACGCCACCATTGGGTCCCTCGAGGGCATCAGGTATCCAGACCTGACCCGATTGCGCCGCGGGCAGCGCTGCAAGGCGAGGATCTTCCGCCGCGATATCGGCGAGCGTCTGATAGTGAATGGACGCCTGAATCCAGACCTTTGCATCGCGTGCCGCCGCGATCAGTCGTTCGAGATCGCGAATCTGGAAGCTACCGGTGCTGGTGTCAGCCGCAAAAACATAGCGGCCGCCGGCATCATGAATCAGCCGGGCCATGAAGGACTGCCCACCAGCAGCAAAGAACACGCCGTTGAAAGCCTGCCCGCTCAGCACCAGCGGCCGATCGCTTTCAGGCACATCGGCCACCAGCGCCAAAGCCGTATCGTAGCGCTCCACCACATCGGCAAAGGTCGCGTTCGCCTTGTCCTCGGCATTGAAGAACAAGCCCATAAACTTGACCCATTCGGCCCGCCCCAGCGGCGAGGTCTCTTGCCATTCGGCAAAATTGACCACCGGCACGCCGGCCACAGCCAGGCGCTGAACCTCCGGTTCGCCGCCACCGCCAGCCATGAACACATCCGGCGCCGCGGCGACAACAGCCTCGACATTGACCACGCCCGAGGTTTCGTATTCGACGACCTCGGCCCGTTGCATGTGCTCGATCAGTTCAGGCGTAGCGATAAAATCGCGCCGCGCTACGCCGGTCACGGCGTCCACCCCGCCAACGGCTACCAGCGCCGGGCTTTGCGACGTGCTGCCGGAAAAGAGCGAACGAACCGGCACGGTGATGCGCGGCGCCTTGGCAAGCTCCGGGCCCAATTCCGGCTCGGGCGTGCCGCATTGCACGAGAACGTAGCTTTCCTTAGCCCCGCCGGGCGTGGGCCGCTCGACCGTCACCACCTTGTAGTGGTCAAAATAGGCGACCGAAAAATTCTCCGCATAATCGACGCTGGATTTCGCAGCAAAATAGTCGATGCCTGGTTCGAAGCCGGTGACACAGCCATTGGCCTCAAATGCCGCAGAGGCCGGCAAGGTCAGTGTCAGCAGGGCAACGGCGACGAAGGCGAGACGACGACTGATCACGGCTGAGGTTCCGTCTGGAGTGTGGCGCCGGCTTCTTGGCGAACGAAGCGGGCGAGTTCGCCAAAGCTTGCACCGTGATTGGTGCCCAGTCTGCCCCGAGCCTCCCAACCAGAAGCGTTCATCGTGACCATCAGCTGCGCGCCTTCGGGAGCGTGGGTGATCTCGAAGCCTTCGCGCTCCAGCACGGTCCGAGCCATGCCGAGGCCTTCGCCTGTCCCGCCGACAAAAGCCTTGCCGTATGGATGCTCACGAATTTTGAACGTACGGTCGCCAGCGGAAAAGGCAATATTGGGCCCCGAAAAAGCGGAACTGATACTGCCATCGGCAAGCAAATCTTCGGGCGCACCGATATGCATCCGCCCTGCCCCATCGATCAGCCAGATCGTATCGGCCATGCGCAAGGACAGATCGAGATCATGGATCGAGAGAACAACTGCAACATTCCGCTCCCGCGCCAGCCGCCGCAAGGTAGCGACAATTTCCACGCGCGCCGATACGTCAAGGAACGCCGCAGGCTCATCGAGCAACAGCACGGCGGGCCGCTGGGCCAGCGCCCTTGCGATCATGATGCGCTGGCGTTCGCCATCTGAAAGTTCGTTGATCTCGCGACGCGCCAGATGCTCCGCGCCGACGGCAATGACCGCGTCGCGGACGATTGCGCGATCCTCTTCGGAAAGAAGCCCCGACCAGCCAACATGCGGGTAACGCCCCAGCTCGACCAGCCTGAAAGCCGGCATGGAACCGACCGCAACGCGCTCGGTGAGCACAACGGCGACATTGCGGGCAAGGTCATATTGCGACATGCGGGTGATGTCGGCACCATTGATCGCAACCGACCCGCCCAGCGCCGGCTCCATCCGGGCCAGTGTCCGCATCAGGGTGGATTTGCCGATACCATTGACGCCGAGGAGGCAAACGAGTTCGCCCGGAGAAACCTGCACGTTGATATCGCGCAGGACGGTCCGGGATTTGCCGCGGCTGCGATAGCCAACGGCAAGATCATGGGTTTTGAGAGAAGGAGTCATCCCGCAAAAACCCCATTGCGCGACCGCAGGATGACAAACACAACCACCGGGGCGCCAATCAGCGCCGTGACAGCATTGAGGGGCAGCACACCAAGATTGGTCGGGAGAAGCGAAACAAGCTGTGCCAGAAGCGCCATGAGCGCACCCAAGAGGATCGTCGCCGGCACAAGGACGCGATGGTCCGACGATTTGAGCATGGCCCGCGCCATATGCGGCACGGCCACGCCGAGAAAACCAATGGGTCCGCAAAAGGCCGTCACAGCACCGGCGAGCATCGACGCCACCGCCATGGTCACAAGGCGCATCGCCCGGGTATTAAGCCCCATGGAGCCCGCATAATTTTCGCCCAGCAGCAGCGCATTAAGCGGCTTGATGCTGGCACAGGCGACCACGAGGCCCAACATCGCTACAGGCGCCAGCACCTGCAACTCGGTCCAGGTCACCGCACTGAATGAGCCAAAACCCCAGGCGATCCAGCGCTCGAGCTGGTCCGGCCGCGCCCCTGCCACGAGCAAGGTGACAAAGGCCGAGACGGCATAGCCCGTCATCAATCCGAAGATCAGCACGGTGGATGGATTTTGCAGTCGCACGGAAATCGCCAGCACCGGCACTAGCACCAGGAGACCACCCAGCGTGGCCGCCCCGACAATGGCAAAACCGCCGCCAAGACCCATGCCGCTCGACAGAAACGCCCCGACGGTGGTGCCCGAGGCAAGGACAACCAGCGCCACGCCCAGGCTCGCGCCCGAAGTGATGCCAAGCACGAAGGGATCCGCCAGCGGATTGCGCATCAACGTCTGCATCTGCAGGCCCGCAACGCTGAGCGCCGCCCCGGCGAGACATGCCGTGATGGCGCGCGGCAGACGAATGGACAATACAATGTCAAAATCCGGATTGCCGTTGGCGAGCTGGCCGCTCAAAGCGCCGATTACCGATTGCAGTGGTATCGCCGTCGACCCCAGGCAAATCGCGGCGACAAAAGCCACAAGAAGCAAGAAAAGGGCAAGGCCGAGCACCAAGGTCTGGCGGGTCCGCATCGACGCCGCCATGGCCGGAATGTCCAAGTCGTAAGTGCCGCTCCCGCGCTGCTCTTGGTGATTGAATGCCATCAGAAAACCGCTGGGCCAGATCGACATGATCGTCTGTTGGTAAGGCCAAAAGCGTAATCTTGCGATCCGCGAAAAGCGATTATCGCGAATTTCTGTGAGAAGCGCGCCTCAAGTCACGCTGATACCAGCGCCCCCGTCTGGGATACGGACCGCAGTTTCAGTTCCTCCGAGCGCAGGCACGCATCGAGGTGGTTCGCCTCTCCGCGCAATGCTGGCACATTCACCCGGCAGGCGTCGGTGACATAACGGCAGCGATCGGCAAAGGCACAGCCCTCGAGCGGCTTTGCAGCATCCGGCACATGCCCCGTCAGCCGGATACGCGCCCCCGTCTTGCGCGCCCCGCGGCCAGGAATGGCCGCCAGCAAGGCCTCGGTATAGGGGTGCCGCGGATTGCGAAAAATCTGGTCGGTCTCGCCCAGTTCCACGATCCGCCCGGCATACATCACCGCCACCCGGTCGCTGATATTGGCAATGACGCCGAGGTCGTGGCTGACAAAGACATAGGTCAGCCCTAGTTCGGCCTGCAGCTCCTTCATCATGTTGATGATCTGGGTCTGCACCGAAACATCGAGCGCCGACACCGCCTCATCGGCGATCACCAGCTTCGGGTCGGACGCCAGCGCCCGCGCTATGGCAATGCGCTGCCGCTGCCCGCCGGAAAAGGCATGCGGGTAGCGCTCGGCATAGTCGGGGCTGAGGCCGACGCGCGAGAGCAGGCCTTGCACCTTCTCCTCGATCTCGGCAGCACTGTGGTTGCCATTGACCTGCAACACTTCCCCGATGATGTCGCGCACCCGCATACGCGGATTGAGCGACCCGGTCGGGTCCTGAAACACCATGCGGATATCGGTCCGCAATTGCTTTGCCTCGGCGCCCTTGGCCGCCCGCACGTCGATGTCTGCGAACTGAACATCGCCACTATCGGCCCGATGCAGCCCCACGAGAGTCTGCCCCAGGGTCGACTTGCCACAACCGCTCTCGCCGACGAGCCCCAGCGTTTCGCCCGGAAACACGTCGAGCGAAATGTCGTTGACCGCCCGCACTGCCCCCACCTGGCGCTGAAAGAACCCCGCACGAATGGCAAAGTGCTTATGCAAGTTGCGAACACTCAACAGCGGTTTTCCCGCCGCCTTCTTGGACGCGGCCACCGGAGCCGCAAGGTCGGCCGTCCTGGTGGCGCGCGAAAACTTGTGCGCCTGCGGTCCATAGGCATGGCAGGCAACCATATGGTTCTGCCCCAGATCGGTTTCGAGCACGGCAACATGCCCGCACATGTCTTTCCGCGCCCATTCACAACGCGGATGGAACGAGCAACCGGCCGGCCGCAAGGCTGGCGGCGGGACCATGCCGGGAATGGCTTTCAGCGGTGCCTTGAAGTCTCCATCGAGCCGCGGCATCGAGGCGAGCAGCCCCTTGGTATAGGGATGCTTGGGGTTCTCCAGCAGCTCCCTGACCGGCGCCCGCTCGACAATCTTGCCCAGATACATCACCGCCACTTCGTCGGCGATTTCGGCAACGACCCCGAGATCATGGGTGATGAAAAGCACCCCCATGCCCGTCTCGCGCTGCAACTCGCCGAGAAGATCCAGGATATTGGCCTGCGTCGTCACATCGAGCGCCGTCGTCGGCTCGTCGGCGATGAGCAGCCTTGGTTTGTTGATGAGCGCCATGGCGATCATGGCGCGCTGCCGCTGCCCGCCGGAAAGCTGGAACGTAAAACTGTCATAGCGCCGCGCCGGGTCGGGCATGCCGACCTCTTCGAGCATTTTTATGCCCTCGGTCCGCGCTTCCTTCTTACCGATCTTGCGATGCAGCATCAGCGCTTCGCTGATCTGGTTGCCGATGGTGTAGAGCGGCGACAGGAAGCTCATCGGCTCCTGATGGATCATGGCGATATCGCCGCCACGAACCTGCCGCATGAGGGGGCTCGTCGGCTTGGTCTTGGCAATATCGAGCACTGAACCATCGGTTTGCCTGAGATTGATCGAGCCGCCCGATACCCTGCCAGGATGATCGATCACCTGCAGGATGGATTTGGCCGTCACCGACTTGCCGCAGCCGCTTTCGCCCACGAGACAGAGCGTCTTGCCCGCCGGAATATCGAGATCGAGCCCCTGCACCACATCGACGGCCCCGGCAAAGGTGATGCGCAGCCCGCGGATTTCAACGAGATTTTCCATGGTCTTAATCCGCATAGGGGTCGGCGGCGTCACGAAGCCCATCGCCGAGGAAATTGAGGGCCAGCACCGCGATCACCACCGCCACGCCGGGCAGCAGCAGCCAGGGCGCCGAGGCGATGGTGCGCACATTCTGCGCCTCCTGCAGCAGCACACCCCAGCTCACGATCGGTGTCCTGAGCCCGATGCCGAGATAGCTCAGCGCCGTCTCCGCCAGGATCATGCCGGGAATGGCCAGCGATACCGTCGCAATGATGTGGCTCAGGAAACTCGGCAGCATATGCCGGAAAATGATCCGCACCGGTCCGCAGCCATCGAGCCGCGCAGCCTTCACGAAATCCTCGTTGCGCATGGCGAGAAACCGCCCGCGCACCACGCGCGCCAGGCTCGTCCAGCCCAGTATCGAGAGGATGATGGTAATGAAGAAATAGACCTGCAAAGGCGGAATATCGCGCGGAATAGCCGCCGCGAGTCCGATCCAGAGCGGAATGGCCGGCACCGACTGCACGAATTCGATAAGCCGCTGGATGACATTGTCGACCACGCCACCGAACAGCCCCGAAACCCCGCCGACTAGAATGCCAAGCACCAGGCTCGCGGCAACGCCCAGCAAACCAATGGTCATGGAAATGCGCGCACCATAGATAGTGCGACTCAGAATATCGCGCCCCAACCGATCGGCGCCGAAGATGTAAAAAGGCTGCCCCACCTCGACCGGCCCGAAAAGGTGCCGGTCGGCAGGAATGAAACCAAGCAGCCTGTAGGGCTCGCCGACGACGAAAAAGCCAATATCGACGATGGAGTCGGGATCGGCCGTAAAAATGCGGCGGCCGGAATTGTAATCGATGACGGTTTTGTACGCGTTGACATGCGGGCGGAACTGCCAGCCGTCCTCGGTTGAAACGCCCAAATGCACTTGTTGCGGCGGCGCGTAGGCATAGGCCGGATTATAGGCTTCGAGCGTCACTGGCGCGAGAAAGTCGGGAATGGCGGCAACGACATAGGCGAGTAGCACGATCATGCCGCCAAGCACGCCCAGCCTGTGACGCAGAAACTTGCGCCAGACCAGGGCCCAATGCCCCTCAAAACCCTGCCCCCGGCGCTTTTCCGGCGCCGGTGACACCATGCCGCTGGTTTCGTCAAATGTGGTCATGATGCCAGCCCTCACCCCTGCTGATAACGAATGCGCGGATCGAGCCAGGCCAGCAGCAGGTCGCTCAGGAGCGTCCCCACCACCACCAGCACGCTCAGCATGAGGATGAAGCTGGCCGCCATATACATGTCCTGCTCCAGCAGCGCCTTGATCAGCAACGGCCCCGTGGTCTGCAGGCCCATCACGATTGCCACGATGGTGCCGCCCGAAACGATGTCGACGAAAATGTCGTTCTGCCCGGAAACGAAGGGGTTCATCGCGTGGCGCACCGGATATTTCATGAGGAGGGCAAACTCGCCCTTGCCCTTGGCGCGGGCCGCCGTGACATAGGGCTTGTGCAATTCGTCGATCAGATTGGCCCGGATCACGCGGATGACGCTGGCCGTGCCCGATGTGCCCAGCACCACCATGGGCAACCAGAGATGGGCCATGAGATCAGTGAACTTGCCCCAGCTCCAGGGCGCTTCGATATATTCGGGCGAAAAGAGTCCGCCCACATCCTGCCCGAACCAGGCGAAGGCGACATACATCAGCGCCAGCGCCAGAAGGAAATTGGGCACGGCCAGCCCGAGAAACCCAAGAAAAGTGAAAAAATAGTCCCCGGCCGAATAGCGGCGCACTGCCGAATAAATGCCGATGGGAATGGCGACGACCCAGACGAAGAGGAGGCTCGCGAGCGACAGCACCACGGTCAGCCCGAGGCGCGGCCATATGACTTCCTTGACCGGCAGGTTCCAGCCGAAGGAATAGCCAAAATCCCCGCGCAGCACGACGCCGGTAATCCAGCTCCAATATTGCACCAGAAGCGGCTGATCGAGCCCATAGGCCCGGCGCATGGCCTCGATTTCGGCCAGGGGCATGATATCGCCCTTCTTGGCCGCTTCCTCGGCGAGCCGGTCGACGAAATCGCCGGGCGGTACGGCAATGACAAGAAACGATATGAGCGAAACCGCAATGAGCGCCGGGATCACATAGATGATGCGGCGCAGAATGAATGAGCCCATACCGGTCTCCTGTATTTCACGCCACGGACCCAGCCCCTCCACCGAAACGGAAGCTCCCGCTGTCGCGGGAATGACGTCGTGGATCGAATGAACCCAGCGAAGTCACGGCAATGCGTGGCAATCAATGAGACGGCCGGCCCCTGCAGGGAGTGAAGAGAGACCGGCCGATGCCGGATGGCCCCTGGCGTGACCATCCGTAGCGGAGACCTATTGCTTGATGAAATAGGTCGACAGGTTCGACGGCGCCGGGCCCGGATAGAGCCAGCCTTCGATCAGTTCGTCGGGCACGTTGTGCACGTCATTCTTGACCGACCGGTAGAAGCCCGCCGGGGTGGCGACGCCGATGGCGAGGAGTTCTTCGGCCGCAAGGTCGGTGAACTCTTTCATCAGTGCAGCCTGTTCGTCGCCGATCTTGGTCGGAATGAGCGAACGCAGCTCATACATGCGGGCGACATTGGCGGGCGGTTCCACCGGGGTCACGCCTTCCGGTACGGTCGCATTGGGATCTAGGCGCAGAGCGTTCCAGGCGGTCCAGCCCTTCCAGTTGCCCGGCTGCCAGCTGCCATAGTCATTGAGGAAGCGGTTGAGATTGAGCAGCGGCAATTGCCCACAACCATTCTCACCCACCCAGACGCCACCATCCGATTCTGGAGCCGCCAACGAGTTCTGGAACACGTTATCGGCGCGGACATTGATGGTGACATCGAGGCCGGCCTGCTTCCAGGTGCGTTCGATCAGCTGGAACGTATCCACCGTATCGGGACGGAAGTCGGCATTGATATCGATGGAGAACGCGAAGGGCTGGCCGTCGAGACCGACGCGCTTGCCATCTGCCCCCATGGGCAAAACCTTATCGAGATATTCGGCTGCCTTGGCGAGATCGAACTCGGTGAAGTTCTTGGCCATGGCTTCGTTGAAGAACGGCGAGTCACGCAGCGGTGCCGGCTGGAAGGGCTCGCCCTGGCCCAGATAGACCGTGTCGATGATCTCCTGGCGATTGATGGCCAGGGACACGCCCTTGCGGAAATCGGGATTGGAGAAAACCGCCGCCTTGCGCGGATCGGGGCTGTTGACCGAGAAGGTCAAGACGGCTGTGTTATAGTCGCAGCTACGCGACGGCACGAGATGGTAGCCGCCCGCCTCCTGGTTGTCGAAGAACACGGCACGGTTCTGTGGGGTCGACACATTGCGCGGCGACATGGTGATATTGCCCTGGATCGCCTGCAGCAACGTCACTTCCGGATCGGCCGCCAGCGCCCAGACGCGTTCGTCGATATAGGGAAGCTGCTGGCATTCGGGATCGACCGCGAAATAGTAGGGATTGCGGACATAGGTCACGCGTTCCTTGCCAAGCAGCGTATCGGTGCCGATCCAGGCATGCACGGAGGGGCGCTTCGGATCATTGAACTGAGCGGCGTCGTTATAGGTGCCGACATTTGCCTTCCACCAGGCCGCATAATCGGTCTGGCCGGCGTCGGCCATTAGCTTGGCTACGCCCTCGGGATTGGCGTCGATATCGAACTGCTCGAGATAATGCTTGGCAAACTGCACGGCGCGCTGGCCATAGGGGCCGGCCATGTTCTGCAGGAAGAGACCATTGGGGTCTTCATAGGCGAAGGCGACGGTATAGTCGTCGACCTTGGTCACGGTCGGCGCCTTGCCATTGTTCTTGAGCTCGCCACGCGGCCCGCCGGTCATGACCTTAGGATTGTTCTCGACCCGATCCCACCAGAAAAGGATGTCATCGGCGGTAAAAGGCTGGCCGTCCGACCACTTCATGCCTTCGCGCAGATAGATGGTGTAGGTGCGCGCGTCTTCGCTCACATCCCAACCCTTGGCGACGCCGGGCACGACTTCCGAGCCATCGACACTCCAGCGCACCAGCGGCTCGTAACCGAACTGGCGGATATCGGCGATATTGCCGCCGCCCCAGCTATCGATGAACTGGCCACCATAGGTGCCGATTTCCTTGGCCGGCTGGATCACCAGCGGCTCAAGCGGCAGGCGCTCGGCCACCGGCGGCAGCGCACCCGCATCGACCTGCGCCTTGAGCTGCGGCGCCTCGGTGAAACCACTCGCGCAAACCGCGGCATTATCCTGCGCCTGCACCGGCAACACCACCGCGCCAGGCAAGGCCGACGCGCTCAACAGCAGCGATGCCGCCACCAGCCGCGTTACGCCAAAACGTACCTTCTGCATTTGCTTCCCTCCCACAAAATGAACAAGTCGCATTCCTCCGAGGTTCGGCCGGTGGGGATTTGGAGCCGAGAACCTCACCTTGTTGAGGGTGCGTGATGCCCCTCGTAACTAGTCCCCACTTCTATCGGTTTGGTGACGCTATCTTGTAAACGTTTTCAAAACAAGATACGAAAATCGACATGGTCGCGAGATCAGCAAAGTGCTATCGCAAAGGCCTTCCCGGTCACTCTCGATGTGAACAGTGTGCTAACCAAGTGGTAACCATCAAGGACGTCGCGAAGCTGGCCGATGTGTCGATCGCCACCGTGTCGCGCGTGATCAACGGCTACGCCCATGTGCGCCCGGAAGTCCGCGATGCGGTCAACAAGGCCATCGATAGCCTCGGCTATCGCCGCAATGGCCTCGCCAGTTCCTTCCGCACGCAACAGTCTAATATCGTGGGCGTTTTGCTGCGCCAGCAGCGCACCCCCTTCTCCAGCGCTCTCGCCTATGCCATCGAAACCACCATGTTCGACCAGGGCTACCGCGTGCTGCTCTGCTCAACCAATGGCGATGCCGACCGCGAGCAGGCCTATCTCGAAACCATGCTCGACATGCGGGTACAGGGCATAATCATCCGCCCCTCCGCCACCACTGCGCGCACCGTCAAGCAGGTCGCAACCCTGCGCGAGCGCGGCGTTTCCGTAGCCTTCGTCGATATGAAGCCCAAGATCGCCTCGATCAGTTCCGTGGTTTGCGACAATTTTTCGGGCGGCTATCAGGGCATGCGCCACCTTATCGAGCTAGGTCACCGCAAGATCGGCGTTGTCGCCGGCGGCATCGCCCAGCGCGGCGGCAGCCAGGATGTCGGCAGCGAGCGCGTTCGCGGCATCCGTCAGGCGGCACACGACCTTGCCGACGATGTCGAGATCGTCTTCTCGCATCCTTTCGACACCGCCAGTTTTGAAGTGGGCCGCGAAGCGGGCCAGGCCATGATCACAGGCAATCCCGATATCACGGCCATTTTCGGCACCACCGACATGCTCGCCATCGGCGTCATGCACGCCGCCCATGCCCTCGGCCTCGACCTGCCGCGCGACCTGTCGATTCTGGGCTATGACGGCGTCCTCGAATCCGCCGTTACCTTCCCCACGCTTTCCACCATCGCCCAGCCGATCCACGAAATGGGCCAGATCGCCGCCATGACGCTGATCGACCACATGCGCGAAGCCAGCAAATCGCCGCGCCAGGTCGTTCTGGAGAACACCCTCGTCCAGCGCGCCTCGACCATTCCCCTGGAGACCTAGGGACCCCATCGCCCGC
Organism: Devosia riboflavina; assembly: GCF_000743575.1. GTDB lineage: Bacteria > Pseudomonadota > Alphaproteobacteria > Rhizobiales > Devosiaceae > Devosia > Devosia riboflavina. The sequence continues at coordinate 179,828 of NZ_JQGC01000007.1, read as the reverse complement.
CCGGGCCCAGGCGATTATTCAGGTCGATCGCTCGGTTCATCCGTGCAGTTTCATCTCCACGATGCCGCCCTCGGGCCTGACCCGAGAGCCAGTGCAGAAGCCACGGCACTTGCGCTTGTGATGCCAGACTCTCGGGTCAGGCCCGAAGGGAAGCGCGACGGGTAGCTCGCGGAGCGCCCAAGACAAGCACTTTCCCGGCACACGCGAAGCCGCTCGCTCAAGATTTCGAAATCCTCTCAACCACGGCAGCATTATCCCGGAAGCGGGCATCTCTGCTTCTACGCCGGGACGCCCGCCTTCGCGAGAATGACCCCGACGGGAGCGCGAAGGCCTTGCCCAGGCCTGCCCTCCAAGTCCCCGGCGCCTCTCGTCCGGCCGGCACACCAGCGCGCGGCCAAACCACCGCCTTATCCCCGCCCCACACACCTCCGTTATACTGGGCACGACGAGAATGCAGCCTCTCGAAAAAACGTGGTCAGACCAGCAACAGCATCTTTTACAAATTTAGCAGCCAACGCCTCTTGCGGCATAATCTTGAAAACGATTACAAGGTTTGCAGCGACAGCCGATCGTCAAAGGGAAGTCTCATGTCCTCGCCAATCCGGGCCGCCACCACAGCGGAAATCGAACTCGCTCGCCGTCTGGCCCCCGTCATCCGCTTTTGCGACAACGAGCCATTTCTGCCCGGCCGCGTCGGCATTTCGGTGTTGACCGAACCCTGCCGCTCGCCCTCTGCGGCGCTCGACATCACCTTCGGCCCAGGCATCGCCAAGGTCGTCGAATATGCCATCTGGTGGGACTGGGACATCCAGCACCTCTATGAGCTCGAGCACATCTGGCTCAAGCTCGATGCCGACGATCAGGTCGTCGCCGTCGAGGCCAGCGCCCATGGCGGCATCTTCCCCATGGTCTTGGAAAATGGCTCGCTCCCCCGGGAGGCCGGCCGCGTGACACTGGCCTCCGCCCCCGGCAAGCACGCCTTCTCGGCCACGCCGGAAGGCCAGTTGCCGGCCGCCAAGCTGACCGCTCTCTGCTGCCAGGAGCTGGCCGGCCGCGACACCATCCTTGTCAACGACATGTTCCGCACCGCCCTCGATGGCCTCACCGCGGAGGACCATCGTGCGGTAAAACGCTACCTGCAGGCCCGCGCCTTCCTGCCTTCGGTTCATTTCAACCAGCGTTTCGATCTATCCTCGGTCGAATTTTCGTCCTGGGCGGATCTCGTGGCCTGGATTCCGGGCCGAGTCCGGACAGTTCTGGCCGAGGTGCGGCAGCAGCAACCTCTTCTCAAAGCTGTGTTTCTCGACAGCGGTGACACACTGGTCAACGAAGCTACTGAAGTCTTCGACGCCGAGGGCTATGTCATTGAGGCCGGACTTATCCCCGGGGCCCTCGAAATGATCAGCGCCCTCACCGGGGAAGGCTATCGCCTCGCCCTTGTCGCCGACGGCCGCGTCCGCAGTTTTGCCACCATCCTGGGCGGCCACGGTATCGAACCGCATTTCCACGCCCAGGTCATTTCCGAAGCCGAGGGCTGCGAAAAGCCCGACGCGCGCATGTTCCAAAAGGCGATGTCGTCGCTGGGCCTAGCCGAAAGCGACGCCAAAGACATCGTTATGGTCGGCAATCACCTCGAACGCGATATCGGCGGCGCCAACCGGCTGGGGATCGTCAGTATCTGGCAAAGCTGGTCCAAGAAGCGCAGCCACATTCCGGCGAACGAGGATGAAGTCCCGCGCTACACGATCCGGACCCCCGGCGAACTCCCCACGCTTCTTGAAGAAATCGAACGGCAAATGGCAAGATGTCACATGAACCCGATTAAACCAGCGGCATGACAGCCATTTTCGGAGCGATTCGCCGTGACCTTGAAATTCCTCGTGCTGAGTGACCTGCATGTCATGCCCGAAGGGGAATTGTCGGTCACACTGGACACCGGCGCCCGCTTCGAACAAGCGGTCGAGGCGATCACGGCGCGCTATGGCAATGCCGATTTCTGCGTGCTGGCGGGGGATCTTGCCGACCTCGGTCAACCAGCGGCCTATGAGCGGCTCAAGGCCATCATCGACCGTATTCCGATCCCCGTGCACATCACGCTCGGCAATCACGACGATCGCGACAGCTTCCTTTCGGTCTTCGGCCCCAGCCACATTGCGGAGACCGGCAAGGTGGACAAAGCCTTTGATATCAAGGGTTACCGCATCATTCTGCTCGACTCGTCCGAACCCGGGCGCGTCGATGGCGCGCTGACCGCATCACAGATCGAGTGGCTGAAGGCGCGCCTCGGCGAAGCCATGGATCGTCCGGTCATCGTCATTCTCCATCACAACGCCAATGCGCTGCATATCGAATCCGACGACATCCGCATCCTTGAACCCCACGCCTTTATCGACGCACTCAAAACCCATCCCGATATCCGTCAGGTCATCGCCGGCCACGTCCACCTGACCTCAACAGCTGTGTGGCGCGGCATTGCCTTCACCACGCTTTCGGGCGGGCATTATCAATGCACGGTCGACCAGCCGCACGTCCCCATGCGTCGCCTCACCGGCCCCGGGCAGATGGCCTATGTAATCGGCACCGAAGACAGCACCACCGTGCTTTTCGACGACTATATCGACGGCAATACCGAGATATTTCTTGTCGAGGCATGACGGGCGCCGTTACCGGGCACCAAGGCCGGAACCGGACGATGCTGCCCGGTTCCATGAGCGACGAGGGGCATCTTCGCCTTAGCTGAACGGCTGATCGCGGAAAATTTGCTGCAGCACGAAGAACTCATTGAACATGGTCCAGTCCTCGACGATCTTGCCGCCGTCGATGGCAAAGTGGCTGATACCCCACATGCGAACGCGGCGGCCGGTCGGCTTGCCATAGATGCCATAGCCGGTATGGGTGCCGATCAGCGACCAGCGCACCGCCACCTGGTAGCCTTCGGCCTCGTTACCCATCCAGTAGACGTCGTCGACCTGATGCACGAGATCGGGGAACATGGCGAGGCGCGCCACGATGTTTTGCATATAATCGCCAATGCCATAGCTCTGGCGGCCAGAAGGCCCGAAACTCCTAACGTTCTGGGCAACATATTCGCGACTGGTACCGATCAGGCGCCAGTTCCACACATAATGCAGCATGCGTCGGACGAAATCTTCCGGATCGAACGGCCCCTCGGCCGGCGGCGGCATATGGAAGGGCTTTGACTGGCCGCGCAAGCGGTCCGGCTCACCCAGCCCGATCAGCGCGAAATTGTCTGTATCAGTCTGGTTTGCCTTCTCCCGCGCCGCCTCGCGCACATCGAGGCCAAGCTGCTGCACCAGGCTTGCCGAGTTTTCGATCACCCATTCCTGGTAATATTCGTTGCCGATCACCACGCAGTTGGCGACGACCCACCAGGTGCAGCGGCGGCCCGTCGGCGGACCGAACTCGCTCCAGCCGGTATTGGTACCGACGAAGAAGCTGCGATGGGAGGTATGAAAGCCGTTCTCGTCATCGCCCGCCCAGATCACTTCAGCCGGAATCCAGCGCATGTCCGGAAAGGCATTCATCAGCCCCAAAGACCCGGCAATCACCCCGTCGCGGCCCGAGCGCGTGGAAAATTCGTCCTGAATCAGGATGTTGTGCTTATAAAAATCGTAGACATAGCCGATGTCCTTTTCCTCCCAGGCGCGGTGCGTGCCGCGAATGGTGAAATCGACAATGTCGGTATAGTGGTCCTCAAAACCCCGCATCGACTGGCGGCGCTCGCCAGGGAACAGCAATTGCTGATCGGTGCTCATGCGCCCGCGCAGCGAGATCGAGTAATCCGTCGGATTCCTGCGCTTGTGCGGATTGGGCACGAGATCCCTGATTTCGGCCCGCGCGCGATCCGACGGCGGAATCCAGGCTTCGATTGGCTGATTACCCCAATTTTCGATGCGGCCGCGCGCGCCTTTCTTCGGAGCCTTTTCACTCTTGGCAATGGGCGTCATCGTCGCTGCTGTCTCAGCGGATTCATTGGGTTTGCGGGGTTCGTTTGCCATATTTCCCTCTTCAGCATTCGTATGCATCTTACTACTCGATGCGGATGGTTATGGGCTCGCGCGCGCCGGCCAAATGCTGGATCGGCACGAGAATGCGTCGCTCCGGCCTGCTGCGCAAGGGGCGGCGATAGAGCGCCCTGCCCCCACTTTCGACGACCAGCGTGCCCGACACCGGTTCCGTCAGGCGAAGTTGCAAATCGGGCGCGCTGGCGACGTCAGCAGCCAGGCGCTGCGGCACGGAGAACTTGAATGGCGCGCTGACCGAGACGGACACCTGCGCCCCCTTAGGCCTGTCGCGCGCCAAATCTTCGGCTACGCGTTTGCCCAGGGCCAGGCCTTCACGATGGCACCAGCCGGCGGTCTCGATGCCACGTAGCAGATTGCCGGTGGCGAAATAGACGGGATCGGAGCAGCGATGAACCTGATCGACTGCCGGCCCGCCGCTGGCTCTGTCCACGACGATATGACTTAACCGCGCCAGACTCGATTCCGGAATGAACTGCCCGGTCAGCAAGACGCCATCACAGGCAATCTCGACCGCCCCGCGGCCCTCGCGCACTACCGCAACGCTCTCGACCCGCCCAACACCGCCAATGGCTTGTACCTGCGCCCGATAGTGCACGGGAATGCCCAGCAGGTGCGGAAAAAATCCCAGCGGCCATCGCGCGACCGCCTGGTCGCCGCCAGTGACGATGGCTTGCGGCCGAATGCCGTGCGCCATGCAGGTCCAGATGGACGACAGGCTCACCAGTTCCGTGCCGACGATCACCGGACGTCGAAACGGCGCCAGCCCCTGCAGATAGATATAAGCCTGCAACGCGCCGGTATTCATGACACCGAGCGGCCGATCGCCGCCCACCAGCCGCGCCGCCCGGCTCATTTCGCGCGCGCCGGTCGCGAGAACCACGCGCCGCGCAACGATCTCCAGGCTACCGGCGGGATTGGCAACCATCAACCGCCCCTCAGGCTGCAACGCCACCACCGAATGTCGCGTCAAAATCTCGACACCAGCCTGAACGGCCCGCCGCACCAGCGCCCGTGCATAGGAAGGACCACTCATCAGCCTGCCGAATTCACGCATGCCAAAGGCGGGATGCCCGCAATGGCGCGGCACACCACCCGCCTCGGGCTCGCGCTCGATCACCACGACGCGTTCGATACCAGCCTTTCGCAGTGCCATGGCGGCACCGAGCCCGGCCGGCCCGCCGCCCACAATCGCTACATCGACCTTCATGACGCTGCCGCCATGGGCGGATCGAGCCGCCCTTCGCTCAGGCGCGCCACATTGGCCGAGCAATAAAACCCCTGGCAGCGCCCCATACAGGCCCTCGTCCGCCGCTTCAGTCCGCCGAGATCACCCGGCGGCACGGCGGTGTCGAACGTCGCCGCGATCTCCCGCTCCGTCACCAGTTCACAATGGCAGATTATTGTGCCGTGATTTTCCGCCTGCCAATCGCGCGGCGCCATTTCCGAAATGTTGGGCATTGGCTTCACTACTGGCTCGGCCAGTGCGCTGATCTCCAACCCCATCGCCCGCAGTTCGCCCGCCGCAAACTGCGCCAAGCCCAGCGCCGCCGTCAGCCCCGTCGAGCGAATGCCGCCCAAGGTCAGGAACTGCCGCCCATCCTCGCGCCGAATACGATAGTGCTTCTGCTCGCTGGCCGGCCGCAGCCCGGCATAGATGGCATTGACCGGCACATCGGCCAGTTCGGGGATCATGGCCACGGCAGCATCGTGCAAAATTTCGAGCGTCGCTTCATCGGTTCGCGCATGCACGCGATCGTCCTGCTCCTCCGCCGTGGGGCCCACCAGCACATTGCCGAAAGCCGTGCGAGCCAGAACCACGCCCTTGGTCCGCTCGGTCGGCACCGGCAATATAATGGTCCGCATCAGCTTGGCGGCCATCTTGTCGAAAACTAGAAACTGCCCTTTTCGCGGCTTTATGGAGAAATGCGCGTCACCGAGCAGGCTCGCTTCAAGCCGATCACCAAACAAGCCCGCGCAATTGACAACGAAACGAGCGCGCAACGGACCTGAACTGGTATCGAGCGCCCATTCATCATCGGCAAAACGACCGCCGATCACCTCGGTGCTGCGCAGAAATTCCGCGCCATTTACCACCGCCTGCGTCAGGTAGGCCAGAGGCGCACTCCAGGGGTCGATGACATGCTCGCCCGGCACCAGCACAGCGCCCAATGACGGCGCCAGATGGGGCTCGCGCGCCGCCACGGCCGCCCCATCGACAAGGACCGCATCGCCCACGCCATTGCCGTGCGCCTGGGCCAGAATGCCGTCGAGCTTGCTGAGCTGCTCTTCATTCCAGGCGATCACCATACCGCCGGTTTCGAGCAACGGCAGATTCAGCTCCGCCCGTATGGCTAGATATTCGGCATAGCCCGCCTGCATGCACTGGAGTTCAAGCGAACCCGCCGGCGCATCAAAGCCAGTATGCAGCAGCGCACTATTGGCCTTGCTCGCGCCAGAAAGAATATCAGCGCCCTTTTCGATCAGCACCACGCGGGCACCATCAAGCGTCAGCCGCCGCGCCACCGCGCAGCCGACCACGCCGCCGCCAACAATGGCGACATCGTAGCAATTGCTTTTCACAGCGAGCTCTGGCACGTTCAATTCCACATTTGAATGACTATTCGGTAGTTTCTTTTGACCGAACTGTCAATTGGAGTTGATATGCGGCCGGACGAAAGACGCGAGAAAATTCTGGATGCCGTGCGCCTCAACCAAAAGGTCAGCGTCGACGAACTGGCCGACACGCTCGACATCTCGCGCGAAACCATTCGCCGCGACCTTAACGAATTGGCTGACCGGGGACTGGTCAGAAAAATCCATGGCGGCGCCATTCTGCCCGATCCGCAAGGCGAAGGTGCTTTTGCCGCCCGCCTCACCGAACGCGCCGCCGAAAAGCGCGCCATCGCCCGCCGGGCCGGGGAATTGTTTCAGCCTGGGGACACGCTCTTTGTCGACACCGGCACGACGACGATCGCCTTCGCCGAAGAAATCTCTCGCCGCCATGGCCTGACTGTCATCACCAATTCCTTGGCGATTGCCCAGATTCTCGGCCGCTCTGGCAATGGCCATTCGATCTATCTCATCGGTGGCGCCTTCAGCGATGATGCTTCCGAAACCCTCGGCCCGCTGGCTGTCGAGCAGATCGGCAGCTTTCACGCCGAGCACGCCGTACTCACCGTTGGCGCCATCAGCGCTGCGGGCTTGCTCGACTACAATGTCGAAGAGTCCCGGATCGCGCTGGCAATGATCCGCCAGGCCCGCCGCGTTACCGTACTCGCCGACGACAGCAAATTGGGCCGTCAGGCGCTATTCCCGGTCGCCCCGCTGCGCCAGGTCCATCGTCTCGTCACCAATGCCGCCCCCAATGCTGATCTCGCGCTGGCGCTCGATGACGCCGCAGTCGAGGTCATTCTTGCGAATGACTGAACAGTCAATTATTGTGACTGAACGGCTAACGAGGGTGCAAGCATGAAAGTGGCGGCGATCGACCAGGGAACGACTTCCACCCGAGCCCTCGTGATCGCTGAGGGCAAGATGCCTGAAGTCGTCGCCCGCCACCGCCAGCAGCAGTTCTATCCGCAGGCAGGCTGGGTCGAGCACAACCCCAACGAACTCCTGGCCCATATCCGGGCCTGCCTCATCGAAGCCGGAACGGTCGACGCCATAGCCATCGCCAATCAGGGCGAAAGCTGCCTCGCCTGGGACGCTCTGACCGGCGAGCCCCTATCCCCCGTCATCGTCTGGCAGGACATGCGCACGGCCCCGGCCCTTGCGGAATGGGGCGAGATGCAACGTGCAAAAGTCCTCGCATCTTCGGGGCTTCCCGCCGACGCCTATTTTTCGGCATCCAAGCTCGCCTGGCTTTTGAAGAACTGTCTGCCGGTCGCGGCCGCGCATCATGCCGGTCGCCTACGCCTCGGCACCACCGACGCCTTCTTCCTGCACAACCTCGCCGGACACTGCGTCACCGACATCACCACCGCCTCGCGTACCGGGCTGATGAACATTGAAACCTTGGACTGGGACGCCGAGCTTTGTGCGGTGTTCGGCGTCCCATTGGAAACGTTGCCCCCCATCGTTCCTTCCATGGGCGATTTCGGCTCGATCAACGGCATCCCTGTTCGCGCCAGCATGGTGGATCAGCAGGCCGCACTTTATGGACACGGCTGCCGCTTGCCCGGCGATGCAAAGGTCACTTTCGGCACGGGCGCATTCGTTCTGGCCGTGTCGGACCATCTCGTCCGCGCCCCCGAACGCGGCATTCTGCCGACCATAGGCTGGTCCGGTCCCGATGGGGTCACCCGCGCCGTCGATGGCGGCGTCTATGATGCAGGCTCTGCGGTGGAATGGGCCAAGCGCCTTGGACTCTTTTCCGATTTCGCCGAACTAGAGGCATTCGATCGTCCAGCCGCAATCTCTCGCAACTTGGCCTGTGTACCCGCCCTATCGGGTCTCGCCGCACCCCATTGGGACCGACACGCCGGTAGTCTCTTCATTGGCATGACAGCGGATACGGACAAACGCGACCTCTGCCAGGCACTCTTGGAAGGTATTGCCTTTCTCACCGCCGATGTGGTCGCCGCGCTCGATGCGGAAACGCCTCTTGGCCCAAAATTCTCCGTCGATGGGGGCCTGTCCCAGAGCCGCTATTTCCGCCAGGTGCTGGCCAATGCCACCGGGCGCACTATCGTGACCCACACCGTTACCGAACTCACCTGCGTCGGCCTCGCGCAATTGGCAGCGGGTGGCGCGCTCGATGTCGACCTGGGCCAGAGAACGGAAATCACGCCGGAAGGCGATTGGTCCCAGAACAGGGCCCGGTTTGCGGCCGCCGTCAGCAAGAGCAAAGGGTGGCGGGCGTCTTGAATAGGCCCGATCCGGGACCATTCCTTCCGCGCAAGTAAAAGGGCCGGCGCAACGCACCGGCCCCTGTCAATTCAGCAACCAGCGCCTATTGCGCCAAGCCTACTTCAGCTGCCAACTGGCCGAGCTTCACCTGCACCAGCAGGCTCAACTCGTCATAGACATTCCACTCGTCGACAATCTTGCCGTTCTTCCAGTGATAATGGCTCATGCCCATTACCTGCACGCGCTTGCCGGTCGGGTCGCCCAGCGTGCCGAGAATACCATAGCCCAGGTGATGACCTTCCATGATCCAGCGGACGGCAACCTTGGTGCCGCCTTCGTCGCAGGGATTGGAGGCAACATGCTGGACTTCGAAACTCGCGTCCGGCAGGGAGCCAATTAGGCCCAGATGCTGATGGATGATGGCGGCGTGGCCATAGAGTTCCTTCATCAGCGGCCCATGATACTGCGCGTTCGGCGCATAATCCTGGGCGATACGGCCGAACATGCGTTTGGTGAAGACCTCGTGCAGCATTTCGATCGTCTGCGCTTCCACGTCGTTATGCGCGAGCGACGTATCGGCCTTTTCCGCCGGCGGCGTCTGGCCGAGGAAGCGGCGGTTTTCGCCGATGTCGAGCGAGATCAGTCCCGCATCGAACTTGGACTTGGCCGTCTTCATGGCAAAGTGGTGCGGGTCGAGACCAAGCTGCTGAATGATGGCCATGGTGTCGGCCACGACCCATTCGCGATAGATCTTGTTCTCAAAAATCATGCAGTCGGCAATCGTGCGGCTGACGAAGGGGCGCCCCGTCGGCTGGCCGAGATGACCATATTGAGTGTGGCGGCCCGAGCCAGTCACGAGATGGCTGGTATAAAAACCATCCTTGTCATTGCCGTTCCAGATCACTTGGGTGCCCATGCCGCGGCGCTCGGGGAAGGAAACCAGGCGCTGAATGGTGTCGCGCACCACGTCTTCGCGATTATAGATCGTGCCGGTGGTGCCATAGAGCACGCAGTTATGCGTGTAGTGCGTGTAGATCAGGCCGATATCGCGTTCGTCCCAGATCTTATGGGTGCAGCGAATGATGTAGTCGACGATGTCGGTATAGATCTCATCGAACCCAGCCAGGGACTGCGACCGCGGACGATTGGTCGGTGCCAGGTCGGGATAGTCGTGGCGCTCGACCTGCAGCACGTTTTCCACGGCGACGGGCGAAGCGCCCTTGGTCTTGGGATTGCTCGTTGCGTCGCTCATTTCCGCTCCTTGGGTCTGTGACGGCTCGTTCGAGAATTTTTCGGGAGGCCAGCTCAACCAGTCGCGCACATGACGCGCCACCGCGGCCGGATTTTCAAGCGGGCTGAAATGCCCGGATTTCGGAATGGTGAAGTAGCGCGCGCCGGCGATGCCGGCGGCGAGCTCTTCATGGCCTTCGAGGCGGCAGATCTTTTCATCTTCACCCGCAAGGATCAGCACTGGCATCCCCATAGTGCCGAGCCGTCTTCTGCTGTCCTTACGGTGAATGGCGACTTCCGACTGCGCGGCCAAAACCTCCGCGCCGGCATCACGCGCCATGGCGAGAATGGCTTCGAGTAGCTTTTCGTCCCCCGCGTTGGCAGGCGAAACGAGCTTATGCCAGCTATCGAGAATATATCCATCCATCCCCTCGCCCCGCGCCTTTTCGGCAGCGGCGCGACGCGTTCCGGCGTTGGCCTCGGGATCAGGTGCGGCCGTCGTGTCGAGCAGCGCCAGACGCTCGATCCGCTCCGGCGCCTGTGCCGCCATTTCGAGCGCCACGATACCGCCAAGCGAAAAACCGAGCAGCGCGAACCGCTCCGGCGCCATCTCCAAAAGCCTTGCCGCAAGCTCCGGTGTCGTCGTCGCGCCGGTCATCGGCAGCACGCGGATATCGTGGTGATCAAGTTCGGCCAGCAGAGGCGCAAACAGCCGCTCGTCACACACCGTGCCCGGCAAGAGGAGCAGCGGCACGGCACGCGCACCCGCCATTTTTCGCTCCGGATCGGAATGGGCCTGACTATTCATCGCTATCGGTCACGGGCTGGGCTTCGACGAAAGATCGAAGCGCTCCTCACCAAAAAACTCTGGCAAATTTTGAATACGTATGCAAGAACATTCTCAGCCCAAAGGAGACGCCAGATGTTAGCAGTCTGCTAACGCATTGCCGTCCCCCGCTATCGTTTCGGAGACCGATGCAATGACCAATTCCCCCTTCCCCGGCGTCACCTATGTGAAGGCGCCCGAGCGCTCCTCGATCAGCGACAATGCGCCGGTCGAAACCCTGGTCGCCGAGATCATCGCCAATGTCCGCGCCAATGGCGACAAGGCGGTACGGGAATATTCGGCCAAGTTCGACAAGTCCGACATCGACGTCTTCGAGGTCACCCCGGCCGAACGAGAAGCCGCACTTGCCGAACTCGATCCGCAAACGCGCCGAGATACCGAATTTGCTATTGAAAATGTTCGCAAATTTGCCCAGGCGCAGCTCGCTACCATCCTGCCGCTCGAGGTGGAAACCTTGCCGGGTGTCCACATGGGCCACCGCGTCATCCCCATCCACCGCGTCGGCTGCTATGTTCCCGGCGGCCGCTATCCGCTGCTCTCCGCCCCGATCATGACAATCGTGCCGGCCAAGGTTGCCGGCGTCGACGAAGTCATCGCCTGCCTTCCGCCCAATGCCCACAAGGCCATGATCGCCGGCTGCCATCTTTCTGGCGCGGATAGGATTTTCCGTATCGGTGGCGCCCAGGCTATCGCCGCCATGGCCTATGGCACCGAGACCGTTCCGGCCGTCAACAAGATCGTCGGCCCCGGCAATGCTTTCGTCAACGAAGCCAAGCGTCAGGTCTTCGGCCCCGTCGGCATCGACCAACTCGCTGGCCCATCAGAGATTTTCGTCGTCGCCGACAAGACCGGCGATGCTGAAATGATCGCGACGGACCTCCTCGCCCAGGCCGAACACGACATCCGCACCCGCGTCGGCCTCATCACCACCGACAAGGCCTTGGCCGAAGCCGTGCTCAAGGAAGTCGAAGCCCAGCTCCAGACGCTCTCCACGGCCAATACCGCCCGCGAAGCCTGGATCAACTATGGCGAAATCACCGTCTGCGAGGACGAAGCCGCAATGATCGCCTATTCCGACCTGATCGCCGCAGAACACCTGCAGGTCCATACCGCGGACGCCCAGGCCTTCGCCAAAAAGCTGAGGAATTACGGCAGCTTGTTCATTGGCGAACTCGCCAGCGTCGTCTATTCCGACAAGTGCTCGGGCACCAACCACACCCTCCCCACCATGGGCGCAGGCGCCTATACCGGCGGCCTCTGGGTGGGTGCCTATGTGAAAATCGCCACTCACCAGTGGCTCGACGAAGAAGGCGTCAAGCAGGTCGCCCCACCTGCCGCCCGCCAATCCGCCAGCGAAGGCCTCGAAGGCCACCGCCGCGCCGCCCAACTGCGCCTCGATCGCATGCAGGCTAAGGCAAACTAGGCAAAAAGGCCGGCGGAAACGCCGGCCTTTTCATTTCGTCGCCATTAGCGCTCGCACCTTGGTCCGGTCTTCCTCACTGGCGGGATTGAACACGACGAGCCCAAGATCCGGATGCCCATCCACAGCAAAGGTGGAAAATTCCAGCGACAGATCGCCTGCCGCAACCGTGCGCAGCCGCTTGATGCCTTCGCCATGCGCCAGCACATCGCCGGCCGCCCACATCTCGCGAAATTCCGCGCTGTCGCGGTTCAGTTCCTCGATCAGCGCTTCTGTTTCCGGCGACATACCGGCCCGCAAGAGGTCGCGGCGCACAGTGCCCACAACCGAACGGGCCACCAGCTCCCAGTCGATCAGGTGACCGCGTCGTCCATATTTGAAAAGATTGCGCAGGAGGTTGCGGCCTTCCGGCGGCACCTGACTGTAATCCGTCAGCACGACACTGGCGGCGTGGTTCCAGGCCAGCACCGTCCATTCCGGCGTCTTGACGATCGCCGGACTCTCGCCAAAGGCATCAAGCACGCGTTGCAACTGCGGTGTCACGCCAGACTGATCCGTCCGCTCTATCTTGGGAGGCCGCTGCTGGGCGAGGAGATAGAGATGTTCGCGCTCCTCGTCATTGAGCGCCAGTGCGCGCGCGAGACGATCGAGCACATCGGCCGATGGCGCGCCGCCCCTGCCCTGTTCGAGCCAAGTGTACCAGGTGGCGCTCACATGAGCGAGCTGTGCAACTTCCTCGCGCCGCAACCCCGGCGTGCGGCGCCGCTCGAGCGGCAGACCGAAAGCCGCCGGATCAAGCCGGGCTCGTCTTTCGCGCAGAAAAATGCCGAGAGGGTTATCCATGCCGAGCCTGTTAGTCGCCATACCATTATAACGTCCCGGCTTTTTCGCCGGACCGCTGCGCAATAGGTCTGCTGCTATCACGCAAAGATAGGGATACACCATGCGCGTATTTGTAACCGGCGCCACCGGATTTGTTGGCTCCGCTGTGGTTTCCGAGCTGAGAGCCCATGGCCACGAGATCATCGGCCTCGCCCGTTCACCCGAGGCTCAGGCATCGCTAAGTCAGAAAGGCGCCACGCCCCATGTTGGCTCGCTCACGGACCTCGAGAGCCTTGTCGCTGGTGCAAGGAACGCCGATGCCGTCATGCACCTGGCTTTCATCCACGATTTTTCCAATTTCAGCACTGCTGCTCAAACCGACGCAATGGCCATCGCTACCCTGGGCGAAGCGCTTGTCGGCACAGGCAAAAAGCTGATCGTCACCTCGGGCATTGGTCTCCTGACGCCGGGCAAAGTGCTCGACGAAAACGACCTGCCCAATATCTCAGGCCATGGCCGTCTTTCCGAAGCCAGTGCCATGGCTTTTGCCGATCGCGGCGTCGCTGTCGGTCTTGTCCGCCTGCCGCCGACCGTCCATGGTCATGGCGATCACGGTTTTGTGCCGACGCTGATCGATATAGCGCGAGCCAAGGGCTCGGCAGGTTATGTCGCGTCAGGTCAGAACCGCTGGCCCGCGGTACACGTCGCCGATGCTGCAAGGGTTTACCGGAAAATCCTGGAAACTGAAGCCGATCAGACCCGGTATCACCCCGTTGCGGAGCAAGGCATTGCCTTCAAGGACATTGCAGGCATGATCGGCCACAAGCTCGGTGTGCCTGTCGTCTCTGTAACGCGCGAAGAAGCCAGCGAGCATTTCGGCTGGATCGGCAATTTCGCCCAACTCGATATCCCGGCCGATAGCGCCTTGACCCGGGCGACGCTGGATTGGCAGCCAAAAGGCCCGAGCCTGCTCGATGACCTCGAAACCGGCACCTATTTCGATGCCGGGCGAGGCGGCATTAGCTGATCTTGTCGGCCTCGAGCCAAGCGGCGCGTAGCTTTTCGATATTGAAACCTGGAGCCCGCGCCGCCGAAAGGATCGGCACTTCCTTGCGCATTACGACATCGATTGCCCAGGGCATGCGCTCGATGTGCTCGGCAGGAACGACCACAGCGCCATGACGATCGGCATGGATCAGATCATCTGGCCGTACGGTCATGCCGAAGATAGTGACGGGGCAATCAAGCTCCGTCACATGCACGAAAGCGTGGCTTGGTCCGACGGCGCCGGCGATCACCTGATAGCCCTCATCGAGCATACCGAGATCGCGCAGCACGCCATTGGTGACGGTGCCAGCAACGCCCAGCCCCTTGTGCTGAGCCACCTGCATTTCCCCCCAGAAGCCACCGATGACATGGGGCCAATCAGCGTCTTCGATGACCGCAACGGTCGGCCCCTCGCCCGCCGAGACATATTCATAATACTGCATGCGGAGGGCCCGCACCTCGACCGCCGGCTTCTGGGCCGGCGAAGAGGCGCGGATTTTGGCCGTACGCGCAAAGCCTACCACCGGGGGTAGGCTGGGATCAGCACAGACTACCGGATGCTTGGTAAAGCCCTCGGCGGTGCGTCCGCCCATGACATGCTCCAGCGCGTTGCATACGGTCGGTGTGTCGGCTTTGCGCAGGGCCGAAAGGGCGTCGGACGATATCTTTGCCATTTGAAAACTCCTCAAGCCGCCTTGCTGGCGATCTCGGCGCCATCGCTGAGCGCCTTCAATTTTGCCCAGACGATATCGGGGTCTACGGCACCAAATCCGGCAAATGTGGAAAAGCCGCAATCAGTGCCGGCGATGACGCGATCGACGCCGACGATATCAGTGAAATTCTTGAGCCGCTGCGCGATCAACTCGGGGTGCTCCACGAAGTTGGATGTGGAGTCGATGACGCCGGGGATCAGCACGTAGTCATCTGGCAGATCGATATTTTTCCAATCGACCCATTCATGCGCGTGGCGCGGGTTCGCGCCTTCAAAGAGAAGCGATCGCGGCTTGGCCTTGAGCAGGCTCGGCAGGATTTTCTTGAGCGCAATATCGCAGATATGCGGCCCTTCATAGTTGCCCCAACACACATGCATGCGCACCTTATCGCCTGGTACATTGCGCAGGGCGTGGTTCATTACCTCGATATGCTTTTCAGCGGCAGTGACGAAGCCGGCATCGTCGAGGTCCTTGTACATCATGTGCCGACCAAGCCCGAGGTCGGGGGCGTCGAGCTGCAGGATGAATCCGGCTTCGACAATGCCTTCATATTCGACGCGCATGCCCTCGGCGACGGCCTCGAGATAGTCGTCCTGGGTCCTATAGAATTCATTGGGCTGAAAGAGTGCGATAACCCCCGGCGTCGCCGAATTCATGAACCCCTTGGTATAACCATTTGCGCTCAAGGCCGCCTGGAAGGTATCGACATCATCCTGCAGCGGCTCAAGGCTCTTTACCTTGATCTCGCTGACACATTTGGGCCGCCGATAGGTCGGCGTCCCGCCCGAGGAAGCCTGGCGCTTCAGGAAATTCGGAAAGAGTTCAAGATCGGCCGGCGGGCGGCGGGAGGAGTCGCCGTCAAAGCCCGTCAGCCGATCCTTGATATAGGTGGCGTAGGAGATCTTGCTCATTTCGCCATCGGACGGCAGGTCGATGCCCGCCGCCTTCTGTTTGGCGACGATGTCGTTCACCGCCGCCGAAATGATCTCCTTGAAGCCGGCCTCCTCAATCGGGACGCCGGCCTCCTTGGCGAACACAAGATCGGTCACCTGTTTGCTGCGCGGCAGCGAGCCAACGTGAGTGGTGAGTATCTTGTGTGCCATTGGTTTACTCCGCAGCCTGAGCCGTTGCGAACTGCGGGGCGGCCGGCGAGGCGGCACCACGGATAACGAAGACGATCGCATCGGCCGAAGCCGGATTACGGAAGCCATGCATCAGGCCAACCGGCACGGTCAGCGTGTCGCCAGCGCCAAGGATGAGCGAGCCGCCATCCCAGTTGAATTCCAGTGTACCAGACTGCACGAAGAGCACTTCTTGCTCGGAACGGGCATGAACGGGAATGACAGCACCGGTTTCGAGCTTGAAGCGGCGCAGCGTAAAATCGTGTTTCCAGTGGCCGACGATCGGCCCGGCCTTAATGCCGTCCTGGCCGTCGACATCGCCGATAACGCCAGCTTCTTCAACGCCTTCACCGGCAAGCGGCGAATTCGGGTCGCCCTTGATATCCGCGGCCTTGATGGCATATTTCGCCAATTCGGACATCGGCGGGGTTGCCAATTCCTTGAGCTTTTCAGCGTTCGGCGGCTGCTCGAGTTCAGCGCCTTCCGGCACCTTTTCGCCCAGCGTCGTATCGATCAGCTTGCCGCCCTTGAGCAGTTTCAGGCCAAAATCCTCGGCCATTTTGAAGACGCTCGGCGCCCATACCACCTTGCCCGGATCGTCATGACCGAGCACGACGGCGAGGAATCCCGTGCCTTCATCGCGCTTTTCAAAGCCGCGGAACATGTGGGTCGGTACGGTCGCCACATCGCCCGGTTCAACGTCGAGATAGCCCTCGTCCTTGTTGGCCCCAAAGACGAAGCGCCATTTGCCCGAGTGTACGAGGAAGGTTTCCGCGGTCAGGTGCGAGTGCTGGGAATTGGTGCAACCAAAGGGCTGGCGGGCAGCGCCAAAATTGAAACCATGGGCTTCCGGAATGTGCACGACCTGGGCCGGATTCTCACTCACACCCGGCCCGATAATGGTGAAGTTTTCCTTGCGGTCCGAGCCCGGCGTCCGCGCGTCGATGAACGCGTTGCGCAACCCCTTCAGATCGGCATAGCGCACCATGCGCTTTTCCATTTCGGACTGAGTCCAAGTCTTGCTCTGGGTCATGATGACATCCTCTTTCCAGTGGCAGCATAGCATTTTTGCATTCGTATGCAATATGGATCGCAAAGAGGGCGGAAGCGTGTCTTGAGGGACATGCGGATCAGCTCTTTGCGGGTTTGTAGATACGTCGTCCGTCGACCTCGACCACACCGGCCTTGGGCATTCTTGCGGAGGTCCTGACGACGAGTTCGCCATTGAGGATGCGGTGCTCGGCTTCGATCTCGCCGCTGGCGATCTGATCCATTAGGATGGCGACGGTGGCCTCCACCATGCGCTTGAGCGGCTGGCTCATCGAGGTGATGCCATAGGAGGTCCAGCGGGCGGGACCCACATCGTCATAGCCGACAATGGAAAGGTCCTCGGGAATGGAGAGGCCCAGTTCGTGCCGCGCGATGTCCATCACCGCAACGGCCATATGGTCATTGGCCACGAAGATGGCATCGGGACGATCGGGACGCTTCAGCATTTTGCGCGCCGCCGTTTCGGCTTCGGCGCGATCGTAATTGCCGACCTCGATGATGATATCGGTATGCCCGGCCGCAGCGAGAGCCTCCTGGTAGCCGCCAAAACGATCGCGATTGGTCGAGGAGCTTTCAAGACCCGAGATATAGCCGAACCGCTTGTGCCCACCGGCAATCAGGAACTCGGCAACGCGGCGCCCACCCTCGCGATTGCGCGTCGTCACGCTCGAGACCGCATCGCGCTCGGTGGTGCGGTTGAACAGCACCACCGGAATGCCGGCGGCGGCACATTCCTCGGAGAGTTCCGAGGACAGCGAGGTCGACGCCAGCACAATGCCATCGACACGATATTGCATGAGCTGGTCAAAGACCGGGTCGCTGTCCCGATCCATAAAACCGGTGAACAGCAAGAGGCGATAGTCTTCCTTGGCAAGAAGCCGGCCCAGCTCTTCGAGCACATCGGGATAGAAGAGGTTTTCCAGATACGCCATCACCACGGCAATGATGCGCGAGCGATTGGTGATCAGCGAGCGGGCAATGGCATTGGGCCGATAGCCCAGTTCCTTGGCCGCAGCCAGGACCTTGGCCCGGGTCTTTGGGGCAATGGAGGCACCGGGGGTAAAAGTGCGGGAGACAGCCGATTGCGACACGCCGGCGCGGCGCGCCACTTCCGATGAGGTCACCCCCGGCTTTTTTACTCCGCTGTCCATCCGCCATCCACCAAGAGCGCCGTGCCGGTGATCAGCGCCGCCGCGTCCGAGGCCAGGAAAACCACCGGCCCCATAATGTCCTCCACCCGGCCCAGGCGCCCCAGCTTGATCTTGGACAGAACCCAGGATCGGAAGTCGGGATCGCTGAGATTGCCGGCCGTCAGCTCGGTCTCGATAAAGGTCGGGCACACCGTGTTGACCCGAATATTGCTGGCCCCCAGCTCGATGGCCATGGCCTTGCTGAGACCTTCAACAGCATGTTTGCTCGCCGCATAAATGGCGCGGTTGGGACCACCGACATGACCCATCTGCGAGGAGACATTGATGATCGAGCCGCCCTGCCCCGCCTGCTGCAGCTTTCCGACAACCGCCTGGGATACGAAAACCGTCGCGGCGAGATTGAGCTGCATCACCGCCTGATAGTCGGGCTCGGTGATCCCGGCAATGGCACTGTGCCGGGCCGTGCCGGCCGAGTTGACCAGCACATGGAAGGGCTCGCTCTCTTCGATAAAGGCGCGGATGGCGGCAAAGTCGGTGATGTCGATGGCGACGCCCTCAGCCATGAGGCCAATATCGGCCATGGCATTGACGACCTTTTCGACATCACCGGCGGTGCGGGCCGCCACGGTCACATGCGCCCCCGCTTCGGCCAGAGCCACCGACGCGCCCAGCCCGATGCCCCGCGTGCCACCGGTCACCAGGGCGCGCTTGCCATCGAGACGAAAACTGGGCGTGCGGGGAAGCGTCATTCCTTGGCGGCCTCTGCTGTCGGTGCGGCAGCGGTACCATAGGGCACATTGCGGCCGCCATAGCGGCGCACGCGGATATTGGCCTGTTCGGCATGGCCGACAAAGCCTTCCAGCATCGAGAGGCGCGAGCCATAGGCGCCGATCCGGGCCGAGGCCTCATCGGTCGTCACCGTTTGCCAGGTGCAGGTCTTGAGGAACTTTCCGACCCAGAGGCCGCCGGTATAGCGCGCCGCCTTCATGGTGGGCAGGGTGTGATTGGTGCCGATCACCTTGTCGCCATAGGCCACATTGGTCCGCGGCCCCAGGAACAGGGCACCAAAATTGGTCATATTGTCCCGGAACCACAGATCGCGATCGGTCATCACCTGCACATGTTCCGAAGCGATGCGGTCGGCTTCGGCCAGCATCTCTTCATAGCTCTCGCAGACGATGACTTCACCAAAGTCCTCCCAGGATTTGCGTGCCATGTCGGCCGTCGGCAGAATGGCGAGAATGCGTTCGATCTCCGCCATGGTGTCGCGTGCCAGCTTCTCCGAATTGGTGAGCAGGATCGCCGGGCTCGTGGGACCATGCTCGGCCTGGCCGAGAAGATCGGTGGCGCAGAGTTCCCCGTCGACCGTCTCGTCGGCGATCACCAGCGTCTCGGTCGGGCCGGCAAAGAGGTCGATGCCGACGCGACCATAAAGCTGGCGCTTGGCTTCGGCCACAAAGGCATTGCCCGGGCCAACCAGCATGTCCACCGGCGAAATGCTTTCCGTGCCGATGGCCATGGCGCCGATCGCCTGGATGCCGCCGAGCACATAGATCTCATCGGCACCGGCCATGGCCTGGGCCGCGACAATCGCCGGGGCCGGCTTGCCATGGAAGGGCGGCGCGCAGGTGATGACGCGCGGGCAACCGGCCACCTTGGCCGTAAGAACCGACATATGGGCCGAGGCCAGCAGCGGATACTTGCCGCCCGGCACATAGCAGCCCACCGCATTGATCGGCACATGCTTGTGGCCCAGCGTGACCCCCGGCAGGGTCTCGACGCTGAGTTCGAGCATCGTGTCCTTCTGCTTCTGGGCGAAGTTGCGCACCTGGGTCTGGGCAAAGGCGATGTCATCGAGATCCTGATCGGTCAATTGCGCGATGCAATCGTCGATCTCCTGCTGGCTCAGCCGGAAATCCGGCCGCTCCCACTTGTCGAACTTCTGCGACAGGTCCCGCACCGCTGCGTCACCGCGCTTTTCGATATCGGCCAGAATCCCCTCGACCGTCGAGCGAACCTGACGATCAGCCTCCGCCCGCTCATCAACCGCCTTACCTCGCTTCAGCCAGATCGGCATCGGAAGCTCCTTATGGTTCAATCAGACTTTATGCATACGAATGCATGATTGCAACAAATGTGATGCCAATCATCACATTTCTTGGTGGACTAGGGTTTCGGCGGACGCTGCAGGCTGAAATCACTCGCCTGTTCAAAGGCATGACCGACCTGAACAACCCGGGCCTCATCATCGTGCCGCCCGACGATCTGCATACCGATCGGCAGGCCTTCGTGAAAACCCACTGGCATGGCTAGAACCGGATGGCCGGAGATGTTGAATCCGATGGTGCGCATCGGCGTCCACACGGCTTCCTTTTCAAACCGCGCGACTTCGAGGGCTGTGGTCAAGGCGCCGACCGTGACTATGACATCAGATCCCGTCAATAGACGGTTGACCGCCCGGGTGAAATCGCTGCCGATCTGCCGCGCCGTTGCCAGTTCCGCATCGGTGACGGCAAAGCCGGCAGCAAGGCTGAGAAAGGCGCGACGACCATAGGCCTCGGGATGATTGCGCAAAGCGTCCGCGTGGAAATCAAAGCTTTCCTTATGGAGGATCGCTGCCGCCGCGACTTCCAGCGACGGATAGTCCGGCAGCTCGATCTCGGTGACCTCTGCACCGAGCTGGCTCAGAAGCGAGACAGCTGCGTCCACCGCAACAACCACCGCCGGCATGACCTGATGATCACAAGCGAACCAGTTCCGCGCATAGCCAATCTTCAAACCTGCAACAGGCCGGCCAAGGAGCCGAGTTGCCGCCTCCTCCCCGCTCCTGCCGGCAATCACATCAAACGTTACCGCCGCCTCGGCAACGGTGCGGCTCATCGGGCCTATATGGTCCATGCTCGGGGACATGGTCAGGGCGCCGTGCTTGGAGACAGAGCCAGTAGTCGGCTTGAATCCGACAACGCCGCAGTAGAAAGCCGGTCCGCGTACGGAGCCGCCCGTATCCGAGCCAATACTGGTGCGCAAAAGCCCTCCCGCAACCGCCACGGCACAGCCTGAGGACGAGCCACCAGTGATGTGTTCCAGGCTCCAGGGATTACGCGCCGGTGGAAACAGGCCGCGCTTGTCTGGGCCGACCGTGCCCCATTCATAGGTCGCGAGCTTGCCAATGATCACAGCGCCGCCTTCGCGGAGACGCTTGACCACCTCAGCGTCTTCGACCGCCAGCGCATCGCGGCGCCCAGGTGCATTGGCTGTGGTCGCGAGACCCGCAACATCGATCATGTCCTTGATGCCGACAGGAATACCATGCAACGGCCCGCGGTCATGCCCTGCGCCCAGTTCGGCATCCGCCTTGGTCGCGTTCGCAAGAGCCTGATCGGTGGCCACGGCATAAAATGCCAGATAGGCAGGATCGCACTCGGCTATCCGCCGCAAAGTCCTCTCTACCAGCCCCAAAGAGGATAGACGTCCGTCGCGCAGGCGGCGGCCGAGCTCGGCGATGTCGAGATCGAGGATGTCCTCATCCGACCCGGCGCCGGCCATCTCCGTCAGACCATCGCTCATCCAGGCGGCGAGGCCAAACAGTCCCTCGACCTCGCTTTCGTAAAGCTTGAGCCCGGCTGCGACGACCCGATCCTGGAAATAGGCAAGCCGCTCGGACGTGTCGTTGCTGGACATGGTCAGGCGATCCGTGCACCGGTCGAATGATCAAAGAGATGGCAGGCAGAGGCAGGAATGGCGACGCGCGCCAATTCCCCAATCTCGGCGCGATAATCCTTGTTGACCTTGATCGAGACGAGTTCTCCTGCCACACGCATGGACAGCATGGTCGCGTCACCCAGCAGCTCCACCGTATAGATCGGCGCTTCGATCTGCCCACTCGCTTGCGCAAGGCTGGCATCTTCGGCCCGGAAACCAAGCGTCACCGGGCCCTTCGCCGCCAAGGTCAGCCCCTCGATGCGAATGCCTTCGCTGGTGAAGACTCCACCCTCGATCGAACCCTTGATCAGATTCATCGCCGGTGAGCCGATGAAGCTCGCAACAAACGTATTGGCCGGCCGGTCGTAGATTTCCATCGGCGTGCCGACCTGCTGCACCAGCCCCTTGCTCATGACGACGACACGATCGGCCAGCGTCATGGCTTCGATCTGGTCATGCGTCACATAGATGGTGGTGCGCTTGAGTGTGTGATGCAGGTTCTTGATCTGGGCGCGCGTCGAAACGCGCAGTTTCGCGTCGAGGTTCGACAGCGGCTCGTCCATGAGGAAAGCATTGGGTTCGCGTACAATGGCGCGGGCAAGGGCGACGCGCTGACGCTGACCACCCGACAGGGCGGCAGGACGACGCTGCAGGAAATCGTCGAGTTCGACCATCTTGCTGGCTGCCATGACACGCTCATGGTGCTGCTCCTGCGGCACTTTTCGCACTTTCAAGGGAAAGCGGATGTTCTCGTAGACCGTCATGTTCGGATAAAGCCCATAGCTCTGGAACACCATGGAGATGTCCCGGTCCTTGGGCTCGAGCTTGTTGACCAGCCGATCGCCGATCCAGATTTCACCCTCGGTGATTTCTTCGAGTCCAGCGATCATGCGCATGGTCGTGGTCTTGCCACAGCCTGACGGGCCGAGCAGGACCAAAAATTCCTGGTCTGCGATGTCGAGGTTGAAATTGTCGACGCCGACAAAATTGTTCCAGCGCTTGGAGACGTTCTTGAGACGGATCTGGGCCATCGGGATCAGCCTTTCACTGCGCCGGCGGTCAGGCCGCTGACGATCTGGCGTTGGAAGAAGAGAACAAGGATGAAGAGCGGCACTGTGGCCGAAA
The DNA here is from genome assembly GCF_000743575.1 of Devosia riboflavina. Lineage (GTDB taxonomy): Bacteria > Pseudomonadota > Alphaproteobacteria > Rhizobiales > Devosiaceae > Devosia > Devosia riboflavina. The sequence goes on along the minus strand of NZ_JQGC01000007.1, from coordinate 156,706 downwards.
CCACGGCAGCCACGGCATACATGACATTGCCGGTTTCCTGGATCGAGCCGAGAAAGCTCGAGATTTTCGGCACCATGGTCTGGTTCTCCGCACTGAGAAGCATCGCGGTCACCGCAAAGTCATTGTAGCCGAGGAGGAAACTGAAGAGCCCGGTGGTCACGACGCCGGGCCACATCACCGGCATGATGACAAGGCGGAAAGCCTGGAAACGGGTACAGCCATCAACCATGGCGCTTTCATCGAGATCCTTGGGGATCGAGAGAAAGAAAGAGTGCAGCATCCACAGGGTGAAGGGCTGGTTGATCGCTACGAGAACGATGATCGAGGTCGGCAACACCCCCCAGATATTGAGCTGGAAGAACGGCAGTAGATAGCCAGAAACCAGCGTGATGTGCGGCATGGCCCGGAAGACCAAGGCCGCGATCAAAATCCAGAAGGCGTAGTTGCGCCCCGAACGTGCCAGAGCATAGCCGCCGAGCGTGCCGAGGGTCAGCGAGATGACGGTGACGCAGACGGTGACGATGATGGTATTGCCGGCAGCTCGCCAGAAATCGCGCAAAACCCAAGCGCCATAGTAGCCCGCGCCGGTAAAGGCGTTGCCAGTCTGACGGGTGGTACTGGTACCAAAAATGGCGTTCCACCAGCTTTCGCGAGAGAAAAAGTCCGCTTCGACTTTGAATGAGCCCCACACCGTCCAAAAGAAGGGAACCGCAGCGAGGATTACCCACAAAACGATGAAGCCATAGATGATGGCATTGAGGGCAAGTGGGCGCTTTTGTGCAACAGCATCCGACATGATCACACCGCCTTGAGTTTGAATTCGCGCCAGGTGCGGATCAGCACCGGCATGAGGAGGATTACGACACCGATAATGGTGATCACCGAAGTGGCACCGGCCGATCCGAACTGCTGCGCATCGCCGGAAAGATCATTGTAGATCAGGTAGCTGAGCGAGGTGGCATTGGCCTCGGCGGAGAAGCCGACAATGGGTTCGAAGACGCGGAAATTATCCATCAACTGGACAAGCGCCACAAAGGTCGCGAGCGGCGCCAGATGCGGGATGATGACGTAGCGAATGCGCTCCCAGCGCGAGGCGCCGTCGATCATGGCCGATTCCAGCGTATCGGCCGGCACCGTCTGCAGGCCGGCATAGAAGACGACAAAAGAAAACGGGCCATTGGTCCAGACGCCATAGACCAGCAGCGCGGTCCAGGTAAGCACCGGCGAGGCGCGCAATGAGAGCGTTGGATCGTTGAAGATGTGCTGGATCGTGGCGCCCAGAATGCCATTGGGGCTCAACATCCAGTAAAGGATCAGCGAACCGATCAGCGGCGTGATGATCATGGGTAGCAGCGAGAAGAATATGATCGGCCCCTTGGTGACCTTGGGCAGAGCATTGACAGCGAGCGCAATGGCGAAACCCAGCGCCATGGCGAGCGGCGTCACCACGAAGCAGTAGACCAGCGTGAAAATCAGCGCCTTGTAGAAGGGCAGATTGAATATCTGTGCGACCTTCTGGTCAAAGCTGCGATCGCTCGAAAGGATAGCGCCGAGTTCGTCCGTCGCCAGGTGCGCACGATTGAAATAGGTGCCAAGGCCATTGAAGCGCCCAAGGGGTTGCTCGCGCTGCAGTTCGGCAGTTGCTGCGGCGTCGACGCGCAGCTCGGTGGAGCATCCGCCGAAGGGCTGGCAATTTTCCACCTGCACCATGACGCGCTCGTGCGCGACATACAAAGATTGCACGACCACAGACACGATCGGCAGGGCGATAAACAACACCATGGCGATAAGCGATGGCAGGATGAAAGCAAAGAAGGTCTTGTTCGGCATGCCTGCCACCTCTGATGCGCCGCGCGACGGGTGCTAGCATTCGGCAGATCGATGCCAATGCAAAGCCCCGTATTGCGGACAAGACCGGCGCCGAAGCCGCAACCGGTCCGAATGCTTCTCCCTGCGAAAGGGAGAAGCCTGATATCGTCCGAAGAGGACCTATTGGAGGAAGCCGGCTTCCTTCGCAGCGGTATCGTAGGCTGCCTTGACGTCGGCCAGCGCCTGCTCGGCGTCTTCCGATCCAGCGATGAATTCGGCCAGTTCGGTCGAGAGCGCCGTGTGAAGGAGCCCCATATAGGGCTGCATCGGGTAAGGACGGGCGCCGCCATTGGCATTGTCAACGACGCCGATGGCGGCGGGACCAGGCTCATAGCCCTGGATCAACCAGGTCGCAGCTTCCTTGTTGGCGTTCATCATGTCCGGGCTGATGCCATGCACCATCGCCTGGAAGGAGGCTGCAGCGTCTTCGTCGGTGATGTTCTTGGCGATGGTAAAACCATCCCACCACAATGCGGCGGCCGGAATGGTACCGCCATTGATGGTTGGAGCCGCTGTAAGCACCGTGTTCTCGACGACACCCTCGGCAGCGCCTTGATCGTCGAGCACGGCGCCGGCCAGGGATCCCCAGGCGACCATGATGGCGATGTTGCCGGCTTCATATTCCTTGATCAGTTCGTCCGCACTATAGGTCAGGTAGTCCGGATCCATAAAGGCGGTCATGGCACGCATGACTTCGAGAACCTTGCGGCCTTCAGGATTGTCGATGGCGAGTTCCGCCGAACCGGGCGCGAAGAATTCGGCACCCGTGCCGAGATAGTCATTCACGAACTCTGCGGCGAGATCCCAGCCCGGCTTCACCGACGCGCCGAGCGGATGCTCGAGCAGTCCCTTGTCCCTAATGATCTGAGCGGCGGCCAGGATGTCATCGTAGGACTTTGGCGGCTCAATACCGGCCTCTTCCAAAATATCCTTGCGATAGAACAGGTGCTGACCATTGCCCATGAAGGCAATAGCCATAGTGTTGCCGTCAATCTTGACGAGCTGGCTCGGCTGCAGGGCCTGGCCATATTGAGCGATCAGATCGTCGAGCGGGCGGATCAGGTCGTCATTGAGCAGCGGGACAATCGAATTGTTGGCGACAACGGCAACGGTGTATTCGGCAGGATTGATGCTCAGCGCCGGAACCTGCAGGTTCTTGTGTTCGGTGGTGGCATTGGCAGTCACCGTCACAGTGCCGGAGGCACATTCTTGCGCGGCCGCGTTGATGGCGCGAAGAGCTTCGAAATCATTGCTCAGAATGCGCACGGAACCAGCTTCTATACCGCATTCCGCATAGGCAGCGCCCGCCCCCAGGGCCAAGGCAATCGTCGAGACGGCAAGCATAAGGATGGGCTTCATTTTTCGTTCTCCTGGCTTTGGGCACCCGCGTACCCCTGCATCATACGGCGGCCGCTTCCAGCTCTACCGCGTTCCCAACGCATACGTATGCACAACTATTTTGCATTCGTATGCAATATCTAGCTAACCACATTGCTTCTGCTTCCGCAAGCGGTAAGCCGCAGGACTGGATTCACCCGCCAAACACTATGAATATCGGGCAATTCCCACGCGCTGGCGCCCGCTGCCAAAGCCCGGCGCCGTCACCGTAACTACCGCGGCAGCTCCGGCGTGGATCGCGCCCAACGAACAACGCAGTCGACGACCCGCTGCACCGCGGGAGCCGATGGGTCTCTGTCTATGATCTCGGCAAGAGCGGCGCTGACCATGCCCTCCAGCGGCATGATCGTCGTGATAGAATGCGCTTCCCAATTGGCGAGCGCCACCCCGTCGTGACCGACGATAGCAAGGTCTTCGGGCACGCGAATATTGAGGAGCGAGGCCGCGTCTTTGACGCCGATCGCCATCAGGTCGTTGGCGCAGACGATGACATCGGGGCGGCTGCGGCGGAGGAGAAGGACGGCTTCCTTGTAGCCGGAATCGTAAGAATAGTCGCCGTGCTCGACTATGTCGAAGGCAAGGCTGTGAGCTTCGAGGGCCTCGGAAAACCAGCTCATGCGCTGCTTGTCGATGTGGCTCGACGAGCGCCCTGACAAATAGACGAAATGGCGGCGGCCGATATCGACGAGGCGATCGACAACCTGGCGGGTCGCGGCAGATGCATCGAGCCGCACGTCGGAAACGGCACGGCCCTCTAGGGGCTCGGACGACGCGACGACAAGAGTAGCGGAGCGGAAGATATCGGTGGCGTCGTCGATGGAAACGGCGTCGGAATAAAGCACGACATGATCGACGCGATAGGCCGAGGCGATGCGCATCAACTGGTTGCGGTCTTCGTGATTGGCGCAGCATAGCAGCAGCGGCATGCGCTCGCGGGCCTGCAGGCGGTGCACGAGCTGGTCGAGGCCTTCGCCTTCAGCTGGATTGGCAACTGTGTTGACCACTAAGGCAACGAGGCGCGACTGGCTCATATTGAGCGAGCGCGCCATCGCATTCGGCCGATATCCATGCTCGTCGGCGAGCGCAAGAATGCGCGCTCGCGTTTCGGGTTTAATCAGGGAATCGGCTGTGAAGGCACGCGAAATGGTGGCTGAGGAGACGCCGGCGAGTTTCGCCAATTGTACTGATGTCAGCCCTTTACTTCGCATACCGGCCGGGTTCCGTTGAGTGTCAGGTCTGTGACACCTCTATGGCAATTGGCGTGCCGTCGCCAGCTACAGATGCCTTGATCGCGTCCCAAAGGCGCGCAAAGCGCAGGCCATTGGCAACCGTCGAGGGATTTTCCAGACGACCATCGCGGACAGCCTGGAAGGTCTGCATCGGCGTATCGCGAATCTCGTTTTCCTCACGCGGCTCGGCGACACCTTCGATAGTGACCTCGCGCCAACCGCCCCAGGCATCGATGCGAACGATGGCCTTGGTGTAAAAGAAGGTGATGGCTGAAGCGCAGCCCGGAGGGCCCTCGCCTGCGGCGTTAAAAGTGACGAGCGCGCCATTGCTGAGGCGCGCGGCGACGGCCGTTGCAAGGTCCACTGCCAGACCGCGATTATTGGCATAGGCCGACAGGCGCTCGAATTCCGCATCGGCCAGCACGCAGACCGTGTTCATCATGTGGGCGCCGGTGTCGAACATGAAACCGCCGCCCGAAATGGCCGGGTTCTGTTTCCACTGCCCCGCATAATTCTTGGCCCAGCCTTCCCAGATGGACGCATTGACGCTGACGAGATCGCCGAAATCGCCGCGGCGGGCACGGTTCTTGGTATCATGCACGAGCGGCGAGAGGCCGCCCTGAAAGGCGATGACCACGGTGCGCCCTGTCCGCTTTTCAGCTTCCACCAGCGCCAGCGCTTCTTCGACCGTCGTCACCATCGGCTTTTCGAGAAGCAGGTCAAAACCAGCCTCGACAACAGCCAGGGCGTTGGCGCCATGGAAGACATGCGGCGTAGACACATAGACCGCATCCATCTGGCCCTGCATGGCGGCGAGCATCTCTTCGGCATTGCCATATTCGGCCGGCCGCGGGGCGCCTGCGGCTTCACAAGTGTCGGCAAACCGTTTGCGCGAGACTTCGCTCACTTCCGCCGTGGCAACGATTTTGACATCCGCCATCGCTGCCCAGCCCTTGGCATAGTCGGCCGCTTTCAGCCCCGCACCAATGACGCCCAAACGCAAAACCATGTTCGCAACTCTCCTCTTTTGGAGACGTGTACATGAGCTTCGGCCCGGCCGTAAACGCCCAAATGAACGAAAAATTCCGCTATTCTGAAAAATGGAAAGAATGTTCGATTTTATCTTGTCGGCAAAATGTAAGCGTGTACATTTGGGTCGTCACGTTAAGAGACATGCGGCGCCGACGCGCCGTCAGGGAGGAAATTGTGAACAAACTTGTTGCAGGTGGCCTGGCGGCCATCGCTCTGAGCCTGCTCGCCGGTACGGCCAATGCAGAATCCCTTCGCGTTGCTTTGCACGGTCAGGCCGGCATCGACGCCTTCACCCCCACTGCCGAGCGCATCGAGAAAAATCTCGGGATCGACGTCGAAATCGTTGAATACCCGGCGCCCGACAAGGACTACATGACCAAGCTCCTGACCGAGCTGGCTGCGGGCAATGGTCCGGACCTGTTCTCGATCCCGAGCGCTGCCGACGTTGCCGACATGGTGGCAGCCGGCTATCTCGCTCCGGTCGGCGCGGAACTCGCCGCCTGGCCCGAATATGCCGACTTCGTCGATGTCGCCAAGCAGCTCGCCGTGAGCCCGGATGGCGAGACTTATGTCGTCCCCTATATCCTGGGCATCCAGCAGATCTACTTCCGCCGCGATGTGCTCGAAAAGGCCGGCATCTCGACCGAACAGCCCGAGGACTGGGCTGATCTCCTCGCGCGCGCCAAGGAAATCAAGGAAAAGACCGGTTCGTTCGGCCTGCTGTTTCCAGCCGGCGTCAGCTGGGGCGGCGGCGCCTTCGACGAAGGCTTCTCGCACCTCATCATCGGCTCTTCGACCCCGCAGCTCGTGACCGAAGACGGCAAGTTCGACCTCACCAGCCAGGGCGTGCTCGACGTCTTCCAGTTCTACAAGGACCTGATCGACGCCGACCTGATGCCGGTCGACCCGCTTCTCGGGCCTGAGCCCTGGGTGATCCCGAAGTATGAAATGTTCCCCAGTGGCGAGTTGGCGGCGACCACTTGCGGTTCCTGGTGCTACATTTTCGACTGGGGTCGCGAGAGCCGCAACCCCATTCCCGACGTGACCAATGTCGTTGGCACCTGGGCTGACCCGGGCCAGAACGGCGGCGAATTCGTGCTGGCCAATCTTGGCGCACCCTGGGCCGTCAATGCCAAGGCCGCCAATCTTGAACTCGCCAAGAAGGCTCTCCTCGAAGCCGGCTCGGTCGAAAACCAGATCGAAACCGCTGCCCGCATCGGCAATATCCCGGCCAGCAACGCCGTGCAAAAGGATCCGCGCTTCCAGGCACTGACCGAACTGGTGCCGATCCAGGCCGCCGCCAATCACGGTACCTACCTCAAGCAGGCCACCGGCATGTCCGTCGTGTCGGAAGGCGTCGCGCGCGCCACCGAAGCCCTGCTGCGCAAGGAAACCGACGCGGCCGGCGCCCAGCAGATTCTGGTCGATCACGTTCGCCAGACGCTCGGCGACGAAGCGGTGAAATAAGCGTCGTCGGTCTCCTCCTCCGACGCCCTGGACGCGGCCCCTTGGCCGCGTCCCCTTTTCCCGGTCAAGACGCGGCCTTCAAAGGCCGCGTCTCCCATTCTCTCAATCGAGGCACCCGTCCATGGCCTTCGACGCGTTCCAGAAGCGCAAGGAGCGGCAGCTACTCTGGCTGCTCTTGCCGGCGCTCGTTCCGCTGCTGATCCTGACCATTTATCCGGCGGTCTATGCCGTCTATCTGAGTATGACCAATGAGGCGCTGACCGGCGTTGCTGCGGCAAAGCCCCGCTTTGTCGGCGTCGCCAACTATCTGCGCCTCTTCTCGGACGGTCGCTTCTGGAACTCGCTGTTCGTCACTTTCGTCTTCGTGGTCGGCTCGGCCATTATCGGACAGTTCGTGCTCGGCTTCATTTCCGCCATCGCGCTGCGGCGCAAGATCGTCGGCGCGCCCGTTTTCGGCGCTGCTATCCTCTTGCCCAATGCCGCGCCGGAAGTGGTCGCCGGCTTCATGTGGATTTCGATGCTCGCCGGTGGTGACCACGCGACGCTGAGCAAGATCCTTGTGTTCTTCGGCCTGCCCTATGTCGACTGGCTGCAGACCTTCCCGCTGTTCATGGTGGTCATGGTCAATACCTGGCGCGGCATCGGCACCGCCATGATCCTGCTGACCGCCGGCCTCGCCGCCGTGCCTGCCGAAGTATATGAGGCGGCGCGCATGGATGGCGCCAATCCGCGCCAGATGTTCATGCGCATCACCCTGCCGCTGATGGCGCCGACCATCTTCCTCTACATGCTGATTTCGACCGTCTCGACCATTTCGGTCTTTGGCCTCGTTTACGCGCTGACCCGTGGCGGCCCCGGCAACAAGACCGAGGTGATCTCGGTCTACATCTACAACCAGTCCTTCACCGCTTTCCAGATCGGCTACGGCGCGGCCGGTGCCGTGGTGGCGCTGGTCGTCTCGCTGGCGCTGGGCATTGCCTATGTGCGCTCCCTCAAGGTGGAAGTCTGATGGCCGGCATTTCCGAAAAGCGCTCGGGCGCTTATACCTTCCTTGCCTATGTTACGCTGATCGTCATTTCGATCTTCTGCATCCTGCCCTTCATCTGGATGGCTCTGGCCTCGATCGACAGCAATGCACAGCTCTTTCTGAAATGGCCTGATAGCGTCACGTTCGACCACTACACCAAGGTGTTCGCCGAAGAGAACGGCGTGCGCTGGTTCGCCAATTCGCTGTTCACCGTGCTTAGCGCCACGTTCATCGTCATGGTGGTCGCGGGTCTCGGCGGCTATGCGCTGTCGCGCTCGAAAGCCTGGTGGAAGCAGCCATTCCTCTACGCCATCCTGCTCATTCGCGTGCTGCCGTCGACGGCGCTGCTGGTGCCGCTCTACAAGATCCTGCTCACAGCAAATAACGGGATCGGCACGCTGTTGCGACCGCTGGTTGGCGAACACTATCGCTCGGTCATGCAGCTCTTCGGCTTCATTGATGGCTATCTAGGCCTGATCATCGTGCTGGCAACCGGGCAACTGCCCCTGGCGCTGTGGATCATGAAGGTATTCTTCGACGGCGTGCCTAAGGATTATGAGGAAGCCGCAATTCTCGACGGCGCTACCCTGGTGCAGCGCATTCGGCGGGTGCTGATCCCGCTGGCGCTGCCGGGTCTCGCGGCGGCCGGGCTCTTTGCCTTCATGTCGGCCTGGGGCGATTTCCTTCTGCCGCTGATCCTCCTGTCATCGCCCGAATTGCAGACCCTGCCGATCGGTCTTTTCCGCGCGTTCCTGCGCGTCAACGAGATCGACTACGGGCTCCTCGCAGCGCTGGCCACCATCTACCTCATCCCCGCCGTCATCGCCTTCAGCTTTGCGCGTCGGTTCCTCGTTCAAACTTTCTCCGGCGGCGTCAAAGGCTAAGCGATGACCACTCCCATGATTCAACTCTCCGGCGTGCGCAAAAGTTTTGGCTCGGTCGAGATCATCCAGGGCGTCGATATCGCCGTGGAAGACGGCGAGTTCACCGTCTTCGTCGGACCTTCGGGATGCGGTAAATCCACGCTGTTGCGCATGATTGCCGGCCTTGAATCAATCGATAGCGGCGACCTGGTGCTGAACGGCAAACGCATCAACGATGTGCCGCCCGACCAGCGCGGCATCGCCATGGTCTTCCAGTCCTATGCGCTCTATCCGCACATGACGGTGGCGCAGAATATCGGCTTTTCACTGGACCTGAAGAAGGTGCCTAAGGCCGAGATCGCTCGCGAGGTGGGCCGGGTTTCCGAGCTTCTACAGCTCTCCGAACTGCTCGATCGGCGACCGGCGGAACTCTCCGGTGGGCAACGCCAGCGCGTGGCCATCGGTCGCGCCATCATCAAGCGCCCGCGCGTCATCCTCTTCGATGAGCCCCTCAGCAATCTCGATGCGGCGCTGCGCGTGCAGATGCGCGCCGAATTGCAGAAGCTGCATCAGGAACTCAGACCCACCATCGTCTATGTAACGCATGATCAGGTGGAGGCCATGACCATGGCGACACGGATCGTCGTGCTCAATAAGGGCCGGGTCGAGCAGTGGGACACCCCGATCGAGCTCTACAACAACCCCATCAACACCTTCGTTGCCGGCTTCATCGGCTCGCCGCGCATGAATCTCGTGCCCGGCACCATCATCGGCGATGCGGCCAGCCAGAGTTTTAAGGCCAATGCCGGCTGGACCACGCGGCTCGACAATCGCTCATTGGCCGGCGCCGTCGGTCAGTTGGTGACGCTGGGCATGCGCCCCGAGCACATTCAGCCGGCAACGGACAATGTCGATCTCGAAGCCACCATCGCCATTGTCGAGCGCCTCGGCGCTGAAACCTATCTCAATGCGCGTAATGGCGACGACACCCTGCTCGTGCGCGCCCAGGGCGACCTGGCGCTGGCGCCGGGTTCAACCGTGAAGCTGGCGCTCAACCATGGCGCCTTCCACCTCTTCGATCAGTCCGGACGCGTCATCACCGGCTGATTCATTCTACGGAGACTACTGTGACTATTCGCCTGACCATGTGGAACGAAGGCCGCCACGAAAAGAACGACCCGCCAGTCGCCAAGATTTATCCTGACGGCATGGATGGCGCGCTCGCCGCCGGCTTTGGGGATCGTGACTTCACCATCGAGCGCCGTACCATTGACGATCCAGAACAGGGCCTGACGCAGGAACTGCTCGACCGCACGGACGTGCTCACCTGGTGGGGCCATGTCGCCCATGATGAGGTGAAGGACGAATATATCGACCGCGTGCAGCAGCGCGTGCTCGCCGGCATGGGCCTGGTCGTTCTCCATTCGGGCCACCACTCGAAGATGTTCCGCCGCATGGTCGGCACCAATGCCAATCTTTCCTGGCGCGAACTGCCGGAAGGCGACCTCGAGCGGGTCTGGACCATTCTGCCCAACCACCCGATCGCCGATGGCGTGCCGCCATTCTTCGAGATTCCGGCCTCGGAAATGTATGGCGAACCCTTCGACATTCCCGCGCCCGACGAGATCGTCTTCCTCTCCTGGTACAAGGGCGGCGAAGTGTTCCGTTCGGGCCTGACCTTTTATCGCGGCCTCGGGCGCATCTTCTACTTCTCGCCGGGCCACGAGACTTTCCCTATCTACCACCATCCTATGGTGCAGCACGTGATCGGCAATGGCATCGAATGGGCCATGCAACCGCACAAGCCTTCGCGCAAGTTGGATAATTGGCATCGCAAGGAGCCGATCCACCGCTAGAAGCGGCAGCAATATCTTTGAAGAGAGGGGCGCCCGAAAGCGCCCCTCTCACTTTATGCCATCTATTATTCCGCCGGCTGTGCCTGAAGGCGATCGGCATCTCTGGGCCTGTCGTCTCCCAATACCCCCTGCCCCAGCGCTACGATGAGGGCACTGGCCGCACCTGCCGCCACCGAGACCCAAAAGCCGTGCTGCGGACCATAGGCATCGACGACCCAGCCGGCGGTGAATGACCCCAACGCCATGCCGATACCAATACCGGTCATCACCCAGGTAACGCCTTCGGTGAGCATGGACTCCGGCACGCGTCGCTCAATGAGACCAAACGCCGTGATGAAGGTTGGCGAAATCGCGATACCGCTGATGAACACCGCAACCGCCAGAGCTGCCACGGAGCCGGTGGAAAACAGGAGGGGGATCGAGGTTACCGCCAGCACACCGACGGCGATCATCAACTGTCGATGGAGAGCCATCTTTGGGTTGAGGGCACCCAGGACGAGGCCGAGCACGAAGGACCCTATGGCATAGACGCCGATGACGAGGCTGGCAGCGCTCGCCTGGCCGAGCGCCTCGGTGATCGCTACCGCGCTGACCTCGGCCGTGGCAAACATGGCACCAACAAAGACCAGCGCCAAGGTGATGATCTGAACTGGGCGCAGCCTGATGGCGGATCCGCGTGCCGTCACGCGATCATGCAGCCGCAACTTGGGTTCGCTGCCGCGCTGCAACAGAAAGGCAATTGTGCCCAGAGCCAGAAACGCGGTGCCGGCAATCATGCCAGCTTCCGGAAACACCGATACGGACAGGGCCACCGAGACAGAAGCTCCAGCAATATAAACGAGTTCATCGGCAGAAGATTCGAAGGCAAAAGCGGTATTGAGCTCAGGACGGCCACTGAACAGCTCGCTCCAGCGGGCGCGAACCATGGCCGAAATGCTGGGCATGGTGGCCGCGAGAAGAGCCGACACGAAGAGCGTCCAGATTGGCCAGCCTTGGTTCGCAGCCAAAATTAGCGCGACGAACGCCACGACCGAAACCAGCATGGCCGGCGCGACGACCGCCGATTGGCCGTAGCGATCAACGAGGCGCGAAATCTGCGGCGAGACAATCGCATTGGCAATGGCGAAAGTCGCCGAGACCGCGCCGGCAAGCCAGTATTCGCCATGGGTCTGGGACAGCATGGCGACGATACCGATCGGCGCCATGGCCATCGGCATGCGCGCAACGAAGGCGGCGGCGGCAAAGCCTTTCGCACCGGGTGCGCGGAAAATTTGAGCATAGGGGTTGGACATTTCACCCATCCTTGATGAACTCTCGCAACGCTTATATACGTTGCGTATGTGAAATGGATATTGGCATACATCTCGTATGTCAATCCAAATACGTTACGTATGCGAACGGAGTGATATGGTCGGAAAATCGCGAAAGGAAGCCATGGCTGAGACCCGCCAAAAGCTGCTGGCGGCGGGACGAAAGGCCTTCGGTACAATCGGCTATGCCGCATCCTCAATGGACGACTTCACCGCAGAGGCCGGCCTTACCCGGGGCGCGCTCTATCACCACTTTGGCGATAAGGAGGGGCTGCTTCGGGCTGTGGTCGAGGAGATCGACAGCGAAATGTCCGAGCGTCTGCTTGCCATTTCGATGAAAGCGCCCTCCCGGTGGCAGGGGCTGGTCGACGAATGGATCGCCTATATCGAAATGGCGCTCGAACCAGAGATTCAGCGCATCATGTTCCGCGATGCACCGGCCGTGCTCGGGGACCCTTCACAGTGGCCCAGCGCAAACGCCTGTATTATGGCGCTCAAGACTAATTTGGACGCTGCAAAGACCGAAGGGCAGTTGATCGATGTCGACACGGAGGTGGCTGCCCGCCTGATCAACGGCGCGAGTTCTCACGCCGCAACCTGGATTGCCAGCGCCGACGATCCCGAGGCAACCTCCAAGCGGGCGGTTGCCGGGTTTCGACTATTGCTCGAAAGCTTGCGCAAGCCCGACCATGGCGGCACAGCCTAAAGGGTCGCCAGTTCGCGATTGGCGATCCGTTTCCCATAGGCGTCGCTGATGGCCTTCTTCTCCTCGAGCGCCGCGATGACGCTGTCGGAAAAATTAGTTTCGTAGAGTTCGGAGAGATTGTTCAGCCCGCCGGGGGTGAAAACGTTGATCTCCAAAATCTTGTCGCCGACGATGTCGAGACCGACGAGAAACATGCCATCGTGGATGAGCTTTGGCCGAACCGTTTCAGCTATTGCCAACATGGTCTCCGTCACCTCGACGGGCGCGGGTCCACCTCCGACATGGATATTCGAGCGAATTTCACCCTTGGCTGGCACCCTTCGAAAGGCAGCATATTTGCCATCGCGCATAAGGGGGCGCCCGTTCATCATGAAGAAGCGCACATCGCCCTCGCTGGCCTCCGGCAGGAAGGCTTGGGCAATCAGATAGCCCTCGCCGCTGACGGCTTCGAAAATCTGGTTGAGGTTGTGGTCCTTAGGCGAAGCCACCTTGAAGACGTTCTTTCCGCCCGAGCCTTGCAAGGGTTTGACGATCGCCCCCTTTTTCTGGCCGTCGAGGAAGGCTCGAATTTCCTCGATATTCTTCGAAATGAGCGTTGTGGGCCGTACTGAAGCGGGAAAATCCTGGAAGTACAGCTTGTTCTGCGCCTGAGCCAATCCCTCCGGATCATTGACGACCAGAACGCCGCGCCGAGCAGCCATGCGACCAAAAATGATGCCGATATTGGCGGCCCAGGGCCGATCCACCGCATCGAGAGACGGATCGTTGCGCAGAAACAGCACATCGATCTCCTCCACATCGAATGTGCGCATCTCGGCGCTTTTGCTCTGCAGGTCTTTATGGAGCGTTTCAGACTTCTTGTAGTTGGAGGCCGGAAGTTCGAGGCCGCGAATGGCCAGCCCATCGTCGGCGCGCAGCACAAAATCCGATGGCGTGACATAGCAGACGTCGTGACCGCGCCCCAATGCCGCCAGGGCGAGGGTTGTGGTTGTGTAGTGGGGCGACTCGCCTTCGATTGAGTTGACAAAAAATGCAATGCGCATGGCCACTCCTAGGCAGCGATGAGATCGAGGGGTGAAAGCCCGCCCTTGAGGCGGGCCAGGCGCTGGTCGGCGCCCGGAATGTCAAGAAATTGCGGCAGCAAGCGCGGCGCTTTGAGCAGTCCACGCGTGCTCAATTCCTGAATGACCGAGAAATGGGCTGAAGCAATCTTGCCCAGCCAGAAAGGATCGAGAGAACCGCCGCTCGACAGATGATCCAGAAGCTCGAACAGCCCGCGCAGGTAAATGGCGTCCTTGGCAAGGCCCCCGCCGCGATGGACGCGCAGGGCAATGTTGAAGGCATTGCGCTCGGAGAACTTGTGCTCCTTGGTCAGCATGGCAAAGGTTTCGACAAAGCCCGCACCGCCCAGCATGTCCGACACGGCTAGCACTCGTACCGCAAGGAGACGCAGGCGCGCGATCGTCATGCCGCCTGCCAGATATTCGGCCAGCACGGCAAGCCCTTCCTGTGCCCCTTCATAGCCGGCAAGCCCGCTGCGGAAGATCTGCAGGCCGTGACCCGAGCCGTTGAAATAGGTCAGGAGATGCACCCCCACCTCATGGCTGAGCAGGGCTTCCACGCGATCCCTGGCCATCGTGGTATTGCGCGAGATCAGCAATTGGCCATTGGTTACCATCATGCCAGCGGGCAAGTCGTCGCGCAGGTCGATAGACGCGGCAAAACTGTTTGACTGGGCGGCATAGCGATCGATCATCGCCTGCGCGCGGCGCTCCACAAACCGATAGTCGACATTGGCGACCTCGTTGCCGGATCGGCTTTTCGCCGTCGCCTCCAGAATTTCGTGCGCCGCTTTTTCGAGGCGCGGTTCGATGGAGCGATAAAGCGCCCGGCCCAGTTCAAGGAATTGACGATCCTCGCGCATGGAAAGCATCGATAGCTGTAGATCGAGTTCACGCTGCTTTTCCCGATAGAGCGTGCTCAACACGGGATCCTCAAAATGATCGAGGCCAATGGAAAAAAGCGCCTTCTTGCTCGCCGCGATATCGATGGTCAGCGGTCTATAGAGAAACTGGGGCGCGCGTTCGAATTTGCCGGCCTTGAACTCTGACCAGGCGTCTTCCGCATTAATAGGCGTAACGGCGAGAAGAAAATCGAAGTTACTGGCAATCGCGTCGATAGCCTTATCGGCGCGCATGACCGCATCGACGAAAACCCGACGGCCGAGCGCCCGATGGCTGGCCGGCGACAGACTGGTTTCGTGGCGGGCGAATTCGGCCATTGCCTGCAAGGCGGCATCGAAGACATTCGCGACAAGACGCTCCCGAAGTTCAGGATAGGTCGCGTGGGACTGCGGCACCTTGTAGATCGGAGCAAAACGCAGGGTCAGCACGGGAAATGCGGGAAGACGCCGAGCAAGACCCGCATGACCGTCTTCATCGAGGGCCTTGCGGGTCACTCTCGGCGCCCGGTACCGCGCGTCAACCTTTTCGAGGCCACCGATCAACGCCGACAACGCTAACTGTGCGGCCCGACCTGCCGGAGCCGAAGCACTCACCTCGAAGGGAGCGAGATAGGGCGCGTCCTTGGCGAGACCGTCCTTGGTCAATTCTCCAATGTCGAGGACGACAAAGGCTCCGAAGCGTTCGAGCATGGCGGCACCCACGAGGCGGATCACGGCCACGGCATCGGTCAGATTGGGCACCAGCAAATAAGCGGAGTTGGCCATGGCCACATCCCGCGCGGCCGGTTCGGATCGCCTACCGATATGCACAACAAGAAAGGGCATCGGCCGGTCCATGAACAGCCGCCCTCGCCCGGCCAAGTCCAGCCGTATGGGACCGTCCTCTCGCAGGGCGGCCTCAACTGCTGCGATATCGACACCGCTCTGTCCTTGCTTCATGGCCGACCCAGCAGAGCGGCTTGCAAAACTGGCAGGCTCATCGCGACCGCACGGCGGAGATCGGCGATGGCCTCCATATCCGGCACGCCGGTCCATTCATCCATGAAGATTTTCTTGAACTCGACGGCAATGGCGCAGCCGGCTTGTGGGAAGTGCTCGTGGATGAACCGTGTCTGTTCGCCCTTGCCGGCGAAGGCGATATTTTCGCGAACGTCCAGCGGGCGCCCTTTTACGGTGGCCTGGCGCAGGCAAGCCATGAATGGATCAAGGATATGGGCCCAGCGCGCCCGATCCATGGAGAAGGTCCCAATATTGATATCGGGTGCATCATCCTGCGGCGTGGCTGGCCCACCCGGACCATTGCGGCGATGGTTGTAGCTATGCATGTCAAGTACGACGAAGGCGCCGAACTGCGCTGCGATCTCGCCAAGCACATGCCGCAGCAGGGCGTAATAGCGCGCATGCTGGCGAAGAAGTTGGGCGACATGCTCCTCGTCGGGTTTACGCTTCCAAACGTCGAGGCCCCAGGCCTGTTCAGGGCGAAGATAGATGGCGCCTTCCGGCGCCCGATTGAGATCCACCTCGAAGCGCGATCGCCGCACCACGATGCTGGTGGGGATATCTTTCACGAATTCGGCGGTGAATGGATCCTCTTCACGAAGGCGCTGCGCCTCATCAAGGGCCATGATCTGCGACAAGCGTGGCCAAACGGCGTGCCCATCGTGAATGGCGGTTCCGACCAAGGGGGATGCGGCAACGCGAAGCGCCCACAACTCGCCCTGATCGAGGTTCTCGGAAAAATCGACGCTGGTTTCCATGGCGGGCTCAACGCCCGCCATGCTCGTCCAGTTCCGGCCGGTTCGGCCCGCGGTCTATCCCAGGGCCGCCTGAGCCGCGCAGATGCGGTCAACCAGGGCATCGAAATCGCCCTTGGGCGGGCGCTTCGCGGCAAGGCGATCTTTCAAATGCACGATAGGCTCGGCCAGAATTTCATCGAGACTTTCAGCGCAGGAAAAATCGCCGACCACACTCTTGATCTTGGAATTATCGAAGATCGCGGTCCAGGCTTTGTCGCCAGTCAGCGGCCCCACCCATTCGGGATTGTAGCGGACCAGCGTATCAGTGGGCACATGCACGATCTTGGCTTCGACGCCGAGCAAACGGCCGATGGCCTTCTGGATGTCGTCCCAGATATGGGCACGGTCATTGGTGATGTGAAAGATCTCGCTGAGTGCAGCGTCCTTGCCGAAGAGGCGGACGAAGGGCACGGCGAAATCGACCGAGCGGGTCAGCGTCCAGGGCGTGTTGCCGTCCCCAGCAACGATGGTGGGCTCACCTTCGAGCATGCGACGGGCCATGATGTCGCTATCGCCCATCATGATCGGCAGGCCCGTGCGCACCGTGTGGCTGGGCCGCACAATGGTCCAAGGCAAGCCTTCTGACTTCTCCAGCAATTGTTCGCAGGCGATCTTGGCCTGGCTATAGGGCCAGTAGGGATTGATGGCAGGGGTTTTCTCGGTGATCACATAGTGGCGCGCCGGCTTCTCGTAGACCGAGGCCGAAGAGATAAAGATGTATTGCCCGCAATGGCCGGCAAATACCTCGATGTCCCGAGCGACTTGATCGGGCGTGAAGGCGATGAACTGGCAGACGACGTCAAAGTTGTGCTTGGCGAGCTCGGCATATTCAGGCCCGGCCAGGTCGCCAACAATGGACGTTACGCCTTGAGGTAAGGCGTCCCCGCGCTTGCCGCGATTAAAGACACTGACTTTATGGCCCCGCGCCACCGCCTCTGCGACACACGGATAGGAAATCTGACCGGTGCCGCCGATGAAAAGAACAGTCTTAGCCATGGAAAACCTCGAAATCTGAAGGGGGAGTTTTGGCGCGTCAGGCGCCGGCAATGGTCTTGATGTAAGCGAGCCCGCGCTTGTATTCAGGCACCCCAAAGTGCTCGAGCATCAGCGGAATGTCCCGGCCCAATTTGCCGATTTCGGCGACATAGGCGCCGTAGTCGAGATTGCCTTCGCCCGGCGGCACTTCGTCTAGATGGAACGAGATCGTCCCCGGCCCACCCTGCATCACAATATCCTTGGCGTGGCATGACACCACCCAGGGCCCGAGGAGTTCGAAGGCCTCGCGGATCATGCGCCCGGTATTGAAGTAAAGCCGCGGGCTGATCACCATATTGGCCGCATCGATATGCGCACCGAATTGCGGACGGTCGATCGCCTTGAGCAGCTTGAGATAATTCTCCGCCGTATCGGTCACGAGCCAAGGCACCATTTCCAGGGAAAACTTGGTGCGCTTGGGCTTTACCGCATCGATGATATAGCGGGCCGTATCCACCGCCCGCTGGAATCCGGCCTCGCTCTGATTGTCCGGATGCGGGCCATAGTCGTAATTGTCGCTGAGCTGCCAGGGATCGCCCGCATGGCCGACCGTGCCATGAAAGGCAACGCAGGCCCGCGCCCCCAACTCGTCCGCCAATGCCAGTTGGTGGACGGCATAGTCGAGATTGGCTTTTCGCTGCCCCTCATCGTGGGCAATCAGGTTTTTCCAGGCCCCGGCCTCGGCAATGATCACATCTGCGTCGGCCATGGCCGTAACGATGGCGGCGATCTCGTCGCGGTTTTCGAGGCTGATATTGGGCATGTAAGCCGCATTGTATCCGAAGGCGACATGCGCTTGCGCATAGGCCTCGGGATCGCCCCTATAGTCGATGCCATAGCCACCGAGTCTCATGGTCATGCCCCTGCTCCCCGACCACCTGGATAGAGCAGCACCTTGCCGCACTGCCCTGTCTCCTGCAGCGCGAAAGCGTCACTGACATCGGCCAGGACGAAACGATGCGTCACGAGCTTGTCGAGCAGCGGTCGGGCCTCGCGAACACGCTGCATCATGCGCTCCCCGGCCTGATCATGGTTCCAGTGCCAGCAGCCAAAGATATCGACGCCCTTGCCGGTAATGCGATTAACCGGCAAAGCGCCACTCCAGGTGACGAAGGCGAGACGACCACGTGCGCGCACCAGTTCGAGCACGATCGGAGGCGCAGCTTCATTATTGCTGGTCTCGATGACGGCATCGGCGCCGTAACCACCGGTTAGTGCCCTGACCTGCTCGACGAGGTCGGGCGCGCGCGGATCAAGCACATGTTCGGCACCGAGCGCACGGGCGAGATCAGCGCGGAACGGATGCAATTCGAGCGCAATGACGCGCGCCCCGATGGTTCGCGCATTGACGATGGCGCCGAGGCCAACCGCGCCGCAACCCGACACCACCAGCGTATCGGCGGGCGAGACCTGCATGCGCTCCATCGCCGTGAAGCTGGGGCCGAGCGCACAAAGCGCCATGGCCGCGTGATCGGTCTCTATATCGTCAGGTACGGGATAAAGCAGGTAGTCGGGCTTCAGGAGGTATTGGGCATAGCCGCCAAGGCCGCAACTGGAACCGGTTTCAGCCAGCAGATCGCGTTGGTCAGTGCAGTGGATATGTTCCCCGGAGAGGCAGGCAGGGCACTTGCCACATCCCCAATGCGGCATGGCAATCACCCGATCACCGACCTTATGCCGCGTGGACGAGGCTGCATCAACAACCACACCGACCGCTTCATGGCCGAGTTCATGGCCAGGCTTGCCGGCGCGCCAGGACTGCCACTCGGTGCACATCGGCGCTACGAGAATCTCGACCTTGACGACATCGCCTGCCGCTTGCGGGTCCGGACGTTCCGCAACCACGGCTTCGCGCACACCGGTAATTTCTACACTTAGAATTTTCGTCTCCTCCTCGAAAACCTAGAGTTGCCCAATTATGGCCTAGTCTCCCCTGCCCGCCGTGCTGTCGCGAACGATAAGTTCAGGGTCTATCATAGTGACCCGCGGCTCTGGCAGGCCTTCCGGGGCGGCGATCAGTTGCAACAGGCGCTCCACTGCCAGTTCGGTCACCATATCGACTTCATATTTGACCGAAGAAATCGGCGTCGCCGCATGCTCGGCAAATTCGATATTATCAAAACCCATGATGGCGACATCCTTGGGCACGCGTAGATTGTTCTTCTGCGTCCAGCGCAGCGCGCCGATGGCCAGCGAGTCATTGGCCGCAAAGACCGCCGTCGGCCGCACCTGCATGCTCATCAGGCGATCCATGGCCCAATAACCGCGGATCACCGAATTGCCCAAGGGGTCAGCCAGCAATTCACTGTCGATCGGCAGCCCGGCCTCCTTGTGCGCCTGGTTATAGCCATCGCGCTTTTCGAGGTTTCCCTTGGCATTCGAAGTATCGATGATGGCAATGCGCCTGTGGCCGATATCGATGAGGTGGCGCACGGCCCGATAGGCGCCGCGGCGCTCGTCGATGCAGACGGCGTCTATACCAGCATCGGGATCCCCAACCAGCAGCACCACGGGATAATTGGCCTGGCGCAGCCGACGGATATGATCGAGTTCGCGGTGACTGCGCGGGTAAATCAGCATGCCGTCCACCTGCCGAGAGCGGAACATCTCGATGACCCGCTTTTCCTCGTCCAGGTCATTGTTGGAGGTGGCAAAGAGCGTGGAATAGCCGCGCTCCGACAAGAGCGTCTCAACGGCCTGGGCAACCTGCGTAAGGGCTGGATTGGTAATGTCGGTCAACACCAGCCCGATGGTCTTGGTCTCGCGGCTGACCAAGGACTTGGCGACATGATTGGGCAGATAATTGAGCTCTGCGGCCGCCTCGCGAATGAGAATCGAGGTTTCTTCGGGAATGCGCGGGCTCTGCCGCAGGGCCAGCGAAACCGTATTGACCGAGAAACCGGTCCGATCCGCGATATCCTTCAGGCGAACGGTGGATTTGCCCATGATCTCAACCTACCGACATGCTGCGTGAGCGGCGAACACTGACCGATACGCGGATATACGAGGCCGACGAGAGACGATCAAAATCATGGGCGACAATACACACCGGAAGCGGCTCTAAACTAGACGCCTTCTGCGTGGAGACGGCGGATGGCTTGATATTGCAAGCAGTCCGGGTGCATTTCCATCAGTTCGATGCGATTGCCGTCGGGATCTTCGAGCCAGGCCTGGCGATTGCCATCGAGCCCGGCCTTGGGTTCGGACAGAAGCTTTATGCCCGTAGCCTTGATGCGATCGCAGGTGGCGTCGAGGTCGTCGATAGTCCAGCACATATGGGTCATGCCATTGGTGTGCCAGCTCGCCGGAGCGCGATCGTTTTCGGCGCCGGGGAAGATTTCCAGATATTGCTCGTCGGTGATGCGCAGATAGACGAGCCAGGTCTCGCCATCATCACGCTTGAGCCGCAGCATTTCGGGGAAGCCGAGCTTGTTGACATAGTAATCGAGCGACTTGTCGAGATCGACCACGTTGATGGCGATGTGCCCGAGGCTGGTAATGCCCTTCATAATTCCTCCACGCCGACATTGCGGCCATAGCTGATCCTTTCCGCCGGCAAAGGACCAGCGGACCGCCCGATATGTCAGCACGGGCGACCTAGTAGGAACGTTAATACGACAAGCTATTATCCCAAGTCGCGGCGTTGTCAACAGCCACCCATGCGCTCAATCCCAGTCCGGTCCCCAAGCCGGATCGATGACGCGCTGCCCACGATCCACCGTTTCGATCGTCGCAATCTCAGCAGCGGAAAGTACGAGTTTAGTGGCGAGATAATTGGAGCGGATGCGGTCTGCCCGGCTCGATGTAGGGATGGCGATATAGCCTTTGGCAAACTCGAAGGCCAAAGCCACTTGCTCCGGCGTCGCGCCATGGCGGGCGGCGATTTGCGCAATCTCCGGCACGCCGCCAAGAATGCCGCGGGCAATCGGCAGATAACAGGTTACAGAAATTCCCATTTTAATACAATAGTTTGCAAGTTTTTTGTTCTGAAGCAGCGGATTCAGCTCGAACTGGTTGTTGGCAATCTTGAGGTCACCCAGAATGGCCTGAGCCTCTTCGAGCATGGCAATGGTGAAGTTGGAAACGCCGATCAGGCGGGTCAGTCCCAGTTCATGCGCTTCGGCCAATTGCTCGATATAGACCGCCAACGGTACGGCGTTGTTCGGGGATGGCCAGTGGATGAGCGTCAGGTCAAGCTGGTCGACTTGCAGATTATCAAGACTCTGCCGCAGCGATGAAATCAACGCGCCGGCTCCCAGGTTTCCGGTGGCAATCTTGGTGGTAATGAAGACATCGTCGCGATTGAGACCCGATCGCTGCACGGCCTGACCAACCTCTGTCTCGGTCCCATAATCCTGCGCGGTATCAAGATGTCGATAACCCGTCTCGAGCGCTACCAGCATGGCCTCGATGCCATCGCCTCCTTTTCGCGCAAAGGTACCGAAGCCCATTTGCGGTATATCATATTGATTTTTCATATTTTTACCTCCTTCAGCCGAGATCCCTGACGACGAACTCGCTCCATCAGTCGATCAAAACACCCATCCGGCAAGCGAAAAGACTATTGACGGATCGTCCGGCATGACCCTAGTTTAACGATAATACTGCCCGCAAGAGCTGTCACGACGAAGAGCGGAACAATCCGCCGCGACGTGCAAGGGAGGACGAGCATGACCTTTCGGTGGAGCCGATGGTCACCCCAGCTGGCATTGATGCCGGCTGGCCTGGTGACCTTGGTCGCCTTCATTGGCGCCATCCTGTGGACGATCTACCTATCCCTGACGCGCAGCCGGCGCCTGCCGGAATACGAGATCGACTGGTCCGACTGGGGCCGGCAATACGAGCGCCTGTTCAAGGACGACGCCTGGATGATCTCGTTGCAAAACCTGATCGTGCTGGGCTTCGGCAGCGCTCTCGCCATCGTCTTCGGCTTCATCCTCGCCGCCATGATCGATCGAGAAAAGCGCGGGGAAAGCCTCTTCCGGACGGTGTTTCTCTATCCCCTCGCCATCTCGCTGATCGTTACCGGCGCGGCATGGCGCTGGATTTTCAACCCCGAACTGGGCGCCGAGCATTTCATCCATTCCATTGGCCTAACCTGGGTCAATGCCAGTTGGCTGGCGCGCCCGGAAACCGCCATGTACGGCGTAATCCTCGCCTCGGTCTGGCAGAGCGCTGGTTTCTACATGGCGCTGATGCTGGCGGGCCTCAAATCCATCAATTCGGAAATCTGGAGCGCCGCGCGCCTCGATGGCGTGGGTCTATTCAAGCTCTATACCGAGATCATCATTCCCATGATGAAGTTTACCTTCGTCACCTGCGCCATTCTGCTCTCGCTGGGCGTTATCAAGGCCTATGACGTCATCGTCGCCATGACCAATGGCGGCCCGGGCCAATCGACCTATGTGCCAGCCTATTTCACCATCCAGGCGCTCTCGGCCAAGGGCAATCTCGGCTTTGCCTCGGCCGCTGCAGTTGTGATGCTGCTGATCACCGCGGTTATCTTCCTGCCGCTGGTGCTGCTCACCGCCTGGCAACAACGCCGTTCGGGAGCACGTGGATGACCGATCTCACCGCCACGCAAAAGGCCCTCGGCGCCGAAGTTGCCGTCCGTAGCGCCCCCTATTTCCCGCGCAAGAAGAAAGCGATCACCGGTCGTTCGATCGCCGTCCTCGCCTTCCTTGCCATCTGTGCCCTGTTCTTCTGCATTCCGCTCTATGTGGTGATCACCACCTCGTTCAAGACGATGGACCAGATCCGCGAGGGCGCCATGTTCGCGCTGCCCAATGTGTGGACGCTGGAGGCCTGGGACCATGCCTGGAACACCGCATGCTCCGGCACGCGCTGCGAAGGCCTAAAGGTCGGGTTCTGGAACTCGGTCTCCATCCTCATTCCCTCGCTGGCCCTCTCGATCGGCCTTTCCATCGTCACCGGCTATGCGCTGGCGCTGTGGAACGTCAAATGGGCGGGTCCCTTCCTTTTCGTGCTGTTCATCTGCGCCTTCGTGCCCTTCCAGATCATCATGTTCCCGCTGATCTCGATGACGGCGACGCTCAAGGTCTATGGCAGCATCTGGGGCGTTGCCATCATCCATGCCGTGCTGGCCATGCCGGTCCTCACTCTGATTTTCCGAAACTATTACAAGGATATACCGCAGGAGATCATGAGCGCGGCCATCATGGATAGCGGCTCGTTCTGGAAGATCTTCTTCGAAATCATCCTGCCCATGTCCGGCAATATCCTGATCGTGGTGCTGATCCTGCAGATCACCTCCATCTGGAACGACTATCTGATCGGCGTGACCTTTGGTGGCCTGGGCGCCCAGCCCATGACGGTGAACCTGGCCAACCTCATCACCATCTCGACCGGCACCGTTCGCTACAACGACAACATGGCCGCGGCCCTGCTCACCGCCATTCCCCCTCTCGTCATCTATTTCTTCGTCGGCAAGCTCTTCGTCCAGGGCATTACCGCCGGCGCCATCAAAGGTTGACCTGAATGCCCCGCGTAAGCTTCGAGCACATCACCAAGACCTATGGCCTCCTCAAGGTCCTGGACGATCTCAACCTCTCTATCGACGATGGTGACTTTCTCGTGCTGCTTGGCCCCTCGGGCTGCGGTAAGACCACACTCCTG
Organism: Devosia riboflavina; assembly: GCF_000743575.1. Taxonomy (GTDB): domain Bacteria; phylum Pseudomonadota; class Alphaproteobacteria; order Rhizobiales; family Devosiaceae; genus Devosia; species Devosia riboflavina. Next base: position 132,519 of record NZ_JQGC01000007.1, on the reverse strand, counting down.
AACCTGCTGGCGGGCCTTCTCGACGTCACGGATGGCCGCATCATGATCGGCGAACGCGATGTGACCGACCTCGATCCCAAGGATCGCGGCCTTGCCATGGTGTTCCAGTCCTACGCGCTCTATCCGACCAAGACCGTGCACGGAAATCTCAGGTTCGGCCTCTCGGCCAGCAAGCTGCCACGCGAGGAGATTGAAAAGCGCATCGCCTGGGCCGCCAAGCTCTTGCAGATCGAGCCGCTGCTGAACAGAAAACCCGGCCAGCTCTCGGGCGGCCAGCGCCAGCGCGTCGCCATCGGCCGGGCCCTGGTGAAAAATGTCAGCGTCTTCCTCTTCGACGAACCGCTCAGCAATCTCGACGCCAAACTGCGCACCGAGATGCGGCTAGAAATCAAGAAGCTGCACGACCAGCTCAAATCTACGATCGTCTATGTGACGCACGACCAGATCGAAGCCATGACCATGGCGACCAAGATCGCGGTGATGAATGGCGGCGTTATCCAGCAGTTCGGCACGCCGGACGAAATCTACGAGCGCCCGGCCAATCTTTTCGTGGCCGGCTTCATCGGCTCCCCGGCCATGAACCTGCGTAAGGCAAAGCTGAGTGTTGCCGCCGGCAAGGTCGAGGCAGTCTTTGCCTCCGGTGTGCGGCTTGATGTGTCTGACTACCCCTTCGCCAGCCCGCCACGAGACGGCGACGAGGTGATCGCCGGCCTTCGCCCGGAACATTTTGTGCTGACGGCAACCGGCCCGGTCGCGGCCAGCTTCACCGTGCCAGTACAATATGCAGAGCGTACCGGCCCCGATGCGTCAGCCTACTTCAAGTTCGAAGACGAATTGCTTGCCCTGCGCGTCGAGCCTGGCGCCGCCGCAAAGTTGACTCCAGGCCAATCCATCGCCGTCAGCTACCTCAAGGGCAAAGCCAACCTGTTCGACGCCCGAACCGGGCAGCGAATGTAAGCATAAATAGGGAGAGAGAACGATGTCTACCAAGAGACTTGCCGGCATTGTCGCTGGCCTCATGCTGAGCACCACCTCATTCGGTGCCATGGCGACCGACCTGGTCATCTATCATAGCTGGTCCGCCCCACCAGAAATCGCCGCCCTCAACGTCATCAAGGCGGGGCTAGAAGCCAAGGGCCATACCTGGACCGATATCGCCATTCCGCACGATACCGGCTCCAACGTGAACCTGATGAGCCTGATCACCGGCGGACAGCCGCCCAATGTCTTCATGGAATCCAACCCTGGCGTCTATCGCGACATTGCCGGCATGGGCCTCGGCTTTCCGCTGACCCAGTGGTTCAACGATAACGCGATCGTCGAAAAGCTCCCCGCCGCCGTTGCCGCCTCGATCTCTGTCGATGGCGAGATCGTCAAGGTGCCACAGGCGCTGCATATCGACGGCATGCTCTATTACAATATGGAAGTCGCCAAAGCTGCGGGTGTCGACCCCACGGCCTGGGACTCGATGGACGCCATGTTCGCCGACTTCCAGAAAATCCGCGATGCCGGCTACGCTCCGCTCGCCGTCGGCAGCCAGCCGTTCCAGGTCGGCTATCTGACTCATGCGCTGGTGGCCGCCGTTGCCGGGCCTGACGTCTACAAGAAGATCTATGGCGAAGAGGTCGACCCAGCCGCGCTAGACGATCCCAACTTCGCCAAGGCTCTCGAGACCCTGCGCCTTTTCGCCAATGAAGCTGGCCCCGAAGCTCAGAACCGCCCCTGGAACGAGACCACCAATGAGGTCATCACCGGCAAGGCGCTGATGCAGATCCATGGCGACTGGATGAAGGGCGAGTGGCTCGGCGCCGGCAAGGTCGCCGGCACGGATTTCGGTTGTATTGAAATCCCCGGCGCGCAGGCCGTGGTCGTTACGGTTGACGCCTGGGGTCTGCTCGGCGGCACCGCCGAGGACGTCAAGACCGCCGAACTCGACTTTGCTTCGGTGGTACTCGATCCCGCCGAACAGGCCAAGTTCGCAGCAGCAAAGGGCTCAACCCCGGTCCGTCTCGACGCACCGGCCGAGAGCCTCGACGCCTGTTCGACCGAAGTGCTGCGCATTCTCGAAGACCCGGCCCAGCAGGTGCAGAACCCGCACAATACCGCCGACGCTGACTGGCAGGATTCGATCTGGAACGTTGTCTTCAACTTCTGGAGCGATCCGAACATGACCGTCGAAGACGCCATCGCCCAGATGCACGAGAACTACGACACCATCCTGGGTTAACCGCCTCCTCCCTGGGTCGGCGACCTTTGGGCCGCCGGCCTCCCTCCCTTTGAATGGACCGATTGAAATGGATAAGCGCCTGCTTGATGAAGACGAGGTAATGCAGATCTGCTTCGTCACCGACGATGTGGACAAATCCGCGCAATGGTTCGCCGACCTGACCGGCAAACCCATGCCGTCACTCGGCAAGGCCGCGGAGCCGGAGGAGGCCAAGGCCATCTATAATGGCATGCCGGCTGCGGTTGGCTGCAAAATCCGCATGTTCAAGTTCGGCAATATCGACGTGGAGTTTCTTGAGCCCGGCCCCGAGAAAAGCGCCTGGCGCGATCTTCTCGAAGAAAAGGGCCCCGGCTGCCACCACATCGCCTTCCGCACCCGCAACCTCACCAAGCGCCATGCCTATCTCGAAGAAAAGGGCCACAAGTTGTTGCAGCGCGGCGAATTCGACGGCAGCCACGGACGATACGCCTATTACGACACGGTCAAGGACCTGGGCGTGATGGTGGAACTGCTCGAATTCGACAAGGACAAGGAAGCCCAACCGTAGCTCTTGCCTCTCGGGGGACGTGGAGTCCCGCCCTGCTGCGACCTCGTCCTTCGGCACGCCCTACGAGAAGATCATGCCCTATCCCATTGCCTACCAGCTCTATTCCTCACGGAACTTTCCGCCGCTCGCGGATCAATTGCCCATTCTCAAATCCATGGGCTACGACGCCATCGAGCCCTGGCTTCCGGCCTACGAAGCCGACACCAAGCTGTTCCGGCGTCAACTGGACGATGCGGGGCTCGCCTGCTACGGCTTTCATATGCCCCTGGCAGGCCTCGTATCGGAGCCAAACCGCTTCATCGACATTGCCCTGACACTGGGCGCCACAGTCATGATACCGCCCTACGTCACGGCAGAGGAGCGCCAGAACACGCCGGACTACTGGCGGGAGTTGGGGCACAAACTGGCGCGTGGCGCGGTCGCGGCGGCCTCGCACGGGCTCAAGGTGGCCTGGCACAATCACGATTTCGAATATGTCCCGCTTCCCGACGGGACGCGGCCTATCGACCATATATTCGAGGCCGGCGGGCCTGATGTCCTATTCGAAATCGACTGCGGCTGGATCACGAGGGCTGGTGCCGATCCGGCCCAGGAACTGAAGCGCTATGCCAACCGCATCATCGCCATCCAGACCAAGGACACCGCGCCCCTTGGCACCAAAACCGATGACGGCTGGACCGCGACCGGCGACGGCATCATCGACTGGGCGAACCTGGTGCCGCTATTCCGGGCAACCAAAGCCGATCACATCGTGACCGAGCACGACAATCCCAGCGATTGGCAGCGCTTCGCCAGGCGTTCGATCGACCATATCAAGGCGCTTGGACTCTAGCCGGTTAGCCCGAATTGGCCGACTTTGTGCACTGGCGGGACGTTAGTTGCTCATCTATGATGCGTTCACATTATGAGAATCCGCCCGCCATACCCCACATGGGAAGCAGCTTTCTTCTTTGGTGTCTGGCACACTGGAGCGTGAGTATGTTGGCTCTCGAAGGGTATTGCGGTGGAGAAGCTCGTTCCAGGCACGGCGCTGTTGCGCAAGCTTTTTGTCCTGCTCGATATTGTTGGGCAGGGGCCCGGGAATGTCACCGTTGCTGATCTCGCCGCCGAGACCGGCTGGCCGCGTCCGACCATCTATCGAATTTTAAGCGCCGCAACCGCCAATGGGTTTCTGCGGCTCGACCCCCGCAGCAATGGCTATACGCTTGGTTTCCGCTTCATCGAACTAGCGCAAAACGTCTGGTCTTCGGGCGAACTGGTAACGACAGCGTCCCTGGAATTGCGTCGCCTGCGCGACATAACGGGAGAAACCACCCATCTCGGCGCCTTGCAAGGCGATCACGTCCTGGCGTTGGGCAAATTCGAAGGCCCGCATCCGCACAAGGGAGCGGATCGGCTGGGGGCACAGAAGCCGCTCCATTCAACCAGTCAGGGCAAGGCCATCCTCGCCTTCCTACCGGAAAACGAGGTGGATGCGCTGATCGCCCGCATGAATTTTCGCCGCAGTACCGAGCACACCATTACCGATCCCGATCTCCTGCGCTCGCAACTACGGATCATCCGCCAGCGCGGCTATGCCATTGATGATGAGGAGGTTGCGATCGGCACGCGCTGCGTCGGCGCACCAGTACTCGACTCCTCGGGGCGGCCAGTTGCAGCCATCAGCATTGCCGGTCCCACCTATCGCGTCACAAGCGAGCGGGTCGAAAGACTGGGGCCGGAAGTGGCGCAGGTCGCCCAGGACATCTCTCAACTTCTGCGCAACCAGGTAGCAACGCCCGTACCTCCCGCCGATTGGCCGGTGCCTCATGGCGGACATCGTGAACCTGCCCTCCATGGCGTTTCACCCAGCTGGGACGAGCACCGACAGGCCTTGCATTGGGCTGACCGGTTCGCGCCGCGTCTCCATACCAGCCATACCGCGACCCGGGCCCATGGCTTTGCATCGGAGGTCGCCATCGATGCGGTGAACCACACCATCCGTCACGCCATCGCCTTCGCCAAGGGCACATTGCTGTTCGTTGACCCCGAAGGCGACAGCCATGAGCGTCACTTCGAGGCGCTGCAGAACCTGACATGCCTTTCCGTCCGAGCCGATGGCGTGCCCTATGGTGCTACCTTTTGCGAGCATGAGGCGCGCACCAGCATAGGTTCGATTACCAAGGCCGGCGAAATCGAGGAAACCTGGACCATTGCCGCTCAGGTAGAGCATATGACCTGGTCGACCGATGGCCAGGTTCTCTATGCTTCCGTCCCTCAGCGCGGCCTCATTTATGCGCTGTCCCGCGGGTCCGGGGCTCCGCGGATATTGGCTCGCATCTCCAAGGCTTCAGGCGAACCGCATGGACTGGCCATCGATGCCGAAGACCGCCTCTGGGTCGCTCTCTACGATGGTTGGAGCCTTGCCCGGCTGACGCCGGAAGGAGAGATCGACCACGTCATCGCCCTGCCCGTGCCCCGCCCGACCGGTCTTGCCTTCTCCAGCGCAACTGAAGGCACATTGCATGTCACAACGGCACGCATGGATCTGGCACGCGAAGTTCTTGAGAACGCGCCTCTGTCCGGGCGGCTGCTGACGGTCAAGACGCCTGTAAAAGGCATCATACCGCCAGCCATGGCTTATGCGCCGGGCGATGCTTAGCCCAGCACTGTCTCGATCGACGTGAGTTCCTCTTCGGAAAAATCGAGACGGTTGATAGCCGATATATTTGTCTCGAGCTGGGCGACGCTCGACGCGCCGACCAACGCCGAGGTCACCCTTCCGCCTCGGAGCACCCAGGCGAGGGCCAATTGTGCAAGGCTCTGCTCACGGCCCGCCGCGATCTTCGACAACTTGCCGACCGTCTCCACCACCCGCTCATCCTTTGCTCGCTCCAGCAGCGATGGATTGCGGCTCGCACGCGATTGCGCGGGGACGCCGCCGGCATAGCGATCCGTCAGCACCCCCTGATTGAGCGGCGAGAAGGCGATCGAGCCAACGCCGAGATCGTCGAGCGCATCCAGAAGGTTCGGCGCGCCCTGCTCTACCCAGCGGTTGAGCATGGAATAGGACGGCTGGTGGATCAGCAAAGGCGTGCCCATTTCGCGCAGGATCGCGGCTGCCCGCAAAGTATCCTCTGCCGAATAGGATGAGATCCCGGCATAGAGTGCCCTGCCCGACCGTACAGCAATGTCAAGCGCACCCATCGTCTCTTCAAGCGGCGTCTCGGGGTCGTGGCGGTGGCTGTAAAAAATGTCCACATAGTCGAGCCCCATGCGCTTGAGCGACTGGTCGAGGCTGGCGAGCAGATATTTGCGGCTGCCGAAATCTCCATAGGGGCCGGGCCACATGTCGTAACCCGCCTTGGTGGAAATAATCAGCTCGTCCCGGTATCGAGCAAAGCTGTCGCGCAGATGCCGGCCGAAATTGGTCTCGGCCGAGCCATAGGGCGTGCCATAATTGTTAGCGAGATCGAAATGGGTCACACCCAGATCGAAAGCGCGATGCAGGATGCCTCGCTGCGTGCCGAAATCCCGATCATCGCCGAAATTCTGCCAGAGGCCGAGAGAAACGGCGGGGAGTTTTAGCCCACTGCGGCCAACGCGGCGAAAAGGCATGTCGAGATAGCGCCCGGAGGCGGCAAGGTAGGTCATGGTTCGATCCAGTTCGTGAAGATATCAGGCCGGCACTTTGCCGGCCTGAGCCAGCCGGGCCCGCCTGCGCTCGGCCTGAGCGATGGGATCCGGTACCGGGGCCGCCATCAGCAGGCGCCTCGTATAGTCGTCCTTGGGAGCGCTGGTAACCTGGTCAGCCGGCCCCTGCTCGACGATCTTTCCACCGCTCATGACCGCCACACGATGGCTGATGGCACGCACCACCGCCAGATCGTGGGAGATGAAGAGATAGGCCACGCCCGTGCGTTCCTGGATTTCGATAAAGAGATCGATGACCCGCGCCTGGGTTGAAAGATCGAGCGCACTGACCGGTTCGTCGCAGACGATAAGCTGCGGATTGATCGCCAGAGCGCGCGCGATGGCGATACGCTGGCGCTGTCCGCCGGAAAACTCGCGGGGGAGACGCGTCGCCGCATCGGACGGCAACCGCACCTGATCCAGCAGTTCCTGCACGCGTTCTCGTGCCTTCGCGCCATTGGTTCCCTGAACCAGCAAGGGCTCGACCAGTATGTCGCCAACGCTGAGCATGGCATTGAGCGAGGTATAGGGGTCCTGAAACACCACCTGGATTTCGCGCGACAGCGCACGCCGCCCGGCCCGGTCGAGACGGCTGATCTCCCGGCCGAGGTACCGGATACTGCCCGATGAAACCTCGGCTAGACCAAGGACAGCACGCCCGAGGGTGCTCTTGCCTGATCCGGATTCGCCGACGAGCCCTAGGGTTTCACCCGGCGCCAGGGTAACTGACACGCCCTTCAGCGCCTGGAACTTGCCATAGTGGACAGTGAGCTCATCGACTTCGAGCAGGTTGGTAGTCGCGATGGTGCTCATGCCTCTGCTCCTGCGCTCTGCTGACGGGGTGGCCGCGGCACGAGCGGCGGGCGCACAGGCGCATCCTCAAGCGTCGAGGCCAGGAGGGTGCGCGTATAGTCGTGTTGGGGACGTGCAAAGATATCGTTGACCGGGCCCAACTCGACAATCTCGCCGCCGCGCATGACGGCGACGCGATCACAAAGATCCGCGACGACACCGAAATTATGCGTCACCATCAGCACGCCGAGATTGCGTTCGGCCTGGAGGTCCCGGATCAGGTCGAGAATTTCGGCCTGTACCGTCACATCGAGCGCCGTCGTCGGTTCATCGGCAATCAGCAGGTCGGGATCACAGGACAATGCCCCGGCAATGAGTACGCGCTGGGCCATGCCGCCGCTGATCTGGTGCGGATAGCTCATGAAGACGCGGTGTGGATCGGCAATGCCGACGCGCTCAAGAAGAGCCAATGCCTTGTCCCTGGCCTCTTGCCGGCTGAGGCCGCCGACGACCTGCAGCGGCTCACAGAGCTGGCTGCCGACACGGAACAAAGGATCGAGATTGCTCATCGGCTCCTGCGGAATATAGCCGATGCGCCTGCCGCGAATGGCCTGCATCTGTGCGTCGCTAAACCCGGCCAAGTTCTGTCCCTCAAGCCAGATGCCGCCGCCGGTGACCATGCCGCCCTCGGGCAGGAGGCGCAGCACGCTGAGCGCCGTTTGGGTTTTCCCCGAACCGGATTCCCCCACAAGGCCAAGTATCTCGCCCCGCGCGATAGTAAAGCCGACGGACCTGACGACGGTCTTGGTGGAGCCATCCCGACCGGCATACCCCACCGACAGGCCGTGCACCTCAAGGAGGGCTTCTGGAACCGAAGGCACCGCAACTGCGGCCCGCGCCGTGTCCTTCACTCGCTGGCGCGGCGCGACCATAATGGCCTCTTCGCCATTGAGCGCATCGCGCAGGCCATTGCCGATCAGGATAAGCGCCCCCACCGTCAGCCCGATCATCAATCCCGGCGGCAGCAGCAGATGCCTGCCGATATAGATATTGTTATAGGCATCGAGCAGCATGCTGCCCCAGGTGGGCGTCGTCGGATCGCCAAGGCCGATGAATTCAAGCCCGGCCTGCACCACGATGGCGATGCCCCAGACCGATGCTGCCATGATGATGATCGGCGCCCGGACAACGGACAGGATGTGCCGGCTGATGATGCGGCCATCGGACAGCCCCGAGACCCGCGCAGCATCGACATAAAGTTCGTTCCGCACCGAAATGACGAGGTTGCGCACCAGACGGAAAAAGTTCGGGGCGATCAGCACGCCCAGAACCACCATGGTGATGATGATATTGGGCCCGATCAGCGTGAACATGGCGACGAGCACGATGGTGCCCGGCAGCACGATGAGAAAATTGGCCATCCACCCGCCGAAACGATCGAACCAGCCGCCGAAATAGCCCGCGATAAGTCCTGTGCTGACGCCAAGACCCGCCGCCACGAGGACGGTGAGAAAGGACCCCGCCAGCGTCAACTGCCCAGCATAGATGAGGCGGCTCAGCACATCGCGGCCGGCGCCGTCCCCGCCAAGCAGGAATTCCTCTCCCGGCGGGGCGGTCACCAAAGCGAGCTTGGTGAAATTAGCACCATAGGGCGCAAGCCAGAGGGCGAAAACCGCAGACAGGACGATAGCCAGGAAAACGAGGCTAGCAATGACGGCCAGCGGATTGCGGAGGAAGCGGCGCAATACGGCGCGACCCTGCCTCGTGGCAACGGCTGGCGTAGTGACAGCTTCAAGGTCCACTGTACTCATGCCAGCCTCGCTTTCGGGTTGATCCAGGCATTGGCAAGATCGACGAACAGATTCACCACCACCACGATCAGCGCCATGGTGATTAAGACACCCATAATGACCGGTATATCGCCGCGCACCGTCGCATCGATGGCCAGCGTTCCCATGCCGGGCAACGCAAAAACCTTCTCGATCATCACCGCACCACCAATCATCCCGATGAATTGCAGGGAAAGAACCGTGATGGCCGCGGGCGCAGCATTGCGCAGCGCATGGCGCAGAATGACCCGGTTTTCAGGAAGACCACGGGCACGCAAAGTTCGGATATAGTCCCGGCTCAACACATCGATCAACGCGCCGCGCACCTGGGCCGCGGCCGAGGCGACGCCCCCGATCACCAGTGCCGTCACCGGCAGCGTGATGCTGCTTAGCCAGCCAAGCGGCGAGCGATTGAGTGGTACAAAGCCCGTGGCCGGGAAAAGCCGAAGGGAAATGGCGAATGTGGCGACCAGCAAAAGCCCGACCCAGAAATTGGGCAATGCCTCGCCGATGACGGAAACGATCTGCACTGCCCTGTCCCACCAACCGCGCCTGACCGCAGCAAAGGCCCCCAGGGCCACGCTGATCACGGTACAGATGAGAATGGCAACCGAGACGATGGAAAGGGTGACGCCCAGTCGCGACGCGATCGCGTCCGACACGCGTTCGGCGCTAAACCATGACCGCCCGAGATCGCCCCGAACCGCATTGGCCAGCCAATTACCGTATTGGATGGGCAGGGGCTGATCGAGGCCCAGTTCGACATTCTTGGCGGCAACCTGTTCGTCGGTTGCCAATTCGCCCAGGATCGAGCGCGAGACTTCCGCGCCGCCGCTATAGATCAGGCCATAGGCCACCGCCGTAATGGTCAGCAACAAGAGCATCGCCGAAGCGAACCTCTGGATCACATATCCGGTCATCCATCGTCCTTTCAGATTGCCGGAGCAGCCATGGTCTGGGCCATGGCTGCTCCGGTTCAGTGTAGCTGGGAGGCTACTCCGTTGCGGGCGCGAAGTGGCGGATATAGGGGACCACATTTTGCGGATGCATGGTCACCTTCACATCGGGCGCCGCGAAATAAACCGCATCCGCCTGGTACCAGATATCGAACCAGGCATTCTCGGTGACATAGGTATTCACCTCGCGCATCAGCGCTGTGTACTCGTCGCCGCTGGCGGCCTGGGCTTTGGCGAGGAGCGCGTCGAGTTCGGGCGTAGCGCTGTCGAACGGGTTCCAGGGACCGCTGGCCGAAATCTGCTTGGTCATATCCCACCAGGGATTGCCAGTGCTGAGCGACATCCAGAAGGCGCCATAGCGCTTGGATTGGGCTTCGGTCACATAGTTCTCGGACACGACCTTGTCCCAGATCACCCGGATGCCGACATCGGCGAGCTGCTGGGTGATAATCGGATTGGCCGGCACCGTTGGGTTTTCCGGCAGGGTCAGATCGAAGCCATTGGCATAGCCCGCTTCGGCCAGCAGCGCCTTGGCTTTTTCTGGATCGAAGGGATAGCGGTCATCGAGCTCGGGCACATAAGCGACGCTGTTGAGATTGAAGACCTGCGTCGTGTGGTGGCCGAGATTACGCTGAATGGCCGCCAACAGGCCTTCGCCATCGATGGCGTGATTGATGGCCTGACGCACGCGCACATCGCCTAGTGCCGGCACGAGGGCACCTTCGCGGTCCGCAAGGATCAGGCCGTGCCGGTCGATGGGTGTACGGTTGACGCTGAGGCCCGAAGCTTCGGCCTCAGCGGCCGTCTGGGCATTGCCCTGCGCGCCATCGACTTGACCAGACCGCAAAGCGTTCATGCGTGCGGTGATTTCTCCCATCGGGATCAACACGACCGCGTCATAGGGAAAGGCTTCGGCGTTCCAGTAGTCGGGGTTGCGCACAAAGCTATATTGCGCGCCCTTAGTGGTATTGGCGACGTCGAGCATATAGGGGCCCGAGCCGACAGGCACGGAAATGATCTCTTCGGTACCCAGTGCCGCTGGGCTCCCCATGACGCCGCCGGCCATGGTGAGATAAGTTAGCTGCGCCGGATTGGCCGCCGACAGATGCAACTCGACGGTGAAGTCGTCGACAATGACGATATCGGTAACCGCACCGACCATGAAGCTGTTCTGGCCGGTGCCCCCGCGCAAATGCTCGACATTGGCTTTGACCGCTTCGGCATTGAAGGGCGCGCCGTCGGTGAACTTGACGTCTTGACGGAGCTTGAGGGTGAGGACCGTATTGTCCTCATTGTAAGCATAGCTCTCAGCGAGGTTACCGACGATGGATCCATCCGGTTCCATCAGCAGAAGCGTGTCATAGACGGCCGCCCAATATTGGGCGCGCGGACCATTTTCGACGATGGCCGGATCGAACGAACCATTGTCGAGCGCAACCGCCAGGGTCAGCGTTTCGGCGGAGACGCCAGCGGTCAGCATCCCCATGAACGAGAGAGCAAGCGTGGCGCGGCGGAGCGTCGGTCGCCCAGCCCACGACAGAGTAATGGTCATATGCAGTTTCCTCCTGTTGCATTGCCCTTTCGGGGGCAGGGACCCGGCTGTTCCTGGCTCCCCCAGGCCGGGCCCCGGTTTTTCAAGTGGTCTTGATATTGAGGCTCTTGATGAGATCAACCATATTGAGCAGCGGATCGAATTCGTGATCGCCCAGCGGCTCGGCACCCGTCATGCGGCTGAACGGGGTCATGCGCAGACGGCCGGTCTCATTGAGCAATTGCTTGAGCGAGCTGGGATATTTGACGTTGATCATACGCTCGAAGACCGTCATCAAGCGCTGAACAAGACGTGTATCCTCATCATCGCGCGTGCCATTGGCACAGAGCCAGACGAGCAATTCCGGCGCGATGCTCGATGCATAACCCGAATGGCCGGAACCACCGAGCTGCATGGATTCGATGACAGAGGAAATCTGGCCATTGTAGAGCCGCATCGGCGATCCGCGCGAGACCTCGAGCTTGGCCTTCATATCAGGCACTGAATGGCTCACGTCCTTATGGAACACGAAGCGCCCGGTCTTGGCCGCCCATTCGTAGACTGTGGTTGGAACGAGGCGTTTCCACGGCGTCGGGCACTCGTAAAATCCAAGCGGAATATCGCCGGTTCCATCGACGATGCGCTTGAGATTGCCGCTCCACTGCGCCTCGGAATCGCCTGGCGAACCGAGATGATTGGTGAGGATGCACACGGCATCAGCGCCCACATCGGCAATCTGCTTGATCGAAGCAATCTCCTTGTCGGGCGATGCGCCAAACGTGCCCGTCGCGATGACGGCGGCGCGGCCATTCGCGCGCTTGACCACGCGAGCGGCAAGCTCGACGCGCTCTTCGGAAGTTAGAAATTCGACCTCGCTCGAGCGCGAATTGGTGAAAAGTCCAAGGCACCCTGCCTCGATATACCAGTCGGTCAAGCGGTCCACCGCATCCCAATCGATCGCGCCGCTCCATGTCATGGGCGTCAGCATCACCGGCCAGACCGCGTTGGTTTTCAAATGTTCGCTGCTCATCTCGTGTCCGTTCCATTTGCAATCTTTGAGGGAATGACGACAAAGCTTCGCCACCAGCCGGCAACGCTCTCGGTGCCAGTCTCCAAACTCGAGATTTCTGGTTTTCCCTCGAAGGCAAGCTCCTCGCGCCCTCGACAAGGTTCTTGCACGCACCATCGCGGGAGGAAAGCCGCACGCTCGGGAAAGCGCCGAGCTATTATCACGATGTGGACATTGCCCCCAAACGACGCAATAGCATCGAAGGCGAATTGCGTGACAGACTGTTCCCCTTTCGCCTCACCGACGAGCGATTTGGATGTTGCTGAGGGGCTAGCCGGCCGTCCGCAACTTGCTTGGCCTCAACGGGCGCGCTCTACCCGAATATCGTCAAGGCGCCATCGTGAGCTAGCACTGCTCAGCGGTTAGGGCCAAATCCGGTGAATTTCCCATTTCCCGACTTGGCTGAGACGACGTGCAAAGCCAGGTTTGTCATCATGGCCGGTTCATCGCATCTGAAGCGCATCGACTTCGTTATTAATACCCATCTTCAAGCCGCATGGAATCGTGCCGGTCTGGAGCGTCTTGACCAAACGAACTCGGTCAGGATCGAGAAGAACGCACTCGCACTTATCCTTAGCTGCGACCCTAGCCGTTCCCACCGCTATGGGTCTTGGCTCGCCCGCTGGCGCCGCCAAATGTGGTCGATTGGGGGGCTGCGATCGATGGCGCGCATTGAAGATCTCGAATTACTGAGTTCTGCGTTAAGCGAATTTGACGCCCTACGGCACCACCTCCCCCTCGCAAGACGCGACATCAACCAATATCAGAGCGCCGAAGAGATTTTCGCCGCCTACCAGGAAGTACATCCCCAGGAGGCCCGAATCATGCGTGAGGCGGAGCGTGCAGCAGCCTATTGTGCGAGCCAGGTTCTTTTCAAAAAGGACAAGTGGTGCCTCGTCCGGTTGGGCAATGAACAAGCCGCACGCTGGTGGGGCCGCGGCACCCGCTGGTGCACTGCGGCACATACCAACAATCAATTCGACGCCTATGCCAGCAAAGGCGACGTTCTGGTATTGATAACGCCGCTTGGCCGGTACCAGCTGGCAAAACATTCAGGCGAATTCCGGGATGCCTCTGACCAGCCAGCAACCTTGACTGCAGTTCTGCGCATGGCGCCCTCACCCCTGCGGCATATCCTCCTACAGTGAAGCCAGATCGACCCAACGAGAACGGTCGATACCTCATCTCGCTTTATCCGATGAGTCAATTTTGTTCAGGATGCGCGAAGTCATCCTGCTGACCGAGTCACCATGTTTTCGATTGACGCGTCGCGCACGAAAACGGCTATCAAAACTGGAACGCCGGAAAACGGATCGGGAAACACCGCCGCCCTGAGGATCGGCTGAGAATTTGCTGGTCACCTTCCGGTGCCAATTTGGTCCGGAGAATCTCACCAATACTTGGCGCCTCTCAATACCCCCCAAATACTACCTTCTTCCGAGACCACCGTCGGCGAACGCATTAGAGGGTAAGACTTTCCGATTTTAGAGACGAGGTTACTCCTGGGGATCATTCGGCGCCCCGCCGGGGCGCGCCCCAGCCGCGGATGGGTCCAACACCTCGGGCTCCTTAAGGAGCGACCAGGCTGGCACAGCAAGTGCCTTGGCGAGCCTGGAGACATTATCGAGCGATATATTCCGGATGCCGCGCTCGACATCGCTGACATAACTACGATTGATGCCGGACTCGAAAGCCAGCATTTCCTGGCTCATGCTTCTGCTCGCCCTTAGCAATCGGACATTGCGGGCAAGGGTCTCGCGAAGTTGGTCTGGATGGGTGCGTTTCACGTCGCACATCATTGCTATTGTCGCATTTAAGGCGACCTGATTTAAGTTACATTAGTTTGTCGCCTTTAAGATGCATTCCAGTTCGCTCACCTGGAGAATTCGATGAAACGCAACCCCTTTGTCGCCACTTGCCTGTTCGCGCTTTTTGCATCCATGGCCTTTGCTCAGGACGTCGTCCCTGAAGTTCTGATGGATGCCGCTCAATCCAGCGTCCCTGGAAGGCAAATCGACATTCGCGGCCTCGTTCCGGGCATGTCGGCCGATGAAGCAAGAGCTGCCCTAGCGAGCATTTCCGGCACAGCCGCGGAAGAAACTACGACCAGCACAACGATTTCGAGCAACGGCATCATGGTTCGCAGCGTCCCCTATACGCGCGCGCTGTGGGTGGACCATGATGGCGAACGCCTATCCGCAAGACTGTCAGGCCTATCAAGCGGCAATCAGACCGTGTTCGTTCAGCGTGAAGCCGACTACAGAAATACCGATCGGCAGGCACCATTGTACGAGCCGTTTCTGGCATCACTCTTGGAGAAATATGGCACGCCCAGTTTTCGCAAGGACGGGCAATCCGTCACTTATTTAATCTGGAGCTACAAGGATGGTCAGCCTGCCCCTTGCGATCCGTCCGGAACGCCGCAGTGCCTTGAACCGGAAATTGCCTTTCAATACCTCCCCCAGCAAGCGGAGGCCTACGATGTGATCGTCTATGCTGCGATCGGTCGCGAAACGGGCACCGATAGGGTTGCGATATTCAAGCTTTCCTCCACAGACCTAAGCATCAAATGGACAGCTGACGAGGCAGATGCCGCCGGGCTCCGTCCTGCACTTGACGCCGCTCTTGCCGAAGCGAGAGCCAAAGCTCCGAAACTCGCCCTTTGAGCGCGAAAGGGAAACGGGACCACGGTGTTGTCACAGCACCATTGGAGGCAGGATTAACGATGGGTACGACGCGTGAAGGGACATCGACCGACATGGGCCGGACATCGCTCAGACGCGACAGGAATGTCAAATGAGCGCACGAGGGACGAGAGGACGGGGACAAGTCACCTTGAAAAAATACAGCTGGATACAAAGGCTCGACCACCTCCCGATCACACTGAGAGATCCAACCATTTTGCCCCTCCTGCCTGGGATCGATGGCGACCCGACCGTCGCTTCCGTGGCCTTCTGCGAGGAGAAGTTCGAATTAACCACGCGATCGACAAAGGAGAACGTAGCCGCAGGCTAGCCTTGTAAGGCCAGAACGGATCCTCATTTTCGACAATGCCGTGCCCCGGGCGGCTCAGAAGTGGTCCACGCAGCGACCGCCGACCTCCTCATTTCTATGCCAACAAGAGCTTGATATGGCCGAAATCGTACCAACGCCGGCGAAAATGGGCCGGACGACGCCAATCGAGGGCGCAACATCTTTCCCTCACCCCAGCGCATCCTCAGTGTCTTGGCCATGCCAGCGTCCCAGACCCAGATTCCAGATTGCATGGGCGGAGCCTGATCTTGACTGAACTTCATATCTCTCGGCAAAGGCCGTCCGCGGCCCTCCGTCAGCGCATTCGTCGCCATCGACAGGCTTTTCTCAGTTATGATCGCCTGGTCCCCCTGGGAGATCCCCTTGACCACCGGTACTCTCCCGACGCAGCGGCCGAACTCGACCGCTGGCAAAGCCTCGAGGCGCGTCGGCGACGTGACCTGCTAGCACTGCCGGTGAGGTCGTTGAGCGACATGTTGATGAAAGCGGGGTACTTGCTGAGCTATCCCGGCAGCGATTTTCTTCTTAGCGAGGCCGAGGATATCGCTGTCTTCCTTAATTCAATGCAGTTGCGGTACGAGGGCAATACATTCGCCGGCATTGAGCGACGCCGTATGCGTGGGTCCCGGCGTCACTTTTGAACCCGCAGACGGCCGTGTCAATTTTCTCACCGGCCTGCTCGCCTAGTCCGCTACCGGCCGGCAAGGGCGAGCCGGTATGAACTGCTATCGTGCTGGCAAGGTCATCCCGCCGCTCGCGTTGCCAGTCCTCTGCTATCGCCTGTGGCGGCCGCAACCATAACAGGCATAGGAATCGCCATAATGGTACCCGGCCGCCCGGTTTCGAGTTTTGATCTATGCCCGAACATCACATCTCGGTCAGGCGTGTCCTGCCGCTTCTAGCCTCGCATTTCGAGCGTCAGAAACGGTTCGATAGATCGATACAGCCCAGATCAGCAGCGTAGCCACGCCGAACACGGCAGCAACGGGCCGGCCGAAGAAGCCGAGCAGGTTGCCGTCGGCGATCATCATCGAGGTGGTAAAATTGGTTTCCACCAGCGGTCCCAGCACGATGCCCAGAATGATCGGTGCAATAGCGATCATTCGTGCTTCGAGTACATAGGCCACGATACCTGCACCCAGCATCAGCCAGACGCCGAACATCGAATTATTGATCGAGTAGGAACCAACGATACAAAAGAGCAGGATGGCGGCATTGAGCAGCGCCCGCGGCACTTCAAAAATCCAGCGGGCCGATTTTGCGGCCACCCAGCCGAGCGGCAGCATCAGGATGTTGGCGATGGCGAAGACGATCATCACCGCGTAGAAGTTCTCCGGATGCAGCGTCATTAGCGTCGGCCCGGGGTCGAGCCCCTTCATCACCAGAACGCCTACGGCAATGGCGGTCACAGCGTCGCCGGGAATGCCGAACACCATGGCCGGGATCCACGAGGCGCTGAGCGCGGCATTATTGGTGGCGCCAGCCTCGACGAGGCCCTCGGGATGGCCCTTGCCGAACTTTTCCGGTTCCTTGGAGGTCCGCTTGGCCAGCGAATAGGTGATCCAGGCTGCAAGGTCGCCGCCAACACCGGGTAGTGCTCCTAACAGCGAGCCGATAACCGAACCACGGACCTGGTTCTTGCGATACTTCCAGAGCGCGCCCAGTGTACCTTCAAATGGGTTCTTGAGGTTCATCTGCGGCACTTCGGCCATGGCGCGGCGTCCCGCGCGCATAACTTCGGACACGGCGAACATCCCGATCATGATGGGGATGAAGCTGATGCCGCCCATGAGTTCGAGATTGCCGAAGGTAAAGCGCGGCGTTGCCGTGAGCGGGTCCATGCCCACCTGCGCAATGAAAAGGCCGAGCAGTAGGGCAAGTGCGCCCTTCACGAGGCCACCCGACGAGATTAGCGCAGCGCAGGAAAGGCCCAGAACCGCAAGCCAGAAATATTCAAAGCTCGAAAAGCCCAGAGCGACTTTGGCCAGCATAGGCGCAGTGAAAAGCAGGAACAGGAAACCAAAAAGCCCGCCCAGAACCGAGCCGACCACGCCGATACCGATGGCGAGACCTGCCTTGCCGTTCTGGGCGAGGCGATACGAATCTTCCACATAGGCGGCGGATGCCGGCGTGCCGGGAATGCGCAACAGCGTGCCGGGTAGGTCACCGGCCGTGATTGCCATGGCGGTACAGGAGATGATCGCGGCAATGGCCGGAATGGGCGCCATATAGAAGGTGATGGGCACAAGGAGCGCTGTGGCCATGGTGGCAGTGAGGCCCGGAATGGCACCGACAAACAGGCCAAAAACGGCGGCGAGGAAAATGGTGATCAGCGTTTCGGCATTGAAGACGAGGCCGACGGCAAGAGCGAATGCGTCCATGATCTCTATCCCAGGATGCCGCGAGGAAGGGGAACCCGGAAGCCCGACATGAACAGATAGTAGATGCCTGCCGAGGCGATGGGGCTGAAGATGATGGCGGGGAGCCACTTGCCGCCGCTCATCAGCACGATCACCACTGAGAAGATGGTGCCGGCGACGAGGAAGCCGAGATAGGGCATGGCCAGGGTCGTCACCGCGAGGGCCACGACAATGCCCACGGCAAACCAGGTGACGAGCGGCTGGGCTTCGTCCTCGGGCGTATCGCGCACGATCCAGCCCTGGATGGTGAGCGCCACGCCCATGATGGCCATGCCGGCGCCGACGATCGAGGGGAAGAGGCCGGGGCCCACATTCATGCCGGGTAGGGTCTGCATGGCGAGCGCCTGCTGTAGGATTGCAGCGCCGCCCAACGCAAAGACCACGCCCAAGGCGCTATCCATTGGAAATGACTGCCTCATGCGCTCCTCCTAAAAGCACTGGACCAAGGCGCGACGGTTCGGGGCAGAACCGCAGCGCAAAAGAAAAACCAGAGCGCCTGATCCCTTCGGGAGACTGGATCGTTGGACTCTGGAGAGGGAGCGGCCGGGAATGCATCCCGGCCGTCCAACAGCCGGAACGCTTACTTGGCGAGGCCAACGGCCTGCAGGGCCTTGCCGATGGACTCGTCGGCATCCTTGAGGAAGGCTTCAAAGCCAGCCGCATCACGATAGTCGATGCCGAAATTGCGCTGGGCCATGAAGTCCTTGAACTCCTGGGAATTGACGACCTTGTCCATGGCTTCGGCGAGGCGTGCCTTGACGTCTTCCGGCAGGCCCTTTGGAGCGGCAATGCCGCGCCATGCATAGGCGGCCCACTTGTTCCCCAGCGCCTCTTCGGCGGTCGGCACGTCGGGGGCAGCCGCAACACGCTCGTTGGCGGCAACAATCAGCGGCTTTACTTCGCCCGCATCAACCATGGGCCGCGCGTCGGGCATGGTGGTGGTCACGACGCTAATGGCGCCAGAAGCAAGCAACTGAAGGCTGGCCGAGGCGCCTTCCGAGGGAACCCAGGGCGCAGCCGCCGGATCGATCTCGTTTGTCACGAGCACGCCTGCCCAACCCAGATGCGCCATTCCGCCGAGGTTGGCACCAGAAGCCTTCACCGAACCTGGATTGGCGCGGATTTCGGAGAGCAGGTCTTCGATCGACGGGCCATCGGTGCGCACGAACACGGCTTCCGGATCGGCGTTGAACAGCGCGATCGGTTCGTAGTTCTCGTAGTTGAGCGGCGACACACCGGTCCAGTGATACATGGACAGTTCGGTCGTGATCACGCCCAGCGTATAGCCATCGGGCGGCGAGTAGGAAATTTCGGTGTGGCCGACAATGCCGCCGCCGCCGGTGCGGTTGATGACGTTGATCGGCTGGCCCAGCTCTTTTTCGAGCAGCGTCGCGATGATGCGGCCCGTTGCGTCGGTGCCGCCACCGGCAGCCCACGGCACGATCAGGTTGATGGCGTGATCAGGATACTGCGCAGCCGCCGGCGCAATTGCCAGGACCGAGAGCGCAAGAGCGCCAGCGAGCGTCTTCAAATGGGTCATTTCTGTCCTCCCAGGAAAGTCGGATGTTCCGACATACGAACATTGCTTGCCGTATTGCAAACTTCTGTACCACATTCCGGAACTAACATGTCAACTCCCCGAGCGCTGAATCTGCATTTATGCGCAAATCAGCCCAAATATATTGACAGGGCAACACCACCACACCTATCAAATGCAGGAATGATGTTCCGTATTGTGGAATTTCATGATTGCGAGATGTAGATGACGCCTCGCATGGTGGAAAAATTTCGGACTGGTATCGCCATGGTGGCGGCCGTCCAGGCCTTGGAGGAATTCGATGAGCAACCCCATCGCGCTCAAGCTGCGCAACACCCTGACAGGCATCCTGCCGCCCCTTTCCATGCCGTTCGACGAAAAGGGCAACCTCGTCAAAGGTGCGCTCAAGGCTCAGGTCGACTTCATGATCGATTCCGGCGTGCGCGGCCTCGTCGTCGGCGGCTCGACCGGTGAGGGCCACACGCTCTCCTCCACCGAATTCACCGAAGCCATGATCGAGGCGCACGACGCCAATGCCGGTCGCGTGCCCTTCGTCGTCGGCCTTATCGTACAGTCGACCCGCGAAGCTATCGACCGCGTCAAGGCGCTGGGCGACATCAAGATCGACGCCCTGCAGGTGACCCCGGTCCACTACCTGTTCAAGCCCGGCCGCGAAGCCACTATCGAGCACTTCCGCGCCATCTGGGAAGAGACCCAGGTTCCGATTCTGATCTACAACGTCATTCCGTGGAACTACCTCTCCATCGATGACATGCTCGCCATCATGGAAGCCGTTCCCGGCGTCGTCGGCATGAAGCAGTCCTCGGGCGATGTGAAGTCGGTCTCCGACCTCATGCTGCGCTCCAAGCCCGAAAATATCGTCCTCACCGGCATCGACGCACTGCTCTATCCGAGCTTCGCCCTCGGCGCTCATGGTGCCATCAGCGCACTCACCTGTGCCGTTCCCGGCGTCACCGTAAAGCTCTTCGACGCCGTGCAGGCGGGCGACCACAAGACCGCCAAGGATATCCACTTCCGCCTCAACGCGCTCTGGAATGCCCTTCGCCACGACAACCTGCCGGCCTGCGTAAAGTACATCCAGCACCGCCAGGGCCTGCCGCTCTTCCACCCGCGCGCCCCGATGGAACGCGTCACCGAAGCGCAGAAGGCTGCGATCGATGCCGTGCTCGGTCCGGTTCTCGAACTGACCAATGTGCGCGCCAAGTCGGCCGCCTGATTGACCGGAGGCGGGCCGCCGCAAAAGCGGCCCGCCCCCCACCACGACGCCTGGGAGGACGACATGAAAAAGCTGATCAACGACCCCGCCAACTATGTCGACGAGATGCTCGACGGTCTCTGCCTCGCCCATCCGGGCCTTGTTCGCGTCGGCGATGATCGCCGCGCCATCGCCCGCAGCACGAAAATGCGCCAGGGCAAGGTCGGCGTCGTTTCCGGCGGCGGCTCGGGCCACCTCCCGCTGTTCACCGGCTATGTGGGCCGGGGTCTGCTCGATGCCTGTGCCATCGGCAACGTCTTTGAAGGCCCGACCATCAATTCCTGCCAGGACGCGATCGCAGCCGCCAATGGTGGCGCGGGCGTCCTCTGCCTCTTCGGCAACTATGGCGGGGACAAGATGAATTTCGAAATGGCTGGTGAGTTCGCCGCCATGGACGGGGTCGAAACCCGCACTGTCCTCGGCACCGACGATATCGCCAGCGCCAAGCCCGAAGAGAGCCAGAAGCGTCGCGGCGTCGCCGGCCTGATCTTTGCCTACAAGACCGCCGGCGCCCTCGCCGAACAGGGCGCCCGCCTCGACGAGGTCGCGACAATCGCGCAGAAGACCGTCGATCGCACCCGCACCATCGGCGTTGCGCTCTCCTCCTGCCAGATCCCCGGCGCCGCCAGCCCCAATTTCACCATTGCCGACGACGAGATCGAATTCGGCATGGGCATCCATGGCGAGCCCGGCATCTGGCGCCACAAGATCCGCCCCGCCGACGAACTCGTAGACGAGATGATTTCCTTGATCCTTGCCGAAAAGCCCGAGGGTGCAAGCCGCGTCGCCGTGCTCGTCAACAGCCTCGGCTCCACGCCCTTCGAGGAGCTTTTCATTCTCTACCGTCGTGCCGCCCAGCGGCTCGATGCGGCGGGCCTCACGATCGTCAATCCGTTGATCGGGCCCTATGTGACGTCGATGGAGATGGGCGGCGCCTCGATCAGCCTCTGCTTCCTCGACGACGAAACCGAATCCCTCTTGGCAGCTCCCGCCGAGTGCCCCTTCTGGAAGGTTGGCTGAACCATGGCCATCACGCTTGCAACCTTGGCCGACGCCATCGCCCGCGCCAATGCCGCCATGTCCAGCCTGACCGACGTGCTCAACGCCGCCGACGCCAAATTGGGCGACGGTGACACCGGCACCATGCTGGCCCGCCTCATCGGCACGTTTGCTGCGGTGGACGTCAAAAATGCCGAAAACCTCGGCGCCGGCTTCATGGCCCTCGCCAAGGCCGGCGCGGCCTCGACCGGCTCCAGCCTCGGCACGCTCATCATCACCGCCATGATGACGGCCGGCAAAGCCACCGCTGGCAAGGCCGAACTGCCATGGACAGATCTCTCCGGCCTCCTCGCCGCCATCCGCTACGCCGCCATGGCCCGCGGCAAGGCTGAACTGGGCGCCAAAACCATCATCGACGGCCTCGACGCGCTCGCCAGCGGCGTCGAAGGCAAGACGGACGCTGCCAGCGCTGCCGCTGCGGCCGAAAAGGCTATGGACGCCGTCCTCGCCGAATTCCGCAACCGCCCATCCGCCATGGGCCGGGCCCGCATGTTCGCCGAAAAGAGCGTTGGTCTTGACGACCCCGGCATGCTGGCTTTGGCCGAAATCGTTCGCAGTCTTGCCAAAACCTCTCAGCATGGCGCAAAGCCCGTTGCTTGAGAGCGGCCAGGAAGTGAAATAAGAGGATCAGGCTTTACGGTCGTGCGCGACTGTTCAGCCAAAGTGTTGAGACCCAGCCGATGACCGATACCGATCAAGCACTGGCGCCAGCCAAACCCGCCCGCAGCGACGAGAGCCTCAAGTCGCTGACTAAGGTTTCGCGCGTGCTCGACTGTTTCGACACCGCGCATCGCTCCCTGACCCTGGCCGAGATTTGCGCCCGAACCGGCTATCCTCGCTCCACCGCGCACCGGCTGCTCGCCGCCATGCGCGAGGTCGGCTTTATCGAGCAGGAGCGCGAACGCGACGCCTATCGTCTCGGCCTCAGGCTCTTCGAATTGGGCAATACTGTGCTTGCCAATCTCGAGCTCAATCGCGAGGGTCGCGTCATCGTCGATGCCCTCCACCGCCTGACGAGCCGCGCTGTGCACCTGGCTGTCTTCGACGGCCACCGCGCGGTGGTCATCCAGCGCACCGAAGCCGAGCCGATGCTCAGCAATACCATGGTCGAAAACTCGCCGGTCCACTGCACCAGCGTCGGCAAGGCTATTCTGGCCCATCAGCCCGAAGACATCATCGCACGCGTCATCGGCGCAGGCCTTGAGCGGTTCACTGAGACGACTTTCACCGAGCCCGATGCCTTCCGCGCCGAACTCGACCTCACTCGCCAGCGCGGCTACGCCATCGACAATGGCGAACACCAGCCGGGTCTGCGCTGCATCGGCGCGCCGATCCGCAACCAGTCGGGCGTGGTTTTTGCCGGCATCAGCATCAGCTCCCCCGCATGGCAATTGCCCATGACCGAGGTCGACGAACTCAACAAGGTCGTCATCTACCACGCCAACCTGATTTCCCAGCGTCTGGGATACGTGCGCTAACCGCGTCATCGCCTCCCTCCTCCGGTCGGCTTCTTTTAGGTTTTGAGGCCGGTGGCATTTCGTGCCGCCGGCGCTCTCTCATTTGCAGATCAGACCGGTCCGCCGGTCTTGCCCACTGGCCAGATCTTCTGCAGGTCTTCGCCTGCCAGAATGCGCTGGCGGCAGACGACTTCGTTTTTCCCCAGTTCATCGGCCGCATCGGCAATCACGCCAACCAGCTCAGAGGGAATGACCACCACGCCGGTCACGTCGGCAAAGATCACGTCGCCGGGGCGGATGCGCACGCCGTCGATATTGAGTTCGGTCTGGAAATAGGTCGCTTCCATGCGGCCCGATACGCCCACCGGGCTCATCCCCTTGGCAAAGAGCGGGTAGTCGAGTTTGCGGACCTCGGCGAGGTCGCGCACCGTGCCATTGACGACGGTTGCCGCCGCGCCCTTGGTCTTGGCGCCGCTCGACATCAGTTCGCCCGTGCCCGAACCTTCGGCGCAGGAGCTGTCGACCATCAGGATACCGCCCTTGACCACGGCGTCGATGGCGCCATGATAGACGTCCTGCGGCTGGCCCACGCGGCTGCTCTTTTCATAGAGCACGGTGGAGACTGGCCCGCACACCACCTGGCCTGGTGCCAGCACGCCGAACTGCGAAATGCCCTTGAGATAGCCATAGGGGCCGCGGCCATCGAGCACGTCGTGGATATCGCCCGAATACCACTGGGAGAGCCGCTTGATCGCCGCCCAGTCGGTATTGTTGTAGTCATAAGCCGCCATTGTCTCAGCGTCCCTTCTTTGCGGCGTCGATCGCCTGTTCGAGATAGGTGGTGGAGTTGTCGATATGCTCGCGCATCAGCGCGCGGCTCTGTTCGACATCGCCACTGCGAATGGATTTGTAGATGGCCCGGTGCTCGGCAACGCCTTCGGCCTGCGTCTTGCTCGGCACGCGGCTCGTCAGCCGGATCACATCGGTGATCAGCCCATAGAGATTGGCATAGACGCTGGAGAGGATTTCGTTGCCCAGCGACTGCACCAGCGCGAGGTGGAATTTTGCGTCGGCCTCGGCATAGTGGCCAAAATCCTTTGCCGCTGCGAGATCGGCCAATGCCGCCTCGACCGCGTCCGAAACCTTGCCCTCGCCGCCCGCCAGCCGCCCGACGACCTCGAGCTCGAACATGCGGCGCACGTCCATCAGTTGCACGAGATAGGCCGGGTCTTCGGCGAAAAGCGTCTTCACGCTCGTAGCCAGCGAGCCGAGGAACTGCTC
Source organism: Devosia riboflavina (assembly GCF_000743575.1). Lineage (GTDB taxonomy): Bacteria > Pseudomonadota > Alphaproteobacteria > Rhizobiales > Devosiaceae > Devosia > Devosia riboflavina. Next base: position 107,833 of record NZ_JQGC01000007.1, on the reverse strand, counting down.
CACGTCGTCGCGGACGACCTCGGCACGTTCGCCGTGGCGGCGACGGACCAGGCCCTTGGTTTCAAGGATCTGCAGCCCCTCGCGCACCGAACGTGTCGAAATGGAAAAGCGGCGCGCCAATTCGGCTTCTGAAGGCAGGCGTTCGCCGACCTTCAATTCGCCCGAGAGGATGTCCGCCTCGATGGCGGCAACGACCGAAGCGTGGAGTTTTTCCCGATCTGACGCGCCTGGGGTCACCATGCGGTAAACCCGCCATCGACCACGACGTTGGAGCCGGTCATGTAGGACGAGGCATCCGAGGCGAGGAACTGGATGACGCCGTTATATTCGCCCTTCTCGGCCTGGCGGCGCATCGGCACGCGCTCGAGGAAGTTGTCGACGAACTCCTTGTCGAAGCTGCCGGTCTTTACGCCACCGAAGGAGATCAGGTTGCAGCGGACATTCTTCTCGGCCCAATAGGTCGCGACATAGCGCGTCAGGTTGACGAGGCCGGACTTCGAAGCGGCGTAAGACACCGCCTTGATGAAGGGCACGCCGTCGCGCTTTTCGCGATAGGCATAGAGCGCCTGGTTGGGCGAGACGATGCCGTAGATCGAGCCGACATTGATGATACTGCCGCGACCCTTCTCTGCCATCTTGGCGCCGACCACCTGGCTGCACAGCATCACGCCGGTCAGGTTGGTATCGATGATCTCGTCCCAGAATTTCTGCGGGTAGACTTCGAAGGGCGCATTCTGCTCAGCGCCGCCATCGGGCTTGGAATCGATGCCGGCATTGTTGACCAACACATCCGGCACGCCCCAATCGGCGATCACCTTGTCGGTCGCAGCTTCGATGGCCGCCTTGTCGGTAACGCTGGCTTCATAGATGCGAACGTTTTCGCCGAGCCCGGGAAACAGCTCGTCAAACTTTTCCTGGGTGATCGAACGGCGGCTATAAACCGCCACCCTGGCACCAGCCTTGGCCAGCGAAGTGGTAAATTCGCGACCAAGCTGCCCTAGACCCCCGGTCAGGACCACCACTTTGCCAGCGACGCTGAAAAGGTCAGACATCTATCGCTCCAACTTATGTCATAAGTCATATGTCATAAGTTAGCTGATGATACTTGACAAGGGTCAGAATAAAGCGCGTTGGCGGATGGTCGGCGCCAACCCATCACGCTCTTGGGCCCAAAATTGCGCGACGGACGTTCCGAAGACACTCGCCGGTGGAACGAGCTCTCGCACCGGATCATGAGCCGGCATAGAGAGCGCCATGGCTAGTCGCCAGCATTGCGCTTGTTAGCGTAGCCTTCTTTGTTGCGGCCACTGGCGCTCGCAAGAAAACAGATCAAGGTCAGAAGACACGCTGCATTTTTTCAGGACGCTTCCGAAACCCGTCTCGCTGGTGCCATGACAAAGCAGCCGCTCGCTTCGGCGGTTTTTGAGCGTTCCGGTTCAATCCTGTCCCCATTTTCTCAAAAAAACCTGCACATGACCTGCGTGAGGATCGCAATAGGGTCATGGATAGATCACTGGCAGGTCATGAGATTTTGCCACAAAGTTCTATTTTAGCGTTATCAGATGCCGCTCCGGCGTTATCGGAAACGCGGACGGTGTTTTTCTTTTCGATATTAGCGTTATTGGCCGTGGAAATTCGGTTCCAGATAGCTGGGGGCCATAGTTATCGGCGACGATGAAAACGCTCTTATTGGGGTGAGAGCCCTTTCATTCCGGCCTTTGCCCGCAATTTGGTCTCAGTGCCCGAGAGGCAAAAACTGCTGAAAAGCAGGAAAATTCGTAGCTTTGCACCCCAATTTCCCTCTCAACAACCTGGGCGCAGCACTGCCTCGTTCCGTGGACTAACAACAAGGTCGCAGTTCGGCGGTTCAGGTGATTCCGCTTCGCAATGAGGCTCCCCCCCGCGTTCGCTACCCTCTTTCCACTCAAATCCCGCTCGATTGAGTTGCACCAAGTCCCATGGTTGCCTTGGAATTCCAGTGGGTAAGCGGGCAATATTCGTGGACTAACAACAAAGGCCGCAAAGTCGGACTTTGCGTCGCGGTATCTCGGACGATCAATCCGCCGGCACGTACCCCTTCCCTCATCATGGCGGCGATCAAATCCAATCGGTGGCCGGGCATCGGACCGTACCTGCCACCAGCTCTCCCTTCGCGCTATGCGTCAACCTGAAGGGGCGCAGCCTTGGCTCCCGTCATGAAGGCCACGGCGTCCGACATGGTATAGTCCTTAGGATCGATGACGCAGAGCCGGCGGCCCAGGCGATGCACGTGGATGCGGTCGGCCACTTCAAACACGTGCGGCATGTTGTGGCTGATCAGGATGATCGGAATGCCACGCGCTCTAACGTCCTGGATCAATTCCAGCACGCGCCGGGATTCCTTGACGCCGAGCGCCGCCGTCGGCTCGTCGAGAATGATGACCTTCGAGCCGAATGCCGCGGCCCTCGCCACCGCCACACCCTGCCGCTGCCCACCGGAGAGGGTTTCGACCGCCTGGTTAATGTTCTGGATAGTCATCAAGCCCAGGTCTGACAGTTTTTCGCGTGCAATTCGCTCCATGGCAGGTCGGTCGAGTTGGCGCAACACCGAGCCCATGAAACCAGGCTTCCTCAGCTCACGCCCCATGAACATGTTGTCGGCAATAGAAAGGGCCGGCGACATGGCAAGCGTCTGGTAGACGGTTTCGACGCCCGCCTGGCGCGCGGCGATCGGGGAGGGAAAGCTGACCTGGCGATCCTCGAGAAACATCTCGCCGCTATCGGGCTGGATGGCGCCCGAGAGCACCTTGATCAGCGAAGTCTTTCCCGCGCCATTGTCGCCGATCACCGCCAGGATTTCGCCGGGCATGAGATCGAAATCGCAATTGTCGAGGGCCGTGACCTTGCCATAGCGCTTGTTGAGGCCACGCGCGTAAAGAACCGGTTGGGTCATGCCGACACCTTTCTGATCCACTGGTCGACCGCAACGGCGGCAATGATGAGAACGCCGATAAGGAGATAAGTCCACTGCGCGTCGGCGCCGAGGAGGCGCAGGCCCAGCGAGAACACGCCGACGATCAGCGCGCCGAACAGCATGCCCATGATCGAGCCGCGCCCGCCGAACAGCGAAATGCCGCCGATCACCACGGCCGTGATGCTCTCGATATTGGCCGTCTGGCCCGAGGTCGGCGAAACCGACCCGATGCGGCCGATGAGCACCCAGCCGGCAAAGGCGCAGATGAGGCCCGAGAGCATATAGACAGAGATCAGCACCGCCCGCGTATTGACGCCGGCCAGCTTTGCCGCCTCCGCATCGTCGCCCACGGCATAGACATGCCGCCCCCAGGCGGTATGCCGCAGCACATAGGCGAGGACGAGGACAATCGCGATGAAGGCGATGACGCCATAGGTGAACACGGCACCCGCGACCGAGAACGACTGCCCGAAAAATTGCAGCAACGGCGCCTGTGTCTCGATCTCCTGGGCGCGAATGGTTTCATTGCCAGAATACAAAAAGTTGCTGGCAAGGGCGATCTGCCAGACGCCAAGCGTGACGATGAAGGGCGGCAGTTTGACCCGCGCGATCAGCCAGCCATTGACGAAGCCGATAAAGGTGCCGAGCACGAGGCCGCAGGCGATGGCAACGGCCGGCGGCATGCCGAGGCGAAAGGTGAACTGCCCCATCACCACCGAACTCAAAACCATGATGGCCCCGACCGAAAGGTCGATGCCGGCGGTGAGGATAACAAGCGACTGCGCCGCCCCGACAATGCCGACAATGGCGACCTGCTGCAGGATCAGCGTCAACGCGAAGGACGAGAAGAACTTGCCGCCGAGCAGCGCGCCAAACACCACGATCGAGAGCACCAGCACGATCAGCGGTACGAGCGCGGGATTGCTGTGCAGCGCATGCTGCAGGCGCGAGAGCAGGGTGATCTGCTGCTCAAAACTAGCAATCGACTCGTTGCGGCGCGCGAGGCCGGCTTCGGCCTCGGTTGGATTGGTCATTGCGTTTCTCCTCGCCCGAATTCCCTGTGGCTCAGGGCGGCCTCCACCGCCCCGAGCCGACGACTAGCCTATCAGCCCCAGCAGAGGTTGGCGCCTTCGGTCGTGTCGACGGAGTCGACGCCATCGACCGGCTGGTCGGTCACGAGCTTCACGCCGGTGTCGAAGAAGTCCTTGCCTTCGGTCGGGGTCGGCTTGGTGCCGCTATCGGCCCAGGCCTTGATCGCCTCGACGCCGAGCGCCGCCATCTGCAGCGGGTACTGCTGCGAGGTCGCGCCGATGACGCCGTCCTTCACATTAGCGACGCCCGGGCAGCCGCCGTCGACGGAAACGATGGTGACATCGTTCTCGCGGCCGAAGGATTTCAGCGCTTCATAGGCGCCGGCAGCGGAGGGTTCGTTGATCGTGTAGACGACGTTGATCATCGGGTCCTTGGCGAGCAGGTTTTCCATCGCCTTGCGGCCGCCTTCCTCGTTACCGGCCGTCACGTCATGGCCGACGATGCGCGGATCGCTTTCGTCGCCCCACTTGTTGGAATCACCCAGTTCAATGCCGAAGCCGGAGAGGAAACCCTGATCGCGCAGCACGTCGACGCTGGGCTGGCTGACGGCAAGGTCGAGCATGGCGATCTTGGCATTGGCGGCCTCAGCGCCGAGCTTGCCCGCGGCCCATTTGCCGATCAGCTCGCCAGCAATGAAATTGTCGGTGGCAAAGGTCGCGTCGGCCGCATCGACCGGATTGAGCGGGGTGTCGAGTGCGATCACCAGGAGGCCCGCGTCGCGCGCCTTCTGCACCGACTGCACAATGGCCGAGGTATCAGACGCGGCAATGAGAATGCCCTTGGCGCCATCGGCAATGCAGGTCTCGATGGCCGCAACCTGGGTTTCATGATCGCCGTCAATCTTGCCGGCAAAGGATTTGAGCGTCACGCCCAGTTCCTGCGCCTTGGCTTCGGCGCCTTCCTTCATCTTGACGAAGAAGGGATTGGTGTCGGTCTTGGTGATGAGGCAGGCGCTGACGGCATCCTGTGCCATTGCAGCGGACGACATGACGGCAAGGCTCAATGCCGTGCCCATAAGCAGCTTCTTCACGGATTTCTCTCCCTTGAAACAGCCCCGCCAAAGCGGCTCCTCCACAGGCGGAAGGCTGGTTCCCTGTGTTTTCACCCTTCCATCGTTGCGCGGAAGAGGATCGGTCGTCAATATATAAATCTCATTTATTTATTTATTCGAGATGCGCTATCTTCCGCTTCGGAAGAGCTCCAACTATGGTGCCGCCATGACTACGGCAAACATCAGAAGCGTCAGCAGCGGGGTCAATCAGAGTGGGGTTCGGGATCACAACGAACGGCTGCTGCTGACCCTATTGCAGCGCCATGGGGCCCTCGCCGGCAGCGACCTGGCGCGCCTTGCAAACCTCTCACCGCAAACGGTTTCGATCATTCTGCGCGAGATGGAGGCCGAGGGGCTTCTGGCACGCGGGGCGCCAGTCAAGGGCAAGGTTGGAAAACCCTCCGTGCCCATGAGTCTGGCCGAAGGCGGGGTGCTCTCCGTCGGCTGCAAGATCGGGCGGCGCAGCGCGGTTCTGCTGCTTGCCGATTTCCGCGGCACGGTGCGCCAGCAGTTGCAGATCACCTATGCCTATCCCCTCCCCGAGCGAATCTTCGCCTTCCTGCGCGAGGGCCTCACGCAGATTCTCGCCTCCTGTTCCCCGGACGAGCGCACCCGCATCTGCGGCATCGGCATCGGCGTCCCCTTCGAACTCTGGAAATGGAATGAACTGGTCGGTGCTCCGGCGGAGGAATTTCTGCTCTGGAAAGATGTCGACTTCGCCTCTGAGCTTGCCGAGTTCACCGACCTGCCGGTCAGCCTCGTCAACGATGCTACGGCAGGATGCCAGGCCGAGCACATCTATGGGCGCGGCAAGGAGTTTCGCGACTACGCCTATTTCTTCGTCGGCGCCTTCATCGGGGGCGGCATTGTCCTCAACAACTCGGTCTATCCCGGCCATCGCGGCAATGCGGGCGCCCTGGGCTCCCTCCGCAGTTTCGGTCCGCAGGGCGAAAGCCAGCAGCTGATCGACGTTGCCTCGATCCACCTGCTCGAAACCCGCCTCATCGAAAACGGCCACGACCCGGCCGATCTCTGGACGCTCCCGCAGGATTGGAGCCGCTTCCCCCGCTTCGTCGACCCCTGGATCGGCCGTACCGCCCAGGAACTTGCGCGCGCGAGCCTCTCGGTCTGCGCTGTCATCGACTTCGAGGCCATCCTGATCGATGGCGCCTTCCCGACCTCGGTCAAACACGAGCTCGTCGAACGAACTCGCCGCTATCTCGTCAACCAGGACATGCGCGGCCTCATCGCCCCGCGTGTCGAGGCTGCAACCGTCGGCTTCAACGCCCGCGCTATCGGCGCCGCCGCCAGTCCCCTTTTCGATCGCTATTTCATGAACGGCAATGTGCGCCTATCGGCGTGAAGCCAAGCGTTAGAACTTCGACGCGAGTCCCAAGACCCCTCAGAACCACCTGTCGTCCCCCTTCCGCGTCAATGGAGCAAAAAAGTTACCCTTAGCCCGCTATGAGCTTTCACGCTGGAGAGGGTGGCGGCAGCACGACCCAACTTCTGCTGCCAATTGTTTTTTTCCTTTGCGTCGCGGCAAACATTATCAATCGTATCAAACTCCATTACGGACTGACGTCAAAAACGCCATGCCAGCAAAACCATCCAATCCTGGCAGAGCCGGCAAGAGTGAAGGTCAGTATCAGCGCGAAGCGACACGCCTACTCAACCGGGCCAAGAAGCTTTTCCCTGACCTGCCCCCTGTCGAAGCTCTGATTGTTGAAGCGGGCTCACCTCCACCCATCAAGTGGTCGACGCTGCGGCGCTATAAGCCAAGCTATCACAGGGCCCTCATTGCCGCGGGCTCGCTCAGTCCTGAAGCCGATTTCAAGCGCTTGTGTCGCAGACTAACTGAGCGGGGCGGCGAGCCTCTTAAGCCTCAGACATCAAGCAACAAGGTGACCGATGCCACACGCGACGAGGCCGCGGCAACCTTCCAGCATCTCAAACGCCTCGTTCTCAAGCGCGAGGGAAGAAGCGCCATGGCGGCAGGTCTATATGTGCTTGTTGCACCCAGGATCGGTATACGACCTATCGAACTACTCGACGCCGTCGTAACCGAAAAAACGGTGCAGATAAAAACCGCAAAGCGCCGCAACGGAAAGTTCTACAGGGGTTTGCGACTAACCCGCTTCTCCCCGACATTCATAGAGGCGTTGAAATGGCTCTGCGTCCTCGCCCAGGCCGGGACCGATGCCGCGCCTAGCTCAGACCCCGAAGAGCGCTTCGAATCCTGGCGTAATGCCATAGCAGAGGCGCTCGCTCGGGCGAGCAAAGCCGCTGCCGGCCGACGGTTGAGCCTCTACTCCTTTCGGCATGTGGCGCTCGCGACCTGGAAGGCCAATGGCTTCTCTGCCGCCGACATCGCTCTTATGGCAGGACACCTGGATCTAAGGGGCGCCGGCCATTACGCCTCAGGTCGCCATGGATGGCGAGATGAGATAGCGCTTGTCAGTCCTCTCAAACCCTCGCCATCCGAAGATCTTGCTTCTCCTTCCGTCGGGGAGAACGTCAGCAGAACCGGGGCTGACACGGCCGAGCCTTCCGCTCGATCAGGCGTTGGCGTTGCGCAAATTGACTTTGTCTATGAGGATTTCCCAACGCCTCAAGCAAAGCCGGCCGTCGTACCAAGCGGCATTGATGCGCGGGCTATATTTGAGGCTCGGGCCGACGAGATTGAAGCCAACGTGGATCGCCTGGTGCGAAATCAAAGACATAGTAACAAGAAAAGTCGATCCGGCTTACCACGCAAACCATAGTGCAGTCCTTCCGGGGAAATGACACGGACATTTGTCAAACCGTTCATCTCGCTCTGCAAACTCCCTCTTGGGATTCTTTACGAAATCCGCCAGCAGGTCATTGGCAGGTCATTGGCAGGTCATTGGCAGGTCGTGGTGAATTGTCACAAAATTATCTTTCGGCGTTATCCGTTGATCCCGATGCGTTATAGGTTTCGAGAAAAGTGTTATTGTTCCGGGGCAGAACGTCGTCGGGTCCGCCCCAACTGACCTCAATAAGCCCATTTCGTTCATGTCGTCCCGAGCCAAAACCAAGGGAGACGTTTCTGACGATCCCAGCTGGCGGCCTGGCTCCAAACGCAATCCAGGAGGAAGTGACCCGGGCTTTCCGTTGAGGAAGATTGAGGACCGCGGCGGCGCGCTCGACGGCGATGGCAAGTTCTGCATGGCCGTTACCGAGTCCTCCTCTGCAATAAGCGCCGGGCAACCTGAAAGCTTCCCGCGCGATCAGGGGGAGACGATCGGCTCACCACCCACATCCCAGAGTGTTCACGAGCCCGTTCCAAAAAAGGAGCCAATTTCGGGCTCTCCCCTGCTGTCGACGTCATGGGGCACAACAAATTGCCCGCCGTGAATCTGAGCCTTGGACAAGCTAAGCGTTGAGAGCCATTCAACTGAGCCTTGGAATGTCATGGACCTAGAGGTAGAGGCCGTTATGCGCTCGAGATCATGAACAGTCCGGCGCGCATCCTGAGCCGCTTCCAGCACCGTTTCAGCCTTTTCGAGAAGCGCTCTGCCGGCGGCCGTTAGGCGCTCAGGCATGGAAATTGATAGCAAATGTGCGATATTGCTATCAACAGCCTTCCGCGGATGGTCAATCGCTGAGGCTTCCCCCCGTGTGGCGGCTCACACCCGTCAGATAATGTCGTCGATATCGACTTCGCGTTGCGAGCATCTCAATTCGTGTCAGAACAATAGATCTCGTAGAGCGTCGTCAACACACGCCTGACCTCATCCGAAGCCAAGGTGTAGTTGATCTGCTGACCATCCCGCCGCGTTGCCACCAATCCCCAGGCGCGCAGTTTGGAAAGATGCTGAGATAGCGGGGACTGGCCGAGCTGAACCCGATCGGCCAGTTGCCCGACATTCATTTCATGCTCGAGCAGGTTGCACAAGATGAGCAGCCGCTTCGGATTGGCCATGGCGGCTAGGAGCTGAGACGCCCGGTCGGCGTTCCGCTCCATGGCGGCAAGATTCACGTTGATCATATTAGCACTTGCGTATATACGAATGTTCGTTGATGACGGTTATGCCCCCTGTGGGCCCGGTTTTCAAGGAGTTCGTGATGCGCCCCAATATTGGATCTGCCGATCGCATCCTCAGAGCGATCATCGGACTGGTCCTCATCGTTGGGACCTTCATACCCTCTCTTCCTTTGGCCAGCGCGCCGGTGCTGCAGGCAATCGCCTTCATTGTCGGCCTCGTCCTCCTGCTGACCGCCGTCGTGCGGTTCTGCCCGCTCTACCGCCTGATTGGCGTTTCTACCAGTAAGGTATAATTTCATGACTGAGTTTACCCCGGTGCTCTCGCTGCTCGGCGGCGCACTGATCGGCCTTTCGGCTGTCCTGCTCATGGCGTTTCATGGGCGCATTGCCGGCATGACCGGCATTCTGACCGGACTCCTGCCGCCCGTCGCTTCTGACTGGACCTGGCGTGCCGCCTTCATTGCCGGCGCCATCATCGCCCCCAGCCTAGTTCTGAGTTTTTCGGACCATTCGATCGCCTTTTCCAGCCCCGTCCCCCTGCCCTGGGTGATCATCGGCGGCCTGATCGTGGGGGGCGGCGTCTATTTCGGCTCCGGCTGCACCTCCGGTCACGGCGTTTGCGGCATGGCTCGTCTCTCGCCGCGCTCGATAGCGGCCACCGGCACCTTCATGGCGACAGCCATCGTCACCGTTTTTGTTATTCGTCATCTCTCGGGCGGCTTCTGATGCAGCGTACTCTTCTTGCCGGGGTGGTCGGTCTCATTTTCGGTACCGGCATTGCCCTGTCCGGCATGGCCAACCCAGCCAAGGTTCTCAACTTCTTCGACATTGCCGGCACCTGGGACCCCTCCCTGGCCTTCGTAATGGGCGGGGCCCTGCTGATTACCGCGATCGGCTACCGCCTGGTGCTTCGAAGCGCAAAACCGGTTTGCGAGGCCAAATTCCACGTACCGACCAATCGCAAGCTCGACCTCCCCCTGATTGCCGGTTCCGCCGTCTTCGGCATCGGCTGGGGAATTTCCGGTTTCTGCCCGGGTGGCGCCATTCCGGCCCTTGGGCTGGGCGAAGCCTCGGCCTGGGCCTTTGTCGGCGCCATGCTGGTCGGCATTTTCGCAGCCCGCTCCATTCGCCTCGCACACGGCCAGCGCCTCGCGCCGGCCACCTGACCCTCAACGTTGAAAGGAGCTCGAGATGAGCACCATTCCCTTCACCCCCAATCTGGCCTTGAAGCCTGAGGTCACCGCCTTCTTCGATGCCCCGACCAATACGATTTCTTATGTCGTCAGGGACCCCGGCTCAAATGCCTGTGCCGTCATCGACTCGGTGATGGACATCGACTATGCGGCCGGGCGCATCACCTACGATGGCGCCGATCGGATCATCGATTTCATCAAGGCCAATGGTCTTGAGCTCGAGTGGCTGATCGAGACTCATGTCCATGCCGATCACCTCTCGGGCGCGCCCTATATTCAGTCCAAGGCCGGCGGCAAGCTGGGCATTGGGGAGAACATCACCGTGGTCCAAGACACATTCGGCAAGATCTTCAATGAAGGCACCGAATTCCAGCGCGACGGCTCCCAGTTCGATCGCCTGTTCACCGATGGCGACAGCTACCGGATCGGCGGAATGACGGTTCACGTCATGCACACGCCGGGCCATACCCCGGCCTGCATGACCCATGTGGTGGGCGACGCCGCCTTTGTCGGCGACACGCTGTTCATGCCCGATGGCGGTTCGGCCCGTGCCGACTTTCCGGGCGGGGATGCACGCACGCTCTATCGCTCGATCCAGCGCGTGCTGGCGCTGCCGCGCGAAACGCGCCTCTTCATGTGCCACGACTATGGCCCGAATGGCCGCGACATTCAGTGGGAGACCACGGTGGGCGATGAGATCGACCACAATATCCATGTGGGACATGGCACCGACGAAGACACGTTCGTTGCGATGCGCGAAGCGCGCGACGCAACGCTCGCCATGCCCAAGCTAATCATCCCCTCGCTGCAGATCAATATGCGCGCCGGCCAGCTGCCGCCAAAGGACAAGGACGGCAAAACCTATCTCAAGGTGCCCGTCAACGGCCTCTGAGACTACCGGCCCTGCGATGTTTTCTCTTTTCAAATCCCGGAGCAATCCCGTGAATATCCGCAAGCTCGACGACAATTTCTCCGCCACCGCCCAAATCATGCCAGACCAGGTCAAGGCCGTTGCCGCAGCAGGCTATCGGTCGATCGTCTGCGCTCGCCCCGACAATGAAGAATTTGGCCAGCCCAGTTTCGCCGAGGTGGCACGCGCCGCCGAGGCCGAAGGACTGCAGATCGTTCATATCCCCGTTTCAGGGGGGCTTGGCGAAGAACAGATCATTCGTTTCCACCAAGCCTGGGAAGAGGTGCCCAAGCCTGTCCTCGGCTATTGCCGCTCCGGCGCTCGCGCCGGCAGCCTCTATGCCACGCTGAACAAGTGAACGTCGCGTCCGGCCGGTGGCGGCCGGACCAAGGCCAGATAGAGTTTCCGATGCGCCTCAAATCCTACTTTCCCATCCTCGACTGGGGGCGACGGTACAATCGCCAGACCTTGACCAGCGACCTCATGGCTGCGGTCATCGTGACGATCATGCTGATCCCGCAATCGCTTGCCTATGCCCTGCTGGCCGGCTTGCCGCCTGAAGTGGGCCTCTACGCATCGGTCCTGCCGCTCGTCGCCTATGCCATCTTCGGCACGTCTTCCGCCCTGGCCGTCGGCCCCGTCGCGGTCGTCTCGCTGATGACCGCGACCGCGGTGGGACGCGTTGCAGCGGAAGGGTCGGTGGACTATGCCAGCGCCACCATCATTCTGGCTCTGCTGTCTGGTGTCATGCTGACGCTCATGGGGCTCTTTCGTCTGGGGTTTGTCGCCAACTTCCTGTCGCATCCGGTCATTTCCGGCTTCATCACCGCTTCCGGCTTGATCATTGCCACCAGCCAGGTCGGCGGCCTTTTGGGGATCAAGACCGAAGGGCATGCCTTGCCCGAGCTGCTGGTCTCGATCTACGAGAATGTCGGGAACATCAATCTCCATACAGTAGCGGTCGGCGCGGTTGCTCTGGTCCTGCTGCTCTGGATCCGGCTCGATCTCAAGAACTGGCTGACCCGTTTCGGGCTGAGCAAGGCCGTCGCCACGACCATCGTCCGCGCCGGTCCCGTGCTCGTCGTCTTCCTGACCATGGGCTGGTCGGCCGGCATGGACCTCGCATCCAAGGGCGTGTCGCTGGTAGGTGACGTCCCGCAGGGACTGCCCATGCTCGCGCTCCCGAATGTGAGCCTGGATCTGGTCCAGCAACTGGCTCTGCCGGCGCTGATCATCTCCATCGTCGGCTTTGTGGAATCGATCTCCGTGGCCCAGACCCTGGCTGCCAAGCGCCGCGAACGCATCACGCCCAACCAGGAACTGATCGGCCTTGGCGCCTCCAACATCGCGGCCGCCATTGGCGGAGGCTATCCGGTGACGGGCGGCTTTGCCCGTTCGGTGGTCAATTTCGATGCCGGGGCCGCCACCCCAGCGGCCGGCGCCTTCACCGCCATCGGCATTGCCGGGGCTACGCTGCTGCTGACCCCGTTCCTTGCCATCCTGCCCAAGGCGACGTTGGCGGCGACAATCGTCCTCGCCGTGCTGACCCTGGTCGACTTTTCGATCCTCAAGCGCGCCTGGGCATACTCGAAGGCCGATTTTGCGGCGGTGGCGATCACCATGTCGGGCACGCTGCTGCTTGGCGTCGAAACCGGTATTGCCCTCGGGGTCGGTACCTCGATCCTGATTTTCCTCTACCGGTCGTCGACACCGCACGCCGCTATCGTCGGTCAGGTTCCAGGCACCGAACACTACCGCAACGTCAAGCGGCACAAGGTCGAGACCGTGCCTGGCATGCTTTCCATCCGCATCGATGAAAGCCTCTACTTCGCCAATGCGCGCTACCTCGAGGATCTGGTTTTCGAACAAGTCGCGGCCAATGCCGGGATCACTGACGTCGTGCTGATGTGCTCGGCCGTCAATGCAATCGACATGTCGGCCCTCGAAAGTCTCGAAGCCATCGAGCACCGGCTCAAAGATGCAGGCGTGCGGCTGCACCTTTCGGAGGTCAAGGGGCCGGTGATGGACAGGCTCGCCCACACTCATTTCCTCAAGAACCTCTCCGGCGGAGTTTACCTCAGCCAGCATCAGGCAACGACCGGCGTTCTGGCAAGCCGGGTCGCCAACACCACCCAGACGGCCGCCTGAAAAGGCGGCCCTCAGGCCCCGCTCGACCGCGTGGACCAGAGCATCCATGCGGCAACCCCGACCAGGACGAGCGCAAAGGCGCGCGACACCACGACCCGCCCCATGCCGCGCGTCAGCACCGGTTCGAGCATGCCCGAGGCGGTGACAATCGCCAGATGGATCAGCGTGGCGACGCCCACATAGACCGCTGCCAGCAGTGTCCAGGAGAGCGGGCCGTCGCCACCCGCAGCCAGAAAGTTGGGCATGACAGTCACATAGAACAAGGCTGCCTTGGGATTGAGCAGATTGGTCACGAGACCCTGAACGAAGTAACGGCTGCTCTCGACGGGCTCGGGCGGCAGGTCGGCTTCACGCCAGGCGTCCCAGGCCAGATAGAGGAGATACGCCACGCCGCCCCAGCGCAGGATTGCAAAAAGCGCAGGGGACGCGCCGATCAGGGTGGCGAGACCAAGCGCTGCCGCAATTCCCATGATGGCGAGGCCAAGCGCTACGCCTGCCACTGCTATATAGCCAACCGACCGACCTTCTCGCGCCGAGAGCACGGCCAGATAGGTCATGTTCGGGCCTGGCGTGAGTTCGATGATCAGCGAGGCCAGGGCAAATCCAAGCAGGTCGGGCATGATTGGCCTCGGGTTCGGCAATCAGGTCTAGACGGTCTGGGAAGACACGATAAGAGTTGCGCTCGATCTCGAGCGCCTCAGTATCTCACCAAATACAGCAACGCAGCTCAGACCTGCCGCCGTCAAGAGCCAGACCGAAGGCTTCGGCCCGATGGCGCCTAGCGCCACCGAAAGTGCGAATGGTGCGACTGCCGAAACGCCGAGTCGACCAAGGCTAATCCAGCCCAGCCTCTTTCCAAAACCCGCCTTGCCGAAGAGCGCCAGCGGCAAAGTTCCGGAGACGATGCTGAAGAGCCCACTGCCAAGACCAAAGATGATCGCAAAAGCGACAGCACCGCCGATCGCCGGCGCGGTCAAGGCGAGCACCGTGAGCGCTGCCGGCATCAGCACCGCAGAAATCACCGCCAACGTTGGCGCCGGCAGGTCCTTGCCAAAGGCCATATTGACGAGGCGGCTGGCAACCTGTGCTGGCCCAAAAAGCGTTGCGACCAGAACGCCACTCCCGCCCAGCCCCAGCATGGCCAGCATCGGCACGATATGAAACAGCGTAGCCGCCGAGACAAAGCCGGCCAGCGAGAAGCCGAGCACCACCAGCACGAAGGTAGAATGGCTGGCGCCTCCCGTTTCCATGGCCGGCACCGGGCTTTTCTCTGCGGGCCTCTGGGCCGCCATGCGCGCAAAGCGCGTGAGCCAAAGGTGCAGCGGCAGACAGACGAGGGCATGCATGCCGGCAAAGACGAAATAGACCTGGTGCCAGTCCAATCCTTGCAGCATCCAGGTCGTCAGCGGCCAGAAGATTGTCGAGGCAAACCCGGCGATCAGCGTCAGATAGGTGATGCTGCGCTGCGCCTGCGGTCCCGTCGCCTGCGCCAGAAGCGCGAACGCTGTCGAATAGAGCACAAAGGCCGAAGCGAGCTCGACGAGGATCAGCCCGGCAAGAAAAGCCGAAGCATTGACGGCAAGACCACAAACGACAAGTGAGATCGCCGCGGCAACCGACCCGATCGACAGCACAAGGGCAGCGCCATGTTTGTCGGCGAGCCCGCCAGCATAAGGAGAGATCAGCCCACCTGCCAGAAGCGCCAGGGAAATCGACCCATAAACCCACTCGACGGCAATACCGAATTCCTCGGCAATACCCGGCGCCAGGATAGAGAAGCTATAGTAGAGCGTCCCGTAGCCGATGATCTGAGTAACACCGAGTGCCCAGATCGCAGCAGCGTTGGAGGGGGTCGATTTCGGCATGTCGTGTCAGATCGCCTTGAGGCCGACCCGCTCCTCGAGTTTGGTCGCGGCCTCTTTGCGTTCGCTGTAGCGGGAGGTGAGGTAGCCGGAAACGCCACGGTTGATCAGCGTGAACTTGACCAGTTCTTCCATGACGTCCACCACCCTATCGTAGAAGGATGACGGTTTCATGCGACCGTCGGGCTCAAACTCCTGAAAGGCTTTGGCCACAGAGCTTTGGTTGGGGATCGTCACCATACGCATCCAGCGGCCGAGAATACGCATCTGGTTGACAGCATTAAACGATTGCGACCCGCCCGAAACCTGCATCACGGCAAGCGTTCGCCCCTGTGTCGGCCGGATGGCGCCGCCCGGAAGCGGTATCCAGTCGATCTGGGCTTTCAGTACGGAACTCATGGCACCATGGCGCTCAGGGCTCGTCCACACTTGGCCCTCGGACCAGACCATCGCTTCCCGCAATTCCTGCACCTTCGGGTGGTCGTCCGGCGCGTCGCCGGGCAGAGGCAGGCCGTGTGGATGGAAAATCCGAACTTCCGCGCCAAAGCTTTCGAGGAGCCGCTGGGCTTCAAGCGTGAGGAGCAGACTATAGGAGCGTTCCCGCAAGGAGCCGTAAAGCATCAGAATGCGCGGCTTGTGTTGAAGCTCCGGGGCGATCAGCCGCGCCAGCTCAGGCACTTCGAAGGCGGCGGGAACGACATTGGGCAGATCAGACAATGCGCTTGCCCTCGGCGTCGATGATGACCTCGCCATCTTCCTTGGTGAAGGGCCCGATATCGGGGTTTTCGAGAATGTCGAGCACCACTTCGGAAGGCCGACAAAGGCGCGTGCCGACCGGCGTTTCGACAAAGGGCCGATTGAGCAGAACCGGGTGCTGACCGATTGCGTCGAGCAGCGCGTCGTCGGTCAGGCTGGTGTCGCCAAGGCCAAGCGCTTCATAGGGTGTGTCCTTCTGGCGGAGGGCCTGGCGCAGCGCCATGCCGGCAGCGGAGACCAGTTCAACGATGCGTTCGCGGCTCGGCGGGTTCTTGAGATATTCGACCACTCTGGGCTCGACGCCGCTCTGCCGGATCATGGCCAACGTGTTGCGGGAGGTTCCGCATTCGGGGTTGTGATAGATCGTAACGGTCATGATTGGTCTTCCGGGTTGATGGGGAGGTCGCTGCCGGAGGGCACGCGAAGCAGCCAGGTCATCAGCGCAAGGGCCACGAGCGCCCCAACCACCTGGGCGAGGATGAAGCCCGGCAGATCGAGCGGACGAATGCCGGAAAAAGTGTCGGTGAAGGACCGCGCGATCGCGACGGCCGGGTTGGCGAAGGATGTCGACGCGGTGAACCAGTATGCAGCCGTGATGTAGAGGCCGACCAGCATGGGCACTGCCTTCCGTTCAAAACGGACGCCGGCGAGGATGATAGCTACGAGCCCGAAAGCGGCGACGCTCTCCGAGAACCACTGCGCGCCACCAGTCCTGATCGTGCTCGAAGCCTGCACGAGGGGTAGAGCGAACATGGCGTGAGCAGCAATCGCTCCCAGCACGCCGCCGACGATCTGCACCAGGGCATAAAGCCCTGCGTCCCGCGCCGGCAGCTCTCGGCGCAGCGCAAAGACCAGCGACACAGCCGGGTTGAAATGGGCGCCCGAAATCGGCCCGAGCGTGCTGATCAGCACGACGAGGATGGCGCCGGTGGCGATGGTATTGGCGAGCAGTGCCAGCGCGACATCGGTGCTTAGGGTCTCGGCCATGATGCCGGAACCCACCACTGCCGCAACCAGCAGCCCGGTGCCGAGTGCTTCGGCAGTCAGGCGGCGGGAAAGATCGATCATGCTGCCCCGGCAGACTTCGACGTGCTGCCTTCCATGGCGCCGATGCCGCGGAGTTTTGACGTCAGGGCCATGCGGTCGATGCTTTCGAGCGGCAGGCTCATGAAGGCGGCGACACGATTGCGCAGATAGGTGAGCGCATCCTCGAAGGCGGCCTGCTGTTTGAATTCCGGGCCGGTAACGGCAGCGGGGTCTTCGATGCCCCAATGCGCAGTCATGGGCTGGCCGGGCCAGACCGGGCAGGCTTCGCCCGCTGCGTTGTCGCAGACCGTGAAGACGAAATCCATTTTCGGGGCATCAGATATCGCGAACTCGTCCCAAGCTTTTGATCGTAGGCCCTCGATAGAAATGCCCGCATTCTTCAACGTGGCAAGGGTCATCGGGTGCACCTCGCCACGCGGCATCGATCCGGCCGAGAAGCCACGGAAGCGACCGTTGCCGACGTGATTGATCAGGGCTTCTCCAAGAATAGAGCGGGCGGAGTTCCCGGTGCACAGGAACAAGACGTTGTAGACGCGATCAGCAGGCACAGGCGTTCTCCTTGGTGTTGGCGGGTGTGCAGCATTCGGCGGCGACGGCGGCTGCAGGCATGCAAACCTCGGGATGGCCGGAGCAGCAGTCGCGCATGAGAAATTCGACGAGGCCGGATAAACCTTCGAAATTGGCGCTGTAGATGATCGAGCGGCTTTCGCGGCGGGACTGGATCAGGCCGGCACGCTCGAGGTGGGCAAGATGGAAGGAGGCGCTGGATGACGACGCATCAACGGCTTCGCCGACGGCGCCAGCCGCCATTCCCTCCGGCCCTGCCTGCACCAGAATCCGAACCATGCGGAGGCGGGTTTCCTGGCTCAAAGCGCCGAATGCATTCAGGGCTTGCGGTTCTTCGAGTTTCATCTCAATATCTCAATAATTATTGAAACAATGGATAGCCGAACATGAACGCTCATGCAACTCCCCCTTACGTTGAGGTAGAATCCACGCTTGGTGCGGTGCTCGCCCGATTGGCGGGCCGCGATGAGCTTCCGCTCTCCATCGAGTATGGCGAGCGTGTCGTTCAGGCCGGCTATCACATCACCGAAGTGAAGGCCGGCTCCTTCGTTACCCTGGACTGCGGCGGCAATCCCGACGCGTGGCAGGAGACGGTTCTGCAGGTGGAGGATATCCCGGCTAATGATGATCGTCGGGCGATGACGGCAGGGAAATTCCGGGCGATCCTCGCACAGGTCGAAAATAAGGTTCGTCTCGACCATGACGCAAGGCTCACGATCGAGATCGGGCGCCCTGGCGAGGCCATGCAGGTCTTCGACATTGCACACCTGTCCATCGGGGAAGATGCAGCAGTTCTCTCGCTAGGCGTTCGAGCCGCCATCTGTAAACCGCGTCATCGTGCAGAGCAGGAGGCCGCGGCAGCTTCATGCAGCGCGCCTTCCAGCAAGACCAGGGGGTGCTGTTAAGGCAGACGCCGGTGCTCTAGCGGCGCCGTGAGTGCCCGCTCTGGGGTCGGCAACGGCCAGGCAGCGATGCGCCAAATTCGGCCATCCAGACAAGCATTCGGCTATCCCGAAAGCTGCAATCCACGTTGAGGCGCCGGAACGAATTCGTGAGCGTTAAGGGGCTGGCCTTTTTGTAGGGCAGTCAGGCGACAGTGGCCGGTTCGCCGTTCTACCAACGCCTCAATGGCTACGTCGCCGGGCCCAAAAATCGTCTAGGGTTCGATGCCAACCCTGCCACGACCAAAGACTGCTCGGACGCGTTTCGCTACCGCGGGGATGGACATCAAGATGGTGAGCACAATGACGAGACAGATTACGGCGCTGATCGGTCGCGTGAAGAACGGGCTAGGGTCTCCGTTTGTCAGTAACAACCCTCGTCGCAGGTTGAGGTCGAGCAGGTCTCCGAGGATAATGCACAGCACCAGCGGAGCCATCGGGTATTTCATTTCTCGCAGGATGAACCCGACTATACCGAACGCCACCATGACGTAGATATCCCAGTCGTGATCGCTGGCGACTACGCGATCAGCGACTGGGCGCAAGCCGGCATGGGCGGTCGTGCGTTGCTGCGCAAGACTGACAAGGGATGGGGTATTCACCTTTGCGCCGGTGCTGGATTGAGAGACGCTGCTGAACTCGAAAAGATCGGTGTGCCTGCCGATATCGCCGATGACCTTGCGGCACAGCTGGCACATGCCGAGGCAATGCTGCCAGCCGCTCAGGTCAGCCTCTATGACAGCTTCGATGGCATGATGGTCGTCGATGACAGCTTGATTTAGGGTAGAGCCAGGCCGGCCGCCAAAGCGGCCGGCTATCCACCACTTCAATGGTCGTGAGAATGACCGTAGTGAGAGGTTTTGCCTGTCGGTGCCAAGAGGGCATTTTTGATGTCCGAGACGTTGGCGTACTTGCCACTTTTAGCGAGTTCAAATGCCCTTTCCAGGGCTGTCTTATTTGTGTTCAAGCCCAACCCTACGCCACTAAAGCCCGTAAAGCAAAACGCTGCCTTGCGGGCATGAGGATGGCAAGCCCAAACTCGCTGGGAGCCGTCCACGCCGCCTCTCAATAGCCCGTATTGCCGTATATGAACGGGCCATGACAATCCGCATAGACCACTTGAAACTTGATACTTCTACGCATTTCAGCGCGTTTTCTAACCGTGCTTTCGACACCGTCCGGGAAGCTCGCGAATGGATCCTTAAGTTCATTCCAACTGCAGAGGTCGAATTGGTCCGCGTCTGGATTGACGGCCGGGCCGTAACCGGCTGTGAGCTGACTGCCATCACCCAGTCTTACCCTCCCCGTACTTAGACCGGAGCTCGGGGCTACCTTTAGAACAAAAAAGGTCGCCCAAAGGGCGACCTCCAAAACCTTGCCAATAAAGGCAGATTTACTTCTCAAGGATCAGGTTGATCGCGGATTCACGACCATCGCGGCCGGACTCTACATCGTAGCTGAGTTTGTCATTCTCGTAGAGGCCATCGACGCCCGAGTTCTGAACGGCCGAGACGTGGACAAAGTGGTCCTTGCCGCCGCTTTCCGGGGTGATGAAACCAAAGCCCTTGGTGGCGTTGAAAAACTTGACGGTACCGTTCAGTCTGGACATGGGAATTTCCTTATAGCTCGGAGCAAATGCAAGCGAGCAGTTCCCCAGAGCAACATGCTCAGAGGTCTAAAACGTTCGCAAAACAGATCAGAGAGCTAAGGGCTGGAAAGGCGCCAGCAAGCAGCGAGCCGAGTGCGGCTGAAAACGTATGGTGAACTTATTGCATCTAACGGTGTTCGGAACAAGGCATGAGACCTGCTCATCTAACCGGCCCACCCGTTCTCTCCGCTGTCAACCAGTGCCACCCGTAGCCGGTCTGTTGGCAAAAGCCCTCCGCAAGGGATAGTCATCCGAAAAATAGAGTTGGCGAATGGCGCCACCGTCGTAGCGAACCTCATCGCTTTCCACCAGGGAACTCGGCTGTACGTTAAGGGGCAACTGTTCGATCGCGTACTGAACGGCTTCTGCGAGTGAGGGAAAGCGCTGATACCGAGCAACGCGGAGATGCTTGTAGTGTCTACCAGGGTACAACTCTGCCGAAGCATTGTAGTCGGTCATAACGTGTCCTTTGATCACGCGGGGTCGAGCGCCGCGGGGCGCAACGTTCATGATCTATGGGAAACGGAGCTAGAGCCGGAGGCCAAAGGCGTATGAAACGCGTGTAGCAACAGTATTGCCGGTTCGAGGCTTATCTAAGGCTCACGCTCACGTTCCCGAACGGCTAGGCAAAATTCGGCTCCAACGGTCAGGCTTTTGCCAGATCGCCCCATGCCGATGATGAGCCGGAAGACGGCGGCTTGGGGCATCCGGCAACTCCGATCCCAACGAACGAATGGGGGTAGAAGGCGGCCTATCTGAAACGCGCACCATTCGTGCCATTAAAGCGCAGTTGCCGAAATCACAAAGCTGCCGTTGCCCACCAGTAGATGCGAATAGCTCGGTCTGGCGATCCCCGCCTACAGAGTGACCAAACCAAATGCACTTTACCATTCCACCGACAAGCATAAACGTAACTAAGACTTCAAGTGCCGTTCAAAAAACGCCGCCAGTTTACCATAGGCAAAGCGGGTGAGTGTGCGGTCCTGCTTGGCCCAGGCGTGGCCGGTGCCCGGCAGAGTGACGAGTTCGAAGCTCTTGCCTTGGCTGATGAGTTTTTCGACCAGCGCCATTGTGTCGGCATAGAGCACGACTTCATCTTTAGTGCCGTGGAGTATGGTCAAGGCATCCGCCAATCCTGCACTGTGGAAAAGCGCGGACTGGGCGCGGTAGCGCTCGATATAGTCCTGACCTCCGGTGAGGCCCATGATCCAGCCCTGTTCGGGATAGGCGTGCCAGACATTAGTGGCCGGCGCCCCGGCGAAACCGGCGGCGTAAAAGCCTGGCTTCTTGAATAGGGACATGAGCGTCATCAGGCCGCCATAGCTGGAGCCCCAGAGTCCCACGCGCTTGGGATCGGCATAGCCGAGGCCGATCAGGGTCGTGACGCAATCGGCGATGTCTTCGATGTCCTGGGTGCCGTAGCTGTTCAGCATCGCGCGGTTCCAATCGCGCCCACGGCCGAAGCTGCCACGGATTTCCGGGCTCACCACGACGAAGCCGCGGGAGGCGAGGTATTGGTCGATGCCCCAGCTCGGGTGGGCCGCACGGCCGCCCCATTGGTTGAGAAGGCCATCGGAATAGACCGATCCGACCACCATCGGGTGGGTGCCATCTGGCTGGAAATCAGGTGGCAGCGTGACGCGCGCCATGAGTTCGGCGCCATCGACATGGCTTTTATACGGGATGTAGCGCACATCCGCCCAGCGCCTTTGCGCAAAGGCCGGCAAAGGCGAGTGCGTCACCTGCATCGGTTCAGTCGCGCCGTCCAAGAACTGCACGAAATATTCGGGCGGGGTCATGTCGTCGCTGAAGAGATCTGCGAAGGCGCTGAAATCCGGGGCATAGGTGGGGACGTGGATGCCGGTAGGTCCGGTCAGACGCGTCACGGCGCCGCCAGTCAGAGCGACGGAATAGATGTGGCGCTCGGCTGGGTGCGCTTCGTTGGCAATGAAGTAAATCTTGCTAGCGGACGCATCGAGGGAGAATTCGGCGATTTCCCAGGCGCCCGAAGTGATCGGCTGAAGTGCGGCGCCCTGCCCCGGCAGACGATGAAGGTGATTATAGCCATCGCGATCGGTGAGGACGATCAGACCCTTGCCGTCGGGCGCGAACGCCACCTGCCAATCGGGGCGAATTTTGACCGGATCGTGCGCCGCATAAAAGACGCTGCGGGCGCCGCTGCGCGTGTCGAACATGAAGATGGTGTGGTTCTTGATCGACAGATCGCTGCTGCTGATGAAGAGCGCGTTGCCATCGGGGGAGACACCATAGCCCCAGATGGCGTCTTCGGCGTCGGGTCGATCGAACCAGGACACAGCGCCACCATCGGACTGGACGCGGCCGACGCGACGGCGTGTGAGGAGATCACCTGGGAAGGAGCGCACGAAGCGGTCTTTGCGCGCCTCGCCGTGAGAATCGTAGGGGATCTCGATCTTGCGGGTATTGGTGTCGTCGGCCTCGACGAAGACGAGGCTCCCATCGGCGGCCCACTGGAAGGACTCGACACCAACGAATTTCGAGCCGACCACCAGGGTCTTTGGTTGCGCCGCGACGTCGGCGGCGACCGTCATGAGTGCATTGCCGGACAGGAAGGCCAGCGCTGTGCCATCGATAGAGGCGGCAATGGCGCTAACGCCCTGCGTACCAATGGCAAGCGGCGAAACAATGCCGTCCTTGCTGACAAGGTAGAGCTGCCCCTGCAGAACGAAGGCCACGCGGCCTTCGCTCAACCAGGCCAGTTCGGAAATCCCGGTGGGCTCACCGCTGGTACGACCGATGCCGAGATGGGTCAGGGGGCGCCGGGTCTTTGCAACCTTCTCCCAGATCCAGATATCGCGAAATGTATGCCCGGCATCATTCCAGAGGAATCCGAGGCTATTGCCATCCGCCGACCAGCGAGCGACCACCGGCAATGTGCCGATGATGCTGGGCTCACTGTAGAGCGTTTCAAAGGTCAGGGGGGCGATAGAAGGCTCGATGGACATGGACGTTTCTCGATGAATGGGCAGTGTGTAGAACTAGGCCGATTTGGGATTGAGATCGGTCTTGTAGATTTCGCCGTCCTTCATGATCAGGCGCAGGTTCTTTTCCGGGTCGGTGAGCACGGAAATGTCCTTGAGCGGGTCGCCGTCGACAACGAGAATGTCGGCAATGGCGCCGGGCGCGATGACGCCCAGGTCACCGGAGCGCTGAACGATCTCAGCATTGACGGAGGTCGCCGACTTGAGCACGTCCACCGGGCGCTGCACGCGGGCACGAATGGTCAGTTCCTGCAGCTGGGCGAATTCCATGTCGCCCATGAGGTCGGTGCCGAAGCCGAGTTTTACGCCGGCATCTTCGCAGAGGCCCAGCATGACGATGCCGGCATCGTTGACCATGTTGAGCTTCTGCATGACATAGGGCGACAGGCCCAGCCGCTCGCCATGCTGGGCAGTGACCTCGTAGGCGACGAGGGTCGGTACGACAAAGGCGTCGGCGGCGGCGACCATGGCGGCGGTCTCAGCATTGATCAGGTTGGCATGCTCGATGGTGCGCACGCCGGCGCGGATCGAATGGGCGATGGCGGCGCTTTCATAGGCATGAGCGCAGACATATTTGCCGCGCACAGCAGCTTCCCGCACGACAGTGCGGAGTTCCTCTTCGCTATATTGCGGGATTTCGATGGCATCATTGGGCGAGCCGACGCCGCCGGAAGCCAGCACCTTGATATGGTCCGCACCCTTGCGCAGCTCGTTGCGCACGACGCTGCGGAGATTGTCGGTGCCCTCGACAATGCGACAGGTGAAGTAGAAGGCGCTTGAATTGAGATCGATGTCGAGGCTTTCATCGGTCGAACTGCGATGGTCGCCGTGGCCGCCAATCTGGCTTAGCGCCGGGCCGCCGACGAACAGCCGCGGGCCAGGAATGTAGCCCTGGGCGATGGCGTTACGGATGCCGACATCGCCGCCGGCCACATCGCGAACGCTGGTAAAGCCGCGGTCGAGCATCTTTCGGATACGGGGCACGGCACGGGCCGTCATCTCGGTCAGTGGAATATTGCGGTCGTGCTCAGCGACAAGATTGATCGCGAAAACATGGGCATGGGCGTCGATGAGGCCAGGCATCAGGGTACGCCCGCCAACGTCATATTCGGTGACACCCTTGCCGGAAATCGAATGGTCGGTGACGGCCTCGATACGGCCATCGACGACAAGAACGTTCATGCCCGGAATGGCCTCGTCGCTGCGCCCGTCAAAGAGCGTGGCATTGATGAAAGCGATGGCTGCCATGGTATTTTCCTCCGGCCGAACAGGTGCCTACCGGCTGCGACCAGCCAGTTTTCGGCGTTAATGTGTCGGCATCGTCTGCGGCTGTAAAGTCGTTTGATCAAAAAATCACAAGCTTCCCTTTTCGTGCTTTTCCAAGTGCCTCAACGAGGCTTTGCACAGCTGGGGTCGTTGACAGGGCAGCAAATCGCCTTCTAGTATCCTATCGTTTGATCAAATGCTCAGACATCGATTTTCGGGCTTTAGGGGAAGCATTGCCGGGGAATCGTCGGGTTGAAGGGAACTGCCGGATTGGCAGAAAGGGAAAAAATGACACATCGGACATCTGCCAAGATGGCCTTGGCCGGGCTGACGCTCGCCTTGATGAGTTCCGCAGGATCTTTTGCACAGGAAGCCCAGACCGGCGGCACATTGCGCGTTCTGGGCACGGCCGAAGTAGACCGGTTTGACACGGTGCCACCGGCAACCGCTGATACCGGGAGCTTCTTTCGTGCGACGACGCGGCAGTTGATCAATTTCGCCGCGTCCACCGATCCCGACGAGCAGATCGCGCCACAGGCCGACCTTGCAGACAGCGTGCCTGTTCCGACCGACGAGGGCCTGACCTATACGTTCAAGCTGCGTCAGGGCGCCAATTGGGATGCCCCGGATGGTCCGCGCCAGATCGTTGCAGGCGACGTGGAACGCGGCTTTATGCGTCTTTGCAACCCGTCCCTTCCGGCCCCGGCGGTTTCCTATTTTGAAGACCTGATAGTCGGCTTTGCCGATTTCTGCGCAGGCTTTGCCGATGTAGAACCCACCGTGGAAGCGATGAAGGCCTATATCGAGGCAGGCGACGTTGCAGGCATCGAAACGCCGTCGGACGACACCGTCGTCTTCCGGCTGAAATATGCGGCCAATGACTTCATCTATCTGCTGACCCTGCCAGTCACCACACCTGCGCCGGTGGAAGTGCTCGACTACCTGCCGGATAGCCCGGAATACCGCGAGAACTACATTTCGAACGGTCCCTATACGATCGAAGCCTATGTACCGGACACGCAGATCACCCTGGTTCGCAATCCCGCCTGGCAGGCGGAAAGCGATCCGCTGCGCAAGGCCTATGTCGACAGGATCGAGGTGATTGCCGGCGTGCAGCCGGACGCCGCCATGCAGCAATTGCAGTCCGGCGACGGCGACATGCTCTATGACATCAATGTTCCGCCGGTAACGGTGCAGATGCTGAGCATGCAGGGCGACGATAAGATCTCGACGCTGGCCGAGGGTTCCTCGCGCATGATCTGGATCAACACCGTCTCCGAGAACAATGACGGCGCCCTACGCAATCCGCTGGTGCGCCAGGCGCTGAACTATGCTGTCAACAAGGCGGCAATCGTGCAGCAGCTGGGTGGGCCGGAATTCGCCACCCCGCTCAACGGCATCTTCCCGCTCGGCATCCTGGGCCACCACGATTTCGCGCCCTATCCGACCAATAACAGCGAAGGCGATATCGCCAAGGCCAAGGAACTGCTGGCCGAAGCCGGCTACCCCGATGGCCTGTCGCTGAAAATGCCGTTCCGGAATGCCGGAAATGGCGCCGCCGAAGCCCAGGTGCTGCAGGCAAGTCTTGAAGCCGCCGGCTTCAAGATCGAGCTGGTACCGACCCCAGCTTCCGACTTCTATCCGCGCCTGATCACCAATTTCGACAACGCCCTCAATGGCGTGTGGGACTTGGTGCCATCGGGCTGGTCGCCAGATTGGCCGGGCGGGGCCGCGCGCTCCATCTTCCAGCCGCAATATACCTATGACGGCACCCACGGCACCTTCAACTTCTCGGACTACAACAACGAGGCCGCCAACGAAGTCGCCGCCCGCGCGCTGGCCACGTCCGACCTGGCGGAGGCGGCGAAGCTCTGGAACGAGGTCGACGAGATCGTCATGGCCGATCCCCCGACCGTGCCGCTGATCTCTCAGACCACGGTTCTCTACCATGGCATCGCCGTTCAGAACTTCCTGCCCTATGCCGCTGGTGGCAATGGCGACTGGACCAATGTCTGGCTGAGCCGCTGAGCTCAGTGAATTCGACGGAGGCCGGCATGTCCGGCCTCCTCATACCGGCCCCATGGCGACATAGTTCTTTATGACCGTTCTTTCCGTCCGCAACCTGAACATCGATCTGCCCAGCGGCGACGGTCATGTCCACGCCGCCCGCGACGTCTCCTTCGATGTCGAGGCTGAAGAACTCTTCGGCATTGCCGGCGAATCCGGTTCGGGCAAGAGCGTTCTGTCCCAGGCCATTATGGGCCTTCTGCCCGGCGCTATCATCTCGGGCGAGATTCTTTTCGAGGGCCGCAATCTGCTGGACCTCCCGCCGAGGGAGATGCAGCGCCTGCGCGGCAATCGCATTGCCATGATCTCGCAGGATCCGCTCTCAAGCCTCCATCCCTTTTACACTGTCGGCGCTCAGATCACCGAGGCCATCCGCACCCATCGCAAGGTGAGCGAGGCCGAGGCGCTGCAGGAGGCAATCGACATTCTTGAACGCGTCGGCATCCACGATCCCGACAAGCGCGTCCGCGACTACCCGCATCAGTTTTCCGGCGGCATGCGCCAGCGCGTCATGATCGCCATGGCCATCGTGCTCCGCCCGGCTTTGCTGATCGCCGACGAGCCGACCACCGCACTCGACGTCACCGTGCAGGCCCAGATCATCAGCCTCCTCAACCAGATGCGGCGCGAGCTCGGCACCGCCATCATCATGGTCACGCACGATCTCGAACTGCTCTCCTCCATCGCCGACCACGCCATGGTCATGTACGCCGGCAATCGGATGGAGCTGGGCCCCGGCGAAGCGGTGCTGACGGCACCGGCTCATCCCTATACGCTTGGCCTCCTCCGTTCCTCGCCCAGTCACGAGAGCCGCGGAGCCCTGCCCTCCATTCCCGGCCAGCCACCGAGCCTCCTCATCGAGCAGAAAGCTTGCGCCTTCGCGCCCCGCTGCGCAGCCGCCATGGACATCTGCCGCCAGGAGCGTGCGCCGCTGCGCAACTTCGCCGATGGCACGCGCTCGCTCTGCTGGCTCGAAGACAAGGCGTCGAACACTGCCGCTGCCGTTCCCGCCATCCCGGAAGAGCCGCCGGTCGTGGCGCAGAGCTCCGACATCGTCGTCAAGGTCTCCGATGTGCGCCTGACCTATGGCGGCCGGTCGCTGTTCGGCAAAAGCATCAATCTCGAAGTCCTCAAGGGTGTCAGCCTCGAACTGCCCCGTGGCAAGACGCTCGGCATTGTCGGGGAAAGCGGCTGCGGCAAGTCGACCCTCGCCCGCATCATCGCCGGCCTGCTGCCGCCCACCTCGGGCGATGTAATCATCGAGGGCCAGAGTGTCCTCGGCCTCGACCGTCGCGACTGGGTCGAAATGCGCAAGCGCGTGCAGATGGTGTTCCAGGACCCGTTCGGCTCGCTCAATCCACGCCGCCGCGTCGGCTCGATCATCGGCGATCCCTTCCGCATCCAGAAAGTAGCCCATGGCGCCGCACGCAAGAACAAGGTGCGCGAGTTGATGGAAATCGTGGGGCTCAACCCCGAGCACTACAATCGCTTCCCGTCCGAATTCTCCGGCGGCCAGCGCCAGCGCATCGGCATTGCCCGCGCTTTGGCGCTCAATCCCTCGATCATCATCTTCGACGAGCCGGTCTCTGCCCTCGACGTCTCCATCCAGGCGCAGATCCTCAATCTCATCGCCAGGCTGCAGCGCGAGCTGGGCCTCTCCTATCTCTTCATCTCCCACGACCTCGCTGTCGTGCGCCATGTCAGCTCCGAGATCCTCGTCATGAAGGCCGGCCAGGTGGTCGAGCGTGGCGAGACCGAGACGCTCTATCACCACCCCCAGCACCCCTATACGCGCGAATTGCTGGCGGCGGCTGATCCCCATTATCGCAAGAGCGGCGGCGGCTTTGCCGATCCCCAGTCGTCGGGAGCCATGCCATGAGCACCGAGATCAAGCAGCGCGGCTCGCTGGAGCTTACCCTGCGCCGCCTTCTCGCCGACCGCGCCGGCCTCGTGGCCATGCTCTTCATCATTGCTTTGGTGGCAACAGCCATCGGCGCTGATGGCATCGCGGCGCTGACAGGCCATGGCCCCACCGCGCAATTCCTCGATGTGGGCCTCACCCCCACCGGCCTGCCCGTGCCGCCTAGCGGCAGGTTCCCTTTCGGCACCGATCAGCTGGGCCGCGACGTGCTCGTCCGTCTCGCCCATGGCGCCCGTATCTCGCTGTCCATCGGCGTCGTCGCTTCGCTGCTGGCCGCGGTGATCGGCGTCACCATCGGCCTTGTTGCCGGCTATTTCGGCGGCTGGGTTGACGTCGTACTGGGCCGGTTGATGGACCTTGTCATGAGCATCCCTGTGCTGCTCTGCATGCTCTCGCTGGTTGCCGTCTTCGGCCCCAGCCTGCCGCTCAGCCTGTCGGTGATCGTCTTCTTCTCCTGGACCACGATGGGGCGCGTCGTCCGCGGCCAGGTCCTCTCGCTCAAGGAGCGCGAATTCGTCCTCGCCTCCCGCTCGATGGGCGCCGGCCATCTCTCGATCATGTTCACCGACATCCTGCCCAATCTGGGTGCACCGATCATCATCTACACGACCATGATGGTGCCCACCTCGATCATCTTCGAGGCGACGCTTTCCTTCCTCGGCCTCGGCATCGTACCGCCAGCCCCGAGCTGGGGCGGCATGCTGGCCGAGGCGGCCAATAACTCGATCTACATGTTCGCCTGGTGGCTGGTGCTGTTCCCTGGCCTGGCGCTGCTGTTCACCACCCTGTCCTTCAATATCCTGGGCGACGCCCTGCGCGACGCGCTCGATCCCGCCAGCATGCGCAACAAGGTGCAGAAGAAGAAAAAGAAGACGTCCGTGGGGACCGCGTCATGATCCGCTTCATCGCCAGCCGCATCGGCTTTGCCGCGCTCGTCCTCATCATGCTCAGCGGCTTCGTTTTCACCCTGTTCTTCGTCGCGCCCGGCGACCCTGCGCGTATCGTCGCCGGTGAACGCGCCACCGAGGCCCAGGTGGCGCAGGTGCGCGAAAATCTCGGCCTCGACCGCCCGATCATCGAGCAATATTTCAGCTTTGTCGGCCGCAGCCTCAGCGGCGATCTCGGCTATTCCTACCGCAATCAGCAGCCGGTGCTGGAGCTGATTAAGAACCGCATGCCCGCAACCATCTCGCTCTGCGTCGGCGCCGTCATCCTATGGCTGCTGATGGGCATTCCCATTGGCATCATGTCGGCGCGACGGCCGGGCAGCCTTGTCGATCGGCTGGGCCAGGGTTTCGTGCTGATCGGCGTCAGCTTCCCATCCTTCGTTCTGGGCATGGCCGCGCTTTATTTCCTCTATTTCGTGCCACGTCAGGCCGGCTTCACCCTCTTCCCGCCCGGCGGCTTCCGCCCCTTCCTGCCCAATCCCGGCCTCTGGGCCTGGCACTTGATGCTGCCCTGGTTCACCCTGGCGCTGACCTCCGCCGCCATTTATGCCCGCCTGACCCGCGGCCAGTTGCTCGAAGTGCTGGGCGAGGACTATATCCGCACCGCCCGCGCCAAGGGCCTCTCCGAACGCAAGGTGGTCTACAAGCACGGCGTGCGCTCGATCTTTTCGCCCCTCACCACCCAGCTTGGTGCCGATATCGCCGCGCTGCTGGGCGGGGCGCTGGTCACCGAACAGGTGTTCGGCCTCCAGGGCATCGGCTCGCTGGCCGTGCAATCGGTGCAGACGCAGGACCGGCCGGTGATCATCGGCGTGGTCATGCTCGCCGGCTTCTTCATCGTCATCGCCAACCTGATCGTGGATTTCCTCTACATCCTGCTCGATCCACGGATCCGGACCTGACCATGCCTCTTCCCCCCCCGGACACGCTCTGGACACGCACGGCGCGGCTACCGGCAGAAACCGACGCCACGCTGCCTCAATCCGTTGATGTCGCAGTGATCGGCGGCGGCTTCACCGGCCTCACCGCAGCCCGCGAACTGCTCATCGCCGGACGCTCCGTCGCCGTGCTGGAAGCGGGCCGCATCGGCGCCGGCGCCAGCGGCATAAATGCCGGCTTCGTCGTCCCCAATTTTGCCAAGGCTGATCCCAACACCGTACGCGCCAAACTCGGCACCGAACGCGGCAATGCCCTTCTGCGCCTCGTCGGTGACGGTGCCAATGCGGTGTTCCGCACCATTGAGGAAGAGGGCATCGCCTGCGATGCGCGCCAGACCGGGTGGCTGAACCCGGCCTTCGGCGCCGCCAGCGCCGAAACGCTCAAAGCCCGCGCTGCCCTCTGGCGCGATCTCGGGCGTCCCGTCTCCTTCCTCGGTGCTGATGAGATCCGCGAACAGACCGGTATGGACATCTATTCCGGCGCCCTGCTCGACGCCGAAGGCGGCACCATCCATCCGCTCGATTATCTGCGTGGCCTCGTGCAATCCGTGCGCCGCCGCGGCGGTAGCGTGCATGAGGGGCAAAGTGTCGACAAGGTGACGCGCGACGGCACCAGCTGGCGCCTCACGATGCGCTCGGGCGCTGCTCTCATTGCGAGCAAGGTGCTGCTCTGCACCAATGCCTTCACGACCGGCGCTGCCGCGCGCATGGGCCGTTCGACCGTGCCCCTGCGCGTCTATCAAATCGCCACCTCCCCGGCCGATACCGAAACGGTCCGGCGTATCGCCCCCGATGGGCGCCCCGTCGGCGATACGCGCCAGAACCTCTTCACCTATCGGCTCGATCGCGACAATCGCCTGATCAGCGGCGGCATGGCAGCCATTCCCCTTGGCGCTTTCGAGCGCCTCGGTCGCGCCGTTGCCGAACGGCTCAGCAGCGAGCTCGGCCTGCCCCGGGCCGTGACGCCCGAAGTGGTGTGGACCGGCGTCGCCGCCATGACGCCCGATTTCATGCCGCGCATTCATAAACTGGGCGAGGGCTGGTTCGGCGGCATTGGGTGCAATGGTCGCGGCATCGCCATGACGGCGCAGCTCGGCCGCGTCTTGGCCCGCGCTGCCCTCGGCGAAGACCCCGAGCAATTGCCTATTCCGCTGCGGCCCCTGCGCCCGCTGCCCTTCCATCGCTTTACGCCAATCGTGGCCTCGGCCGCCCTCCTCCAGGCCCGCCTCAAGGACAGATTGGCCCGATGATCGCACAACAAGCGACCATGAACGCCGTCAGGATATCAGTGACATGAAGCAACTAGCCCGCCGCATCACCGGCACTTCGAAAAAATCCTTCGGCATGTATGCACGCGCCGCAGCCAGCGGCCGCGACGACCTGATCCATATGGAACTGGGCAAGCCCTTTGCCGACACGCCGCAGCACATCAAGGACGCGACAATTGCCGCCATTCAGGCTGGCAAGGTTCACTATTCGGACCTGCCGGGCATTCTGCCACTGCGTGAGGCCGCCGCCGCCAAGCTGGCCCGACAGAACGGCATGGACGTCTCGCCCGACCAGATCGTCGTGACCAATGGCCTGACCCACGGCTCCTATGCGGCACTGATGGCCTTTATCGACGATGGCGACGAAGTCATCCTGCTCGAACCCTATTACCCCCAGCATATCGGCAAGATCGAGCTGGCCGGGGGCATAGCGGTGCCGGTGCCACTCGACGCCGCTAGGGATTACGCCATCGATGCGGCGCGTATCGAGGCCAGCGTCACCCCGCGCACCAAGATGATCGTGCTGATCAATCCCTGCAATCCGACCGGTCGCGTCTATTCGCGCGCGGAATTGCTGGCTTTGGCGGACATTGCCATCCGCCACGACCTGATCGTGGTCTCGGACGAGGTCTATGAGGAGATCGTCTATGACGAGGCCCAGCACATCTCCATTGCCGCGCTCCCCGGCATGGCCGAGCGCACGGTAACCCTCTTCGCTTTCACCAAGAGCTATGCCATGGACGGTTGGCGCATCGGCTACCTGGCGGCCCCCAAGGCGGCAATCGGCGCGATCTTGAAGATCACGGCGAATGACGTGACGCATGTGAACACCTTCATACAGGAGGGCGCTCTGGCGGCGTTGGGTGGCGATCCGGCGCTGCTGGCTGAGTTGATTGCCGATGACCGGGAGAAGCGTGATCGCGTCGTGACCCGCCTCAACCAGATTTCCGGCGTGACCTGCCCCTGGCCGCAGGGGACCATCTATGCCTTTCCCGATATTTCGCAGCTCGGCCTTTCGGCGCAAACCCTGGCAGAAAGGCTGATGGACGAAGCCGGGGTCGTCGTCGAGGCAGGCAGTTTTTACGGACCGGCTGGCGAGGGGCGCCTACGCTTCTGCTTTGGAGCGCTGTCTTTGGACGACATCGATCGCGCCATGGACCGCGTGGCGGGCTTCATCCGGCAGCTTGGCTGACCGGTATTTCCGTGTTGCGGCAGACGTCCTTTGATCATACTAGCAAAGAACAGGCGGTCTTCAGCACATGCAAAAGGGTACTAGATTGCTCGAAAGCAAATTCTCGACCGGTGAGCTGAAACCAGTTTCTTCGCGCAAGACTGTGCATGACCTCGTCTATGAGCAATTGCGCGATGCCTTGATGTCTGGGGCTTTCGAAGCGCGGAAAACCTTCACGATTGCCTCCCTTTCCGAGCGATTTCATACATCGCACATGCCTGTTCGCGAGGCCCTGCGGCGCCTTGCTTCTGAGAATGCCCTGAGCATTTCCGCGGCGGGCACAGCCTACGTTCCCGCGATCACGGCGCCGGAACTGCGTGACATCACTCTCGCGCGCATGATCGTCGAAGGTGCGACCGCCCGCATAGCCGGACCCAGGCTCACCGAGGCGGACATAGCCGCGCTCGAACAGATACTCGAGCATCACAGGGCGAGCGCCAGCGCCGGAAACAACACCGAGATGACCGCCGCAAACCGGGCATTTCATTTCCACATCTATCGCGCGGCGGGCAGCGCCGTGCTGATGAGCCAGATTGAAAACCTCTGGCTGCGATCAGGGCCCTATGTGCGCTTTCTCTCCGACCGGATGAGCGAACTGCTCAAGACCGAGCGCCGGTCGGGCTTTACCGACCAGCACGCTGCGATGATCGACGCAATCAAAAGCGGCGATTGGGATGCGCTAGGAGTTGCCTGCGAAGCCGATATCCGGGCCTCGCAGGACTTGCTGCTGGAAATTCTCGCAACAGAAGACGGCGCGCGCGACGCGTCTTAGGACCACCCGTGTGGGTTTGCAGCATTGTGGTCTTCGGAAATGCCGACCACCAAAAATGAAAGTACAAAAGATGTCAGCGGACCGTTGGGCGATTTCCTCTGGATCGAAGTTTGAAAAGATCGCCGGCTATTCGCGCGCGCTCGTCGATGGCGAATGGGTTTTCGTGTCCGGCACCGCAGGACACAATCCCGACGGCTCTATCTCACCCGACCCAGAGGAGCAGACGCGTCAGTCGGTCCGCACCATCGCCAAGGCCCTGGAGCAAGCCAGCGCAAGTCTTGCTGATATCGTTCGACTGAATGTCTACGTTGCTGATCGTCGGGACGTGATGACCGTCTCGAAGGTCCTGGGAGAGACTTTCTCGGATCCTCGCCCCACGAACACGACGATTATCTGTGGTTTCCCTGTCGAGGAAATCAAAGTCGAGATCGAGGTAACCGCTCGAAAGCGGGGGAATTGAAGCAACCTCGCCCACAGTCGCGAAGCTATAGACGTCGTTGATGATGTTCGACTCTATCGCCGATAGAGTTCTTGTTCGGCTTTGCGACGCCGAACGGCATCCCAAACCCTTCACCGTTTCGGTCATTCTGCTAAAGTTCTCGCTCTGCCAAAAGCGGCCATCGGCTTCATAAAGCACGATATTGATGCCGCCGTCCTGTGGGGAGATACCTGTCTTATCGGGGTCGGTGACACATACCAGTTTCAAATGCCCGTATGCCTCAGGACGGCTATGTCAACCCATAAACTACGAGGGGTTAGCCACGCTAGCGATTAAGCCACACCGCCCCAACGAAGGCTGAAAACAAAGCGGGAGAAGCATTGATCATGTGGCTGCACCGAGTGCCGCGGCAGTGCCCATGATGGCGAGGCCAAGCGCAACGCCAAGCATAGCAACATAGCATGCAGTTCGCCCCTGCCGCGCGGATTTACTGCCGGGTAAGTCACGTTTGGGCCGGCGTTAGCTCGATCAGAGGGAGGCCGGTGCAGATCCAACTATATCTGGCACTCGGCGTTTGCCCGTCTATTCGGATCATGGTCAGACCAAAGCCCCGACGGCCGCCCGCAACCCAGATAAGCTGACCGATCCGAATTCCTTCGAACGTTCTGCCTGAGAGGCGTCAGCAATCGAGATGAAACCCAGCGTTAGCGCCGCGCCCTTCAGCGTGTGCAACACCCGATCGAGTTCATCTGCCGTACCCGTCGAAATTGTGGCTTCAGCCTGCGACAGCAGTGTACCGCAGGAGGAAACGAAATCCTCGACAAGTCGCCTGAACTCTTGCTCGCCCAAAGCTTCTTTCAGTGCAGTCTGATAATCGTTATCTACGATGAGATCCCACCGCTTGCTGGTTGAGGGGGTTGCCAAGTCGACGTGCTTTGACAGCTGTGTGGCGAGCTTTTCCTTGGTCACAGGCTTGGCGACGTGGTCATTCATCCCTGCCTCAATGCAGGCCACGCGATCAGCTTCGAATGCGTTCGCCGTTAGCCCCACAATCGGCGTTCTCAACCCAGACGCACGCAGAACCCGTGTTGCTTCAAGTCCATCCATCTGAGGCATTTGCATGTCCATCAAGATCAGATCGAAGTTGGATTCCCCAATCGTCGCTATGGCCTCATGACCGTTGGACGCTCCCTCCGCCGTGATGCCGAGCGTCTTGAGCAAGCCGATGGCGACGTCACGATTGACGGCATTATCGTCGACCACCAAAACGTGCCCCAAAAAGGTGCTTTGCAGCGTAGTCTGACTGGGCGCATGTGGGCTGGTCGCACCCGAAATCGGTCCAACGGGGATTTCGAACCAGAACGTACTGCCCGCCCCTACGACACTATCGACGCCGATCTCACCTGCCATCACCTCAACCAGCCGACGACATATCGCCAGGCCCAGGCCAGTGCCACCGAAAGACCTGGTACTGGAACTATCGAGCTGCCTGAACTCTCGGAACAGGTGGCCACTATCTTGAGTGGAAATGCCCGGACCGGTGTCCCTCACTTCAAGCCTGAGCCGCTGGTCCAATACGCGCGCGAGAACCTCAACCGAACCGATGGTGGTGAACTTGATCGCATTGCCGATCAGGTTGACGAGCACCTGACGAACGCGGTTCGCGTCTGCCGACACCCGGATATCGGAATACCGAAAGGTGAGTTTCAGCCCGGCATTCTCGGCCCGCGGCCGCATCATGTACTCGATCGGCCCGATAATCTCGCGCAAGTCTACTGACTTGGGTTCGAAGCGGACGGCGCCAGCTTCCAACTTCGAGTAATCCAGGATGTCATTGATGACGTCGAGCAGCATGTCGCCGGAATGTCGGATGGTCTCAACTTGATACGCCTGGTCGGCATCCAGTCTCGATGTCTTCAGGAGCTCCGTCATTCCGATAATGCCATTGAGCGGCGTCCGTATCTCATGGCTCATCGTCGCAAGGAATGCCGACTTCGCCGCACTGGCACTTTTGGCCTGCTTGGCCACACGCGCATTGCGTCGGCTGAGCAGCTCCACTTCCCTCCCGCTTCGGGAGATGTGGAAGAGTTGAACCCCCAGCAAGGCGACGATCAAAACCAGAGCAAATGTTAGGGCTGCCACACTCGCGCCTATACGCCAATAGGTCGCCAGCGTTCCTTCGCGCTCGTTGAGGCGCAACAGGTTGATGGCCGCATTGGTGGCGACCAAAAGTTCGCCGGTGGCCTTCCTGGTGGCCTCTGCCCGCTGGAGAATTTCCTCGTGCCGATCCCAGAAGAGCGACGGGTCGGCGACCAGGATATCCATTATGGGAACGAGGTCGCTTATGCGATCGCCGGCCGCCGCTGCCAGTTCCTGGGCAGCTGATGACGCACCGAACATCTCGGCGTAGGACCCCTGCATGAGCAGCTGCGTGCGGCTGAAGAGGATATCAAAACGCTTGCTGACCTGAGCGACATCCCCGCTTGCCATGGCATCGTGTGTCGCTTCGATAAGACGGGCAGCCTCGCGATCGGCCTGATACGCTGCCCAGACCGTGTCCTCCCTGACACTGGCCCGGACTGCATTCTGCCTTTCATTGAGGCCGACGAACAACCAGATCACAGAAGTCAGCAGAGCTACGCTCAGGATGGTGAGGATGACGATCCCCAATCCAATCCTTCGCGAGACGGCACGCCTCACCCTGATGGTCGCCTGTGGCATTTCAGTGAACCGTCACCGAGGCAACCTGCCAGACGGATCGACCGAAGATGACCTCGTTGTAGAGGGCCGAATCCAGGTCGAATGGGTAGATCACGAAGAGCGGCCCCTTGTCGCGAACCGAGAGCTCCTGACCGTCGACCCGGGTTGCCAGGATGATCGGCAGGTTCTCCAGTTCCTCCATGGGGATTTCCGCGGCGTAGTCGTTGAGAGCGGTAAAG
Organism: Devosia riboflavina; assembly: GCF_000743575.1. GTDB lineage: Bacteria > Pseudomonadota > Alphaproteobacteria > Rhizobiales > Devosiaceae > Devosia > Devosia riboflavina. Next base: position 70,848 of record NZ_JQGC01000007.1, on the reverse strand, counting down.
GTTACGTTGTCACCGCTTGCACCCAGGTATTCGAGAAGATCGCTGATGATGACGCCGCTGAATTCACGCTCGCCTGTGTACCAGGGCGTTATTGCCTTGGTGACGCGCTGAGGAAGGGTGTCCAGCATCTCGAGGTCGAAGATGGCCTTTCCGTCAGCGTTGGAGCTGGTAATGGAACCGTTGACCTCGAGGATTTCGGTTCCTGTGGGCAATGCCATTTCCACGGCAGTGGCCGGCGCCAAGGTTATCAGGAAGAGCGCAGTCGCAGACATCATTCTGTTCATTTTCAACCTTTCAGGCAGCGTCGACAGCGTCGAAACGCGAAGTGTAGATAGGAGCGATCTCGGCCCAGGCTTGATCGAGCGCAAAGACGCAGGCGGGATCGAAATGTGTTCCAGCGCCGCGAAGGATTTCGTCGCGAGCGTCGGTGGCCGGCCAGGCGGATTTGTAGCTGCGTGGACTGCAAAGGGCGTCGAGCACGTCGGCCACGGCCGTTATGCGGGCCGCAATCGGGATCTGCTCGCCAGCAAGCCTATTTGGATAGCCGCTCCCATCCCACTTTTCATGATGGCAACGAGCGATCTGCTCGGCCATCCTGAGCATGTCGGAGGCACCACCGGCGAGAATTTCTGCACCGATCATCGGGTGTAGCTGCATGTGAGCCAACTCGGCGCCGTTGAGCCGACCCGGCTTGTTCAGGATTGCATCGGAAATGCCGATTTTGCCAACATCGTGCAGCGGAGCGGCCAGCCATAGCGTTTGGATGAAGTCGGCACCAAGACCCATGGCCCTAGCCATTATGCCTGCCACGCGGGCAACCCTTTCGACATGGTCCCCGGTCTCATGATCACGAACCTCGATCGCGCGGGCCAGGCGATAAATCATGTCCTCTTCCCGTTGCTGAAGATGGGCGGTCGCTCGATCAACTTCGGCCTCTAGGTGGACAGCACGATCTTCCAACTGGTTCTGAGCACTGCGCAGCGCGAGGAGATTGGTCAGCCGCGACCGCAATTCTATCGGGTCAACGGGCTTTGCAAGAAAGTCAGTGGCTCCCGCGTCGATGGCGGCGAGGCGCGTCGATCGATCGGCGTCGGCGGTGATCATGATTATGGGCACATAGCGATGACTGGGGAGTGCGCGAACTGCCTCGACAAGCTCCAGGCCCGACATACCTGGCATGATATTGTCGATGATCATGAGATCACAGCTTTGGCTTCGGGCATCGGCGAGCGCAGTAGCCGCCTCCGAATACCCTTCCACAGTGATCGCCGGCATTCGACGTATCAACTGGGTAAGCACCTCTAGATTGGTGCGGTTGTCCTCAACGATCACGACACGCATCTGCGCCTCCTGTTGCCCCACACATATTAAATCTCTCTACGGCACAAAAGAGATCGCTGGTTCGTTGATTAGCGCTGCGTTAAAGCGGTACATGCGTATTGGGCGGATCAAGGCTCACTGCAAGATTAAGTGATAGAACGCATGACCGATCAGGATGTCTTCGATCCCAGCGCGAGGCGCATGTCGGTAGCGGAGCTTCGCCAAAACAACGAACGTGCAGTCCTGACTGCGATAGCAACCCAGGCCGGTTCGTCCGCTGCCGAGATTGCCCGGCGCACCCATCTCGCACCGCAGTCGGTCGCCCGGATGCTTGCCGATCTGGAGCGTGTTGGCCTGATTGCCAGAGGTGAGGCCCGGAAAGGGCTGCGCGGCCAGCCGGCGGTTCCCATCTACCTTAACCCAAACGGTGTCTTCGCCATCGGCTGCGAGCTCGGATGGCAACATTATCGCATCGTCCTGCGGAACCTGGCCGGGGAAGTCCTGGGCGAGCACAGCCGCCACTACGATTTTCCGGCGGCAGACTCCATCTTCAGCGAGATCGCGTCGCTGGTCCGGATTCTGAGCACCCTCGTGCCAGAAGAATTTCGCGACCGTCTGATCGGCATCGGCCTCGCCATGCCAACGAATATCTTCCGCAATCTCGATCTGCTTGGAGCACCCAGGTCAGAGGTTGCCAAATGGAAAGACTTGGACGTCGCGGCCGCTCTCAACGAAGCCACGGACCTCGAGGTTTTTCCATTCAATGACGGCAATGCCGCGTGCTGGGGCGAGCTCGTGGCCATGGGGGCGCCGCGACCCAGGAACATCGCCTACTTCCTGGTCAGCACCTTCATTGGCGCGGGCGTGATTGCCGACGGAAAGCTGTGGGAGGGCGCTCGGGGAAACGCCGCAAATATGGGGGGCATGCTCATTTCCGGGGACGATGGAAAGCCCACTTTCGTACATCTGGTCGCCTCCATTCACGCCTTCGAAGCACGCCTGACCAAAGCTGGCGTGACCATTCCTCCCGGCATGCCGGAGAGTTGGAATTGGGACGCCTTTGCCCCGCATACCGAGGAATGGCTGGATGCCGCTTCCCGAGCGATAGCGATCGCGGTTATCAACGCCCATGCGATGCTCGAGTCAGACCTCGCCATCGTCGATAGCGCCCTGCCTGACACCATACGTGAGCGGCTCGTCCTGAAGGTTCGCGAGCGCCTGGCAAACAAGCCGACGCTGACATCGGAGCATCCACCCGTTCTACAGGGAAATCTGGGTGGACGGGCGCCGGCCATGGGTGCCGCGCTGATGCCGATATATCGGCGCTATTTTTCTCGCGACGCGGCGGACATGGGACTCTGAACCTGCCCACGAGTTGCAACGCCCAGCTTACGGAAGATCTCGCCCCTGTAGCATTCGCAGTTTCGCCGGGTTAGCCCGGTGATCTCGGCGATGTCGCCATTTGATTTCCCCGCCGCAGCCCACCGCAGGACGCTAGCCTGTTTATTCGTATGCGTCGGCGGCTCGGGAAGATAGTGCAGTTCGAGCAGTCGCAGCGACGTCGCCGTATCAATCACCATCAATTATGAAACTTCGTCGGGAGACGGCGTTCCGCCACATGAGTATCCGCCGATAATCGAGAGATCCTCGGTGGCAGATAGGACAGGTACGAAGACAGCGCTTACAATGCCGTATGGCGCCACAAATTGGCTCACCGCCGCGATCACCGGGTTGGGGGCGGAGACATTCATCGATACCACTACGGCCTCATTGGTCTGCCGCGGGCCAGCCAAGACCGGATTGGCCCGATGCCCCCCCCCTGGTCAACATGGCATCCACCACGGCCGCCGGCAGGGTGTGCATCGTTGGATAGAATGCCGAGCCCTCGTCCGCCGACACCGAAGAGGCAAATACAAAATACGCGAACCCAACCGTCTGAACCGCTTCGGAGACCGCACGCTGGAGTTGCACGCTACAGGCTGACTTCGAATTTCCCGGCGATTTGGCGTAAGGGCGCTGAACGCAGACGTCGGGCTGAAGCCACTGCCATATCCGCTCATGCAAATCCTCCTATCGCAATTATTAAAACACTTAGTAGAACTTAAGGGCTTTTTGCATACGCAGTCTTGATCGATGCAGGGCGCGGCTATTCTCGAGACAGTCCAATCTGGCCGGCCATTGCCGTCTATGCTGCGCAGGAGCGAGCCCGTGGAGAATTCCGCAAACGCCGGAGATATTGCAGCCCGCCTCGATTTCATCGGTCTCGACACGAAGGGTAAGGACGCGCTTTGCTCTGTCGAGACATTGATTGCAAAACATCTGCCCGACGCTCGCCCGCTTCTGCAAAAAGCTCGCAACGGTTCCTGTCGTTTCCCGGTTTTCTCTGGGTCGGACCAGATGAACCGGGCCCAGTCGAGCCAACTGGCCACTGGCATTCGATCGCAACGGCTTGGCACGATGGCAAGTACGTCGAGTCGAGCCGACGCATAGGCCTCCGGCACGCGCAGATCGGCCTTGAGCCGCGCTGGTAAACTGGTGGCTATGGCGTCATCCTCGAAACCCTGGTCACGGAGGTGGCCCGGGGCATTGCCTATCGCTCGCCATCGAAATCACTTCGGGCCGTCCCCCGAGCCTCCTGCCTGCCTTGGCGATGAGGAAAACTCTCGCCCTATGCAGCCTTGTCGACGAGACGGGAGAGATCGATCTTGGCTTCGTGGATATTGACGGTCTCTACCATTTTTTTTGCCTCAGCGGACTTGGTCCATAAAACTAGTCCATATCTGAGGCGCTTTCAAAATGAGGCTTGCCTGGGATCACCGCCTCCCGCCCGGTAGCCCGAGATCAGCGCCGAATAGAAAGAGCGTTCACCCATTCCCGCCAAGACGAGCCTTATACGATCGAGATCGGGCGTTATCGATCATACCGCGCCCGCGCGCCGGCCTCCGTCTATGTCATAGGCGTTGTTTCGCCCTCGGCCCCCTATCCCGGCCCGGCCGATGTGGCGCCAATGTGGGTCTTGTCCCCGCGCGGGGCTTGGGACTTACTGGCATAGACGAGGGTGTGCAACGGCAAGGATCGAGGTTTGCGCCAAGATTATCGCGCTGCTGCACTCTATCCCTCCACTAGGTGTAACGAATGCGAGGGTCGAGCCAGGCGAGTAGGAGATCGGAAAGGAGCGTGCCGATCACCGTGAGGACGCTGAGCATCATGATGAAGCTGCCCGCCAGATACATATCCTGGCTGATCAGCGCCTGAAGCAGCAAGGGACCGGTCATGGGCAGGTTGAGCACTACCGCGGTGATGGTCGCGCCCGAGACGAGCGTGGGCAGAACCCAGCCCACCGTGGAAATGAACGGGTTGAGCGCAATGCGGACCGGATATTTGAGCAGCATGCGCCTTTCCGACAGGCCATAGGCCCGCGCCGTCGTCACATAGGGCTTGCCCAGTTCATCGAGAAGGTTGGCGCGCAGGATGCGGATGAGAGATGCCGTGCCGCTGGTCCCGAGCACGATGGTGGGGATGATCAGGTGCTGTCCCATGTCGAAGAGCTTGCCCCAGCTCCAGGGCGCATTCTCGTATTCGGCCGAGAACAGACCGCCGATACCGGTGCCGAAATAGCGGAAGGCGATATACATGAGGACGAGGGCAAAAAGGAAATTGGGGATGGCAAGGCCAAGCACGCCGACGAACGTGGCGAGATAGTCGCCAATCGTGTTCTTGCGCACGGCCGTGTAGATGCCGATGGGCAGGGAGATGGCCCAGATGAAAAGCAGGGTGATGAGCGCGAGGACGAAGGTAAGGCCAAGCCGGTTCCAGAGGAGATCTGCGACCGGGCGGCGCCATTCGAGCGAATAGCCGAAGTCCCCGGCAAAGATGATATTGGAGATCCATTTCCAATATTGCACCCAGAACGGATCATCGAGCCCGTAGCGTGACCGGATGGCAGCCATCTCCGCCGGATCGACCGTCGTGCCCTGCAGGTTCAACTGGGCGACCATCGCGGTCACATAGTCGCCGGGCGGCAGCTGAATGATGACGAAGGTCATCAGCGAAATCGCAGCGACGGTGACGATCATGTAGAGCAAGCGGCGCAGAATGAAGGCGGTCATCGAACTCTCCGAAACGGGCCTCGCCCGGCCCTCGGGCCGGGCGAGGGAACAAGGTCTATTCGGCTTCGTAGTAGAACTGCTCGGGATTGGCGGCGCCCGGATGGGCGTATTCGGAGCTGGCAAGCAGCACGGATGGGAAATTGCCCATACGCTTGTTGACGATGCCGTAGTCCGAGGTCGGCTGCATCACGCCGATCGTATAGAACTCGTCCTTGGAAATGCGCAGCACTTCCTGCATCAGCCGCAGGCGCTCGCTGGCATCCACTTCGGCAAAAACCTGCTGGTAAAGATCCATCTGCTGCTTGGCAGCTTCGGACGGCTCTTCGGGATTGGTGTCATTGGTGAACCACTGTCCCCAGGTCGTGGCGTAGAAGGCGGCCCAGGACGAGGGGAAGTAGTATTTCGGATCAAAGATAGAGTCAGCGCCGCCCGATGCAGACCAGACCGCCGCATCGTGGTCGTTGGACTCGACCCGCTGATTAAGGGCCGTCGTGTCGGAGGTATTGACGAGCAGATCAACCCCGATCTGGCGCCAATAGCCCTTGATCAGTTCGGCACTATCGATCCAGGGCTGGCGAATGACCGAGATATCGATGGTGAATTGCAGCGGCCGGCCATCGGACATGAGACGGATGCCATTGCCATCCTTCTCGGTGAGCCCCAGGCCATCGAGCATTTCATTGGCTTTGGCGATATCGAAATCGGTGAACTGGGTCGCCATCTCCTCGTCAAAGAGCGGGGATTCGGGACGTTCCACCGTCTGGTAGGGCAGGCCCTGGCCCAGCCAGACAAGCTCGATGACCTCTTCGCGGTTAATGGCCGTCGACAGTGCCTGGCGGAAGACCTTGTTGCCGAACAAATCGCGCAACACGGGATCCTTGTGGGTCATGTTGAGCGAAACGATCATGAGGTTGGCGCGGTTGGGCAGCACCTCGTAGAACTCATAACCGCCCGCTTCCTGATTGTCGAAGAAGGTGCCGCGATTTTCCGGCGTGGCGACAAACCCGACATAGGAGTCGAGCATGTCGAAGTCGCCATTGGCGGCCTTGAGGGTCGTGACCTGCGCGTCGGTGATGATATCTACTGTGACCCGGTCGAAATAGGGCAGCTGGTTCCCTTCGGTGTCGACCTTGAAATAATAGGGATTGCGCTCGGCGATGACCTGCGAGCCGCTGCCCTGCCCGATGCCCTGGGTGATGATCCAGGGGTGGAGCCGCGGCATTTCGGGATTGCGCCACATATCCGCCTTGGCGTGGAAATTCTGCACCCAGTCAGTGCCGCCGGCGCTTGCGTTGAAATCCGGATGGAACTGTTCGAGATAGTGCTTGGGATAGGCAAAGGGCTGGTTCTGCTCGGCGTCATTTGCAGGGGTCGCCATATATTGCAGCAGGAGCCCATTGGGTCCGCCAAAGACGAACTTGACGGTGGTGTCGTCGATCTTCTCGACGACCAGCGGCTTGTCATTGCGGACGGTCCAGGTGGGTTTGGAAGGGAAAAGCGCGGTGTTGGAATAGACGTTCTCGTACCAGAACATCACGTCATCGGCAGTGAAGGGTTCGCCATCGCTCCACTTGTGTCCCTCGCGCAGATGAAAGGTATATTCCGAGCCGTCCTCGTTGATCTCGACGTCTTCGGCGACGTTCATGATGACATCGGGGACGATGTCGGCCTGCTCGATATCGGGCTGCCAGGTCACGGAGCGGACGAAGTTCTCGTAGCCGATGGTGCGCGCCAGGGTGCCGATATCGCTCGGTGAACTCATCACCATGCGCCAGGTGCCGCCATATTGACCGACGGCTTCAAAGGGCTCCACCACCATTGGATTGGCGGGCAGGCGCTCCTCGACCGGTGGCAGCGCCCCGGACGCGACCTGATCGGACAGGACCGGGGCTTCGTGATAATCCTGCGCGAGCGCAGCGGCCGACGACAGCAGCAGGGCAACCAGAGTCAACTTGGGCACGGTCAGTGCCAGCTTCGATAGATCAGGCATGAGTTTCTCCTCCTCCATGTTCAGGTCTATGGCGGTGTATCCGCCTTGGTCTGGAGCCGGCGGGGCACGCCGGCTCCCCAAATCAGTGGGCGCGGACCTGGATGGCCTCGAAGGCCTCGACCGGGGGCAGCGCGTACCAGAGATAGCCTTCGCTATCGGCGGGGCCCGCAGGCTGGACCGTCTCGCCCGATACAAGGGCGAGGGCCGCACCCGTGACCCCGCGAACACCGAGGCGCAGGCCATGCAGAGCCGGCGCGTCCTCGTAGAGATTGTTGCGTTGGCCGCTGTAATTGATGAGGTGGACCAACACATTGCCCTCGGCGGGCTGGCTCTGCACCGTCACTTCGAGCGAACCGCGACCCTCCACCTTTACCGGCGCCGGCGCGATGTGGCGGACGACAAGATCGGTGAGGAAGGTCCGGGTATGGGGCAGGCTGTCGCGATAGTAGAGCGCGTCGGCATGCCAGGGCACATAGATCGCCCTGCCCTTGCCATGGGCGCCGATAATCGCGCCGGGCATGTCGCTTTCATAGTCGGGGAAGCAGAGTTCGGGCGGGCCGAAACGTTGCGGCGGCAGGAGTTTCAGAACCGTCTCCGAACCTTGCGCAGCCTCTGCGACGTAATAGGTGTGATCGAGCATCAGGAGCTTGACGTCGTCGCTGATCGGCAATTCGCCCGGCGTGACGCGAAAATAGGCCCCCTTCATGTTGGGGCGTGCCATCGGCCGGTCGGTAATGGGCAGGCTCTTGAGCGCAGGCGTTTCACGCCGCGCCCCCTTTTCGTCATAGAGCCCGGTTTCGCCCGTCGCGAGCAGCACGCCGCCGGCCTTGACCCAGGCGTCTATAGTCTTGGCTTCGGCATCGGACATGCAGGTGACATTGGGCAGGACCAGCGCATCGTAGCGCGCGAGCACATCGGCGCCCTTGTCGCCTGTGATGACCTCGTCGACGACGAGATCGAAAGGCAGGCGCGCTTCGACAAGGGCCCGATAGGCGCCGCGGAAGGCGGCCTCGGCGAGATGGCCGCTGGCCGGGCGCTTGGAATAGCCCCCTGCCCCATGTCCGGGTACGACAGCATGGGAATGATAGAGCGCAATTTTCGAGGCCGGCTTGAGGCCGGTATAGTGGCGCTCATTGGCCTTGTGCCAATGAAAGAGCCTTGAAGTGTCCGGGAAGGCGGTCTTGTCGTCCTGCTCCATCACGCCGAGCAGATAATAGTCGAGCGTGGCCCCGCTACCCAGTTGCTGGGCGGCGCGGGCCAGCTGATAGGGCCCGGTCTCGGAGACGAAGCGCCAGGCAAAGTCGATGAAATTGGCCGATGTCGAGGACACCGTCTTGCCCTGACCATAGGCCTGTCCCCAACGCGCCTGTTCCCCGGCCTGATAAGGCCATTCCGGTTGCGGCCGGTCGACGGCGCGCTGGGTTTCCATGCGGATGAGATCGCTGTCACCGCGATGGCCGGTCATGGCGACCTGCGGGGCGACCTGCTTGATGTGCTTGTAGACCTTGGCGCGCAGTGCGAGCGAAGTGCGGTCCTTGAACTCCAGATAATCGGCATAGGATGGATCGGAGAAATCCTCCTTGAGCGGGAGGGCCTTGCCATACATGTCGTGGAAGCGGCGGCGGCAATTGTCGCACACGCAGGTGCCGAAATAGTGCCCCGAATAGGTGAAATTGGTGTAGCCGAACATGTTGAAGAACACGCCGTCAACGTCGTATTTGCCCAGAGATTCCGAGATGATCTCGAGGGAATAGTCCTGATACCAGCCCCCGTTCACGCAGGCCTGGTAAGTGCCGTTATATTCGAGCGCCTCGCCTCTGGCATTGTGCACGAACCAATCGGGGTGGGCCTCGTAGCCCAGACGGGTGGCCTTGGACATGTCATAGCGTCCGACAAGCGCGATGCCTTCGGAATGGGCAGCCTCGATGGCATCCCCCAGAGCATCGCCCTTCATATGCGGGTTGATGGCATGGAGGTCGAGCGTGGTGGGGTAGAAGGCGTAGATGCCACCGATATTGTAGAGCAGCACGTCGGCGCCGAAAGCCTTGACCTCGCGGGCGAGCGCCTTCTGATCATAGAGCGCGTCGGTCTGGCGCAGGTTGGTCTGCACCATGCGATAGGGCCGCTTCCACCAGTTCTTGGTATCGGCAGCGACACCCGCGCCGGCCTCTTGTTCATGCAGCATCGACAGTAACTCCCTTGAGCATCAATTCTTCGGCGTGGTGGCAGGCAACGAGGCTGCTACCGACCGAGCGCAATTGCGGGTCTTCGGCCTCGCAGCGGTCGGTGGCGTAGGGACAGCGCGGATGGAAAGCGCAACCGGTAGGCCGGTTGGCGGGGTCGGCGACCTCGCCCTTGAGGCGGGCCGGGCGCTTGGCACGGGCGCTACGCGGATCGGGCCTTGGCACGGCGGCAAGAAGCGCAGCCGTATAGGGATGGCGTGGTGCGGCGAAAAGCTGCTCGGTATCGCTGAGCTCAACGACGCGGCCGGCATACATGACCGCCACGCGGTCCGAGATATATTCAACAACGCTCAGGTCGTGGCTGATAAAGACATAGGTCAGCGCGAACTCTTCCTGCAGGTCCTGCATCAGGTTGAGTGTTTGGGCCTGGATCGACACATCGAGCGCCGAAACGCATTCATCGGCGACGACCAGCCGCGGATGTACCGCGAGGGCCCGGGCTATGCCGATGCGCTGCCGCTCGCCGCCCGAAAAGGCATAGGGGAAGCGGTTCATATATTCGGGGCGCAGGCCCACCTTGCGTAAGAGCGCGGCGACCTGGCTCTCGAGTTCGCGCTCGTCGCGGACGCCGAAATTGCGCATCGACTCGCCGATGATGTCGATGACCCGACGCCGCGCATTGAGCGAAGCAAAGGGATCCTGGAAGATCATGCGGATATCGGAGCGATAGGGCCGGAGCTCGGTTTCGCCGAGATGGGCAATATCTGTGCCGGTCTGATCCTTGCCGAAATAATCTATCGACCCATTGGTGGGTTCGAGCACACGCACGAGCGCCTGGCCGAGCGTGGTCTTGCCACAGCCGCTTTCGCCCACGATGGAAAGGGTTTCACCGGCGCGGATATCAAGGCTAATGCCATCGACGGCGCGGACATGGCCGACCGTGCGCTTGAGAATGCCGCGCTTGATGGGGAAATGGACCTTGAGGTCCTTCACCCGCATGAGCAGTTCCGGCCCGGGCGCGGCGTTGAGGGTGGGCTGAACGTTCATGCCGATACTCCCACGGCGTCGCCGACAATGGCCGGATCACGCATGTGGCAAGCCGCGAAATGCCCGGGCGCCAATTCGAGGTTGCGCGGATCGACCTGATCGCAGAGCCCCGCGCGCGCTTCGGCGCAGCGTGTATTGAACGGGCAGCCCTTGGGCCGGTTGAGCGGATGGGGCACCATGCCCTCGATGGCCCGCAGGCGCTGCCCCCTCGCCCGACGGGCACCGAGCTTGGGAATGGAGGAGAGCAGCGCCAGCGTGTAGGGATGCTGAGGATTGTAGAAAATTTCCTCGACCGGACCGCGTTCGACGACGCGGCCGAGATAGACCACGGCCACTTCATCGGCGATCTCGGCGACGACACCGAGATCGTGGGTGATGAACACCACGCCCATGCCCAGTTCGCGCTGCAGATCCGCGATGAGATCGAGGATATTGGCCTGAGTGGTCACATCGAGCGCCGTGGTCGGCTCGTCGGCAATGAGCAAGGCCGGTTCGCAAGCGAGCGCCATGGCGATCATGACGCGCTGGCGCATGCCACCGCTCAATTCAAAGGGATAGCTGTTAAGGCGCTGGCGCGGGTTGGGGATGCCCACCTTGTCGAGCGCGTTGACGGCACGATCGATTGCGGCGGCCTTGCCGATGCGATGGTGGAGCAGGATCTTTTCCACCAGCTGGTCACCGACGCTGTGAATCGGGGAGAGCGAGTTCATCGGCTCCTGGAAGATCATGGCGATGTCGCGACCGCGCACGGCACGGATGGGCTTGCCCGTTGGATCAAGCCTGGCGATGTCGACGGTGGGTTGGCCGGGCCGCGTAAAAAGGATCTCGCCACCGGTGACCCGGCCGGGCGAGGCCACGATCTGCAGCAGCGAGCGGGCCAGCATCGACTTGCCCGAGCCGCTTTCGCCCACGATGCAAAGCGTCTTGCCTGAATGAGCGTCGAGATCGACACCGTCCACTGCCCGGATCGTGCCTTCACGCAGGGCGAATTGAACCTGGAGATCGCGAATGGAAAGGAGGGGTTTGTCGCTCATGTGTAGGGATCCGCAGCGTCGCGCAGGCCATCGCCGAGAAAATTGAGGGCGAGGACGGTGATGATGACGAGAACGCCCGGTGTCAGGAGCCACGGTGCTTCGGCGAGGGAGCGGATGTTCTGCGCTTCCTGCAGCAGCACGCCCCAGCTGACGGCGGGCGGGCGGAGACCGATGCCAAGGAAGGACAGCGAGGTTTCGGCGATGATCATGGCGGGGATGGCCAGGGTCACCGAGGCAATGATGTGGGAGACAAAGCCGGGCACCAGATGGCGCCCGATGATGGTCATCTGGCTGGTGCCATCGAGCCGGGCGGCTACCACAAAGGGCTCGTTGCGCCAGGACATGAAGCGGCCACGCACTTCGCGCGCCAGGGACGTCCAGCCGATCAGCGAGATGATCATCGTAATGATCAGATAGACCATGATCGGCGACCAGGTGACCGGGATGGCCGCGGCCAGACCCATCCACAGTGGAATGGTAGGCACCGACATGATGAATTCGATGACGCGCTGGATGAAATTGTCGACCCAGCCGCCGAAATAGCCGGAAATGCCCCCAAGGATGACGCCGAGCACGAGGCTGATGGCGACCCCGATAAGACCGATCGAGGTCGAGATGCGCGTGCCATAGACGACACGGCTGAGCACGTCGCGACCTAGACGGTCGGCACCGAGGAGATAGAAGGGCTGGGAGGGATCGACTGCGCCGATGAGATGAATATTGGCCGGGATCAGGTTGAAGAGCTTGTAGTCCTGGCCCTGCACGAAAAAGCTGACGGGAATGATGACGGATTCATCGGGCGCAAAGATGCGGCGCAGTGTGTTGGGGTCGCGCTGGGACGAAAAGCCCGTGACATGGAGGCCGAATTGAGTCTGGCCGGCATCATCCGTGTACCACAGCTTCAGGGGCTGAGGCGCCAGCATGGTATAGGCGGAGTCGTAATGTTCCGGACTGCGCGGCGCGACGAACTCGCAGAAAATGCCGACGAGATAGATTAGCCCGATCACGACCAGACTGGCGAGCGCGAGTTTGTGCTCGGTGAATTTTGTCCAGATCAGTTGGCGCTGGGTGGCCATGCCGACGGACGACGGTTCGTTCTGGGCGATGGTCTCGCTCTCTTGTGTCGCAATCGTCATGGCGGCCCACGACGGCACAAAGCGCGCGCCAAGGCGGGCAAAGCACGGGGCTTCACTTGCACGTCCTCCTCTCTCGTTGCAGGTGCTTTTGCACCATTTGTTTGCAACAATTTAGCCAAACAATGAGCACGCAACATGCAAAGCGTCAAGCACATATGTGCCGATATTTTGGCTCACCAATTCCCTTGGATGGGAGAATTTAGCGGATTACCTCCCGTTTTCTGGCATTTTTCCCGATTTCCGCCCACACAAAGCTTTCGAAAATTTGGTAGTTCGTTTGGAAGGCAGTTTCGCGCTCATTGACAAACGAAACAAAAGCAACATAACAAATGAAAAACAACCAAACACGCGATCAGAGGGAGCGTGCCAAGGCACGGATCATGTCTCGCGTCACCATACAAAGCATCGCCGATCATCTTGGCATTTCGAAATTTGCGGTTTCGCGGGCACTGACGGGCAAGCCGGGCGTCAGCGAAGCGACGCGTCTGCAGGTCCACAATGCTGCAACCGAACTGGGCTATCAGAATCGCCGCCGCACGCCGGTGATCGGCACCACGATCGAGGTGATCTTCAGGGATCGGACGGTCGCAAGCCGCGAACTCTGGATCGACGTACAGAACGGGGTCGACAGCGAAGCCGTGCTCAACGGTTACAACATGGCGGTGCGCTGGACCGATGATGCATCGATCCTGAAGCGCCTTGAGACCAATACGGCCGGTTTCGTACTCATCGGCCCGCAAAGCCCGACTATGTTCGATGCCATATGCAAGAGCCCGCTGCCGGCCGTGGTGGTAAATCATGTGGTGCCGCCGCTGCTCGACATCGACCAGATCAGCGCTACGGACATCGAGGCAGGCGTCTATGTGGCGCGCTACCTCGCCAATCTGGGGCATAGGCGGGTCGTCTATGCCCACGGCCGGATGGGCTATCCCGGCCGCTATGCGCGCCTGCGCGGTTTCGCCGAAGCGATCAATGCCATCGAGGGCATGGAACTGCGCGAAATCGCCTTTGCGGATGACCAGGCCGCGAGCGATCTGCGCGATGCGCTGCTGGCCATGGTGAACGCCGATTTCGAACCGACGGCGTTCTTCTGCGGCAGCGACGGCGTCGCCGTTACCGTCGTCTCAGAACTCATGCGGATGGGCCTGCGCGTGCCGGAGGATGTCTCGGTCATCGGCCATGCCGACTATGGCATTGCCACCCAGATCTCTCCGCAACTGACCACGGTAAAAATGCCTCATCGACAGATGGGAGTGGCGGCGGTGCGGATCCTGCTCGGCCGTGCCGGAGGCAGTTCGGAACTCGAAGGCCTGCCCGCGCAACGGGTCAGCCTTGTGCCGCAGTTGGTCGAGCGCCAGTCATCGGGGCCAGCCTCGACCCGGTCCTGGCGCAGCCGACTACGCGGCGCACCGGAAATCTCGACGGTGGAGGGCCAATGAATGGCGCAGCGATTGGTGGTCGTATCGAGCGATGTGGACGAAGCCCGCCTTGGCGAAGTGGCCGAGGCCATGCCCGACGCCAAGGTAAAGCGCGCGGGTTCGCTGGCAGAATTGGCCGCGTTGGCGTCTGAAGCCGAAGTGATCGGCGGCCAGGTTTCCGCCGATCTTCTGGCGAAGGCCGTCAAGCTGAGATGGGTACATAGCTGGGCAGCCGGACCTGATGCGCAACTCTATCCTGAATTTGTCGATCACCGCGCGCTGTTGACATCGTCGGCGGGCAATGGGGCCATTCCGCTGGCGGAACACGCCATGATGTTGATGATGCTGCTCAATCGCGATGCGGGGCGCTGGTTCGAGGCACAACGTGAACGGCGTTGGGCTCGCCACACCCATGGCGAACTCAACGGCCAGACCCTTGGCATTATCGGCGCCGGTCATTCGGGCACCGACCTGGCGCTCAAGGCGAAGGCTTTCCATATGCGCGTCATTGGCCTGCGTCGCCGCAACCTGCCAGCAGAGAATTATGACGAATTCTATCCCCAAGACCGCCTGCCCGACTTTCTTGGCCAATGCGATCACGTGGTGATTACCGCGCCTTTGACCGATGACACGCGCGGCCTGATAGATGCCGAGGCCATTGCAGCCATGAAGCCATCGGCGTTCATCATCTGCTTTTCGCGAGGCGGCATTATCGACGATAATGCTCTCATCGTCGCCTTGCGCGAGCGGCGCATTGCCGGGGCGGGTCTTGATGCCCATGGCGTCGAACCATTGCCGCCTGATTCAGAATTCTGGACCCTGCCCAATGCCATCGTCACGCCGCATAACGGCGCCACGACGCCGGGCACGAGGGAACGCGGCTTCCAGATTTTTCTCGAAAACCTTCGGCGCTACAGCGCCGACCAGCACATGATCAACCTCGTCGACAAACAGGCGGGATATTGAACCCACGGGAGATCTGAACATGATCGGATTCATCGGCCTCGGCGTCATGGGACGCCCCATGGCCCAGCATCTTGTCGCCACCGGCCAGAAGGTCTTTCTGCATCGCATCAAGCCCGAGAGCCAGTTCCTGGTCGACCAGGGCGGCATTGCGGTGGACAGCGCCCGCGACGTCGCTGCGAAGGCCGAGATCATCGTTCTCATGCTGCCCGATACGCCTGACGTCGAACATGTGCTGTTCGGCAGCAATGGCGTGGCCGAGGGGTTGACGGAGGGCAAGCTCGTCATCGACATGAGTTCGATCTCCCCGGTTGCCACCAAAACCTTTGCGCAGAGGCTGCGCGCCAAGGGTGTGGGTTATCTCGATGCGCCGGTATCGGGCGGCGAAGTGGGGGCGCGCAACGCGGCGCTCACCATCATGTGCGGCGGCAGCGATGAGGACTTCACCCGCGCCCTGCCGCTGCTCGAAAAAATGGGCAAGGCCATCACCCATGTAGGGGCCAATGGCGACGGACAAACCGCCAAGGTCGCCAACCAGATCATCGTCGGCCTCACCATCGGGGCGGTGGCCGAAGCCCTGACCTTTGCCCAAAAGGCCGGCGCCGATATCGGCAAGGTGCGCCAGGCGCTGATGGGCGGCTTTGCCTCTTCGCGCATTCTCGAAGTGCACGGTCAGCGCATGATCGACAAGACCTTCGATCCCGGGTTCCGCATTCGCCTTCATCGCAAGGACCTGTCGCTTGCCGCCGACGCGGCCAAAGCCATGGATCTGGCCCTTCCCGCAACGGCGCTCACCCAGCAATTGATGAACGCCGCAGTCGGCCTGGGACTTGGGGATAAGGACCACTCGGCGCTGATCGAAGTGTTTGGCGCACTATCCGGCGCCAAGGACTAGGCGTACACCTCACCCTCGGGGAAACTCCGAGGGCCTAATGGCGCGCGTCACCGTTCAATCCATAGCCGACCAGTTGGGATTGTCGAAATTCGCAGTGTCGCGCGCCCTGAGTGGGCATTCCGGCGTCAGCGCCACGACGCGTGCCGCCGTGGTCGAACTGGCCGAGCGCCTTGGCTACAACCCCCGCAGCCGGCCTCAAGCGAAAAAAACCAGCATCGAGATTATCTACCACGACCCCGATGTGATGTATCGCAACCTCTGGACCGAGGTGCAGGCCGGCGCCCAGATCGAAGCGACGCAGCGCGAGGTGAACGCTGCGGTGCGCCTGACCGACGATCCCGCCGTGATTGCCGAACTCGGCAGGACCGCAGATGGCTTCATGCTGCTCGGCCCGCATGACGATATTATTCTCGAGGCTGCCCGCAACACAGGCAGGCCCTGTATTCGTGTCGGCGATCCCCTGCCCCCGCTCGACGTAATGGACTATGTATCCGGCGTCGACGAGGAGGGCGCGAGCGCTGTGGCGCAGTATCTCCTCGCCGAGGGGCATCGAAGCTTCGTCTATGTCCATGGCAAGCTTGGTTTTCCCCGTCGCATGGCTCGCTATCGCAGTTTCCTCGAGGTCATCGAGGGACACGAGGGCGTCGGGGTGCGGGAACTGGTGCTGAGCGACGACAGCGCACCCGGTGAATTCAGCGAAGCCCTCGTAGCGCTACACAGAGACGGCGTTCGACCGACCGGCTTTTTCTGCGGGTCGGACTATGTCGCTGTCACCGTCTTAACCGAACTATTGCGCATGGGTATTCACGTGCCGGAACAGGCCTCCGTGGTCGGCTATGCTGATTATGTCGTGGCGCAGCACACCTCCCCGGCCCTGACCACCGTGCGCGTACCCTTCCGCCAAATGGGCGCCGTCGCCATGCGCCAGTTGCTCGGCCGCATCGGCGGCACCGGCATAAACAACGACTTGCCGCCGCAGCGGATCGGGCTCGTCCCCAAACTCATCCTGCGTGGCTCGAGCGGCCGCGCGCCCTAAGAGGGTCTCGCCCATAAGACAGACCCGCTTCGTTCATCATCACGATCCCTAATGGCAAGGCTGGTGTTCCTCTTCCGGCCCTAAACGGCTGCTGCACGGCCAGGCCGGGACGACTATGGCGAGATCGGCAGTCGTAGACAGGAATGCGCCCCATGCATCAACCCGCTCCGCGAAGGGTGCGCCATGACTCTGGCCGTCGAAGAGTTCATTCGCTGCCTCCTGATCCACGTTCAGCCCGCGGCTTCCACAATATGCGATATGACGGCCTGCTCGTCGTCTCCGCCGGCGAAGACTACCTCGCCAAGGCCCTCGACAGGCCTGGAGTGGCGCCAGTTCCGAACGAGCCGGCAGCCGAAAAGACATCAGACCAGCGCCGTCTCGCCCTGCTGCAGCGGCACCAATCACGGAGACCTTCGCTGAATGGTCCCTGGCCCGCCGCCGCCCACCACCAAGCGGCAGATCGGCATGAGCCGGCATGACTTGATATCGAAACGATCGCGCCACATCACGGGCCGAATGGATGGTGCGTGCTGGCCCCGTAACGGTCATCCTCACACAGGCCAATCTCATCAACATAGTCGCCGCTGATGCTCGAAGCCTGCGTCTCCGACGACTAGCCGACAGGGTCATAAAGTCACGAGCAGCGGCTCATGCCAAGCGCTCGACCACGACGCGAGTTCCTGCATGAATGGCTTTGCGACGCCAAGAGGCATCCCGAACCCTTAACCTTCTCGGTCATCCAGATGCTTTGGGAAAAAGCCCAGTAGTCGCCGTTCGGTGGTGGAAACGCGACCACCCGCTCATGCTTTTCGCATTGCCCAAATCTAGCCTTGGTCTAGGGCCAACGATTAGCGTCGATCAAGCCTGCGCCTGAGGCCGTCGCCGAGTAGGTTAAACCCCGCAACAGTCAGGATTATCGCAAGTCCTGGAAAAACCGCCATCTCGGACGATTCCGACAGAAATTGCCGGGCAGCATCCAGCATGCTGCCCCACGAGGGGGCGGGCGGCAACTGCCCGAGACCAAGAAAGGCAAGACTGGATTCCGCCAGGATCGAGGTTGCTATAGTCAATGTACCCTGTACGATCAGAGGAGGCATTGAATTGGGGAGGATGTGCCGAACGATAATGCGCCAGGAGGATGCTCCGAGAGCGCGTGTTGCATCGACATAGTCCTCCTGCTTGACAACCATGGCCTGCCCACGGGCGAGGCGGATGAAGAGCGGCGAGGCAGAGATTCCGATTGCTATCATCGCGTTCTGCAAGCCGGGTCCCAGAAATGCAGCCAGGGCAATGGCTAAAACGAGGAAGGGGCAGGTCAGCATGGCCTCCGTGACACGCGCCATGGCCGCGTCGATCCAGCCACCGAAATAGCCCGATATCAGCCCTAGAGGCACGCCGACCACCATGGCAAAAAGCACAGAGATGACACCCGCCGAAAGCGAGGCGCGCGCACCGAAGATAATCCGGCTCAGCGTGTCGCGACCAAGATCGTCCGTGCCCATCCAGTGTGCCCAACTCGGTTCTTGTCGAATGGCCAGCCAGTCCGACGCCGCCGGATCGTAGGGCGCAATCCATGGCGCGAAGACCGCCATGACAATAACGAGTCCGACGATCAACCCGCCAACATATATATTGGCGCCCGAGACCATCCGACGCAACGCAAACCAGACATTGAACCGGGCGGGCGGCACCGTGGGAGTGAGCGTATTCATTGGTGTCTCAACTTGGGGTTGGCCACGGCATAAAGGATGTCCGCCGTCACGGTGACGATAAGAAAGATTATGGCCTGCACCAGAACCACGGCCTGGACGATGGAATAGTCGCGACTGAAAACCCCATCGACAAGCATCTTGCCGAAGCCTGGAATGCCGAAGACCTGCTCGGTGAGAACGGCACCGCCAAGCAACTCGCCAAACTGGATGGTGCCGAGCGTGATGATCGGAATAAGCGCGTTGCGCAGAGCATGCTTGATGACGATCAATGGCTCGGACACCCCCTTGGCGCGAGCGGTTCGGATATAGTCCTGGTTGAGCGTGCCCAACATGGCGCTGCGTGTATGGCTCATCAGCACGGCGGACGTCGCAAAGGCAAGGACGATCGAGGGCATGATCAGAGAGCGGATGCTGCCCAGAGGGTCGCTGGCAAAGGGCACATAGCCGCCCGATGGGAGCCATCCCAATGTCACCGAAAACAGTAGGATGAGCATGATGCCGAGGAAAAAATTGGGCACCGACACGCCGGCAAGAGTAAAGCTGCTCACCGTATAGTCGAGCGGCGAATTGGGCCGCAGCGCTGCGATGATACCACCGGGGATGGCGATCAACACGGCCAGGATCATAGCCATGAGCGCCAGCTGGAACGTGACAGGCAAGCGTTGGATTAACATGTCACGCACAGGAAGGCCAGTGCGGATCGACATGCCGAAATCGCCCTGGAGGACGTTGGCCACCCAGGTGAGGTAGCGCATGGGAATGGGCTGGTCGAGCTGAAACTTCTCGCGAATTGCCGCAATGGCCTGGGGACTTGGATCCTCACCAGCAAGTGCCAGGGCCGGGTCACCGGGCAGCATGACCTGCAAAAGGAAAATCAGAAAGGAAATGATGAGGAGCGTAGGAATGGCGATCGCGATGCGACGAAGGATGAATTGAACCATCACGTGTCCTTCCCGGCATAAGCGGCGCGGATGATGTCGAGCCTTTGCTGGTAGAGGCGGGGCGGCGGCTCCTGGCTTATCGGCGGCACCACTTCATGGGCGAAATGGCAGGCCGATAGATGTCGCGGCTTGCGCGTCTCCAGCGCAGGTTCCTCTTTTGAGCAGATGTCCCGCGCCATCGGGCAACGCGTATGGAAACGGCAGCCCGAAGGCGGAGCGATTGGGCTCGGAACCTCCCCGCCCAGGATTTCCGTTGCCTCCCTTCGTAGACGGAACGGGTCCGGCGTGGCCTTGATCAGGGCGCGCGTATAAGGATGGCGCGGCTGGGTGAAGACATCGTCGGCGGCTCCGATCTCCACGATTTTACCAAGGTACAATACAATGATCCGATCGGCGGAGTGCCGCACCACACCCAGATCGTGGGTGATCATCACGAAGGTGAGGCCGAGTCTGGCACGTATGTCGGACAGCAGGTTGAGCACCTGCGCGCGCACTGAAACATCGAGGGCAGAGACCGGTTCGTCGCCGACGATCATTTCGGGTTCCACCGACAATGCCCTTGCGATTCCGATGCGCTGGCGCTGCCCACCCGAGAACTGGTGCGGGAACCGCCCAGCCAGCGACGGGTCGAGCCCGACCAGAGTCAACAATTCGGCAATTCGTTCCTTGCGACTGTGCTTGGCGAGACCATGGATGGCAAGGGCTTCGCCCAAGGTCTGCTCGACGCTCATGCGCGGATCGAGCGACGAATAAGGGTCCTGAAAAATCATCTGGATTCGGCGCCGCAATGGCTTCATCCGCGCGTCGGAGAGGTTGGAAATATCCTGACCGTCGAGCTCGATGGCACCGGAGGTGGGCTCTACAAGGCGGATGAGCAGACGGCCGAGCGTCGTCTTGCCCGACCCGCTTTCCCCGACTACGGCAAGGGTTTCATTGCGATAGATGGAAAAGCTGACGCCATCGACCGCATGCACGACGTCGCTGCTGTTGGCGACCTTGAAGTGTTTGACAAGATCGTGGACGTTCATGAAAAGCATGTCGCTCATGGGCGCGTACTCTCGATGGGGGCATACCAGCAGGCGACGCGATGGCCCTTACCGAAGTCCTCCAACAAGGGCTGCTCCATGCGGCACTTTTCCGTTGCCAGCGCACAGCGCGTCGAGAACCGGCAGCCCTTAGGGAACTGGCCGACCATCGGCACGAGGCCGGGAATGACGGTCAGGGGTTCGCGGGAACGCCCGTTGGGTAAGGCAGCGAAAAGGCCGAGCGTATAGGGGTGCTGGGGGTTCTCGAAAATGTCCTGCGCCCTGGCATATTCCATCACGCGACCAGCATAGAGCACGAGGACATCGTCTGCGATTTCACGGACAACGCCCAGGTCGTGGGTGATGAAGATCACCGAAGCGCCGTATCTGCTGCGCAGGTTACGCATGAGTTCGAGAATCTGCGCCTGCACGGTCACGTCGAGCGCAGTCGTGGGCTCGTCTGCGATGAGCACGGATGGATTGTTGGCTAGCGCTAGCGCAATCATCACGCGCTGCCGCATGCCGCCTGAAAGCTGATGCGGATAAGCATCGAGCCGCTGTTCGGGCGCCGGAATATTGACCTCGCGCAGGAGCCGAACGGCTTCGGTGCGGGCGGCCTCGGCCGACAAGGAACGATGGGTCGTGATTGCTTCGACGATCTGATTGCCCACCGTGTAAGCGGGATTGAGGCTGGTCATTGGCTCCTGGAAAATCATAGACATTCCCGCGCCGCGGACCTTGCGCATTTCCTTGTTGGACAGGCCGAGAAGTTCTGTGCCGTTGAGGTCGACAGTGCCCGCCGTAATGTCCAGAGCATTGTGCAAGAGGCGCATCAACGCCAGGGCCGTGATCGATTTCCCCGACCCGCTTTCGCCCACGATGCAGAGCGTCTTGCCTGGGGCAATTGAGAAGTCGAGCTTCTCAACGAGGTGCAAGGGGCCCCGGGCGGTAGGAATGCTGATGGTGAGACCCCTCACCGCCAACGCAGCCTTTTCGTTCAAGGGAGAAGACGAACTTGCTCCGCTGGCTTGAGTCTCGACCATCAGCACACCTTCCTGTGGACGGCCGACGAAAGTGCCGGCCATCTTGACCTAGACGACAACCGCTCAGGAGGCGGGCTTCACGCCGGTCGGGCGGAAGATGCCGTCGGGGTAGATCGCAATCCCGTCAAGATTGGAGGCGGCGCCATAGAACCATGTCGGATGATAGAGGGCGATCACGCCGACATCGCCGAGATAGAGTTCGGTGATCCGGCGATAGAGGTCGTAGCGTGCCGTCTGGTCGCTTTCGCCCTGCGCGGCGTTGATCAATTCCTGAACTTCCTCGGTGCACCAGCCGCCGTACTGCTCGACCGCCGGGCGGCCGCAGCCGATCAGGGTGTCGATGTTGAGATGAGGATCGGACCGGCCGCTCCAATTGGAAAGGAAGACGTCGAACTCACCGGCAAAAACGCGCTGGGTCGCCGTGGCGCTTTCGAGTGGGAGCACCGTCACCGTGAAGCCGGCCTCGTTGGCAAGCGACTGGATGATCTGGCCGACGCGCGTGTCCGACAGGGTATTGGCCAGAGTAATTTCGACGGGGACAGGTGCGGTATAACCCGCTTCGGCGAGCAGAGCCTTGGCTGCCTCAACATCGCGTTCCGGCATCGGGAATTCGGCGATGTGATAGGGACTGGCATTGGACTCGAGCTGGTTGTCGGCCACGTAGAGACCGGCATAGGTAACCTGGTTAATGACGTTGCGGTCGATGGCTAGCTCAAAGGCCCTGCGGACATTAAGGTCGGTCGAGAAGGGGGTGTCCCGTCCGCCAGCGGAGAGATATGAGGTGCCCAAACCGCTCGACTGGTAGACGGAGAGGTTGTTGCTGGATTCTATCGCCGAGATGTCGGTCGGCGCGATGCGTTCGGCTACCTGGATATCGCCCGCCTGAAGGCGCGCCAGACGGATCGTAGCGTCCTCAACATAGGTGTAGACAATCTCGTCGTAGAAGATGTTGTCCGCGTTCCAATAGTCAGCAAATTTGGTCAGGCGGATGAACTCGCGCTGGCTGCGCTCGGCGAACTGGAAGGGCCCGGAACAAACTGGGCTGGCCGAGAAATTGTCGCCTTCTGTTTCGGCAGCGGTGGGCGAAATCATCATGCCGGCGCGGTCGGTCAGCGCCACGAGCACGGTGACGTCTGGCTTAGACAGGTTGAGAGTGACCGTGAGCGGGCCATCCACGCTGACGCTCTCCACCGATACGAGTTCGGCGCGGCGCCGCGAATCCTCGCGCGTCTGCGCGCGTTCGATATTGAACTTTACCGCTTCGGCGTCGAATGGCGTGCCGTCATGGAAGGTGACGCCTTCGCGCAGGTTGAGAGTTAGCGCGGTGCTGTCCGTATTCCACGTCCAGCTCGTTGCCAGCATGGGCTGCACGTTGAGGTTGGCGTCGATGTCGACGAGCTTGTCGCACAATCCGGCAAACACTTGGCGACCGCCATATGTGCCCCCGGTTGCCGGATCGAGCGTATCGGGATCTTCCTGGATCCCGACCGTCAGCGTTGCGGCTATGGCGGCTGGCGCGAAGGCCAGCACAGAGGTGGCCGCCAATAGTGCCAATATAGAGCGTTTAAAAGTCATTCCTGCCTCACTTGTTGGCGGGCATCCCCTCAGACGCCCGTCGTTCCCTGGTCTTGAGCCGCCCTAAAATGCGAGGGCGACACCATCTTTGCGCGGGTCCGAACCCGCATGCAGCACGCCATTGACCGGCATGATGACCTGCCCGCCGCCCCAGGCCATGTCGGCCATGCGCACGGCATGTCCACGCTCCATGAGACCGGCCAGGGTGGTATTGGGGATAGACCGCTCGGCCTCGAAGGCCGACGGCGTCCGCATGCCGCGGCCCATGTCGAGCGCCTGCTGAACATCCATGCCGAAATCGACTACGTTCTGCAGCACCTGGACCTGGCCAATCGGCTGATAGAAGCCGTGCATCACACCGAAGCTCATGAAGGGTTTGCCGTCCCTGGTGGCAAAGCCCGGGATAATGGTGTGAAGTGACCGTTTGCGCGGGGCAATCTGGTTCGGATGCCCCGCCGCGAGGGTGAAATTGCCCCCGCGGTTCTGAAAGAGGACGCCCGTTTCGGGGCAGGCGATGAATGATCCGAAAGCCCCGGCAATCGAATTGATAAAGGAGCAGAAATTGCCCTCCGCATCGGCCGTGGTCAGGTAGATTGTGTCGCTGGGCCCGATCGGCTCGGCCACGGCGTCCGTCATCGCGCGCTTGAAGTCGATCCGTGCCCGCATCTTCTCGGCGAAAGCCTCCGACAACATTTCTGCGGTCGGCACCGTGCCAAAATTGGGGTCGCCTACATAGGCATCACGGGCAGCCGCGGCCAGGCGGTACGCCTCTATCTGCAAGTGAAAGCGGTCGGCTCCGACCGGGTCCAGCATGGAATGGCCGAACCCCTTGAGGATATTGAGCATCATGGCCGCGGTCACACCTTGGCCATTGGGCGGAATCTGCCAAACGTCGACACCGCGATATTCGACTTTAACGGGCTCGACAATGTTCGGCTGCCATTCGGCAAAATCCGAGAGGTCGTGACGTCCCCCCAAGGCATTGAGCGAGGCGACCATTTTTTCGGCCAGCGGCCCCGAATAGAATGCATCTGCGCCATCGCGGGCGATGGTCCGCAGCGTTTCGGCCAGAAGCGGATAGTGAAGCACCCGGCCAGGCTCGGGCGCCTTGCCATCCACAAGGAACTGCTCGCGTGCGGCGTCGTTGCGCAGCAGCTTTGCGGCAAACATGCGCCAGTCCCAGGCGAGCCGTTCTGCGACTGGAAAGCCGTTCTG
Source organism: Devosia riboflavina (assembly GCF_000743575.1). Classification (GTDB taxonomy): domain Bacteria; phylum Pseudomonadota; class Alphaproteobacteria; order Rhizobiales; family Devosiaceae; genus Devosia; species Devosia riboflavina. Next base: position 46,206 of record NZ_JQGC01000007.1, on the reverse strand, counting down.
CGCCGCTTCGATCGCCGGCTCCAGCATCTGGGAAAGCGAGCGTGTGCCGAAGCGCCTCAGCAGCAGGTCCCAGCTGCGCACGGCGCCGGGTACGGTGACAGCATGGACGCTGTCGCCCGGAATACTGCTGAACCCTTGCGCCTCCAGCCATTTCGCAGACAGCCCGGCTGGTGCATGACCCGAACCGTTGAGGCCATAGAGTTTTTGATCCCGGGCGCTCCAATACAACACGAAGCAGTCGCCACCGATGCCAGTGCTAAGCGGTTCGATAACGCCCAATAGTGCCGAAGCCGCAATGGCCGCGTCTGCGGCATTGCCGCCGTTGCGTAGGACATCGATCGCGGCTGTGGTGGCCTGTTGATGCGATGACGCCGCCGCGCCGCGCATACCCATTGCCACTGATCGCCCCGTCAGATGGAAGTCCCGCACGCCTAATTCCTTTCGAGGACGGATGCTGAAGTATTGTGCAGGTCCGTCGCTTGCCTGATTTCAGTACACAGCAGCTCTCTTGCCGTTGCACGCGATAACACTCATCACGGACCTGCATCCCACTCAGGGGCTGACTGCCTGTAATTCGCGTTCGCTCGCGAGGTGGCCGGCGCGCTGCGCAATGATCGCGCAGACGAAGAGCTGGATTTGGTGAAATAGCATGAGGGGCAGAATGATCATGCTCACGGCCTGTCCGGCGAACAGAATGTTGGCCATGGGCAGGCCACTGGCCAGGCTCTTCTTGGAGCCGCAGAACAGAAGGGTAATCCTGTCGGCCCGATCAAGTCCTACCAGACGACCTGCCCACACAGTGCCCACCATAACAAAGGCGAGCATCACAACATCGCTGAGTACGATAATGGTCAAGCTTCTGGCGCCCACTTCCTGCCAGATGCCGGCGACGACCCCAGCGCTGAAAGCAGAATAGACGATGATGAGAATTGAGCCGCGATCTACGATCTGGGTCAGGACGGCGTGACGGCCGATGAAACTCCCAATAAGCGGGCGAAGCAATTGTCCCACGATGAAGGGCGCGAGAATCTGCAGCCCTATGTCTACGATTGACGATAGGGAAATGCCGTCGCCCGAGGCATGCAGAAGAATGGCAACCAGCGCGGGCGTGAGGAAAACGCCAAGTATATTGGACAATGATGCCGCGCAGACTGCGGCCGGCACGTTGCCCCGCGCAATCGAGGTGAACGCAATGGACGACTGCACCGTGGATGGCAGGATGGACAGGTAGACGATGCCGATTGCCAGTTCTTCTTCAATCCATTGTGACAGCAAGGCCGCCAATGTGAGACCGCAGAGCGGGAACACCACATAGGTAAAGCCGAAGACCAGTCCCTGCAGTCGCCAATTGGCGACGCCCGCTAGGATGGCGCTCGTATTGAGCTTGGCTCCGTAGAGAAAGAATAGGAGCGCGACCGCAAAATAGGCGATCTGGTCTACGATATCGGCGCCGGCGCCGGAGGCAGGCCATAGCGTGGCCAGCACCACGGTGCCGAGCAGCAGGAGGAGATAATAATCGAGGCCGAAGCGCTTCAGGCGTTGAGCGAGGGACATAATGCCGTGTCGGATCGTGGAGACAGGCTTTCCGGCGTAAAGGAATGGGGCCATAATCGATAGCGCATGTGCGCCTATATCGATCATCACGATCCGCGATTAGAAGACGAGAGACGTTGCCGTGTCGGCACTGGAAGTACCGCCTAGCCTGCTGAAATCCTTTTTGGCCGTGGCCAAGCAACGTAGTTTCACCGAGGCTGCCAAAAGCCTCAATGTGCGCCAGTCAACCATCAGCCAACACGTCCAAAAGCTGGAACAACTGGTCGGGCGGCGCCTTTTCGTGCGTGATACCCACACAGTGACCTTGACCGCCGATGGCGATGCCATGTGCGATTTCGCGACAAGCGTTTTGGAAGCCAATGATCGTTTGGCGAGTTACTTCTTTGACAATGCGCATCGCGAGAAATTGCGCCTCGGTATTTCCGAGGATTTCGCCATGTCTCAACTTGCTGACGTACTAACCGCGTTTCGTAGCGAACATCCAGAAGTAGATTTGGAATTGGCAGTTGGCCTCTCGAGCGCGCTTTATCATCGCTATGATTCCGGTGAACTGGATGTAATCTTCGCCAAGAGACGGAATGGCGATGCGCGCGGCGAAGTGGCCTGGACCGAACGGCTCGCCTGGATCTCCAAGCCCGGCTTCAAGATCGATCCAGACGCGCCAGTACCTCTGGTTGCTTATGCACCGCCTTCAATCACTCGCACCCTTGCGGTCGCCGCACTCGAAGAGGCACGTCGTCCTTGGCGAATGGCCTGTTCGAGCGGGAGCTTAAATGGACTGCGGGCGGCGACAATGGCAGGCCTCGGCATCGCTGCTCATTCCGCCAAGCTCATTCCGGAAGGACTAGTTGTTGTCGAGGACGCTCCCACCCTTCCCCCATTGGGAGAAGTCGAATTCGTCGCGCTCGGACCGGGTCGACATCACCGAGCTGCAAACGCCCTGATCGCGGCGCTTGTGGACAGCACCGCCCCCAGGATGGTCCCTCATCTCGAATAACACTTACCGCGCCGCGTGATGGCAATGATGGTTATGCTCTTACGCAAAGGAGAGCCATTGCCATGTCGTTGGAGATACGTTCCGCCCGCCCCGAGGATCGCGACGCCCTTTCCGCGATTTGCCTCCTGACGGCCAATGCCGGTTCGGATGCGACGGCGCTCTACTCTGATCCCGAATATCCTGGCTTGGTCTGGTCGGTTCCCTACCTGGATTTTGCGCCGGATCACGCTTTTGTCCTCGCCGACGGTACCAACATCCTGGGCTACGTCGTTGGTGTGCCTGACACGCGCATTTTTGAGCAGCGCCTGGATAAGGAATGGTGGCCGATGCTTGCCGAAAAATATGCAGGGCGAGAACCTAAAGCAAAACTCGACGAGATGGTCCTCAGCCGCATCCGGCAGCCCAAGCATTCCGATGCGGAAATCTCCCATACTCATCCAGCGCACCTTCACATCAATCTCTTGCGGCCCGCGCAGTCAGGCGGTTGGGGGCGCAAGATGATCGAAATCGAGCTTGAGTCGCTGCGCCGAGCCGGCGCTCCCGCCTTACACCTCGGACTGAGCCTCACTAATCATCGTGCCTATGGCTTTTACACGCACATCGGTCTTGATGAGATCGACAGAGGCGAGGCGATTTGGATGGGCCGAAAGCTATAGGAGCCATCAACTCTATTGACCGCGTAAACTGCGCAAGTTTCGCAGGCCTGACGCGAGCGTGGGGCCTCCGCCTGCATATAGACCTTAACCCATGCGCCATTGTCACTATCTCTGGCCGGAAGGCCTAGGCCCGAGGGATTTCTGTCGGAGGCTGTCGGCCTCTTTGCAGGCGTAGATTAGTTCCAAGGAGCGCAAGAAGCTCAGATAGAGGCGATGAAAGTTACAGGCGAAATACCGCAGCCAACCCAGGTCCCCCGTCGACCGGTCCGGCCGAGAGGCCACTTTGAGTTGGCAAGCGTTCTGGTCAGAACGGATGCTGCAAGGCTAGCAACTCAAGAAACCGCGCCGGCGCCGCATCCCCAACGGTGTCGGTCAGGTGCGCAACGACGACTTCCCATCAGACGTCTGGGCTGTTCAGAGGGCGGCATACCACTGCTGGCCCATAATTGCGCGCCGCCGACTCTGGCACGAGGGCGATGCCCAGCCCCCGCGTGACCAACTCGAACGGGGTATTGAGATCGCTGACTTCAAAAGCCGTCTTGCGCTCGATCCCAACAGAACGGAAGGCATCGTCCATCAGACGGCGCGTACCCCAGTCGGGTTGGAAGTCAACAAATGTGAACACCCCGATGGTCGCCAGTGTGACGGTGCCCGAGGTTACAAGCGGATGGGACGGCGCGCAGATCACCACGAGATCTTCGCAGGCGATCATGGTTGTGGCGATGCCCTCGGCGGGGTCAATCACCGGCAGCAATGCCAAGTCGATAAGGCCCGCTCGAAGCTCGTCAAGAAGATGAACCGTTCCGCCCTGGATCAGGCGGACCTCGACAAGAGGATAGATATCGTGGAATTGCGCCAGAAGGGCTGGCAGTTCCAGAAAGGCCGGGAGTCCCTCTACGGTTCCGATCGTGAGCCTGCCACCTTTGGCATGGGTGACATCATGAACAGTCCGGCGCGCATCCTGAGCCGCTTCCAGCACCGTTTCGGCCTTTCGAGAAGCGCCCTGCCGGCGGCCGTTAAGCGCACCTTGCGCGTGCTGCGGATGAATAGGGGCGCGTCGAGTTCTTCTTCAAGGGCCTTGATGGCGCTCGACAGGGCCGATTGCACGACATTGAGCTGGGCTGCAGCGCGTGTGAAATGCTCCGCTCTTGCCGCAACCACGAAATATTGTAGTTGCCGAAGGTCCACCGTCCGCCCCTCATTGTGCATCATTATAGATCAATCCTATCTATATAATCAATTTGCCCGATGAAATCTCGTCGTCCACTGTGACCGCAAAGAGGTCTTCGTTCCTCGGCTCACCCAAGGGCTGGCGGAGGCGTGCCGCTCATCTGCTGAACGCAATGTAGAGGCCTCGAACGTCAAAACGTGGAGTATGATCATGAAATACCGTAAGCTCGGTAATAGCGGTGCCGTCGTCTCGGCCTATTGCCTGGGAACGATGACCTTCGGCGCGGAATCTGACGAAGCGACCTCGTTCCGGTTGATGGACGACTATGTCGCCGCAGGCGGAAATTTCCTCGATACCGCCAATGTCTACAGCGCCGGCGTTTCCGAAGAGATCGTCGGTCGCTGGCTCAAGACCAAGCCGACTGGCCTGCGCGACCTGGTGATCACCACCAAGGGCCGTTTCCCTATGGGCGACGGGCCTAACCATCTGGGCCTGTCGCGTAAAAACCTGCGCGAGGCGCTCGACGCCTCGCTCAAGCGCCTCGGGGTCGAACATATCGATCTCTACCAGATGCACGCCTTCGATGCGCTGACGCCGCTGGAAGAGACCCTGCGGTTTCTCGACGACTCGATCCGCAATGGCAAGATCGCCTATTACGGCTTTTCCAACTTTCTCGGCTGGCAATTGACCAAGGCAGTGTGGATCGCAAGAGCCAATGGCTATCAGCCGCCCGTGACCTTGCAGCCGCAATACAATCTGCTGGTGCGCGACATTGAACACGAGATCGTTCCAGCGTCGCTCGATGCCGGGATAGGACTTTTGCCCTGGTCACCGCTGGGCGGCGGCTGGCTCTCGGGCAAATACAGGCGCGACGAGATGCCGACCGGAGCCACGCGCCTGGGCGAGAATCCCAAGCGTGGTGGCGAGGCCTATGAACGCCGCAATGCCAAGTCGGCGACCTGGGATATCATCGGCGTGGTCGAGGATGTCGCCAAGACTCGCGGCGTCAGCATGGCGCAGGTGGCGCTGGCCTGGGTTGCCCAGCGGCCGGCGGTGACCTCGGTGATCCTCGGCGCCCGTACGACCGAACAGCTCAAGGACAATCTAGGGGCGATCGATCTGGCGCTGAGCACCGAAGAGATTGAAAAGCTGAACGCAGCCAGCAAGCCCGCGGTCGGCGATTATCCCTATGGCGCGGGTGGCATTAACCAGCGCAACCGCAAGATCGAAGGCGGCCGCTGATTACCCTGCCCCGGCCGCGTGATCCCTCCCGGCCGGTTCCGCCCAAACGAGAACTATGACAATGACCTCAGATGCAGAACCTATGGTCGCTGGCATTCCGCAAATGGGATACCGAACCTGGAACCGGCCCAGTGCCGAAAGATAGCAGGGTGTGACCTGGGCTCTCGCGTCCGGTTGATCGCCCTACCCGTCTCGGCCATCGCGGTTGCGCTTCGCCGACATGGCGGCAAGACGCATGACGGCAAACGGAGCGCGATCACATCGTGACCGCGGTCGCGAATTCCGACGGGTTGAATGCTGTATCCATTGCCGGCTCGGTTCGACGCTCAGACGATAGACACCAGCGGCAATCGCATAGCCCTCGCCCTCCCAGGCGTAGGAACGGTCATAGGCTGCAAGGGGGCGTGCAGCCGTGGCAGGGCCACAACAGCGTCGACCAGGAAGAGCAGGATAGGGCGATCAGCCGCGAAAGTTGACATAGATCGCTTCGAAGGAAGAGAGGCTGAGACTGCTGTAAATCCAGGATCACGCCCGTCCGGTTCCGATGTACATTCAATAAGAAATGCCTATGGCTCAGGCTTGAAAGCTGATAGCAAATCTACGATATCGCTATCAACATCATCAAAACCCGAAAGGTGCTATCATGCCCGCTGTCACCATTCGCAACCTGTCCGAAGAGACGCATCGTGCCCTCAAGGTTCGTGCTGCGCATCACGGCCGCAGCACCGAGGCCGAAATACGCGATATCCTCGAACTGGCGGTGCGGCCGGCGGACCGGGTAAAGCTTGGATCGTTGCTTGCCTCCATTGCCCACGAGGCCGGCGGATTGAGCGCCGCGGAAGTAAAGCACTTCGACCAGATCCGCGATAAGGCCCCGGCCGAGCCCATGAGGTTTGAGTGATCCTCATCGATACCAACGTCATTTCCGAGCCGTGGAAACCGACGCCGGACTGGCGCGTGTTGGCGTGGATCGACGATCAGGCCATCGACACGCTCTACTTGTCAGCCGTCACCGTGGCCGAACTTCGTTTCGGTGTGTTTCGGCATCGCCGCGATGCCGGCCGGCAAGCGCCAAGAAACGCTCCGCCGTCGTCTGGAACAGGAGGTACTGCCCCTGTTCCAGAACCGCGTTCTGCCCTTCGATCTGGAAGCTTCGCAAGCTTATGCGAACCTCATGGCTCGGGCCAAGGCAGCAGGGCGATCCGTCGGCATTGCAGATGGCTATATCGCCGCCTCGGCAGCAGCGTGGGGCTTCATGGTCGCCACGCGCGACACAAGTCCGTTCGAGGCGGTGGGGTTGAACACCATTAATCCGTGGCAAGTCTCGCCTTAAGGTGCGATCGACTCCTGTGTAAATATCACAACTAGATGTGTTGGCAGGAAACGGGCACCCTGTACCGACATGAGCAGAAGAACAGCGCTGGCGAGCCATCGCCATCAGTTGTTTGCTTATCTCCGCTGATTGCGCGCCAGCCTGTCTTCACCCTGCCCAAATTCACGGCGTACGTTTGCGGACCACTGCCGCGAGCAGTTGCGGGTCGGACACGCGCTTGCCCCGCCAAATCCTCTTATCGTCCTGCCGGATCGACATTGCCGTCTCCTTTATGGAGACGTCGAGACCAATATAGCGCTTCATGGCCGTACTTCGTCCGGCGCTTGGCACGGTTGCAATCGTGAGCTCGTTCTTCATCCCATCAGGGACAGCCAACCGACAAAGGTCCGCCACGACATCGCCAGTGGCCACCGTTCCCGCGACTACATCAAGTTCGTTCAACGGCCCCAAGACAGACCGCCAAGGAGTCCGGCCGCTTGATTAGCGAGACAAAAGATGTGGTGAGACGGTCCCAACGACCGATTAGTGCAGGAAACGAAGCGTAGCTCTTCTTGGGTCTGGCGCGAGCCATGCTGCTGGTGTTCAATATGTCGAGAACTGTGACGAGTCAATTCCTGTGGCAGCGACAGCTGACAAGCGTGGAGCGCTCCGCGGATACCTCCTAGCCCAGGCGGTAACGACGAAGAATGAACATTTTTCGTCCGAAGACATCTTCGATGCATTCTCCGAGGACTATGACGATTTCGCAGACTTCGATGAAGACTTTGTCCTGTCGCTAACCTGGCTAGGCAACCAAGGACTCATCTCCTTCGACGCACTCCCATTGGGCGCAAATGGCGAAAGCACTGTGATCGGCCTCACCGCGACGGCAGTTGGCAAGAGAGCAGTCGGCGCAGCGGAGAACCTCAAGCTTCAGGTTCCTTCTGGGCCGCCCAAGCGCAAAGGATTTGCGGTCGAAGTCGCGAAGGTCTTTGGTGCTTTCGTAGGCGAGTTCGTCAACACCCAAAAGTAGATAAGCGGGGGTGCTCCACCGCCTTGCCGACAGAGGATTCAAGATGGGCAGTGGCCTGTCGATCACCCAACAATGTCGCTTTTTGTCACTGACTAGGTCGGGGCCCACGACGCCTGACCAATAGCTTCCACTTAAGCTCTGCTTGGCGGATACATCGCGTCATATTGGTCTGCACGCTGGAAAGTGGTCCTCCGTTAACTAGGCTATTGAGCCTGAGAGAGGACGTTGGAATGCCCCAGAAGAAGCACAAGCCCGAAGAGATTGTCGCGAAGTTGCGTCAGGTCGATGTATTGTTGTCGCAAGGACGATCAGTCGGAGAAGCGATTCGTTCGATCAGCGTGACGCAGTTCACGTATTACCGCTGGCGCAAGGAGTTCGGCGGCCTGAAGGACGACCAGGTGAAGCGGCTGAAGGAACTCAAGAAAGAGAACGACCGGCTGCGCAAGGCGGCGTCGGACCTGACGCTCGAGAAGCTGATCCTGAAAGAGGCTGCCTCGGGAAACTTCTGAGCCCTTCTCGCCGTCGTCGCTGCGTGATGGCGAAGTTCTCCATCTCGGAACGCTTTGCCTGCAAGGTTCTCGGCCAGCACCGTTCGACCCATCGCAAGAAGCCACGCGGCCTGATGAAGAGGCGTTGACCGCCCACAGCATCCGGCTCGCTTCCCGATATGGCCGCTATGGCTATCGCCGGATCACGGCGATGCTGCGGTCCGAAAGCTGGACGGTGAGGTTAACGTGTCGAGCGCATCTGGCGGCGGGAGGGGCTCAGGGTTCCCCGCCGGCACCGGGAGACATTATCTGGTCGGCGCCGCCGCACGGATCGGTGCCATCATCTGCCCAGGCGATGGCCGATAAGCCGATCATTCATTAAAGACTGAAACCGGACCACCTCATCGGGACAGGCCAGTCGCGTGGACGTCCAGCGCCGCGTCGGAAAGTGAACGCCGCCGCTGACACGGCAGCGTTGACGTATTACGCGGCTTTTGCGTTCGCACTCTGCGTAGCAATACCGGACAATGCCTTATCAGTGGCCTTTTCTTCGGCCAGCGTTGCGTCCAGCAAGGTTACGGCATTTGAAAGGCCAAGCTGGCCCGCCCACGTTTTGAGTGTGCCGTAACGTGCCATCTCGTAGTGTTCAATAGCTTGCCCAGCAGCGACCAGGCCAGCATGAAGGGCCGGCGTGCCCTTGTATTCTTCCATGATTTCTTTGCCTTCCTCCAAAATCCCGAGGATAGCATCGCAGGTCTTGCCCTGGGGCCGCTTGCCGAGCATTTCGAACACTTGTTCAAGGCGCTCGATCTGGCCTTCCGTCTCGTCGCGATGTTTTTCAAACCCCGCCTTGAGCTCGGAGGACTGCGCTGCCCCGGCCATTTTGGGCAGTGCCTTCAGAATCTGCTTTTCGGCATAATAGATGTCTTTGAGTGTATCGAGGAACAAGTCGTCGAGGGTTTTGTCGGCCATGGGTGATACTCTGTTCCGAAATTGGAAGCTGTCGTGGAAACGGGCCCCGCCCTACTCGTTCCTCTTTATTATTCGCCACTGACACTCGAACGCCCTGGGTCATCCTCGGCGCCAAGGCCTTGCACCCAGAGGTGTCGCTCCTCATGCTCTTCGCCCCGCATCGCGCCCTTCAGGTTTATGCGGCGCCTCAAGAAGCTCCCATCTCCCCCGTTTTAATCCACCGGCATTTCAGTGAGCCCTTCCTTCCGGCGATGGGCGTGTAACCGATCTGCCACGCAACCCCTTGCTATTCGGTTCGTTGCAGTAGCCCACCCAACCAAATTCGACTGCGTGCGTCAGACGTCGTCAAACGGAGTCTCCATGCACAATCTGACAGTCGCTTTCACCGCTGGCGCGCTACTCTCCTCAGCAATGATCTCTGCTCTCGCTCAGGAGTCCACAGAAGCGCTGCCATCAGCAGCCGCGGAAACTGGTATTGCTGTAACGGTTGCCGAGGAGGGCCCCAACGGAACCTTCATCGACGAATTCGGCACATCCTTTATGTTCTCTCTCTGCGGTGACACAGGGACAGATCTCTGCGGTACACTGATAACCTTGGAAGGCGAATCCGCCACAGCGGAGAACTTGGCCTTCGTGGGACAGCAGGTCATGCAGGCACCACAGACCGGAGCCAATCAGTGGAAGGGATCACTTGCGGCAGGTGGGATGAGCGCTGACGCAACGGTTACTCAAACAGGTCCCGATACTATAGAAATCCAAGGTTGCCGTTTGGGGGTAGTGTGCCAAACTCTCGCCTACACACGCGCATCATAATCGATCCTGCGGCGCAATAGGCCAATATCGAATATATACGCGGCGCCCATGCGACTTCATGAGGTGCCGTTAAAGTCGCAATGCAACCCCCACATCAGGGATCAGGAGGAGGAGCACATCTTCCATAAAAGGACCTCGGATTAGCCGGGCGAGTAATCAGAGCTTCATGTGTTCCAAGGATGTCGAAGGCTCTGAGAGGCGAACCGCGAGCGAAGGGATATCGACAAGACGACGAGCAACGCCGTCGAGAGAAACTCGGACTGCCAGTTCTGGTGCGCACAATCCAAGCACCGCTTCCAGAAATGGCCTTTTATTCCTCCCGCTCCGCCCAGGTCCATTGGCTTGCCAAGGCAGTGAGGCTCGAGCTTCGCCCATTGGACGTCCGTCAACACAAAGCGATCCATCCACAGCGTGAATCACATCAAAGCTGATTTGTGAATCCCATAGACCCTAGACTAGGGGGAGCCGGGCGAGGCGCCCGGCTCCTTTCGTTCAATCAATGCACCTGACCTTGGCCATTGATGGCGATACGCTTGACCTTGGCCTGAGCGGTCGCCGACTTCGGCAGCGTCACGGTCAGCACGCCGTTCCTGAACGAGGCGGCAATCTTGTCCTCTTCAACCTCTTGGCCGAGCGGAATGCGCCGCTCGAAACGGCCATAGTAGCGCTCGGAGAACTGCCGGTCGCCGTCCTCGCTTTCCGAGCGCTTCTCGCCCCGCAGGATCAGGATGCCATCGTCGAGCAGAACCTCGATGTCCTTCTCGTCCAGGCCGGCAATCTCGGCGGTCACCTTGACCGCGCCGTCGCTCTCGGAGATCTCGACATTGGGCCAGGTTGCACCGAGGGCGGAAAACCGCCCGAACGCCGGCAGCCGCGCATCGAAGTCGCGAAAGACATCGTCGAACAACCGGTTGACCTCGCGATGCAGCGACAGGAACGGGTTATGCTCACTCTCGCGATAGGTCGAGGGGGTCCGGCTAGAGCCAATGCGACCCCAGGGGATCAGGTCACGTACACTCATCTTGGTTTCTCCTTTGCATGACATGGCCTCCGGCAGCGCCGAGGACTGGACATCGGCGCGCGTTTGGCTTGAAACATCAACGTGTTCCGATCAGGCGGCCTTCTGCTCGGCCTCGATCCGGCGCGGTTCGGCCGCAGTGGCTGCGGAGCCGGTGCCGATCTCGATCCGGCGCGGCTTAATGGCTTCGGGAATCTCGCGCTTGAGATCGATGGTCAGTAGGCCGTTGACCAGGCTGGCCCCAGCGACCCTGACGTGATCGGCCAGCTCGAACCGGCGCCGGAAGCTCCGACCGGTCAGGCCGCGATGCAGGTATTGTCGATCGTCCTCGCCGGCCTTCTGTCCGCTGACCACGAGCAGATTGGGCTCATGGGTAAGAGTCAGCTCGTTCTGGGCGAAGCCGGCTACCGCCATGGTGATCTGATAATCGTCATCGCCGGTCTTGACGATGTCATAGGGCGGCCAGTTGTCGATGGTCTGAACGCGGCTGGCATTTTCCAGCAGGTTGAACATACGGTCGAAGCCGATGCTCGACCGATAGAGCGGTGCAAAATCGAGGGTAGTCCTCATAGCCATATCCTCCTTGAGCAACATGGATACTAGAGGCGCCCAAGAGAAACGCCTCCCAGACTTGCCGGGCCCGATCGGGCCACCGGCAGAACTGATTTTGGAGAGGCCAAGCGGGTTTCAAGAGGTTCGGCAGAAAATTTCTCAATATTCCGCGCGTGATGGATGGCTGCACCTTCCTCGCTCCACCAAGCATGAGCCTCGCTTCGCACGGCGAGCGGGAGTTGACGCGATCGAACGAGCCTTTTTCGGCCGGCCGCGTCGGGCATCCATGAGCAATCCGCTTCGTCCGGACGATGGGGAAGAACTGTTCGAACTTTCTTCGGAAGTGCATCTGGCATGCGGCCGGGCTGTCGCCGCATGCGCCTCGCCGGACATTGGGACGCTTAGGAGGACGAACTCCTGGCCAGATTTCATCAGGAAGAACGGCTCGCGGCGGAACTCTGGAGAAGGATAGTGGCGTTTCGCGACAGCCAAGACCCGTAAAAGAGGAGAAGATATCCATGCATGTTATCGAAGTGCTTCTGCCGCTCGACACTGGCCGCGGCGAGCCTATCCCGGTCGAAACGATCGAAGGATTGGTGGCAGGCCTTGCCGACCGCTTTGGAGGGGCGACCGCCTATACGCGCGAGCCGGCCGACGGCTTATGGAAGCGCGCGACCACGATCGAACGCGACCGCATCATTGTCATCGAAGTCATGGTCGAACACGTCGACGATGCATGGTGGAGTGACTATCGCCACCGACTGGAGAGCGAGTTCGAGCAGGAGAGCATCTTGATCAGGGCCACAGCATGTCGGACGCTGTAGCGATGAATATCTGCGTCAGTGGACCGTTATGATGCCGTTGACGGCGCGGAACTCACTGGGTCGGATCAGTCGCTGATGGGCCACACGCACCGAATGCAGGGCTCCTTCCAGTTCGCGCTTCCAGAAGTCCAGGAACCCCTGCAGCGTCGGAAAATCGGGCGCCAGGTCGTAGTCCTGCCAGACATAGAGCTGGAGCAAGGAAGGCTGATCGGGCAGCCTGTAGTGGATTTCCGCCGTGGTCAGCCCATACCCGTCGATCTGCCGGATGAAGTCCTTGTCGATCATGTCCTCACACCATCAGTTTACGCCGAGTTAGGCTAACGCGAACAACGGGTTGGCGACAAATCAGCACTCCACGAAAGTGAGTGCTAAAAAATCTTCCTCAGCCTCTTGAAGCCGCTTGAGCCGCTCCTAATTCATTTTTCGCTTCCTCCGGGATGCCGGGGGAAGCTCTGTCATCAACGTTTCGACATGGAGGAATGGATGGCTCTCCGTCCCCTGCACGACCGCGTGGTCGTTCGCCGCATCGAGGCCGATGAAAAGACGGCCGGCGGCATCATCATCCCCGACACTGCGAAGGAAAAGCCTTCGGAGGGCGAGGTCATTGCCGTCGGCCCCGGCGCGCGCAACGAGAAGGGCGAACTGGTCGCTCCCGATCTGCGGAGCGGCGATCGTGTGTTGTTCGGCAAATGGAGCGGCACCGAGGTCCGCATCGATGGTGAAGACCTCATCATCATGAAGGAATCCGACATTCTGGGTGTGATCGAGAGCGTCGAGCCGGCCCGCAAGGCCGCCTGAGGCGCTTTTCTTGTTTGAAGGAGCAGAAGCAGAAAATGGCTGCAAAAGAAGTCAAGTTCTCTGGTGACGCCCGCGAGAAAATGCTGCGCGGCGTCGATACGCTGGCCAATGCGGTCAAGGTGACCCTCGGCCCCAAGGGACGCAATGTGGTGATCGAAAAGTCGTTCGGCGCGCCGCGCATCACCAAGGACGGCGTGACCGTCGCCAAGGAAATCGAACTGGAGGACAAGTTCGAGAATATGGGCGCCCAGATGGTCCGCGAAGTCGCCTCCAAGACCAATGACCTGGCCGGCGACGGCACCACCACCGCTACGGTGCTGGCACAGGCCATCGTCAAGGAGGGCGCCAAGGCGGTGGCCGCCGGCATGAATCCGATGGACCTCAAGCGGGGCATAGACCTGGCTGTCGACGCCGTGGTCGCCGATCTCAGGAGCCATGCCCGCAAGGTCACCTCCAATGGCGAGATCGCCCAGGTCGGCACGATCTCGGCCAATGGCGATGCGGAGATCGGCAAGTTCCTGGCCGAGGCCATGGACAAGGTCGGCAATGAGGGCGTGATCACCGTCGAAGAAGCCAAGACAGCCGAGACCGAGCTGGAAGTGGTCGAGGGCATGCAGTTCGACCGCGGCTATGTCTCGCCCTATTTCGTCACCAACCAGGACAAGATGCGGGTCGAGCTGGAAGACCCCTATATCCTGATCCACGAGAAGAAGCTCTCCGGCCTGCAGCCCATGCTGCCGCTACTGGAGACCGTGGTGCAGTCCGGCAAGCCGCTGCTGATCATCGCCGAGGATGTCGAAGGCGAGGCCCTGGCCACGCTCGTCGTCAACAAGCTGCGCGGAGGGCTCAGGATCGCCGCGGTCAAGGCGCCTGGCTTCGGCGACCGCCGCAAGGCCATGCTCGAAGACATCGCCATCCTCACCGGCGGCAATGTCGTCTCCGAGGACCTGGGCATCAAGCTCGAGAATGTGACGCTCCAGATGCTCGGCACCGCCAAGAAGGTGCTGATCGAGAAGGAGAACACCACCATCGTGGACGGGGCCGGCGCCCGGTCCGATATCGACGGCCGCGTCGCCCAGATTCGCCAGCAGATCGAGGAGACCAGCTCCGACTACGACCGCGAGAAGCTGCAGGAACGGCTTGCCAAGCTTGCCGGCGGCGTCGCGGTGATCCGGGTCGGCGGCGCCACCGAGGTCGAGGTCAAGGAAAAGAAGGACCGCGTCGACGATGCGCTGCATGCGACCCGCGCCGCAGTCGAGGAAGGCATTCTGCCCGGCGGCGGCGTGGCCCTGCTGCGTGCCCTCAAGGCACTGGAGGCGGTGAAACCCGACAATCCTGACCAGAAGGCCGGCGTCGATATCATTCGGCGGGCCGTCCAGGTGCCGGCCAAGCAGATCGCCCTCAATGCGGGCGAGGATGGCTCGGTCATCGTCGGCAAGCTGCTGGAAAAGGACGAGTATAACTGGGGCTACAATGCCGCCACCGGCGAGTATCAGGATCTCGTCAGCAAGGGCGTCATCGACCCGGCCAAGGTCGTGCGCACCGCCCTGCAGGACGCTGCCTCCGTGGCCTCGCTGCTGATCACCACGGAAGCCCTGGTGGCCGAAAAGCCGAAGAAGGACGCCGCCCCTGCCCTGCCGGCCGGAGCCGGCATGGACTTGTAGCCCATCGGTGGCGCCCGGGATACCCGGGCGCCGCTACCAAGCGTCATCCCCGGTGATGACGAACGCCAATGCTGAAGGAGACAAGCCCTCTCGCTACAGGAGGACAATATGAATGCCATAGCGATCGACGCATCGAAGCAAACCGACCCGTTCGTCGACTGGCCAGTCGATACAGACAGAATCTCGCGGGCCGCCGCCGAGTCGTTCAAGAGCGGAGCGCCCGATCCCTGGACCATCGTCGAGGCCGAATGCGTGATCGACCTGATCGACGCCGAGCTGGCGGCGCTTACAGAGCGGGAACGGCGAGGCGAAACCGTTTCAGCCTCGCTGCGCCGGCTGAAGGCGATGCGGACCGAGGTAATGCTTGCGATCAATACCTTGAAGAAGGTCGAGGAAGAGTTCGACCAAGCCGAGAGGCACCCCGCGCATGATCGATCCGAGGGATTATCGGATTTTCGCCGGGAGGCCGGCGCCAGTCCCGAGGCTTTCTCCATTGCCACCTGAACGATGAATTGAAGGTGCACTGAAATGCAGGACGACTTCTATCCATCCGACGAATATGAAACGCCACCTGAGCCCACAATCTCTGGCTATGGTCAACGGCCCGACGATGTCGTGGATGACACGACCCTGACGCTTGCCCAGAAGCGCGCCATCCTGGCGTCCTGGGCTTCGGACGCGCGGGCCGTCATCGACGCCCCGGCATTGCGGCAGCTCGACAATGGCGATGTCGTGGATATCGACTCCATACTCGATGCCCTCAAGCGGCTCGATGGCATTGCTCCCGAGCGGCCGCAGCCCCGGCGGCGCGGGGAAGGCCATGAGCGCCGCCATCGTCCCTCGCTTGCAAGGAGGCTGCGGCGGCTGATCGACAGCCGGCGCAGCGACGACGATGACGACGATCCGCCGCCATGCCCCTCGGCAGCTCGGCTCCCGCGCCCGATGCCGAGCCTGTCCGGCGCAGCCGTGCCCAACGCGGCATAGGAAGCGGGGACGCCTGCCATCATGCAGCGTGCCAGCACCGGGCAGTCCTGTTCCACTGTTTCCATTTTCCGCTGTCCATGCTTGGCTACATGAGGGATATGTGAGGGGACGATGCGGGTATTTCCACTCCTGATCTGGACAGGGGGCGTGCTGGTAGTGCTGGCGGCCGCGATCGCCATTGCTTTCGTGGTGAGCCCGTGGCCGTCAGTGCTCATTATCCAAAGGACATTCGCCGGAGGCGATACCGCATCCGAGGCCGCGCTTGAAAAGCACGTACCACCGGGGATCGTCTCAGTAGGCAATGTGGCTTACGGCCTAGGGCCGGACGAGATTTTCGACATCAATTACCCGCCCGGCGCTGCCTCACAACTGCCCGCCATCATATGGGTCCATGGCGGCGGCTGGGTGGCCGGTAGCAAGGAAGGGGTCGCAAACTATCTGAGGATTTTGGCCGGCTATGGCTATGTAACTGTCGGCGTGGAGTATTCCACCGCGCCTGGCGCTACCTACCCAACTCCGGTCCGCCAGGTCAACTACGCCCTCAAATACCTCTTGGCCCACGCGGCCGAACTCGGCATCGATCCGAACGCCATCATTTTGGCAGGAGATTCGGCTGGGGCGCAGATAGCCGCGCAGCTGGCCCTCCTCTCCACGGATGCGGACTATTCCGGCAAGATCGGCATCGCACCGGCGCTGACTCGGGCCCAGCTTCGCGGCATCATTCTGGTGTCGGGTGCCTATGATATCAACGGCCTGAAGCTTGACGGCCCGTTTGGCGGCTTCATAAATACGGTTCTGTGGGCCTATTCGGGTGTCAAGGACTTCCTCAACGACGAGCAGTTCAAGCTCGTCTCGGTCACCCAATACGCGACGGCGGCCTTTCCGCCGGCCTTCATTTCCAGCGGCAATGCCGATCCTCTGGGGCCGCAGGCAGTGGCGCTCGCCACAAAGCTCGAAACTCTCGGCGTGCCGGTCGACGCCTTATTTTTCCCCCCGGATCACGCGCCGTTGGAGCATGAGTATCAGTTCAATCTAGACACGGCTGCAGGTCAGGAAGCGTTGGACCGCATGGTCGACTATCTGAGCGCTACGTTAGCTCGGTAGTTCGATGCAGGAACCACCATGGGGGATGCGAATGCCCCGTGGCACACGTTCGCCGTTCCATCGCGGGTCGCGGATTCCGGGATCGATCTCCAAAATGGGCGAACGAACACTCAAGCGCATCATGATCATCGGGTGTAGTGCAGTCGTCCTGCGGGCGAGTAGACATGGTGCGCCGGCAGGATCGTGGCTTGAGCAGATGATGGCCCGAAAAGCCGCGCATGTTGGTCACCGTGGCCCTGGCCAACAAGACGGCGTGCATCATCTGGGCACTACTCATCAAACAAGAGGAATACAAAGCTCCGGTTGAAGCCGCGGCATAGGCCAAGGCGGACCAGAGGTCGTCAGGGACGGAGTCGGTCGAAGGAAGGTATAGTGCAACAGTCGGCGAGACGGGGTCGGAAAACCAGGGCTTTCCACTGTGCCTTGAGCACGCCGTGGGTGAGTCCGGTCCGCGAACTCCCATGCGGGCCCGCAGCCTCTGGCGCTGCATCAGAGGCCGGACAGATGGCAGCATCCGACTACGAGCTATCCTTCAAAAACCGGGCGTCCACAGATGGAAAGTGGACAGGCAGGTATTGAGCATCGAATTGCAAAAAGCAGTTTCGGTCCCTGATGGGTTGGCCGGCGGGTGTCGCCGGCCAAAGTTCTTCCGCTGTTGCTACTGTACGGCAGCAACAGCTGCCAGGAACATGGTACGAAACCGCTCTTCATCGAAGTCGAGAGCGATGTCGACCGTTCCCGTTCCGATGCCGGGCGATACATCCTCTGGAAACACGATCATTTGCCCATAGTAGCGCCCAAAGGCCAGTTCGATCGCCGCTTTTGCGTTCGAGGATCCTGTAATTAGGGTCGGATCGATAGCCACGGCGGCGATGATCTCGTCCCAGAGCGGCAAATCCATCCAGGCATTTTCTACCAGATATCGGCTGAGTTCGGATTCGTTTTGGCTCATCTCGTCGACCAGAGCCTGGTCTACTGGAACTCGCGTATTGATAAGGCCGGTAACGACAATGGAGTTGAAGCCCGCCGTGAGAACGATCTGTGCCGCCTCGGGATCGAACACGGTGTTGAATGCGTCCGTGGGCATGACCTTCCCGGTGATGGCGTCGAAATCCGCCTGCGGCCCATTGGAGATGACAAGTCTCTTCACCAGGCCAGCAAATTCGGGGTCCTGGCGCACAGCCAGGGCAATGTTGGTCAGCGGGCCGGCAGCGACGATCGTTACCTCGCCAGGAAACATGTGCACCTGCTCGATGAGGAAGGTCACGGCTGACCCCGATTGCAGCGGGATAGTGGGATTGCCCTCCGGCAGGGTCGGAACCGTCATCGGATCGAAGGTTTCGGATTTTCCGTCGGTTTCGGGATCGTTCCAAGCACCCTTCCAACCGATCGGCCCATAGAGGGATTCCCACCCCGCCATGCGCTCGGGGGTATTCGTGATGGGCATGCTGGCCCCCTGGTAGACAGGAATTTCGGAATGGCCGGCGATTTCCAGAAAGCGCAGCGCGTGCGAGACGCCCTTTGCCGCCCAGTCGTCCCCTGTCACTCCGGTGAGGCCCAGAAGTTCGATGTCGGGGTTGTTGAGGAACAGGACAATGGGCTGAACATCGCTGCCACCCGGACCGGTGAAGTCCTGGTCCAGGATGAACTTCGCCGGCGCTGCAAATGCCGATGTGCCTAGCCCTGTGATGATGCCGCAAGCGGCAATGGCCAGAACGGATTTCATGACGACCTCCAAATAACAAGCGTTCATTTTTGCGAACGAACGACTCCGCGATGCAGTCTTCCAAGAGCCTATTTCCGGCAGCCGCTTCTTGT
Source organism: Devosia riboflavina (assembly GCF_000743575.1). Lineage (GTDB taxonomy): Bacteria > Pseudomonadota > Alphaproteobacteria > Rhizobiales > Devosiaceae > Devosia > Devosia riboflavina. Next base: position 27,206 of record NZ_JQGC01000007.1, on the reverse strand, counting down.
CAGCCTGCTCATTTTATGGAATCTCGTTCATTTATTTGAACGGGACCGCCCATGCAGCTCGACGATATTCGTGCCTTCCTCCACATGGCCAATAGCGGATCACTGTCCCGGACTGCGCGAGACCGCGGTCAGCCCAAAGCCACACTGAGCCAGCGCCTGCGGCGGCTCGAAGACGAGCTTGGCACGCCGCTCGTTTCCCGTTCCGGCACGGGCATCGCACTGACCAAGGCGGGTCGAGCGTTTGTCCCGCATGCGGAGGAAGTGGAGCGCGCCTGCGCCAGGGCGCACGACGCTGTTGCTGGCTTGCGTCCATCGGACAAGGCGGAACTGCGGATCGGGGTCACCGAGCAATTGGCGACAAACCTCGTGACACCGCTTGCCCTGCAGTTCGTGAGAGACCATCCTGGCATGTTGCTGGACGTGCAGGTTATGCCAGCGTCCCGCCTGTTCTTGAAGGAGGTGAATCTCGACTGCATGGTCTGCGGCGGACTGCCGGGCATAGAAGACGGTGCCGATCTCGTGGCGCGGGGGATATCCCAATATCGGCGACGCCTCTACGCTGCACAGGACTATCTCTCTCGGAAGCGCATGCCGACCGGCCCCGACGATCTCAAAGACCATGAACTCGTCTGCAACGCGTCCGGCATCGATAAGGCGCGCTGGGAGCTGTGTTTCGAAGACAAAGTATTCACGCTCGAACCCAGCGGACCGATCCGTACGAACGACGATTGGGTGGCGAAGGTCTGCGTCATGCAAGGCCAGGGTATCAGTCTGTTTCCAGATTTCTTTGCCCAAGAGCACGTGAAATCCGGCGACCTAGTTGAAGTTCTACCGGGTTGGGCCACCGCGCCGACTTCGATTACTGTCGTCCATCACGCCCATCGCTTTGCCAACCCTTATATTCGCACATTCATCGATTTCTTTGCCGATCGATTCGACGGTTTCTTCTGCTTCCCCTATCGCTCCGGCGACGTAATGAATAAACAGGCCTGTCGCTGAGCCGTCCTACATGCGTCCTTGCATCGGAACATATTCCTTGGCGATTGGTGGCCGAAGGTGAACGAAATGGGAATTCGTGGATATCGAGAACGCGCCGAACTCACGACGTGGCAAATCGAGTGAAAAACACATGCGAAGTATCTTGGTCGCCGCACGCTGGGTGCCTTTCGTTGTCATAGCATCGCGCGCTGTTCGGCTTCGGCGCGAACCACCGGGGTTATCGTGAACTGATCTTCGACTGGGACATCAGTTGGCTCGCTATTGCCAATGCGCCCACCAAGATGCCGCACATCAGCTCGATGCTCATGATCTTCCTGCTCGGTGTGCTAGCGGTCGGGGCCGGCCGCCTCCGGCTGGCAGCGCTGTTGAGGTTCGTGGTGGGTGTCGGATGGGAGGTGGTGCAGATGCCCACGATTGGCAACAATCCGCGGCTCGCCGATCTCGCTCCCGACCTGGTTGGCATCGGTATTGGCTGGGTGATCGTGGCGCTGGGCGCAATGCTCTGCCGGTGCTTCCGACCGGTCGACTACGGGCAAAATGCTGGTAGGGGGTGATCGTCGGGTGGGGCACCTCGCCGACGTCCGCTTGTTATGTTGCATATCCTAGTCTCGCAGCTGACGGTCGGCATTCAGCCCCAATCCAGCCGTCTAGGCCAGGATTCCGATTTCCTGAAAGCTGGTGTATCGCGGCGGCTGCGGCGAGATCTGAGATCGGAAGGCTGCAGCCCTTCATGTACATGCTGGCGAGGTCGCATTTGGCCTCGACATCGAGGGAAGGAGCAACGGCGATGGCCTGTTTTGTTGGACTGGACGTGTCGGTTGTGGAGACGGCGGTGTGCGTCGTCGATGAGGCCGGCAAGGTAATATGCGAGCAGAAGGTTCCGTCCGAGCCGGACGACATCGTCACGCTGCTAACGTCAATTGGCGTGAACTGGCCGCGTCGGGATCGAGGCCGGGCCGCTGTCGCAGTGGCTGGTCAACGGTATGGCGGAAGCCGGTCTGCCCGTGATCTGCGTCGAGACACGCCATATGAAGTCGCTGCTGAAAGCGCAGCAGATCAACAAGTCTGGCCGACACGACGCGCGCGGCATTGCTCAGATGATGCGGGTGGGCCTGTTCAACCAGTGCATGTGAAGACGCAGTTCAGCCAGGAGAAGCGCATGCTGCTGACGGCGCGCAAACTGGTGCAGCGCAAGATGCTCGATGGCGATGCCGATCTGCGCGGCACCTTGCGCAGCTTTCGCTGGGGTAGTGAACCCGCCGCCGCGGCCGCCTGATTGCCGATCTACAGGAGCATTAGCGGTTCTGCCTCGGCAGGAAAGAGGTCCTCACGGGGACGAAGGTGGCGTGAGATCGTACTGGCAGCAGCCCTGCCCACTCGGTAAGGGCGCCCAAAAGATTGGTCCACTCCGCCTTTCTTACCCCATCATGGGGCGGCCAAAGCGCCGACCCCGAAGAGAAGCGCGAGCCCCGTGCGGCACGACCTCACGCCGAGCAGCAACGGCTGATTTCTAACGCGTGCCGTTCGTCGGCGTTCTTCCAGGTCTGGCATGCCACCTCTAGGCGGCAGACGACGCCGTACGACCCTTGACATAAACCGCGATAAAGAAGCTGCCGTTATTGGTGCGCGAACGTCGATGGCAGGTGAAGACAGACCGGCAACTTTCGAGGCTTTACTGGCCGCTTCGCGCAGGAGCCGGACATTCTTGAACTTCTCTTGTGCCGACAAAGGCCCCTATCTGCCCCCTGAACGGATTTCATCGATTTCTTCCCACAATAGGCCGTACATCTCCGCGTTGAACTTACGGAGGTCTCCCGCCACCGCGAGACGGCGGGCGTGCCACTCCTCAACGCCGAGCCGGAGCATGCCAACGGCCACCATGCCAAACGCCTTGATCTTGAGTGCCGATTTACCGGGGAAGCGCTCCGCCAGGGCAGCGACCAGGGCCCATTCCAGCTCAACGTACTTGTACTGATTCTTAACTCTGAGGCTCGGGGTGCTCTCGATGAGTTCGTTGATGAATTCCGCATCTGGCGGGATCGACGCCATAAGCGCATCGATCATGGCCTCTTCTACAACTCTGCCGATGGGCTCGCCATCCGGCCTGGCAGCCACCGCGTCGGCAAGCGCTGTGACGAAACTGTCCTGCCACGTACCAACCACATCATCCTTGCTGGGGAAATAGTCGAAGAAGGTGCGCTTGGACACATCTGCGGCCTCGGCGATCTGGTCCACCGTGACGGCATTGTAGCCGCGCTCCCTGAATAACTTGAACGCCTCTACGGCAATCCGCTTGCGAGTCTCACGTCGCTTGCGCTCACGGAGCCCTTCCTTGGGCGGTTCTCGTCCTTCTGTATCCGTCATAACTTTACCTATTGCAAAACTGCACTCAGTGTGTTTTCTTACTTCATGCAATATCGTATTGAGTGCGGTTTTATCCACCTTAGGCGATTGCAACAACCAGTGTCCAGAGGGAGACCGAGTTGACAGACATGACCTTATAGCGGCGGCAACACCGCCAGACTGAATTCCACGTCATTCGCAGGCCTGAAGGCATCCCGCTCTTTCGAGCGCGATCCTGCTCGCCCTGTTCCATCAACGCAGCGTTTCGCAGCGCGATGCCGCTCGCCTGAAAAACGGAGACCAATCATGACCATTGCCCGTAACCTCATCCCTACAATGCTCGCCGCCGCACTGTTCGGCACCCTTCCTGTTGCCGCCGCTGATACACCACGGATCGGCATCATCCTTGGCGGTGGCGGCGAGACTGGCATCGCCTGGGAGACCGGCGTTCTCGCCGCGCTCGCCGACCAGGCCGGCCTCACCTTCGACAAGGTCGATATCGTCGTCGGCACCTCCGCTGGCGCGTTCGCCGGCGAATACTACGCCTCGGGGATCGACCTCGATGCCCAGGTCGAGAAGGAGCGGACCCGCCAGGTCGTCACCGCACCAGTGCCGGCCGGTGAAGGCATGTCCGCCATTCCTCCCGAGTTGATGGCGGCCCTTCTTTCCACTGACGGCACGATCGAGGAGCGCGGCCAGCATATCGGCAAGCTCGCGGTCGAGGTGAAGACGGCGATCTCGAGCGCTGACCTTGTTGGCTATGTGGGTACCATGTTGTCCGGTTCTGACTGGCCGCAGCAGGTTGACCTGCGCGTCACGACGGTCGATGCCGAAACCGGCAAGACCGTGCTCTGGGACCGCGACGACAACGTGTCTCTCGCCGCTGCCGTCGCCTCCTCTGCCGCCGTGCCCGGCTTTATGCCGGCCGTCGAGATCAATGGTCGCCACTATACGGACGCGCCCCGCACGCCCTTCTCGCCGGAAATCGTCGCCGAAAAGGGGCTCAACGCCATCATCTATATCGGCCTGCCGACCCCGACCCTCTCCAACACCGTTGAGGAAACTGCGCTGACCGAACTCGAAGCCAAGGGCCTCAAGGTCGTCCGCATCACGGGCGGTGAAAACGCTGCACCGCTGATCGCCGGCGCTCTCGATCCGAGCCTACGTCCGCAGGCCGTCGAACTCGGCCTCGCTGATGGTGCGGCTGCGGCTGAGGCCGTTGCGGCGCTGCTGAAATGAACATTCGGGCGGCCGGTGACGGCCGCCCCCAAACTGAAAGGAAACCACCAAAATGACCAACCTCATGAAACCAGGGGACTTGTGCCTCGTGACCGGCGTCTCCGGCTATGTTGCGTCCTGGCTCGCCAAGGACCTGCTCGACCAAGGCTTTCGCGTTCGCGGCACCGTACGCAATATCGGCTACGACGAGCGCAACCGACAGTTGCTGGACATCCTGCCCGGCGTGGAGTTGGCCGCAGCCGACCTACGCAACCGTTCCGGATGGGCCGAAGCAATGCAGGGCGTCGACTGGGTCTTTCACGTCGCGAGCCCCCAGGCGGTTCCCACCGAGACCGACCGCACGGGTGGCGCCGTATCCGGAACCGAGTTTGTGCTCGCGGCGGCCTTTGCCACGCCCAGTGTCCGCAAGGTGGTGGTCACCAGCTCCGAAGCCGCCATCGCCTATGGCTATCCGCGATCCAAAACGCTCTACACCGAGGACGATTGGACTGATCTGTCGGGTGGGGCCGGCCGCATCGACTATTTTCGGTCGAAAACGCTGGCAGAGAGGCTTGCTTGGGAAATGGCCCGCGATTCCCGCCGCAACCCGCGCCACGTACCCCTCACCACCGTTTGTCCCGGCTTCATTCTAGGGCCATCGCTTGTGCCCTGGGCCCGCTATAGCCTCCAGACAATCAAGGGAATGATCGATCGTAACCCGCCGTTCTCGCTCGACATGATGGGTCACTCGGTCGACGTGCGCGACGTTGCTCTCATGCATATCGCGGTGATGAACAATCCTTCAACCGATGGCCATCGCCATTTTTGCTTCGGCGTTACCGGCAAGATGGTGGAGCTGCCCCGCATCATTCGCGAGCTCTATGGCGAGCGTGGCCTGAAACCCTCGACCTTTGTTATGCCCACCTGGATTCTTGGGCTACTGCGCTTTGTCGTCACCGACATAAGCGGTATCTACGGCAAGCTCGGCCACAAAAACGAGTATCGGACCAAATATCCCGGCGTCTATCGATATGCGTACACCGACCAACGCCGGAGTGTCCGCGACACAATCGACAGCATGGAGAAACATGGCTGGCTCAGCCTAAAACGCTAGCGCGCCGAGGAGTGGACGTCTACTTCGGGCCAGAAGCTGTGATTGCGGAAGCGAAGCGCTGACGGAAACGATGGGGTCGAGAACGGTCCTACTCCGTTCGGCTCTTTCGCACCCCTGGCGGCAGCCGAAACTCTTCAGGAAATTCAGACAGTCTGCAAATGGACACAATCAAGCCAAAGCGGCCCCACTTCACGCCCTATATGGAGGTGACCACAAGATCGGCGAAATATCCCACTGTCCCGGCCTCGATCCAAAGCCCGATACCACCACGCTGCGCAGCCCCAAGTTTCAAATCGGTAACGACAAGGACGGGGTGAATCGAACTGTTGACGAAGAGGCGAGCGGCCGAGCCTGCCACTTCCAGTCGCAGGTCAATCCACTCCTCCATTGGAATATCGACGTAGGTTTCGTATCGGCCAGGCTCTTCCGCCCTGAGCCGGGGGAAGGTGTAGTCGGGGTAGGAAACGTACTGCACCGATCGATTTCGACGCACTTGATCGTCCACGCGGCTATTGGCGGGTCGGAGATAGATACTCTCGAATCGTTGTTGCTCGTCGATCCGGAAGGCCACTCCGATGAAGCCACGCGCATAAGCTGGGGCGTGGTTGGCCAAAACACTGGCCACCGAAAGCTCGATAGTGCCATCCGTAAAGTCGAAATCTCGAGACCAAGCCATAAAGTCTCGGTCGACTAGTGTCTCTGTTGCCGGGTCTTGGTTGACGGAGCTCGGCAGGGTCAACTCGATAGCATCTCGATCTCTGTAAGCGGTTCGACGAAACGATACCGTGTTGAGAATAGGGGTTTCCAGCATTGCTAGCATCTCCATAGACCGGCATTTGCCTCGGACTCTGCCCCATCCCGCCATCGTCTACAATGTCAGCTATTTCATATCCAGCCGACGGGCGCTAGCGGCCGAAATGGGGTCGAACGCATCGATGGCAACGCCTGCCATTTGGCGCCACCCTAGACGACGAGCGTCCTGTCCAACCACAGGGCGAAGCCGCCCCTTTAAAGCGTTGGTATTGTCGCCGCGCCGGGCTTTTGGCGGCAGTTTGTCGAGCCTGGCGACATTGGCGCCGCCGATGACCACATAGCCCGGCTCCAAGGCCCGCCGTGAGCTGTTCCCCGGCGTCGAAGACGTGCTTTTGCCATTTGTCATGGTGCTCCCCTTGCGATAGGGCAGATGCGCAAGTTCCATGGTCTGGGCGACGTTTTCGACGATCATGGCAGCGCCAAGCCGTGTGCCGAGACCGAGGAAAAGCACTCGACCACCTTCATGACTGCCGATCGCCTGCATCAGCCGTTGTGCGGTCGATAGGGTGCGTTATCGATCATTCCCCCTGCCCCGCGTCGGGCGAGCAGCAATATCGGCGTCACTCCTGTCTTTGAGGGCGCTCAGATGCCATTGCACGGGTCACCCCGGCCATTGCCGAAGACCAGCACTGACAAGCCATAAAACTAGTCCATATCTGAGGCGCTTTCAAAATGAGGCTTGCCCGGGATCACCGCCTCCCGCCCGCTAGCCCGAGATCAGCGCCGAATAGAAAGAGCGTTCACCCATTCCCGCCAAGACGAGCCTTACGATCGAGATCGGCTTTATCGATCATCCCCAAGGGGCGAGCCGGCCCCGCACGAGGAAATAGACTGCTTGGTCTTTCCGCTATCGCTGTGCCTCAACCAACCGCGTCAGGAGCGTCGTTGGTCGGCCTTGGGCCCCAACACAGCCGTTCAGTCGCGGGGCGGAGGTAGCTTTTCCTGGCTGGCGACCATAAGCGCCGTGAGCAAGGCTTCAAGCCGTTTCTCGCCTCGCCTTTCCGCCAGAACATAAATCCCCATCGGGATCATGGACAGGGGTTCGGACTGCGAGACCTCAGCTATGCCGCGCTCCGCAAAGTATGGCGCGATGACGTTCGATATGCGCAGGAAGGAATCGGTATGGGTGAGGTAGTCGATGCAGGCCGAAATTGAGTTGGAGCCAAAGACATGGTTCTCCTGGCCAAACGAGGTTTCGCCCCTCGCCCGTCGCCAATGCTCGTCAAAGAACCGCTGCTGGCGGCTTTCAGTCAATGAACTGGTGACCATCGGATAGTATTCAATTTCCGTGCGGGTGCGGGGCTTGCCCAGCAAAGGGTGCTCCTTGCGTACGAAAACACCATTGTAGACTTGGCTCAGCCGGATGAATTGGGCCCCCAGACTAGCGCTAAGTCCCCGGATTTCGTGTGAGACGAAAAGCGAAATATCGCCTGACAGGAGTTGGTCCAGACAGCGCATCTGGTCGCCTAGACTGACTTCTACCGGTGCACCGGGATTGAGCCGCTGGTAATCGAGCACCGTGTCGCGGACGAACACGGTCCACCACGAGTAGCCGCTACCCACGCTGATCCCGCGTTCTGATCGCGCCCGCATGTCGTTGACGGATTTGCGCATATTGTCGTCGAGCCGCTGCATCAGACGGGCGTTCTCATAGACGACCTCTCCATATGGCGTCAGCCGCACCCCCCGCGAAGACCTGGAGAAAAGTCGGGCGTCCATATCCTCTTCAAGCTTGCGCATATTCACCGTCAATGTGGGCTGCGTCACATTGAGAACGGCCGCCGCCGCCCTGATACTGCCGGTCTCGGCTATGGCGATGAACTGATGCAGCAGTCGATCCATCCTCGTCCCCGCTGATAGGTTTTATCTATCTTAAACGCTCTTTTTCGTATTTTTCTAGAGCGCAACTCCGTGCTAAGCTTGTTGATACGGGATGTTGCCGGAGAGCAGCTCCCAAGCAATTTGGGAGGTCTCCATGTCTGTTCGCATTCCCCGTCGCAAGTTTCTCCTCGGGAGCACCATGCTCGCCGCTTCGGGCGCTCTTGGCCTCCAGCCGGCATTCGCGCAGCAGGCTCCGCTGCGCCTGACATTCTGGGGCGGCCAGGACCGCGCCACCCGCACCTATGCTGTCGCCGATATGTTCAGTGCTGAAGCTGGCACCGATATCGAAGGGGAATTCATCGGCTGGGACGACTATTGGACACGATTGGCAACGCAGGTCTCCGGTGGCAATGCCCCTGATATCCTGCAAATGGACTATCGCTACATCGTCGAATACGCCTCGCGCAATGCGATCGCCCCGCTTGACGATTATCTTGGCGGCACGCTCAATCTCTCCGATTTCGACGAGGACCAGATCGCGGGCGGCCGGGTCGGCGGCAAGCTTTACGGCGTCTCGCTTGGCGCCAATTCCGCATCCATGATCTACAACGCCACGGTATTCGAGGAAGTCGGCATCGCGCCGCCGAACCTGACAACCACCTATGATGACTATCGCGACATGGGCGAGGCGTTCGCCAGCGCCAATGTCCGAAACGGCATCAAGGTCCTTTCCGACTCCTCGGGCAGCGACATCGTGTTCGAGAACTGGCTGCGCCAGCGCGGCGCCGCCTTGTTCACGGCGGAAGGCGGGCTTGGCTTCGACGAAGCGTCTCTCCTCGAATGGTTCAGGCTATGGTCCGACCTGCGCGAGGCTGGCATTATCGTCTCGGCCGAAGACCAGGCATTGAGCTCGGCATCGGCAGAGGCCAGCATGATCATCATGAACAAGGCGGCGACGACACCCATCAATTCCAATGAGCTGGTCGTCTATCAAGGTATCAGCCCAGACACTCTGGCTTTGACCAGCTACCCCCTTATCGGCGAGGGGACCGGCGGTCACTATCGCAAGCCGTCGCAATTCTTCTCCGTGAGCGGCACGTCGCAAAATGCGGAACAGGCGGTCGCCTTTATTTCGTACTTCGTCACCAATCTGGAAGCTGCCAAGGTCCTCGGCGTGGAGCGTGGCATTCCCTGCAGCGCTGCTGTGCGTGACGCCATCTCGAACGACCTGACGCCGGCAAGCCGCCTTGCACTGGACTATGTCGCCTCGCTCGGTGATCTGGTTGGTTCCCTGCCGCCGTCTCCGCCTCCAGCGGCGGGCGAGTTCAGCAAGGCTCTCGGCACTATCTCTCAGGAAATCGCTTTCGGCGTTCGGTCTCCCGAAGATGCCGCACAGGCATTTGTCGCTGACGCCACCTCGATCCTTGAACGAAGTGGCGGTTAGAGCACCCGAGGATGGCGCTCCAGTCCTGCCAGTCAACCGCCCCAGGACGCCGCTGCTAGAGCAATCGCCTATCGGTTTCAGACCGGTACGGTGGGGCACGCTCGACCGCAGCCTCCGATAGATGCTCTGGGTAGGAGCCGCAACGCCAGACCGGTCAACGTCAAACAAGGATGAAGGTGGAAGTAATCTTTCCGGGTAGGTGGCGGGCTGACGGCTTTTGAACCGCCAACGGTGGATGGGCCCCCTATTCCAGTCGTCTGGAGACCATTACCGATTTGCTATAACCGGCCATGGCGCCAGAGACTGACCATTAGCACTTGAAGCGCTCAGGCATCCCCGGTGCGACGGTGGATGCGGTTCCCAACCGATGAAAAGCAATACGATTATGGCAATGTCCCGCCCGATATTTACGCGGCTTTCGATCGAGCGGATTATGTCTAACGGGTGGTCGCTGATGATGAGGATGAGGAGCCGATCCTTAGTGTCGGAAGAAATGCCCGCTGGCTGCTCGCTACGGGCATCCACATGGCCCGTAGGTGTCAGTCACAATGGCATGGTGAACGTGAAGCGGGTTTCCCGAGCATCGGATGACACCTCAATCGCGCCACCATGAGCCGCGGCAATTTGGGAAGCGATATAAAGGCCAAGGCCCAGACCATGGAAGCGCTTCTCGCCTTCGCCGCGTTGGAAGGGTTGAAACAGTCTATCGAGGGCCTCCGCAGGAATGGGCCGGCCACCGTTGGCCACCGACAGAAGGAGGCGACCGTCGGTTATCGCTGCCTCTACGACAATTGGCTGGTCTTGGGCACCATGGGTGATCGCATTGCCGAGCAAGTTTGAGAACATTTGTCCAATGCGTGCCCGATCTACATCGACCCCACGCGAGAGGTCGAAATGCATTTCGATTTCTCTCTCAGGATGGCCAGCTTTGATTTCATTGACAATCTGGGCGAGTAGAGGTTCCAGCCGCTGATCGGCCACGCGTTGCAAGCCAATACCACCGCCCAAGCGACCTCGGGCAAAATCCATCAGATTGTCGATGAGGCCACTCATGCGCGACACGCTCTCGCCCATCAGGCGAAGGATGCGAACCGACTTGGGGTCGTCATGCATCGTAGCCAACACTCTTCGCCCACCCTCCAAGCCCGCGAGGGGGTTGCGCAGATCGTGACCCAATACCGCAATGAACTGCTCGCGGAGGTCGGAGAACGCCTCGCCATCAATGACTTTCGTCTCCGCTATGTTGATCCGATCTTCTGCGTCGAGATGGTAGGCAATGAGCTCGGCGAAAAGCGTGAAAGTGCCAATGATCTGCGGGTTGTTGACATTGTGTGGATTGGGGTCGATGGCACAGAGGGTTCCGAAGAACCGTCCATCGGGCAGCATGATCGGCACCGAAATATAGCTTTGCAGACCATAGATTTGCGGGGTGAGGTGGCTCTTGTAGGTCGCATCTTCGGCGACATTGTCGATTGCGATGACCCGACGGTGCTGCCTGACTTCGTGGCAGAGGGTCGTTTCGACCTTGAGTTCGCCGCCGGGTGGCAAGCCGAAATGAATGTCGTCAAGGACCTGGCAGGCCACCCAGCGCTCTTCGGTCACGCGCGCGACTGCGGCAAAACCCATGCCGGTGGCTCGGCAGACGACATCGAGAATGGTTGGCACGGCAGCAATTTTCTGTATGGCGTCGATGTCATTCTGGAAGTCGTGTGGCATGGTCAAACTTCAAGGTTGTCCGAGTTCATCGTATGCAGTCCCCTCAGAAGGGTCGTGAATTTCATCGTGATCGTCACGCGATGGATCGTAAGCTAGCCAGGCCCGTTGACGAGGATGTCAGTTTTGCAACTGCCGGCCCCCCTCACACCCCTGGAAGGTCCATGACATCCCCCAGTACCATCCTCGTGGTCGAGGACGAACCGCTTGTCAGCATGGCGCTGGTCGACGATCTCGAGACCGAGGGCTTTGTTGTGATCGAGACGGCCAATGCGGCGCAAGCAGTCAAGATTCTGGAAACCCGAAGCGATATTCGTATCATCATTACCGATGTAGATATGCCGGGCACCATGGATGGGCTCATGCTTGCCGCGGCGGTAGCAGATCGGTGGCCACCGATCCGTATTATCGTCGTCTCTGGACATCGTAGCGTCGATATCACCGATATCCCCGATGGGTCGGTATTCTATTCCAAACCTTACCGGAGCGCCGAGATCATCGAAACGATGAATGAGATGCTGGCCTAACGCCAGCATCCCGCTCCGACCGGAGACTTTTCACACTGGTATGCGGCCTCTCTTGAGATGCGACTGCCACTTCCTCTGCGATGACGGTCATCTCACCTCAACAGCAATGCAGGCCCGTATGCTCTCTGGCGGTCAGCGCGCCGGTGGGGCGAGGGTCGAGCCGAAAGCGCTGATGCAATAATTGCCGTCGCCGGCTTCCTCCGCTATTCCCAGATTGAGCAGCTGTTCCGCGAGTTCCCGCGACAGAGAACAGACCGGGTGCCGACAGAGCAATGACACGGCAGTCCGTTGAGCCGGGGATAGCGTCGTCCAGTTCAGATTCATGGTCATCTCCATTTACCGACCATAAAGATCGCGGAACGCCGCCCGGTTCCCCGGTCACGATCAAAACAGTTTATCCCGGATCTGCTCACGCCTTCGAAATGCTATTTGGCGCGGTCTGCCTATAGCGGGAAGCTCTCCGTGAAACGCGATTTCGACATGAAAACCCTGGGACTATTGTTCCGTCGCTCCCCCCCATTTCAGGACTAAGCCTAGATAATGGGAAGATGCGCCGTACCTATATCGGTTAATATCAAGGTGAGCATCCAACCCTTCGCAGATCAATATTTGGAATGTGGTATCCGCTCTAAGCTTCGCAACAATGTCATGAACAGGCGGCCCGTCCTATTCGGGCGCCGCCGCTTGAAGGCAGCCCACCTAGTTCAGTTTGCAATACAATCGCATCGTGGTGATCAGGCCTTGTAGCTCCCTTCGAACTTCGGCCGCGAGGTCGGCCGACATCAACGTTCGGGTGTCTGGCTTTCCAGACCGCAGCGCCGCCAAGTCCGCATCTACCAAATCCAGCGAGCATTCCATTTCGGCTAAGGTAAGGGGATCGCCCTTTTGGGTGCGGATCGCCTCCTCGACTTCACGTCTGTATCGAGCCATATCAGGTTGCCACTCGGCGACCGCATACGCGTATGATGATCTAGTTCTAAGCTCTTGAGTTTCCATCGCTATTCTCACCAAAAAACATTTGGATCGACATGTGGTTCAGTGTCGAAAACATCGACGAAGCAAGAGATGGTTTCTGGCGAACGGCGGTCAAGGGCGACCACCCTTCAATAGCCTGTATCGGTAAGTATCAACCGCGCCGGGACTGTCGGAGTGAGCTGCTGTTTGGGCGAGCTAACGAATAGGCCCTACGGTTGCGGGCCTTGGCTAAGCGTGGAAATGACTGGAATCGGAGAGGGTCCTGGCCCTCTGAGCCAACTGCGCATAGTGCGCCATCTCCGCGGAACACCAACGCTCAAACTCGTCGATAAGCTCTTCCGTGACGACGGGATCCGCGGCTCCGCGCGCTGGCACCAAGCCCCCTGCCTGTCTCAGACGGCCAAACACATTGCCGACATGGGACTCTGAAACCTGAAAGCGGTCCGCCAAAGCACTGTGTGTCAAAGAAAACTTGTCATTCCCCGATTTGCGTCGGTAGTGGGTCAGGACTAAAGCGACGAGCAGCGGATATCCGCAGTCGTAGCCGGACAGAGCCAGGACCATCGGAAACTCGGCGATCACGGTTCCTGACCCTCGCACCCGTGTCGCCGAAAGGTAAATCATCTCGCCCAGCAGGCCTGCATCTTGCTCAATCGGCGGGGCCAAGGCGCTTCCCGTAACGGCGTCGTAGGACTCGACGAACGCAGCGCACGATCTTCCCACCTCACGGATGAGGCTATCGGCAGGCCTGAGGATTTTCTGTCGCCGATCGGTCGCCAGAGCTTCGACGCAAATGAGGTCGCGCGCTTCCAGCGTCGCGCAAAAGCTGGCGGTCTGTCGCGGACTTTGGCCGGATGTAGCCTGTAATCGCGACAGGTTCGGGACTGAAGCGCCATGGTTACGCCAGCCGTAATATTGCCCGATCAGCATGTACGCCGAGTAGTAACGCTCCAACTGATTGAGCAGTTTTCGCACGGGCCAGCCTGCAGGTGCAGGTTCGACCATCTTCTCGCAATAGTGGACTACCGTTTGGCGAAAGCGGGCATCGGCTCTGAGTGCCAACGCCCCCATGCCATCCTCTGTGCCGCGTGGAGGCATGATCCTCATCGAAAAACAGGCAAAGTTTGGGGTGGCAGCACTTTAGCCGGCCGGCCAGAACTATCAACCTTGGCGCGAATATGCCTTTACCCCTACGAAGCCGGGCAGAACGATTTGATGATCGCAGGATTGTGGAGGGCAGAGGGGGCTTCGGAAAATTCCAAAATCCGTGCGCGGGCTTCGAGGGAGGACATCTTGCTGTGTCTCGCGAGCTTGAAGAGCGCAACCCAGGCCAGTTTTGTCCGTCTGTTCGCTCTCCTTGTCACCTCGTTCCTCCTGATCGCCCCATCTTTGGCCCAGGTCACTCTAACGCCACCCAGCCTTCCCGATCCCACTATTGGCACCCCATATTACCAGTCCTTTTTTGTGCTTGGCGGAACCGCGCCCTACCACATCTCGCTTGCTGGCCCCTTGCCCGCAGGCCTGTCATTTTCAAACGAAACGATTTCTGGAACGCCCACCGAAAGCGGCACGTTCATTTTCAGCGTGTTTGCTTCCGACTTCGTCGGTGCAACGGATTCGCACAGCTACACCCTCAATATCGGGTTGCCCACGATTTCCGTTTCCCCCGGCGCTCTCCCCCCAGGCGTGGTCGCCACAGGATACTCGCAGAGTCTGTCGGCGTTCGGCGGCACCGCACCTTATAGTTTCTCAGTCTCCGGCACCTTGCCGCCTGGCATCACCATAACGCCGGGCGGGCTGGTATCGGGAGTGCCTCTTTCGGCGGGATCCTACACATTCTCAGTAATTGTTGCGGATTCCACGACCGGCGACGGCCCATACTCGGCATCGATTCCCTATACCCTGGTGATCGCGCCACCCAGTCTGAGCCTCTCGCCAACATTGCCTGGGGCAACCGTTGGGCAGTCCTATGCGCAAATGATTTCAGCGTCCGGTGGCTCTGCGCCTTACACCTTCAGCCTCGACTCGGGCGCGCTGCCTGACGGACTATCGCTGGCGTCCAACGGATCAATCTCGGGAACGGCCCGCGAAGACGGCACTTTCAACTTCACCATCTCGGCCCGGGATTCCACCGGCGGCACCCCCATCACCGGCTCCCAGGCATATAGCCTGTCCGTCGCCCCACCCACCATTACGCTGTCGCCGGCAAGCCTGCCAAACGGGCGGGCGGGCGCCCTCTATTCCGCATCCATCGCCGCCAGCGGTGGAACGGGGCCTCACAGCTATGCGGTGGCAGGCTCGCTCCCCGCTGGTCTGACACTTTCCCCCTCTGGCCTCCTCTCGGGCATGCCAACCGAGACCGGCTCATTTTCCTTCAGCGTCACAGCCACGGATGCGAGCGGCGGAACGGGGCCTCATACGGGTACGCAGATCCATAGCCTCGACATCTACGCACCGAACTTTACCCTGCAGCCCTCCAGCCTACTTCCAGCCACCGCGGGCCAGCCTTATTCGCAAACAGTGGTCGCTGGTGGCGGCACAGCACCCTATACCTATTCAATCATTGCTGGGGCTCTGCCGACCGGCCTGACCTTTTCCGCCGGAACGATTTCCGGCACCCCGACGACCTCCGGGGCATTCTTCGTAACCATCCTTGCCCGAGATTCAACGACCGGTTCGGGATCGCCGTTCGGCGTGGCAGGGTATTTCCCCTTGACGGTTATTACGCCCACCATAGCAATAGCACCCGCGAACCTGCCGGCGGCCAATTCCGGATCCTATTACTCTCAGACCCTGACGGCCAGCGGTGGCGCAGCCCCCTATACCTTTGCTGTCTCTGCCGGCTCCCTTCCGCCAGGACTGAACCTGTCTTCGTCCGGAACTTTGTCCGGGACGCCAACCCCGTCTGGGGTCTTTAATTTTTCCGTCACGGCCACGGACACATCGACTGGCGTCGGTCCCTTTTCTGCAACGCAAACCTATAGCCTGACTGTAGGGGCCACGGGCAGGCTATTCGTCACAGTGCGATCCAACGTCGACGGCACTTTCGGCTTCACCTCGCCTGAGCCTTTGCTCAATGCGTTCACTGTCACAACAACAGGGGGGCTCGGCAACAGCACCGCGATCGATCTGCCTGCTGGATCGTTTCGCGTCACGGCAAATGACCTGGGAGATGCCGGCACTGCACTGACGGGGATTGCCTGCAACGACAGTGACAGCAGCGTCGATATCCCCGGCCGCTCGGCAAATATTGTCATTGATGCCAGCGAAAGCCTCACATGCGTCTTCACCTTCATTAGCTCTCGCGAAGAAACGACGGCGCTTATCGAAGATTTCATCAAAATGCGGGCGTCGATGATTCTTTCAAATCAACCGGACATGCAGCGCCGCATCAATCGGCTAAACGGAATTTCGGCCGGAGCCGATATCGGCCAGATGCTTATGAACTACCTGCCTGCAATAGCCCGCGGAAGCACGCTCCAGTCATCGACCAGCCTCAACGCAATTCAGACCGCAGCCGGTAATATTGAGTCGAGTCCATTCGACATCTGGATGGAAGGCACCTTCACTCAGATCAACGCTCCCCGAGATGGCCAGTTAGTGCTGGCAAGCATAGGGGCTGATTATCTTGTTGGTTCCGACCTGCTGGTGGGCGGCTTTGTGCAACTTGATCATATGATACAAGGCGAAGCAGGGTTGCCGGGCTCTGTATCTGGCTCAGGCTGGGTAGTTGGGCCCTATGCGACCATAGGGCTATACGAGCATCTTTATCTCGACCTTCTGGCCGGCTTTGGCCGTTCCGACAACTACATTAGTCCTTCCGGATCTTACCAAGACGGCTTCGGAGCGACGCGCTGGCTCTTGAGCGCCGCCATCGAGGGGCAATGGACCTCGGGGCCATGGACGTTCTCCCCGCGGGCCAGCCTGGGCTATTTTGGCGAGACAAGCGACGCTTATCTCGACGCGCTGGGGATTGCCATTCCCTCCATTACGACCGGCGTCGGGCAAATCGCGATCGGCCCTGCCGTCTCATATCGCTTTGCAGCGGGCGAAATTGCCGTCGACCTGGGACTAGTGCTCGAAGGGGTCGCCGATTTCGGCTCAAATCTTCTGCTTGAAAATAGTCAGGCGCGCCTCAAAGCCAGTATTGATGCCGGCATGCCGAGCGGCGCTGACTTTGGCTTAACCATCGGCCTCGACGGCATCGGCAATGCCGGCAGAAGTGCCGTTAGTGTCTCTGGTCGTCTTGCAGTGCCCATGAAATAGGACCTTCGCTAACCGCAGCTAATGAGAGCTAACGTCGCTAACTGATAAACCATGGCAGAGGTCCAATGAATTTGCCATCGGCAGCATTGGTCCGTCCCGCATTTTTCTAAATCTGAGATAACATTGGCAATTACCACATCCCCCTCATCTTGGCGGCGATGTCGACGACGGCCGGACGAGCCGGGCGAATGTCGTCACGGATCGGGGTTACTGGCGGCCAGAGAATATCGTCGAACAGCGCTGTCATCGACCTTGGAATAAACCGCGTGCGTTGCGCATAGAGGTGGCGGTCCCCGCTTCTGGTCTGTTGCGTGACATAAAAGCGCTGCGGCACAATGAGATGCAATTCGTCTTTGGCACGCGTCATGGCGACGTAAAGGAGACGCCTCTCCTCTTCGAGCTCGTGGGTGGAACCGGTACCGAGATCCGAAGGAATGCACCCATCCACCACGTTGAGAACGTGCACCGACTTCCACTCCTGCCCTTTGGCCGAATGGATAGTGGAAAGCACAAGATAGTCCTCGTCGCGAAGAGGAACGCCCGGCCGATCACTGGTTGCATCAGGCGGATCGAGTGTCAGTTCCGTCAAAAACCGCTCGCGACTGGCATAGCCGGCAGCAATCTGCTCAAGCTGCGCAATATCGGCGACGCGCACTGACGCATCTTCGTATGCTGCCTCGAGAAGCGGTTCATACCATTGCCGGACATAGGCTATTTGCAGCGGCCAGGATACCTCCTTGCCCGAAATGCGCCGGGCCAGCGCCACAAGATCTGACCAATGTTGACCCGCCTTAACGGGGGCAGGCATCTCGGAGAAGGCCCAAACTGGATCAGCATGCGCACCGACGGCATCGAGGGCGCGGCCCGCTGTGCCAGGCCCGACGCCGGGCATAAGTTGCAACACACGAAAACCCGCAACGCGATCGCGCGGATTTTCCACCCAGCGAAGAATAGCGAGCAGATCCTTGATATGCGCTGCATCGAGGAATTTCAGGCCCCCGAACTTCACGAATGGAATGTTTCTACGCGTCAACTCAATCTCAAGAGGACCAGAGTGGCTTGATGTACGGAACAGCACTGCCTGCTGTTTGAGCGGCGTTCCCGCCTCCCGCGCTGCAAGAATCGATTTTGCCACATAGCCCACCTGATCGGCTTCGTCCTTCACGGTCACAAGCAGTGGCTTTGCTTCTGAAGCGCGCTCCGACCAAAGGTTCTTGGTAAAGCGCTCCGACGCCTGTTCGATAACGGCATTGGCCGCGGCAAGGATCGGTTGGGTAGAGCGATAATTCCGGTCGAGCGTGACAATATCCGCCGCGGGTGTGAAGGCACCCGGAAAATCGAGAATGTTCCGGACCGTAGCCGCCCGGAACGAATAGATCGACTGGGCATCGTCGCCGACTACCGTCAGACCACGACCATCGGGTCGCATAGCGAGCAGCACCGAGGCCTGCAGCCGGTTGGTGTCTTGATATTCATCGACCAGGATATGATCGAACAAATCCGAAACCTGCCGAGCGATCGTGGGCTCGGCCATCATGCCGGCCCAATAGAGCAGCAGGTCATCGTAATCGAGCACGTTTTGCTGCTGCTTTGCCTCAACATACGCGCCGAACAAAGTGCGCAATTCCCTCGACCACATCGCGCACCACGGAAAGACCGCCTTCAGCACCTCATCAAGATCAGCCTTTGCGTTGACTACCCGGGAGTAGATCGCGAGACAGGTACCCTTGGTAGGAAAACGCGTGGCCGCGTCGCTGAATTTCAGCTCGTGGCGAACCAAGTTTATCAGGTCCGCCGAGTCTTCGCGGTCATGGATCGTAAAGGCGGGGTCGAGGCCGATCTGGTGAGCATGCTCGCGCAAGAGCCTGGCGCCAATCCCGTGAAAGGTCCCTGACCAAGTCAAGGCGTCCGACACTGCCCCCGAAGTGATGCCCAGCGTCTTGCCGGCAATCCGCTCGACGCGCCGCGCCATTTCGCTCGCTGCGCGACGAGAAAAGGTCACTAGCAGGATGCGTCGGGCGTCAGCGCCATTGGCGATGAGATGGGCGACGCGGTGAGCGAGCGTATTGGTCTTGCCCGACCCTGCGCCAGCGATAACGAGAAGCGGTTTTGGGACGGGATCCCCGACACCATGGATGACGGCCGCACGCTGATTGGTGTTGAGCACATCGAGATAACTTGTGTCGGCAGGCACGAATCGTTTCCCCAGAGGTAAGCCTCCAAGGGAAGCTATTCCCCTTTTGTTCGCAAGCGCCCAGCGGACATTGCCTCATCACAATCGCCATTGCGGGGGCTTGGTATGTATAGTCAGGAACCCGGTGGGACAGTGAACAGGTCCGCTAAGTCAGGCGCCGCGCGCCAGCGCTTATCACGACCAATCCTTCGCAGCCGCCATCAATGGGTTCGCGGTCCCTGTTATTAATACATAGCACTCGCAAGGGCGTTGCTTCCCTCCAAGAGTCCAAAATGGATGCTCTTGAGATCCTCCCAGGGTAGTTCCGGTCAAATTAAGTGCGGACAATCGAGACTTGTGCATAGGCGAGAGGCCGGCAAACACCGTCAGGCTTCGCGGCCGTGGGATCGGCGAAAAGCCAAGACGGTTGAGCCCGCAGCGATCGGCTCATATGTCCCTTGAGTGAAGGTGCCGGCCACAGGCGACGGATTTGGAAAAGTTTCTGCGTCAGAAGGAGTTGGCATCTGTCTCCGCAGTTGGGTCGACCAGCCGCCGGGCGAGGGCCGCAAAATCCAATGCCCGTCGATTGTCGGGATCGACGAAGCTCTGCTCCCAATCTTCACCACCGAGATAGATATCTGGCACACCGGGGGCGATTTTGAGAATGGTCTGAATAGCGCCTTGCGGCGACCGACCTCCACAAAAGTCCGCCGCCTGGCGTGGAAGCTCGCGAGGAACTCGGCGTGACCAAACGCCGTCTCTGCGAAGTCGAGAACCTTCTCTTGATAAAGCTCCGATCAGCGGACGCATCGCATGCCGTGGATAGCCGCACGCCCTAGGTGGTGCGCGAGACGTTTCTGACCGTAGCGTCGTCGTGCAACCGTCGAGATTTAGCGCTCTTCTGTGAACCGAGGCAGGAACGTCATGCTCTCGCGCACGTTGCAGGCAGTAACATCAGGAGTGTGGCATGGGTATCATCTGGACAATCATCATTGGTTTCGTCGCTGGCATCATCGCCAAGTTCATAATGCCGGGCAGTAACGAGCCCTCGGGCTTCATCATGACCACCATCCTGGGGATCGTCGGCGCCTTCGTCGCGACATTTCTCGGCCAGGCTCTGGGTTGGTATGGGCCGGACGACGGCGCAGGCCTGATTGGCGCCATTGTCGGCGCGATCATCGTTTTATTCGTCTGGGGCATGATCGCCCGTCGCCGCGCTTGATCCAAACGCAAGGAGGAACGAAATGGCACGAATGCCCTCAATGGTCGCGCTACTCGGCCTGCTCGCCGTCGCGGGATACCAGAACCGTGACAAGCTTGGTGAGCTGCTGAGTGGACTCGGAAACAAGAGCGGCAATCCGGCTGATCCCAATCGGCAGTCGGGTGGCTTGAGCGATATTCTCAACGGGCTTAGCGGCATGCTGGGCGGTGCCGCGAGCGGCAGCGTTCTTAGCGGCGGGCTTGGGGATTTGGTGGATCGCTTCCGCCAGACAGGTCGCGGCGACAAAGCCGACAGCTGGATCAATACAGGCGACAACGCACCCGTCGAAGCATCCGACCTCGAAGAAGCGCTAGGTGAAGACACCATTGTCGAATTGACGCAAAAGACAGGGCTGTCGAGGGAGGAGTTGTTGAAGCGACTTTCGGAAACGCTGCCCGACGCGGTAAATCAGATGACCCCCGAGGGTCGTTTGCCCACGGAACCGGAGGCGACCCGTTTCTCCTGATCGCGCGGGCGCCGTCATAGGAACCGCGGGGTGGAGCATTCCCTCCGCACTGTCCGATCACTTCGAGGCCGAAGGTAGCGGCCTTGAACGTTATGCAAGGGTCTTTTCGGGCGCTGAGGTCAATTCAAGCTTCTATCGCCGGCATCGGGAGGCGACGTGGCGACGCTGGCACGATGCGGTGCCGGATGATTTCAGGTTTGCGGTCAAACTCCCCAAAGCCATCAGCCATGACCTGCGGCTTCATGGAGGAGAGGCCGAACTGGATATATTTTTAGGCGATGTCGCGCCGCTACGCGCCAAGCTTGGGCCGGTTCTGGTGCAACTGCCGCCATCACTACCGACCGACACTGCACGAGATACGGCATTCTTCCGAGAATTGAGGCGGCGTGTCGCGGGACGTATCGTTGTGGAACCGCGACACCGGAGCTGGGCTGCGCCCTATGCAATTGCCATGCTCTCTGACTTTGGTATTGATCGAGTCTATGCCGATCCGCAACTGGACGAACTGCGGGCTGCAGTAAAGCTGGACGGGTTCGTCTATGTCCGGCTGCATGGTGCGCCCAGAATCTATTATTCGGCCTATTCGGCCGACCAAATTGCCGCCTATGAGCAGATGCTGAGTAGGGCAGCAACCGGATCGTGGTGTATATTCGACAATACCGCTTCGGGCGCCGCTATTGGCGACGCCCTGGAATTGCAGCGGCTCTGCCGGCGCTAGGCGCCGTCGGGGCGATCCCAGAACCGCAGGTTGCGACAGAGTGCGACGAAGTCGTCGGCAGCTGTTGGGGTGTCCATTGCCATAAAGCCGTCATCGAGATCTTCCGGTATCCCAACCTTAGCGAAAAGTTTGGTGGCCGGCGAGGCAAATGCGATGAACTTGTAATGGGCGTAGGCATCGCTGACGAAGTCGCGTGCTGGGGGAAGCTTGAGGAGAGCGAGAATGCCCTCCTCGGATGGGATGACAGCGACCGCGTCGAATAGCACCGAAGGGCCACCATCAATCTTGTGATGGGCCAGCTTCATGGTCCCGTCGCTTAGTGTCACCCCGCTTACTGTGGGGGCAATCAGTTCGACGCTGGCTCCCTCGGCAGCGGCGGCATCTTCAAGGCCCGCCAGCAGCTTTGCGTCTGTCCCATCGGTGACGAGAACGCCGATCTTGCGGCCGGCAAAGGAGGCCGGCGGGTTTTTGAGAATGCTCAGCAAATCTGACGGCGGCAGGTCTGTGCGTGGTTTCTGGTTAGGGGGCGCCGCAGGTGGCAGAGTCTTGAGGCCAAGCCCGTCGGCGACGGTCTGAGCAAGATCGGCATCGATATTGCGTAGGTGTCCAACCATGCGCTCGCGAATAGCGGGGAACTCGCATTTGCTCAGTTCGAACACCAGGGCGTCGCCAATGTGGCGTTGCTCGATGAGGCTCTGGCTAATGAAGAATTGCCGTGCCTGACTATAGTGATCTCCAAAGCTCTCAGGGCGCAGGCGAACTTTGGGACCTTCGGGCTCCTGTGGGAAGGTTTCAAAACCCTGTTCTCTGGATTCCCTTGGGCCGCCGATATCCGGCCCCCAAGAATTGGGCTCATAATTGGCACGACCGCGCGGGTTTTGGATGGCCATGTGGCCGTCTTGCTGAAGGTGATGGAAGGGGCACTTAGGCGCATTGATCGGCAATTGCGCGAAGTTGGGACTTCCAAGCCGTTTGAGCTGCGTGTCCAGATAGGAAAAATTGCGGCCTTGCAATAGGGGGTCGTTCGAGAATTCGATACCCGGTGGCACGTTCTGCGTCATGAAGGCGACCTGCTCGGTTTCGGCGAAGAAATTCTCCGGCATGCGGTCAAGCACGAGGCGACCGACCGGTTGGGCGGGAAGCAGTTCCTCGGGAATGAGCTTGGTCGGATCAAGCACGTCAAAGTCGAAGCTATCTGCAAAATCCTGGTCGAACACCTGCAGGCACAATTCCCATTCAGGGAAATTGCCGGTCTGGATGGCGCTCCAGAGGTCGCGGCGATGGAAATCTGGATCCGCGCCGTTGATCTTGACGGCTTCGTTCCACAGCACCGACTGCATGCCGAGCTTGGGTTTCCAGATGAATTTAACGAAGTTGGACGCGCCCTTGCCATCTACCAGCCGAAAGGTGTGGACCCCAAAACCCTGCATGAAGCGGAATGAGCGCGGAATAGCCCGGTCCGACATCACCCACATGATCATGTGCATTGATTCAGGAGTGAGGGAGATGAAATCCCAGAAATTGTCATGCGCGCTTTGCGCCTGCGGAAACGCCTTGTCGGGCTCCGGCTTCACCGAGTGAATGATGTCGGGAAACTTGATGGCATCCTGGATGAAGAAGACGGGGATATTGTTGCCGACGAGGTCCCAATTTCCTTCTCGGGTATAGAATTTCACCGCGAAGCCGCGCACGTCGCGGGCCAAATCGAACGAACCTTTCGAACCAGCGACGGTAGAAAAGCGCACGAATACGGGGGTCTGTTCACCCTCGCGCTGGAAGATATCGGCGCGGGTGAGCTTGCTCAGCGATTTGTAAGTCTCAAAAAACCCGTGCGCGCCATAGCCGCGTGCATGCACGACCCGTTCGGGAATACGCTCGTGGTCGAAGTGGAAGATCTTTTCGCGGAAGTGTGCGTCCTCAAGCAGCGTCGGGCCGCGCGCGCCCTGCTTAAGCGAGTTCTGGTCATCGGCGACTGGAATGCCCTGCTGGGTGGTGAGGACATCGTAACCGTCCTCGGCAATCTGATGGGTCTCCCCGCCCTGGCCGCGGCGCAGGGGCTGGTCGCCATACGTGACTTCTTCGAGGCCGGTCGTTTTCGGACGTCTTGCCATGATCTCCTCCGCATGATGGTCAACCACCAATAGCGATGGAGGGCAAACGTTCCGCCCCGGCTGCATTTTCGGATCGTTTCGGAATCCATCCCCAGGGCTACCGTTGCGATTGACGCGGGCCTAGTGGCTGCGGCCCAGGCGGTCGAACACTATGAGATCGCCCGTCACGGCATCGCTAACAACTTGGGCCGAGTAGCAGGCCCCCAACGGGGCCGTCGCATTGTTCGATGCGACACTGCAGGAGGAGGTCGCCACCGCTCAAAAGCTCTCCAACGTAGCCAAGGCAGCGCTCAGCGCGAAGGCTGCCTAGTTTGATGGCCCCGCGGATGTTCCCCGGGGCAGTTTCGTCTCCGAGTGTTTTTATCCGTCACGAGTTTCCCGCATCGAGGCGATCAAGATGGCGCCGCGTTCGATGTTCTATTGCGCCAACATCCACGTGCATCCGCAGGAACCGTTTGCCTCGGGCGCCCGTTGCCACTGCGATCATCCCGCCAACCCGATGCCGCACAGCAACAATCCCGAAGCATGACCAGTCAATTCGACATCATTCGCGAGCTAGGCGTAGAGCCGTCATTCGACGTTGCGCATGAAGCAACCCGCCGTCTCGCCTTCCTCAAGTCCTATCTGTTGCGGTCCGGTCTTCACAATTTGGTACTTGGGATTAGCGGCGGCATAGATTCCACTACCGCCGGCATCCTCGCTCAGCAATCGGTCAAAGAACTGCGCGCAACCGGTTTCAATGCCCGTTTCATCGCCGTGCGCTTGCCCTACGGTAGGCAGGCCGACGCCGCTGACGCTGATGCCGCGCTCGCCACCATAGATCCGGATTTGACCTTCGAAGTCGATATCGCACCTGCCACTGATGCGACGTGGCATTCACTGCGCCGGGCAGGGTTTGCCTCGGCCAGCGCCGCCCAAGCCGATTTCCTGCGTGGCAATGTCAAAGCCCGCCAGCGCATGATCGCCCAATATGCCCTCGCCGGCGGCACAGAGGCGCTCGTCATCGGTACCGATCATGCCGCCGAGGCGGTTATGGGCTTCTTCACCAAGTTCGGCGACGGCGCAGCTGACCTCTTACCACTCGCGGGGCTCACGAAGCGGCGGGTTCGGGCCCTCGCTGCCCATCTTGGAGCGCCTGAGAGCTTGGTCAAAAAGATACCCACTGCAGATCTGGAGGATCTCGCGCCGCTACGCCCCGATGAGGACGCGCACGGGCTCACCTATGAGCAGATCGACGACTTCCTTGAAGGCAAATCCATAGAGCCCAGAGTTGCGGACATCATTCTCGCCCGCTATCGCGCCACTGCTCACAAAAGGGCATTGCCCGCTTCCCCGGTGGGTCTGCACCATGTCTGACAGACACGGACGTCTTGCCCATCTTTGCATCGATGTACAGAACATGTTCGCCGGCGATACCGCTTGGCACACCCCATGGCTGAGCAAAGTTCTTCCAGCCATTGAAGCCATCGTCGACCGTGCCCCCGCCAGCACCATTTTCACCCGGTTCATACCCCCCGCTCGTGTGGAGGATGAGACGGGAACGTGGTGCGAGTATTATGATCGTTGGCCCTCCATGGTGACCTCGCGACTGGGTCCTGACATGCTTCAGATTGTGCCGACGCTCGCCCGGTATGTGCCGCCGGCCAAGCATTTCGACAAGAACAGATACTCCCCCTGGCTTTTCGGCGATCTGGACCAGACGCTGCGAGAAGACGGCGTCGGTACGCTCGTCGTTTCTGGCGGTGAGACGGACGTTTGCGTGATGGCCACAGTTCTGGGTGCGGTAGACCTGGGCTACCGCACTATCCTATGCACGGATGCGGTCTTTGGATCCGCAGACCAGACCCATGACGCCGCAGTTACCGTGTTCCACAGCCGCTTCGGGCAGCAGCTCACGGCCTGCACCACTCAAGAACTGCTCGACAACTGGGAGGAGGTTGCATGACGCTTATCGGCTATCACGCCTCCCACGAGCAGTTTGCCCCTAGTGAACTGCTCAGCCTGGTCATGGAAGCCGAAAGGGCTGGCTTTGCTTGTGCCAAGTCGTCCGATCACTTCCATCCCTGGAGTGAGCACCAAGGGCAGTCGGGGTTCGCCTGGTCTTGGCTCGGGGCTGCAATGCAGGCAACAAGATTTGGGTTCGGGATGATTTCTGCCCCGGGCTATCGTTATCACCCCGCAGTGCTGGCACAGGCTGCCGCCACCATCGGCGAAATGTTCCCCGGTCGCCTTTGGCTGTCACTCGGCACCGGCGAGGCAATCAACGAGGCGATCACCGGCGAGTATTGGCCGGAGAAAGCCGAACGCAATGCCAGGCTGCGTGAATGCGTCGATATTTTTCGCTCCCTATTCCGCGGCGACACTGTGACCCACCGTGGGAGGGTCACAGTGATTGAGGCCAAGCTCTATTCCAGACCTTTGAAGCCGATTCCGTTGCTGGGCGCTGCGGTAACACCGGCGACCGCTGCATTTTGCGGCCAGTGGGCCGATGGGCTTCTTACAACAGGTGGCGACATCGAGACCGTCAGTCGCGTGGTCGATGCATTTCGAGAAAACGGCGGAGAGGGCAAACCGGTCCACATCCAGCATGCCTTGTCCTGGGCTCCGCAGGAGGAGACAGCAATCGCTGAGGCATTGGACCAATGGAGCGCGCCATCAGTTGGCGGTGACGCTGCGTGGGATCTGCGCCAGCCACGCGACTTCGATATTGTTGGGAAGATGGTCACGGAGGAACGCCTTCGCCAATGCGTGGCAATCTCGTCGGATCCCGCTTGCCATCGTGATGAGATAGAGGCGCTTGCTGGCCTAGGCCCAGCTGCAATCCATCTCCATTGCGTGGGTCGAAATCAGCGAGCCTTCATAGATATGGCGGCCAAACATCTAGTCTCGATCACGTAGAGGGCAGCGATGAGTGGAATTGACTGGCAGGGCATGCTGATCGGGAATGAACCGCCGACCTTCCTCCTGGAAATTGTCATCCGCACGGTCATTATCTATAGCTACACTCTCGCGTTGCTGCGATGGCTCGGCAGCAGGGCAATCGGACAGCTTTCCACTGTGGAGTTTCTGCTGGTCATCGCGTTGGGCTCGGCCGTGGGCGACGCCATGTTCTATCCCGACGTTCCCTTGTTGCATTGTCTGCTGGTTGTCACGGTGGTCGTGGTGGCAAACAAACTGATCGATCTCGGTATCGCTCGAAGCTGTCCGTCGTCAGATCATTTGGCGCAGTTTGGGTCTTGGATTA
>NZ_JQGC01000006.1 GCF_000743575.1 Devosia riboflavina | reverse complement strand
TGAGGGTCGGACAACTAGACGCGGGATTGTCGAACGGCCATCGGCTGATACAGTGCCCTCTCACTAGGTGAGAGGATCACCGTGTTCGGCATTGACGATATCCTAAGGGCCATAGTCGCTGATCTGCATCTGGTCGCGGCGATCATGGCGGCGATCTATTTGTTGGCGTTTGTTTGCGCGGTGCGGGAGATATTCAATTCCCGGACATCGCAGGGCTCGATCGCCTGGCTGATTTCGCTGGCGCTGCTGCCGTTCCCGACTGCCTTTCTCTATATGATTTTCGGCTGGAAGTTCTTCGACGACTACGCCACCGACCGGATCAAGAATGGCCGCGCAGACCGGCCGCTCCGCGCCAAGGATCTGGCACTGATCGACCGGGAAACGGATGCGAAATGGCCTGTTCAGGTGCAGGTTTCCGAGCTGCCGTTTCTCAAGGGCAATGACGTCGAGCTGCTGATAGACGGAACCGCAACATTCGACTCCATCTTTGCCGGTATAGAAGCGGCAGAGCACTATCTGCTGGTGCAGTTCTACATCATTCGCGACGACAAGCTTGGTCAACAATTGGCTGAACGGCTGATTGCCAAGGCGAGGGCCGGTGTCGAAGTTCGACTGCTCTATGACGACATCGGCAGCACCGGCATGCCCAAGCGGTTTCGGGCGCAGATGCGCGAGGCCGGGGTGAAGGTTGCAGGCTTCAACCAGCGCCACAAGTTCCTGCGGGTCTATGGACCGACGCGGATCAACTACCGCAATCATCGCAAGATCGTGGTGGCCGATGGCAAGCATGCCTGGGTCGGCGGGCACAATGTGGGCGTCGAATATCTCGGCGAGAATGCAAAATTCGGGCGCTGGCGCGATACGCATGTGCGCGTTTCGGGGCCCGCTGCGCTCGGCTGTGCGCTGCTGTTCCGCGAGGATTGGGAATGGGCGACCGGTGAGCGCCTGCCTGCAACGCCCCCCAAGGAGCTTGATACGCCGGGCGATCAATCCGTGCTGGTCATGGGCAGCGGCCCTGCTGACAAGCTCGAGGAATGCGCCATTGCCTATGTCGATCTGATCGGGCGGGCACGAAAGCGGCTGTGGATCGTCAGCCCTTATTTCGTGCCGGATACCGATATCAGGACAGCGCTTTTTGCTGCGCGGCTGCGCGGAGTGGATGTGCGGATCATGTTGCCGGACAATCCGGACCATGCGCTGGTGTGGCTGGCGAGCATGGCCCATGCCGATGCCATGGTGGAACACGATATCTCGGTCTATCGCTATACCGATGGCTTCCTGCACCAGAAGGTGGTGCTGATGGACGACGACATCGCCACGGTGGGCAGCGTCAATTTCGACAACCGGTCCTTTGCCATCAATTTCGAGATCACGCTTTGGTTCACCGATGATCGGACCCTGGCAGCGGTCGAGGCCATGTTGGACGAGGATTTCAAATCCTGCCGGCAGGTCAGCCTGGCGGAGGTTTCGACGCGGCCGGTGACGCTCTACTTCATGACCCAGGCGGCGCGCCTGCTTTCGCCGCTGCTTTAGCGGATCGGCGGGGCGTAGAGCAGGCCACCATTGCTCCAGAGGGCGTTCTGGCCACGCAACATCGCGGCGCCGGTCTGTGGGCCGAAATGGCGGTCGTAGAGTTCGCCATAGTTGCCGACGGCGCGGATGGCGTCGGTCATGAAGCTGGCGCGCAGGCCGAGAGAGGTACCGAAGTCGCCTTCGACGCCGAGCAGGCGGCGGACATCGGCCGAGCGGGCGGCGGTCAGGGAGTCGATGTTAAGGCTCGTGACGCCCACTTCTTCGGCGGTGATCAGGGCAAAAATGGTCCAGCGAACAATCTCGAACCACTGATCGTCGCCGCCGGGAACGACGGGGCCCAGCGTTTCCTTGGAGATGCGCTCGGGCAGGATGCGGTGTTGCGACGGGTCCGTGAGTTCGCGGCGGATGGCCTGCAACTGGCGGCCCGAGGCGGAGATGACATCGCACATGCCGGCACGATAGGCGACGATGAGATCGGCGATGTCTTCGTAAACGACGTCGGTATAGCTGGTCTGATTGGAGAAGAAGAAGTCATCGAGGGCTTCGACGGCGTCCGATGTGTCGACGACGCAGACGCTCACATTGTTCAGCTCATAGGCCGAGACGACGCTGAGGGACTGGGGGACGAGAAACCCCTGCCCGTCAAAGAAGCTGGGGGTCACGTAGCGCGCGCCATAACGGAGATCGCGGCCGGCGGTCCAGGCGCCATTGCGCATGAGGACGTCCACTGCCCCCGTCTGCAGCGGCGCGAAACGGGCTTCGCCGCGGAAAGCGCGGAATTCGATGAGGTCGGGATTGCCGAAAACGGCAGCGGCCAGCGCCCGGCAGAGGTCTACGTCAAAGCCGGACCAGCGGCCATTGGCGTCCTGCTGGGCGAAGCCGGCCAGGGGATTGCTGGAGCCGCAAACGAGGAAGCCACGCTCGCGCACCGCATCAAGCGTCTGCGCGCTGACGGCGGTCACGGCAAGCGAAAGGGCGCAGGCAAGGCCCGCCGCCAGCGGCAGCAATCGCTTGAAAACTGAGGTCAATCCGCGGCTTCCCTTTGTGCCACCGCATATTGGCAGGGCAAGGCGTCGGGTCAAGGCGGCGATTGCTGCGAGGCGAGCAATTCCACCGGACAATGAGAGCGGTTGCCAAATCTCAGGCAGCTCTCCTCCCGCGAAGGGAGAAGAGCCGGTGTGTCAGATCTTTAATGCAGGATCTGGCTGAGGAACAGTTTTGTGCGTTCGTGCTGCGGGTTGGAGAAGAACTCTTCGGGTTCGTTCTGCTCGATGATCTGGCCCTGATCCATGAAGATGACGCGATTGGCCACCTGACGGGCGAAGCCCATTTCGTGGGTGACGCAAATCATCGTCATGCCTTCTTCTGCAAGGCTGATCATCACTTCGAGCACTTCCTTGACCATTTCGGGATCGAGCGCCGAGGTCGGCTCGTCGAAGAGCATGATCCGGGGCTGCATGCAGAGCGAACGCGCAATGGCGACGCGCTGCTGCTGACCGCCCGAGAGCTGACCAGGGAATTTATTGGCCTGCTCGGGGATTTTCACGCGCTCGAGATAGTGCATGGCGGTCGCCTCGGCCTCGGCCTTGGGAATGCCGCGCACCCAGATCGGGGCGAGGGTCAGGTTTTGCAAAATGGTCAGGTGCGGGAAGAGATTGAAGTGCTGGAACACCATGCCGACTTCGCGGCGCACTTCGTCGATGCGCTTGAGGTCGGCCGTGAGTTCCGTACCATTGACGATGATCTGGCCTTCCTGATGCTCTTCCAGGCGATTGATGCAGCGGATGAGCGTCGACTTGCCTGAGCCCGAGGGGCCGGCAATGACGATACGCTCGCCCTTCATCACACGCAGGTTGATGTCGCGCAGCACGTGAAAATCGCCATACCACTTGTGCATGTTGACGACGTCGATGGCGACTTCGGTCTTGGATACCTGCATCTGGCTGGTGTCGATTTCCCGTTCGACAGTCGTTTCGGAGACTTGGGACATTGAGCTACCTCTTGTAGCCAGTGTTAAGACGTCGCTCCATGTACATGGAGTAGCGAGACATGCCGAAGCAGAACACCCAGAAGACCATGGCGGCGAAGATATAGCCGGTGGTCGCGGTGTTGGCGGATTGCCATTCGAGCGCGGTGTCGTTCTTGGTCTTTACCGCTTCGAGCAGATCCTTCATGCCGACAATGTAGACGAGGGATGTATCCTTGAACAACGAGATGAAGTTGTTCACGATACCCGGGATCACGTGCTTGAGCGCCTGTGGCAGGATGATAAACCACATGCGTTTCCAATATCCCAGCCCCAAGGCTGATGCCGCTTCGTATTGGCCGCGGGGAATGGCCTGGAGGCCACCGCGGACCACTTCGGCCATGTAGGCCGAGGTGAAGAGCGTCACACCCACGATCGCGCGGAGGAACTTATCCACCGTCATGCCCTGCGGCATGAAGAGCGGCAGCATGATCGAGGCCATGAACAGAATGGTGATCAGCGGCACGGCGCGGATGAGTTCGATGAACCCGACGCAAACGGTCTTGATGATCGGCAGTTGCGACTGTCGGCCAAGCGCCAGGATGACACCCAGCGGGAAGGACAGCGTTATGCCGATCACCGAAATGATCAGCGTGACTAGAAGGCCGCCCCACTTTTCGGTCGGGATGACCTTGAGACCGAACACGCCGCCGGCGAGCAGGAAGTAGCTAAGGATCGGATAGACCACGATGAAGAGGACGGCATTTGTCCGCTTGAACGGGGCTTTTGGGATCAGGAGCGGCACCAGCAGGATGGCGCCCAGCGCAAAGACGATGTTCGGGCGCCATTGCTCGGGGATGTCGTAGAAGCCGTAAATGAAGAATTCCATTTCGGCCGCGATATAGGCCCAGCAGGCGCCGGCATTTTCCATGCGGCACTGTTCCACGGTGCCATTCGGCCCCACGGCATTGCCGAAGAAGAAGCCGTATAGCGGTGGGATAATCCAGGCGAGGAACAGAAGACCAAGTATGGTCAGCACCGTATCCAGCGGCGTCGCGAAGAGATTTTTCTGGGCCCAGGCGATTGCGCCCGTGGTGCGCACGGGAGCCGGTCGGGCGGTTACGAGTTCAGAGCGGACGAATCCAATATCGGTCATCAGATCCTCCTACCGTTCCACCAGCTTCACGCGGGCGTTGTACCAATTCATGATCGCCGAGGTGAGCAGGGAGAAGCAGAGATAGACCAACATGGTAATGGCGATACATTCGATCGCGCGGCCGGTCTGGTTGAGGGCGGTGCCCGCAAAGACGTTCACAAGCTCGGGGTAGCCAATGGCGGCGCCAAGCGAGGAATTCTTTGTCAGGTTGAGATATTGGCTCGTTAGCGGGGGAATGATGACCCGCATGGCCTGGGGAACGATGACGAGGCGAAGCCGGTCATTTTCCTTGAGGCCAAGCGACTGCGCCGCTTCGGTCTGTCCGCGATTGACCGACTGTATGCCGCCACGCACCGTCTCGGCGATAAAGGCCGCCGTATAGATGGTGAGGCCGAAGGCCAGCGCGACGAATTCGGGCGGCAGGGCGAGGCCACCCTTGAAGTTGAAGCGCTCGAGAACAGGCGGTTCAAAGGTAACGCTGGCGCCGCTGACGACGAAGAAGAGCCCGGTCACACCGAACAGGATCGCCAGCGAGGTCAGAAAGACCGGAAACCGCTGGCCGGTGGCCTCAAGGCGCTTCTTGGCCCAATGGCGAAGCGCCACGACGCCGAGAATGGCCAGGGCGAGACCAATCCAGACGAAGCCGAACTGCTCGTCGGGTATGGGCCTTGGTACGAAAATGCCACGCTGATTGATGAAGGAATCGAGCGGCAGGGCTATCGATTCCCTGACTGCCGGCATCGCCTTGAGCACGGCGAAGTACCAGAAGAACAATTGCAGCAGCAGCGGGATGTTGCGGATGATTTCGACATAGACGGTCGCAAGCCGCGAGACGATGAAGTTGCTGCTGAGGCGGGCGATGCCGATGGTGAAGCCCAGAACCGTGGCGCAGACGATGCCGATAAAGGCAACGAGCAGCGTGTTGAGCAGGCCGACGAGGAAGGCTTCCCAATAGTAGGAGCCGCGCGACCACGGCAGGAGCGAGAAGCTGATGTCGAAGCCGGCCGTCTTCCAGAGGAAATCGAAGCCGGTCGTCTTGTTTTGCGCCGCGAGATTGGCGGCGGTGTTGCCCACGATCCAAACGATGAAGCCGACGAGTATGACGGCAACGACGATCTGGTAGATGATCCCTCGGATCACCGGATCATTGAAAAAGCTGACGCGGGGGGCAGCGTCGTGCCCCATTTCGCGAGTGGTCATATGATGCTGTCCCTTGGCCGCAAATAACCGCTATGCGCCCTTTTGAGGCGCCATAGGTGACAGAACAAAGAGACCGGCGCCCACTTTGGGGCGCCGGCACAATTCGTTCAGATTAGCGGATCGGCGGGGCGTACTGGATGCCGCCGTCTTTCCAAAGGGCATTCAGGCCGCGTTCGAGCCCAATCGGGGTCGCGGGGCCAACGTTGCGATCATAGGATTCGGCATAGTTACCGACATGCTTGATGATCTGGTAGGCCCAGTCCTTGGTCACGCCGAGCGGGGTGCCGAAGTCGCCTTCAACGCCGAGGAGGCGCTTGATGGCCGGGTTATCGGAGCCGAGCATTTCGTCGACATTGGCCGAGGTCACGCCGAGTTCTTCGGCTTCGAGCAGCGCGAAATAGGTCCAGCGAGCGAGGTTGAACCACTGGGTGTCGCCAGCGCGAACCACAGGGCCAAGCGGCTCCTTGGAGATGATTTCGGGCAGGATGATGTGGTCATCCGGATTGGCGAACTTGGAACGTTCGGCGGCGAGAGCCGACGAGTCAGTGGTGTAGACGTCGCAGCGGCCGTCTTCATAGGCCTTCACGACTTCGTCCTGGTCGACGAAGACCACGGTGTTGAATTCGAGGCCATTGGCAGCGAAGTAGTCGGCTGCGTTCAATTCGGTGGTGGTGCCGGATTCGATGCAGATGGCGGCGCCGCTGAGGTCGAGAGCGGATTCGATGCCGTCGGCCTTGCGGACCATGAAGCCCTGGCCGTCATAGAACATGGTGCCGACAAAGCTGATGCCGAGCTGCGTGTCGCGGCTCATGGTCCAGGTCGTGGTGCGCGAGAGCACATCGACTTCACCGGCGGAAAGAGCCGTGAAGCGTTCCTGGCTGGTCAGCGACGTGTAGCGGACAGCTTCGGCATCGTTGAAGACGGCTGCGGCCATGGCGCGGCAGAAATCGACTTCGATGCCGGTCCACACATTGTTGGAATCAGGAGCGGAAAAGCCCGGCACACCGCCGGTCACGCCGCACTGCACATATCCCTTTGCCTTGACGTCATCCAAAATGGCGGCCTGAGCCGAGACCGCCGTAAGACCCAGTATCGCCGTTGCTGTAAGCGTTACGAGCTTTTTTTGCATTTGTTTGCCTTTTGTTTCCTGACCCTCTTATCCCGGAGTTTCTTTCCTAACTTTCGTTTCGGCGTCTCCGGCGGCACCCGCCGCCTTTGAGCGGCGAATAGATGCTGTTAAGCATGCAAGCGCCTATCGACGGCAACGTCAAGGGTAGAAGGTGCATTGGGACAGCAATTCTGTCTCTTTTTTAGCCAGACCATGAAACTGATCCGATTTTGAGCACAGAGCAGGCATGACTTCTTTTTCGAACCCGCCCTCCATCGAAACCATCCTGACTCACGCCGGGCGCGACCCCGATAGCCAGTTTGGCTTCGTCAATACGCCGGTTTATCGCGGCTCGACCGTGCTCTTCAAAACCCTGGCTGATCTCGATGCCCAGAAGCAGCGCTTCCTTTATGGCCGCGCGGGCAATCCGACGACGGAGGGCGTCGAGGAGGTCGTGACGGCGCTCGAGGGCGCCTATCGCACCAAGCTGGTGCCATCGGGTCTGGCCGCCATTACCATTGCCATGCTGTCCTGCCTGAAGACCGGCGACGATATCCTGATTACCGACAGCGCCTATGAGCCTGGGCGCAAGTTCGCCGACGGCTATCTGACCCATATGGGAATCACCGCGCGCTACTACGATCCGCGCATCGGCGCCGGGATCGCGGACCTTATGCAGCCCAATACGCGGGCAGTGCTGGCCGAAAGCCCGGGCTCGCTGACGTTCGAGGTGCAGGATATCCCGGCAATCGCCAAGGCGGCACACGCCAATGGTGCGCGGCTGATCGTCGACAATAGCTGGGCGAGCCCGATCTATCACAAGCCGCTGGAGCTGGGCGCCGACATCGTCGTGCATGCCGGCACCAAGATGTTCGTGGGGCATTCCGATGCTTTTGCAGGCACCATCTCGACAACCGAGGCGGCCTGGGCCGACGTATCGCGGGTGCGCACGCTGCTCGGCTTCTTTACCTCCGGCGACGATGCCTATCTCGTCTCGCGCGGCCTAAAAACCCTGGCGATCCGCATGGCCGCCCATCAGGAGCGGGCGCTGGAAATCGCGCATTGGCTAGAGCAGCAGCCTGAGGTCACCGCAGTGATCCACCCTGCCCTGCCGAGCCATCCGGACCATGCGCTTTGGAAGCGCGACTTTACCGGCTCGGGGAGCCTCTTTTCCTTCGTGTTGCAGCCCGGCTCCCGCGAGGCCCTGGCGGCATTCGTCGATCAGATGAAGATATTCTCGATGGGCTATTCGTGGGGCGGCTTCGAAAGCCTCTGCCTGCCCGTCGCGATCAAGGGCGCACGCTCGGCCCTGCCGTGGACTGACGAAGGACATCTCATGCGGCTTCACATCGGCTTTGAGGATACGGAAGACCTCAAGGCCGACCTTCGTGCGGGCTTTGACCGCTACGCCAAGGCGCGCTGAGCCAGCCGGCGCAAGGCCGGAACACCACGGAAACGTACGCGCCCGTCGGGCATGGCTTTGAACAGCCAGCGCCGGCGGGCGAAATAGTTTCGCACCGCATAGGTGCCGACGGCACCGATTACGAAGCCGGCGAGCACGTCCGTCGGATAATGATCCCCAACCACGACGCGCGACACGCCCGTGACCAGCGCTATGATCAGGAACAACCGGAAGAAGCGCGGGGCGAGAAAGCCGACAACGATGGCGGTTGCCATTGCCGTGGTCGAATGGCCCGATGGAAAACTCTGAAACGTCCAATCGTTGAGCAGATACTGGAAATCGAAGGCGCCAAACTCTTCGAATACGGCTGGCCGGCCGCGACCGAAGAGGCGCTTGAGCAGATTGACGAGAAGTCCCGTGCCGGCAACTGCCGCGAAGATGAAGCCCGAGAGCAGTGCCAGCTCATAAAGGGCAAGCCGCCAGCGCGACGTCCGTTTCCAGAGGCGATAAGTCGCAAAACTCAGGAGAAAGATGATGCCGCTGGGAATCAGCACCCAATCGGACAGGCCGAAATGGGTGACGAACTGGAATGGCTGGCGCCATTCGACTGCCCAGGCGATGGCGCTGCGCGAGGCATAGGCGTCGAAGAAAAGCAGAATGAACAGGGCCAGGATGAAAAAGGCCAGATAATCCGGCCAGTTCCGGCGATCGAGCCCCAAAGGCCAGCGTTTGCTCAGGTCAACCATGGCGCCTATTTGGTCGGATGCAGCGATGCCGTCAATAGCGTGCAGTGCCGCATTGCCGCCCTTGCCCTTTGGTGCCGAACAGGCTAACGGAAGGGCGCGACGTCGGAGTGTAGCTCAGCCTGGTAGAGCACCGGTTTTGGGAACCGGGGGTCCAAAGTTCGAATCTTTGTACTCCGACCATTCGCACGCATCGTGTTGAGGACTTTGCATGACCGCCCGTATCTACCGCCCTGCCCGTAACGCCATGCAGTCCGGCAAGGGGAAGTCCAAGCAGTGGGTTCTGGTTCACGAGCCGGCTGAGGCCCGCAAGATCGAGCCGCTGATGGGCTATACCAGCAGCTCCGATATGCGCCAGCAGATCAAGCTCTCGTTCCCGACGCTGGAAGAAGCAGAAGCCTATGCCCAGCGCAACGGCATCGAATACACCGTGCAGCCGGCGCATGACGCCACGCCCAAGCGCGTGAGCTATCCGGACAATTTCAAGTCTGACCGCAAGACGCCCTGGACGCACTGACCTCAGCGTCAGGCCGAGATTCCGCTAAGCGCCACAAGCGATTGTGGCGCTTTTGTTTTTGGTCGCCCGAACGCATCTTTCTCTCTATCGTTAGGTGAGTCCGACCGACAGGAGAGTCCGCATGTTTGTTCGCCGCAGCCTCGCCGTTCTGGCCACCACACTGACCCTTGCCGGCGGCGTTAATGCCGCGCCCGCCATCTGGAAAGTCAGCGACGGGAACAGTTCCGTCTGGCTCTTCGGCTCGATTCACATGTTGCCGGACGGCATGGAATGGCGGACTGAAATCTTCGACAACCTGCTCGACGAGGCGGACCGAATCTATTTCGAAACCGATCTCGGCATGGAAGCGCAGACCCGCATCCTGGCGTTGACCATGGAGCGTGGCTTTGCGCGGGACGGCGTTTTGCTCAACCATCGGATCGATGCCAAGCTGATGAGCAAGGTGCGCTCGGCCGCCGAGACTTATGCCGTGCCCATCCCTACTCTCCTTGCGATGCAGCCGTGGATGGCGGCGAGCACCATATCCGTGGCGGCGCTGACGGCAGCCGGGTACGATCCGACCAAGGGGGTGGAAACCACGTTGGTCAGCGAAATTCCTGTGAAGCGGCAAGGGTTTCTGGAAACCGCAGAGCAACAGATCGAGGCCATAGCGGGCGGCAGCGAGGCGGATCAGATCCAGATGCTGGTGGCTACGCTGGCGGAGACCGATGGGCTGGCCGCGATGGTCGACACCATGGTTGTAGGCTGGCTTGACGGGACGCCGGACGTGGTCGCCGATATTTTCTTGGCCGACCTTGGTGCCTATGGCGAGGCGTTTGTGGACCGGCTGATCACGCAGCGGAACGAGAATTGGGTCAAGCAGATCGTGACCATGCTGGAAACCGACGAGGAAGCGTTTCTCGTCGTCGGGGCCGGACACCTGGTGGGGCCGGATAGCGTGGTTACGCTATTGGAAAATAAGGGCTTTTCGAGCGAACGCGTGCAGTAGGAGGTCGCCCGGCACGAGGCCGGGCGACCTAGGGATCAGACGTCGCTGAGGCGCGTCCACTTGCTTTCGTTCTGGCTGGATTTCACCGAAGCGGTGATGAACTGCATGCCTTCGACGCCGTCAGCGAGCGAGGGCAAGAGGTCTTCATAGGCAGCGCCATCGCCGCGGATCACCGAAGCGAACTGGCTGTAGAGCGTGGCAAAAGCTTCGAGATAGCCTTCCGGGTGACCCGAGGGGATGCGGACATTCATCGAGGCGGCCGGCGGCAGGGAGATCGAGCCACCGCGCGTGAGAAGCTGCTTGGGTTTGCCGAATTCGGTGAACCACATGTAGTTTGGATTGTCCTGGCGCCATTCGATGCCGCCCTTATCGCCATACACACGGAGCTGCAGGCCATTTTCACAGCCGACGGCAACTTGGCTCGCCCAGAGCATGCCTTTTGCCCCTCCCTCAAAGCGCAACATGATGTGCACATTATCATCAAGCTGACGGCCGGGGACAAATGCGGTTAAGTCTGCTGAAACTGCTTCGGTTTTGAGGCCAGTAACAAAGCGGGCGAGGTTGTAGGCGTGGGTGCCGATATCGCCGATGGCGCCGCCGGCGCCGGAGCGGGCGGGGTCGGTGCGCCAGGAAGCCTGCTTGTTGTCGTCGGTCGTGGCTTCGGTCAGCCAGTCCTGCGGGTACTCGGCCTGGACGACACGGATCTTGCCGAGGGCGCCGGAAGCGACGAGTTCGCGGGCCTGGCGGATCAGCGGATAGCCGGTGTAATTGTGCGTGAGGAGGAATTTCGCGCCGTTTTTCGGCTTGATTTCCAAGAGCTTACGCGCGTCGTCGAGGGTGGACGTGATCGGCTTGTCGCAGATGACGTGGATGCCGGCTTCGAGGAAGGCCTTGGCCGGACCGTAGTGCATATGGTTGGGCGTGACGATGGAAACCGCCTCGATGCCATCCGGACGGGCGGCTTCGGCTTTGGCCATTTCCTCGTAGGAGGTGTAGATGCGGTCTTCGGCGAGGCCGAGGTTTTTGCCGGATTCCTTGGCGACTTCGGGGCGCGAGGAGAGTGCGCCGGCTACGAGGTCATAGTCGCCGTCGATGCGGGCGGCGACGCGATGGACGTAGCCGATGAAGGCTCCCGTGCCGCCGCCGACCATGCCGAGACGAATGCGCTTTGCGCCGTTTTCAGCCATTTTTGGCTCCTTGAACGTTAGCAGACTGTTGGCGTCGAGAGGGTCATTGGCGCGAATGCGTCAATGACCCGCTGTTCGGCTCAGGAGAGGCCAAGCATCTTGCGGTTGGCAGCCTTGTCGGTACCGCCCGAGGCGAAATCGTCGAAGGCATGTTCCGTCACGCGGATGATGTAGCTCTTGATGAGCTCGGCGCCTTCACGGGCACCGTCTTCCGGATGCTTGAGGGCGCATTCCCATTCGAGCACGGCCCAGCCCTTGAAATCATTGGCAGCCATCTTGGCGAAGATCGCCGGGAAGTCGACCTGGCCATCGCCGATGGAACGGAAGCGCCCTGCCCGCTCGACCCAGGACTGAAAACCACCATAAACGCCCTGACGACCGGTCGGGTTGAACTCGGCGTCCTTCACGTGGAAGGCCTTGATGCGATCCTTGTAGATGTCGATGTAGTCGAGATAGTCGAGCTGCTGCAGGACGAAGTGGCTCGGATCATAGAGCAGGTTGGCGCGCGGGTGGTTCTTCACGCGCTCAAGGAACATCTCGTAGGAGACGCCGTCGTGCAGGTCTTCGCCGGGATGGATTTCGTAGCAGACGTCGACGCCGGCTTCATCGAAGGCGTTGAGGATGGGAGTCCAGCGGCGGGCGAGCTCGTCGAAGGCTTCTTCGACGAGACCGGCGGGGCGCTGCGGCCAGGGATAGATATAAGGCCAGGCGAGCGAGCCGGAGAAAGTGGCGTGGGCGCTGAGGCCGAGGTTCTTCGACGCCTTGGCGGCGTTGAGCATGGTCTGCACGGCCCATTCCTGACGGGCCTTGGGGTTACCGTGGACGGAAGCCGGGGCAAAGCCGTCGAAGGCCGTGTCGTAAGCCGGGTGGACGGCAACGAGCTGGCCTTGGAGATGGGTCGAGAGCTCGGTGATCTCGAGGCCGTGGCTGTTGACGATGCCCTTGATCTCATCGGCATAAGTCTTGGAATTGGCAGCCTTCTCGAGATCGATGAAGCTCGACACCCAGGTCGGGATCTGCACGCCCTTGTAGCCAAGGCCGGCAGCCCAGCGGCAGATATTGTCGAGATTGTCGAAGGGTGCCTTGTCGCCGGCGAACTGGGCGAGAAAGATTGCGGGGCCCTTGATGGTGGTGGCCATGAGAATTCTCCTCTTGTGGCCCCGTAAAACCGCCTCCCGGGGCTCCTCTTGATGATCAGGGCGACGATTGCTCGCCGCCCTGACATGTTAGATCGCAGTTTCGACTGGCGCATGGCGCCTGTCAATGAAGTACGTTCGTCAGGACAGAGACACGATCGCACGCGCTTCCATTTACCTGTCGTCACCCTCGGGCTCTCCACTTGCGACATCGGCGTTAAGTGAAATGTCCTCGGGTCAAGCCCGAGGATGACGGTCGGTGGTGGGCGGAGGACGTGCGCGGCCTCCCTATCAGACCTTGAGCAGGGCCTTGGCTTCCTCGATGCCGAGGGCCAGGGGGCGCTCGCAGGTGGTCTGCAGCGTCAGGACCTGGCCGGTTTCACCGGCCTTGAGGAGACCCGTCATGACTTCGACGACGTGGAGAGCGACGTCGAGGCCGCAGCGGGCGTTCTGGCCGTTCTCGATCGAGAGCATCATGTCGGCAAGGCCGGCGCAACGGTAGTTGGCGCGCGGCACTTCCTTGTCGAGGTCCTGGTTCGGCTTGCCGAAGGGGTGATCCCAGGGCGAGACCGGGGTGCGGATGCCTTCGATGCCGGTGGTGACAAGGTCACCGCCGAAGAAGTTCGGATCGGGCACGAAGATCGAACCGTCGGTGCCGTAGAGCTCGATATTGTGGTGGCCGTGAGCCGCCACGTCCCAGCTTGCGCCGATGGTGATGATGGCGCCGGAGTGGAACTCGAGCACGCCGTGGATCGTGGTCGGGGTGCCGACCTTGATCGTGGTGCCCTTATAGGGGCCTTCGGCGCTGACGATACGTTCGGCACGAGCGCTGCCGGTGAAGGCCGAGAGGCGCTTCACGGGGCCGAGCAGGTGCACGAGGTCGGTGATGTAATAGGGGCCGAGATCGAGGATCGGGCCGCCGCCCGGCTGGAAGAAGAAGTCCGGGTTCGGATGCCAGTGTTCCATGCCGCGGCTCATGACGTGGGTCGTGCCGCTCATGATCTTGCCGAGCTTGCCACTGTCGATGATTTCGCGGGCCTGCTGGTGGGCGCCGCCGAGGAAGGTATCGGGAGCCGAACCAACCTTGAGACCGCGCTCATCGGCTGCCTTCTTGAGGGCCAGGCCCTCTTCGACGGTCAGAACGAAGGGCTTTTCGGAATAGGCATGCTTGCCGGCCGAGATGATGTCGGACGATACCTTGTAGTGGGTCG
Organism: Devosia riboflavina; assembly: GCF_000743575.1. Taxonomy (GTDB): domain Bacteria; phylum Pseudomonadota; class Alphaproteobacteria; order Rhizobiales; family Devosiaceae; genus Devosia; species Devosia riboflavina. Next base: position 372,959 of record NZ_JQGC01000006.1, on the reverse strand, counting down.
CCGGGATCGTGAGGTTCACGATCACGTCGACTTCGCTGTTCTTCAGCAATTCGTCCGGAGTCTGGGCGGCAACGCCGAACTCATCAGCACGCTTCTTGGCGGCTTCGGGCAGGATGTCGGCCACAGCGCGCACTTCGAGCCCCTTGAAGAGGGGCGCGAGGCGGAGATAGGCGGCCGAGATATTGCCGGCACCCATGATGCCGACGCCATAGGTCTTTGCCATTTTGACTTACTTCCAGTTCTTGGCGGCTGCGATCGAATTGGTGGCGAAACGCTCGGGATCGGACGGCTTGTCGTGTTCCGCGACGAAATACTGCGCCTTGGTCTTGCTGGTCACCTTGCCGATCAGGTCGTTCCAGCCGACAACGCCGGTACCAACGTCGGCCCAGCCGTCTTCGTCGGCCTTTTCACCGGCCGGAGCGATGTCCTTGACGTGCACGGCGGTGATGCGGGCGCCGTACTTATCGAACCAGGCAACCGGATCGGCCTTGCCACGGATGACCCAGGCAACGTCGCATTCCCATTCGATCTTGGGAGCGGTTTCAAGGATGATGTCCATCGGCAGGCGGCCGGAGGTGGTCGGCACGAATTCAAAATCGTGGTTGTGCCAGCCGAAGCCGTAACCGGCGGCAGTGACCTTTTCGCCGATGCCGGCCAGCGTTTCGGCCAGTTCGATCCACTTGGAATCGTCGGCGCTACGCTGCTCGACCGGGATATAGGGGCAATAGAGGCGCTTCATACCGATGGTTTCGGCTGTCTTCAGCGCGGTCGCAGTGTCCTTGAGCTGATCGAGGCCGAAGTGGCCGGTCGGCATGGTGAGACCGTTCTTCTTGAGATCGGCAGCCAGCGCGGGGGCATCGGCATAGAGCCCGCCGTAACCTTCGACCTGGCTGTAGCCGAGAGCGGCAAGCTTGCTCAGAAATTCGGACTGATTGGGGTAATTGCGGGCGCTATAAAGCTGGAAGGACAGCTCGGTCATCTTAGCCTCTTGGTCAAATTGGAAGCGGGGTCGCGTCGTGGGAAGGGAATTAGCTGGAACAAAGGCCCGGCGTCACCGCGCCCGGACAGATCGACTGCCGCGAAAGTAATGTCGAATACCGGCCTGGCCGGCAAAACGGCGCCCCATGGGGCGCCGTCAATCTTGGAGCCATCTCTTTTCAGAGACGGTTTTCGGTTTCAGCGTTGAACAGCGAGCCGCGGGCAATGTCGAAGCCGACGGTCACCTTATCGCCGACGGCCAGCGGGATATCGCTGCTGCAGCGGAAGGTAACCGGCACACCGGCAACCTTGGTCCAGGCCAGGGTTTCGGAACCCATAGGTTCGACAATTTCGATCTCGGCCGTGGTCTTGAACGGCATGCCCTGAGCGGCGTCGCCCAGGAGAATGTGTTCGGGACGGACGCCGAGGACCGCCTTGAGCGAGCCAGCGGGCGAGGCCGCGAAATCATAGGCACCGACCGGAATCTTGGTGCCATCGGCAGCGGTGAAGGTGGTGCCGTCGACCGACCCGGTGATGAAGTTCATCGAGGGCGAGCCGATGAAGCCAGCCACATAGAGATTGACCGGCTTGTTGTAGATGGTGTGGGGATCAGCAAGCTGCTGGATCACACCATTCTTCATGATGGCAATGCGGTCGGCCAGCGTCAGGGCTTCGATCTGATCGTGGGTCACGTAGATCATGGTGTTCTTCAGGCGCTGATGCAGGCGCTTGATTTCGACGCGCAGGTCCGAACGCAGCTTTGCGTCGAGATTGGACAGCGGCTCGTCGAAGAGGAACACGTCCACGTCGCGCACCAGCGCACGGCCGATGGCGACGCGCTGGCGCTGACCACCGGACAGATTGGCCGGCTTGCGATTCAGCAGCGGCTGGATCTGCAGGATTTCGGCGGCGCGTGCGACGCGACGCTCGATCTCGTCCTTGGGCATGCCGGCGACGCGGAGGCCGAAGGAAAGGTTCCGCTCGACCGACATCTGCGGATAGAGCGCATAGGACTGGAACACCATGCCGATGCCGCGGTCCTTGGGCTCAAGCCAGGTGACGTTCTTGCCGGAGATGAATATCTGGCCGTCGGAAACGTCGAGAAGACCGGCAATGCAGTTGAGCAGGGTCGACTTGCCGCAGCCCGAAGGCCCGAGCAGCACGATGAACTCGCCCTGGGCAATGTCGAGATTGAGGTGCTCAAGCACCTTCACATTGCCGAAGTTGAGGGAGAGATCGCGAATGGAAACGCTGTGTTGCATTGGGTTATCCCTTCACCGCACCGGCGGCAACGCCGCGGACGAACCACTTGCCGGATACGAAGTAAACAGTGAGCGGCACGAGACCGGTCAGCACGGTGGCGGCCATGTTCACGCTATAATCTGGCGTGCCCTGGACCGAGTTGACGATATTGTTGAGCTGGACGGTCATCGGATAGTTCTGCGTGCCGGCGAAGACGACGCCGAACAGGAAGTCGTTCCAGATGCCGGTGACCTGCAGGATGAGCGCCACCACGAAGATCGGCAGCGACATGGGCAGCATGATCTCGAAGAAGATGCGCCAGAACCCTGCCCCGTCGACACGCGCGGCCTTGAACAGTTCCTGCGGCAGCGAGGCGAAGTAGTTGCGGAACAGCAGGGTCAGGATCGGCATGCCGAAAACAGTGTGGATGAGAATGACGGCCTGAAGCGAACCGAAAATACCCATTTCACGGGTGATCATCACCAGCGGATAGAGCATCACCTGATAGGGGATGAACGAGCCGAAGATGAGGATGGCGAAGAAGATTTCCGAACCCCTGAAGCGCCAGTTGACGAGCGCATAGCCATTCACCGCAGCGATGAAGATCGAAACGATGGTGGACGGGATGGTGATCTTCACCGAGTTCCAGAAACCGGGCGACAGACCCTGACAATTCAGGCCCGTGCAGGCGCTGGTCCAGGCCTTGATCCAGGCGTCAAAAGTCGGAGCCTGTGGCAGCGCAAAGATATTGCCAAAGCGGATTTCCGGCATGGTCTTGAGCGAGGTCATGACCATGACGTACAGCGGGAAGAGATAGTAGAGCGAGAAGAACACCAGCACCGAATAGATGATGATCTTGCGCGGGGTGAAGAAGGGCTTGGGCTTGGGGCCCCGCGCCTCGACGACGGTGCCGGCGGTTGCAGGCGTCGAGCCGGCCATGGTTGCGGTCTGGCTCATGTGCGTTTCCCCTTGCCACCATATTCGAGATAAGCCCACGGGATCATGATGATGAGCACGGTCAGCAGCATCATGGTAGCGCCGGCCAGGCCCTGGCCGATATTGCCGCCCGAGAACATGTAGTTGAAGACGTATTTGGCGGGGACTTCGGACGAAATGCCCGGACCGCCGTTCGTAAGCGCGACGACGAGATCGTAGAGGCGAACGATGCCCGAACCGATGATGACAACGGCCGTGACGAGCACGCCGCGCATCATGGGCAGCACGATCGAGATATAAGTGCGCCAGGTGGGAATGCCGTCAACGCGCGCGGCCTTCCAGATTTCTTCATCGACGCCGCGCAGACCGGCGAGCATGAGCACCATGCAGAAGCCCGTACCGTGCCACAGCCCGGCAATGAGCAACGCAAAAAGCACCATGCGCGGATTGGCGATCCAGTCGAACGTGAAGTTGGTCCAGCCCAGATTGCGCAGGGTTCCCTGCAGGCCGAGGGTGGGGTTCATGATCCACTGCCACACAAGGCCCGTCACGATGAACGAGAGGGCGAAGGGGTAGAGCATGACCGTGCGGAAGGCACTTTCGAAGCGGATCTTCTGATCGATCAAAACCGCAAGGACAAAGCCGATCACCAGCGTGAACACCAGCGACATCACGCCATAAGCGATGAGGTTGGTGACCGACACGTTCCAGCGCGAGGTCGCAAACAGGCGCTCATACTGATCGAAGCCGATGAACTTGCCGGTGGGCAAGAGCTTCGAATTGGTCATCGAGTAGTAGATCGTCCAGATGGTACAGCCCACAAAGACCACCAGCACCGTAAGCATCATCGGCACGGCCGCGATCTTGGCTGGAAGGTTGTGAAGCAGGATTCTTTTCAGCAGGCCGGGTCGGTTGACCGTTTCAGTACCCGCCTCCAAGGGAACGGCAGTATCCGCCATGTGTCTCTCCAAGAGGACGTGGCCGACCTTGCCGAACAAGGCCGACCACTTGTTTCAAAGACGGGAGCGAACTCCCGTCAGCGTAGACAGAGGCTTATTCAGCCGACTCGATGATCGAGGCATAGCGCTCGACATAGTCATCGACAGTGATGCCGTCGTCGTCGAGGAACTCGGTGTTGAGGTCCTGGAGCTGCTGCTGGATGTCGCTCGAGAGCGAGAAGTCACCAGAGGGCAGCAGACCGTTGCCGAGCATGCCAAGGGCCTTCTGCATACATGCATTGGCACCGGACAGGTCGATATCGGTACGGATCGGCATCGAACCCTTCTTCAGGTTGAAGGCGAGCTGAGCCTCAGGCGAGATCAGGGTCTTGGCCAGAGCAGTCTGGGCATCGAGCACAGCCTGGTCGGTGCCTTCCGGCAGGACCGGGAAGTAGAACGAGTCGCCGCCACCGCTCAGCTGATCGCCGAGACCGAGAGCCGGGAGACATTCGTAGTCTTCGCCCGGGACGCCGCCGGCCACCTGCAGGTCACCCTGCAGCCAGTCGCCGTGGATGTTACCAGCAGCAGTACCTTCGAGCAGCTGAGTGCCGACGTCGGCAAAGGCAGGAACCATCATGTCCGGGGACAGAACGCCACGCAGGGCGTCGAGAGCTTCGGCAACCTTGCGGAATTCCGGTCCGCGAACGGCGTCGACGCTCTTGTCACGGTTGACGGCGAGGACGAGGTCCGAACCACCGAGACCGGCCATCAGCACGCCCGGGATGCCCGAGAAGGGCCAGCCGGTTGCCAGACCGAAGGGCAGGATGCCTGCTTCCTGCAGGGCCGGCCACGAAGCGACATACTCGTTCCAGTCCTTGGGAACCGGCTGACCGATCTTTTCGTAAGCGGCGGTCGAGAGCCACAGCCAGTCCCACGAGTGGATGTTGACGGGGAAGCAGTAGATCTTGCCGTCATAACGGCAACCATCGAGCAGGGACTGGTCGACGTAGAAATCGAGGCCGCCCATTTCTTCCACGATCGGCGTCAGATCGCGCATCAGGCCAGCCTGGATGAGCTCTTCGGCGTCGCGACCGGTGTTCATCATGGTGGCGCCCATCGGGTCACCACCGATGATGCGGCTGATGATGACGGGGTTGGCACCGCTACCCGAGCCGGCCAGGGCGCTATCTACCCAGTGATTGCCGGTCGTCTCTTCGAAGACGCGGGCGAATTCGGCCACGGCGGCCGCTTCACCGGCGGACGTCCACCAGTGGGTTACTTCAAGATCGGCCGCAATTGCAGACGCGGAACCGAGCAGCGCGGTTGCCATAGCGGCAACCACTGCAAACTTCTTCATAGGAATGTCCTCCCAACGAACACGAGGGGCTATGTACCCCATTCATGCTGCCGACCTGCGGGTCCCCGTTTCCTCCAGACACCCCGACCGGCCGCGTGTAATCGATTGCATAACTAATCGAAACTGGTTGTGCAATCGATTTCAGGAGTTTCATACACGTCTTGCGGACCTGTCAAGATCGATTTAGACAGAATGCAAGCCTGACAGCGAGAGGGGGCGCTGCCGGACGTGAATATGGAAAGAAAAACACCGACAATTCAAGACGTTGCGCGTTTCGCCAACGTCTCGACCGCCACGGTCAGCCGTGCCCTCTCCTCGCCCGAAAAGGTGAGCGAGGGGACTCGTGCCCGTGTTTCGGAGGCGGTTCGTGTAACCGGTTACACGCTTAACCAGGCCGGCCGCTCATTGCGGCAACGCTCGGCCAAGACCATCCTTGTCGCCCTGCCTGACATTAGGAATCCTTTCTTCTCCTCCATCCTCGATGCGATCGAACGGGAGGCGGCGGCGCGGGGCTATGGCGTGCTCGTGCTGAACCTTTATTTCGGCCACGAAACCATTCGCCGGTTGCAGGATTTTCTGCTCTCGAACCGCGCCGACGGGCTGCTGTTGCTGGATGGGTCGGTGGATACAAACCTGCTTCAGGCGCTTGCTGGACAGGCCGATGCCATTCCTATTGTCGTCGCCTGTGAGGAAATTCCGAATTCGGGGTTCCACACGGTGCTGACCGACAATGTTGACGCCGCCGAGCGGGCGACGCAGCACCTGATCGATCTTGGCCACCGCCGGATCGGGCATCTCCTGGGGCCGGACCATAATGTCGTTTCGCGCGAACGCTTTACGGGGTTTGCGAGGGCGCTCGCGGCTTCAGGCCTGGCACCGGTTCCGGAATGGAGTTTTCGCGGCAATTTCGACATGGAGAGCGGCTTTTCCGCTGCGGCGCGCTTTCTCTCGATGACGGAACGCCCCACCGCCATTTTTGCGGCCAATGACGAATCGGCCATCGGCTTTCTCTCGGGGCTGCGGCAGCACGGAATCATTTGCCCGCGCGATATCTCTGTTGTGGGTTTCGACGATCTCGGGGTGGCGCCGCATTATGTGCCGCCGCTGACGACGATGCGCCAGCCGCGCGAAGCGCTCGGCCGCATGGCGGCGGAGGCGCTGATCGATATTGTGGAAGACCCGGACGCCCTGGGTATTCCGCTCAGGATCGTGCTGCGTTCCGAACTCGTCGTGCGCGAAAGCACGGCCAGAATTGCCCGCGGCGGAACCAACAAAGCTGGCGCCGATACCCCTTCTTCTTGACGCCGCAGGCATTTCTTTTTTCGCCAGATCAGCTAAAGGAAGGCGCGTGCGGTCCCGTAGCTCAGCTGGATAGAGCAGCAGCCTTCTAAGCTGAAGGTCACAGGTTCGAGTCCTGTCGGGATCGCCAGACTTTTCCGACCACAGAAATCTGATGGTTTTTCAGTCACTTAGACGGAACTGCATTCGCGCAACTGGCGAGTTGCTGTCGACCTGTTACGGGGATGGCGAGCAGAGAAGTAGACGCGATTCCGGCGTCTTGCGCTTACATGAGCTTACCAAATAAAGTTCCCCTGCGGTGGGCACCGCATTTAGGGGACAATCATGCATAAAGCTTTGGCAGGCGCCGTGCTTGCTTTGACCGTCGCAGGCGTCGTGGACGCTGCGGCGCTGGATCGCCGTGTACGCATCAATAACGAGACTTCCTACGACATCGTGCGATTTTATGCCTCGAACACGGGCACCAATTCGTGGGAGGAGGATATTCTGGGCAATGATATTTTGCCGGCCGGCTACAGCGTCATGATCAATATCGACGATGGCAGCGGCTATTGCAAATATGACTTCCTGGCGGTGTTCGAGGATGGCGACCAGGTGCAGGCCTCCAACAAGAATGTCTGCGAACTGAGCGAATTCAGCTTCACCGATTAGACTCGGCGCAAGAATAGCGTGGCGAGAGGCGGGGAGCCCATGAGGTTTCCCGCAACTCCCGGCACATGGCTAAAAGCCAGGAAATCCGGCATATGCAGGGCTTCCGGATCAGCCCTCACACGTCCCAATCTCCCTTGTTGAGCACAAGCAATTGACACCCCAAATCGCTGCCGGGGTTGTGCGCTTGGTTAAAATACGGCAAATTTGGGATCAATTCGGGGGATGCGACGCTGGATTCAAATCTGACGGCACCGACCATCGTACTGTTCGATCTCGATGGAACATTGGTTCATCACGTTAATCCGCGCGTCCTGCAGACGCTGGAATTTCTTGATGATTGTTCGCACCGGGCTGCGCGACTGGTGGCACGTTTCCGGCTGATGCGCCGGAAATGCGTGGCCGCGCCCCACAAGACTCCAAAACTGCTTGTGCATCGCGCCATTCATCGCGTACGGCGGAAATCGGTCGAGGAAATGCTGGTGCCCTGCGAGACCCTGCGGTCTGTGCTGGAACGGCTGCGCGCCAATGGCGTGCTCCTCGCAGTGGTGAGCAACGGGCTTGGCCGGGGCTATGGCCACGATGTGCTCGAAGCCTTCGACCTCAAGAAATATTTCTCGGCCTGCGTGTTTCGCGAAGACGTCAGCCGGGGCAAGCCCTGGCCGGATTCTATCTTGGCAGCGCTGGCCGGTCTTGGCCGCGATGTTAGGGCGCGGGACGTCATCTGGTATGTTGGCGACCAGCGCAAGGATATCGATGCGGCGATGGCGGCTGCGGATAGCCTGGCTCGTCCGATCGTTCCAATTGCCCTCGGGCCGCGTGCGGCACTGCGGGCTGTAGATGGCGATTGCCCGAACCTGCAGATCGCGTGGTCGGCCCATGAGCTTGAGCGGATCACGGCAGAGATCTTCGAGGCGCGGGAAGAGAGCGCGATGCTCGTCCCCTACCCCGTCGTTTCGATCTGAGCCATTTCACGTAGTGCCAAGGGCCTTCGCCGCCCCGCCGGCTGTCATCTTGATGTAGGCCGGAATCTATCCCGAAATCTCAAGATGGGTCCCGGCCTGCGCCGGGATGACAATCGAGATTGGGATGGGCCCAGTGCAGTGGGAAAAGCTTTAGAAATCAAAACCCATCTGGCTCGTTGAAGGTGCCGCTGGGGCCGGTGCCGGCGCTGTTTCCTTGAGAGGCTTTACGGCGCTGGCGTCGGGCTTTTTCTTCGGCGCGCGAGCGGGCTTGGGGGCGACAGGAGCTCCCGCGACCACTGTGGCGGGCGCTTCCTCGACCACTTCCTCCGCCAAAACTTCGGAAGAGCGAATGGTTTCGAGCCAGGTTCGCGCTGCATCGAGTTTAGCCGGGCGGAAGGCATAGACGTTTTCGCGCCCCTTCTTCACCTCCGCGACGAGGCCGGCGGATTTCAAGACCCGCAAGTGGCGCGAAATGGCCGGGCGGCTGATGGAGAAAGCCTCGGTCAGGACGTGGACCGGCGTGGGGGCCACTTTCAGGATTTCCAGAATCCGGCACCTGGTTGTGTCGGCGAGGGCCGAATAGAGGGCAATCGGGGGTTTGGACTTTCTGCTCATGATGTGAGGCCTACGTAACGGAGGCGTTACAGGTCAAGCGAGCGAACCCTTTCTTCACCAGAAACGTTGGTGTCGCGTTGAGGATGACATCGGAATGCCGCGTAGAGGCAATAGATTGGTCACATCCTTCGCCGCAGTCTGGCGTCCAGGAGGAGTTGTCATGAGCTACGCAGCAGGTCCCAAATCCTATTCCTGGTGGAGCCGTGAGCAGCGGCCGTTCACGCCGGCAGAGCTGATCGTCGATGCCGCCGTGCATATCCTGGGCCTCATTATCGCGATTGCTGCGGGGTCAATCCTCCTGGCCATGACCGCGATGCACACGGCACCCGAGGCTTTTCCGGCGCCCACCGTTTATGTCGCGACGCTGGTGGTCGTTCTCGGCGTGTCCCTAGCTTACAATATGTGGCCGATTTCGCCGATCAAGCGGCATCTGGCCCGCTTCGACCAGGCGGCGATTTTCCTTTTCATTGCGGGATCCTATACGCCCTTCCTCGCGGTGATCGGCGGCACGCAGGCCGGCGCGATCATGATGAGCCTCATCTGGGGCGCCTCGCTGATCGGGGTGGCGTTGAAGCTGATCGTGCCGCAGCGTTTTGGGCGGCTGGCAATCCTGCTCTATCTCGCCATCGGCTGGAGCGGCATTGTCGTGTTCCAGGCCCTCGCGCAGGAATTGCCGAGTTCGACGCTGTGGCTCCTACTGGCCGGCGGCGTCACCTATTCGGCCGGGATCGTTTTCCACCTGTGGGAAAAGCTCAAATTCCAGAATGCCTTGTGGCATGTCTTCGTGGTGGTGGGCGCCAGCCTGCACCTTTGGGCGGTGCTGGACTGCATGGTCATACACCGCCTCTGAGGCTCATTCGGCGGCGGTGATGCGGGGATGGGTGACGGTGTCGCCCGCCTCGATGCCGAGTTCGACGCTGCGGCCGCCGGGGATTTCCAACACGAACTGCACCGGACCATCCGATGGAATGCCCGTTGGATCGTGGGGCCGTGCGTTGACGTGAATGTTTTTCACGACGCCATCGGCGGTGATGAACAGCATGTCGAGCGGAATGAACGTGTTGCGCATCCAGAACGACACTTCCTGCTCGCCGAGGAAATCGAAGAGCATGCCGGCGTCATCGGCCAGTTCCTGGCGGTACATCAGGCCCTGCGCCCGGCTTGCGGCGGTGTCGACGACCTCGATGTTGAAGGTGTGATCGCCGCTGGCGCTGTGGATGGTCAGCTTGGATTCGTCGCTGCAAGCGGCAAGAGGCAGGCTGACGACAGCGATGGCTGCGGCGGCCGCAAGTGCCCGAAACTGGTGCAACATCGATGATGCCTTTGATTGCAGTGAGCGCGGCCTATTGGGCCGGACTCAATGAGAGGAAGGTGCGTCGCCCCAACCGTCGGGCCGAATTTCGGCGACCATAAGGCCCTTTGGACCATTGCCATAGCGCACGAGCACGAACTGGCCGGGGCGCAATTCGGTGATGCCGAAGCGGCGCAGGGTTTCCATATGCACGAAAACGTCGGGCGTGCCCTCGCCGGCCGACAGGAAGCCGAAGCCGCGAATGCGGTTGAACCACTTTACCTCGAGGCGGACCATGCCAGAGCTCGGCTCGACCACGACATGGGTGCGCGGGCTCGGCATCTGGGCCGGGTGGCGGGCGGTCGATTCGTCCATGGAGACGATACGGAAAGCCTGCAGGCCGCCGGGGCGATTGAGCGCTTCCACGACGATGCGCGCGCCTTCATAGGCGGTCTGATAGCCATCGCGGCGGAGGCAGGTGACGTGGAGCAGGATGTCGGCCAGGCCATTGTCCGGCACGATGAAACCAAAGCCCTTGCCGGCATCGAACCATTTGATGGTTCCGGCGACTTCGATGGTGTCAACGGCAGCCCCGTCCTGTCGCGCAGACAGGTTTTCGCGCTCACCGGCTTCGGTGTCGTGAGACGGATTCGTGGGATTTCCACTATCGCCGTTAATATTGGCCCCCATGCCGCAACGCCCTTTTGCAACTCCCGTGACCACGGGTACTCGACAATACCAGCTCACTCTGTCCGATTCAGTCTCAAAAGTTAAGAAGGTGTTGCGAAATAGTTGTAGGAGCCGCGTCCGGTTGTCGTTGCGGCTAGCTTCTGCGCTTGTTAGGCCAACATCACGATCCCGCGAAAAGGAGGCAGGAATGAAATATCTGCACACGATGGTGCGCGTCACCGATGTCGAGGCGAGCCTCAAATTCTACTGCGAGGGTCTTGGCCTTCAGGAAGTGCGCCGCACGGACAATGAAAAGGGGCGCTTTACCCTGATCTTCCTGCGGGCGCCGGGCGACGAAGGCGGCGAGGTCGAACTGACCTATAACTGGGATCCGGAAGTTTATACGGGCGGCCGGAATTTCGGACACCTAGCCTATCGTGTCGCGGATATTTACGCGCTGTGCCAGCATCTGCAGGATTTGGGCGTCGTCATCAACCGTCCGCCGCGCGATGGACACATGGCCTTTGTGCGTTCGCCGGATGGGATTTCGGTGGAGCTCATCCAGGATGGCACCCTGCCCCCGCAGGAACCCTGGGCTTCGATGCCGAACACCGGTAGCTGGTAAAAGTCCTTCTGCAAACTCTACTATGGCGGCCACCTGACCCGGTTTTCTGCGCTTCCGGTGCTCACGTACCAACGTACGCTGCGCTCCGGTTCTCGAAAACCGCGCCAGTTGTCTCGCCCTAGCGAGTTTGCATTCGGACTTTGCCTTCACGATTCGCTAACCGTGCTGCTTAGCGCGCGGTTAGCGAAACCCTTCTAATTTTAGCGACTGAACCGTTCGGCCCATTGTGTGTGGCGCTTCTGCCACAGCGGGCAAATCGGGAAAGTTGCCATGCCCCATTTTATCCGTTCCGTCCTCGCTATTGGTGCCGTCGTAACCACGCTGGCCGCCTGCGTGCCCATGGCCATGTTCGCCAATGGCAGCGGGGCGGGCTATTCGGGACTGCGGGCCGATTGGGGCACCTATGTCTCCTCGCGCGAGGTCAATGCCTTCTGTCTCTCGCCGCAATTGCGATTCCTGATCTGGGAATTCGAAGGGCATTTCGGCAAGAAGGTGGTGATGCAGTCGGGCTATCGCGACAACTATCACAATAATGCCGCGGGCGGCGCCGACAACTCCTATCACACCAAATGCATGGCCGCGGATTTCTACATTCCCGGCGTCGACAAAAGCCGGCTGATCGAGTTCGCCATGCGCACTTCGGCCGTGGGCGGGCTCGGCTGCTATCCGGGCCGCAACTTCATCCATGTCGACGTTCGCGACCGTCCACGCGGCTACAATCGCCCCGTCACGTTCTCAGGCTGTTGATAACTTTCGGCTTTTTGAAAAAAGTGCGAAATCTCCACCGAGGGGGTTGCGCATCAGAAAAGCTCCCTCTATACGACACCCAGCGTTGAGCGCGCCCTTCGTCTATCGGTTAGGACGGCACCCTTTCACGGTGCAGAGAGGGGTTCGATTCCCCTAGGGCGTACCACGCTTCCCCCACTCATTGTTGGGAAAGCGAGTTGGCTCAGGCGCTCAATACGGCTTAGGCGCCCATCGTCTAGCGGTCAGGACGACGCCCTCTCACGGCGTAAACAGGGGTTCGATTCCCCTTGGGCGTACCAGCATTTTCAACGATTTAGCACCGACCAGTGCGCTTCCCCACAAATATCGGTATAGACGTGGCCAGCAATGATGCCAGTGCTTGAGCATGGCATAAAACCGGGCTGCGCTTTCGCATGCGAACAGGAGAGGCAGATGTCCAGCGACAAACGTCACGATGAGCAGGTGCGCCTGACTGGATGGACCGCCGGCGCGACCGAAAAAGACAAGAATACCAATCCGCATCGCGGCAAGAAGAACGACGACGAAGCCAACTGGGACGAAGCCTGGGAAAAGGGCTTTGCCGGCGAGGACTACACTGTCTGGTCGTAGCTGCGTAGCCCTTGGGGCCGTTGACATGACCCGTTGCTAATCAGGAGAGCGCCTTGGCCCTTTTTGCCGTGAGTTTTATGCTCGAGGACGGAAGCGACTATAATGATCGCTACGCCGCGCTGACCAAGGCGATCGAAGCGGCTGCCGATGGGGATGTCTGGTCCGAGACGTCGTCTTTCTATCTTGTGACCTCGACCAGGAATTCGGTTGGGCTGAAGGATGAAATCACGTCCGCGGTCGCCCTGCAGGACGGCGATGTGCTGCTGGTGATCAACCTGAGCAAGACCAAGGGTCACGCGACGAGTGGCGTCACGAGGAAAACGCTGTTCAAGAAGCTGATCGACCAGCGCTAAGGCGCTCTGTGGACGCTATCGCTACGCGCGCTGTACATCGGCAAGAGCCGATTGCGACTTCTTGACCGCGACAACCACTTCGACCCGGCTCCTGACTTTCATCTTGTGCATCAGGCTGGTCATGTAGTGCTTAATGGTCTGCTCGGTCAGATCGAGCGTTCTCGCGATTTCCCTATTGGTCTGGCCGAGCAGTAACTGTCCAACGATCTGCTTTTCGCGGCGGCTGAGGCTGAAAAGGGCGGCAGGAGGCGCCGTCGACAGCCGGGCGCGCATGGCGGTCAGGACTTCGGCCGAGAATTTTTTCGAGATGACCAATTCGCTGCGCGCCCGGATCGCGTCGAGCAACTCTTCGATCGGGTCGCTTTTGAGCACGAAGCCGGTTGCGCCTGCTTCGAGCGCCTTGACCGCGGAATCGACGCTGCAATAGGCGGTGTAGACGATGGCGCGGGTCTGGCTATTGGTGCGGGTGGTTTGGGAAATGGTCTGGAAAATGTCGCCGGGCATCGAGAGATCGAGGATCGCCACATCCGGTCTATGCTCATTGATGAGATCCAGGCTCGATTGGGAGCAGTTCGCCTGCCCGACTACGTCGAAATCTCCTTGCCTTGCCAAGATGTCCTTTATGCCCTCGAGGAAAACCGGGTGGTCGTCGGAAATGGTGACGGTTCTTACGTGAGATTGACTGGGCATCATTCTTCGCGGAAGGCGCGACTGATCTGGTCGGTGAAGGGCTTCACGAAGTAGGCGATGGCCACCTGTTCTTCGGTTTGCACGAAGACTTCCACGGGCATGCCGGGTACGAGACCGGTGGGGCCGAGTTGGTCGAGGTCGTCGGTGGGATCGGCTTCGGCGAGATAAAAACTCTGGCCGCTCTGCGGATCGGTGGTGGCAGCGGCAGAGATGCGCGTGACGATGCCACCGATTTCGGGCGTCGTGCGCTGGTTGAAGGCGGAGAAGCGGAGTTTCACCGGCTGGCCCAGGCGTAATTGGTCGATGTCGTTGGTGGCGACGCGGAACTCGATCTTGAGATCGGCATCGGCAGGCACGATGGTCATGAGCTTTTCGGCGGGCGTGATGACACCGCCCAGAGTGGTCACGGCGACCTCGTTGACCGTACCGCTGACCGGAGAGCGGATCACAGTGCGGGCCTGGCGGGCGTCGACTTCGGTCAGGCGATCGCGCAGTTCGGCGAGACGGGCGTCCACTGTGCGTAGTTCGCGCAGGGCCTCCATGCCGCCGGTCTGGTCGATGGCAAGGATTTGCAGTTCGATTTCGCTGATGCGGGCATTGGCCCGGGCGATACTCGCGGCGATCTCGCCTTCAGAGCCCATCATGCGGGCGAGTTCGCGATCGGTAGCATTGAGGCGGGTGGTTTCGATGAGGCCTTTTCCGGCGAGTTCGTTCATCCGCGTGCGTTCTTCGCGGACCAGGGCCAGCTCTTCCTGCAAGGCGTCGTCCTGATAGGCGAGACCGGCGATCTCCTCGCGCAACTGGGCGACCTGCAGTTCCAACTGGGAGCGCAGCGACTGCTGGTTGAGCATGGTGCTATCGAACAATTGCTGCTCGCCGGCGAGGATAGAGGCCGAGCCGGGATATTGGGACAAGTATTGGTCGGGGAAGGCGATTTCGCCCGCCTGCCCCGCCTGGGCCTGGAGGCGGGCCTGCCTGGCGACGAGCTCGGCGAGTTGGCCGACGAGGATCGAGCGTTCGGTGCGAATCTGGACGTCGTCGAGCCGCAGCAGGATGGAGTCTTTTTCGATGACATCACCCTCGCGCACTTCGATGGCGCGGACGACGCCGCCGTCGAGATGCTGGATGGCTTTCACCTCATCGTCGACCAGCACGGTGCCAAGGGAGATGACGGCGCCCGAGAGTTTTGCCGTTGCCGACCAGCCGCCGATGCCGGCGACCAGCAGGATGGCGAAGATACTGCCGGCGATGACGCGGCCGGTCAGGGCAAAGCTGTCCTGTTCGGCTCTGCCTCGGCGCTGGGAGGTCGGCTTTGCGGTGAAGGCGGCGTAGGTGTCGATCGTGGTCATCACTCAGAACTCCGGAACGCAGGTCAGACGATGGTGTGTTCGATGTTGAAGGGCAGTTGGACGCCGTCGACGCGGATGGCGATTTCGTAGAAGTCGTCGCCGTCGGCATCGGCCTCGATGATGGAGTGGTCGATGTCGTCATAGCGCTCGTAGCGCACGCGAATGGGCAGGTCCTCGCGGTCGCCATCATCGAGGTCGTCATAAAAATCTTCGAAGCGCTCTTCCTCGGTGCGGGCGGCGCGGCGGGAGATGTCGTAGTCGGCCACGCGGATGCGATCGCCGACCACGAAGTCGAGGATTTCGTGGACGAGCTGGCGGCTCAGCAAGGGAGTTTCGTCGATCACCGTGAAGATGAAGAGATCGTCGCCGCGGCCGCCCGTGATGACCGTAGCAGTAGTGCCGATGAAGAAGGTGTCGTTGCCGCTGCCGCCGATGGCGGCTTCGATGTTGCGGAAAGTGTCGGTGCCGATGGTGTCGCCGGTCGCAAGGCTCGCGACGAAATCGACGACGATGCCTTCTTCGCTTTCGGAATAGTCGAGCGTGTCGAAACCCTCGCCGCCATCGACATGGTCGTCGCCGGAACCGGGGGAGACGACATCATCGCCTTCACCGCCATTTATGATGTCATTGCCGTCATTGCCCGAGAGAGTGTCGTTTCCGTCGTTTCCATAGATGACGTCGTCGTCCTGGCCTCCTGAGACGGTGTCGTCGCCTTGCCCGGCGATGATGGTGTCATTGCCCCGTCGCTGATCTCATAGGTGAAGGTGACGAGACCGAGCATGCCCGGCACGGTGATGAAGGACCAGCCGTGATTGGTTTGCACCAGGGGGCCGCCGGTGGCGGTGAGGTCGTTGATGGTCAGGATGTCATTGTCGGGATCGGTTGCGCCGAAGAGCAGTTGGGAGAGGCCGATCAGGACCACCTGGCCGGCAAAGATGTCGTTGAGGCGGACGGGACCGAGCACGGTCGGGGCGCGGTTGGTGTTTTGGTCCTGATCCTCGTCGTCATCCTCGTCTTCCGCGTCATTGTCGTTGTCATTGCCGCCCTCATCCTCAGTGGGGTTTTGGGCATCGGCGTCATGATGGGGTCTGGGGGCCGCAGGAGCAGTGGAGAGGTTCGGTTCGGCGCGTTCTATAAGCGCGGCATTGTCGTTCTGCGGCCGATAGTGGACGGCAGCGGGGAAGAAGGGCGCGACATTGGGACCGAGGAAGTCGAAGGAGGCCGCGGTATAGTGGAAGGCGATGGGATCGGGCATGGTGAAGGGCTCGTCCCAGTCCCCGGCCGCATGGCGCACCGCGCTTCTGGGATGTTGCTCCTCCTCGATGGAGCCGGTGGTCATGAGATCGACCCCGGGACCGCCCGGCTCCTGGCGGGTGCCGCGCGGGGCGCCGCTATTGGCGGCAGGATTGGGCTCGGCGCCGGGCACATGGTCCTGGGCTCCGGCGGGAAAGGCGCTTTTTATGTAGGCGGCAATGCCGGTGAAGAAGAGGGCGAGATAGACCGGCAGGCGCGAGGCTTTTTCGGGGACGTTGAACTCGAGCTTTTTCCTGAGGTCGGCCGGATCGGTCTTTTGTTGCTGCTGGCTGGATTTGGCCTCGATGATCATGCCATGCCTCCCGTTTCCGTACGCGGCTCGACCACCTTCAAGCCATTGGCATTGGTATTGAGGTTTGCCTGGCGCTGGCCGGCGACGATCTCTTCCTTGGGTCCGAAGGCGGTAAGCCGGCCATTCTGGATGACGGCGACCATGTCGACTTCGGCCAGGATCGAGGGGCGATGGGCAACGACCACGGCAATGCCGCCGCGGGCGCGGATCTGGCGAATGGCGAGGTTCAGCGCCGCTTCGCCCTCGGCATCGAGGAAGGCATTGGGCTCGTCCATGATGACGACGAAGGGATCGCCATAAAGGGCACGGGCAAGGCCGATGCGCTGGCGCTGGCCGGCCGAGAGGGCGGTGCCCATGGGACCGAGCTGGGTATCATAGCCATCGGGAAGGCGCACGATCATCTCGTGGACGCCGGCGGCTCTTGTGGCCGCGACAATGGCGCGGGCATCGCGCTGGGGCGAGAGGCGGGTGATGTTTTCCACGATCGTGCCATCGAGCAGCGCCACGTCCTGGGGGAGATAGCCGATATATTGACCGAGTTTTTCCTCATCCCACTGGGTGAGGTCAGCCTCGTCGAGCCTTATGGCGCCGCGCAGGGACGGCCAGATGCCGGTGAGGGCACGAACGAGCGTGGTCTTGCCGCCGCCGCTGGGGCCGATCACCCCAAGACCCTGGCCGGCATTGAGCTCGAAGCCGACTTCAGTCAACAACACGCGGCCCGAGGCGGGGGCGGCCACCGAGATCTTGTCGACCTTGAGCGACTTGGTCGGGGCCGGCAGGTCGATCGGTTTGGTCATGTTGGAGAGAGCGACCATGGTATCGCGCAGGCGTTTAAAAGCCTGGCGGGCGGCGACGACGCCCTTCCAATTGCCGATGGCCATGTCGATGGGGGCGAGGGCGCGGGACGAGGCGACCGAGACGGCGATGATGGCGCCGGCAGACATCTGGCCCTGGATCGTCAGGTAAGCACCGACCCCGAGCAAAGCCGATTGCAGCACCATGCGCAGGATACGCGAGAAGGCGCCGAAGGTGCCGATGACATCGCTGGCGCGGGTTTGCAGGGTCAGGTGATCCTGATTGACCTCGTTGAAGCGGCTGACCGCCCTTCCGGCAAAGCCCATGGCCTTGAGGATATCGGCATTGCGGGCATTGGAATCGGCCACGGCATTGCGGGAGAGGAAAGCCTGCTGGGCGGCGGCGGCCAATTTGCGCGACTTGAGTTCGGTCCAGATGGTGAGGAGGGTCAGGACGAAGGCGCCGCCCAGGGTCAGGGCGCCGAGCACGGGGTGGAGGAAGTAGACGAACAGAATATAGAGCGGCACCCAGGGCAGGTCGAACAGGGCCACCGGACCCTGGCTGCCCATGAAGGTGCGGATGGTGTCGACATCGCGGCCGCGTTCCAGGGCCTCGCCGGTGGAAAAGCCGAAGCGGGGCATGTCGACGCTGACGCGATGGGCAATGGGGGCCAGCATGCGATCAAAGCGCGCGCCGATACGGACGAGGAGCTGGCTGCGCACGATGTCAAAAACGCCCTGGAAGAGATAGAGGCCGATGACGAGGATGGAGAGGGCCGCAAGGGTCGGGATGGAGCCGCTGGTCAGGGCCCGGTCATAGATCTGCAGCATGTAGAACGAGCCGGTCAAAGCCAGCACATTGATGATGCCGGAGATCCAGAACAGGAAGACCGCGACGCCCTTGAACTCCTTGCGCAGCATCTCGTCGCCGCGATGTTCGGCCATTGCCTTTGTCGTCGATGCCATGATCGGCCCCCGAAGAATGGATGGATTTCTTTTGGAAGAAAAAGCCCGGCCGGTGGGTCCCGGCCGGGCAGTTGGAGGCTAGAGGTTGAAGTCCGAGCCGGTCAGGGTGTGATTGCCGGCAATGCTGATGCGGAACTCCGGCGCATTGTCCCCGGCGGTATTGCCCGAGATGACGGTATATTCCCCATCCTCGCGCGTCTCATGGGTGACCACGATCTGGCCCGGGGCGGTTGTTGCCTGGCCGCTTTCGAGGGTGAAGCTATTGTTCCCCGCCAGTCCGGCATTGGCATCGATCCCCGAGAGATCGATCTTGTCGCCGGCCTCAAAGCCGCGGATCGTGTCGCCATGGGCGGCGGCAGTGGAACCGAAGACGAAGATGTCCTCGCCCGCCCCGCCATCCACCACATTGACGGCATTGGACATGGTGATCGTGTCATTGCCCGAGCCGGTGGTGACGTTTTCGACGCCATAGAGCGTGTCCACCCCGCTCTCGGTCGAGACCGCGCTGCCGCGGCCGCCGACACCAGTGCCGAGATCGACAACCGCATCGCTGGTGAGGAAGGCCATGTCGAGCGTGTCATTGCCACTGTCGCCCGAGAGCTCGCCACCATAATAGGTGTCGTTGCCATCGTTGAGCGAGGCGACGAAGAGGTCGTTGCCGGCCCCGCCGAAGACGGTGTCATTGCCGTCACCGGCATCGACGAGGTCATTGCCTGATCCACCGAAGAGGCGATCGTGGCCACCTTCGCCATAGATCAGGTCGTCATCATCGCCGCCGAAGACATCGTCATCGCCATCATCGGCAAAGATGATATCGCGGCCCGAGCCGGCATCGACGAAGTCATCACCGGCGCCGGCGCGGATCACGTCTACCCCGGCATTGGCGATGATGTAGTCCGTGCCGGCAAAGCCGAACACCAGGTCGCCACCCGAAGTCCCGAGCAGGACATCATCCTGCGGCGTCCCAAGTACCGGACCACCGACATCAGGCGCATCATCGTCGTCGTCGTCTTCGTCGTCCCAGTCGTCGTCATCGTCGCCTGGGCCGTGATCGTCTTCGTCGCCGTCATCCTCATCATCGTCTTCGTCATCGATGATCGGCGGGCCGCCATGGGAGACGTAGCGGATATGTCGATCGTGTCGTCGCCCGCATCGCCATCGATGGTGATGGTGTTGAGGCGGAGGCTCGTGGCCGAGAAATCGCCGATGATCTCGACCGTATCGCCGCTGGCAGTGGTGTTGTCGGCAGGGTCGACGCCGTTGATGCGGATTTCTTCGATCTCGCGCAATTCGGCAATGACCACCGCCGCGGCCAGGCCGACGTGGCGGGTGATGACGATTTCCGTCAGGGCTGCCGAGGCAAAGCCTGCGGCGGCTGCCGCGGCCTTGGTGTAGATGCGGTAGGTTTCGACGGCGCCATTGCCATTGACGACGAAGGTGTCGCCGGCCGTGCCTTCGGTGCCGCCATCGACGATGTCGAAGCCATCGGTCGGACCCGTATTGTTGGCGTTCCAGATGATGGTGTCATCCCCGGCATTGCCGTTGATGGTGTCGACGCCGCTGTTTGGACCGAGGGCCACGACCACATTGTCGATGTGGAAGGATTCTCCGGTCTCAAACCCGCCGGTGGCGACGAAGCGGATCGCCGAATGGGCGGGATTGAGGGGCGAAGAGAAGCTGGATGTTGCGTTTCCGCCCAGCGTGCCCAGCGTGTCCCAGGTGCTACCATTGAGCGCCTGAACCACTACGGTTTCACCCGTATCGAGGCCGACCGCCTGGTAGTCGAAGGACAGCGTGGGAGCCGTTGCGCCCGTCAGATTGATGGCGCGCTGGATGGAGTCGTTATTGTCGGTGCCCGACGCAAAGGTCAGCCGGCCACCGGTTATCAGGATGTCGCCCCCGGTCGCTCCGCCATTGTCGGAGTTTTCGGACCAGTTGCCGGCAAAATTGACGTTGCCGTTGTTGTTTGAGTAGGAGGCAGAAAGGAAATTGTCGACCATGGTGCCGTTTGCCATGCCCAGGCCGCCCGAGAGCGTGTCGTTGCCGTCACCGCCGTTGAGCGTATCGGCACCCTCCCCGCCGAAGACGACATCATTGCCGCCATTGGCGTTGACCGTGTCATTGCCGCCATTCGCATAGATGGTTTCGGCGCTATTGCCGGCATTGGTGGTCTGACCGGCATCTGTGCCGTTGATGACCAGGGCCGGAGGGGCAGAAGCCAGGATGAAATCGGTAGCATCGATATTGGCGTTGCTCACTCCGGCGATGCGAATGGTGCCGAGGATGGTCGAGGCCGGTCCGTTTTCGCGGATGGTCAGGATGGTATCGGCGCCCGAAGCACTTTCGAATACGCGGCTATTGAAATTGGCGGCCGTGACGCCAAGAGCGCTGAGATCGATCTGGTCCTGTCCGCCATTGGCATTCGCGTCGAAGCCGTGGATCGTGTCATCGCCGAAGTTGGCCGCTGTGTAGCGGATGATGTCGTTGCCATCATTGGTGATGCCGGAATTGGTGTTGAGATAGATCGTGTCGTTGCCTTCGCCACCGATCAGGATGTCGGTGTCGTTGCCAGCGCCGCCATGCAGGATATCGTTGCCGCTGCCGCCATCGATGAAATCAGCGTCGTCACCGCCATTTATGGTGTCATTGCCCGCGCCGCCGAAGAGCTGATTGGTGCCGCCATTGCCGGTGAGGACATTGTCGAGGGCGTTGCCGGTGCCGTTGATGCCGTCGGCATTGCCGGTCAGCGAGAGATTTTCGAGATTGGCTCCCAGCACATAGGAGGCCGCGGACACGATAGTGTCAGTGCCACCGTTTTCGGCTTCCACCACCACATCGCCAGCGGTGACGAGATAGGTATCGTTGCCGCCGAGACCGGTCAGGGTATCGACCCCTGCCCCGCCCTCGATGACGTTGTCGAGCGCGTTGCCTGTACCAGTGAAGGTGCCCGCGCCGGTATAGGTGAGGTCTTCGACATTGGCGGAAAGGGTATAGGCGGCAAGGTCGGTTTGTACTTCATCGATACCACCGCCTCCCGCTTCGACGACTACGTCGCCGGCATCGTCGACGATGTAGATGTCATTGCCTGCGCCACCCACCATGGTATCGGCGCCGGCCTCGCCGTCGAGTTCGTCATCGCCGCTGCCGCCGACCAGCAGGTCGTCGCCGGTTCCGCCGAGGAGCGTGTCATTGCCGTCATGGCCAAAGAGCAGATCGCCGCCGTCGGCGCCGATCAGCTCATTGCTGCCGGTGGAGCCGGCGAGGAGCGTGTTGACCCCGGCGGCTGCTTCGCGGTCACCATTGTCGTCGGTGCTGAGGGCGTAATCGCCGTCGAAAGCATAGCCTTCGTAGGTTGTGCCATCGAGATTGATGGTTTCGACCACTTCACCGGCGCTGTCATAGTGGTCGTTGACGGTCACCTGCTGACCATTGAACTGGAGAACCAGATCGTTGCTGGCGCCGCTGAAGGCGGTCAGCCCGGTGAGCACCCCGGCACCGATCACAATCCTGTCTGTGCCGCTGGATTCGGTGATGACGTCGCTGCCGTCACCGAGGTTGATCACATAGGTGTCGTCGCCATTGCCACCATTGAGCAGGTCGCCGGCAGTATTGGTTGTGCTGGTCGTGAAGCTGATGGATAGGTTGTCGATAGCGACGCTGTCGGTGCCCTCATAGCTCGATGCGACGAAGCGGATGGCGGCGTTGGCCGTAAACTCTCCCGAACCAAAGAGATTCAGGTTGATGGAGCGGTTCACGGTATTGGTCGAGTTATTGATCAGATCGACCTGCACGAAATCGGCTTCGAGGCCTGTCCTTGAGAAGTACACGGTGAGGCTGTCGTCATTCTCATCGAGACCGGACTCGACGATGGAATAGCTCAAGGTGGCCGAGGTAGCGCCTGCCAGGTTTACGGTACGTTGGATTTGCGCGCCGTTGCCTGCCACGAAGCCGAGGGCGTTATTAATAGCTTCGTCGATCTGAATCTGACCGCTGTCATCACTGTTGTCGTCACCGGTTTCTACCCAATCGGGGCCCCAGTTGGTTCCACCGGTAGAATTGCCGAAGCTTGTGGTGTTGAAATTGTCTGCGTAGGTCGACGTGGTGGTTGTCGTGGTCGTGCCGTCCTTGCCGCCGATCAGGATATCGTTGCCGTCGCCGCCGTTGAGGGTATCGGCACCGTCGCCACCGAGCAGCACGTCGTCGCCGACGCCGCCATTGAGGGTGTCATTGCCGTCCCGGCCGGAGATCAGATCGTCGCGGCCGAAGCCGATATCGGTGATGGTGCCGGTGAGCGTCTCGTTGGCGCTGGTGCCCTCGATGACGTTGAGGAAGCGGTTTTCGCTGAAGGACAGCAGTTCGATATTGCGGAAAGTGTCCTTGCCGTCCGAACGCAGGTTCGGGGTCCCCTCCTCCTGTTCGGGCAAGTCATCGTCGTTCTGAGGCTGTACGAAGCCTGAGTGATCGATGAAAAGGCTGTCGTCGGAATTGAGACCGAAGCTGTAATTGGTCCGGATGTCGGTATAAACGGCGCGATCGAAATCACCAGTGACATTGCCATTGACGATTTCGCGCACGATGCTGAGGGCGCCGGGATTGATCGCGCCTTCCAGCATCCAGGTCGTCAGCGGTTTGGTCACCGCAATGGCGTTTGGCGTGCTGGCCGGGACCAGTTGGCCCTGAGTGTTCCTGTAGAGCGTGACCGGGCTTTCCATGTAGTCGGCCGAGAAGCTCGTTCCCAGCTTCGAGGTGCCGATGATGCGGACGTTGAGCCACATGTCGCCGTCGATGACGTCGTTACCGGCGAGACCCTTGATGGTATCGCTGCCGCCACCACCGAGCAGGATGTCGGAAGCATCGGCCGTTTCAAGCACGACGGATTCGACGACGCCATTGGCGCCGGTCTGGTTGGTCCGGGTGATATGGGCGACGAGCGCCCGCAGGCCGGTGATCAGATCGACGTTCTTTTCGAGGAGCGCGTTGGAATAGCTGTCGAGTGCGGAGCCTGCATTGGGGATGGCTGCCGTGCCCTCCGCTTCGGCGCGGGTGTTTACCGCGACGTTACGGCCGGTCAGGGTATCGTTCTTGTCCCAGCCGGAAAGGCCTTCGACGAGGTCGAAGCGGTCGCGCAGGATGAAGGCTTCCTGGGTTTCGAAGATGGGAATGCCGAGGTCGGAATTGGCGGCCTGGCTGTCGCCCTTGTGGATGGCCCAGTCAAAACCAGCCATGCCGTTGGAGCGCTGAATGCCCTCGCTATTCTGGGACATGATGTCGTCGCCGGATTCGGCGTCATAATCGGTGTCGCCACCGCCGCCGAGCAGCACGTCGTGTCCGACAATGGAGGAGTTGAAGAACAGTTCGGAGTTTTCGCCGGCCAGCGTATCGAAGCGATCGCCGCCTTCGATCCAGTCGTTACCCTCGTTGCCGAGCAGGAAATCGCCGCCCGTGCCGCCGAGGATGAAGTCATTGCCGGTGCCGCCGAAGATTTCCTTGCCGTCGGGGCCGGCGATCAGGAAGTCATTGCCCTGGTTGCCGAAAATCAGCGACAGGCCGGAGCCGCCGTGGATGACGTCATTGCCCTCGTTGCCATGCAGGAAATCGGCCTCGCCGATATCGGTGCCGGCATTGGTGATGATGTCGTCGCCCTCGCCGCCGAAAACCTTGTCGACGCCGTAGCCGGCCTCGATGCGGTCATCGCCGCCCTTGCCCCAGATGGCGTCGTCGCCACCGCCGGAAACGATGGTGTCATTGCCCTCGGTGCCGCCGATGGTGAAATGCTCATTGCTGTTGACGCGGATATAGGCGGCGACGGTGGTGGTATCGCCCGCAGCAATCAGGTTGCCGGCTGCGTCGCGCCGCTCCACGATATTGGCAAAGGGCAGATAGGGATTGTCCTGGGTCGGATCCTCGTCGAGCTGCTTGCTCGGATCCATTTCCAGGGTCGGCATTTCGAAGGCCGAAAAGAGATTGCCCGGCAATGCGGTCGAATGGTCGTCGCCGAGGTCGGTATTGCGCATGACCAGTTCGGCAAAGGTGTTGTTTTCCAGCTCGTTGAGGAGGTTAAGGCCTTGGGTGCGCGACAGGTAGTAGAACCGGTCGGCGTCCTGCAGGTTTTCCATGGTCATCTGGAAGACGAAGGCGAAGGTCGAGCCCAGCATGCCGCCGAAGGCCATTTTCTTTTCGGCGAGGCCACCGATCCAGAAATCGACGTCGTTGAGGCCGCCGAGCTTGCCGCCGGCATAGGCGCCGGTGGCATTGAGGAAATCAAGTCGGTCGGCTGGCGCGCCATCCCCGCCGAGCACCAGCAAGGTCGCTGCTTCGCGCAGTTGCTCGATGGTCTTGGGATTGGCCTCGTTATTGATCAACGTCTCATGGGTGCCATAGGCCGCGATGAAATTGATGATCGAGGCCGGGTTCATGAGATTGAGGGCGAAATCGGCCCAGCTCGTATAGGGCTTGAGCAGGGTATCGCCGGTCTCGTCGTAGAATTTCTGGCGGCCGACATTGAGCGGCGGGGTGCCGACATCGCGACCACGCGCGAGGTTGATGGTGGCGAGATCGAGCGGAATGCCGAGCAACTGGTTGCGCAGCACGTCAGTGACGAATTCGTCGATGGCGCTGCCGACCTGGCGGCTCATGCCACGGATGATGGCGCCCGAGGCTTCTTCGGCCGAGCCCAGGGAGTCGTATTTGATCGGGTTGAGGAAGCCTTCGAAGAGGGTGATGTCGTTCTGGATGGGCCTGCCGTCTTCATCCATCTGGATGACGGCAATGTCCTGACGCAGCATCGAGTGGCCGAAGCGATAGACCACGTGGGCGAATTCGGCGGCGATGCTGGGATTGATATCGGCTGAAGGCTCGAACACGAAGGCATCGATATCGGGCTGCATCATGCGGCCGAATTCCTCGAACACCAGGTGCTGATACTCCATTTCATTGGTGAAGCGGCCGACCTGGAAGAGACGTTCGCCATCCCAGACGAGGGCATTGATTTCCGCCTGCGTTGTCGGGATCGCTGCGACGTCGACGAGGAGCCATTGGTTGAGGAAGTTCAGGTCGCCGCTATCGAGCGCGATCTGCTTGGTCATTTCCACGATGCGGTTGTGCTCGGAGTGGAAGACCTGGTGGACGGCGGTCAGGGCGATGTTCTCGTTGACGCGGCCATCGCCGGCGATGAAGTGGCGATCGAGCAGTTCGTTGTCGTAAAATGTCTGTCCGCCCCGGCCATTATCCAGGCTGCGAACCATGATAGGATCCCCGTTCACGTCAAACTGCAGGACGGGAGGGGAGCCGATAGCAAGTTGGACCATGCCACCCGAATAGCCCAGCGCTGCGTCATCATCAGGCCGAAGCGCGCCACCGGAAATGACCGGCACGGCCGCGTGGGCAATATCGTCAAGGAAGGCATGGCCGGTGACGGCGACGCCTTGTGCGCTGACGGGCGAAGCGGGATTGCCTTCACGCAACACGTCATCGGCTGTCCCAAGGATGCCGTCGGGTCCCAGGTTCACCACAAGTTGCGGATAGCCATTGGCGCCGGGAATGAAGTTGCCGTATTCGTCAGAGGCGACCAGCGGGATATTGCCGACATTGAGGTCGGTCAGTTTAATGCCGAGGACGTCGGCAGCCTGCTTCTTGATATCGGCCCAGGTGGCGAGACCGCCATTGGTGCCTTCGAGCAGGAGGCCACTGGCGATGGGCTTGCCGTCCGGACCCGCAATGTATTCGCGCATAAAGACCTGCTTGGAGGCGGTCGATGCGTAGGTCTGGTTCTGGTCCACCCAGGGCGTCGTCAGGTTCTTGGGGCCGGCACCGTCATCGGCCGTGCCGAGAATGCCATCGGCGCCGGGATTGACCGTGACGCGGGTGAGCGGGATGTAGTTCTGACCGCCGGGCACATACATCGGGTCATCCGGGGAGAGCGGCACATAGACAGTGCCATTGCCGCCCTTGGCCACAAGGTCGAGGCCGTGATCGAAGAACTGGCCGAAGATCGTCATCCAGCCATTGAACGGCGAGGACAGGCCTTCGTCGGGCGAAACATTGGGCAGGAAGATGGTGTTGTCATCCATCTCGACACCATAGGCACCGAGAAGAGCCGTGAGGTGAGACTGGGCGACGTCGAGATCGGACGTGGTCTCCAATGCAGCATCCAGATCCGCCTGCGCATCAGCGAGGGCATTGGTGGCTGGGCCGACGACATCGGCCAAAGCCTGCGCGGATGCAGCGGCATTGGTGGAGGCAGACGTCACATTGGCTTGGGCCGTAACAAGCGCAGCCTGCATGAGATCGGAATGCGCAATGGCGTCAGCAAAGGCGGTGCCCTGATCGGCATTGGGAATGTTGTCGGTGAGGAGCGCGGCGACTGCGGCAACAGCCTGAGTGGCAGCGGTTTGAGCGGTCGCAAGAGCGCCTTCCGCGGCGGTCAGCAGGGCCTGATCGTCGGCCGCTGCGGCAATCAGGGCCACCGCGCCAGCGCTGGCCTGCGCCAAGGCAGCCTCTGCGGCCTCGACGGCGGCCTCGAGGTTTGCGATATCCTGAGGGGTCGCATTGCCCGCCGAGGCGGCGTCGACTGCTCGCTTGGCATCGACGATCTGGCCAAGAATTTCATAGAGCTGTTCGTTGGGAACGCCGGCTAGGGTCAGCGCCGCGGCTATGGCGGCCGGATTGTTCAGGGTCTGATCGACGACGAGATTGGAGATGATACGCGGATCGGCGTCGATGACCGTGCCACTGCCCGGCCCAGGCTGGGAACCGCTGTTCGTCCCGGCATTGGCGTAATCATTGTTGGTGTACCAGGTCTCCATATTCGGGAGCGGGTTGAAGTCGTAGCGGTCGCCGTCGTCATCATCGAGATAGGTCGGGGTGAAAAGCCCCGGAAAGCTCTGATCGGAGGCGCCCCAGTTTTCCCGGCCGGGCAGCAGGTTATTGTAGCTGCCATCGACGGTGCGGAGGCCATAGGGCAGGAGATGAGCCTGCGCGAGGCCATCATTGCCGCCATAGCCGGCGACCAAAGCTGCAAGATCGCCGCCTGCGGCGTGTGCTTCCGCGATCTCGATCTGCTTCAGGATGAATTCCAGATCGTGCTTTACGAGCGTTACCATTCTCATCTCCCAAACAATCGAAAACGCTGCTGGGGCCAAACACTGAGCGCAGGGGTTTTCGTTATGGAGACGCTAAAACGACAATGAGTTGGCCGTAATATCGGTAGGTCTTGAGACTTTTTCCCTTGAGGTCGGAACCGGTCCTATCGGCTTGGTTAGCGTGCGACTAGCCAAGTGGCTAGGGCCTTGGTCGAGCGTTTTTGCCCGCGCCTCAAGAAGTTGCGCAGTTCGGCGTTGTTGAAGTGGAAATATTGGAGGATGGTATTTTCTCCGGTGCATAGTGTTGGCCGGAGAAGACAGGGAGGTCTGAAAGTGCGTTGGGGGAGTCTACTGGCACCATGTTTGCCTGAGGGACGTTTCGAGACATGATTGGGCTCAGGCAGCATGTTCAGGGTGCTGTTCTGCGCTGGCGCGACCTCGAGCTGGCAACGCAATACCTGATCGCCAGCGTGACCGTGGTAGTGCTGGTCAGTGCCGTTTCGGGCATGCTCATCAGCGCGGTGCTCAATCAGAGCGAGATCAATGAGCGAACCCAGCAAACGGCGCTGTTTCTGGACGGCGTGTTTTCCACGATGCTGCAGGACGTGGCGGATGGCGGGGCCATTTCCGAGGATAATATTGCCCGAATGGATACCTTGATGGCCAAGGAGGATTTTCGGGATCGGTTCCCCTATCTCGAAGTTTGGCTGCCAAGCGGCGAGGTCGCCTATTCAAACTCGACATTCCTGATCGGACGCAAGTTTCCGCTGCCCGTAGAGGCCCGCCACGCCTTTGAAGGAAAGGTCAGCTCTACCTTTGCCGACCTGGGGGCCGAGGAGCACACGCTACGCGAGCTCCAGGCGGGGTTGCTCGAGGTCTACGCGCCGGTCCACAGGCTTGGCAGCGAAGAGATCATTGCCGTCGTGGAAATTCACGAGACCACCGAAGCGCTGGAGCACTCGCTGACCAATACAACCCTCGTGGTCTGGTCTTTCGTGGTGGCGGGCGCAGCGGCAGCAATCATCGTCCTTTTTGGCATAGTGCAAAGAGGTAGCAGGACTATTCAAGCACAGCGGCTTGATCTCGCAGAACGATTGAAGGCGTCGCTGCATTTGCGAGCACAGGTCGGCGAGGTGCGCAACGCTGCGGCCCTCGCCGAAAAGCGCCTGAAACTGGCGAGTGCGGACCTGCATGACGGGCCATCCCAGCTCATCAATTTTGCCCTGCTCAAGGCGCAGGAAAGCGCGCTGGCGAAAACGCCGGCCGAGCGGGCGCGGATATTGAACGCGATGCGCACGTCGCTGATTACGGCATTGTCGGAAATCCGCAGCATCAGTTATGGGCTCATCCTGCCCGATATCGCCAACCTCTCGCTCGACGCGATCGTCGACCTGGCGATCGAAGCGCATGAGGCGCGTACCGGGGCGAGCGTCGTTCGCGCGGGACAGTTCGGCGCCGCCAATGCCGGCCTTGAAACGCAGATCGCGCTCTATCGGATCGTGCAGGAGGGATTGAACAACGCGTTCCGACATTCCCAGGATACGATCGTCACCGTGACCTGCGCCATGTCGGGGCAAAGGGCGCGGATAGAACTGCGTAACGCGATATTGGCGGCACGGACGCGCGAGCCGCATGAACTGTCGGGGATGGGGCTCGACGGGCTCAAGGCGCGTGTGGAAATCCTCAATGGTATATTTGCGGCGCGGCGGATCGGCGACGAATTTTCGCTGGAAGTGAGCCTTGATGTGGAGGAGCCAGATGAGTGAGGTCACCACAGTCGTCTTTGTCGACGACCATGCCATTTTTCGCGCCGGGCTGGCCCAGGCGCTCGCGGCATCCGACAGAATCTCGGTCGTGGCGCAAGGTGGCAGCCCCGCCGATGCAATAGAGCTGGCGTCACGGCACCGGCCCGACATTCTGCTTCTCGATCTCTGGATGCAGCGGGCCAGTAGCGTTGGGCACATTCGCTCGATTCTCGAAGTGAGCCCGGGCACGAAGGTCGTCATCTTGACCGCTTCCGAGGAAGGCCAGGACGTTGTGGCGGCGATGAGCGAGGGGGCGGCGGGGTTCGTTACCAAGGAGACGTCTCCGGACGACCTCATCGCCATCATCAACGACGTGCAGAACGGGGAGACCTACCTTTCCTCGCAATCGCTTGCCGGCTGGCTGACGACGCTCAACAACGCCTCCAAGGCGGATGCCGATCGGGTTTCGATCTCGGCTCTCTCCGAGCAGGAACGGGCTGTGTTGCGGGCCATCGCGAAGGGCAGCAGCAACGGGGAAGTGGCGGAGCATCTGGGCATCAGCACGGCGACGGTAAAATACCACCTCGGCCGCATTTTCGTAAAACTCGGGGTGCGCAACCGCGTGGAGGCGGCCGTCTTTGCGCGCAGCATGTTCGAGGGGGAGACCTGATTTAGCTCAAGCGGCGCAGGGCGCTGGGTGGGGTGGGGCTGATGCGGCTCCAGGCGCGGCGGAGCTGGCGGCTGGAATTGAAGCCGGATTTTTCTGCGACGCGTTCGATGTCGAGGCGGGTTTCGGTCAGCAACTGCTGGGCCAAGGCGACGCGGAGCTTGTTGAGATAGTCGGGGATGCTCATGCCCGCGTGGTCGTTGAAGAGGCGGCTCAAATGGCGCGGGCTGGCGAAAGCGATGGGCGCGAGGGATTCGAGGGACCAATCGCGGGTGGGATCGGCCGTGATGGCGTCCTGCACGCGATGGATGGCGGGGTGGATGTGGTTGCGGCCTTCGAGCCAGGGCGATAGCTGCGGATCGGTGCCGGCGCGGCGGAGATAGACGACGAGTTGGCGGGCGACGGCGGCCGAGATCGCGGGGCTCGTGAGGCGGCCAATGATGTGGAGCATCAGGTCGATGCCCGCGGTGATACCGGCGCTGGTATAGCGATTACCATCTTCGACATAGAGGCGGTTTTCCAGCACTTTTGCCGATGGGGCGACGGCGGCGAGTTCGCCGCAATCGGAAAAGTGCGTGGTACAACTGACGCCATCGAGAAGGCCGGCACGGGCGGCGAGTAGTGCGCCGGAGCAGATGGAGACGAGGAGGGTTTCGGGCTCGACCACGCGGCGGAGCCAGGCGACAGCTTCGTCGGCGCCCGCATCGAGCGGGTCCGGGGGAAGACCGGCATGCAGGGGCTCTTCGGTGTGGCCGGAGAGGATGATCATGGCGCCCTGCTCTATCGTTTCGGGCAGCGGCTCGATGCCGGAGATTTTTAGGCCGATCGAAGTTGTGACTTCGCGCAAGGCGCCGACATAGCGGACGTCGAATTGCACCTGATCCTGGGCGCGATTGGCGTAGCGCAGGGCTTCCACCGGCCCCGCGACGTCGAGCAGCAGCGTCCGCGCCGGCAGGACGACATAGGTCGGGATGCGGCGCGGGCTTTCCGTCATGCGGCCTCTGCCTTGGGGGCGCCGGCGAGGGCTTCGGCGATGGTGCAGACGCGGGCGAAGCGGCCATCGAGGACGGCGGCGGTGCGAGCCTTCAGTTCCTCGACGGTCCAGGTTTTGCCGGTGGCGTCGGTGAGCGGCATGGTGTGAGTGGCTTCGGTGACATAATCGACCTGCCAGCCGAGATCAGAGCCGTGGCGGGTGGTGGTTTCGCAGCACTGCTCGGTGCGGATGCCGGAGATGACGAGGCGGCGGATGCCGCTTTCGATGAGAAAAACTTCGAGTGGGGAGCCGACGAAGGCAGAGTGGCGCAGCTTGATGAATTCGAGGTCGGGCTTGTCGAGGGTGAGTTCGCTGAGGGGTTTCACAAAGCCGGAAGCGAGCGAGAAAATGCCTTCGGGCTCGCCATGGAGGACGCGGACGATCTTCCAGCCCTTTGCCAGGGCGCCGTCGATCAGGGCCTGCTGGTTTTTCAGATAGGTGGGGCTGTCCACTTCGTGCCAATTGGCGCGCTGGCGGAAGCTTTCCTGGGCGTCGATAACGAGAAGAGCGGTATCGGTCATTTCTGGACACTCCGTTATGCGGGATATGACGCGATCGTAGGCTTTCTGTCGAGGATTTCGAGGCATAGGCGAGACGCAGAGCGGACAAAAAAGGACATGCATGAACATTAGTTCCGGCCAAGGTCCTTTTCGGCCAGCTCCCGGAAGGCGTCGGGGACGGAATTTTTGCGTTCGAGATGGGCGGCGGCGTAGCCGATGACGTCGCGGCCGAAGCGGGTGCGGGCCTTGTCCATGGCGCGATCGGCCGACCAGCGGGCGGCGCCCTGGCGTGAACCGGGGCGACGCTTTTCGTCATCGAGGCCGAGCGAGAGTTCGAGCTGGATCACGCGTTGCTCTTCGATGTGCGAGACCGAGACGGCGAGCAGCGAGATCGATTTTTCCTTTGGGTGGTCGGCGAGGGCCTGGCGGACCAGTTCTTCGGCGATCTCGGCGACGATCAGGGTGGCCGAGACGGGCGCATCGAGGGTCATAGCGCGGGTGACGGCGCGCATATCGGCGAAGCGGACGTGGACGGTGATGGTGCGGCCCGCAAGGGACTTTGCACGCAGGCGCGAGGTGACGCGATCAGCAAGGTGCTGGAGCACGGGACGGAACACCGCTTCGGTGGCCGGTTGGCGGCCGAGGGCGGATTGGGCGCCGGCCGAGCGGGCGCGATGTTCCCTGACAATGGCGCGGGTGTCGCGGTTCCAGGCAAGATCCGAGAGCTTTTCGCCTGCCGCATCGCCCAGGAGTCCGCGGAGCGAGCGGCCGGGAGCGTTGGCCAATTGGCCGATGGTCAGAATGCCTTCGGCCTTGAGTTTTCCTTCGGTGACCGGGCCGACGCCCCACATGAGGCCGACGGGCAGATCGTGGAGGAAGTCGAGTTCTGTTGCGGGATCGACGACGACAAGGCCATCGGGCTTGGCCACCTGCGATGCAACCTTGGCGAGATGTTTTGTGCGCGCGACGCCCACCGAAATGGGCAGGCCGAGTTCGTCACGCACACGGCGGCGGACGATTTCGGCGATTTCGCGCGGCGAGCCGAAGAGGTGGGTGCAGCCGGCGACGTCGGCAAAGGCTTCGTCGATGGAGATGCGCTCGATGAGGGGTGTGTAGTCTTCGAGGATGGCGATGGCTGCGTCGCCGAGGCGTTGGTACTGATCGAAATTGCCGCGGACGAAGAGCAGGTGCGGGCAGAGTTCGCGCGCCTTGCGGCCGGACATGCCGCCGCGCACGCCAAAGGCCTTGGCTTCGTAGGAGGCGGCGAGGACGACACCACCGCCGACGGCCATGGCCTTGCCGCGCAGGTCGGGGTTCAGCAGTTGCTCGACAGAGGCATAGAAGGAGTCTAGATCGGCGTGGAGGATAGTCGGTTCTTTCGACATGATGCCACCGCTGCCAATTCTGCTTGAATTTTGTTCTCTATTTGTTCACTTGATGAGATTGGAGTCAAGCGGGAGGCTGGGATGCGTGGGACAACCGGCGTGCGAATTTTTTGGAGAAAAATAAGGGCGGCGGGAACCGGCGGGCGGGTCGCGCGTTACCTCTTGGTCGGAAAGCGATTGAAAGATATCGAAGACCGATAAACGGCCCCGAAGGCGAAAGCCTCCGGGGCTTTTGCTTTCAGGCGACAGCCTTTTCGACGTGATGGCGGCCGATGGGGACGATCATCGGCGTATCGGAAATCGGGTCGACGACGATGCGCGAGGTCATGCCGAAGACCTCGCGGACGACCGCTTCGGTCATGACGTCGACGGGAAGGCCTTCGGTGACGATTTTTCCCGCTTTCATGGCGACGATGTGGTCGGCGTAGCGGCAGGCGAGGTTGAGATCGTGGAGAACCACGACGACGGTGCGACCACGCTCCTTCACGAGATCGGTAAGGAGATCAAGGACTTCCACTTGATGGTTGATGTCGAGGAAGGTGGTGGGCTCGTCGAGCAGCAGGAGATCGGTCTGTTGCGCGAGGGCCATGGCGATCCAGACGCGTTGGCGCTGGCCGCCGGAAAGTTCATCGACGGGACGATCGGCGAGTTCACCCATATCCGTGGCGCCGAGGGCTTCGGCGACGGCGGCATCGTCTTCGGGGGTCCAGCGGCGGAACCAGCCCTGGTGCGGATAGCGGCCGCGGCCGACGAGGTCGGAGACGGTGATGGCGTCGGGGGCGATGGGGGACTGCGGGAGGACGCCGAGAAGGGTGGCGACTTCGCGGGTCGGCATCTGGTGGATGGGCTTGCCATCGAGATAGGCGGCGCCCTTGCTGGGGGTCAGCAGGCGCGCCAGGCCGCGCAGCAGGGTGGATTTGCCGCAGGCATTGGCGCCGACGATGACGGTGAGCTTGCCGGCGGGGACGTTGAGATTGAGATCGGAGACGATTTCGCGGTCGGCATAACCAAGGTGCAGGCCGGCGGCCATGAGCTGGTGGTTTTGCGTCATGTTCGTCTCCTTCAATTCACCCGGCCCGAACGGCCGGACACGATGAGCAGCCACAGCAGGAAGACTGCGCCGAAGCCGCCGGTGACGACACCGGTCGGCAGTTGCAGATTTGGCAAGGCGTGTTGCGCCAAAAGGTCCGATACCAGCATGACCAGGGCGCCGACGAGGCCGGCCTGGGGAATGCCGCGCCCTGCCCCGCCCATGAGGCGGCGAGCGATGGGGCCGGAGACGAAGGCGACGAAGCCGACGGGGCCGACTGCGGCCGTGGCGAAGGCGGCGAAGGCAACGCCTGTGACCATGAGGCCGAGGCGGGTTTGTTCGACGCGGGTGCCGAGGGCATGGGCGGTGTCGTCGCCCAATTCCAGACCATCGAGGCCGCGTACGAGGGCGATCAGGAGCGGCAGGGTTAGTACCAGCATGATGGCGAGAACGACGGAATCGCCGGGGCGAGCGGCATTGAGGCTGCCGACGAGCCAGGCCATGGCCTGCTGCACTTCGAAAAGGCGGGCGCGGGTGAAGAGGTAGGAAATGACGGCGCTGAGCATGGCGGCGGCGCCGATGCCGATGAGCACGACGCGATAGGCGGTGACGCCATTGCGCCAGGCGAGGATGTAGATGGCGAAGGCCGTAAGAAGGGCGCCGGCGAAGGAGCCGAGCGAGACGGCGAGGCCGGTCCAGCCGAGGACGATGATGCAAAAGACGGCGGCGGCACTGGCGCCATGGGCGATGCCGATAATATCGGGGCTCGCCAAGGGGTTACGCAGAAGCGTTTGGAAAATGATTCCGGAGAGGCCGAAGGCGGCGCCTGAGAGAAGCGCGAGGAAAAGGCGCGGGGCGCGGACCTGTAGGACGATGAAATCGACGCCTTTGTTGGCAAAACCGGTCAACGGGGAGAAGAGCGAGCGGAGGATTTCTTCGGGCGAGACCGGGAAATCGCCGAGGGTCAGGGCGGCAGCGCTGGCGAGGATCAGAGCCAGGACGAGGCCAAGGGTAACGCGGCGGCCTTTGCTTTCGCGCTGGCGGCGGACCCCTGCAATGTAGCTGGTGTCGATGGCTGTCATCAGAGGGTCGCCAATTTGCGGCGCCGGACCAAGGCGATGAAGAAGGGGGCGCCGATGAAAGCGGTGACGATGCCGACCTGCACTTCGCCGGGCGGGGCGATAATGCGGCCGATGACGTCGGCGCCGAGGAGGAGGATGGGCGCCATCAGCATGGAATAGGGCAGAATCCAACGGTAGCCGGGGCCGGTGATGGCGCGCGCGACGTGGGGAACGGTGAGGCCGACAAAGGCGATGGGGCCCGCCGCAGCGACGGCGGAACCCGCGAGGATGACGGAGGCGAGGCCGGCGAGGCCGCGGGAGAGGCCGATGCGTTGGCCAAGGGAGCGGGCAACGTCGTCGCCCATGCTGAGGCCATCGAGGAGGCGGGCACTGGCGAGGGCGAGCGCGGCGCCGATGAGAATGAACGGGCTGACCTGGAGGGCTATTTCCATGGAACGGCCGGCGAGTGAGCCGACCTGCCAGAAGCGCACTTCATCGAGGGTGCGGGGGCTGGTGAGGAGAACCGCGCTGATGATGGCTTGCATAACCGCCGTCATGGCGGCACCGGCGAGGGCCAGTTTGATCGGCGTTGCGCCTTCGCGGCCGAGCGAGGCGACGGCATAGACGACCAGCATGGCGATGCCGGCGCCGGCAAACGCGAGCCAGACATAGAGGTTGAGCTGGGTGATGCCGAAGGCGGAAACGCCGATGACGACGAAGAGGGCTGCGCCGGAATTGATGCCGAGGATGGAGGGATCGGCCAGGGGGTTGCGCGTGGCGCCCTGGAGGACGGCGCCGGCAAGGCCAAGGGCCGCGCCGACGAGGACACCGACGACGGTGCGCGGCAGGCGCAGGTCCCAGATGATGCGGTGTTCGGTGGAATTGGGATCGTAGGAAACGAGCGCGGACCAGACCATGTCGATGGGGATCGGGCGGGCGCCGGTCGCCATGGAGAGCAGGACGATGGCGAAGAGTGCCGCGCCCAGGAGGGCGAGACCGAGGCCGAGCGTTGCCGCCCGGCCGGTCTTCTTATTCGCCTGGCTCGCCTGCATCAGGGCGTGAGGTCGGCATTGGCCGTCGTGATGGCCGCGGTCAGGTCAGCGAGCGCGGCCGCATAGTGGGTGTAGTTGCGCAGCCAGAAGGCTGGCCATTCGGCGATCTGGCCGGCCTTGGCGCCGGGATTGAGCGTCCAGGTGGGCTGGGCCAATGCCGTTTTCATGGTGGCGGGCGAGCGGTTGTCGACGAGGATCAGATCGGCCGGGTATTTGTCAGCGTTTTCCCAGCTAACAGTCTCAAAATAGTTATTGCCTGCGGCATCGACGCCCTCGGGCTCGATCAGGTCGAGGCCCCAGGACTGCATGTCGAGGAGTTCGGCAGCGCCCGCGGGATCGGCGACATAAAGGGCGTCGTCGCCGGCATAGACGGCGAGCACTTTCAGGCCCGGCTTGGCGGAGATGGCGGCCTTGAAATCGGTCAGGGCGGTTTCGAAGGCGGTCTTTTCGGCAGCAATGGCGGGTTGGGCGAGGTCGGCACCGAGGCTCAAGGCGAGGGTTTCATAATCCTCGATCATGCCCAGGATGGAATCGCCGGCAGAAACGCCGGTGATGGGGGCGAGCTGGGTCAGCAGCGTGACGACATCTTCGCCGCCCGACCAGGTGGCGTTGCGATCCCACCATTCGGCGAGGACCAGATCAGGATTGAGCGCGGCGGCCTTTTCGATATCGACCTCGCCCCAGGCTTGGCCGATGATTTCGATGCCGGTGAGATCGAGACCCTGAAGGGCCTTGGCATCGGCGATCGGGCCATCGGCATAAATGCCGACGGGGCGAATGCCGAGCGGAATGAGGCCGGCGGCGGCGTCCTGGCTGGCGATGATGCGCTGGGGGGCCGCGTCGAGGGTGACCGTCTGGCCCGAGCCATCGATATAGGTCCAGGGTTCGGCATGAGCGGCGGCAGCCAGTGCCAGGGAGGACAGGGCTGCGAGAGCGACGGCGCAAAGGGTCATGGGCTCACCTGGTTGCAAAGTGCGCGTTTTTTGCCTTCGTAAAACTGAATGGTCAAGTCAAGTTTTGGCGGTTGGGGCCGGTTGGCCATTTGGCTCCCCGCACGCCCTACCCCATCAAGGGGACTGTTCAGGTTGGGCACATTGTGGCTCTCAGCACCCCCACCCTCATTCCCTCCCCACAAGGGGGAGGGAGGCGCTTGCCTCGGCTTTCCGGCTCCTTCGTCTCCCTCCCCCTTGTGGGGAGGGATTAAGGGTGGGGGTGGCTAGAAGCACAAAGTGAGCAGTCCCGATGCAGATCGCTTGCGAGGTACGCTGGCCGGAAAATCGGGATTCCCGCTTTCGCGGGAATGACACCGCGGGAGATGGGGAGGACGGGGGTGTTGGTACCGGACCTGCCCCAACCTCACGCCGGACGGCGGTATTGGTAGATGCCGACGTCGATAGAGCCTTCGGTGAAACCGGCTTCGCAATAGCTCAGATAATAGACCCATTTGCGCTTGAAGGTTTCGTCGTAGCCGAGTGGGGCGATCATGGGCCAGCGTTCGAGGAAACGCTCGCGCCAGAGTTTTAGGGTCTTGGCGTAGGAGAGGCGGAAGGTTTCGACGTTCTCGAGGACGAGGCCGTATTTCTCGCCGAATTCGCGCATCACGGTCTTGGTCAGCAGCATGCCGCCGGGGAAGATGTAGCGCTGGATGAAATCGGGACCGCTGCGATAGCCGTCGAAATCGGCTTCGTTGATGGTGATGGCCTGGATGGCGGCGGTGCCGCCCGGCTTCAGGCGATCATGCACGGTCTGGAAATAGCTCGGCCAATTGTCCTCGCCCACGGCCTCGATCATCTCGATGGAGCCGATATGGTCGAACTGCCCTTCGGTGTGGCGATAGTCTTCGAAGACGAGGGTGGCGAACTTGTCGAGGCCCTGGCGCGCCAAGCGCTCCTGGCCGTATTTGAGCTGTTCGGCGGAGAGGGTGATGCCGCGCAGATTAGCCTCATAATCGCGGGCGACGGTTTCGGCAAAGCCGCCCCAGCCGCAGCCGATTTCCAGCACGGAGGAGCCCGGCGTGACGCCGGCCATGTCGGCGACGCGGCGATATTTTGTGCGCTGGGCTTCTTCGAGGCTTTGATCGCCCGAGGTGAAGACCGCTGAGGAATAGGTCATCGAGGGGTCGAGCCACTGGCCATAGAAGTCGTTGCCGAGGTCGTAATGCTCGGCAATGTTCTTCTTGGAGCCTTCGAGCGTGTTGCGGCGCGACAAGTGATAATGCAGGTCCGTGGCAGCGCGGCGGAAGAAGCCCTTGCCAGCGCTTTCGAACATGTCGCGGTTTTGCAGGAAAAAGCGGAACAGCGCCGTGAGGTCGTCGACCTCGATGTCGCCATTCATATAGGCGGCAGCAAAGCCGACCGTGCCGCGGCGCATGGCCTCGGTGATGACCTTGAAATTATTGAGTCGCAGGACGGCGTGTTCGCCCGTCTTGGTATTGCCCATGGTCCGCGTGCGGCCATTGGGCAGAATGACGGTCACGGCCCCGAACTTGGGGTGACCGATCAGGGCAAAGCCGATCTTGTCGACCAGGAAAGAGGCGAAACGCGTCCATGGCGTTGCGCCGGTATTGGTGTGTTCTACCGCTGTCTTACTCATTGCGCCGCTACATCCAACCATCGCGATGCGGGCCGGTGCGCGCCAGGCAAAGTGCACAGCTTCGGCCGCGGGAACATCCCCTTGAGCCGAAGCAGTAGTGCTTCCCAGTGGATGCCCATCAATAGTTTAACGGGCATTAACGGATATGCAAGCAGCAGTTTGATGCCCGCTGCGAGGCCGGCGGAACACGGGCCAAAGGGAGCGAGATGCTCGCGAGGATCGTTGAAAAAATGATTCCGGGAACCGAGCCAAGCCGATGAAAGGCCTGGGCTCCCGATTTTGGCGAAAGCACTGAATGAAGCACGCACGTCGCTGTTTCCCCCGTAGTCTCATACCGACTACGGGGTGAGTAACGCGTTGGATCAGATAGAGTTTCCTTCTTACCGCGGAATGCGCGCGACATCGGTAAGGCGGAACTGGATCTGTTCGCGGCCCTGATAATGATCGAGCGAGAGGCTGCCGGCGAAATGCAGGGGCTGTTCGCCATCGCGCAGCAGGATGTCGCCGAGGGGCGTGCCGGCGGCGCGGAAGGCGATGGCTTTCAGCTTCGCACCATCGTCGGAGGCGAGGGTGAAGCTGACATGGCCACCCTTGCCGACCACTTGGGCGAAACGCGCCCGGTGAGACGGGAAGGCGAAGACCGGGCCGGGATTGCCGGAACCGAAGGGACCGGCTTTTTCGATGGTATGAAGCAGGTCGACAGTGGCGCCGCGGGCTGTGAGGGCGGCGTCGACCTTTAGGGCCGAGGCGGCGCGGGCGGTGGTGACGCTGTTGCTTAACTGGTCGGAAATGAAGGAGCGGAAGGGGCCGAGATCGCCAGGGCGGAGGGTGACGCCGGCGGCCATGGCGTGGCCACCACCCTTGGGCACGAGGCCGGCTTCGACGGCGGCGATGACGGCGCTGCCGAGATCGACACCGGGCACGGAACGGCCGGAGCCTGTCCCCGTGCCATCGGGGTGGAGGGCGATGGCGAAGGCCGGGCGATCGAAACGCTCCTTGAGGCGCGCGGCGACGAGGCCGACGATGCCGGGATGCCAATTGGCCGAGGCGAGCACGAGAACCGGAGGCCCCTCGCCTGCCCCGATTTCGGCAGCGGCGACAGATGTTGCTTCCTCGACGGCTTCGACTTCGATGCGCTGGCGTTCGGTATTCAGCTCATCGAGCTTTGCGGCGATGACGAGGGCCTGGTGCTCGTCATCGAGCGCGAGGAGCTGGGTGCCGAGGGCGGCGTTGCCGATACGGCCGCCGGCATTGATGCGGGGGCCGATGAGGTAGCCGAGGTGATAGGGATTGAGCGGGCCGCTGACGCGCGAGGCGAGGGCTAGCGCGGCCATGCCCTGATTATCGCCGCGGCGGGCGACTTCGAGGCCGCGCAGCACGAAGGCGCGGTTGAGGCCGACGAGGGGCACGACGTCGCAGACGGTGCCGAGGGCGACGATGTCGAGCAGTTTCAGGAGATCGGGCAGGCCGGTATCGCCGCGCTGGCGCAGGGTGCGGTTTACGGCGACCAGAACCATGAAGGTGACGCCGGCGGCGCAGAGATAGCCGAGGCCGGAAATGTCGTCGGGGCGATTGGGATTGACCAGGGCCGTGGCGGGCGGGAGGTCGCGGTCGGAAAGGTGGTGGTCGATGACCAGGACATCGACGCCGCGGGATCGGGCATGGGCGATGGGACCATCGCTGGTGGTGCCGCAGTCGAGCGTGATGATGAGCGAGGCGCCGGCATCGATCAGCTTGTCCATCGCAGCGATATTGGGGCCATAGCCTTCGAAGATGCGATCGGGGATATGCACCTGCGGGGTGAGGCCGAAATGGGCGAGATACCGGACCATCAGGGCGCAGGAGCTGGCGCCATCGACGTCATAATCGCCGAAAAGGGCGATGGACTCGTTGTCGGCGATGGCGCGGGCGAGGCGGTCGGAGAGGTCATCCATGGCCGTCAGCGTCGAGGGATCGGGCATCAGGTTGCGGATGGTGGGCTCGAGATAGGCTTGCGCGCTATCGATGTCGACGCCCCTGCCCGCGAGGATTCGCGACAGGATATCTGAAACGCCGGCACGCTGGGCGATGGCCGTGGCCATACGCGCGCCCGATGCGTCCAGACGATCGACCCAGGCGCGGCCGAGGACCGACTGGGTGACATCAAGGAAGTTGCGGCGCGTTTCCAGCATGGGCTGGTGTTAGGCGATTTAGCGCAGAGGGGAAAGGGGTTGCCGCGGGTTGTGCGCGCATGCTTGTTGCGCCGGGCAATTGAGGGGCGACCGATGGCGGGCAAAACGAGCATCATTTTCCTGCACGGTGCGTCGAGCAGCGGCAAATCCACACTGGCGCGCATGGTACAGGATCGGATCGAACGGCCGTTCTGGCATATTTCCATCGATCATCTACGCGACTCGGGCGTGTTGCCGCTGGCGCGGGTGAAAGCGGGCGATTTCAAATGGCGCGAGATGCGGGCGCCGTTCTTTGCCGGATACCATGCGTCGCTGGCCGCCTATGCGGCGGCGGGGAACAATCTCATCGTCGAGCATATATTGGATACGCCGGGCTGGCAGGGCGATCTGGCGGAACTGTTTCGGCCATTCGATGTGCTGTTCGTGGCGCTGCATTGTCCGGTGGAGGAACTCAATCGGCGGGAATTGGCGCGGGGGGATCGGCCGGTCGGCAGCGCGGAACAGGATGCGCTGACGATCCATGAGGGTCGCGCGTATGATCTGGAATTACAGACGGGCGACGGGGTCGAGGAGAATGCGGAGAGGGTGATGGCGGCGTGGCGGGGAGCGCGGGTGGGGTCGCGGTTTTTTGAGGTGAGCGAGGGGAAGTAGCGACGGGGACCATCTCGGTCTTCGTGGCTCTCCTCCCCCACCCTCGTTCCCTCCCCACAAGGGGGAGGGAGGCGCAGGCTGAAATGTCTCGGTTCCATCGTCTCCCTCCCCCTTGTGGGGAGGGATTAAGGGTGGGGGCGCCCAAGAGGCCGCCAAACTACCGCGCGTGCCTTGCCTTGATCCAGCGGGTAGTCTGGCTCCAGGAGCGCATGACAACGGTGGAGGTTTCGACCCATTGGCGGCGGAGTTTTACGCCTTCGATAAGGGAGCCATCGGTGATGCCGGTGGCGGAGAAAAGGACGTCGCCGGAGGCGAGGTCGCCGACATTGTAGACGCGGTTGGCATCGGTGATGCCCATTTCGCGGGCGCGGCTGCGCTTGTCGGGTGTGTCGAGGATGAGTTTGCCCTGCATCTGGCCGCCGATGCAGCGGAGGGCCGCGGCGGCGAGGACGCCTTCGGGGGCGCCGCCGGAGCCGAGATAGATATCGACGCCGGTATCTTCGGTGTTGACCGCATGGATGACGCCGGCGATGTCGCCGTCGCTCAGAAGTTTTACCGAGACACCGGCCATGCGGAGTTCTTCGAGGAGGCCGGCATGGCGCGGACGATCGAGGACGATGGCGGTGATTTCGGAGACGGGGACGCCCTTGGTCTTAGCCAGGGCTTTCACGTTCTCCGTGGCGGACCACTCGATGCTTACAGTATCGGCGGGATATTCGGCGCCGATGGCGATCTTGTGCATGTAGACGTTGCGGGCAACGTTCAAGAGGCCGCCGCGCTCGGCCATGGCGAGGACGACGAGCGAGTCTGGCTGGTTCTTGGCGCAGAGGGTGACGCCTTCGAGGGGATCGACGGCGATGTCGACTTCGGGGCCTTCGCCGGTACCGGCGGGTTGGCCGACATAGAGATCATCGCACTCGAATTCCTCGCCCTCGCCGATGACGATGCGGCCGGCGATGGAGACGCGGTCGAGTTCGGCCCGCATGGCTTTTACGGACGCCTCGTCGGCGGCTTTTTCGTCGCCCTTGCCGCGCCATTCAGCGGCCGCGATGGCAGCGCGCTCGGTGACGCGCACCATTTCGAGGGTCAGCGAGCGATGGAGGTGTGCCGGCGATCTGCCGTCATCGGCCTTGCTGAGCTTCATTTTCTCTCCCGGTGCCTGGCACCGGGAGGGTGTCAGAGCTTCTCAATGCGAATGAGTTGCGGTTCGCCGACTATGAAGCCGTCCGCAGCGATTTGCGCAAGCGCTTCGCGCACGGATGATTCCAAAGTCTGTTGGGTAATCATCACAACGGTGCGTGAAGGCGAGCCATCGGGGGCGATGGCCTTGGCAGCGAGGTCGGAGCGCTGAATGACCGAATCGATTGAAATCGACTTCTCGCCCATGCGGGTGGTGATGGCGGCGAGCGCGCCGGGCACATCCTTGGCGGCGAGACGGATATAGAAGCCGCCTTCATGGGCGCGAGCCGGCGCCTCGCGATAGGGCAGAAGCTC
Source organism: Devosia riboflavina (assembly GCF_000743575.1). Taxonomy (GTDB): domain Bacteria; phylum Pseudomonadota; class Alphaproteobacteria; order Rhizobiales; family Devosiaceae; genus Devosia; species Devosia riboflavina. The sequence goes on along the minus strand of NZ_JQGC01000006.1, from coordinate 329,821 downwards.
GTCGCTCGGAACGCCAAGCGGGGGCACGCGGGTGCCGCGGGCGATGTCGAGGATGTCGGAGAGAACCGAGGAGGCCGTGGGCGGACCACCGGCACCGGGGCCTGCGAGCAGCAGTTCGTGGACGTGGTCGGTTTCGAGCGCCACCGCGTTCATGACGCCATCGACGCCGGCAATGGCCGAGCCCTTGGGCACGAAGGTGGGATGGACGCGCTGCTCGATGCCGTTTTCGGTGCGTTCGGCAATGCCGAGGAGTTTTATCTTGTAGCCGAGATCGGCGGCGACCTGGATGTCGTGCTGGCTGATGCGCGAAATGCCTTCGATGCGCATCTTGTCGGGCGCGATCTCGTAGCCGAAGCAGAGGGTGGCGAGGATCGAGAGCTTGTGGGCGGTATCGAAACCTTCAACGTCGAAGGTCGGGTCGGCTTCGGCATAGCCCAATGCCTGCGCGTCCTTAAGGCAATCGGCGAAGGTGATGCCTTCATTGCCCATGCGCGTCAGGATGTAATTGCAGGTGCCGTTCATGATGCCAAAAACCTTGGCGATGCGGGCGGAGCCGAGGCCTTCACGAAGGGTCTTGATGACGGGAATACCGCCAGCCACGGCCGCTTCGAAGCCTAGCTGGGCACCGGATTCTTCAGCGAGTTTTGCCAGCAGGACGCCGTGCTTGGCGAGGAGCGCCTTGTTGGCGGTGACGACGGGGCGGCCGATTTCGAGGGCGGATTTGACCGCGGCGAAGGCCGGGCCATCTTCGCCGCCGATGAGTTCGACGAAGAGATCGATGCTGTCGGACTTGGCCAAGGCGACCGGATCGTCGAACCACTCGAGCCCAGAAATATCAATGCCGCGGTCGCGGGAACGCGAGCGCGCGGCAACGGCGGTCACCTGCAATTGGCGGCCGAGCTTTTTATTGAGCTCGGCGCCGTCTTTCTGGAGGATGCGCACGAGCGTGGCGCCGACATTGCCCAGGCCTGCAACGCCGATGCGGAGCGGCGTCTGGGTTTCCGTTTCGCCGAATTCGGTCATGGCCTTGAGGATGCGCGCGCGCGTTTCGCTGCGCGGCTCGCGGCCATCGCGCAGGTCGAAGACGAAGAGCGGATCGCCGGCGACAATGCGGCCGAAACGGGTGGGCGTCCAACCGCGGGCGGAGATGAAAGATTCGACGGATTGGCGGAAAGACTGGATATCGCTCATGGTGCGCGACATGTGCATAGGAACTTGCCTAGCCGTCAATAGGCATTTTGACGACCAGGCAGTTGTTAGGCGTGCTTTCGCGAGGGATTACTGCGATTTGGCGGCAGTGGCGGCACGGCCGACTTCGGCTGCGACCTGGGGGAAGCCCCAGCGGAGGGAAACCGGGGTGACGGCGCCGCTGACGGCCATGGTGATCTCGTCGCCGACAAGCTTGGTATAGGCTGCCTTGGCGACAAGCGGAGAGAGCTTGATCAGGTCCATGCCGAAGAACTCGTCGGCCGACTTCTGGTCATTGAAGAAGCTCAGCAGCATGTCGGCGGGGATTTTGTCAAAGTTCTCGTAGCTGACGAAATAGGAAATGCCGGTATCGTTGGGGATGGCTTCGCTCGGCTCGTGGGCGGAGACGAGGCCGATATCGACGAAGAGTTGGACGCGCGGATCGCCTTCGAGGCGCACGGAAACCTGGCCGTCATTGCGGTTGACGACATTGGCGAAGACCGTGCCCTGGGCATCGGGGTATTTGGCGATTTCGGCTTCGAGGAAGGCCTGGGTGTCGGCGACGAGCTTATCGGCCTCGGCGGAAAGGCCGAGCGCCTTGCCGGTGAGCGTGACGACATCCTGCCAGCCGGCAAACCATGGCTTGTCGGGATAGGCGACGACGGGGGCGATATTGCTCAGGAGCGCGTATTCGTCCGGCGTCAGGCCCGAATAGGGCGCGATGATCACGTCGGGCGCGAGAGCCGCGATAGCTTCGATCGGCGGCTCGGTGACGTTTGGCAGGATGGTGGGCGTCGGAAAGCCATGCTCGGCGAGGGCAGCTTCGGTCCACGGAAGGAGGCCATCTTCGCCGCCGGCATAGGCAAAGAAGGGAATGCCGACCGGGGCGACGCCGAGATCGATCACTACGTCCTGGGCCGACCAGCCCCAGGTGACGACGCGTTCGGGCTTGGTTTCGATGGTCGTCGAGCCGAGGGCGTGTTCGATGGTAACCGGGAAAGTGTCGGCGGCGAAGGCCGGTGCGGAAACTGCCATGGTGGCGGCGAGGGTCAGAGCCCAGGTGAGGGAACGCATATAATTTCTCCTTGGCTGCGGCTGTCTCGCCGCCGTTGTCTGATGAGGTCGGCTACTGGCCGGTGACCTTCTCGGCGGCCGAGGCCAGAACATCGAGATAGGTCGGGAAACCCCAATGCAGGGACAGGACGCTCGGCGGGGAAACGGCGGCGACATTCTCGGTGCCGACCAGGGCGGCGAGGCCGCCATTGACGATGGGGGGATAATTGGCCGCATAGGATTTTGCGAGCCATTCGTCGAGCGCGGACTGCTCTTCATAATAGGTGACGAAGATATCGCCCTTCAGATTGTCGAAGAGTTCGTAGCTGAGGGAATAGTAGAAGGCGCCGTCGTCGGGCGCGTTCTCGGCGACGCTGGGATCGAGGGTCATGCCGAGATCGGTGAGGAATTTCATGCGCGCATCGAGCGGCGCGTAGACGGCGATCGAGCCGTCGTAGTCATTGGCGCTGGCGAAGGTGATTTCCTTGAGCGCGGGGTGTTTTGCGACTTCGCTTTCGAGCCAGGTAGTGGTTTCGGCAACGAGAGCCTCGGCTTCGTCGGCCTTGCCCAGTGCCTTGCCGATTGTCGTCGTGACCTCCTGCCACGGCGTGGACCACGCATCGCCGCTATAGGCGATGGTTGGGGCGATGGCGGAGAACAGCGCGTATTGCTCTTCGGTGATGCCGGAGAAGACGGCGAGGATCAGGTCGGGCTCGAGCGCGGCGATCTGTTCGAAGGGGGGCTCGGAGCCGTTTTCGAGCACGGTCGGCTTGTCGCCCTCGACCTTGGCGAGCGCTTCTTCGATCCAGGGCTTGATGCCGTCTTCGCCGCCGCCATAGGCGTGGAAGGGAATGCCGACGGGCGTGACGCCGAGGGCGAGGACGGCGTCTTCATTGCCCCAGCCCCAGGTGACGATCCGCTTGGGCTCGGCGTCGATGGTCGTTTCGCCCCAGGCATGCTCGAGCGTGACGGGGAAGCTTTGGGCCAGCGCCATTGTGGGCGATGTGGCCACAAGAGCGGCGAAAACCAGCGAACGGAGGATCATAGATCACCTTCTGTGTGGAAGTGCTTCTCCATACAAAAGGTGATTTCTGATGTCATGTAATATTTGGTGGTTTGCCTCAGCCTGAAGTCGGGCGACGGGTCAGCAGAACCATGACTTCGTAGTGGTCGGTCTGGGGGAACATGTCGAACAGGCGGACCGACCGTGGCTCATAGGCGGGCATGGCCGCGATGTCGCGGGCAAGGGTGACCGCGTTGCAGCTTGAGTAGATGATGGTCTCCGCGCCCGAGGTTTCGAGCGTCTGGCAAAGCCGGTCGCCGAGGCCGCGGCGCGGCGGGTTGACGATGATGGTGTCGGGCGCTTCGCCGGCGACGAGGGCGGTCGCGTCGCCTGCTGCAAAGGTTACGTCATCGAGGCCGGCTTCGGCGGCGCTGAGGCGGGCGGATTCTACTGCGGGCTCGCTAAGCTCAATGCCGTGGACGCGCCGGCCGGGCGCGGCGACATGGAGGGCGAAGCCCCCTACCCCGCAATAAAGGTCCCAGATCGAGCGGGCGCCGACTTCGTCCGCCCACTCCTGTGCCTGGAGGTAAAGGCCCCGGGCGATTTCGGTGTTGGTCTGGAAAAAGCTGGCGGGACGCAGGTGCAGGACGCGATCGCCGAGACGCATGGGCAAGGTTTCGCTGCCGCTGAGCATGATTTCTTCGTCGCCTTCGAGGACGGCCTTATGCTCAGGCAGGATATTGGCGGTGGCGACGGTGATTTGTGGGAGATCGGCCAGCAGGTCTGGCAGATGCTTTTGCGTGCGGGTGAGGGCTTCGGTGGAGCGCAGTACGAAGCGCAGCATCAGTTCGCCATCGGCGGATTCGGTCAGAAGGACATATTTGAGTTCTCCGCGACGGGCGGGAACGTCATAGGGCGTGATGCGGGCGCGGGAGATGAAGGTCTTGATGGGCTCGAAGGCCGCGCGTAGCCCTGAGGTAAGGATGCCGCAGCCGCTGAGATCGACGCCGTGCTGGGTTGCATCGAGGATGCCGAGGGTGGGTGCTTCGGGCGTCCCGCCGACCACCATCTTGGCCTTGTTGCGGAAGGCTTCGGGGCGGTTGGCCATGGGCGGGAGCCAGACGGCATCCGGCCAAGCGGCGAGCAGGCTTTGGGCGTGCTCCTGCTTGGAGCGAAGCTGGGCGTCATAGGGCGTGCCCATGAAGGTGCACGAGTGGCAGACGCCTCTATCGTAGTAGCCGCATTGCATTGCGGCGCTCAGATTTGCGTCCACGCTTTTATCCCGGAGTTTCGAGGAGGCGGAAGCCGCCCCCTCGAAGCGCAAATTACTTCGTGGCCGAGGCCAGTGGCACGATATTGCTCTGGTCGCCCTTGCCGCCGAGCAGCTTCTTGATGTTGCGGGCGGCCTGACGGATGCGCTGTTCGTTTTCGACGAAGGCGAGGCGGATGTACTGGTCGCCATATTCGCCGAAGCCGACGCCCGGAGCGACGCCGACGCCGGTTTCCTGGATGAGGAGTTTTGCGAATTCGAGCGAGCCGAGATGGGCGAACTGGGCCGGGATCGGAGCCCAGGCGAACATGGTTGCCTGCGGCACGGGAATGTCCCAGCCGGAACGGCCGAAGCTTTCGACCATGACGTCGCGGCGGTGCTTATAGACCTTGCGCACTTCGTCGATGACGTCGTCCGAGCCATTGAGGGCGGCGACGGCTGCGACCTGGATCGGCGTGAAGGCGCCGTAGTCGAGGTAGGATTTTACGCGGGCCAGGGCTGCGATCAGGCGCTCGTTGCCGACGGCGAAGCCGACGCGCCAGCCGGGCATCGAATAGGTTTTGGACATCGAAGTGAATTCCACCGTGATGTCGATGGCGCCCGGAACCTGCAGCACGGAGGGCGGCGGGTTGTTCTCGTCGAAATAGATCTCGGAATAGGCGAGATCGGAAAGAATGAAGATATCATGCTGCTTACAGTATTTGACGACCTCGGTGTAGAAATCGAGATCGGCGGTGTAAGCGGTTGGATTGGCTGGGTAATTCAGTACCAGGGCAATGGGTTTCGGGATCGAATGGCGCACGCCGCGATCGAGCGCGCGCATGAAATCCTCGCCCGGATCGGCCGGCATGGAGCGGACGACGCCGCCCGACATGATGAAGCCGAAGGAATGGATCGGATAAGTCGGATTGGGCACGAGCACCACATCACCTGGGGCGGTGATGGCCGAGGCCATATTGGCAAAGCCTTCCTTCGAACCCAGGGTCGCGACGACCTGGGTATCGGGATTCAGCTTCACGCCAAAGCGGCGGCCATAATAGCTTGCCTGGGCTTTTCGCAGGCCCGGAATGCCGCGGGAGGTCGAATAGCGGTGGGTGCGCGGGTCCTTCACCGTTTCCTGGAGCTTCGCCACGATATGCTCGGGCGTCGGCATATCGGGGTTGCCCATGCCGAGGTCGATAATGTCGACCCCTTCGGCGCGTGCCTTGGCCTTGATCGGATCGATATGGGCAAACACGTAGGGCGGCAGGCGGCGGATGCGATGAAAAACTTCGCTCATTTGATTCCTCGGAAGGTCTCTTTTGAGACCCTGAACTGTCGCGACGCGCGGTGGGCGCTGCGCCATGATGCGGCGCCGATTATCGCGGAATTATGGTTTTGAAGGGGTTAAAAGGACCCTTTTGGGGCCGTAACGATCTATTCGGCTCTTCCCGGCCACGCCGTGGCCACGCGGGAAGAGCTATCGGGCGCTTGCCGCCGCGAAGGCGTCGGCGGCGGCAATAGCAATCACCATGCCGGCGAGCCGTGCTCGAACCAATGCAACAGTGAATGGAGACACCATGTCTCTTGCCCTTCGAAGGTCGTTTTTGTAAGAAATGCAACAATCGACAGGCCGTTCATAATTCCTCCGCAAGGTCTTGTAAATGGCTCGAAGCGGAACAACCTTCGGGCAAGAGCGGCGTATGATGAGGTTCCACACTTGAAGCGCATTGCCCTGGTGACGATCGGCACGCAAGGCGACGTCCAACCCTATATCGGGCTTGCGCTGGCTCTGCAGGAGCGCGGCTATGCCGTGGCCCTGGGCGCCACCGAAGAGTTCGAGGACCTCGTCGGCCTTTATGGGCTTGAGTTTCATTCGCTGGGACCCTCGATCCAGTCCTTCCTCAAGGAATCGCGCTTCGAAAATGCGATGAGCACGTCCATGCTCATCAATGGCCCTTCCCTGCTCCGGCAAGGCCAGCAGATCGTCGATACGGCGGCGCGGGCGGCATGGCGCATGTGCCAGGGTGCCGAGGCCATCGTGGTCAATATGAACACGAGCTTTGGCATCGACATTGCCGAGGCCTTGAAGGTGCCGGCGATCATGACGGCGCTGCAGCCGCTCAACTCGACGACCGAATTTCCGCTTTCAATGTATTACGTGGCCGACGATCTCGGGCCGACGCTGAACAAGCTCTCCTATACCGCCGCGACCATGCAGCAGGCCTATTGGAACCTGCCGCGCAACCGGCTGCGCCGCGAGCTGATGGGGCTCGAAGCGCGGAATATGGGTGGCGTTTTCACCAATACCGACGGTTCGCCGCTGACGACGCTTTATGCCTATTCGACGGCCGTGAGCCCGCGTCCGCGCGATTGGCCGCGCACGGCGCTGGTGACCGGCTATTGGAACCTGCGGGATCGCAGCCACTGGGAGCCGACGCCCGAGTTCGAAGCGTTTCTTTCGGCGGGCGAGGCACCGGTTTATATCGGGTTTGGCTCGATGCCGTTCGGGGCGGAGCGCAATACACGTATCCTCAAGGAAGCCGTGGAGCTTTGGGGCGGACGTGCCGTCGTGGCGCGCGGTTGGGGCGGCATCGACCCGCGCGACCTGCCCGATACGATTTTCCCGATCGAAAAGGCGCCGCATGACCGGCTCTTCCGCTATGTGAGCGCCGTGGTGCACCATGGCGGGGCCGGCACGACCTCGGCGGGTCTGCATCTGGGGCGCCCGAGCTTTGTGGTGCCGCAGGCCATGGACCAGCCCTATTGGGGGCGGCGTGTCTATGAATTGGGGTGTGGGCCCAAGCCCATCCGGCTGCGAAAGCTGACGGCGGAGCTGCTGGCCGAGGCGCTGGCGGACCTCAACAGCAACGAATCCTACCGACGCAATGCCACGCTCGTAGCCGAAAAGCTGCGTAGCGAGGATGGCACGGACAAGGCGATCAAGGTGATCGAGCGGGTCATGACCAATTTCGTGCCCAAGGCCGCCAAGGTCGCACGGAAATCGAAGGCCAAGAAGCTTTCGCTCAAGAAGGCCGTCTAGCGCGCTTTCAGCCGCGAACGCGGAGGCGCGCTATTTCGGCTTCGAGTTGTTCGATACGCTCCACGACACCCGAATTGCGTGCCGACAGGCGATTTTCGAGGGCGCTCAGGCGTCGCTCCAGTTCCGGCACGCCATCCTGCGGGGCATAGGGACGGCTTTCCGCAATCGCGAGAATGACCGAACCCTTGGCGACGAAGACGCCGCCAATGCCGGCAAGGATCAGCGCCCATTGCGTCAGGTCGGAATGATTCATGGTGGTGAGCCAGGCGGCAATCGCCGCACCGGCTGCGGCGAGCGCCCCGATGACATTGGAAACCATGCCCAGGGCAACCACTGTACGCCGACTGTCCCAGGCGTTGCGCGATCGAGTCATTTCGTTCCTACCCAATGGTTTGCTTGCCGACCTAGCGGGCAAAGACGGCGTCAAAGCGGCCGTGTTTCACTCTCGCGCTGGGCGAAGCGGTAGCTGTAGATAATGCCGGCAAGGCTCGGAGCGGCGGTGCATAGCACGATGAGCGCGAGGAGCCAAAGCGGTTCGGCGACGAGCAAGGCCGCGATGGCGAGGACCACGCCGCCGAGCATCATGAGCGTGCCGGTAAAGCGGTTGGTGGCGACCCAAGTGGCCGGGCTTTCGAGTGTCCAGCGCAGGCGGAAGCCGGCATAGCTATTGGGTTGGGACTTTGGCATGACATTGCCGAGGCCGATGAACAACAGGCCCACGCAGAAGGCTATGACGCGGATCATATCGACGGGATAGCCGAGGGCTATGGCGATGGTGGCTAGCTGGATGACCGCCATGAGCATGCCAATGCCGGCGAAGGCGGCGCGAAGCCCCTGGCGGGCGCGGTCAACCTCCCCTCCCCGCTTCAGCACCAAGGCAAAGATCAGCCAGAGCGCTGCCAGGATGACGGGTGGCATGAGGAGGGCCAGATTGCGCGGCAAAAAGCCGTCGGCCGTGCCATCCGGTCCCCAGTGGACCGGCATCAGAGTTTCGGGCGGGACCATGACATAGCCGGCGATGGTCGCGGCAGCGAGGATGGCGGCGGAGACGAGAGCGAAGGGACCGACGAGACGCAACTGGTTCATTTTTCTTCCCGCAGCGAAAGGACATCGGCGAGCGCCTGCTCGAGGACCGATGTGTTGAGGTGATAAATGAGGCTCGTGCCCTGACGCTCGACGGCGACCAGATCGGCCTCTTTCAACTTGGCGAAGTGAACGGACAGCGTGGGGCGGCTGAGCTCAAAATGATCGGCCAGCTCGCCGGCGCTTTTGGGCCCCGATTTCAGCAGCGCCAAAACCTTGCGCCGCACCGGATGCGACAAAGCTTCAAAGACGGCATTGATGCCCACGGCGTCCTCCTTCGATGTTTTTCTAATTAGTGTTTTTGCTAATTAGAGTCAAGACGAAGGATTGGGCACTGCAAAACAAAAGGGGGAGGCAACGCCTCCCCCTTTCGACATTCATGTTGCGACGCTTATTGCGCCGGGACGGCCTGGGCGTCGTCGAGGGCTTCGATGCTCTCGCCACGGTCGTAGGTGGCCTGATCGAGGATACCTTCGCGCTTGGCGACGATGGTGGGGATCAGGGCCTGGCCGGCGACGTTGACGGCGGTGCGGCCCATGTCGAGGATCGGATCGACGGCAAGCAGCAGACCAACACCTTCGAGCGGCAGGCCGAGCGTGGACAGGGTCAGGGTCAGCATGACCGTGGCGCCGGTGAGACCAGCCGTAGCGGCCGAGCCGATGACGGCCACGAAGGCGATGAGCAGGTAGTGCTCGATGCCGAGGGAGATGCCGAAGAACTGCGCGACGAAGATGGCCGAGATTGCCGGATAGATCGAGGCGCAGCCGTCCATCTTGGTGGTGGCGCCGAGCGGCACGGCGAAGGCGGCATATTCACGCGGCACGCCGAGGTTCTGCTCGGTGATGCGTTCGGTGACCGGCAGGGTGCCGATGGAGGAACGCGACACGAAGGCGAGCTGGATAGCCGGCCAAGCGCTCTGGAAATAGCGGATCGGGTTGAGGCCATTGACCTGGAGCAGGACCGGGTAAACCACGAAGAGCACGATGGCGAGGCCGATATAGATGGCGGCAGAGTACCAGCCGAGCTGAGCCAGCGCATCCCAGCCATAGACGGCCACGGCATTGCCGAGGAGGCCAATGGTGCCGATGGGCGTCAGGCGGATCACCCACCACAGGACCTTGTGGATGACCTTCAGGAACGAGCGGGTGAAGGCGATGAATGGGTCGGCGGCGGGGCCGACGCGCAGGGCGGCGATGCCGACGACAATCGAGATCACGAGGATCTGCAGCACGTTGAAGCTGAGGCTGGTCGAGGCGCCGCTATCGCTGACGCGGGTCGAAGCCTGGAGGCCGAGAATGTTGGAGGGGATCAGGCCCTTGAGGAAATCGAGCCAGGAACCAGTCGAAGACGGCGCCTTGGCAGCTTCCGCGGCGACTTCGGTATTGAGGCCGGGCTGAATGATCAGGCCGAGGGCGATGCCGATGACGACGGCAATCAGCGCGGTGATGGCGAACCAGAGAAGGGTCTGCCAGACGAGCTTGGCCGCATTGTTGAGTTCGCGCAGGTTGGCGATAGAGGCAACGATGGCGGTGAAGACCAGTACCGGCACCAGTGCGCGCAGCAGCGACACGAAGGACGAGCCGACCGTGGCGAGGGTCTGGGTCAGCCAATTGGCTTGGCCGGCTGCATCGGGGCCCATATTGCGGGCGATGAAGCCCAGAACGAGGCCGATGACCATGGCCGCGAGGACCTGGAAGCCGAAATTGGCATAAAACGGCTTGGGCGCCTTGGGAGCGCGCGCCGCGGCTACGGAAGTGGGAGACATTAGGTGACCTTTCGGCTGGCGGGTTCGTTGCCCATCGCTTGAGCATTGTGCCTGCAGATTGACCAGACCATACGCCCGCCACAGTTTTGCCGCAGCGCATGTCGTTCCATTTCTCGCCGCATTAGAAGAATTTTCTCATTCTGATTGCGGAAAGAGAGAATAGAAGTTGTCAGGCGCGGTTTAAGGCCAGAGTCACGAGGCCGGCAAAGAGCGGCAAGCCGAGGAGACTCAGGGCAAAAGCCAGTGCCAGAATGCCGGGGCCGGCATCGAGCCAGGAGAGTGCTGCAACAGCCGCGCCGGCAAGCAGCGCGGCAATCCCACTGATGCGATGAACCAGGAGCCAGGATTGATCGGAAGCGATCGGCCAAGGCATGCGCAGGCCGCCATAGCTGTGGCGCTCGGCGTGGAAGAAGACGAGGCCGAGAAGGATGAGGGCTGCGGCGAAGAGGAAGCCGAGACCGCGAATGAGGTCGAGGTCGGAGCCTATGCCCATGAAGAGGAGGCCGAACTGATAGGCGGCGGGCACGGCTAGGGAGAGGCTAAGGGCGGGATCGAGAATGTGCCGGACTTTTGCCATGTGATTGCGCGTCAGGGCGTGGCCGAGGACGAAGAAGGTGAGCAGCAGGACGGCCTGAATGGACGGCGCGATGGCCAGAGCCGTGTCGCGTGGCCAGAGCCAGTCGGCATTGGAGCCGTGCCAGTGGGCGGGGAACATGAAATCGGCTGGTATGCGCAGGATCGCGACGGCCGTGATCGACAGCGTCACGGAAAAGATCAGCAGATGAAAGCGGGTGATGAGGCTGGGCATGATGCTTTGCTGCACGTGTTGTTCAGACATCTTCCCAACCAATGGATGTCACCCCGGCGCAGGCCGGGGCCCAACTTGAGATCTCAGGATGGGCCCCGGCCTGCGCCGGGGTGACAATCGAGAGAGTGAAAGCCTCAATGGCACACCCAGGCCATGTAGGTCGAACCGGGCAAAAGAAAAGGGCCGGTTGCCCGGCCCTTTCCAAGAATTGTGGTGTGAAGCTTAGCGCTTCGAGAACTGGAAGGAGCGGCGGGCCTTGGCCTTGCCGTACTTCTTACGTTCGACGACGCGGCTGTCGCGGGTCAGGAAGCCACCCTTCTTGAGGATCGGGCGCAGGCCCGGCTCGAAGTAGTTCAGCGCCTTGGAGATGCCGTGACGAACGGCACCGGCCTGACCCGAGAGACCACCACCGGCAACGGTGACGTTGACGTCGTACTGGTCGAGACGGTCGGTGGCGACGATCGGCTGCTTGACGATGAGCTGGAGAACCGGGCGAGCGAAATAGGTCGCGAATTCGCGGCCGTTCACGGTCACCTTGCCCTTGCCCGGCTTGATCCAGACGCGAGCGACGGCGTTCTTGCGCTTGCCGGTGGCATAGGCGCGGCCGAGGGAGTCGAGCTTCTGCACATGAACCGGAGCCGAGGAGGCAGCGGGAGCAGCAGCGGAAGTGCCCAGGGCTTCGAGAGAGTTGATGGTTTCAGCCATATTACTTCACCCGGACGTTCTTGGTGTTCATGGCAGCGACGTCGAGCTTGCTCGGGTTCTGCGCTTCGTGGGGGTGCTCGGAACCGGCGTAAACGCGGAGGTTCTTGAGCTGGGCGCGGGTCAGCGGGCCGCCCGGCATCATGCGACGCACGGCGTTTTCGAGGACGCGGCTCGGGAAACGGCCTTCCAGCAGTTCGCGAGCGGTGCGGTCCTTGATGCCGCCGGCAAAGCCGGTGTGCCAGTAGAAGCGGTGCTGGTCGAGCTTGCGGCCGGTCAGCTTCACCTTCTCGGCATTGATGACGACGATGTTGTCACCCATGTCCATATGAGGCGTGAAGGTGGCCTTGTGCTTGCCGCGCAGGCGCGAAGCAATGATCGAAGCGAGACGACCCACGACAAGCCCTTCGGCGTCGATGAGGATCCACTTCTTTTCGATCTCGCTCGGTTTTGCCGAGTAAGTGGTCATTGTTGAAATCCCTAGAAAACTCTGGTTTGTGACCCCATCCAAAGGACGGATCACAGGTTTCGGAGGGGTCTCTAAGGGGGATTCTGGAAGCCGTCAAGCACCTTTAAAAAGCACTGTAATTTCAATGACTTGTGAATGCGGTATTATATTACCGCACTCGACGCATGTCGGCGATATAGGCGGCGGTGGCGCCGGCGAGCATGAAGGCCAAGGACTGGTGGCCGACGGCCAGGGAAATCGGCACGCTGGCGAGGAGGGTAGCGATGCCGAGGCCGACTTGGATTAGCACCAGGGTGCCAAGGCGCGGGAGCCAGCCGTGGACGCCGCCGAAACCGCCATCCTTGGAGCGGCGCCAGATCAGGTAGGCGACGTAAGCCACTATAACATAGGCGATGCCACGGTGGATAAACTGCACCGTCAGGGCGTTTTCGAAGAGGTTGCGCCATGCGGGGTCCATAACGAAGAGGCCCTTGGGGATGATGGCGCCGTCCATGAGCGGCCAGGTGTTGTAGCCCATGCCGGCATCGAGACCGGCGACGAAGGCCCCTGCCCCGATCTGGAAAATCAATAATACGCCCAGGATGATAGCGGTGTTCATCTGCCAGGGATTGACGCGACCGAGGACGCGGCCGGGCTCGATGCTGCGCGCCACATAGATGAGCGCGACGAAGAGCAGCGAGGCAGCGCAGAGGTGAGCCGCAAGTCTATATTGGGAGACGGAGGTCAGTTCGGAAAGACCTGATGAGACCATCCACCAGCCGAGGAAGCCCTGGAAGCCCCCGAGAATGAAAAGGGTGAACAGAGGCAGGGCCAGATTGCGCGAGAGGCGCTTCTGGAAAAGGAAAATGACGAAGGGGACGATGAAGATCAGGCCCAGCGTGCGCGCCAGGAGGCGGTGAAACCACTCCCAGAAGAAGATGTATTTGAAATCGTTGATGTCCATCCAGGAATGGACGATCGAATATTGCGGAATTTGCTTATAGGCTTCGAACTCGGCCTGCCACTGGGCGTCGTTGAGCGGGGGGATAGTGCCGGAAATCGGCTTCCAACTGGTGATGGAAAGACCCGATTCCGTTAGCCGCGTGATACCGCCGACCACGACGATCAGCAGGACAAAGCTAGCAAGGGCATAGAGCCAGATGCGGACCGGACGAAGAAGGTCGCTCGCGTAGCTGATCTGTCCGGGTGCGGCATTGTGCTGGGTGGTCACGACGATATTCCGGTATCGATGGGGCTGGCGGAGTGGTAATGCCACCCTCGTCCAGTCGCAACAGTCCAGATGCCGCACATGACCCAACGCAACCGCAAATTGATCGGCGCGCTTTTGTGCGTGGCCTCCATATTCATCTGGGCGAGCCTGGCGACCTCAATCTATCTGACCTTTCCGCCGGATCTGCCCTGGTATGTGCTGATTGCCTATTTTGTGGTGGCCGGGATGGGTTGGGTGTTTCCGGCGGGGGTGATTATCCGGTGGATGGCGAAGCCGGATGTGAGGGCTTAGGGTCTTTGACCCAGCACTACGGTTTCCGTCACCACCGGGCTTGTCCCGGTGGTCCATGCGGAGGCGAGATGGATTGCCCGGGACGAGCCCGGCAATGACGACGCATTCAAAAATCCAGAGCGTCGAACCTCACCCCGTCAGCTTGCCCAAAACTGTAAAAATGCCGCCGCTGGCGAAGACGTCGACGTAACGTTCGGCCTGGAAGTGGCCGTTGAGCGAGACGCGGGGGAGCGCGGTCAGGCTTTCGAGGTGGTGCGGGTAGAGGCCACCGGGGCGGGTGGTGACGGCGGTTTTGAAGCCCAGGTCTTTTGCCAAAGCGAATTCTCGGGGACCGCAGGAGAGCGGGCCGCCGAGGGGATAGGAAAAATGCTCGGGGCGGATGCCGAACTGGGCCTGGATGACTTCCACCGATTGCAGCATTTCCTGGCGGGCTTCGTCTTCCGGAAGCTTTGCCAATTCATAGTGGTGCACGGTGTGGGCGCCGACGGTGCAAAGCTGCTCGCCGGCGAAGAGGCGTAGTTCCTGCCAGCTCATGATCAGGTCGCGGCACTGCTTTTCGAGGTCGTAGCCGTAGTTGTGGCAGAACTCGGCGAGGAAGGCGCGGCGCTCGGGTTCGGGCAGTTTGCGTAGATGCCAATAGAGCCGGTTGAAGGCGTCCTTTTTCTGGGCGGTGGTTGATGTGTCGACATACTCGACTTCGCCATTGTCGGTGAAGGCAACGGCCTCCTGGCGGGCGATGATGTCTTCGATGGCCTGCCACCAGATTTCGCCCACGCCGTCGACGAGGGCGGTCGGCACATAGAGCGTGAAGGGGGCTTCGTGGCGGAGGAGGATCGGCAGGGCGTATTCGAGATTGTCGCGATAGGCGTCGTCGAAGGTGAGGACGACGAAGGGTCTTGGTTTTTTAGGGGATGCGAGGCGGTCGATGGCTTCATCAAGGGTGACGATGTCTATGCCGAGATCGCGGACGCGCTCGATCGTGTAGTCGAGGAAATCGGGGCGGATTTGCAGGATGGCATTGGGGGAGAAGGCCGGCGGGTCTGCGGGCAGGACGCGGTGGAGGGTGAAGATCACGCCGCGGGAGCGGGAGAGAGCGCGGGACAGGGCCGGCAGGCGGGAAAGCCAGAGCAGTTCGAAGGCAGCGCGGATGGCGGTGTATTTCATTGGGCAATCTCGCGCTTTTTCAAAATTTAGTAGGGTACGGCTAGGGCCCGTTGCCTCCCCAGTCTCCGTGCTGCCCTCGGGCTCGACCCGAGGGCCACTATTTTAGATCCATTGATGTGGTGGCTCCCAAGCTGGCCCTCGGGTCGAGCCCGAGGGCAGCACGGTGGTTTTTGCTAGAACACGCCAAAGGCACGCTTTCTACGCCGCAACCGCGTCTTCCAGGGCGGAAATTTCGACGCGCGGGAGGCCGGCTTGGAGGAGCTGTTTGCGTAGAGTTTCGGCGGTGTCGGCGTCTTCGTCTTCGCTGGTGACGAGAACCACGCGGCCATCGAGATCGGCGAAAACAGGCAGGGTCGAGCGGGCGCCGACGCGGCCGGTGAGGACGATCACGACTTCATAGATGTCGCCGAGGGCTTCGATGAGAATGGAGGGTTTGGCGGAGGTGCGGTCGACCGTATCGCCCTGCCCCCAGGCCACTTCAGCAAAGCTCTGGTCGGCGGACTTTTGCACGACATCGCCAAAGCCGGCCTGGCCCGTGCTGAGATCGGAGAGCCCAGGCGCATCGCCGGGGCGGCCGCTGCCAGCGTCGACGAGCACGACGCTGAGGCCCTTGGCGAGACCATCGGCCGCGAGGGCATCGGCCATGCGGCGGGCGGGTTCGCGATTGCCGTGATCGGCGAGGAGCAGCAGGTGGGTTTTGCCGAGGACAAGGTCGGCGGCGAGGTCGGCATAGCGGACCATGCCGGTGATCTGGCGCGGAGGCTGAGGACGAATGGGTGTGACGGTGACTGGGGTGGCTTCCGGCGCCGATGCCATGGCGACGCGGGCGGCGTCGCGCTGGTTGCGGCGGTCGGCCAGTTCCTGCAGCAGGCGACGGGCGCTGTCCGAGGCGGCCTGTGCCGGATCGGGTTCGACATGGACGAAGGCGGCGGGTCGGGCCGGCTCTTCATAGACGGGATCGGCTTCGACCGCGTCTTCGATCTCAGCAACGGCTTCTTCGTGGACCGCCTCATCTTCGTAGGGCGGCTCGACAGGTTCGGGCTGGGCGGCGACGGCGAGTTCTTCTCGGCGGGGGCGTTCCCAGGCATAGGGCTCGATGGGGCGCAGGGCGCGGCCGGACATCAGCTCGCCGAAGACCACGGCGCCGAACTGCACGGCAAAGGTGACGATGCCGACGCCGGCGAGGATCAGCGCGGTTTTCGGGAAGGCAGGGGTGACCGAGGGCGCGGCTTCGGTGACGACGCGGACGTCGGGCAGCGCAGAGCCTGCATCGGCGCGTGAGGACGCCTCGTTGTAGCGCAAGAGGTAGGATTCGAGTAGGTCGCGCTGGGCCTTGGCCTCGCGCTGGAGGCTATCGAGGGCGACGGTGTCCTGTGTGGCGGTGGAGGCGGTTTGCTTGAAGCGGCCGAGGTCGGCCTGGAGCGAGGCTTCAAGATCGGCTTCGACCTGGGCTTCGGCTTCGAGGGCGGCGGCGACGCGATAGCCCTCTTGGTTGATGCGGTTATCGAGCTCGCCGATCTGGGCGTTGAGGGCGCGGATATTGGGATGGTTCGACAGGAGCGTGGCGGAAAGCTGGGCGAGCTGGCCTTGCAGGCGGGCCTTTTCCTGGCTGAGCTGCTGCACGACGGCGGAATTGCGGGCGTCAGCAACGCTTTCGATGGGCTGCCCGCGTTCGAGGAGACCGCGAATAACGGCGGCGCGCGACTGCGCCGTGTTCTTGCGCTCCTGGGCCGAGGTGATCTGGGTGGTGATGGTGGAAAGCTGCTGATCGAGCAGGCTGGTATTGTTGGCACCGACATAGAGGTCGTTATCGACGCGATATTTGGCGACGGCAGCCTCGGCATCGCTGACGGAGGTACGGAGGCGCTCGATCTCCTGACGGAGCCAATCGGAGGCTTCGGCCGTGTCGGAGAGCGAGAGCTGCGCGCGGCGGGCGACGTGAGCTTCGGCCACGGCGTTGGCGATATCGGCGGCAAGCTGCGGATCGGTCGAACGCACCAGAATGGAGATGATGCGCGAGTCGCGCTGCTGGATGACCGTCATACGGTCATAGAGCGTATTGATGACGCGCTCGTCGATACTGACGGGAGTCGAGCCGCGGCCGAGGAGCTGCATGATGACGCCGAGCGGGGAGAAGCTGGCCTCGCTGCCGTTGAATTCGGGCTTTGAGCGCAGGTCGAGCTTGTCGATGACGCCGAGGAGCGTGTCGCGCGACTTTATGAGTTCGATCTGGCTGGAGACAACGCTGGCATCGCCCGAGGTGCTGGCGGGGGCTTGCTCGTTGGCGGCGCGGACATAAACGTTGGAGCGCGGCTCGACCAGGATCGAGGCCGAGGATTCATAGAGCCGCGGCAGCATGGTGAGGATGAGGAAGGCGGCGGCGAGCACCAGCAGAGTGACGATGATGATCCGTGGCAGGCGCCTGCCGACCGCGGCAAGCACCGCAGTCACGTCAATTCGCGCATCGCGCATTGTCGGGGCATATTCGCTCACGGCAGCTCCTCATCATGCAGCGGCACTATCGGGCTTCGTGGTCAAAATTCAGTTAATCGTGAGGGCATTTTCGGAGCAAGCTTGCCCGGCATAAGGGAAATCTTAACCATGACAGGGAATGCTGAGGGCCACTCAAAACGCGCGGATCGACCATGCGCTGGCTTCCCATTCTCGCCTTCACATTGCTGATACCGCTTGCGGGTTGCGCCACGACGCGGCCGGGAAGCTATTTCGTCGAGCCCAACGGGCCCTATACGCTCGATACGGGCGATGTGGTGCGTGTATCGGTTTATGGCGACACGGAGCTGAGCAATACCTATCGGGTCAGCGATAGCGGGGCGATTGCCTTCCCGCTCGTGGGCCAGGTGCAGGTGCGCGGACAGACGACCAGCGTTGCCGCCTCGCGGCTGGCAGGGGCTCTCGCCAATGGGTATCTCCGCAATCCCAATGTGGCAGTGGAAGTGTCGGAATATCGACCCTTCTTCATTCAGGGCGCGGTGCGGACTTCGGGGCAGTTCTCCTATGTGCCGAACATGACGGTGCGCGCGGCCATCAGCACGGCCGGTGGCTATACGGAGACGGCGGACCGCAACCAGGTGACGGTCTATCGTCGCCAGGGCAATGAAATGGTGCGCGGCCCGGCGGACCTCGACTTCCCCATCTATCCCGGTGACACGATCGTCATTTCCGAACGCTGGTTCTAGGCGGGATGGCACGGCCCCTGCGCATCTTGCAGGTTATGCGCGCGCCCGTGGGCGGGCTGTTCCGGCATGTCGCGGATTTGACGCGTGGGCTCAGGGCGCGTGGGCACAGTGTCGGGCTAATCGTTGATTCCCTTGCGAGCGATGCGCAGACCGAGCGGCGGCTCGATGCCCTCAGGGAATTTGCCGATCTCGGCGTGCATGCCATGCCCATGCCGCGCGTTTTGGGGCGTGGCGATCTCTCGACGCCCTTTGCAGTGCGAAAGCTGGCGCGGGATCTCTCCATAGACATTCTGCATGGTCATGGGGCCAAGGGGGGCTTTTATGCCCGGCTGGCTCATATCGGGCGCAAGCGGCCGGTGGCGCTTTATACGCCGCATGGCGGGGTGCTGCACTTTTCGGCGCGCTCACGGAGCGGCAAGGCGTTTCACTGGCTGGAGCGCCGGCTGCTCGGGCAGACCGGGGCGATCATTTTCGAGAGCGATTTTGCGCGGGAAACCTATGGGCGGCTGATCACGCCGCCGACCTGCCGGACCGAGATCATCTATAACGGGCTCGACGCCGGTGAGTTCGAGCCGGTTGTTATTGCCGAGGACGCAGCAGACTTTGTGTTCGTCGGCGAATTGCGCGAGCTCAAGGGGGTTTTCCCGCTGGTCGAGGCCATGGTTGGGCTGAGGCGGAAGGACGGAACCGCGGCAACGCTGGTCATGGCGGGGGATGGGCCGCAGCGGGCGGAGCTGGAAGAGCGGATTGCGGCGCTGTCGCTTGGGGAGCGCGTGAAGCTGGTTGGGTCGCAACCGGCCCAGACGGTGTTCGCGCAAGGGCGCGTTGCGGTGCTACCCTCCCTAGCGGAATCCCTGCCCTATGTGGTGCTGGAAGCGACCGCGGCGCAATTGCCGGTGGTGACGACCAGCGTTGGCGGTATTCCCGAGATTTTTGCCGGCACGACCGAGACGCTGGTGACGCCGGGCGATGCCGAGGCACTGGCCCGGGCGATGCAGGCGGTGCTCGACCGGCCGGAGGCGGCGCGGGCGGAAATGCAGGTGCGGCTGAGGCGTGTTGCCAGCGAATTTTCGCTCGAGACCATGGTGGGGCGAATCGAGGCGCTCTACCGGGATGTGCAGGAAAAAGGCTAAGGACCCGCTTCACCTGATATAAACGCATTGCGCGCATCATGCCGGCCGGGTGTGAGTGAGTTTTCCGGTAGCGCGTGATGTTTCGTGTCGATCCCAAGCAGGCCATCGAAGACCATGCCGCGCGTCAGCCCGGCGGGGATGGCACTGGATCGACGCTCTCCGCTGCTGCTGCCGAAATCGCCAACCGGCCGGTAGAGCGCACCTATTCAGGCACCATCATTGTCGGCGTGGCGCAGGTGGTGGAAGCCGTGCTGCTGGCCATTCTCGGCTATGGCATTCATGCCGCCTATGTCGAGCGCGGCCAGGAAGGCTTTTACCTGCTCGTGACGCTGGGCGTTTGCCTTGCGACCAATATTGGCCTCAACCTGTTGCGGGCGCACCGCATTACCACCTATCGGCGCGTCGTCGGGCAGTTTGGCCGTGTGCTGGCAGTGTGGCTGACCGTGATGGCGGTCGTGACGGCCGCGATTTTCTTTTTCAAGGCGGGCGACATGGTTTCGCGCGTCTGGCTCTTCAGTTGGTTCCTGTCGGGCGCGGCGCTGCTCATCCTCTATCGGCTGGCGCTGCGCTTTCTGGTGCAGCGCTGGACCGATCTCGGGCGGCTCAAACGCCGTACTGTCATAGTCGGCGGCGGGCGCGATGCGGAAGTTCTCATTGAGCAGATCAAGAACGGTGCGGACAAGGATATCGAGCTGCTGGGCCTGTTCGATGATCGCTATGACGAGCGTTCGCCGGACTCGGTGGCGGGGCTCGCCAAGCTCGGCAAGGTTTCGAGCCTGATCGAATTTGCGCGCGTGACACCGGTCGATCTCGTCATCGTTTCGATGCCGCTTTCGGCGGAAAAGCGCGTGCTCGATATGCTGACGCAGCTCTGGGTGCTGCCGGTGGATATCCGGCTCTCCGCCCATATGAGCAAACTGAAATTCACTGACCGGGCCTATTCCTATGTCGGCGGCGTGCCTGTGCTCGATATGGCCGACAGGCCGATTTCGGACTGGAACCTCGTCTTCAAATGGGTGTTCGACAAGCTGGTGGCGATCACGGCGCTGATCCTGCTTTCGCCGATCATGATTGCCACGGCCATTGCCATCAAGCTCACGAGCAAGGGGCCGGTTTTCTTCGTGCAGAAGCGGCACGGCTTTAACAACCAGCTCATCAGCATCTACAAGTTCCGCTCGATGCGGACCGAGGCGCTCGATGCGGGTGCGGCCAAGCTCGTGACCAAGGGCGATCCGCGCGTGACGCGCGTCGGCAAGTTCATCCGCAAGACGTCCATCGACGAGCTGCCGCAGCTTTTCAATGTGCTGAAGGGTGAGCTTTCGGTGGTGGGGCCCCGTCCCCACGCCTTGCAGGCCAAGGCCGATAACAAGCTCTACTACGAAGCCGTGGAAGGCTATTTTGCGCGGCACCGCGTAAAGCCGGGCATGACCGGTTGGGCACAGATCCATGGCTGGCGCGGCGAGACGGACACGATCGACAAGATCATGCAGCGCGTGAACCACGATCTCTACTACATCGAGAACTGGAGCCTCCTGCTCGATCTCTACATCGTGCTGATGACGCCGGTTTCTCTCGTTGCCAAGAGCGAGAACGCCTATTGACGGTCTCGGGCACATTCGATGCCGCGCTGGGATCGAGATGGGCCGGCGCTGACTTCGTACGCCAGCGGGCGCTAAAACTGCTCGATGGCGTGGTGGCGCTGTGGATCTTTGCCGGCGGCATCGTGCTCATCGAGCCGTCGCCCTATGAGGTGATGTTTCTGGCGGTGCTGCCCGTGGCCATCATGGCGGGGATCGGGCTCTATCGCTCGACCTTCGGGCTCCTCGCGATCATGCTGTGCTTCATCCCCTTTGCGCTGATTGCGGCGATACAGGTGCGCTTCACGCCGGTCAGCGAGGCGCTGATCTTTACGGCGGTGACGATCTTCCTGATGCTGACGAGCTATTTCGTCGCCAATTACCTCGCCGAATCTACCGAGAAGCGCATGCGGGTCATCATGCGCGCCTATACGGTGATTGCGGTGATCCTCGCCATCATCGGAACGCTGGCCTATCTGCGACTGATGCCGGGAGCAGACCTGTTCCTGCGCTATGATCGAGCCAAGGCGACGTTCAAGGACCCGAACGTCTATGCGCCCTTCCTGGTGCTGCCGGCGATGTTTGCGCTGCAACGGGTGCTGCTGGGGCGCGGCTGGCAGTCATTTATCGCGGCGGGCGTCTATTTCGTGCTGTTCGTCGGCGTCTTCGTCAGTTTTTCGCGCGGCGGCTGGGGGCATTTTGCGGCCTCGTCGCTGATTACGCTGGTGCTGGTTTTCCTGCTCGAGGCCGGGGCGCGGGACAAGGTACGCATCCTGCTCATGACGCTCATTGGGGCCGGCATGCTGATCGTGGCGCTGGGCGGATTGCTATCGGTGCCTGCGGTCGCCAATTTCTTTGAATTGCGTGCGTCATCGCAGAACTATGACACGGGCGAGACGGGGCGCTTCGGACGGCAGGGCTATGCGCTGGAACTGGCGCTGGACAATCCCTGGGGCATTGGGCCCGGCGAGTTCCGTAATCTGCGCATCATCGAAGAGCCGCACAACGTCTACATCACCGTGATCCACGTCTATGGCTGGGGCGGCGGGCTGCTCTATTATCTGATGATCATCGCGACGCTCTGGAAAGGCACGGTCATGCTGCTGCGCCCTTCCCCGTATCGACTCATGGCTATTCCGGTGATGGCGACCTTCACGATGGTCGTTGCCGAATCGGCGATCATCGACTCGGACCACTGGCGGCACTTCTTCCTGCTGATCGGGATGATCTGGGGACTGTCTACGGCGATTGCCAACGAGCGGCGAGTTTCGGCGCGTCGTGAGCAGATGTTGATCTAGACCCATCTAGCTGTAAAGGCTGCCCACTGTATTGATCGCAAAGGCCAGGATGCCGAGGTTGAACAGGAAGGCCGCAACACCGTGCGCTAGTGCGATCCGGCGCATATGAGACCCATCGATGGTGACATCCGAGGTCTGGAAGGTCATTCCCAGGGTGAAGCTGAAATAGAGAAAGTCCCAGTAGTCAGGCGTGGCCCCGTCAGGGAAGCGCAGCCCTGCCCAGTCCTTTCCGTCCCGCTGCTGATAGTAGAGATGGGCGTAGTGGAAGGCGAAAATGGTATTGGCGAACACCCAAGCCAAGCCCAGTGACACCAAGATCAGCGGCACCTCGATCCAATTTGCGTCCGGATGCGCAATCAGTGCCCCTACGGCAATGAGCACGATGAGCAGAACCAGCAGCGTGATCGCCAACAAGCCAGCGCGATTGGCATCATTTGCCGCTGAAGTTGAACGCATGGTCACAACGTCGTCGTTCAATAGCGGAAGGGCCGAGACCAAAAAAACAAGCGTAGCGACGTCAAAGCTGGCCAAAACGCCAATCTGCAATTCGATCCCGGCGAAGACAGCCAGAACCAGCAATACCAGCATGGTTGCGGCAAACAGGACGAAGCGCGGCGGCGCCACATGATGTCCGAGTGCTTTCACGAGTCGGGTAGACAAAGCTGACTTCTCTTTCTCGCAGGCACGTGCTTTGAGCCGAAGCTTTGTGATTGGGGGGCGTCACCAAGCTGTGAGCTTCCACATGCAAATTGCCCTTTGTTTCCATTCTCAGAAAAATGAGGGTTGCGCCAAAACACCTGTTTGTCTATGTCTCCGCGCAGTCGGGGCGTAGCGCAGCCTGGTAGCGCATTTGTCTGGGGGACAAAGGGTCGTCGGTTCAAATCCGGCCGCTCCGACCATTTCACCACATGAGTTGGAATTTGTGCCGGCTGCGATCACATCGCGGCCTTTTTGCTTTGCGCGGGCATTTCGGAAAAGAAGGTGGCACGACTTTTCGGCGAGGTTCCACGACGCTAGCGGCGTGGCAGCCGGCGACCGGATGTTTTTAGTAGACGCCCTGCGGTTGCTTTTCCGCATCCACCGACACAGCCCGTGCATCGTGGCCGTGCGGCTTGCCGTAAAGGCCGATATTCGTTTCGCCCCAGGCATGCAGGGCCAAGAGGATCGGCTGCATGGTCTTGCCCAGCGGGGAAAGCGAATATTCGACCTTGGGCGGGACCTGGGCATAGACCTTGCGAATGATGAGGCCATCTTCCTCAAGCTCGCGCAACTGGTTGGTGAGCATGCGCGGGGTCACCTTGAGCAGATGCCGCTGGATGGCGTTGAAGCGCAGGGTACCGTCCTTCATCAGGTGAAAGAGGATCACCGACTTCCATTTGCCGTCGATAAGGCCGATGGCAGCCTCGACCGCGCATCCGGGGCTGCAGTCAAAACGCGAGTGCCGGGCCTTGGCCATTACAGTATCCCTTTTGATAGTATGTGCTGTTTTTGGTCGTATTGCACACATGAGAAGGTAGGCGCATCTCCAGCTCACAGCAAGCATAGAGGAGCTGAATGATGAAAGCCGTTGGCTACAGAACCGCCGGACCGGTGGATCGAGACGATGCACTTGTCGACATCGAGATCGAGCGCCCCCGTGCAGGGGGGCACGATATTCTGGTCGAGGTTGCCGCCGTGTCGGTCAACCCGGTCGACGCCAAGGTGCGCCAGGGCTCAAATCCCCAGGATGGCCAGTGGAAGGTTCTGGGCTGGGACGCGGTCGGACGGGTCGTCGAAATCGGAGACGCGGTTTCCGGCTTCAAGCCGGGTGCCGAGGTCTACTATGCCGGCTCGATTGCAAGGGCCGGCGCCAATAGCCAGTTCCATCTGGTGGATGAGCGCATTGTTGGGCGGAAGCCGCAAAGCCTCTCCAATGCCGAAGCGGCGGCGCTGCCGCTGACGGCGATAACGGCATGGGAAATGCTGTTTGACCGGCTCGACGTGCGCAAGGCGGTGGCCGGGGCGGCCAATGCGATTCTGATCGTCGGTGGTGCTGGTGGCGTTGGCTCGATCGCCATACAGTTGGTACGCGCCCTGACGGACCTGACCGTCATCGCCACTGCCTCGCGTCCGGAAACCAGCCAGTGGGTGCGCGATCTTGGTGCGCATCATGTCATCGACCACAGCAAGCCTTTGGCCGAGCAGGTGGAAGCCCTTGGTATCGGCGAGCCAGCCTTCGTGTTCTCGACGACGGAAACCCAGCGGCACCTTGGCGAAATCGTCAAATTGATCGCTCCTCAGGGCCGGTTCGGGCTCATCGACGATCCGGAAATGCTCGATGTCCTGCCGTTCAAGCGCAAGGCGGTGTCTACACACTGGGAGCTGATGTTCACGCGCCCGCTGTTTGGCACGAGCGACATGGGCGAGCAGGGCAAATTGCTCGACGCGGTGGCAGCCCTGATCGATGAGGGCAGGATTCGCACCACGGTCAGCGAGGTGCTGAGGCCGATCAATGCGGATAATCTCAAGAAGGCTCATGGCCTGATCGAGACCGGCAGGGCCAAGGGCAAGATCGTGCTTGAGGGTTTTTAAGGGGTCGGTCCGACCCGCGAGACTATCGCGGGTCGGGCTCCTTTAGCTGCGCTTGATCTTTTCCATCGCCTTGCCCTTGGCGAGTTCGTCGATGATCTTGTCGAGGTAGCGCAGTTCGCGCATCAGTGGGTCTTCTATGTCTTCCACGCGAATGCCGCAGACGACGCCCTTGATCAGCGATCTGGCGGGGTTCAGTTGCGGGGCCTGGTCGAAGAAGTCGCGGAAGGTGGTTTTCTTTTCCAGTTCCTCGTGAAGGGTCTGCTGGCTGTGTCCGGTCAGCCAGCAGATGAGGTCGTCGACTTCGGCCTTGGTCCGCCCCTTCTTCTCCGCCTTGGTGATGTAGTGCGGATAGACGCTCGCTACGCTGATGGAGAAGACGCGGTGGTTGGCCGAGGTTTTCATGGCTTTCCCTTTCAGTCGAAGAGCGGCGCCAGGGTCATTTCGGGCACCTTTACCAGGCCCTTGTCGGTGATGCGGATTTCCGGGATCACCGAGAGCGGGATGAGGTTGAAGCCCATATAGGGGATGGTGCAACCGACCTGTTGCCAGGCCTTTTTGAGGGCCTGGTTTTCGGCGG
This sequence comes from Devosia riboflavina, assembly GCF_000743575.1. Taxonomy (GTDB): domain Bacteria; phylum Pseudomonadota; class Alphaproteobacteria; order Rhizobiales; family Devosiaceae; genus Devosia; species Devosia riboflavina. Next base: position 304,440 of record NZ_JQGC01000006.1, on the reverse strand, counting down.
CGACCTCGTGAACGCGCTTGTCGGACATGAGGCCAGCGACCGGCAGGGCGACGAAGGCGAGCACCTTGCCATCCTCCACCACGACGATGCCGCCATTGGCGGCTTCGATGGTCTTGAGGGCGAGTTGCATGTCGGATTCGTTAGTTCCAGCGAGGATGATGTTGTGGCTATCGTGGCCGACAGAGGAGCCGACGGCGCCGTTCTTGATGCCGAAATCATGCAAGAGGCCGTAGGCGATGCCGCCATTGGACTTGCCATGGCGCTCGATGACGGTGACGAAGCTGAGATTGTCGCGCTCGAGGATGGTTTCCCAGTCATTGGCGGGGGCGATGTCGATCTTGCGGTGCGGCAGGATGATACCGGGCATTTCGATGCCGATGGCATTAGCGGTGACGGGGCCGCTCGGCAGGTCGGGGACGAGTTTTAGCGACTTGGGCAGGTGGACGGTGTTGTAGGCGGCATCGGGGTAGCGGTAGCGCTGGTTTAGGGCGTCTTCCAGAAGGGGCGTGACCTTGCGGTCTTCGACCATCAGGGCGCCGCCATACCAGGTGTTGATCGGCTTCAGATCGTCATCGAGGAGGACGAGATCGGCACGGCGGCCGCCGCCGAGACCGCCGATTTCATCGCCCATGCCGAAACGGGTGGCGCCGTGGAGCGAGCCCATGGACCATGCCTGTTCGGGCTTTACGCCGCAGCGGATGGCTTCGCGCACGACCCAATCGAGGCCGAAGGTAAGAAGATCGTCGGCGTCGCGGTCGTCGGTGCAGACGCAGTAGCGCTTGTGGCTGGCGCCGAGTTCGGTGATCGGCTTGATGGCTTCGACGATGGAATTCCAGGGCGTTGCCGGATTGCCGCCGCGGAGGAAGACCCAGATGCCGGCATCGACGAAATCGTCGGAAATGTCGCGGTCGATGGCTTCGTGCGTGTCGGTGACGCCGGCTGCGGCGTAGGGCGCGACGAATTCGCGGCCATAGATGTGGCCGGAAACGGGGCGGCCGCGCTTGAGGGCTTCGGCGATGATGGCGTGGCTCCGCGGATCGCCCATGGCGACGGGGACGAAGTCCATTTTTTCGCCGAGGGCCACCGCTTCGGGCCACTTGTCGAAGAGGGCGCCGATCTTTTCGGGGGTTAGGTCGCCGCCGGCGGTTTCGAGTTCGGGCGAGGTGGCGGGGACGGTTGAGGGGACGGTGAGGAAGATCGAGAGCGGGGCGAGGCGTGCGTCTTCGAGCATGGCTTCGACGCCGGCTACGTCCATGACATTGCCGATCTCGTGGCTGTCGCAGAAGATCGTCGTCGTACCGTTCAGCAGGGCCGCCTCGGCATAGGCGCAGGCGGTGACCATCGAGCTTTCGATGTGGATATGGGGATCGACGAGGCCGGGCGCGATGATGCCGCCTCTGGCGTCGTAGACGGTCTTTGGGGTCGGGCCGAGCTTGTAGGAGCCGGCAGGTTTGACTGCGGCGATGCGACCGCCGGAGAGCCAGATTTCCTTATCGCTAGCGATGCGCTCGGAATAAGTCGACAGCATGCGCGCGCCGGTGATGACGAGATCGGCTGGCGCCCTGCCCCCGGCGACGGCGGCGAGCGTGGTGATCTGGCTGTGGAGTGGGCTCACGGAAAAGCGGGTAATCGCCATGGTTCAGGCCTCGGAGAAAGCGTGGAGGATGCGCACCCAGGAGCGAATGCCCTTGTGGAAGCTCGAGAGGTCGTATTTTTCGTTGGGGCTATGGATGCGGTTGTCGAAGCGGGCAAAGCCGATCAGCAGGCTGTCCATGCCGAGGCGCTCCTTGAACTCGCCGAGGATCGGAATGGAGCCGCCAGTGCCCGCGAGTGCGGTTTCGCGTTGCCATTCCTCGGTCAGGGCCTCTTTCGCCTTATTGAGCAGAACGCCATCGAGCGGCATCGATTGGGCGGCGGCGGTGCCATAGGCCTTGAAGGTCACGGAGCAATCGGCCGGGATGCGGGCGCGGACGAAATCGCGGAAAATTTCGCGGATGCGGTTGGGGTCCTGACCGTCGACGAGGCGAAAGGAAATCTTGGCGCCGGCCTTGGCCGGGATGACGGTCTTGAAGCCATCGCCGGAATAGCCGCCCCAGACGCCGTGCACTTCGGCCGTCGGGCGGGCCCAGACCTGTTCGAGGACGGAACGGCCCTGTTCGCCAGCGGGGATGGAGAGGCCGATATCGCCGAGGAATTTCTCGGCGTCGAAGGGGAGACGTTCCCATTCGGCCTTGTTGGCGGCGGGGAGTTCGGCGACGCCATCATAAAAGCCTGGGATGGCGACGCTGCCGTCTTCGCTGCGGAGCTGGCCGAGAATAGTGGAGATGAGCTGGACGGCGTTGCGGGCGGCGGAGCCGAACATGCCGGAATGCAGGTCGCGGTCGGCGGTCGTTACCTCGAATTCTTCGGAGACGAAGCCGCGCCACATGGTGGTGATGGCGGGGGTTTCGCGGTCCCACATGTCGGTGTCACAGACGAGGATGGTATCGGCGCGGAGGTCATCGGCATTGGCGGCAAGGAATGGCCCGAGCGAGGGGGAGCCGGCTTCCTCTTCGCCCTCGAAGAGCATGGAAATGCGGATAGGGAGGCTGCCGGTGACCGCCTTCCAGGCGCGGCAGGCTTCGATGAAGGTGAGCAACTGGCCCTTGTCGTCTGAGGCGCCGCGGCCGGTGATGAAAGTTTCGCCATCGGGCTGGGGCACGAGGGTGGGTTCGAAGGGTGGCGTATTCCAGAGGGCGAGCGGATCGACGGGCTGCACGTCGTAGTGGCCGTAGAAGAGGACGTGGGGGCCGGGTGTCGTGGGACCGTGGCCGACGACCATAGGGTGGCCGGCCGTGTCGCGCACCGTGGTATCGAAGCCGAGGCCGGAGAGTTCGTTCCGCAGCCATTCGGCGGCGCGGCGGCAATCGGCGGCATATTGAGGCTCGGTCGAAACGGAGGGAATGCGGATCAGCTCGAAAAGCCGCTCGAGGCTGGCATCGAGTTGCTGATCGGCTTGGGCAAGAACGGCTTCGATTGTGGTCATCTGAAAGGGTGGTTCAATATTGTTGGGTCTTGGTCGACTGGACGGCAGGCGACATGCCGGGGCAGCTTGGTAGAATGACCAGGCCTTTGCAACGGCAAACGTCCCGTGCGGAAAAGCGCAGGCCTTCAGCCCAGGCGCAGCATGTGATTGTCGAAGAGGAAATCGAACTGCTGCTGGGAGCGTTCGGCCCCGGCAATGCCGATCATTTCGCCCTTGCCGCTGGTGGCGACGAAGCCGGATTGATCGGCGGCGAGGCCGCAGCCATTGCGCAGGGTTTCGACAAGGACCGGGCGCTTGTTTTCGGCATCGATGGCGATGAGGAGATCGCCTTCGGGGGACGAGACGGCGATGGTGTTGCCATCGGCCGAGGCGGCGACGGAGCCGACATAGTTGCGCAGGTCGCGAAGAGTGTCGAGGGGCAGTTCGATGAGGCGGATTTCGCCATCCATGGTGGCGTAGCCGATGAGCTGGGGACTGTCGCTGGGGGCGCCTTTGTATTGGCAGCCGAACCAGACGCGATTTTGCGCATCCACCGCCATGTGGCGGATGGAGAGTTGGTGGAGGCCGGTATCGAGGCGGAGCTGGCCTATAAGCGTTCCATCGCGGCGGTCGATGAAGACCACGGAAGGGTCCATGGTGTCGAGATTGAGTTCGGCGCGGCCGTAATCGGGATGGGTTTCGATGCCGCCATTGGCGACGACGAAGGTCGTGCCATCGGGCATGAGCAGCATTTCGTGTGGGCCGGTGCCATAGGTGGGGAATTCGCCGATGCGGCGGTAGTCGTCGGTGGCGTCGTAGATGCCGATAACGCCCTGGGCGGCTTCGAAATCGCTTTCGGTGGCGTAGAGGAGACGGCCATCGGGAGAGAAGACGCCGTGGCCGAAGAAATGGCGGCCTTCGATGCTGGTGAGGGTCTGCGGCGCTTCGTTGCCGAAGGGGTCGAAGACCAGAGCAAAGGTGCCGGGCTGGCGGGCGAAGACGACGCCCCTCTGCGCTTCGCGGCTGATGGTGATGTCGTGGCCGCGATCGGGGAGATCGATCATGGAAATGACGCCGCCGCGTTCGCCCATGAGGACAGCGCCGTATTTGCCGGCGAAGGTCTGGATGGAGCTGGCGAAGACGAGGTCATTGGCTTCGAGGGCTAGGAGCTGACGCGGGGCGAGGCTCGCGAGGAACCCGGCGCCGGCAGATTTCAAGAAAGCGCGGCGCTGCCACATGGTCAATCTCCGTCCAGCGAGGAGAAGCCGACGCTGAGGCCAAGCGTGGCGGAGAGGTCTTCGCCGATGAGGCGCTGCAGGTCTTGGGTTGATGCGACGAGGTCGTTGAGCGCGGTGGCCTGGGTGGGGTCGGCCACGGCGATTTCGACAGGTGACGTCACGAGCGCGATGGCGGCATCGGCGCGAGCGAAGGCGGCCGTGACTTCTTGGGCAAGGGCGGGGTCAGTGACGACGCTTGACAGCTCGATGAGGCGGCGGAGGCCGTCGAAATTGGCCTTTAGCATGGGCAGGGTCTGGTTGGAGCGCCAGAACAGCGCTTGCTTCGGGTTGGCCTTGCCGTCGGCCTTGGCGATGAAGGGATTTATGCGCGTGTCCCTGACGCCCTCGATACCGTGGGAGACGAGGCCGACAATGGCTTCGAGGGATTCGGTGGTGGTGCGATAGTCGGCGTAGCTGGGGTCGGGCTGGGTCAGGCGCTTCGCAATGCCTTCGGGATCGGCCCAACCGGCGGCGATTTCAGCCGCCATTTCTTCGAGGTTTTTGGCGATTGCCGCGCCGTAGGCGCAGCGGAAAGCGCCTTCGGGTGTGGTGAGGGTTTCAAAGCCGGTGCCGAAAAGGACAAATTCGAGGGCACCAAAGCCTTGGACGGCAACGCTCTTTTGCTGGAGGCCGGGCACGGTGGCAGCGGTGAGGTCGGCTTCGGCGAGGAGTTGCTGGACCTGGCGGAGGCCGATGCCCTTGCGGTCGGGGAAGAAAAGGATGCGGTCGGAGCGGTTATCTTCCATGAGCGGGCCAACGCGGAGGAATTCAATGCGGCCATAGGCTGCGGCGGCTTCGGCGAAGGCATCCTGGGCCCCCGTCAGGTCGCCGTTTTCGCAGAGGGCATGCATGGCCTTGGAGAGATCGGCCGTGCGTGTCGCGAAGGCTTTGGTCTGGGGTCGAATGAAGTTGGTGACGCTGGAGCGGAGCATTTCAGAGGGGGAAATGATCTGCGCTGAGGCCGGCGCGACCAGCAGCAGGGCGGCGAAAATGGCGGCGAAAATGCGCATCAGAGGGACCCCAGGAATTCCAAGAGATCGGCACGTTGTTTTGCGGTCATGGCGGCGAAGGCGTCGCGAGAAGCCTGCGCTTCGCCGCCGTGCCAGAGGATGGCTTCGGTGAGGTTTCGCGCGCGGCCATCATGGAGGAAGAAGGTGTGGCAGGAAACCGTTTGGGTGAGACCGATGCCCCAGAGCGGCGGGGTGCGCCATTCGTAGCCGTCGGCCTGGCCTTCGGGACGGTGATCGGCGAGGCCTTCGCCCATGTCGTGCAGCAGGAAATCGGAATAGGGCCAGATGAGCTGGAAGCGATGGGCCGGATTTTCCGCCGTCTTGCTGGTGACGAATTTGGGCACGTGGCAGGAGGCGCAGCCGGCGGTGTAGAAGGCTTCCTTGCCGGCGAGGATATTGTCGCTCTTGACGTCGCGGCGCTCGGGGACGCCGAGGGTTTGGGCGTAGAAGGTGACGAGATCGAGGACGGGATCGGGGGCTTCGCTGACGCCGAGGCGGGCCTGTTCGCCGGTGGGCATGGCGAGGCACGCGGGCTGGTTTTCGGTGCAATCGCCGTGGGGAAGGTTCACCAGCGGGGTTGAAATGCCGATGTCGCCGGCGAAGGCGGCGGCGGATTGGCTGCGGATGGTGGCCATGCCGGCCTTCCAGCCGAAACGGCCGAGCATGACAGTGTTGGTTTCCGGGGCGACGGTCCAATTGGGACGGCCGGAAATGCCGTCGCCGTTCGCGTCGTCGGGATCGGCATTGGCGAAGATGTCTTCGGCGGGGATGTTTTCCACCAGGCCTAGGCCGATCATGGGATTGGCGAGGCGCGGCGAGAGCATGACGTCGTCGGCAAGCGGGCCATAGGCGAGATCAGCGACGGAATATTTTGGGGCGCGCAGGGTGACGATTGTGCCGTCGCCGAGGGTTACAGGGAGATCGGTGTAATCGATGACCATGCGGCCTTCGGCGGCTAGGCCCGGTACGGCGAAATCCTGGAGTTGGGTGCCGTAGGTGGGGTCGCCCACTTCGCCCGCAACGACCCCATCCATGGCGAGACGCGTGTCGGGCTCGCTTGGTGGAACCGAGAGACGGAGGAACATCGAGACGTTTTCGGCCTGGCCCTCGAAGGGCGGGTGGCCGCGACCGTCCTTGATGTGGCAACTCTGGCAGCCGCGGGCGTTGAACAGGGGGCCAAGGCCGTCCGAGGCCTGGGTGGAGCTGGGGGAACTGACCCAGATTTTGCGGAAGAGGGCGTTGCCGAGTTTGAACTGCTCTTCCTGCTCGAAGGTCAGGTTGTCCTGGAAGTGGCTGAAGGAGTCCTGATTGACGGAAAAGCGCGTGGTGGCCTTGCCCGCGGGGTTTGTCTCGAAACTTTCGGGCTTTGAGAAGTCGGTCGTCGGGGCAGTGACGGCGCGGACGCGGGCCAAGTCGTCGCCGGTCACATCGGTGCGCACGCCATAATCCTGAGCGAAGACCATGCCGCCGGCGAGAAGGGCGATCAGCGCGAGGGTGAGACGGACTTGCATGGAGACCAGATCATATCACGTTTCGCTGACGCAAAAGTAGGCCTCATGGTGAGGTGCGAAGCGTAGCGCAGCCTCGAACCACGAGGACGTGCCATGGATCACTCAGTGCCACGCCCTCGTGGTTCGAGGCTTTGCTCTGCAAAGCACCTCACCATGAGGGCTACTCAGACGGCGCAATTCAGCCCAAAGTTGCCGACCGGGCCAAAGCGGCCCGGATCGGCTCATAGCAGATCGTCTTACTCGAACACAGCGTCCGGGTTGGACAGCGAATCGCTGTCTTCGATGGTCACGTCGGCGAGTTGCAGCAGGGCCACGGCGCGTTCGATGCCGCGGGTCTGGGCGATGAGGCCATCGATGGCGGCTTGGACCACCGCATTGCCCTCGTCATTGCCTTCGCCGATCTGCTGGTCATAGGCTTCGCCGGCTTCGGCGCGGTCGGCCATGATGTGCATCTTGGTCAGGGTATCGGCGAGGAGGCCCTTGATTTCGGTGTCGAGCGCGGCGTCCTTGGCGGCGATGACGTCGGAGAGCGATGGGCCTTCGACGACAGAACCGTCAACGCGGGTATATTTGCCGAGATAGACGTTTTCGATGCCTTGGGCGTCCTGCAGGTGCGAGACGTGGGTATTGTCGGAGAAGCAGTCGTGCTCTTCTTCCGGATCGTGGAGGAGCAGGCCGAGCTTCATGCGTTCGCCGGCCAGTTCGCCGAAGCTCAGCGAGCCCATGCCGGTGAGAATGGCGGAAAGGCCGAGTTCGGGGAGCGCGGCGCGGGCGGCGCCGGTTTCGGTCCAGTTGGCAACCATTTCTTCGAGATCAGAGACCAGCAGGGACGACGCGGCCTTGAGATAGGCGGCGCGACGATCGGCGTGGTCGGCGGTCGAATAATCGGTGAAGGGGCGGTTGCCAGCGCCCGGGCCGGTGCCGTTGAGGTCCTGGCCCCAGAGCAGGAATTCGATGGCGTGATAGCCGGTCGCGACATTGGACTCTACGCCGGCGGCTTCCTGCAGTTCGTTCTGGAGGAGTTCGGGGGTGATGTCGGTAGCGTCGACTTCGGTGCCGTCGATGGTGATCTTGGGATTGGCGATGACATTGGCGACATAGAGGGCGTTGCTGTCGCTTTCGGTGCCGTAGCCGGCATCGACATAGTCGATCAGGCCTTCATCGAGCGGCCAGGCGTTTACGCGGCCTTCCCATTCGTCGACGATCGGGTTGCCGAAGCGGAAAGCTTCGGTCTGCTGATAGGGGAGGCGCGCGGCCTTCCAGGCGGCGCGGGCGGCGTTGAGGGTTTCTTCGCTCGGGGTGGCGATCAGCGCGTCGATGGCGGCATCGAGCGCCCTAGCGGTGGTCAGCGAGTCTTCGTAGCCAGCCAGGGCGATATTGGCGTAGTTCGCCAACACATCGGCGTCACTGGGCGCCTGCGCATAGGCGGCGACGGGCGCAACCGAGAGAGCAAGAGTGAGGGCGAGACCGCGCAAAGTGCGCTTGCCAAACGAATACATCAACCATTCCTCCGGTGAAGGTTCAAAGGTGAGTACGCCCCTCACCTTAGTAAATCAACTGCCAATGGACATCGCGCGGGGTTCAAAATAGACAGGGCGTATCAAGTTTGGAAAAGCGGCCCGGTGCCGCGGTGTGCGATATGACCACAAGATTGCCCGTCGTCCTCGGAGCGCTCTTTGCTCTGGGTCTAGGCCTGCCCGCTCTGGCACAGGAAGGGCCGATCGTGGTCTATAATGCGCAGCACGAAACGCTGGCGCAGGAATGGGCTACGGCCTTTACCGAAGAGACCGGCATTCCGGTGATCATCCGGCAAGGGGCGGATCTTGAGGTTGCCAACCAGATTCTGCAGGAAGGCGCCAATTCGCCGGCAGACGTGTTTCTGACGGAGAATTCGCCGGGGATGGTGCTGGTGGATGGTGCGGGGCTGTTCGAGCCCCTGCCCCAGGATATTCTGGATCAGGTGCCGTCGCAGTTCCGGCCGGAGAACGGCAATTGGACGGGGATTGCGGCGCGTTCGACGGTGTTTGCGTACAACAAGGACGCACTCAGCGAGGGTGATTTGCCCACGACCATGGCGGCGCTGGCGGAGCCCGAATGGCAGGGGCGCTGGGCGGCTTCGCCGAGCGGGGCGGATTTCCAGGCGATCGTGGCGGCTTATCTCGTGCTTGAGGGCGAGGAGGCGACCCTGGATTGGCTGAAAGGCATGCAGACCAATGCGGTGATCGTGCGCGGCAATCGCGCGGCGCTGGCGGCGGCCAATAATGGCGAAGTCGATGGGGCGCTGATCTATCATTATTACTGGTTCGGCGATCAGGCCGGGACCAAGGAGAGCAGCGGCAACACCGCCTTGCACTATTTTGGCAATCAGGACCCCGGCGCTTTCGTGTCGATTTCGGGTGGTGGTGTGCTCAAGTCGAGCCAGCACAAAGATGAGGCTTTGGCCTTCCTGCGCTTCATCACCAGCGCCAAGGGGCAGGATGTGCTGCGTGATGGCCAGTCGTTTGAGTACGCCGTGGGCGTCGATCACGAGTCCAATCCGGCGCTGCCACCGCTTGCCGGGCTTGGTGCGCCGGAGATCGATCCGACGCAGCTCGATACCGTGAAGGCTGCGGAGTTGATGACGGAAGCCGGGCTGCTCTAGTCCCATGGCGGTGTCGGTCGATCTTGGGGCGACGAAGGCGGCGAAGAACGCACGCTCGCTGGGGAGCAGCGGCCATCCCTTGATTTTGGGTGCGGCAGCTCTGACGGGGCTGCTGAGCCTTCTTCCGCTGGGGTTTGTCGTTTACATCGCCGCGACCAGCGGATGGGGCACGATTGCCGATCTGGTGTTTCGGCCTAAGGTTGGCGGGCTACTCGTCAACACGCTGATGCTGCTGGTCCTGGTACTGCCGCTATCGGTGCTGCTGGCGGTGGCGCTGGCCTGGTTGATCGAGCGGACGGATATTCCCTTCGCAAAATTCTGGTCATGGATGGTGATTGCGCCGCTGGCGCTGCCTGCCTTTGTGCATAGCTATGCCTGGAATGCGTTCATGCCGCGGTTTCATGGGCTGGGCGCGGCGGTGCTGGTGTCGATCCTCGCCTATCTGCCGTTTCTCTATCTGCCGGTAGCGGCGCAGTTGCGGCGGCTTGATCCGGCGCAGGAGGAGACGGCGCAATCTATGGGGAAGCGGCCGATTGAGGTTTTCTTCCTCGTGGTGCTGCCGCAATTGCGGCTGGCCATCCTGGGTGGAGCGCTTCTTATTGGGCTGCACCTCTTGGCTGAATATGGGCTCTTCGTGCTGACGCGCTTCGATACGTTCGCGACGGCGATCGTCGATCAGTTTCAGTCGGTCTATAGCGGTCCTTCGGCGAACCTGCTGGGCGGTGTGCTGGTGCTGCTTTGCCTTGGGTTGCTGGGGCTGGAGAACCTGGTGCGCGGGTCGGAGAGGTATGCGCGTGTTGGCGCCGGGGCGGCGCGGAGACGGGGACGCGTGGCGTTGGGTAGGTGGCGCTGCCCTGCCCTGCTCTTGCCGCTGATCTTTGCGGCGCTGTCGCTGGCAGTGCCGGTGCTGACGTTGGGACGCTGGCTCTGGAGTGGCGGGGCCGAAATCTGGCGGTTCGATTTCATTCTGCCGGCGCTTGGGCAGACGGCGGTGTTGGCTTTGGCTGGTGCGGTGCTGACGACGCTGGCCGCCGTGCCGATGGCCTGGCTAGCGGTGCGAGCACCGGGGCGGGTGCAGAGGACGCTTGAGGCTTGCCATTCCTATGTCGGCGCCCTGCCCGGCGTGATCATTGCGCTGGCGCTGGTGACGATCACGGTGCAAGTGGCGCTGCCGCTCTACCAGACGCTGGCAACGCTAATCTTTGCCTATGTGCTGATGTTTTTGCCGCGGGCGCTGGTTGGGCTGAGAACCAGTATCGCGCAGGCTCCGGTTGAGTTGGAGCGGGCGGCGGCTAGTCTGGGGCGGCCGCCGGTTTCGGCTATCTGGCATACGACAATCCGTCTTGCGGCGCCCGGGGCAATGGCGAGTGCGGCATTGGTCGCGCTGGGGATCACGACAGAGCTGACGGGGACGCTGATGCTGGCGCCCAATGGTACGCGGACCCTCGCCATGCGGTTCTGGTCCTATACGAGCGAACTCGACTTCGCTTCGGCGGCGCCCTATGCGCTGCTTATGATCGTTTTATCCATCCCCCTTGTCATCATGCTGCACATGCAGTCCGACCGTGTGGAGCAAGCCTGACCATGCTCGAACTGCGAGGGATCAGCAAAAGCTATGGCGACCACAAGGGGGCGAGCGATGTCAGCCTTGTAGCGCCTTCGGGAAGCCGGACAGTTATCGTCGGTCCTTCGGGGTCGGGTAAGACCACGCTGCTGCGGTTGATCGCGGGATTTGAGGCGCCGGATGCAGGGACGATCAGCTTGGATGGTCGGCAGCTTCATGGCGCGGGTGGCTCGGTGCCGCCGCATAAGCGTAACATTGCCTATGTGGCGCAGGAGGGCGCGCTGTTTCCGCATATGAGCGTGGGGGACAATGTCGGCTTTGCCATGCCACGGCAGGCGGTGGACAGGGCGCGGCGGGTGGACGAACTGCTTGAGCAAGTCGGGCTGCCGGCTGGATTTCGCGCTCGGCGGCCGCATCAGCTTTCGGGCGGGCAGCAGCAGCGGGTGGCGCTGGCCCGGGCGCTGGCGCAGAAGCCGGACTTGATGTTGCTCGATGAGCCGTTTTCGGCGCTGGACACGGGGCTGCGCGAGGCGATGCGCACTATGGTCGGCGATGTGTTGCGAGAGGCAGGGATTGCCAGCGTGCTCGTGACGCATGATCAGGCCGAGGCGCTGGCTTTTGCCGATCACCTCGTGGTCATGCGCGATGGGCTTGTGGCCGATGCCGGGCCGCCGCAGCGGCTCTATGAGCGGCCGGCGGATGTTGAGACGGCGCGGTTTTTGGGCGAGGCGATCGTGCTGCCTTCAGCAATTGTTGGCGGGGTCGCGAGAACTGCGCTGGGCGATGTGCCGGTGCGGCACGAAGATGTCGCGCGGGCAGATGTGCTGGTGCGGCCCGAGCAGGTAGTGGTTGCGGCGCAGTCCGAAAGCAGTATGGGTGCACTTGGGCGCATCCTGCATCGGTCCTATCGGGGCGCGCAATGGCGGCTGGAGATCGACTGCCGGGATGGCGGTGTGGCTGAGCCATTCTGCGTGGATGTGCCGGCAGGGCTTGACCTCAAGCCGGGCGATCTTGTCCGGCTGAGCGTCGCCAACGAAGCGCATGTCTTTCCGGATAGCCCAACCTGACAGTGCCACGACCTCGCCCTTCGACGAGCTCGGGATGAGGTCTACTGGAGATCACAGCGCAATTTGCGCTAGAGCCGATTGGCGCCCTTGGTCATGCCATCCATGAGGGCCTGTTCGAGGTCCATCTGTTCGAGCACTTCGCGCAGCACGTTGTCGTCGAGCTCTCGGGCATCGCGGGCGGCGATCAGGCGCTTGCGGCGGGCGTCGAGCAGGAGTTGGCCGAGCTGGAAGGCTTCCTTGGGATCAAAGCCCCAGCCTCGTTCCTGCGCTTCTTCTTCCTCTTCTTCGGCAGAAGTCCGGTCGGCGCGTTTGGCCATGGCATCGGCGAGGCGCTGGGCGTGGGGCGAGGTGTGGGTGCGGCGGAATTCTGCCAGGGCATCGGCATTGGCCTCGTGCGCCAAGCGGCGCGCGAGCTGGTGCTGCTCCTCGGCATAGGCCTTGTCATCGTCGTCTTCGAGGTCGAGGCGCTCGATGAGCCAGGGCAAGGAGATGCCCTGCACCAGCAGGGTGGCGATGGTGACGAGGAAGGCCAGGGCGATGATGGCCTCGCGATAGGGGAAGGAATCGCCCGATACCGTCATGAAGGGAATACCGGCGGCGGCGGCAAGCGTGACGACGCCGCGCATGCCGGTCCAGGAGAGGACGGCATTTTCCTTCCAGGTGAGCGGTGTTTCCGGTGTCGGAGGGGGGCGGCGCTCGGGGCGCCTGCGCGGTTCGGCCAGCCTTTGCATGACGGCACGGTGGCGACGGCGTGCGAGCACGGCGGTGGCAAAAACCCAGGCAAAGCGCACCGCGACCGTGGTGACGAAAATGGCGACGCCGGCGAGGAGCAGATCGCTGATATCGAGGCCGGCATCGAAAGCGTCGTCGATGACGAAGCGCAATTGCAGGCCGATATAGGCGAAGACGAACGTTTCGAGCAGCGTATCGATGGTGCGCCAGAACTGACGCTCCTGCATGCGCTCTTCGTAGCCGGACTGCGTGCCGTGGTGTCCGAGGGCAAAGCCGGCGGCGACGACGGATAGGACGCCGGAGGCGTGCAGTTCTTCGGCGACGAGATAGGCCGCAAAAGGCACGATGACCGAGAGCACGGTAGCAAGGGATGGATTGGCAAGGCGGCGGCGGGCGAATTGTGCGCCATGGCCGATTATCAGCCCTAGCACCACGCCGACTACCGCAGCGTAGATGAAATAGAACGCCGTGTTGTCGATGAAGGCATGGGTGCCGGCCGTGGTTGCCACGGCGACGGCGAGCAGGGTCAGCGCGGCAGCGTCATTGATGAGGCTTTCGCCTTTCAGCACGGTCATGAGGCCCGAAGGCAAGCCGGCCTTGCTGCCGATGGCGATAGCGGTGACCGCATCGGGCGGCGCTACGATGGCGCCGAGCACGAGGGCGGCCGCGATAGGCATGCCGGGCACTGTCCAGGTCGCGACCACCGCCACGGCCACGGCCGAGGCAAAGACCAGGAAGACGCCGAGATTGACAATGGAGCCGAGGCGCTTGGCAAAGCTCGTGAAGGAAAAATCGGACGCGGCGGAAAAAAGCAGCGGCGGCAACACGATGCCGAGGATGATTTCGGGCTCGAGTTCGAGGCGGTGCAGGCCGGGGATGAACGATGCGCCGAGACCAACTATGGCGACCAGCAGAGCCGGCTGAAAATTGCTGCGCTCGGCAAAGGCGGAGATGCCAATGGCGACGATGATGACGATGAGGATTTCGGCGAACATGATGGCTCCCGGAGGCGACCCCGTCTCTCGCTGCAGCGGGGGTGGTAAGGCCCACTAAAGCAAATAGGCGACGGTTGCATCCAGTCGACAAGAAAATCCTGCAAATTTGGCGGTGCCGGGGCCAGGGCCGGGAATGGGCTGACGCGAGGCGTGGTCTCCAACTAAGGTCGTAGTTTCGCATTCTGTCGGCAGAACTAAGGATGTTGACGCCCAATCTGCAATGTGATGAGGTTTATGGGCAAAATCTGTCGACAGTTTTGAGCGCAACCGGAGGAGACGGCATGAGGCCGCAAAACGGACGCTCGGGAGGATCAGAATGAATTTTACCAAGACGCTTGCGGCTTTGGCCATGACGGCTGCGCTGGGCACTGGCGCTGCCAGCGCCCAGGTCAATGTCATGCTGCCCGCCGCACCGGGCGGTGGCTGGGACGGCACGGGCCGTCAGGCATTCCAGGCGCTCAATGATGCCGGCATCTATACGGGCGGCGTCAATTTCACCAATACCGGCGGCGCCGGTGGTACCGTGGGTCTAGCCGAATTCCTCGGCACCTCCACTGGTCAGCCCGATGCTCTGGCTGTGTTCGGTGCCATCACCGTGGGTGCTATCGCGCTCAACAATTCGCCGATCAACCTTGCGGAATTCCGCCCGGTTGCCCGCCTGACTGCAGAATATCTCGTGGTCGCCGTGGCGGCAGATTCGCCCTACAATACGCTGGCCGACCTCGTGGCCGCCGTGAAGGCCGATCCGGGTGCGCATCCCATCGGTGGCGGTTCGGCTGGCGGCGTGGACCATATTGCGGTCGCCCTGCTCGCTCAGGCCGGTGAAATCCCGGTCGCCGACCTCAACTACATTCCGCAGACTTCGGGCGCCGAAACGGTCACCGCCATTGTCAATGGCACGCTGACCGCCGGTGTTTCGGGTACGTCGGAATTCGCCCAGTTCGCCGAACAGGGCCGCATCAAGCTGCTCGCGGTGACCTCGGCCGAGCGTCGCCCCAACCTGCCTGATGTGCCGACCTTCCACGAGGCCGGCTATGACGTCGAGATCGCCAACTGGCGCGGTATCCTGGCCGCTCCGGGCGCTCCGGACGACAATTATGCAACCTGGGTCGACAACTTCACCAAGCTCTCGCAGAGCGATGCGTGGAAGGCTGTTCTCGCCGCTCAGGGTTGGGAAGACTACTTCCTCGCCGGCGAAGAATTCGGCGCCTTCATTGCCGAAGAAACCGCAACCCAAGGCCAGATCCTGAAGGACGCCGGCCTTGTCAACTGACGAGCGCAACACGACGGAAGGGGGCAGCCAGGCGGCTGCCCCCGCTTCGCCAAAACCCTATTGGATCGGCATCGGCCTGATGGCGATGGGCGCGGTGTGGCTCTACAACGCCTTCGGGCTGCCGCAGGGCGCGCGCTATGCGGCCGTGGGTCCGGGTCTTTTCGTGACCATTGCCGGGGCGGGCCTGCTTATTTTGGGCGCCATTCTGGTGCTGCAAATCTGGCGCGGCGAAAGTTTTGAGGCGCAGGACGCCGAAGACGCCGACGGCTCGAACAAGATGGACAAACGGGCCTTTCTGACCGCCCTCGTTGCCGTCGCCTTGCCGATTGCCACCATGGGACCGCTGGGCATGCCGTTTACCGCGACGCTGTCATTCGTGCTGGTCGCCAATGCTTTTGGCTCGCGCCGCTGGTGGCTCGATCTCATTTGTGGCGCCATCCTGGCTTGCGCCGCCTGGTTCCTCTTCAACCAGCTTGGGCTGCAACTGGGCCGGTTTTTCCCGCCTCTGGGAGTGTAGGACGTGGAAACTTTCGAGCTTCTGCTGCATGGCTTCAGCGTTGCGCTGCAGCCGACAAATCTCATGTGGGCGCTGGTCGGATCGGTGCTTGGCACCGCCATCGGCATTCTGCCCGGTATCGGGCCGGCGTTGACCATTGCGCTGCTGCTGCCGGTAACCACGGCGCTCGCCCCGACCTCCGCCTTCATCATGTTCGCCGGTATTCTCTATGGCGCGATGTATGGCGGGTCGACGACATCCATCCTGCTCAATACGCCGGGTGAGGCGGGGTCGATGATGACCGCGCTGGAGGGCAACAAGATGGCCCGCGCCGGGCGTGGCGCGGCGGCGCTGGCGACGGCGGCGATTGGGTCGTTTGTCGCGGGCACAATCGCGACGCTGGCGCTGACTTTTGCGGCGCCCGCTGTGGCCGAGCTGGCCTTCTATTTCAAGCCGACGGATTATTTTGCGATTACGGCGCTGGCCTTCTGCTCGGTGGCCGTGGTGATGGGCACGTCGCGTACGCGCGGGTTCGTGTCGCTGTTCCTCGGCATTGCCATTGGTGTGATCGGCATCGATACGATGACGGGGCAGCCGCGCCTCACCTTCGGCAATATGCAGCTTTTGCGGGGCATTGCGCTGACGGTGGTGCTGGTCTCGCTCTTTGCGGTCGGTGAAATCCTCTATGTCGCAAGCCGCTATCGAACGACGCCGGGGGTGATGGCGCCGATCAAGGGCCAGCTCTGGATGACCAAGCAGGATTTTGCGCGGTCGTGGAAGCCATGGCTGCGCGGCACGGCGATCGGGTTCCCGATGGGCGCCCTGCCCGGCAGCGGTTCGGAAATTCCTACCATGCTCAGCTATACGCTGGAGCGGAAGCTGACCAAATATCCCGAAGAGTTCGGCAAGGGTGCTATCGAAGGCGTGGCCGGGCCGGAAGCGGCGAACAATGCGGCGGCGGCGGGTATTCTCGTGCCATTGCTGACGCTGGGCCTGCCGACTTCGGCGACTGCGGCGGTGCTGCTGGCGGCGTTCCAGAATTATGGGCTGCAGCCGGGGCCGTTCCTGTTCACGTCCAACCCGGCGCTGATCTGGGGGCTGATTGCCTCGCTCTATGTGGGCAATGTCATGCTGCTGGTGCTCAACCTGCCGCTGGTGGGTATCTGGGTGCAGCTACTGCGCATTCCGCGGCCGCAGCTTTATGCCGGCATTCTGGTCTTTGCGATGATCGGGGTCTGGGGGCTGGCGGGGTCGTGGGTCGATCTGACCATCATGCTGGTCGTCGGTCTCGCGGGCTATGTGATGCGGGTTTATGACTTCCCCATCGCGCCGGTACTGATCGGGCTCATCCTTGGACCGATGGCGGAAACGCAGTTGCGCACGGCGCTGGCCGCCGGACAGGGCAATCCGCTGGTGCTGGTTTCGACGCCGCTCTCGGCCATTTTCATCACTCTGGCCGTGCTGCTGCTGGCACTGCCCATTCTCCTCAAGCGCCTGCGCGCCAACGCCTAAAGCCTGAATAGGGAAATCTTCCGAACATGAAGACCTACGACGTAAAAGTTCATCCATCCGCCGCCAACCTGCCGCGCGAGCAGCAGTTGGCCTGGCACATTGCCGAGTTTGCCGCCAATTGCGGGCCGCTCGATGCCGACGTGATCGAGATGATCGCCTGCCGTATCGTCGACAATGCCAGCGTTGGTCTGGCGGCTATCAACCGGGCGCCGGTTGCCGCGGCGCGGGCCATGGCGCTGGCGCACCCACGAAAAGGTGGCGCGACGGTCTATGGTCTGGGCAGCGGTGTGCGGGTCGATGCGGAATGGGCGGCCTGGGCCAATGCGACAGCCGTGCGCGAGCTGGATTTCCACGACACTTTCCTTGCGGCCGACTATTCGCATCCGGGCGATGCGATCTCGCCACTGATCGCCGTGGCGCAGCAGATGGGCATCGATGGCAGCGCCTTGGCGCGCGGCATTGCGGTCACCTATGAAGTGCATGTAGCGCTGGTGAAGGCCATTTCTCTGCACAAGTACAAGAAGGACCATGTGGCGCATCTGGCGCCGGCGACTACCGCGGCAATCGGCGCCATGCTGGGGCTGCCTACGGAAGTGATCTTCCAGGCCGTCAACCAGGCCGTGCATCTGAGCTTTTCGACGCGCCAGTCTCGCAAGGGTGAGATCAGTTCGTGGAAGGCCTATGTGCCGGGGTTCTCGGGCAAGCTTGCCATTGAATGTATCGACCGCGCCATGCGCGGCGAGGCCGCGCCGTCGCCGATCTATGAAGGCGAAGAATCGGTGCTTGCCTGGATGCTCGGTGGCAAGAACGAGGCCTACAAGGTGTCCTTACCCGCCCCCGGCGAAAGCCCGCGCGGCATCATGGAAACCTATACCAAGGCGCATTCGGCTGAATATCAGGCGCAGGCGCTGATCGATCTTGCCATCGACCTTTCGGGTCAGATCGGCGATCTTTCCAAGGTGAAGGACATACTCCTCGAGACCAGCCATCACACGCACAACGTGATCGGCACCGGCGCAAACGATCCGCAGAAGATGGACCCGGAAGCATCTCGCGAAACGCTCGATCACTCGATCATGTATATCCTCGCGGTCGCGCTCGAAGACCGCAAATGGCACCATGTCGACTCCTATACGCGCGAGCGGGCTCGCACGCCCTCGACGGTGGCGCTGTGGCACAAGATCCGCACGGTGGAAGAGCCGTCCTGGACGGTACGTTATCTCGATCCCGATCCGGACAAGCGCGCTTTTGGCGGCAAGATCATCGTTACGCTGGAAGACGGTCGTGTGATCACCGGCGAGCGTGGCGTGGCCGATGCGCATCCCAATGGCAACCATCCCTGGACCTGGCCGGACTATGCCGGCAAGTTCGAGACGCTGACCAAGGGCGAACTGGCCGATGCCGACCGCAAGGCCTTTCTTGAGGCGGCCAAGGGTTTTGCCGGGCTCGCTGCCGGCAAGCTCGATGTGCTCATTCCTGCCCTGCCGCAGGGCAGCGTGAACCCTTCAAAGCCGACCGGTCAGGGTATTTTCGACCACGGCCTCTAAGGGCTGAACAGCCGGATCGCGCCGCTTTGCGTGGCGCGATCCATGGGCTATGGAAGCCGGCCTTTGGACCGCAACCACGCTGGAGCATGATGGATCAGGACGCCGAGACGATCGAGATATCAGACGATCTGCTGCTGACTGATCAATTGTTCGAGCAGTTGAGTGAGGCCATCGTCATCGGCACACTGGCGCCGGGTACCAAGCTCAGCGAACCGCGCTTGGCCGCGCAATATGGCGTCAGCCGCGGACCCTTGCGCGAGGCTATTCGGCGGCTTGAGGAGCGTAAGCTTGTCACCCGCGCGCCCCGGCAGGGTGCGCGTGTTGTCGTGCCGACGCCGGGCGATGCGCTGGAGCTTTTCACCATCCGGGAAGTGCTGGAGGGGCTGGCGGCGCGGCATGCGGCGGAGAATGCGACCGAGGCGGAAATCGAACAGTTGCGGGCAATGCTCGCGCACCACCGCGATGCGCTCTCGAAGCCCGATGCCATGGTCTATTGGCAGGCCACCGCCAATTCAGACTTTCACTTCATGATCGCGCGGATCGGGCGGAACCAGCACCTATTCGACCTGCTCTGCGGCGAATATTATACGCTGTTCCGGCTCTATCGCATGCAGCACAGAATCGTGCCGGGCCGGGCGCAGCGGGCACTTGCCGAGCATGAACGCATCGTCGAGGCGATTGCCGACCGGGATGCGGAACTATCGGAAATTTTGATGCGCCGTCACATCGCCTCGGCTCGCATCGGCCTCATTGCGCAGGCGAACGCCTGAGGGCATATCCGGCTCGTCAGGCGGAAAGTCGGCAAGGCGGGTGGGCAGAGCTGCGTAGAACTGGACCAGTTCCGGTTCGATCTTTTCGGCCAGAGCTTCGCAGCGTTTTAGCAGGTTTGTGTCGAGCACACCGCGCGTAAGGGCGGAGACCAGTTCGGCGTGGAGCGTTGCCAGCTCTTCGAAGGCTGGGCTCGATTTGAGCGTTTCGTCGCCCACGAGCAGCTTTACCGGTTCGCGGCCGGACATGCCCTTGAGTTCCACCTGCCCCGCATCGAGGAGCGCCAGGCCTGGGGTTTCGGCAGCCATGCCTGATGTCGCCAAAATGCTGTAGCCGACCGATTTGCAGGCGCCTTCGATGCGGCTAGCGACGTTGACTGTGTCGCCGACGCAGGAATAGTCGAACCGTTTTTCAAAACCCATATTGCCCACGAGCGCGGGGCCTGTGGCGATGCCGATGCCGATATGGATGGGATCGTCGCTGCCGCGATTGAGATCGCGCAGGGCAGCGCGCATGGCGAGGGCGGCGCGGCCGGCGAGAAGGGCATGCTCCCTCTCCTCGGCCGGGGCGTTCCAAAAGGCCATTACCGAGTCGCCCATGAATTTGTCGATGGTGCCGCGATGGCGGATGATCGCGCCGCCCAGGGCGGCAAAGAGGCCATTGAGAATGTTGACCAATTGCTCCGGCGTGGTGCGTTCGGCAAGGGCCGAAAAGTTACGGACGTCGGAGAACATCACGGTCAATTCGCGTACATTGCCGCCGAGGCGCAGGAGGCTCTGGTCGGCTTCGATCTGGGTGAGCACCGAGGGTTCGACATAGTAGCCGAAGGCGCGGCGGATGCGGCGGCGGTCGAAATCAGTGACCGTGAAGCGCAGAAAAGCCATGGTGGCGTAGCTGACAAGAGCGGCGAAGAGCGGGTAGCTGGGGTCGATGAGAAGACCCGGACTGGAAAAGCTCCACCAACTGAAGGCGACCGAAGCGGCGGCTACGGCGAGTGATACGCCAAGACCGACCAGGGGACCCGAGACGAGAACGTCCGTGGCCGGGATGTAGGTTTCGGGCGGAAGCTCACGATAGTAGAGCCGCAGATCGCCCGTGGGGCCGGTGGGGATTGAGAAATCCCCGACCCGGACGGCTTCAACGGTTCGTCCGTCCACATTGTCGCCCATGACGACCAACGTGGGCACGCCCATGGCGACGCGCAGGGCTTCGACGGAGAGCGTTGGAATCACGCCGGAATCTATGCGCCAGAGGAGCGGCAAGCGGCGGGCAACCCCTGCCCCCTGACGATCAAGGCTGGCGACGCCGAGACCGCTGGCGGCGGCAGCGAGGATGGGAAGGGGTTGCGCGGCACCGCCAAGGTCGGGCACGGCGGCTAGCGGATCGCTGCCGGTGGTGGCGAGGCCGGCCTTGGCCGGTGTGGTGACAGGGAGAGCGCTGCCGTTTTGGGCGAGGCCCAGAATGGTGGGGCCCGATTTCAGGGAGGTGGCGAAGACCTCGTCCGGGTTCGGGCCGCCCGAGGAGCGCTCAGCTTCGCTGAAGAGAATATCGAAGGCGATGGCGGCGGCGCCGAGTTCGGTGAGGCGTTCGGAAAGGCGCGCGAGAGTTTCGCGCGGCCAGGGCCATTGGCCAATTTCGGCCATGGATATTTCATCGATATCGATGATGCGAACCGGCAGGTCCGGCGGCGCGGTGCGGGGTTTTAGCTGCTGGAAGACATCGAAGCTGGTCTCGCGCGCCACCTGGACCGGGTATGGATCGACCAGTCGGAGCGCAACGAGGCCGAGAATGACGAGAAGGCCCAGAGTCAGCGCCGCAAGCCGCCTGCCCATGGCCCCTGCCCTCAATTATAGGGCGTGCAGGCCGCCACGCGCTGCGGCAGGACCGAACTGGGGCGCGAGCGCAGATCGCGGCGGAAATCGCTGGGCGACATGCCGGCGATCTTGCGGAAGAGCTTGTTGAAGGCGCTGAGCGAACCAAAGCCGCTATCCATGGCAACCTGCAGCACATTAGCATCGTCGCGCATGAGGAGTGCCTGGGCGTAGGAGAGGCGCATGAGGCTGACATAGTCGTTGAGCGTCATGCCGGTGCATTTCTTGAAGAC
Source organism: Devosia riboflavina (assembly GCF_000743575.1). Classification (GTDB taxonomy): domain Bacteria; phylum Pseudomonadota; class Alphaproteobacteria; order Rhizobiales; family Devosiaceae; genus Devosia; species Devosia riboflavina. The sequence continues at coordinate 282,939 of NZ_JQGC01000006.1, read as the reverse complement.
CGTCATGGCGTATTTCGGATGCACATCGGCGGCCACGGCGATGTCGACGGAGTCGATGTCTTCGCGGAAATTGTCGGCGATGTAGTCGCAAATGCGGACGACGATGGGCGAAATGTGCTGGTCGGTCGAGTGGTTGTTCGATCTGGCGTGGTGGCCGGAGAGCAGCTCATAGGGCGCGAAGCGAATGCGCTCGATGCGGAGAAGCAGTTCGTCCACGGCCATGCTGACTTTTAGCGGGTCGTCGGAACGGACATAGTCGTTCCAGCGGGCGAAATTGACGGGGTCGGACGCGTCCGTGGCCTTGGTGACGAGGGCAGCGCCCTGCATAAGGCCGGCCTGCACATCCTGCGGCAAGCGCAGGCGGAAGAAGTGTACGAGCGGCAGATGGCCGCCGGCATAGACGAGGTCTTCGGAGGCGTCGTCGAGTCGATGTGGCTGGCCGCCCCAGAAGAGAGCGAGATCGCCGGCGCCGAAACGGACTTCGTAGCCACTCATGGCATAGTGGGCCCAGCCGCGGATGATGAAATTGACTTCCACTTGAGCATGCCAATGGGCCGCGCGCATGAGCAGCGGCGAGGCATGGAACATGTTGAGTTCGGTGGGAAGGTTCTCCACGCCGTCGAGGGCCGGCTCGTAATAGCCGCGCTCCACCATCTTACTATCCGCCAATTTGAAATACCCGATAAGAGCGACGGCTCATGAGGAGTGGATAGCTTAGGTATCGCTCGGCACAAGAGCAAGGGAGGAGAATGCGCGGGGTTTTGAAACCTGCCGCGCCGCCTGTCTTGGCCGAAGGAAATATTCGAGGAGCATACCATGACCGACAAGAAAATTCGCTGGGGCATTATCGGGCCCGGCAGCATTGCCAAGGCATTCCGCGGCGGGGTCAACGGCTCCAAGCACGGCGTGCTGGCAGCCATTGCCACGCGCGACCCCAGCAAGCCGAACCTGGCTGTGGATTTTCCCGGCGTGCGGGTGGTCAATGGCTATGACGCGCTGCTGGCCGACAAAGACATCGACGCCGTCTATATCGCCGTGCCGCATACCGGCCACGCCGAATGGGCCATCAAGGCCGCGGAAGCCGGCAAGCATGTTCTTATCGAAAAGCCGCTGGCGCTTTCGGCCCACGAAATCGATGCCGTGTTCCATGCACACCAGAAGGCCGGCACCTTTGCCGGTGAAGCCTTCATGTATCGCCTGCATCCGCAGGTGAAGCAGTTGATCGACCTGATCAAATCCGGCGCCATCGGCGAAGTGCGGATGATCCAGTCGAGCTTTGGTTTCTCGATGGGCAAGTTCCAGCCGCAGCACCGGTTGTTTGCTTCGGCGCTGGCCGGCGGCGGCATTCTGGACGTTGGTGGGTATCCGGTTTCGATGGCTCGACTGATTGCCGGCGCGGCGCTCGGCAAGCCGTTTGCCGATCCGGTGAAGGTTCAGGGTACGGCCAAGCTCAACGAGGAAGGCACGGACGACTGGGCGGCAGCCATCCTGACCTTCGAGAATGGCATCGTGGCGCAGGTTTCCTGCGCGGTGATGGCGAACCTCGACAATGTGCTGCGCATCCATGGTTCGGAAGGCCGGATCGAAGTGCCGGAATTCTGGTTTGCCAATGGCAATCGTGACCAGGGTCTTGGCCGCATCGACATCATCAAGGGTGGCAAGACCGAGACGGTCAGCGTCAACGAGACGGCGCATGTCTATTCGTTCGAGGCGGATGCGGCTTCGCTCGCCATTCTCGAGGGGCGCCAGGAATTTACGTCGCCGGGCATGAGCTGGGGCGATAGCCTTGGCAATGCGCGGGTGCTGGATCAGTGGCGCCATGATGCCGGGATCGAGTACTCGGTCGAAAAATATACCAACCGCCTCAACACCTTGGACAATCGCAAGCTTGGGCCGAATACCGGCGTCATTCCGAAGCGCTCCATTCCGGGGCTCAAGAAGCAGGCTTCGGCGGTTGCGCTGGGCTTTGAAGACTTCAAGACCTTCTCGTCCGGTGCGATCCTGCTTGACGCGTTCTGGGAACGCGGCGGCAATATTTTCGATACCGCCTTCATCTATGGCGGCGGCTATACCGAAAAGCTCTTTGGCGAATGGCAGAAGAGCCGCGGCGTGCGTGAAGACGCCGTGGTGATCGGCAAGGGCGCCCACTCGCCGCTGGTCTATCCCGATGTGATCGGCAAGCAGCTCACCCAGTCGCTGGAGCGCCTGCAGACGGACTATGTCGACGTCTATTTCATGCACCGCGACAATGTCGATGTGCCGGTCGGTGAATTTGTCGACGCGATGGATGCGGAAGTGAAGGCCGGCCGTATCCGTGGGCCGTTTGGTGGGTCGAACTGGACCAAGGAGCGCATGGACGAGGCAATTGCCTATGCCGAGCGCACTGGCAAGACCAAGCCGCAGGCGCTGAGCAACAACTTCGCGCTGGCCGAAATGCTTGATCCGATCTGGGGCGGCTGCGTCACCTCGTCGACGCCGGACTTCAAGCAGTGGCTGATCGACCGTCAGGTCACCAACTTCTCCTGGTCGAGCCAGGCGCGCGGGTTCTTCACCGACCTCGCCGGCCGGGACAAGACCGACAATGAGGAACTGGTAAGGGTCTGGTACAACGAGCAGAATTTTGGTCGCCGCGACCGGGCCATCGAGCTCGCCAAGCAAATCGGGCACAATCCGATCCATGTGGCGCTGGCTTATGTGCTGGCCCAGCCCTTCCCCAGCGTGCCGCTGATCGGGCCGCGTCGTCTGGTCGAACTCGAAGACAGCCTCAAGGCTTTCGAGATCAAGCTGACGCCGGAACAGGTGAAGTGGCTGGAAGGCTAAGCTGCCAACTTCAAGTAGATCAGGGGGTCCGGCGACGGGCCCCTTTTTCGTTGGCGCAGAGCAGCGGGCACATACGTTTCGACTGTTCACCTTGGGAAGACAGTTTGTACCCTTTGGTGCAATTGCCAGGGCAACGTCCCTGCCCTATCTTATCCATCGTGAGATTACGATCTCATGCAATTCTCAGGGCGGGGTGAAACTCCCCACCGGCGGTAAGGCGGCAACGCCAAGCCCGCGAGCGCCTTTGGTCTTTTGGCCGGAGGGTCAGCAGATCCGGTGTGATTCCGGAGCCGACGGTCATAGTCCGGATGAAAGAGAATGGGTTGGCCTCAAGCGCCTGACTATGCTTGCGTTTTACGCGGGCAGAGTTCTGCGTCGCCTTCCCGTAACCCTGGGGAAACTGGTTACGGAAAGGACGACATATGAACCAGATTTCCTCTTCTACCCATGCCAGCGCCGCTTCGGGCGCTGCTTTCATGCTGGCTGCAAGCCTGGCTTTTGCCGGCTCCAACACGCTGCAGGCGGTTCTGCCGACTCCGACCGAGTATGGCGGGTTCGGCATGAGTTCGACCGGCATGGCCTTTTGGCAGTATGTGATCGCTTCCATTCTGGCGCTGCCGCTTATTTTCCGCATTGGCATCAATAACTTGCGCACCAGCCATCCGCTGGCGCACGAGGTTCGCGCCTTCACCTCGGCGCTCGGCGTGCATGTTTTTGTCTATGGTTTTGCCTCGGGCGTGCCGATCTGGCAGATGGTGACGCTGCTCGCCACCGGGCCGCTGTTCATCATTCTCGGCTCCACCGTGCTTCTGGGCGAAAGAGCCTCCACGGCCCGCATCGCGGCGGCCCTGCTCGGCTTTGCCGGCGCGATCATCGTCTCGGGTATTGGCGCTGAAGGCTTTACTTGGCAAACCTTTGTGCCAATCGTGGCGGCGGCGCTATGGGCAACGACCGACATTCTCACCAAGTACCTGACGCGTAAGGGTGAAAGCCCGGAAACCCTAACCATCTCGCTGCTGGTACTGATTACCCCGAACCACCTGGCAATCCTGCTTTTGGCCACCGCTTTCTCGTGGATCCTGCCGGCTGGTGCTGCTCCCGGATTTCCGTTTGCCCTGCCTACGGGGACGGGCCTGTTGCTGCTCCTGTTGCTGGGCGCATTGACGGGGGCGGCGCAGTATCTGCTGAGCTTTGCTTATCGCGCGGCCGACGCCACCTTCCTGCAGCCATTTGGCGACCTGAAGGTGCCGCTTGGGGCAATCGTGGGTTGGATCGTGCTTGGCCAGGTACCCTCCATCTGGTTCTGGCCCGGTGCAGCGCTCATTATCCTCGCTTCGCTGTTCCTCTATCTGGTGGAGGGCCGCGAACGCCCCACCAAGCTCGCGACGGCATAGCGTTCTAAACGTAGAATAATTCTTCCAAATACGGCGCCGGCAATGTCATATTGCCGGCGCTGCTATTTTAGGGGACTCGCATGGACCGGGGAGAGATTCAGGGCGCGCCGAAGAATTTCGAAGCGCTGCGGACACTTATCCTGGAACGGCGGCGGGAGCTGCCCAAGCGGCTGGCGCAGGTGGCGGCGTTTGCGCTGGATAATCCCGACGAGATAGCCTTTGGCACTGCGGCGAGCATTGCCATGGATGCAGAAGTGCAGCCTTCGACGCTGGTGCGATTCTCGCAAACCTTTGGATTTGATGGGTTTTCGGCGCTGCAGGCGGTATTTCGGGCGCGGTTGCGGGAGCGCAATTCGAGCTATGAGGATCGGCTGGTGGAGCTCGAGGGTGGGGATGCGGTGGCTGCCGGATCGGCGGCAATCCTCAATTCCTTCATCGGCGCGGCGCATCGCAGCCTTGATAATTTGAGCGCCGCAATCGACCCGCAAAAGTTCGAATCCGCTAGCAGACTGTTAGCATCGGCAGGCACCATTCACCTGATTGCGCGACGGAGAAGCTATCCGATTGCGACCTACATGGCCTATGCCCTCTCCCAGCTCAAAATCCGCTGCCAGATCGCCGGGACGGCGTCGGGGATCGATGACGATCTCCTTGCTTTGGCCGATGAGGGTGACGCGGCTTTTGCGGTGAGCTTTTCGGGCTATGCGCCGGAGACGAGTGCGCAGGCCTCGGCTTTGGCGGCGCGGGGAATACCGGTGGTGTCGCTGACCGACTCGGCGTTTTCGCCGCTGGCGGAATGTTCGACCATCTGGTTCGAACTGGTCGAGGCCGACCATGCCGGGTTCCGCTCGCTCTCCGCCAGCATGGCTTTTGCCATGGCGCTGGCTGTTGCTATCGCAGAAGAGCGTCGGCGGGGCTGATTTTTGTGATGGAACAGAAATTCTATATTTGAACTGATTTGGAAGATGTGTTTCAATTCCTCCCATACAAGCCGCCGCGGGAGGAATTTGGGTGAGCACGAATAAGACGCTCGATGTGATCACCATTGGCCGAGCCTCGGTGGACCTTTATGGCCAGCAGATCGGCACGCGGCTCGAGGATATCGGCAGCTTTGCGAAATCGGTTGGCGGGTGTCCGACGAACATTTCGGTTGGCACGGCGCGGCTGGGATTGAAGTCGGCACTGATTACGCGCGTCGGCAATGAGCAGATGGGCCGCTTCATTCGCGAGCAATTGCAGCGCGAGGGCGTCGAGACCAAGGGGATTGTCACTGACCCCGAGAGGCTGACGGCGCTGGTGCTGCTCTCGGTCGAGAATGACAAGTCGTTTCCGCTGATCTTTTATCGCGACAACTGCGCCGATGCGGCGCTGAATGAAGGCGATATCAACGAGGACTTCGTGCGGTCGGCCAAGGCGGTGCTGGTGACCGGAACGCACTTTGCCAAGCCAAATAGCGATGCGGCGCAGCGCAAGGCGATGCGGATTGCCAAGGCGAATGGCTCAAGGATCGTTTTCGATATCGACTATCGCCCGAACCTTTGGGGCCTCGCGGGGCATGATGCCGGCGACAGCCGCTATATCGCTTCGGATGAGGTGTCGAAGCACCTGCAGACGGTGCTGGCGGATTGCGACCTGATCGTTGGCACTGAGGAGGAGGTGCTCATCGCTTCGGGCGAGAGCGAGCTCACGGCGGCGCTGAAGACCATTCGGAGTTTTTCGAACGGAACCATTGTGCTCAAGCGTGGGCCGATGGGGTGCATCGTTTATGACGGGGCCATTCCGGATGATCTCGAAGACGGGATCGTCGGCAAGGGGTTTCCGATCGAGGTTTATAATGTGCTCGGGGCCGGCGACGCTTTCATGAGCGGGTTCCTGCGTGGCTGGCTGCGCGGGGAACCGCATGCGACGAGCGCGACCTGGGCCAATGCCTGCGGGGCTTTTGCCGTGAGCCGGCTGCTCTGTGCGCCGGAGATTCCGACGTGGACGGAGCTTTCCTATTTCCTTGAGCATGGCAGCAAGGAACGGGCGCTGCGCAAGGATGAGGCGATCAACCACGTGCATTGGGCGACGACGCGGCGGCGCGAGATCCCCAGCATGAAAGCCCTAGCGATCGACCATCGCTCGCAGCTTGAGGATATGGCGGGGGGCGATGCGCAGAAGTTGGCGCGGATACCGGAGCTAAAAGTGCTGGCGGTGAAGGCGGCCGCGCAGGTGGCTGATGGTCGCGATGGCTTTGGCATGCTGCTCGACGACAAATATGGGCGTGATGCGCTTTATGCGGCGAGTGCGATTCCCAATTTCTGGGTGGCGAAGCCGATTGAATTGCCGGGCTCGCGGCCGCTGCAGTTTGAATTTTCGCAGGATCTGGGATCTCGGCTGGTGGATTGGCCGGTGGATCACTGCATCAAGGTGCTGTGCTTCTATCACCCGGACGATGCGGCGGAGCTGCGCGAGGTGCAGATCACCAAGCTGCGGGCGGCTTATGATGCGGCGCGAAAAGTTGGGCGCGAATTGCTGGTGGAGATCATTTCCAGCAAGCATGGCGCGCTGAAGGACGATACGGCGGCGCGGGCATTGAAGGATGTCTATGCGGCCGGGATCAAGCCGGACTGGTGGAAGCTCGAGACGCAGCCAGGGGTTGAGGCCTGGCGGCAGATTGATGCCGTGATTGAGGCTAATGATCCGTTCTGTCGAGGTGTTGTGCTCCTGGGGCTCGATGCGCCACAGTCGGAACTGGTGGCGGGATTTGCAGCAGCGAAGACGTCGAAATCGGTGAAGGGCTTTGCCGTGGGGCGGACGATCTTTGGCGATGCGGCGCGGGCATGGCTTGATGGGCGGATTGGCGATGACGAAGCCGTGGCGATGATGGCGCAGCGGTTCGCGGGATTGGTGGCGGCCTGGGATGGGGCTTAGGGTCGGCTGGCGCCGATACCCCCACCCTTGATCCCTCCCCACAAGGGGGAGGGAGACGAAAGAGCCGAGAGAGTTGGGCATGCGCCTCCCTCCCCCTTGTGGGGAGGGAATGAGGGTGGGGGTAACCCACCAAGAAATGAGGAGTGGCCATGAGCCAGAAAACTGTTCGATTGACCATGGCGCAGGCGGTTGCGCGTTTTCTTACGGCGCAGAAGACTGTGATTGCCGGGGAGACGGTGCCGATCTTTGGTGGCGTCTTTGCCATTTTCGGGCATGGCAATGTGGCCGGGGTGGGCGAGGCGCTTTATGGCGTGAAGGATACGTTGCCGACCTATCGCGGGCAGAACGAACAGGGCATGGCGCATGCGGCCATTGCCTATGCGAAAGCCAGCTTCCGGCGGCGGTTCATGGCGGTGACTTCTTCCATCGGGCCGGGAGCGCTGAACATGGTGACGGCGGCGGCGTTGGCGCATGTGAACCGGTTGCCGGTGCTGCTGTTGCCGGGCGATGTGTTTGCCAATCGGCTGCCTGATCCTGTCTTGCAGCAGGTGGAAGACTGGGGCGATGGCACGGTTTCGGCCAATGACTGCTTTCGGCCGGTCAGCCGCTATTTCGATCGGATCACGCGGCCGGAGCAGATCATTCCGGCGCTGCGGCGGGCTATGCAGGTGCTTACCGATCCGGCCGAATGCGGGCCGGTGACGCTGAGCCTCTGCCAGGATGTGCAGGCGGAAGCCTATGATTATCCCGAGAGCTTCTTTGCCGAGAAGGTTTGGGTGCCGCGGCGGATCATGCCCGACGCCGACGAGTTTGCGACGGCGGCGGCGGCGATCAAGCTGAGCAAGAAGCCTGTCATCATCGCCGGGGGCGGCGTGCTCTATTCGGAGGCGAGCGAGAGTCTGGCCGCCTTCGCCGAGGAGCATGGCATTCCGGTGATGGAGACACAGGCGGGCAAGAGCGCCCTGCCCCATGGGCATGAGCTCAATATGGGTAGCGTTGGGGTTACCGGTTCTTCAGCATCGAATGTGCTGGCGGAAGAGGCCGATGTGGTGATCGCGGTCGGGACGCGGTTGCAGGATTTCACCACGGGGTCGTGGGCGCTGTTCAAGAACGAGGCGGTGAAAATCGTCGGGCTCAATGTCCAGCCGTTTGACGCCGGCAAGCATGAGGCGCTGCCGCTCGTAAGCGATGCTCGCGTAGGACTTGAAGCGCTGGATGCGGCGCTGATGGGTTGGCAGGTTGATTCCGATTGGACCCATAAGGCCATGCGGGAAAAGGACAAATGGCTGCTGGACGCTGATGCCGCGACTGGCCCGACCAATGCGGAGCTGCCTTCGGATGCGCAGGTGATCGGGGCGGTGCAGCGGGCGCGGCAGAAGGCGACGCTGGTCTGCGCCGCGGGCGGTTTGCCGGGCGAATTGCACAAGCTCTGGAAGGCGGATGCGCCGGGCAGCTATCATCTCGAATATGGTTTTTCGACCATGGGGTACGAGATTGCCGGTGGGCTCGGCGTGAAGCTGGCGCGGCCGGAAGACGACGTGGTCGTGATGGTCGGCGATGGCAGCTATATGATGCTGAACTCGGAGATCGTTTCGTCGATCATGCTGGGGGCGAAGCTGACGATCGTGCTGCTGGATAATGCCGGCTATGGCTGCATCAACCGGCTGCAGATGGCGACCGGCGGGGCGAATTTTAACAACCTACTGAAGGATACCCAGCATGTGGCGCTGCCGAATATCGACTTTGCTGCGCATGCGGCGGCGATGGGGGCGGTGAGCCGTAAGGTTGGGTCGATTGCCGAGCTTGAGGCGGCGCTGGCCGAGACGGCGGATGCGGATCGGACGACGGTGATTGTGATTGATACTGATCCGCTTGTTACTACGGATGCCGGTGGGCATTGGTGGGATGTGGCGGTGCCGGAAGTCAGCGAGCGGTCGCAGGTCAATGCGGCGCGCGAGGGGTATTTGAAGGCGCTTCAGGCGCAGCGGATTGGATAGTTACTGACCTAAAGGGGTCGTCACCACCGGGCTTGTTCCGGTGGTCCCCAGCGGAGGCGAGATGGATTGCCCGGACAAGCCGGGCAATGACGACACAATTGAGAATTGAGCGTGGGGATAGAACCCCTCACCCTGACTTTTCGCTGAACGCGAAAAGTCTGTCCCTCTCCCGCAAGGGGCGAGGGGAAGAGCGGTGGACGAGGAGAGACGAAAAGAATGAAAGCCAAACTTGGGATGTCGCCCATTGCGTGGTGGAACGACGATCTGGTGGAGCTGAGCGATGATGTGTCGCTCGAAGAATGCCTCAGGCAATCGCGGTCGGCCGGGTTTACCGGGATGGAGAAGGGACGGCGGTTTCCTGACGATCCCGATGTGATGCTGCCGATCCTCAAGGCGGCGGATGTGACGCTTTGCGGCGGGTGGTTTTCCGGGACGCTGGTCGAGGAAGAGCTGGCGGCCAACAAGGACCGCATTCTGCCGATGATCGAGCTGTTCAAGGCCGTCAACGCGCCCTGCATCGTTTATGGCGAAGTGGGCCGGTCGATCCAGGGGAAGCGCGAGATTCCGCTGGCGCGGAAGCCGAAGCTTTCGAACGACGAGATGAAGGCTTACGGGCGGAAGGTGACCCAGTTTGGCGAATGGTGCGCCGAACAGGGGATGCCGCTGAGCTATCATCATCATATGGCGGCTGTGGTTGAGACCGAGCCGGAGCTGGATGCCTTTATGGCCGCTTCGGGGGAAGGCATTCCACTGCTGCTCGATGCGGGACATCTGGCTTTTGCCGGGGGCGATCCGCTGCGGGCGATTGATAAGCACCATGGGCGGATCAACCATGTGCATGTGAAGGATATTCGCCGCTCGGTGGTCGACGGGCTGGATCGGACGAAGCAGAGTTTTCTCGATGCAGTGGCGCTGGGTGCCTTTACGGTGCCGGGGGATGGGTCGCTCGACTTTGGAGCCATCGTGCAGCGGCTGGCGGATCATGGCTATGAGGGCTGGTTCGTCGTTGAAGCCGAGCAGGACCCGAAGAAGAACCCGCCGCTGAAAATGGCGCAGGTGGGCCACAAGGAACTGATGCGCGTGATGACGGCGGCTGGGTACACAGTCGAGACGCAAGGTTTTCCGAACGGCTAGGGTTTGCTAGAGCTTGCAGCAACTCGGAAGGATTGGTGCATGGCTCTGAAAGAAAACGATCTCAACTGGTTCCGGCCGCTGTGGCGGCGCGTGGCCGTAGTGGTGTTTCTCGCTATCTGGCTCGCCTGGGAGGCGATCTGGACCAAGGAGACGCTCTGGATCGTGCTGGTCGGCGCGGCGTTGGCTTATGCGCTCTATAATTTCTTCTACGCCTTCCCCAAGGAGGAGCCAAAGAATGACGAAGTCCCCCCTGCTGGTGCGACCGACAGCGAAGACCGGTCGGATTCATGATGTAACGCCTGCCTCGGCGGGCTGGACGCATGTCGGCTTTGGACTGCATCGGCTGAAGGCCGGCGAAGCCTATGGCGAGGCCACGGAGGAGCGTGAGGTTTGCCTTGTCATCGTCGGCGGCAAGGGGCGCTTTGCCGTGGACGGGGAGGATTTTGGCGAGCTTGGGGAGCGCATGAGCCCGTTCAAAGGGGCGCCATGGGCGCTCTATGTGCCGGCGGGGCGCAACTGGGCTGTGGATGCCACGACGGACCTGGAACTGGCCGTGTGCTCTGCGCCGGGCGGCGGGGATTTTCATGCGAAAATCATTCCGCCGGGGACGCATCCGCGGATCACGCGCGGCAAGGGAGCCAATGTCCGGCATGTCTACAATATCATGCCCGAGGATGATGGCTCGGCCAATGCGCTGCTGGTGGTGGAGGTGATCACGCCGCAGGGCAATACCTCGTCCTATCCGCCGCACAAGCATGACCAGGACAATCTTCCGCACGAGAGTTTTCTGGAAGAGACGTATTATCACCGCTTCAACCCGCCGCAGGGTTTTGCGTTTCAGCGGGTGTTTACGGACGACCGGAGCCTTGATGAGGCGATGGCGGTTGAGGATGGCGACGTGACGCTGGTGCCGCGGGGATACCATCCGGTGGCGACGACGGCGGGGTACGATCTCTACTATCTCAACGTCATGGCCGGGCCGAAGCGCGTGTGGAAATTCCACAATGCGCCGGAGCATGAGTGGATGCTGAAATAGCCTCCACTCGCTCGACCTCGTGGTTCGAGGCTACGCTCGCGCTTCGCACCTCACCATGAGGTCTTCTGGGGTCAGTCGAGCATGTTTTCCGGGGCGGTGCCGTCGGTGAGCAAGGCGAACTTGTAGGTTTTGCCGGTGTCATCGGTGGTATCGCAGGTGTATTGGGCGGGTCCGGATGTGGGGTCGCCAGCGAGTGTGCATTTGCCTGAGGCGTTTACGTCGACATTGTTGTTGCCACTGCCGTCCTTGCCTTCGGTGATCTGGTCGATGGCGAGGGCAAGGTTGCCGTCCTCGGCGGTGGCTGTGCCGCTGAGGACGAAGAAGCGGCCCGAGGGGTCGTCGGTCCAGATGGACAGGTCCATGCGGCCATCGGTGTAGACGACCTGCATGACTTCGCCGGCGCAGATGCTCGTGAGATCATCAGCGCCGGCAACGAAGGTCTGGCACTCGCCGCGGAGGGTGAAGACCGAGTGCGGGTCGACGCTTTGGGCCGCTGCGGGAGACGCGAGCAGGAGAGCGGGCAGCATGGGGAGGAATTTCATTGGCTCATCGGGGTTTGGACAAACCCAGCCTAAACGAAAAAAGGGCGCCGACGTGGCGCCCTTTGCTTTTTGGGGTTTTATGCGATCAGCGGCCCTGGAAGACCGACTTGTCGGCCATCACGCCGGTGATTTCGCTGACTTTTACCGTGCGGCCTTCCTTGGCCGATTTCAGGGCGGCGTCGGCGAGCGCGAGGGCAATGAGGCCGTCGGTGCCGCTCGGCGAGGCCGGGGATTTTGATTCAACGAAATCGATGAAGCTGCTGATTTCTCTCGCGTAAGCCTCGGTGTAGCGGGTCATGAAGAAGTCGTGCAGCGGTGGGCGGGTGTAGCCGGTGGCGTTGGCGATCTCGATGGAGACCGGGCGCTGGTTTTCGGCGGCGACGGCGCCCTTACTGCCGTGGACTTCGATGCGCTGGTCGTAGCCATAGGTGGCGCGGCGGGAATTGGAGATGGTGGCGTGCTTGCCGGAGGCCGTGGAGAGCATAACCGAGACGCTGTCGAAGTCGCCGGCGGTGCCGATGGCGGGATCGACGAGGACGGAGGCCTGGGCGGTGACGGCGTCGATCTCTTCGCCCAGCAGGAAGCGGGCCATGTCGAAGTCATGGATGGTCATGTCGCGGAAAATGCCGCCGGAGCGCTTGATGTAGTCGACCGGGGGAGCGCCGGGGTCGCGCGAGATGATTGTCACCATCTCGACGTCGCCGATCTGGCCGGTGGCGATCGCTTCCTTGACGGCCTGGAAGTGGGGATCGAAGCGGCGGTTGAAGCCGACCATGAGGGTGGCGGCGGTTTCGTCGACGACGCGGATGCAGGCTTTCACGCGCTCGATGTCGAGGTCGACCGGCTTCTCGCAGAAGATGGCCTTGCCGGCGCGGGCAAAGCGCTCGATGAGGTCGGCATGCGTGTCGGTGGGGGTACAGATGACGACGGCGTCGATATCGGCGGAGGCGAGAATGGTGTCGATGGTGCGGACCTCGGCGCCATATTGGGTGGCGATGGCGTTCACTGCATCGGCCATGGGATCGGCGACGGCGACGAGTTTCGCCTTGGCATTGGAGCCGATGGCCTTAGCGTGAACTTTGCCAATGCGGCCGGCGCCGAGCAGGCCAAAACGAACGGTCATAGTGGGGTTCCTCCACCCGAAGATTGGTGTGGAATGAATAGGCGATTTTTACAGCTGATGGAATAAGAGTTCTGCGTCGAACTCAATCTATCCCCTATAGCGACGACGTGACGATCCGGTCGAGCGTATCGTGGTGCCGTACCAGCCACGCTGCACTGCGGGCGCGCCAGGTGACCGCTTCGAGCAGATCAGAAGCATCGGTACCGTCATCAGTCTCTATGATCTCATTTGCGGCATTGAGCACGGCAAAATCCCGGATACGACTGACGAAACCAGTGCGCATAGCGGAGGGCAATTGATATCCATCGAGCAGCAGCCTGACCTGCCTTCCGCGCGCCTCTACCGGAGCCAAGCCAAGCTTTTCGGCTAGATCGTCATCGAAGAGGAGGGCATTTAGCCAAGCGGCCTGGGCCAGCTCGACTAAGGGATCAATCGGGCCGGCCGCTTCCCAATCGATCAGGGCAATGGGGAGGCGGTTACGCGCAATGATATTCCAGGCGCCGGTGTCGCAATGACCGATGACGTTGGGGTGCCCAAAATCTCGTCCGAACCACGGGCGCCAGACGGCGTCGGTCGGCGGCACGAAGGACGTAGAGGCAAGATGTAGTCGCCTCAGCATATCACCGATGAGCGGCAGGGCATCGTTATCCCAAGGATAGGGATGCGGACTCTCGCCTTCAACAAAGGTGAGCGTCTCCCTCCCCTGCTCGTCAAAGCCGGTGCCCGCGACGCGCGGGGCATTTTCGAACCCCTCGCTCTCCAGATGGCGCAAAAGGGCAATCGTGGTTTCGGACCATGGCGCGGCATGACGGAACACGGTGCCGCCCCGTCGAGTGACCGTGGACCTGCCGCCGACCAGCGACACTTCATTCGCCAGATCGTCCGATCCTGTCATAGTCACCTTTCGGAGTGCCCCGAGACCAGCTGATCAGTGCTCGCGGGCGCGTTCGAGGATGCGTTTGCACTCCAGAAGTTCGCGGAGAACCTCGGAGAGTTTTTCGCGCGATTCTTCGTCGAGGCTCGGGTCGGCCAGCATCACGGCTTCTTCGATTTCAGCCTCGTCGGCTGCGGCCTGTGCTTCTTCGATCAGGGGGATGATTTCATCCAGGCCCTTGCCTTCGCCGACGGCGATAACATAGCGCGGACCCTGGTCCTTGAGGATCTTCTGGACGCCCTTGATCGTAAAGCCTTGATCGTAGAGCAGGTGACGGATGCCCCGGAGCAGCAGGACGTCTTCGGGGCGGTAGTAGCGGCGACCGCCGCCGCGCTTCAGGGGTTTTATGGTGGCGAAGCGGGTTTCCCAGAATCGGAGGACGTGCTGAGGAAGATCGAGCTCTTCCGCGGCCTCTGAGATTGTCCGGAATGCGTCTGGAGACTTGTCCAAACCGCCTGCCCCTCCAGTAAGAAAGCCTTACTTTTCAGAGGCGACCATAGACTTGTTGATTTTGGACTTCAACACGTTGCTGGGTTTGAACACAAGAACCTGGCGGGGAAGGATGGGCACCTCTTCGCCGGTCTTGGGATTGCGGCCGATCCGTTCGTTCTTGGAACGCACCTGGAAGGAGCCGAAAGAGGAGAGCTTCACATTGGCGCCGGTGATCAGCGCGTCGGTGATGAGTTCGAGAACACGTTCGACCAGTTCGGCCGACTCGGTTCGCGACAGGCCGACAGAACCATAAACAGCTTCCGCCAGGTCCGCCCGCGTTACCGTCTTCTGCGTCATTCGCACCCCCAAGGTTCGGGCTGGCTTCCCGGGCCAGCGTGATATTTTTTCTTCCGCTGTCGCCAGTCCGCTTCTGCAGATTGACAGGAAAACCTTCCCTCGATCGACGCGGCCAGTCGGTTTTCGTTTGGCCTTAACGTCAGGTTCCTCCACCCGGCAGGACACTAACGCCTTGAAACGCTTGAGGTCAATCGGCTCAATGCCCGACTACCAGCGAATGAGCGAGGCCCCCCAGGTGAATCCACCGCCCATGGCTTCGAGCATGACGAGGTCGCCTTGCTTGATGCGACCATCGGCCACGGCAACGCTCAGCGCCAGGGGCACGGAGGCAGCGGAGGTATTGGCGTGAACGTCGACGGTCGTGACGACCTTTTCGGGCGGCAGGCCGAGCTTGGCCCCTGCCCCATCGATGATGCGCTTGTTGGCCTGGTGCGGCACGAACCAGTCGAGATCGTCGACCGTGTAGCCCCCCTGCTCCAGTGCCTTGTAGACGACGTCGGTGATCTTGCCGACAGCATGGCGGAAGACTTCCGCCCCTGCCATGTGGACATGGCCGGTGGTGCCGGTGGAGGACGGGCCGCCATCCACGTAGAGCTTTTGCCAGTGGTGACCGTCTGAGCGAAGAGCCGAAGCCAGGACGCCGCGTTCGGGTTCGCCATCGGCGAGTTCGACGCGTTCGAGAATCATGGCGCCGGCGCCATCGCCGAAGAGCACGCAGGTGGTGCGGTCCGTCCAGTCGAGGAGGCGGGTAAAGGTTTCGGCGCCGATGACGAGGACGCGATTGGCGAGGCCGTTCTTGATGTAGCTGTCGGCCGTGGTGACGCCATAGACGAAGCCCGAGCAGACCGCCTGAATGTCGAAGGCGAAGCCGTGATGGATGCCGAGCTTCATCTGCACGAGGGTCGCGGCGGCCGGGAAAGTGTAGTCCGGGGTCGTGGTGGCGACGATGATGAGGTCGATGTCATCCGGCGTCATGCCGGCATTGTCGAGCGCAGCGCGGGCAGCGGCGACGGCGAGGTCGGAGGTGAATTCGCCTTCGGCGGCGACGTGGCGCTCCTTGATGCCGACGCGCTGCTGGATCCACTCATCGGACGTATCGACGGTCTTGGCCAATTCAGCATTGGTCAGGATTTTTTGGGGCAGGTAGCTACCGACCCCGCGGACAATGGAACGAACTCTGGTCACGCCGACTTGGCCTCGGAATCAGAAGGCAGCTCGGAAGCTGCAACATGGACGGGGAAGCGCTTCACGCTGTCGCTGATCTTTTCGATCAGGTTGCTGCGCGCCATTTCATAGGCAAGGCCCAGGGCGCTCTTGTAACCGATCTCGTCGGTACCGCCATGGGATTTGATGACAACGCCATTGAGGCCCATGAACACGCCGCCATTGACGGCGCGCGGGTCCATCTTGCGGCGCAGGGCCGTGAGTGCAGACGAGGCGAAGAAGGCGCCGAGCATACTGACCCAATTGGATTTGAGCGCGGTGCGCAGATAGGTCGCGACCTGGCGGGCGGTGCCTTCGGCGGTTTTCAGGGCGACATTACCGACAAAGCCTTCGGTGACGACGACATCGACCGTGCCCTTGCCGATATCGTCGCCTTCGACGAAGCCATGATAGGTGAAGCCCGCGCCATTAGCCTGGCTCAGGATCTTGCTGGCTTCCTTGATGTAGTCGAGGCCTTTTACTTCCTCGGTGCCGATATTGAGGAGGCCGACGGTGGGCTTTTCGGAATCAAAGAGCGAGCGGGCGAGCGCGGAGCCAAGAATGGCGTAATCGACGAGCTGGCGCGCATCGGCACCGATGGTCGCGCCCATATCGAGCACGATGATATCGGAGCGAACGGTGGGCCAGATGGCGGCGATGCCGGGGCGGGAAATGCCTTCCATGGGGCGGAGGCAGAAGGTGGCCATGGCCATCAGCGCGCCGGTATTGCCGCCTGAGATGGCGACATCGGCCTCGCCGTCCTTGACTGCCTGGATCGCCATCCACATGGAGGAGACGTTGCGGCCTTTTCGCAAGGCCTGGCTCGGCTTTTCGTCCATGGCGATCACTTCTTCGCAGTGACGCACCTGGCACGCGGCCTTGAGTTTGGGGAATTCTTCAAGGAGCGGATCGATCTGCTCCTTGCGGCCATGGAAGATAAAACGGGTGTTCTTGCGCTCGCGCAGGGCGAGGTCGGCGCCGTGAATGACCGCGCGCGGGGCGTGGTCGCCCCCCATGGCATCCACGGAAATCGTTATATTTTCGGTCATTTCAGCCCGTTTTTCGGCCCGCTTGGGCAGGCATTCCAACATATCCCATAGGCAAGTGGGTGCAAGCCCCGCCCCGGCGTGTTCAGCTCTGGTCCTTATCCTTAAGCCCGCGCAGGGCCGCAAAGGGGCCGCTATCGTCTTCGATGGCTTCGACCCCGATCGTTGCGAGATCTTCGCCGTCGCGGCGCGGATAGGGATCGATGGCCAGGGCCAGGGTTTCGATGAGGAGAGCGCTCAGGTCGACCTCCGGGCCGTCGATATGATCGGGAAAATCGTCATCTTCAAGGTCGATGAAAATTTCCGTGCCGGGGGCCGGAGCCTTGGCGGTCTGGCCGACCGGCAGGAAGACGCGATCGACGTCTTCGTCGATATTCTGCGGCACGGGCTCGAAGCTGACGATCGAGGCCTGGACGATGCGCGCCTTGAGCCGGCCCTGTGCTCTCAAACCGCCGCGAAACGGGGCAACGGTGAGATCGGCCACGAAACTCTCGACGGCGAGGAGCTTCATGTCCTCGGCAATGCGGGCGCGGGTCGCTTCATCGGCATTGACGCTGACGGACCGCCCGGCTGTGGGCAATTTGTCGATGCGAACGATCGCGTCGAAGAGGGGCTGGTTCTGGTCTTTCATGCGGCATTTCCGAAAGTCACTGTGCCGCCGGTGATGGTTTCAACCGGCAGGCCTGCCAGGGCCTGGTCCTGCGCCATAAAGTAGTCTGCAAGGGTGCGGGCATGTTCGATGCCGGCGCCATCGTAGATATTGCGCGAGAACACTGATGCCAAGGCTTCCTTGTCGCCGCGATCCATAGCTTCATTGATGGCAGCAAGAAGGCCGAAAAACAGATTGCCCATCTTCTGGATTTTCTTGGGGACAGCGAGGTCCCCTGCCCCCATTTCGCGCAGGGACCGGTCCATATCCTTGAAGAAGAGATCGAAAACCGCCTGGCTGAAGTCCTTGGTGGGCTCGGCACCGCGAAGGCGCCGGAAGAGCAGCGCCATGTGGAGGCTGATCATATCGAAGCGGCCGGTGACCGTGTCGGGCACGCCCCATTGAGCATAGAAGACGGGTTGCCGGGATTGCGCCACAATGGCCCGATAGACGCCATAAACAGCGTCGGTGGCCGTGTTTTTGCGGAACAGAGACAGGATCATGGGATTGCGCTCAGCCTCGGGATGGGTCAAACACATGCAAAGTCAGCCGACCCAATGTCAGCTTGCCAAAAAGCCAGGTTGACAGCTACACATTCCGGCGACCAAAGGGCACGCGCCTTGTTGTCACGCCTATAGTCGAGAGCCATCGGGAAAGTCAAATTCATGCCCATGCGTATTGCTTCCGCTCCCTTCGCACCGATCGCCGCTGCAGCCCTGCTGGCTGTTGCGCTGGCCGCCTGCACGAGCAGCACGTCGCTCGTCACCAAGAGGACGCAGGGCTATGAAATCTCCGAAAGCGCCATGCAGCAGATCCGCGTGGGGCAGAGCCAGGAGCTGGTGACGCTGGTATTGGGCTCGCCGCAGTCGACTAATACCTTTGGCGACCAGACCGCCTGGTATTTCGTGCAGACCAAGGTGGCGCAGACCTCGTTCGGCATGAACACCGCGCTTGAGCGCACCGTGCTCGCGATCTATTTCGACAAGAACAAGAAGGTCGTGGACAAGGCTGTCTACACTGCTGCCGACGGCAAGGTCGTGGCGGTGGAAAGCCGCCGTACGCCGTCTTATGGCGAGGATCGTACGTTTATCGATCAGATTTTGCAGTCGTTCTGAGGAACGGCGCTAAGAAATGCGAAAGCCCCGGTTTTGCCGGGGCTTTTTTGTTTGGGGCTTTGGCGGTCGCCGAGACCCCCACCCTCATTCCCTCCCCACAAGGGGGAGGGAGGCGCCAGCCTCAATGTCCCGGTTCCATCGTCTCCCTCCCCCTTGTGGGGAGGGATTAAGGGTGGGGGCATGGGAGCCATGTATTGAGGGTGTGAACACCCCTCCCCCGCCCTCCCCGTCAAGGGGAGGGTGCCGCACCGAGTGCGCCAAAACTTTGTGAGAAGGCCTGAGGCCAGACCTGTGGTCAGCTCTTCTTTTCCAAATCCACGCCGGCGGTCCGGGCGATGGAATCAAGCGCAGCGTTGACCATGCCGGAGGCGTCTTCTTCGAAGAAGGCGCGGGCGACGTCGACATATTCGGTGATGACCACGCGGGCCGGAATATCTCGACGACGCAGGAGTTCGAAGGCGGCGGCGCGGAGGATGGCACGGAGCGTGGAATCGATGCGATCGATCGGCCAGTCTTCGGCCAGCGCCTTGTCGATTGCCGGGTCGATCTCGAGCTGGTTCTTGGTGACGCCGCGGACGATCTGGCCGAAGAAATCGGCGTCGGCGGGCAGATATTGTTCGCCCTCGACCTCACGGCCGAGATGGAAGGCGCTGAACTGGGCCAGCGTGTCTTCCAGCGTCTGGCGCCCCACATCCATCTGGTAGAGCGCCTGGACAGCCGCGAGGCGGGCGGCGCCGCGCTGGTTGGCTGGACGCGAATTGTTCGGGATGGGGGGCGTATCAGTCATTTATGCGTTCAACTTTGCCTTGAGAGCGGCGAGAGCAAGGGCGGCGCGGGCGGCATCGCCACCACGATCGCCATCGGCGACGCGGGCGCGGGTCCAGGCCTGGCCTTCGTTCTCGACCGTAAGAATGCCGATGCCGAGCGGCAGGGCATCGACCACTGCCAGTTCGGCAAGGGCGCGGATGCTTTCGCTGGCGACGGAAACATAGTGATTGGACTGGCCGCGGATAACGCAGCCGAGGGCGACGAAGCCGTCGTAATTGTCGGTTTCGAGGGCCATGGCAACGCCGACGGGCACTTCCATGGCGCCTGGGACGGCGATGACGTCAAAGGTGGCGCCGGCGGCCTTGAGGGCGGCGCTGGCACCGGCCTTCATCTCGTCGGCAATGCCGGGATAGGCCCTGCCCTCGACGATGAGGAAATGCAGACCCGCAGCCGAATTGGGCTCGATCGAAAAGCGTTCGCCGTAAGAATCCATAGCAGACATCCTTGCCTTTGCTATCCAACCCCATAGTCCGCCCCGCAACGGCGAGCAAGGCGAGACTAGATCAATCGTCTTCGGGAAGGGGCGTATTCGCGTCGGAATCAAGCTCGGCGAGGAAATCGCGGAAATCGTCGGGATCGGCGAAATTCTTGTAGACCGAGGCAAAGCGCACAAAGGCGACGTGGTCGAGGCCCTTGAGGCCCACCATCACATATTCGCCGATCTGGTCGGAGGTGATTTCAACGTCGCCAAGGCTTTCGAGCTGGCGGACGATGCCCGAAATCATGCGCTCGACGCGCTCGGGATCGACTGAGCGCTTGCGCAGCGCCGTGTTGACCGAGCGGGTGAGCTTTTCGCGGTCGAAGGGGACTTTTCGGCCCGTCTTCTTGACCACGGTGAGATCGCGCAATTGCACGCGCTCGAAGGTGGTGAAGCGGCCGCCGCAGGCATTGCACACGCGGCGGCGGCGGATAGCGCCCGAATCTTCGGTCGGGCGGCTATCCTTCACCTGGGTATCGTCATTGCCACAATAGGGGCAGCGCATCCTTATGTGGCCCTTTCAGATCAGCCGTAGATGGGGAAGCGGTCGGTCAGCGTCTTTACCTTGGCGCGGACTTCGGCTTCGACGGCGCCGTTATTGTCATCGCCATTGGTCTTGAGGCCATCGAGCACTTCGATGATGTATTCGCCCACAAGCTTGAACTCTTCGGTGCCGAAGCCGCGCGAGGTGCCGGCCGGGGTGCCGAGACGCACGCCCGAAGTAATCGCGGGCTTTTCCGGATCGAAGGGCACGGCATTCTTGTTGCAGGTGATGTGGGCGCGGCCGAGGGCGGTTTCGGTCGCCTTGCCGGTGAGGCCCTTGGGGCGGAGGTCGACCAGCATCAGGTGGTTGTCCGTGCCGCCCGAGACGATGTCGACGCCACCCTTGACGAGGGTTTCGGCGAGGATCTGGGCATTGGCCACGACCTGCTGGGCGTAGAGCTTGAACTCGGGCTGCAGCGCTTCCTTGAAGGCCACGGCCTTGGCCGCGATGACGTGCATCAGCGGGCCGCCCTGGATGCCCGGGAAAATGGCCGAATTGATCTTCTTGGCGATGTCCTCATCGTTGGTGAGGATCAGGCCGCCGCGCGGGCCGCGCAGGGTTTTGTGCGTCGTCGTCGTGGCGACGTGGGCGTGGGGGAAGGGGCTCGGGTACACACCGCCGGCGACGAGACCGGCAACGTGGGCCATATCGACGAAAAGGATCGCGCCGACTTCATCGGCAATGGCGCGGAACTCGGCCCAGTCCATGATGCGCGAATAGGCCGAGAAACCGGCGACGATCATCTTGGGGCTATGCTCGCGGGCGAGCTGACGGACCTGGTCCATGTCGACGCGGCCGTCCTGCTTGCGCAGGCCGTACTGGATGGCGTTGAACCATTTTCCAGACTGGTTGGGCTTGGCGCCGTGGGTCAGGTGACCACCGGCATCGAGCGACATGCCGAGAATGGTGTCGCCGGGCTGGATCAGGGCTTGATAGACGCCCTGATTGGCCTGGGAACCGGAATTGGGCTGGACGTTGGCAAAGGCCACGCCGAAGAGCTGCTTGGCGCGCTCGATGGCGAGGGATTCAGCAACGTCGACATACTGGCAGCCGCCGTAGTAGCGCTTGCCCGGGTAGCCTTCGGCATACTTGTTGGTCAGCACCGAACCCTGGGCTTCGAGCACGGCCTGGGAAACGATGTTTTCCGAGGCGATCAGCTCGATTTCGCTCTGCTGGCGACCGAGTTCGTCCTGAATTGCCCGTGCGATTTCCGGGTCGGTTTCAGCAACCGCAGCGGAAAAGAAATGGGGAAAGAGCGGGGTAGAAGTGGCAGCGCTCATGCGACGATTTCCTCACAAAGGACCAGGGTGACCGGCATGGCGGTGCCTTTATCACGGCGAGTAGCGCAAATCCAAGTCCGATACATATGTACTGGATCCATGGGGCTCCCCCTGATCGTGGATGGGTTGCCCAGGCGAGCGGCTCTCTGAGGTTCGCGTTTCCCGATGGTTGCCCATCTCTTTCTCGCCAGTCGCGCGAACGGGGTGAATATGGCTCAAAGCGGCAGCCGTGTGAAGGCCCTGCAAGCGGCAAGACAACTTACTATCAACACTCAAAATATTGCATTTTAGCGAGTTCCGGCGCGGTACTTTCACCACGCTGGCGAACCCTTTCTAGAGAAGCTGCATCCATTCTGATGGCCACGGAGTGCGATCATCCAGGAGGGATCAATGAAACCGCTCGTGACCAAATTGACCGCTATTGCCATGACCGGCCTATTGTCAATTTCCACCTTTGTGCCGGCACAGGCCCAGGACAATTCGCTGAGCTTCGACCAGCGCAAGCAGGTTGTCCAAAGCTATTGCCAGCGCTTTCCGCAGGATCCCGACTGCAATGGCTGGTGGTTCTGGAACGCGCGGGACTACGACACCTTCTATTATCGCAACCGCAGCGACCTCGATCCGCTGGTTGCCGGTATTCTGGGTCTGGCGATCGGCGCGATCATCGGCGGCGCCATTGCCAACAGCAACAAGAGCCAGAATACGAGCCCGCCGCCGACCTATACGCGACGCGACAGCGGCCACGTGGCGCGGTGCTATCAGCGCTACAAATCCTATGACGAGCGGACCGATACGTTCATGGGCTATGACGATATCCGCCACCCTTGCACGCTTTGAAATCGCATTTGGCGGGCTAGGGCTTTCGTGGCTCCAGCTCGCCAGGTTGCGCTTGGGCTAAGCGGCGGCGATCGCGACCGAGCGCGAAGACGCGCAACAGGCCGAGCCGTTGCAGCACGGCATAGGCGAGCAGCGGAGGCCCTACGCCCGCCAAAGTCCCCACAATGACATGCAGCCAGACGGCGTCGACGCCGAGCTTGACGAGACCAATGCGCGTCGCGGCCTCGGGGATGACGTGCATGACGTAGATCGCCATGGAAGTGGCGCCGAGATAGGTGGCTATACCCATGATGCCTGCGGGTATCCTCGGGGAGAAGCCATAGACCATGGCGCAGAAGCCGAGCGTGGCGACGAGGCTGAATAGAGTGCCGAGCGGCGCCGGTTGGAGTCCGAAGAGGACGGCGGCAGTTGCGCTAAGCCCGAACACCGCTGAACCCAAAATTCCCGTCCGCGCGTCCTGCTTCAGCCCGAAGATATCTCGACGCGTGATGAGTACGCCAAACAGGAAGAATGGCAGGTTGGCGGCAGCGCCGCCCAGTAGGTCGGCGCCGGCAAGCATGGGCTGGATGGCCGCGGCGGCGAAGGACAGGATCAGGACAGCGACGAAGATCGCTGTCGAAGCCCGGGCCAGCAACATGCAAACGACCTGAATGACAAACAGCGCCCAGAGGAACCAGAAGATGTCCTTGGGTGGGAAAGGAAAGAGCAGCGCGTCCATTGGCGAGATCGCTTCGCGCGTGGTGAACGAGCCGGCCAGCAGCAGGAAGGCGGCAAGGATCCAGGACCAGAGCAGAAGCGGATAGAGCAGAGACTCGCAGCGCTTGAAGATGGAAATGACCGCTCCGTCGCGCAGCACCGACTTTTCGAAGAACATGCCGGAAACGAGGAAAAACAGCGGCATGTGAAAGAGATAAATGGCGGCATCGACGCCGGCATAGAGCGCGGCGTCGGTCAAGATTTCGGCCTGCCACAGCCCGCGCCAGACATGGCCGAAGACGACAAGCACTATGCCAATGCCACGTGCTGCATCGACCCAATCAAGGCGGCCCGCATTCCTCGTCATGATCGATGCGCCATCGACTATCGGTTCCTTCGATCCATCCCGGCTGGTCAAATGCTGGGCTTCGCCGCAACCAGTGGCCCTGTCTGGACATTGACATGTCAATAGCATTGGCGGGCCAAGGCCCGGGAGTAGCGAGATGAATAAACTTACTTATATGCTTAGCGCCGTTGCCCTGACTGCCGTAACCGCGATCGGCAGCGTGGTTCCGGCGCAGGCCCAATCGTTTTCGATGAGCTTTGGCCAGCGGTATCAGGTGATCGAGACCTATTGCGACCGCTATCCGTCAGACCCGGACTGTAACAGTTTCTATCGGGGCAATTGGCGCGATCGGGACTATCAGCGCTTTTACAGCACGCGCCGTGCGCCCATAGACAGCATTTCGACCGGTATCCTGGGCTTCACCTTTGGTGCGGCGCTGGGTTCGATCATCGCCAATGGGGCGAATAATAATGGCGATGTCGTCGTGGGACGCGCAAGCGGCTACGATGCGCATGTGCAGGCCTGCTATGACCGCTATCGGTCCTACGACGAGGAAACCAATACGTTCCTGGGCTTCGATGGCGTTCGCCACGAGTGCCGGCTTTAGGCGTAGCGACCTGACGGGGGCGACTAGGGCTTGCCCCCCCAGCGCCTCCGTTCTCCAATTCATTTCCCCACCAACTGTGAAACCAGCGCATGCCAGTCGCGCTGGTCGATGCTCGATGGTTGGAAAGCAAAATTACCTTGGACGGTCAGATAGTTTGCATAGTTGGTAGTGCCACGCTCCTTTGCACCTGGCAGGCTCAAAATTTCGTGGCCAGCCAGGCGATGCCGCGGGGAGCCAAGCGCTCGAAACCTGAAGGGTAACATCCATTGCCCCTCCCAGATTTCGCTTTCAGTATTGAGTGGATCGGCTTCGGAGCAGGTCACAAACGGCACCGTGAACGCTTTCCAAGGCTCGCAGTACAGTAAACCAAAAGACCCCACAGGCATCTTCGCCGCTTTGGTCTTCTTGCCCTTGTTAGTGGTTTCACTGCCAATCGCGACGGCCCAAGTCTCGGCACCGTAGCCCGCCCAAATGTTTGTAATGTTCTTCGACGAGAAGACGTACACCGATACATCAGGCACTTCCGACCAATCTCCTAAGCATATCGTCCTGGTTTAGGCGGCTCGCGGGTCTCCTCTGGTTCGCCGAGCTTGCGCTTGAGCTTGGCGAGGGCGACGCGCTCCATTTGCAGGCGCGTGGCGCTGACGGGGGTGATGACAAAGACTTCAGTGCCCGTCACCTCGTCTATCGCGGCGACGCGCATGACCTGACCCATTTGCACGAATTCAAAAAGAACCCCGCCCGACAATGGGACCTCCATCATTGTGAGGAGTTTAGCAGGGATTCGTGATGGCAAGGAGTCGGAAATGTGCGGAGGGGAGTTGGGGGACTACCACTCTCCAAACAGAGGTTCCCGCTTTCGCGGGAATGACACCGTGTGAGGGAAAGCCCCCTGCCCTACAAACAAAAATCCCCGCTTTCGCGGGGATTTTGTATTAAGCGTCGAACGAGACCTTGCCCTGTTCGTCGAACTTGTAGACGTCGTCGCGGAAGCTGACGGTGCCTTGGCGGTTGGCCCAGGCGGTGATGTAGGTGGTGTGGATCGGCACGCGGGCCTTGCATTCGACGTCGAGACGCTCGAGCGAGTCGAAGGTGGCGTCCACCTTCTGCTGATCCCAATCGCCATTGTCGCGCAGCAGCCAGTTGACGAGCTGATTGACGCCATCGACGCGGACGCAGCCCGAGGAGTGGAAGCGGGCGTTTTCGCCGAAGAGCGCCTTGGTCGGGGTGTCGTGCAGGTAGCAATCGTAGGGATTGTAGAAGTTGATCTTGCAGTGGCCCATGGAGTTGGCGGCGCCGGGCTCCTGGCGATACATGTAGTTCACTTCGGCATCGGTGATGCTGGCCCAATTGATCGACTGCGGATCGATCTTGTTGCCCGAACCGTCATAGATGAAGATGTTCTGCTCGGTCAGGTAATTGGGGTTCTGCAGCATGTATTTGGTCAGGTCCTGGCGGACCAGCGACTTGGGCACGTGCCAATAGGGGTTGAAGTTGATCTGGCTGATCTTGCTGGCCATGATCGGGGTGGCGCGTTCGACGCGGCCGACAACCGCGGTGTGGCGCTGTTCGACCATGCCGTCATTCACCGCCTCGATGGTGGCGGCGGGAATGTTCACCACGACATAGCGCGGGTTGAGGTTGGCGGCCATGTTCTGGACGCGCGTGTAATTGAGATAGAGCTGCTGCAGGCGCTGCTGGGCCGGGACGGCCATGGCATACCAGGTGGCTTCATCGACCTGGCCATTGACCACCAGGCCGTGGCGGGCCTGGAAGGCGCGGACGCCGGCATCGGTCGGGGCGTCAAAAAGTTCGTTGACGTTTTCGACCATGGCCATGTCGCCCGAGGAAATCAGGCGGCGCTTTAGATTGACAACGTGACGTGCGGACTTGCCGAGGTTGAGGCCATAGGCTTCCTGGGGAATTTCTTCCCAGCCGCCGGCAGCGACGAAGGGCTCGTATTGCGAGATGGCGAGCTGCAGGTTGTAGACCGTGTCATAGGACAGGATCGGCTCATTGGTGGAGATCAGCGCTTCAGCGGCAGCGGTGGCGCCGCCCTGGTCTGCGTCCTTCAGCACGCGATTGCGCGCGAACATATCCCAGATCGACTCGCCTTCCTGTGCCCTTGCCAAGGTGGGCAGCAGCGCTGTGCTGGCACCGGCGATGGCCATGGTCTGCAGAAAGGAACGTCGATTTACCCGCATATCGTCACCCGAAGGAATCTGTCGCCACATAGGCGCGATTATCATTGCCGGCACCTGCTCCACAACGGCTGTCAACGCCTTGTGAACCATGAGGGCAGCCTCATCCATAGTCGAAGAATGGTTTATAAACCACGTAATCGGGTGCCTTTGATTTGCGGCACAAATAAGAAAACGCCGGCCAGGGGCCGGCGTCTCCGCAGAGAGTGTGGCGTGGAGGCAACACAAGCCTACACCCGCATGCTGTTCAATTGGTCGCGGCCGAGCCGCGAGCGCAATCAGAGCTTGTAGAGAATCTGGTCGACCCAGAAGCGTTCCAGACGAGCCAGAGCCTTGTTCAGGTTATCGAACTCTTCGTCGCCGAGGCCGCCGACCTTGTCGATGGATTTCAGGTGACGATCATAGAGTTCGTCGATCACTTCCGCGACTTCCTCGCCCTTCGGGGTGAGGCGGATGCGGACCGAACGACGGTCGGTGCGCGAGCGCTCCTGGAAGATGTAACCGGTCTCGACCAGCTTCTTGAGATTGTAAGAAACGTTCGAGCCGAGATAGTAACCGCGCGAACGCAGCTCGCCGGCGGTCAGTTCGCTGTCGCCGATGTTGAACATCAGCAGCGCCTGGACCGGGTTGATATCGTCCCAACCCATACGATCGAACTCGTCCTTAATCAGGTCGAGAAGACGACGGTGGAGACGTTCCACGCGGGAGACGGCTTCGAGATAGAGGGGCTTGAGACCTTCCGGACGGTTGGGGATCAGAGCCTCGGCTGCGTTCGACTTGGTTGCCATTTATGCCTCACTGTTTTTCTGCGTGCGATTTTTCGCATCTCATGAGGCCAAACTACGACGCCCGAACTAAGATCGCCCTAAACAGCACGCTTAATGGCATCTTACTGGAAAGCAATGAGAATTTGGCTTAACGCTTCGTCACACCGGTGCATAAACTTGTAACCTTTCCGAGGCGTAAACGGGCGGCGACTGGGCCGCCCGTCTCCTTCGGGTCATGCGCAGATCAGCTTGCGGCCGACAAATTTGACGGCGCCGACAGCGGCAACGGCGAGGGCCTGGCCGAGGATCAAGGTTACTCCGATGCCCGTCATTTGAGCCGAATAAAGCACAAGAAGTGCAACACTCGCGATCGCCCAGAGCGCATCGCCTGCGATGTTGAGGGTAAGCGAGAGCCGGTCGGGACCGGTGGCGGCGCCAATGGCCCAATTGAAGAGCGCCCAGGGCAAGAGAAAGACGCCGGCACCGACAAGGATGGTGTGCATCGGCGCCCAGCCGACCAGGGCGGCGAGCGGGCCGGCCAAGACGATGAGGCCGAGGCCCATGGTAAGCGAAAGGACAGCGTCGAAGCGATAGACGAGGCGCGGATCGCGCAGGGTGAGGGCTTGGGCGGTCATGAAGTGTCTCCGGAACCGGTTGTCGATGGCTGCAGGGTGGCTCGCGGGAGGTCATGGCGACAATTACCCCGGAGGTAATGGAATTGCGCGCGCCGGTGCGGCAGGGTGGAGGCAAGGAGAAAACCGATGTTCGAGACGGCCTTGCGCGAATGGCGTAATCAACGCGGAATGAGCCAGATGGCGCTGGCCATGGCGGCGGAAGTATCGCCGCGGCACCTGTCTTTTCTCGAATCCGCGCGGGCGCGGCCGAGTTCGGCCATGGTGTTGCGGCTGGCCGAGGCGCTGGACCTGCCGTTGCGGGAGCGCAATGGCCTGTTGGTGGCGGCGGGCTTTGCGCCGCATTATGGGGATAATGACTGGCTGAGCCCGCAGATGACCGAACTCAGGCAGGCGGCGCAATTGCTGCTGCGGGCGCATGGCCCCTACCCTGCCATAGTGCTCGATGCGGCTTTTGATATTCTGGAAGCCAATGGGGCGGCGATGGCGCTGATCGGGGTGGAGGCCCTGCCGGCGGTACGGCTCAATCTCGCCGATCTCGTCTTTGCGCCGGGCGATGTGCGGCGCTCAATCGTCAACTGGGCCGAGGTCGCGGCCTATATGATGCATCGGTTGCGCGAGGGCGTGCGGCGGCACGGACCGGGCGCCCCCGTGGCGCGGGTCTTGATGCGGGTGCGGCGGCATGAGGGGGTGGAGGGTCTGAGCCTGCGGCCGGAGGGCGCGCTTGGGCAGGTGCTGCTGCCGCTGGAATTCATGGTGGGCGGTCAGGCGACGCGCTGGTTCACGACGGTCACGAGTTTTGGTGCGCCGCAGGATGCACTGGCCGAGGAAATCACCATCGAGCAGTTTCACCCGGCCTAGGCGGAGCCGGGCTCTGTCGTAGATTCGAGTTCGCGCATCGTCGTTTCGACGGCGGGAAGATCGATGGCCGTGGCAATGACGCTATCGAGAAAGCCGGGGAAGCGCTGATCGAGATCATCGCGGCGGAGCGTTACGCGGCGCTTGGTGCCTTCGGGCCGGACATTGATGACGCCGGCCTCGCGCAGCTTGGCCACGTGATAGGTCAGGTTGGTCTTCGAGGTGAGGCCGCTAAACTGCCCGCAGACGAGACCGCCCGAAGCATCGCAGCGCGCCAGACACCCGATGATGGCAAGGCGCGTGTCATCACCAAGCGCGGCAAGCACATTGGGAAGGGTGATCTGATCGGTCTCGGGATGCGGCAGGCTCATGGCTCATATTTATCCCGGAGGGAGCATTAGTTCAATATCCATTGAACAAGATATTGACTCCAGATCGGTTGAGGTTCAATTGTCCAATGAATTTTGGACAAAGGATCCGATCATGGATATCCGTCTCATCTGGCTGGCCGTGGGCACCTTCGCCATCGGCGTCGAGAGTTTTGCCATTTCGAGCCTCCTGCCGCAGATTGCCGATTCGACCGGCGCCACGCTCACCCAGGCCGGTTATCTCGTTCTCGCCTTTGCGCTGGCCAATGCCTTTGGCGCACCCATTCTCGCCGCGTTGAGCGGCACGGCCGACCGCCGCCGCATCCTGACCGGAGCCGCCGTGGTCTTTGCCGGCGGCGCGGTCTGGGCCGGCCTCTCCCAGGGTTATTTCGACCTGATGGCGGCCCGCATCCTGATGGCGTTTTCGGCCGGCCTCTATACGGCTACGGCGCAGGCTACGGGCGTTGCCATTTCGTCCCCGGACCATCGGGCCCGTGCCATTGCCGCCATTGTCGGCGGTACGACTATGGCCGTGGCCTTTGGCGCGCCGCTCGGGGCGCTGGTGGCGGGCCTGATCGGGTGGCGCGGCACCTACGCCATGGTCGCCGTCTTCGCCCTTATCGCTGCGGTTTCAATCTGGGTCATGCTGCCGGCCGGTCTGCGCGGCCAGCAGTTGAGCTTGCGCCAGAGGATAGCGGCCGTCGCCCTGCCCGGCGTTCCCGGCGCATTGCTGACGACGCTGCTCAATCTTGCCGGCGCTTTCACCGTCATCGTCTACCTCGCCATCGTCACCACGCAGTCGATCGGGTTGCCGCGCGACCTGGTGCCGGCGGTGTTGCTGACCTTTGGCGTGGGCGCCGCTTTCGGCAATGCAGCGGGCGGGCAATTGGCCGACCGGATCGGGGCACGGCAGACTGTTATCGGGGCAGCTCTGCTCAATGCCCTGATGCTCCTGGCCATCTCGGCGGCGGCGCATGTTCCCGCGCCCTTTGCCGGACCGGTCTTCTTTGCCATCGTGCTTTTCTGGGGTGCTACCGGCTGGGCCTTTCCGCCGGCGCAATCAAGCCACCTCCTGAGCCTCGCGCCGGCCGCTGCGCCACTGGTTTTGTCGCTCAACGCTTCGGCGCTTTATCTCGGGATTGCCGGCGGCTCCCTGCTGGGTGGCCTCGTGCTGCAATATGGCTCGGCCAGCGATCTCGGCTGGATTGGCGCTATACTGCCTTTCGTCGCCGTGCTCGGGATTCTGTTCAATGGCGCAGCCAAGCGGCGGGCAGAGGCCATGCCGGCGCGGTTGGGGTGAGATCGATCAAAGCTGTGGCGGCGTGACGGCGGCCTTGCCGAGTTCGGTCAGGCCGTAGATGCCACGGCTTTCGCGCGCAAACCAGCCATAGACATTGCTGCGCAGAATTGTCGGCGCTCTCGCAACGAGCGCCTTCAATTGCCTGGGGCTTTGCGGTCCGGCCAGCAATGCGGTTGCACAGAGGATGCAGTCCTGCCGGTAGGCGGTCATGATCGGCTTGCCGCGTCCGCCGCCCTTTTGCGGATCTCCGACGCGCCGCTTATGTTCGTCGAGAAGCCGGGAGCGCCTTTTCGCGTCCTTGCGCGGGGTTGCGGCGAAGGGGGTAACCACGACATCGACGAAGCCGGATTCCGAGACGGCGAGGAGGCCAAAGCCGAGGCGCCGGCAGAGATTGCGGAAGCGGGCGTCGTGCTCGCGGCCCTTTCCGGTCCTGGACGCGCGGGCCGCAAGCCAGACTTCGTCGCAAATGGTGGCGCGATTGACGCCTTGCATGACCAGTTCGAGATTGAAGGCCAGTTTCATCTCGCACACGATGAGCACGGTCGGATCGCCGTCTTTCACGCCAACGAGATCGCAGCCGTTGACCTCGCCTTTGACGGAATAGCCGGCGCCTTCCATGAAGGCCTTGAGTGGAAGATAGAGGTCGGTCTCGGCCATCGCGCTCGTTCAGGTTCAGATGTGCACGAGCCTGATTAACTGAGTCTCGGGCGCGGCGCAGCGTTGGCCAGGCCCCGAATGGCTCAGTCGGCCGCCTGGGCGCGGGAGAAGCGGAAGCTGAGGGCAAAGATGACTGATATGGCGACCAGCAGCACGATGCGGACGGCGAAGCCGAAGGCGGACATGCGGATATCGGGGCTGCCGGCGAGATAGAGCGCCAGTTCGGCCGCGGTGGAGCCGACGAGGAGAACCGCGCCCCAGCTTGCCTTGAGCCACAGGCCGACGCCGGCAAAGAGGCGCGACAGCGAGAAAACACCGAGGAGAACGAAGCCGACCGGGCCGAGGACGGCAACGGGACTGGTGGCGCCGAGGTTGACGCCGAGCAGGCGCCCGGCATCGCTGAGGCCCAGGGCCAGGCTCAGCAAGGCGACGATGCGGATGTATAGGCCGAGCTGGGGTGATTTGAACGACATGGCTCTTTACTAGCGAGCGCGAGGGGCTGCGACAAGCGGCGGCTTGGAGGCGAGGGGCGCTGCTGGTATGAGCGAGGCAGCAGCAACCTCATAGCATTGTGCGCGTGGCCCCACCCCCACCCTTCCTCCCCCATCAGAGGGGGAGGTGTCCGGCCGGTGAACGCGATGCCAATGCGACAAGGAACAAAACAATGACGCAGAACTGGCCCAAGCATGACATGTCCTTTCTCGATGGCCGCAGGCAGCGGCGGTTGCGGCGGACGGCGTGGAGCCGGGATATGGTGCGGGAAACCGAACTGTTGCCGCGCGACCTGATCTGGCCGCTCTTCGTGATCGAGGGGCAGAACGAGCGGACGCAGATCAAGACGATGCCGGGGGTGGAGCGGCTGTCCATCGACCTGATGGTCGAAGCGGCGAAGGCGGCGCGGGATGCGGGGATTCCGGCGCTGGCGATTTTTCCCAATACACCGGACCATTTGCGCTCGGAAAGCGGCGCCGAGGCATACAATCCGGATAACCTGATGTGCCGGGCGCTTGCTGCGATCAAATCGGCGGTGCCGGATATCGGGCTGATCGCCGACGTGGCGCTCGATGAATATTCGAGCGACGGGCAGGACGGGCTCGTGCGCGACGGGGAAATCCTCAACGACGAAACCGTGGCGGCGATGGTGAAATCGGCGCTGGTGCAGGCCAAGGCGGGCGCGGATATCATTGCGCCTTCGGACATGATGGATGGGCGCGTGGCGGCCATTCGCGCGGAGCTCGATGCCGAAGGGTTCGAGCATGTGCAGATCATGTCTTATGCGGCCAAATATGCGTCGTGCTTTTACGGGCCATTCCGCGAGGCGGTCGGTTCGGGCAGCCGGCTCAAGGGCGACAAACGCACCTATCAGATGGACTATGCCAATTCCGATGAGGCGTTGCGCGAGATTGCGCAAGATATCGAGGAAGGCGCCGATAGCGTGATGATCAAGCCGGGCATGCCCTATCTCGACATCATCCGCCGGGCGAAGGACGCGTTCAATGTGCCGATCTACGCCTATCAGGTGAGCGGCGAATACGCGATGATCGAGATGGCGGGCGCAGCCGGAGCGATCAACCGCGATGCAGCGGTGCTCGAAAGCCTATGGGCCTTCAAGCGTGCCGGGGTGAATGGCATTCTCACATATTACGCGCTGGAAATGGCGCGGAAGCTGGGGCGCTAAAGCGCCCTAGCCTGCCCGCTCCGTTGTGCCGTCTTCGGCGGCCATTGGGCGGGGCGCTGGCCACGCCGGGGACGGAAGGCGCTGACGACGCCGGCAAGCGCGACCAGGGCCATGCCGCCCATCGCGATGGGCTCGGGCGCGTGGCCGAAGACCAGCCAGCCGAGGACGCCGGCCCAGACCAGATGCATATAGGTCATCGGGGCGACGAGGGCTGCCGGGGCATAGCGATAGGATTGAGTGAAGAGATAGTGCCCGAGCCAGGCGGAGATGCCGAGGCCAAGGAAGAGCACGAGCTGCAACGGTGTCGGGGCGACGCCGTGCAGGGTCCAGGGCAGGAAAATGCCGAAGCCGATGGCGCCGACGAGGGCGGAATAGAACAGCATGGCCATGGTGCGCTCGGTGCGGGCGAGGACGCGCGAGAGCAGGTTGTAGGTCACCGAGACCACCACGTTGCCGAGCACGAAGAGAACGCCGATCGGGTCGAGCCCGCCGCCGGGGCGAGCGATGAGCAGGACACCGGCAAAGCCTATGACCGCCGCGACCCAGGCCATGGGGCCCACCTTTTCCTTGAGCAGCGGGCCGGAGAACAGCACGATCAGGACCGGGCAGAGATAGACGATGGCCGTGGTTTCGGCGACCGGCATGCGCTGTAGCGCAAAGCTGACGAGGAGCGAGCCCAAGGCCAGGCTGGCGGCGCGGACGAGAACCAGGCCCGTGCGTTGGGTGCGCACCATTTCGCAGCCGTGCAGCGGGGCGACGATGGCCAGCATGAGCAGACAGTGCACGATGTAGCGAATGGCCGCCACCATGGGTACGTTGTACTCGGTGATCAGCAGCTTGTTGGTCGTGTCATTGTAGGCAAACAACATGGTCGCCCCGACAATAAGGGCAAGGCCGCGCAATGGCTGATCGGTCAGCGGCGCGGGGGCGGAAGTCGTCGACATTTGGTGTTCCGAGGGGGCGAGCGCGGGCGATGCGACTCGCGCGAGGGCAGGATTGGAGCAAGGATAGGCCGGGTGTGGACCGAAGCACAGGAAGAATTGCGCTGGAGGTCTTGCATTGCGGCGAGGTCGTGACAATTTCTGCAGCATGACCCAGGAATATGCTGCATCCCGCCCCTACCTGCCCGACCCTGCTACTGCGCCGGAGCTGTTCGACGGCCTGCTGACGCGACGGGTGATCGCCTATTTCATCGATCTCGCTGTGATGGGCGCGCTGGTTCTGGCGCTGACCATTGTTGGCGCCATTCTGGGCGTGCTGACATTCGGGCTGGCCTTTGCCTCGCTGGTCTTCGTCATTCCCGCAGCGATCGTGCTCTATTATGCGGCGACGCTCGGCTCGCCGCGGCGCGCCACGGTGGGCATGCAGATGATGGATATCGTGCTGACGCCGACGCGCGGCCAGCCGCTCGATGGCTGGATGGCCATTCTGCACGCGC
Organism: Devosia riboflavina; assembly: GCF_000743575.1. Lineage (GTDB taxonomy): Bacteria > Pseudomonadota > Alphaproteobacteria > Rhizobiales > Devosiaceae > Devosia > Devosia riboflavina. The sequence continues at coordinate 248,729 of NZ_JQGC01000006.1, read as the reverse complement.
TGGTCTTCTGGCTGACCTTCTGGATCTGCTGGCCGATTTCACTGCTCTTCGCGCTGTTCACGCCGCGCCGGCAGATGATCCACGATCTGGTGGTCGGCACGCTGATGGTGCGTCGTTCGCCGATGATCCGCCACTGGCAGAATGCGCGGAGCAGCGCCTTTTACTGAAATATTGCGGGCGGGGGACGGGAGGGATACAATCAGAGGATTGTAGCCATGGGTCGTAGATGACCGACCAGTCGCCAGAGACTACTCAACTCTTTCTTACAGCTGCCATGCCGTGCCCCTATTTGCCGGGCCACATGGAGCGTAAATTGTTCACGCACCTCAGCGGGCGCCGTGCGTCAGCGCTGCATCATGTGCTGAGCGACAATGGGTTTCGCCGCAGTCAGAACTTGATTTATCGCCCGGCCTGCGAGGGCTGCAATGCCTGCCAATCGGTGCGAATCGTGGCGGGGGAATTTGCAGCATCTGGGCGGTTCCGACGGGTATTGCGCTGCAATGCCGACCTTTCCATCACCGTGCGGCCGACGACGGCGACGGTGGAACAATACGAACTGTTCAAGCGCTATCTCGACTCCCGACATGCCGGGGGCGGCATGACGCAGATGTCGTATCAGGACTATGAATATATGGTCGAGGATACGCCGGTTCAGTCGGTGCTGGTGGAGTATCGGCTGCGCGATCATCCCGACCAGACGTTGGTGGCCGTGGCGCTGACCGATGTGATGCCCGATGGGCTGTCTATGGTCTATTCGTTTTACGACCCCGACCTGGCGCAGCGTAGCCTTGGGACGTTTCTCATTCTCGACCATATCGCGCAGGTGCGCTCGGCGCAGTTGAACTATGTGTATCTGGGCTATTGGGTGAAGGACTCGCCCAAGATGGCCTACAAGGCACAGTATCGCCCGCTGGAAGTGCAGCGCGGGCATGCTGGATGGTGCCGGGTCGAGGACTAGGTCCTCTCGCCTCACACCACCATATCAAACACGATCAATCCATCCCTGCCGCCTTCGAGCGAAGCGACAAGCTTTGCGCCTGCCGCCTTGTGGTCGGGATGGATGAGGTAGGCGTCGCGGGCGGCTTCGTCGATGAAATCCATGGTGAAGCCGTCGACGAAGCCCTGGTGGACGCCTTCGGGGGAGACGTTGGGGCCGGCGGACATGGCGAGGAAGCCGGGGACGACTTCACGTAGAGATTCAAGTTCGGCGTAGATCGCGGTGCGATCTTGCTGCGTTACTTCAGGACGGAAACGGACGAGGACGCAGTGGCGGATCATTTTATTGAGTCCTGTGAATCGGTTGGGACGGGAAGCTCATTCGGCAAGGCCCCCCTCACCACGTCACCCTCGGGCCTGACCCGAGGGTTCTTTACTTGTCAGCGGCGTCGCCAGTGCAATCCCCTCGGATCAAGCCCGAGGGTGACGACGTGTGTGCGGCGCACGGCCCTCACCCCACAAACTTATTGTTCTTCGGGAAGCCCGTCGGCGGTTGGCGGCCGGCGGTGGCGCGGTCGGCGAGCCAGTCGGTCAGTTCTTCGGTCGGCTTGGAATAGGTGCGGCCCGAACTGTCAGTCCAGGTGAGGCCGTCGGCGGCGTAGAAGGTCTTGATGTCGGAGATGCCGCCATCCTTGTAGCGCTGCAGGCGGACGCCCTTGCCGCGGCTCATGGTGGCGAGCTGGGCCATGGGGAAGACCAGCAGCTTGCGGTTTTCGCCGATGGTGGCGACGCGGTCGCCGTCGCAGGGGACGATCAGGCGTGCTTCTTCGGGCAGCGAGACATTGAGGATCTGCTTGCCTTTTCGCGTGTTGGCGATCAGGTCGTCCTCGGGGACGATGAAGCCGTAGCCGGCCGAGGAGGCGATGACACGCTTGGAGCCGGGCCTGTAGACGAAGAGCGCGACGATATCCTGCCCCTCTTCCATATCGACCATGATGCGGACGGGTTCGCCCTGGCCGCGGCCGCCGGGGAGCTTGTCGGCGCCGAGGGTGTAAACCTTGCCGCCGGTCGTCAGCATGAGGAGCTTGTCGGTCGTCTCGCAATTGAGCGCGAGCTTCAGGCGGTCGCCTGTTTTAAAACCCTTTTCGTCGACTGGGGCATTGTGGCCCTTGGGCGCGCGGATCCAGCCTTTCTCAGAGAGGATGACGGTGATCGGCTCGCGCTCGATGAAGGCTTCGGTGATTTCGGCGGCGTCGGCGGTCGGGGCGTCGAAATAGATGGTGCGGCGGGCGCCGAGAGCGTGGGGCGTCGTGCCATCGGCTTCGAAGAGCGGGTAGGCTTTCTTCAGCGCTTCGACCTGGCGCGAGATTTCGCCCCACTGCTTCTTGTCGGAGGCGAGGAGCGCTTCGAGCTTGCCCTTTTCGGCCGTCAGGTTCTCGTGCTCCTTGCGGAGTTCGATTTCTTCCAGCTTGCGGAGGGACCGCAGGCGCATGTTGAGGATGGCTTCGGCCTGATTGTCGGTCAGCTCGAAGGTTTCCATCAGGCTTTTCTTGGCATCGTCCTCCTCACGGATGATGCGGATCACCTCGTCGAGATTGAGATAGGCGATGATATAGCCGGCCAGCACTTCGAGGCGGTTGGCGATCTGTTCGAGCCGGTGTTCGCTGCGGCGGACGAGGACGACCTTGCGGTGATCGAGCCAGGCGCGCAGGGCATCGGCGAGACCCATGACGCGCGGGGTGGAGCCGTGGTCGAGAACGTTGAGATTGAGCGGGAAACGGACTTCGAGCTCGGTGAGCTTGAAGAGCTGTTCCATGAGGATGACCGCATCCACCGTGCCGGCGCGCGGCTCGAGCACGAGGCGAATGTCGTCGGCGCTCTCGTCGCGCACGTCTTTGAGAAGCGGCAGTTTCTTGGCGAGAAGCAGTTCGGCGATCTTTTCGACGAGACGCGATTTCTGCACGCCATAGGGGATCTGGGTGACGACGATCTGATAGACGCCCCTGCCCTTTTCTTCCTTGCTCCAGACGGCGCGATGGCGGAAGGCGCCACGGCCTGTTTCATAGGACTGGACGATGGAGGAGCGGGATTCCACAAGGTGCCCGCCGGTCGGGAAATCGGGGCCGCGGACGAGATCGTCCATGCTGGGCGGGGCGGAGAGATCGGCGTGGATCAGCTCTTCCGTCGTCGCTTCGGGATTGTAGATGAGTTTCAGCGCCGCGTTGCAGAGCTCGACGATATTGTGCGGCGGCACCGAGGTCGCCATGCCCACGGCGATGCCGGTGGAGCCATTGGCGAGGAGGTTCGGGAAGTTGGACGGAAGAACGACGGGCTCTTCGTCTTCGCCGTCATAGGTCGGACGAAAATCGATGGCGTTCTCGGTGATGCCCTCAAGCAGACGCATCGAGACTTCGGTCATGCGCGATTCCGTGTATCGCATGGCCGCGGCGCTATCGCCGTCGATGTTACCAAAATTGCCCTGGCCATCGACGAGCGGATAGCGGAGGGCAAAATCCTGCGCGAGGCGGACCAGGGCGTCGTAGATCGACTGGTCGCCATGCGGGTGGAACTTACCGATCACGTCGCCGACGATACGGGCGGATTTCTTGTAGCCCTGGCCGGGGTCCAAACGCAGCAGGCGCATGGCGTGGATGATGCGGCGATGGACCGGTTTCAGGCCGTCGCGGGCGTCCGGCAGGGCGCGCTGGGTGATCGTCGAGAGGGCATAGCTCAGATACCGCTCTTCGAGCGCCTGCTTGAGATCGACGATGCGCTGATCGTCTGGCGGCGGGAGGGTATCGGAGTCGGACATGCGTAACTCAGTTCAGGGGAACGAATCAGGAGCAGAGTATAGCGGCCCCATGGCAAAGCGACAGGAAAGCCGCGGATTTCTTGGGGATTGTAGCTGGGCAACTGAGGGCCACGATCTCACTTCTCCCCTTGCGGGAGAAGGTGCCCCGAAGGGTTACCGAATTCGCAGTTCGCGAATTCGGTTGGGATGAGGGGTATGCGATTTCACAACGCGCTCCTCTGCGGAGGAGAGAGTACCCCTCACCCTGATTTTCTGCTGAACGCAGAAAATCTGTCCCTCTCCCGCAAGGGGCGAGGGAAGGTCAGTGGGTGTCGCGGCTTAAGAGATCCACCAGGGACTCGCGAATGGAAGGCTGATCAATCTGCCTGGCCGACCAGATGTGCCGATCCAGAAAATGACCGGTCAGCTTGAAGGCGTTGCGGATGTCGTCGGGCGAGGCATTGCCGCGTTCGTGGAGGAAGCTGGGGAGCGGCAGGAGGCGGTCGAGATAGGGCGCGGCGGCGGCGCGGGAGACTGCGCGGCCGGTTTTGGGGGAAACGTGGGTCAGGTCGGTGGTAGCGCCGGTGGCGGCGCAGCTCTGGAGGTCGAGGCCGAAGCCGAGTTCGTCGAGGAGAGCCAGTTCGAAGCGGGCCAGCGCGGCGCCATCGGGGGCGTGGTCGATAAGCGAGAGGGCCTGACCGAGGAGGCTATCGTGGGGGTCGCGCTCGGGGAGGAGGCGCAGGTGGTCGCAGACGAGTTGGGTCAGGTAGAGGCGTGTGCGGTCGGCCATGAGGTCGGCGGCGCGGCTTTGCATGAGATCGACGGTGAAGGTGCCGAGATGGTCTTCGAGGCGGGCGCGCCAGGTGAGCTGGATAGTGTTGCCGACTTGCAGGGCGGGCGCGAGCTTTGAAGACCGGCCGCCGCGCACGAGGCCGAGGCAGCGTCCGCGGCCGGCGACCATGGCCTCGGCGATAAGGCTGGTTTCGCCGTGGCGGCGGACGCCAATAAGCAGGGCTTCACCGGTCCATTCCATGGGCGAAACGCTAGCGCGCCAAACGCCGGTCGAGAAGGACCATCAGCCAGCCGGCGGCCAGATAGGCCAGCGTGATGACGATGACGGTCACGGCGACCTGCGGAATGCCTAGATCGATATAGTCGATGAACGGATAGGCGAAATGCCCCTGGGCCGTTCCGCGCACGAGGGCGTAGACGAGATAGACCACGGGATAGATCGCCCAGATCAGGGGATCGCGCATAGTCAGGGCGCCGCGCGGGACGAAAAGGAGCCAGAAAAGCGGCACGACGACAGGGGTCACCATGTGCAAAAGCACGTTGGCTACGGCCGCGCCGGCGGTCAGGTCGACGAGACCGCGCAACAAGAGCGCATAGACAATGCCCACCAGCGCAATGTTGATGGCGACGAAGGCATGGGCCCGCGGCCCCAGTCCATCGCGGCGCAGCGCCTGGATGGTGAAGGCGATGGCGACGAGGAGATTGGTGAGGACGGTGAAATAGCCGGCAAGCACCCAGATGGCGCCGAGCAGAGAACCCGTGAGACGCCACTGGGCTTCGACATGGATGCCGATGCCGACCCAGGCGACGAGCGCTATGACGATAGCAAAAAGTCGCGCAAACCGGGCTGACAGCATTTCTTTCCCCCTACTCGGCGCGCTCATCAAGACCCTGTTCCAATCGGCTACGCAAGGCCCTCAGCACTTCGGCGGCAGCTTCGATCCGGGCGACGTCCATGCCTTCGGCCAGGCCATCGACCCAGGGTCGTTGCAGCTTGTGAATAGAGACGAATGTGGCCTGGCCCTTGTCGCTGAGGCAGACGAGCTTGGCGCGGCGATGGTGCGGATTATCCCGCAGTTCGACCAGCCCGGCATCGGCCAGTTCATTGACGAGGCGCTGCACGCTTTGGCGCGTGAGGCCCATGTCGCGGGCGATATGGGCGACGGGCTGCGGGCTGTTTGCCATGGCGACCGTGCCCAGCACCTGCCATCGGGCGCTGGTGAGGCCGAGAGGCGCGACGAGCTGATCGCCGGCCGCCACCAGCGCGGCGTTAGCGCGGAAAATGTCGAGGAACAGGGCGCTGAGCGCCGTGGATGAATTCATATTGACAGCATCGTACCGTTTTGACAGCATACTGTCAATTCAACAGATCGGTTGAATGACTCAGCATGGAGACCAGAGATGAACACCTCAGCGCAAGCCAAGAATGCTTCCGTTTTTCGTATCGACAGTTTTGCCGTGCCGGCGGAGGCGCGCGAAGCCTTCATGGCGCAGGTGCGGGACACCAAGGATTTCCTCGACCAACAGCAGGGCTGCCTGCAAAATCTGGTGCTTGAGCACCATTCCGGCGCGCAGCGCTTCAATATGGTGACCGTGGTGGAATGGGAAAGCGAGGCGGCCTTTGCCAATGCCAAGACCGCAATGAACGAAAAGCGAGGGATCAGTGGTTTTGACCCCGCCCAGTTCCTCAACACGCTTGGCATCGAGGCGAATATGTCGAACTACGCGGCCGTGCCCTGAGGGGCGCGGCTACTTCTTGTTCTGCGGAAATTCCAGGCCCATTTCCTGATAGCGCTCCGGATCATCCGCCCACTTTTCGCGGACTTTTACGAACAGGAAGAGGTGGATCGGCACCTCGTACATTTCCATCAGTTCCTTGCGCGCTTCCGCGCCAATGGCCTTGATGGTCTGGCCGCCGGCGCCGAGCACGATCTTCTTGTGGCTATCGCGGGTGACGTAGACCACCTGGTCGATCTTGTAGGAGCCGTCCTTCTGGATCTTGAAGGATTCTGTTTCGACCGTGGAATTGTAGGGAATCTCGTCGTGGACGCGGAGGAACAGCTTTTCGCGCGTGATCTCGGCGGCGGTGATGGCCATGGTGAGATCGGTGAGGTGATCTTCCGGGAAATGCCAAGGACCGGGCGGGATGTGTTTTACGCACCAGTCGATGAAGTCCTGCACGCCGTGACCTTTTAGGGCCGAGAGCATGAAGGTGGCTTCGAAGCGCATGCGCTCGTTGAGCGTTTGCGAGAGGGTGAGAAGGCTTTCGTGCTTGACCGTGTCGATCTTGTTGAGGATCAGCACGCGCGGCTGCTTGATGTTTTCGAGACCCTCAAGGAGGATTTCGATATCGGGGGTGATGCCGCGATCGACGTCGATGATGAAGGCGACGAGATCGGCATCCCCTGCCCCGCCCCAGGCGCTTTCGACCATGGCCCGCTCAAGCCGGCGTTTTGGCGCGAAAATGCCGGGCGTGTCGATGAAGACGAGCTGGGCTTGATCGAGCGTCAGCACGCCGCGGACCTGCGAGCGCGTGGTCTGCGCCTTGTGGGTGACGATGGAAACCTTGGTGCCGACGAGGGAATTGAGCAGCGTCGACTTGCCGGCATTGGGGGCGCCGACAAGGGCGATGAAACCGCAGGAGGTGTTGGCGAGTTCGGCGGGTTCGGTCATCAGCGTTCCTTCCAAACCTTCTGGCGCTTGAGGAAGTCCTCGGCGGCCTTGTGTTCGGCAATCTTTTTAGAGGGGCCAGTCGCCGAGATGCGGTCAAAGCCGGCGAGATCGATGGCGATGGTGAATTCGGGGGCGTGATCGGGGCCGGTGCGTTCGACCAGCGCATAGGTCGGCGGTTCGAGGCCACGGGCCTGGGCCCATTCCTGCAGGGTCGTCTTGGCATCGGCGCGATGGGTTTGGCCATCGGCGATAAATTCTTCGAAATGGCGCTCGATGAAGGTGCGCGCTTCTTCGAGGCCGCCATCAAGATAGATGGCGCCGATGATGGCTTCGGTGACGTCGCCTAAAATGGCTTCCTTTTCGGCGCCACCAGTGCGGGCCTCGCTGTCGCCGAGGATGAGTTCGGGGCCGACTTCGAGCTGGCGCGCGATGATGGCGCAGGTTTCCTTGCGCACGAGGGTATTGAGCGTGCGGCTCAATTCGCCCTCATTGGCCTTGGGGAAGCGGCGATAGAGCATGTCGGCGACGACGAGGCCGAGCACGCGATCGCCTAGAAATTCCAGGCGCTGATAGGAGCGCTCGACGCGCTTGCCGGGGGAAACGGCGCTCGAATGGGTCAGCGCACGAGCGAGAAGGTCCGGATCGGCAAAATTGTAGCCGATCCGGACCTGAAGCTTTTCGTGGCTTTTGTCGCGCCGGCTCACGGTACGGGCGTCGTATCATAGGGCGGGTTGCCATAGACGGACTGGAACATGCGGTCCCAGCGGACATTGGCCGGCCACTGCCAGATCTGCCAGGGCGGAATATTGTCGCGGATGGAGAAGAAGCGGGCTTCGGCCTTGGCGATCAGGTTGACGGCCGGGACATAGCCGACCTGGGAGAGGACGCGGCTATCCGCCGAGCGGTCGCGATTGTCGCCCATCATGAAGAAATGGCCGGCGGGCACGACATATTCGGGTGTGTTGTCGAGCGGAGCGTTGTCGGAGATTTCCTGGATGATGTGAGTAGTGCCCTCCGGGAAAGTCTCGCGGTAGACCGTGACTTCGCGTGCATCGCCATTGCTGTCGGTGTCGGTGGCCGTGCCGACCTTTTCGCGTTCGACCATGGTGCCGTTGATATAGAGGCGACCTTCGATCATCTGGATACGGTCGCCCGGCAAGCCGACGATGCGCTTGATATATTCCATGGTCTGCGGAACCGGGCGGAACACGGCGATGTCGCCGCGGTTCGGATCGCGGCCGAGAATGCGGTTGGAAATCGGCAGTTCGAAATCCAAAAGGGCGAAGTCGCCGTAGCGGCCGAGCGAGAAGGAATGCTTGCCATAGCCCCAGACGAACTTGTTGGCGACGAAGTAGTCGCCGATCATCAGCGTCTGTTGCATGGACGCCGTGGGGATGGAGAAGGGCTGATAAAGGAAGAAGCGCAGAACGATGGCGATCAGCAGCGCTTCGACGATGACCACGAACGTATCCCACCACTCGTTGGCGGCGGATTTCTTGATGGGCTTTTGGGCGGATTGGGTCATTGCAATTCCAGGATCAGCGCTGACGAGAGCGTTAGACGCTTGCCCGAGACGGGTCAACCGGCAGCGCTTCGATGATGACGAAAGCCTGCGCCAGGCCCGCGTCGTCGGTAATTGTGATGTGGATATGGGGCTCGTGGCCCGGCGGGACAAGGCGCATTAGGGCGCGCAGGGCGCCGTTGGTGAGTTTCATCGTTGGCTTGCCCGAAGGCATGTTTACGACGCCCATATCGCGCCAATAAACGCCAGAACTAAGGCCGGTGCCGAGGGCCTTTGAGCAGGCCTCCTTGGCGGCGAAGCGCTTGGCATAGGAGGCGGCGCGTTGGGCCCGGCGGTCGGATTTTGCGCGCTCCAGTTCGGTGAAGCAGCGATGGGTAAAGCGCTCGCCGTGGCGCTCGAGCGCATGGGCGATGCGGTGGATTTCGATGAGGTCGGAGCCGAGGCCGATGATCATGTTTTTGGCCTTTCTTCCTTCTCCCCTTGAGGGAGAAGGTGCCCGAAGGGCGGATGAGGGGTCTGCGAGCGCATTACATGCTCCTCTGCGGAGGATGGATACCCCTCACCCTGGATTTTTGCTGAACGCAAAAATCCTGTCCCTCACCCTCAAGGGGCGAGGGAAAGAGAGGGGCTCCCGATCCTATTTCACGCCCTGAATACCGCGGCTGCCGGGCTTGATGGCGGGGATAGCGGCGAGTTCGGGGGGTAGCTGGTCGGCGGGATAGGCCGGCACCTTGAATTCGATGAGCGAGACCAGCGGCACGCCGACATCGGCTTCGCCGGCGGAGCGGTCGACGAGGCAAGCGGCGGCCACCACATTGGCGCCGATACCGCGCAGGGCGGCGACGCATTCGCGGATGGAAAGGCCCGTCGAGACGATGTCTTCGACGACGATCACCTTGTCGTCAGGCGAGATTTCAAAGCCGCGGCGCAGTTCGAACTGACCTTCGACGCGCTCGGTGTAGAGCGCCGGCAGGCTGAGCTGGCGGGCAGTTTCGTAGCCGGGGATGATGCCGCCGATGGCGGGCGAGACGACCTTGGTGACGCCGGGGACTTCGGCCTTGATCTTCTCAGCCAGTGCCTTGCAGAGCTTTTCGGTCTCGGCGGCGTATTGGAAGACTTTTGCCTTCTGCAGGAACAGCGGTGAGCGCAGGCCCGAGGACAGGATGAAGTGGCCTTCGAGCAGCGCGCCGCATTTGCGGAAAATATCCAGCACTTCATCTTTCGTCACGACGGGCACTCCTGTCTATCTTGCCGTCCCATTCCAAGGTCGAGATCATGCTCGCTTCCCTCAGGCCAGCCCGCTGGACGGCGGAAAGGCCGGGACTGCGCTTGAGCGTTGCCAGAACATCGGTCAATTGCGCAAGGTCGCGGACCTCGATTTCGAAAATCATCTGGTGGAAGTCGGGCGAAATCATCCGCATGACCAGATTGTTGATGTTCGCGTCGCACGAGGCGATGGCCGAGGAAATCTGGGCGAGAGAGCCAGGGCGGTTGACTGATTCCATCGAAATGACGGTGGCGTAGAGCTTGTCTTCGGTCGCCGCGACGTCCCAGCGCACATCGACCCAGGCGACGTCGCCGTCGTGTTTTTCGATCAGCGCGTCGGAATGGATCGGGTAGACGGTGAGCGGGGCATTGGGTTCGAGAATGCCGACGAGGCGGTCGCCGGGCACGACGCCCTCCCCCGACATGGTGACGGGGGTATGGAAATCGAGCTGGGCCAAGGCCGCCTTGGCATTGGGGCCGGCATGCTGGCCGCCGGGGACGCGGAACTTGAACTGGTCGGTGGCGCGCAGGGCAAACCAGCCGTCGGCCGTGTCAGCCACGGGCAGATCGAGCTTGCGACGGCGCTTGCGGATGCCCTTGACCTTTGCGAGGGCATTGCCGAGGTCCTCGCTGCCGATCTTGCCTTCGCCCACGGCGATGAGGAATTCGCGCTTGCCGGTCTGGCCGAGTTCTTCGGCGAGGGTCTTGCTCTCGCTTTCGTCGAGCATGACACCTTCGCGTTCGAGCATCATGTTGAGGACGTGTTCGCCAAGAGCGTAGGCGCGCTGCATGGTCGACTGGCGCACGGCGCGGCGAATGGCGGCGCGGGCCTTGCCGGTCGCGGCAATGCCGATCCAGTTGCTGGGCGGACGATGGTTCTGATCGCGTAAAATTTCGACTTCGTCGCCGGAGCGGAGCTGGGTGACGAGCGGCAGGATCAGGCCATTGATCTTGGCGCCGACGCAGGTGTCGCCGATGTCCGTGTGGAGCGCATAGGCGAAATCGATTGGCGTCGCACCGCGCGGCAGGGCGATAAGGCGCCCGCGCGGGGTGAAGCAGAAGACCTGATCCTGGAAGAGTTCGAGCTTGGTGTATTCGAGGAAATCTTCGGCCGAGATGCCCGAGGTCAGGTGACTGATCGACTGGCGTAGCGAGCCATAGGCCTGGGATTCATTCTCGATACGGCTGAGATTGGCCGAAGCGCCGTCCTTGTAGAGCGCATGGGCGGCGATGCCGAATTCGGCTATGCGGTCCATTTCCTCGGTGCGGATCTGCAGCTCGACGCGCTGGCGGCTGGGGCCCACGATTGTCGTGTGGATCGAACGATAGTCATTGTGCTTGGGGACCGAGATATAGTCCTTGAAGCGGCCGGGCACGACTTTCCAGGTAGTGTGGATGAAGCCGACGGTGCGATAGCACTCCTCGGTCGAGCCGACGATGACGCGAAAGCCGATCATGTCGGAGAGCTGTTCGAGGGCGATCGACTTGCGCTGGATTTTCGAAAAGATCGAATAGGGCGACTTCACCCGCGCTTTTACACGCGGGGTGATACCCTCGGCCGAGAGGCGCTCGGTCAGTTCGCGCGTGATCGTGTCGATGGTTTCCTTGTTCTCGGCCTGCAAATGCTCAAGGCGTTCGGTGATGGCCTTGTAGTGATCGGGCTGGAGAATGCGGAAGGAGAGGTCTTCGAGCTCGTTGCGCATATCCTGCATACCCATGCGGCCGGCGAGCGGGGCATAGATATCCATGGTTTCCTGCGCGATGCGCTGCTGCTTGTCGGCGCGCATATATTGCAGGGTGCGCATATTGTGCAGGCGATCGGCAAGCTTCACCAGGAGGACGCGAACGTCCTGGCTGATGGCGAGCAGGAGCTTCCTGAGGTTTTCGGCCTGGGCTTCCTCGCGGCTGACGAGATTGAGGCGTTCGATCTTGGTCAGGCCATCGACGATGGTGGCGATTTCGCCGCCAAAAATCTGGTCGATTTCGGCGCGGGTCGCGTCGGTATCCTCAACCGTGTCGTGCAGCAGGCCAACGGCGATCGAGGCGTCATCGAGCTTCAATTCGGTCAGAATGGCCGCGACTTCGAGCGGATGGTTGAAATAGGGGTCGCCAGAGGCGCGCTTTTGCGAGCCATGCTTCTGCATGGCGTAGACATAGGCCTTATTCAACAACTGCTCGTCGGCGTTCGGGTTATAGGCCTGAACGCGTTCGACGAGCTCATACTGACGCATCATGGAAGTCGCCGCTCTCGGAAGATTCCATACTTAGCGCGTTGATTGAAAATGGGAAGGGCGGGATTGGTGTTTTGCTTCAGAGACCTCATGGTGAGGTGCGAAGCGTAGCGCAGCCTCGAACCACGAGGTCGAGAGAGTGAAGGCCGTGGTGCCACGCCCTCGTGGTTCGAGGGTCGGCTGCGCCTCCCACCTCACCATGAGGGCTACTAGTACCGCCCAATGCAAAACACCCCCGGCGAGGCCGAGGGTGCTTCATCACTTGCTGATGCGTGCCAGAACGACTTAGTCGTCGCGGCGTTCCGGCGGAGCCAGGCTCTCGATGCCGCGCAGCAGTTCTTCTTCGCTGATCGTATCGAAGTTGATCGAGTCGTCGTCGCCGGCGCTTTCGATGAGCGGAGCAGCGTGGCTCTCTGGCTCGTCGACCTCGACATACTTCTGCAGCGAGTGGATCAGGTCTTCATGCAGATCATCGGGCGAAATGGTGCCATCGCCGATTTCACGCAGGGCAACGACGGGGTTCTTGTCGTTGTCTCGCGCGACGGTGATCTGGGCGCCGGAGGAAATCATGCGCGCACGATGAGCGGCCATGAGCACGAGGTCGAAGCGATTGTCGACCTTTTCGATGCAGTCTTCAACGGTGACGCGTGCCACGAACGTCTCCAAATTTGTGGGGAGAAAGTCTCCGCATACACCACGTTAACCGGGATGGCAAGCTTGACGGGCCAAAGCGACTCCCCTTGCGCTGCCGGTTCCGAGAAAATATACGGATAGAGAACTTAAGATAAGCGTCAGGGCGAGATTGCCTCGCCGCGCCCGGGGCAGATGGGCGCATTGTGATTGCAACCCACTCATTTCATTAAGGAAATTTGAAAAGCATGTCCGTAGATCCACGGGAGAAAATTGCGCTCTTCATCGATGGCGCCAATCTTTATGCCACGTCGAAGGCGATTGGCGTCGACATCGACTATCGCAAACTGCTCACCGAATTCAGCAGCAAGGCCTATCTTTTGCGGGCCAATTATTACACCGCCCTGATCGAGGATCAGGAATATTCCTCGATCCGCCCGCTGATCGATTGGCTCGACTACAACGGCTATACGGTCGTCACCAAGCCGGCCAAGGAATTCACCGACGCCCTCGGACGCCGCAAGGTAAAGGGCAATATGGACATCGAGCTCTGCGTCGATGCGCTGGAGCTCTCTCCCTATTTCGACCACCTCATTCTCTTTTCTGGCGATGGCGATTTTACCGCATTGGTCGCGGCGCTGCAGCGCAAGGGCAAGCGGGTGACGGTGGTTTCGACGCTGACCACGTCGACGCCGATGATCTCGGACGATCTCCGTCGGCAGGCGGACTTTTTCCTCGATGTAGCGGAATTGGCGAAGACGGTTGGGCGGCCACAGGTGCAGAGGCCGGTAGAGGCCTAGTCCACAATAATACGTCACCCTCGGGCTCGACCCGAGGGTTTTGTACTTTGTCGCGAAACCGGTAAGTGACGTGTCCTCGGGTCAGGCCCGAGGATGACGATTAGGGGGCGCCTCAGCCGCGCCCGCCTTCTTTCATGATGCGGGCCTTGTCGCGGTTCCAGTCGCGGTCGCGGCTGGTGGCGCGCTTGTCAAAATTCTTCTTGCCCTTGCCGATGCCGATAAGCAGCTTGGCGCGGCCCTGATCGTTGAAATAGAGCTTTAGGGGCACGATCGTGTTGCCGGCGCGGGCGACTTCCTGATCGAGGCGGGCTAGCTGCTTCTTGCTCACCAGCAGTTTGCGCGGACGCTTTTCCTGATGGTTGAAGCGATTGCCCTGCAGATATTCCTGGACGTGGGAATTGATCAGCCAGAGCTCGCCCTTTTCCGGAGAAGCATAGGATTCGGCGATCTGAGCCTTGCCCATGCGCAGCGATTTCACTTCCGTGCCGGTCAGTTCGATGCCGGCCTCGAGCGTGTCGCCGATCTCATAATCGAAGCGCGCGCGACGGTTTTCAGCCACGAGGCCGTGGCTGATCCATCCGTTCTTGTTCTTGTCGTTCTTAGGTGTAGCCATAAAGCTTAGATAAGCCCTGCATGACTCATTGCAAAGTCCATGGCGTCCTGCGTCGGCTTGCTGATCGGGGTCAGCGGCAGGCGCATTTCATTGGCGCAGAGGTTGAGCCGGTTTGCCACATATTTTGCGGGAGCCGGATTTGGCTCCATGAACAGGTCCTTGTGGAGGAAAGCCAGCTTGTCGTTGATCTCGCGCGCGCCGGCGAAATCGCCGGCCAGCGAGAGTTCCTGCATCTCAGAACAGAGACGCGGGGCGACGTTGGCGGTCACCGAAATGCAGCCATGACCGCCATGGGCATTGAAGCCAAGCGCGGTGCTATCATCGCCCGAGAGCAGGATAAAATCCTTGCCGAGCTTGACGCGCTGCATGGTGGCGCGTTCGAGATTGCCGGTCGCATCCTTGACGCCGATGATGTTGGCATGCGCATCGCGCAGGCGTACAATGGTGTCCACGGTCAGGTCGACAACGGTGCGTCCGGGTACAGAATAGAGAATGACCGGGATGCCGATCGCCTTGGCGACAGCCGAGAAATGCTGGAAGAGGCCTTCCTGGTTCGGCTTGTTGTAATAGGGCACGACCGAGAGCACGGCGTCGGCGCCGGTTTCTTCGGCGAACTTGGCCAGCGAAACGGCTTCGGCGGTCGAATTGGAGCCAGCGCCCGCGATGATCGGCACGCGCTTGTTGGTTACTTCGACGCAGATTTCGACGACGCGACGATGCTCTTCGTGGCTCACAGTTGGGCTTTCGCCCGTGGTGCCGACCGGCACCAGGCCGTGCGTGCCTTGGGCAATCTGCCAATCGACAAAGCTGGCGAAGGCTTTCTCATCAACTGCCCCATCGCGCATGGGAGTGATGAGTGCCGTAATCGAACCTCGCAGCATTTTGTCGGTATTCCTCAATTGGCCCGGAGAACCCGGGTTGCGCATGTCTGGGATTGTCCGAAGGGGCCTCCGGAGACGCGCACCATACTTTCAACTTCGATCTGTCACAAGGCGAATGGCGCGATCGCAGCGTTCCACGTAAAAAGCTGCGGCGCAAAAACATCAGGGGCTTGATTGCCGGGCCCTGGGGCAGGCACAACAGGCACAAAGCCCGAGGGCCTGAGGATAATCAATGTTGCGCAAACGGCGCGTCGTTCCGCCCGATCACAAGCCTTTTGCCGGTTTTCCGGTGCAATTCATCGAAACGTGCGACGCAACGGTGCGCGCGGCGGTGCATGTCACGGCGCCTCTCGTCCGGGGAAAAATACCGCTTGTGTGCCTCGCGGGCCTGCAGCGGAACATGAGCGATTTCAGCGATTTCGTCAGCTATTTCAGGCGTTTGGGGACGGGCAACTGGCCGGTGGTGCTGATCGATCTGCCTGGGCGTGGTCGGGCAGACGACCGGCCACAGGTGGGGGACTATAATTCACTGGCCGATGCGCGCGATGTCGCCGATATTCTCGCGGCGCTGGGTATTGGGCGGGCGATTATTCTCGGTCAGGGGCATGGTGGCCAGGTGGCCATGGCCCTGACGGCGGCGCATCCGCTGCTGGTGGCGGGTGCGATCCTGCTTGATGCCGGGCCTATGGTCGATTCCCGCGGCATCGTCCGATTGCGCAATAATCATAGGCATATAGATAGTTTGAGGGGGGCCAAGCGCGTTGCCGCCGGTCTCCGCCGCATGCTGGCGGGGGACTATCCGGAACTCTCGGAAGAGGCGCTCGATGCCCTGGCTCTGCGTAGCCACACGATCGACAAGCGGGGACGGGCGCGACCGCTGTTCGATGAGCGCTTGCTGGCGCCTTTGGAGACCATCAGCTTTGACGACGTGCTGACGCCACAATGGCCGCTCTTCGACGCGCTGAATGGCATTCCGCTCATGATCCTCCGCACACAACTGACCGATCAATTGCGGCGCGAAACCTATGAGGAAATGGTGCGGCGGCGGCCGGATGCCCTCGCGCTGACCATTGCCGGCCAGGGCTCCCCTGCCCTGTTCGACCAGCACGATGAAATCGAAGCCGTTGTCGGCTTCGTGTTCAAGGTTGGTACGCAGGCGCGGAGCAAGGCGGCCTGAGCTTCTGGCCCGATTCAGGCTCCGTCGCGGACTGAGACGACGATGCGACGGTTCTGGGCCTTGCCGGCGGCCGTTGCATTGTCGGCCACAGGCTGGGATTCGCCATAACCGATGGCATAGAGACGTTCGGCACCCACGCCCAGATTGATCAGCGCTGCAATCACGGCCTCGGCGCGCGCAACCGACAGGGCCAGGTTCGCGGCGGCTTCGCCATCGGAATCGGTGTGGCCGGCAACGTCGATCGCCGCATCGGGGCAATGGTTGATGGCGTCAGCGATCGACGCGAGGATTGTTTCGGTACCCTCGGCAAGAACCGCCGCGCCGGAGCGGAAAAGGATGCCATTTTGGGCCGAGAGCGCTGCGAGATTGGTGCGGCACTGTTCGAGGGTTTCAGGCGAAGCGGAAGGTGCTGGAGCCGTCTGCGCTGGCTGCGCGGGTTCCATTGCAGGGGCGGTCACCGGGTTAGGTTCGGCCGGAACCGTCTCTTCGGTTGGAGCGGGCTCCGTCGCAACAGGTTCTGGCGCGACCGTTGCAACCTGCGGCTGTTCCGGCGCAGTTGGGGCACTTGGTGCTGGCGCGGCAAGGGCAAGCCCCCATCCCGCTTCGCTCAGGCGATCACGAGCAAAAGTCGCGCGAATGGATTCCGCGTCGGCCGAAGTCAGCGGCGTACCGGAAAAGAGCCAGACACCGCCATCGAGCTTGACTTCACCCTCCTTGAGCAGGGCGAAGAGCGGGAGAATTTTGTCGAGGCTGGCTTCGAAATTGAGAGGTTCGCCCGAACCGAAGCGCAGGGTGGAACTGGCGCGTACACCGACTGCCAGGAGCGAGCGCTGCTCCAGTTCGGGATTCGGCACATAGCCGGAGAGCAGCACATTGCCATTGGGCTGACGGCGCAGCGAGAAGGCATAGGATTCGACGCGCGGCGCAGAAATTTCGGCCTTGGCGAGAATGAGACCGGCAGGAACCTGCGTGGCGAGTGTCTGGTGGAGGGTGATAAAATCGGCCTGGGTGGCAGCGACACCGCTCACAGACAATACGGAGCCGCGCAAGGCAAAGCGGCCTTCCGAAAGACGATCCAGAACATCAAGACCGAAAGCGGTGGCAGCATCGTAGCCCGCAGGCGCGCCCGAGCCGAGCTTGAGCCAGGAAATGTCGACACCGGCGCGCTGTCCCAGGGCATCTCGCGAGGCAGCACTGGGCGCATAGCCATCAAAAACCAGCGTGCCGCCCGGCTGGCGCGAAATGCTGACCCAGTAGTCGGACACCTGTGGCGGCGGCACGGCAATGACAGAGGATTGCGCCAGGGACGACGGGCCAAAGCTCAAAACCAGGCCAAGCGCTATCACGCCTGATGTCACGAGGTGACTAAGGAGCCTCTTCATATCGATTCCATTAAGTGCCACATTGCCGGGACGTTAGATGATTTGCCGCAAGGGCAAAAGCCGCGCGGTACGATCACGCGCAAGAAGCGCCTTCAAAAAGCAGAAAGGCCCGGCGTGAGCCGGGCCTTTCCGTTCGGAAACCGAAGCTTCGATTATTCGAAGGACTTTTCAGCCTTGAACTGGAAGCGGTAGGCGCTGTTCGAGTAAACTTCGCCCTTGATGGACGACTTGAAGCCGCCGCCGGGAGCCCATGCGAGTTCAGCAGCGCCGTAGTAAACGCTGTCGGTCGTCACGCCAGGAGCATTCGGCAGCGTCACGTTGTTGAAGTAGCCGCCGAGTTCGCCGGTGACCTTGATGGTCTCGGTGACTGCAGCAACGAGCTGAGCCGAAACCTGGGTCGTGCCTTCGTTCGTGACAACACCGTTGAGGTTGCCCAGATTGAAGTAACGAGCGCCGAGGTTGATCGAAACGCCTTCGGTGACGGTGGCGCCAATGGAGCCGCCGATGCCGTAGCCGTCAGTGATGGCACCAGCAACATCCTTACGCTGGTATTCACCCGACAGGGCGAGCGTGAACATGTCAAACGTCGCCTGGCCGGAAACCAGACCGTGGAACTTGTTCAGGCTCTGGGCGCTATCGTTGAAGTAGGCACCAGCAGCGCGAACCTTGAACTGGTCGAACGTACCGGTTGCGCCAGCATGGAGACCCCACGCGTTGACGGTACCATCGAGAACGCCGATCGCCATACCGGTGACGTGGGCAGTGACGCCTTCACCAGCATAGGACAGGACGCCAACGAGAGTGCCGGCATTCTGGCCATTGTTGGCATAGCCGTTGGGAAGATTGTTAGCAGTAGCGGGAGCGAACGCAGTCATGTCGCCACCGATGTTTTCGAGACCAGCAGCAACACTCACGCCATTGCCGAGATCCGAAACAACCTGAATAACATGACCGCCGAGGAAGGCCGGGGTGTCATCGTTGTCGAAGCCAACGCCACTATCGACCTTGCTGTAGCCAAAGAGCTTCAGGTAGTTGAACGGCTCGCTGTCACCAAAGTTAGCGATCGAACCCTTCTTACCAGCCATGATGACCGTGGTGTCACCGACGGAGACATAAGCTTCGTCAATGAAGAAGCCTTCGGGGTTATTGTCGCCCCAAGCGTCAGAAGCGGCGTTACCATTGCTGAAACGGTAGCCGTCGGAGCCCTTCAGCTTGACGACAGCCTTGGCAGGGCCAAAGTCGCTGTCTGCGGTACCGACGAACTTGAGCCAAGCCTGGACGCGCGACTGCCAGTCGTTACGATTGCCCGTAACCGGATCGCTGTTGGGTGCAATCGAGTCAACATTGACAGTACCAAGGGCAAACGGATCATTGCCGAAGGGGATACGACCGATATCTTCGGTTGCGCGGTAGTCACCGAAGCGGAATTCATAGATTGCGCCGCCCGAGATCTGCAGGCAGTTGGTGTCGGACGAGATGGTCAGGCCGGAAAGACCGAGCGCATCGCAAACGTCCAGCGAGGTGAGAACGCCAAGATCGGCAGCAAAGCCGGCGGTCGAGAGACCAGCAGCGGCAACAGAACCGAGGATAAGGCTCTTGAGTTTCATTAGTTGACCTCCAAAGTCAGTCATTTGGTGCCGGTTACCCAGCGGTTTGTCGAAACGCGACCACACTATTCGTGGTGCAGTGTGTTGCCGTCGCGTTGCGACCGACAAACGATCCCATGCATGGATTCGCAAGACCCACTCTACGCATGCAAACATCGGACGCAATCGAACAAAGCTGGATTCACCCCTGCCACAATATGGTTGCGATCCGGATGTTGCAGATTCAGCACACAGATCGAAACCACCTGTTAAGACTTCTGAAGCAGCCCTTAAAAACCGCGGCTTTGCAGGGGTTTTGGCCTTCACAATGAAGCGATGAGGGTCTTTCGAGGCCGGATTTGACACACGTACCCCACTGCCCGACACATGGCGTAAACATGACCACCTTGTGGAGGAGAGACTATGACATCGACCAGATTCGCCCTTGTAACCGGGGGCACATCCGGCATCGGGAAGGCCGTGGCGCTTGGCCTGGCCAAGGCCGGATGGACCGTGACCATCTGTGGCCGGCGCGCGGAGTTGGTCGAGGAGATCAGCCTAGGCGGGTTGGTCGAGGGGCTGGTTTGCGACGTGACCAATTCGGATGACGTCGCGAATCTCTTCTCCAAGATTCGGGAAAAGCATGGTCGCCTTGATCTCGTGTTCAACAATGCGGGCCGCTTTGCGCCGGCAAAACCGTTCGGCGATCTCGACGTGGCGACCTGGCGCGAGATGATCGATACGAATCTTAATGGCGCCTTCTATGTCGCGCGAGAGGCCTTCCGGCTGATGCGCGAACAGAGCCCGCAGGGCGGCCGCATTATCAACAATGGGTCGATCTCGGCCTATGTGCCGCGGCCGCAGGCGGCGTCCTATACGACCTCGAAGCACGCGATTACCGGGCTGACCAAGGCCATCTCGCTCGATGGACGGGCCTACAATATCGCCTGTGGGCAGATCGATATTGGCAATGCGGCAACGGATATGACGAGCCAGATGAACTCAGGCTCGCTGCAGGCTAATGGTACGATGATGCCGGAGCCGACCTTCGATGTGGCCCATGTCGTGGAGGCCGTCACCTATATGGCGGGGCTGCCGCTCAGCGCCAATGTGCAGTTCATGACCGTGATGGCGACGAACATGCCCTATATCGGGCGGGGCTAATCCCCGCCCTCAGGATTGATCAGGCGTGGAAGACTTCCACGCCGTCGATCCATGTGGCCTTGACCTGACGGGTATCGGACAGGTGTGCAAAGCTGCCTACGGCGCCGCGCTGCAGCGTGCCGTAGGTGGCTTCTATGCCCATGGCCTCGGCAGGATAGAGCGAAGCCATGCGGAGGACTTCGTCGAAGTCGAGCCCGATGGTGTCGACCATGAAGTTGACGGCATCGATCATGTCGAGGTCGGCGCCGGCAAGGGTGCCGTCGGCAAGACGCAGGGCGCCATCGGCGCGCGTGATGGTGCGGCCGTTGAGCGTCAGGGTCTGGATGTCGGTGCCCGTCTGCGACATGGCGTCGGTAACGAGGAAGATTTTTCCGGGGCCACGTTTGGCACGCAGGGCAGCTCCGATGCTGGCCGGGTGTACGTGGATGCCGTCGGCGATGAGGCCAGCAAAGGCGGTTGGACTATCGAGCGTGGCGCCGACGACGCCGGGCTCGCGATTGCCCATCTGGCTCATGGCATTGAAAAGATGGGTCGACATGGTGGCACCGGCATTGAAGGCGGCCATGGCGGTCGCGTAGTCGGCGTCGGAATGGCCGATGCTGACGACGGCGCCGGCTTCGGAAAGGATTTTGATCTGCTGCGGTGTCGCCGTCTCGGCGGCAACGGTGCAGATGAGATTGGGCAGGGTTTCCGCGGCGCGCTTGAGACGGGCAAGATCGGAATCGTCCATGGGGCGGATCAGGGCCGGATCGTGCGTACCTTTTCGCGCGAGGGACAGGTGCGGGCCTTCGAGGTGAAGGCCGATAAAGCCCGGCACGCGCGCGGCTTCGGCCGCCAGGCCGGCGGCGATGGCTCTTTCGTTGACCTCGGCCGTGTCGGTGATCAGCGTGGGAAGCAGTGCCGTAGTGCCGAACTGGGCGTGGGCGGCGCAGATGGTGCGGATGGCTTCGAGCGAGGTGTCGTTGTTGAAAAGGATGCCGCCGCCGCCATTGACCTGCAGGTCGATAAAGCCGGGCACGATCATACCGCCGTCGAGCGTGACGCGCTCGGCATTGGCGGGAATATCGCTGGCCGGGACGATGCCGGCGACATAGCCGAACTCGATCAGCAGGGCGGCATTATCATGCCAGGTGGCGCTATCGAAAATGCGGGCGCCAGTGATGGCGAGAAGGTCGCTCATACCGTTTCCGTCACCTTCTTGAGGGCCGGGGGCACGTCGGGATTGAGGCCGCGGTGGCGGGACAACGCCTCGACAAAACCGTAGAAGGACACGATCAGCGCCAGGGGATCGGTGATCGGATGGCCGGTGGTGGCGAAAGGCAGCGGCTTGGCAGCGCCCGGACGATCACTGGTGAGGAAGGCGAGAGCGCCCTGCCCTGCGAGCTTGTGGGCCATGTCGGCAACCGAAGCCTCGGCAGCGTCGCGCGCGGCAAGGCCAAGCACCGGATAGCCCGGTGTGACAATGGCGACGGGGCCGTGCATGACTTCGGCGGCGCTGTAGGATTCGGCCTGGATATTGCAGGTTTCCTTGAATTTCAGCGCCGCTTCATTGGCGATGGCAAAGCCCGGGCCGCGACCGAGGACGTAGAGGGCGTTGTGACCGTCGAACGCGGTGATCAGTTCGGACCAATCGCAGGTGACGGCCTTGGCAAGGCTTTCCGGCAGGGCGGCGACGGCGCGGGCGAGATCGGCGTCGCCGCTCCAGCGCGCCAGCAATGCAAGGCCGGCGACCACGGAGGTCACAAAACTCTTGGTCGCGGCGACGCTCTTTTCGAGGCCGGCGTGGAGATCGATAGTGAAGTCGCTGGCTTCGGCAATGGGCGAGCCGGCGGTATTGGTGATGGCGATGGTAGTTGCGCCGCTGCGACGGGCCGACTGGGCCATGCCAACAATGTCGGGGCTCTTGCCGGATTGGGAAATGGCGATGGCCACGGCGTTCGAAAGGCGCAGATCCTTGCCATAGATCGAGGCAATGGAGGGGCCGATGGAGGCAACCGGCAGGCCGAGGGTCAGTTCGACGGCATACTTCAAATAGGCCGAAGCGTGGTCGGAGGAGCCGCGGGCGACGGTGACGACGACGGAGGGATCGGTTTCGCGCAGACGCGCGGCGGCGGCGTCGAGCGTCGGCGCGGATTCGGTGAGGAAGCGGGACACAACCTGCGGGATTTCATCCACTTCGCGGCGCATGTGCGTTTGGTTGGTCGTCATTTGATCGCTCCATTGACAGGTGCTTCGCCCAACCGGAGCTCGGCGACGAAGTCGTAGGTATCGCCCCGATAGATGGAGCGGGTGAATTCGATAACGCGGCCCGACGCTAGGTAGGATGTGCGTTCGATATGAAGGCCGGCGGACCCGACCGGCACCTGCAGCAGGTGCGCGTCGTCATCGTTGAGATGGGCGGCGCGGATGCGCTGAATGGCGCGGACCGGACGATTGCCCGAGAGATCGAGGTGCTTGTAGAGCGAATCCCCGATTGCTGCCGGATCGGGCAGGATAGAGCCGGAGAGGCTGGCGCGCTCGATGGCCAGCGGCATATCGCCGGTAAGGCGCAGGCGGGAAATCCGCGCGACCTGTTCGCCCGAGGAAAGGCCGAGAATGACCGTTTCTTCCGGCGAGGGAATATAGAGGCCGCGATCCAGCCATTCGGCGCGCACGGCCATGCCGCGACGCGCCATATCTTCGGTGAAGGAGGTGAGCTGGGACAGCGACTGCTCGACGCGCTGCGTAGCCGGGGCGACGAAGGTGCCGGAACCATGGCGCTGCACGAGCACGCCTTCCTGCACGAGCTGCGACACCGCCTTGCGCACGGTGACACGCGACACGTCGACTTTCAGCGCCAGATCGCGCTCGGACGGCAGGGCATCGCCGGGATTGAGGGCGCCGCTCTTTATGGCTTCTTCGACCCAGCGCTTGAGCTGGAGATAGAGCGGACCACCTTGCGGCAGGGTAACAGGGCGATCGGAAAAGAAGGTTTCATATGTCTCGGACATGTTTTTCCTCCTGTTCTCCGCGATAACCAGGTTCAGACTTCAGGCAAGAACTGCCATTGTCCGCGCTCACCCACAATACCAATAAAATACCATTCGCGTGATCTCGTTTCCAGAGTGTCCAGTCCGAAGCGCAGGGGTACCGGACATTTCTCAACAAAAACTTGGCTCAAACGATAAGCGGGTTATGGCCCGAGGCGTCCGGCTGGACAAGTGGTATTTTTTTGGCATTATCCGGCCAAGGAGTTTCTTATGGCCGAAAGACAAACGGAAAAGCGCCACGCCGCCGCCCAGGGACTAGAACTGCGTTCGCCGGTCGAGATTTTGTCGCTTCTGGCGGCAGGCCAGGCGGAGGCAGCCAAGAGCGTTGCTAGCGCCGTCGACGAATTGGCCGATGGCGCGGTGCTGGCCGCAGCGAGCATCGAGGCAGGCGGGCGCCTGGTTTACGTTGCGGCGGGCAGTTCGGGGCTGATGGCGCTGGCCGATGCGCTGGAATTGCCGGGGACTTACGGCATTGCGCGCGAGCAGATAGTGGTGCTGCTGGCCGGTGGGCTCGACTCGCTGGTGAACATGCTCGGTGGGCCGGAGGACGATGGCGAGGCTGGCAGGAAGGCCATCGAGGATCTTTATCTTGATGCCCGGGACTGCGTGATCGCGTTGACGGCGAGTGGGCAGACCCCTTTCCCGGTTTCGGCTGTTCTGGCGGCCAAGGCCGCCGGGGCGAAGACCATTGGCTTTTCGAACAATGCCGGGGCGCAGATCCTCGATATCGCGGATGTCGGCGTATGCCTGCCAACGCCGCCGGAGGTGATTGCCGGCTCGACCCGCATGGGTGCGGGCACGGCGCAGAAGATCGCCCTCAACATGCTGTCGACGCTGATGGCCATTCACCTCGGGCATGTGCATGACGGGTTCATGGTCAATGTCGTGGCAGACAATATCAAGCTGCGCGAACGGGCGCGGGGTATTGTCGCTTCGATCTCCGGGGCCAGCGAAGATCGCGCCGCGGCTGCGCTCGAAACGAGCGAAGGTGCGGTGAAGCCGGCGGTTTTGCTGGCGGCGGGTGCCGATGACCTTGCGGCAGCCGAGGCGATGTTGGCCGAGCACAAGGGACGACTGCGACTGGCCTTGGCGGCGCTGCGGAGCTAACTCCCCTGCAGTTGGTTGGCGCAACGGAAGACGGGCGCGCTCGACAGCGTTTTCGTGTCCAGAGCGACCGGCGACTGCACAGCAAATGTTTTGCTCTGCCCCGGCAACAGGGTCACCAGCATATCGTCTGTAGTCGCATCGGGATGGATGCGGTCGACGAAAAGGCAAAGGTCCTTGATCAGGGTTTTGGCTGCCACCGTCACCTGGTAGCCGTCCGCAGCCTTCTCCACTTTTAGATCGAATTCCGGCTGCGGCAGGTTCAGGTCCACGTCTTCGGCAAAATAGTGGAGGGCCGTACTGTCGTGCATGGTGGCGACGAGCAGTTCGTTGGCCTTGTCACCTACCGCCGCGACGTCCGCGGGAATAGGCAATTCGGCCGCTGACAGGCGATCTGCGCACAGACGCCAGTGGGTCCATTCGGCGAGAACCGTGCCGTCGAAGCGCAGGCGCTTGATGGTGACGGGGCCACGCCAGAACAGGGTGCGCTCGTTGACCGCGACGACGCTGAGGCCCTCGCCGCGCGGCTGGATCGTAAGAAGATGCGGATGATAGACGGCGCGCAGGGCGTACCAGAGCGGCTTCAATCGCCCGTAGCCGTCGACGGCGGCCCATGAGGTAACGGGCCAGCAATCGTTCAATTGCCAGACGATGGTGCCCATGTTGCGGCCGCGATGGCTTCGCATGTGCTCGATGCCGAACTTGATGGCGCGGGCCTGATTGAGCTGGGTGACGAAATGCCAATCGTCCATGGTCTTAGGTTCGGGCAGATGCCCCTTCAGCCCGCGCAGCAGCTTGTCATTGCCGATGGTCGCCTTCTGGTGGTGCCAGACGCCGGGAGAGGTTGGCGTGAGCGGATTGTCGTGCACCGACTGGGTGAGAGTTGCCCAGGTTGGCGGGGCCTGCCAGCCGAATTCGGAACAGAAGCGCGGGACGCTATCGACATAGTGCTCGTAGCCGATTTCATTCCAGACATCCCAGAGGTGGGTGCAGCCGTGGGCAGGGTCGTTGGGGTGAATGTCCATGGAGCCCGAATAGGGACTGCCGGCCCAGTAGGGGCGGGTCGGATCGAGTTCGGCGACGAGGCGCGGCAGCAGATCGAGATAGTAGCCTAGGCCCCAAGTGCGGTTCTTGAGCACATCCTGCCATCCCCAATCGAACCAGCCCCAGATATTTTCGTTGTTGCCGTTCCAGAGCACCAGCGAGGGATGGGGCATGAGCCGAACGATGTTTTCGCGCGCTTCGGCTTCGATCTCGGCGGGCAGATCGCCCTCTTCGGGATAGGCGGCGCAGGCGAAGAGAAAGTCCTGCCAGACCAGCATGCCCTGCCGGTCGCATTCTTCGTAGAAGGCCTCGGTTTCGTAGATGCCGCCGCCCCAGACGCGGAGCATATTGATACTCGCGGCCTTGGCCTGCGCGATACGGGCGGCGTAGCGCTCGGGCGTGACGCGCGGCAGGAAACAGTCGTCGGGAATCCAGTTGGCGCCGCAGATATAGACCGGCACGTCGTTGATAACGAAGGCGAAGGGCGTGCCTTCCTCATCCGGCGTGGTGTCGAGGCGCAGGGAGCGGAAACCGATATTTCGCGACCAGGAATCGAGGACGGTTTCGCCATCGAGCAATTCGACGGTCACAGGATAGAGCGGCTGATTGCCGAGGCCGGCCGGCCACCAGAGTTCGGGATTTGGAACGGTGATTTCGGCGCTGCCGACGGGAGCAGTTACGGTCTGGCCGGCAACGCTGATGCGGAGGCCGAGATTGGTTGCGTCGCCGTCGATTTCCGTGTGAACGTGGACATGGCCATCGGCACCGGCGAGGGTGATTTCGGGGCGGATCGCGCGCAGACGGGCCTTTGACCACGACTGCAATGTAGCGCTCTGCCAGAGGCCTGATGTGACCACGGTCGGGCCCCAATCCCAGCCGAAATTGCAGGCCATCTTTCGCATCAGATTGGCAGGGCCGGGATAGTTGTTGGGCCGCGGCTCATAAATCTTGTCGAGGGCTTCGCCACGCTTCCAGGCGGATTCGAATGTGACCGCGAGGTGGTTTTCGCCGGGGCGCAGATGCTCGCGCACCGGGAAACGGTAGGACCGGTTCATATTGGCGGTTTCGCCAAGTGTGACACCGTTGAGGGTGATGGTCGCGAATGTATCGAGGCCGGCGAAAACGAGATCGGTGTTTTGAGCGCCGTCGTCGGACCAATTGAAGGTGGTCTCGTAGCGCCAGTCGCATTTGCCGACCCAATCGACAGCGATTTCGTTGAGGTCGAGATAGGGATCGGGGATGAGGCCGGCCGCGAGAAGGTCGGTATGGACTGTGCCAGGAACGGTGGCCGGAATGGCTTCGGGAAGGCCGGGGCGAGCGCCCTGCCCGCCGAGACAGGTCAGCCTCCAGTTGCCCTCGAGCGCCTGATTTCTACTCGGCATGCCATACTCCTGCAGCGAAACGGCGCTTCCATACAACAGAAGTTTGGTGCCGCGAGAAATTTTCGTCGCAAAATGTCGAAGGCTCGTTGGGCGCTTCGTCGTTTGGGCATATCAACGCCTATTGCATGGGAGCAAAAGATGAGCACCGACAACACTATCGATAATGAACGCGACCTCGTTCTCACCCGCCTGATCGACGCATCGCCGGCCGCGGTCTACAGCTGCTGGACCGATCCGGAGCTGATGAAGAAGTGGTTCGCGCCAAAGCCGTGGAGCACGCCGCGCGTCACGCTCGACCTGCGCCCCGGCGGGGGCAATGTCGTGGTGATGGCCGACGAGGCGGGCAATGAATATCCCAATCCGGGCCAGTATCTCGAAGTCGTGCCAAACAAGAAGCTGGTCTTCACCGACGCCTTTGTCGGCGACTGGAAGCCCTCGGGAAAACCGTTCTTCACCTGTGTCCTGACCTTCGACGATGAAGGCGGCAAGACCCGCTACACCGCCGTCGCCCGGCACTGGGCCAAGGAAGACAAGGAAGCCCACGAAAAGATGGGTTTTCACGAAGGCTGGGGGCTTTGTGCCGCACAGCTCGAGGAAGTCGCGAAGGGGCTTTGATTGCCTGTTCATTTGGGGGCATCGCACCCCCACCCTTGATCCCTCCCCACAAGGGGGAGGGAGACGAAGGAACCGAGGCGGCTGAGCTTACGCATCCCTCCCCCTTGTGGGGAGCGAATGAGGGTGGGGGTGTGGCGAGCCCGAAGGCCTGTGTTAGCCCCGCACCAGCAAAATCGACGGCTTGTCGTGGTAGGTGACCGTCCCCTCCTCGACATAGCCCATGCGTTTGGCGAGGCGCAGCGAGGGCATGTTTTCAGGGTCGATCAGGCAGCAGGTGCGCGCCATGTCTTGCGCATCTGCCCAGGCGAGCAGCGCCATAAGCGCCTCGGCGGCAAAACCCTTGCCGTGGAAGTCGGGATGCAACACCCAGCCAGCTTCGGGGTCTCTCAGCGGCGGGTCGATGGCTCGGCGAAAATCGGCGAGGCCGAATTCACCGATCAAGGCGCCGGATTGTCTTTCGACGACAGCAAAGTAGCCGTAGCCGAGCAGGTCCCAATGGCCGGCGTAGCGCAGGATGCGCGACCAGACTTCTTCTGAAGTGCTGGGGCGACCACCGATGTAGCGGGTCACCTCTTCACTACCCCAGAGCCGGCAACAGGCTTCGAAATCCGAGACCTGATGACGACGGAGGATGAGGCGCTCTGTTTCCAGAACCGGAGACATCAGCCCGCAGCGACGGCCGTGCGCGGCATTTCCGAGAAGATTTCGGCTTTGCCATTGCGGATGATGACGATCTCTTCGAGGCGCAGGCCGAACTTGCCCTGGAGGTAAATGCCCGGCTCGATGGAGAAGACCATGCCCTCGTCGAGCACGGTTTCGCTGGTGCCGGTGATGTATGGCGCTTCATGCACGTCGATGCCGAGGCCATGGCCGGTGCGGTGCAGGAAGTTGGGGCCATAGCCGGCGGCGGTGATGACGTCGCGCGCGGCCTTGTCGACGTCACTGGCGACGACACCGGGTTTTGCGGCAGCAATGGCGGCTTCCACGGCGCGGTCGATGATCGAGTGGATCTGGCCATAGCCTTCCGGCGCCGACTGGAAATAGCCCATACGGGTCATGTCGGACGGATAGCCATCGAGGCGGCAGCCGGTGTCTATGAGCACGGCGTCGCCGGCCTTGAGCTGGGTCGAGCCGGTGTGGTGATGCGGGAAAGCGCCGTTGGGGCCGAAGCAAACCGAGCAGAATTCAGTGGTCGCGCCATTGGCCTTGTAGAATTCGCCGATGAACTCAGCGACTTCCACCTCGGTCATGCCCGGCTTTAGCGCTGCAAAGGCGGCCGTGACGGCGCGGTCGTTGAGCAGGTGCGCGGCCTTGATGGCCTTGTATTCGGCCTCGTCCTTGCGCGAGCGGAGGTAACCGACCGTGTCCTGGGTGAAGCGGCGCTTGGCGCCCGGCAGCGCATCGAGCAGCAGCAGGGCGAAATCGGCGCGCATGGTTTCGTCGAGCACGACAGAGGGATTTGCGCGCGAAATGCCCGTCGCTTCGATGAGCTGTTCGAGCGCGGCACTCGGGCCTTCGGCATCGGCCCAGGGGAAAAAGGGCAGATCGGTGTGCTGGCGCGAAGAATCAACATTGAGCGCGGGCATGAGGAAACCGGCATAGGTCTGGCTGACCAGCAGCATGACGGGGCGCTCATCGCCATGGGGCGAAAGATCAGCCAGCCAGCGCATGTGGCTCGAAGGGCCGATGGCGACGAGATCGGTTGCAGTCTCGGCCATGCGGCGACGGAGATTGGCCATGCGGGTGGTGAGCGTGGAGTTCATTATCGGTCTCAGAAATTCGTGGGCGCTGTGAGGCCCCTCACCCTAGCCCTCTCCCCAGAGGGGCGAGGGGATCAGATCGGTGCTTAAGGACAAATCTTGCCAAACGCTCGATCTAGTCCCCTCGCCCCTCTGGGGAGAGGGTTAGGGTGAGGGGTCTACGGGTAAAAAGGGCGGAGCCGAGCGGGAGGAGGTGCCCGGCTCCGCAGGCGGCGACCGAGGGACAATCGCCGCCATTGGTGACCGCGGGATTTTGGCCCCGCGGAAAAATTCCCCGTTTGTCGTCATTGCCGGGCTTGTCCCGGCAATCCATCTCGCCTCCGCATGGACCACCGGGACAAGCCCGGTGGTGACGATGGGGGTGAAGTTTCGGCTTACTGCTTCGTCACGAGACGGTAGTAGACAAAGTCCGAGTTGGAGCCGTTGACATAGCCTTCGACATTGTTGGCCATGCCGATCTGCAGTTCGGCCTGGAACATGATGACGATCGGGCTTTCGGCCTGAACCTTCTTCTGCAGGTCGACATAAAGCTCGTTGCGCTTGGTCTGGTCGGCTTCGGCGAGAGCGGCGTTGACTTCGTCGTTCATCTCGGCCGGCACAGCCCAGGCGTTACGCCAGGTCGTGGTCGCGGTGTAGTTGTCGTCCGCATTGTTCGAATTGTAGGCGAAAGCCTTGGCATTCGAGTGCGGGTCCATGAAGTCCGGGCCCCAGTAAAGCAGCATGGCTTCGTGGGTACGTTCACGGTACTTGGTGATCACCTGAGCGCCGGTGCCGGGCAGGATTTCGAAGTTGATGCCGGCTTCGGCAAAGCCAGCCTGCAGCGACTGGGCAATGTCGGTGAACGGGGTCGAGTTGATCACGTCGAGGGTGACGTTGATTGGGGTCTGGATGCCGGCGTCAGCCAGGATCTGCTTGGCCTTTTCGACGTCGTAGGAATACGGCGTTTCGTCATAGGAGCCGGGGAAGCCCTTGGGCCAGAAGGCCTGGTGCTTTTCCATCTGGCCCTTGAGGAAGGTCTCGGTCATCCCGTCATAGTCGACGAGGTAACGTGCGGCTTCCCAGACGGCCGGCGGGGTCAGCGATTCCGTCTTCTGGTTGAACGACAGGAAGTGGACGGCGGCCTGCGGGTAGGACTCGACCTTGACCGTATCTGCCGGAAGAGCGGCGATCTGATCGGGGGTCAGGTTCTTGGCCATGTCGACGTCGCCCGAGGTCAGCAGCAACTGCTGGGTCGCGGCTTCGGCAACGTGACGGATGAGAACCTGCTTCATGGCCGGAGCGCCACCGAAATAGGTTTCGTTGGCGGTGAGGCGAACGAGCTCGGCCGGGCGGTAGTCGGTCAAGACGAACGGGCCGGAACCAGCCGAGTTGGTGTTGAGCCAGGCATTGCCCCAGTCTTCGCCGGTCACATGCTGGGAAACCAGCACTTCGTCGACGATGGCGGCCGGGCGGGCAGCGAGCACGTTCAGCACGAAGGCCGAAGCGAAATCGCCGGTCCACTTCACGGTGACGGTGTTGCCGTCAACGGTGACCATCTCGTCGATGTTTTCCGGAGTCCAGCCGAGCTGGGTCAGGATGAAGGCCGGGGTCAGGTTCAGCGCGATGACGCGCTTGAAGGAATAGTGCACGTCTTCGGCGCGGACCGGGTTGCCCGAGGCGAAGGTGGCGCCTTCGCGCATGGTGAAGGTCAGCGACTTGGCGGCTTCGTCGGCAGTCCATTCCGATGCAAGGCCGGGGGCGAGAACGGTGGTGTCCTCGGCGGCGTACTGCACCAGATGGTCATAGAGATTGGCGTTGATTTCGCCAGCCGAGAATTCATAGGCCTGTGCCGGATCGAGCGCAACGATGTCGTCGATGTTCTGGGCGATCACCAGGGCATCGGCCGGGGTCGCGGCGTAGACGGCGCCCGCTGCCAGCGGCAGGCTGAGCGCAGACGCCAGAAGGGCGGCGCGGAAGAGTTTCATGTGCGTTTCTCCTTTGAAGTGACTTTTTTTCGAACCGGCTTGTTGATGCCGGGTTTTGCTTTCGCCACCACCTGGCGCGACGGACGCGCCGTGGAGCGGAAGAGTGCAAGCGTTCCCGTCCAGAGGAGCTTGGCAGGCTGATCGGTATGGTTTGACCAGGAATGCGGGCGATTGCCGCGGAAATGGAGGCTATCCCCGGCGCTCATCACCATCTCCTCGCCATCGAGGCGCTGGGTGATGGCTCCTTCGAGCACGTAGAGGATTTCCTCGCCTTCATGCGACACCGTTTCCGAACGATAGCCGGGCGGCACGAGCATGATGAAGCTTGAAAGCTGATTGCCGGGGAAGTCGGCGCCGAGGCGCTCATAGATGATGGACGAACCATCGAGCGAGAAGCGGTTGCGGTCGCCTGCCCGCGTCAGCGCATTGTGCGGCGCCGGAGCGGAAACGAAATATTCGATGGAAACACCGAGCGCCCGCGCGATCTGGGCGAGCGTGCCGAGGGAGGGCGTGGCATGGTCGCGCTCGACCTGGCTGAGATAGCCGACGGAAACTTCCGCGGCGGCGCCCAGGTCCATCAGCGTCATATGCTGCTGGCGGCGGCGCGCACGAATGAGCGCACCCACCTTCGGGTGCCCCTGCTCGACCTCTGCAAGTGCAGTTTGCGCCATCCATCCCACCAAAAT
Source organism: Devosia riboflavina (assembly GCF_000743575.1). Lineage (GTDB taxonomy): Bacteria > Pseudomonadota > Alphaproteobacteria > Rhizobiales > Devosiaceae > Devosia > Devosia riboflavina. The sequence goes on along the minus strand of NZ_JQGC01000006.1, from coordinate 216,701 downwards.
TTTTTTGATATAAGCAAAGTTTCTTGTATGGTGAAAGCGAAATGTGAAGGTTTTGCAACCTGCAGGTAACGGATCCTGCGGAAGTAAAACCCTGTTATTACAAGAGGATTTCGTGTGACGACTGAACAGCCGGCGCTGACCTCGCCACCGCCAGAAAAACTAACGAGCAAGCGTACGAGACGACAGATCGGTGCCGTCGTGACCTTTCTCGTCACGCTTTTCCTCACTTTTCTGGGCCTATTGGCTATCACCTTCTTCATCGGGCGCGTGATCCCGATCGATCCAGTGCTTGCCGTGGTCGGCGACCGCGCGACGCAGGCGCAGTATGATGCGGCCAAGATCGCCATGGGGCTCGATCAGCCGCTCTACATGCAGTTCATCAGTTACGTCGGCAATGTCTTCACCGGCAATCTGGGCATGTCTGTGTCGACCGGCCGCGCCGTGGCCGACGATCTCAGCCGCTTCTTCCCCGCGACATTCGAAATGGCGACGCTGGGCATTCTCATCGGCGTCGCCATCGGCGTGCCGCTCGGTGTGACCGCCGCGGCGCGACAGGGCTCCTGGCTCGACCAGGCCATCCGCGTCGTGGGCCTCCTCGGCTATTCGGTGCCTGCCTTCTGGCTTGGGCTTGTCGGTCTTGCGCTGTTTTACGCGCGGCTGCGCTGGGTTGGTGGACCGGGCCGTCTGGACATCTTTTATGATGGCCTCGTCACCCCCATCACCGGCATGATCCTGATCGACAGTCTTGTACAGGGCGAGTTCGACATTTTCTGGAACGCGGTCTGGCATATCGTGCTGCCGGCTTCCGTGCTGGGCTTTTTCAGCCTCGCCTATATCGCCCGCATGACGCGCAGCTTCATGCTCGACCAGCTGAGCCAGGAATTCGTCACCACCGCCCGCGTCAAGGGCGTGCCGGAGCGGATCGTTATCTGGCGCCATGCTTTCAATCCGATCCGCGTGCCGCTGATCACGGTTATCGGCCTCTCCTATGCCGGGCTGCTCGAAGGCTCGGTGATGATCGAGACAGTCTTTTCCTGGCCCGGCATCGGTAATTACCTGACGACGGCCCTGCTCAATGCCGACATGAACGCGGTACTCGGCTCGACGCTGGTCATCGGCGCTGTTTTCATCGTCATCAATAAAGTTTCGGACGTGCTCTATCGCGTCCTCGATCCGAGGGCTCGCTAATGGCCTCAATTTTGCAACAACCACAGGTCGTCACCCTCGGGCTTGACCCGAGGGCTCTGCACTTTGCGATGCCCAATCAAGTACAGTCCCCTCGGGTCAAGCCCGAGGGTGACACGCGGAGTGAGAATCTGGAGCCCGCACAATGACGACGCGTGACTGGCTTCTCGCCGACTCCCCCACTTCGCGCTGGCAGGCCAATGCCGGGCGGGCCTATCGGGTATTCACCGCCCTCCTCCGCAATCCGCTTTCCGTGCTGGGCGGAGTGATCATCCTCGTCCTGCTGCTGACGGCCTTGTTTGCGCCTTGGATCGCGCCGTTTTCGCCGACCGGACAGAACCTGAGCCAGCGCCTCCTGCCGCCATCGGGCGTCAACTGGATGGGTACGGATGAGCTTGGCCGCGATATCTTCTCGCGTGTCGTCTGGGGTTCGCAGATCACCCTCACCATCGTCCTGCTGGTGGCACTGATCTCGGCGCCGCTGGGGCTCTTGATCGGTGCCATTTCCGGCTATTTCGGTGGCTGGGTCGATCGCGTGCTGATGGGTTTTACCGACATCTTCCTGTCGCTGCCGAAATTGATCCTGGCGCTGGCTTTCGTCGCGGCGCTCGGGCCTGGCATCAACAATGCCATCATCGCCATCGCCATCACCTCGTGGCCGGCTTATGCGCGTATCGCCCGCGCTGAAACGCTGACCATCCGCAATGCGGAATATATCTCGGCCGTGCAGCTGGCCGGTGGTGGGCCTATCCGGGTGATCGTGCAGCACATCCTGCCGCTTTGCACCTCGTCGATGATCGTGCGCGTGACGCTCGACATGGCTGGCGTCATCCTCACCGCAGCTGGCCTTGGCTTTATCGGCCTTGGCGCACAACCGCCGCTGCCGGAATGGGGCGCGATGATTTCGCGTGGCCGTACCTTCATTCTCGATCAGTGGTGGGTCGCGACCATGCCCGGCTTTGCCATCATCATCGTCTCGCTCGGCTTCTGCTTCCTCGGCGATGGTCTGCGCGATGTGCTCGATCCCAAGAGCGAGGGTAAGTCATGAGCGCCCCCCTCCTCGAAGTCGAAAATCTCCGCGTTTCGTTTCCGACCCATTCCGGTCGCGTCGAGGTTGTGAAGGGCCTGTCCTTCACCCTCGGCCGCGAGCGGCTGGGCATTGTGGGCGAGAGCGGATCGGGCAAGTCGATGACTGGCCGGTCAATTTTAAAACTCATCCGCAAGCCGGGTGAAGTGATCGCCGACAAGCTGCGTTTTGAAGGGATCGATATCCTCGACCAGAACGAAAAGCAGATGCGCGCCATTCGCGGCGCCCGCATTTCCATGGTCATGCAGGACCCGAAATTCTCGCTCAATCCGGTGATGACCGTGGGCGAGCAGATCGCTGAAGCCCTGGTGACGCATCAGAAGCTCGGCCGTAAGGAAGTGCAGCAGCGCATTCTCGATATGCTTGTTGCCGTGCGCATCAACGATCCCGAGCGCGTGGCCAAGCTCTATCCGCACGAAGTGTCGGGCGGCATGGGCCAGCGCATCATGATCGCCATGATGCTGATCCCCGAGCCCGAACTGCTCATCGCCGACGAGCCGACTTCGGCGCTCGACGTTTCGGTGCAGGCGCAGGTGCTCGATATCATCGATGATCTCGTCACGCGAAAAGGCATGGGGCTGATCCTGATCAGCCACGACCTGGCGCTGGTGAGCCGCTATTGCGACCGCATCCTCGTGATGAATGCCGGGCGCGTGGTGGAAGAATGCGCGGCGGGGCAACTCGACAAGGCGCAGCATCCCTATACGCGGGGCCTGCTTGCGGCCATGCCGGTGATTGACGAAACACGCGACGAATTGCCGGTGCTCGACCGGACACAATGGGCGGGCACATGAGCGCACTTACCCTCAAGAATCTCGACATTTCCTACGGCGACACCAAAGTCGTGCATGGGGTGAACCTCGACGTGCCGGAAGGCGAGAGCTTTGCCCTTGTGGGCGAAAGCGGTTCGGGCAAGTCGACGATCCTCCGCGCCATTGCCGGGCTGGCTCCGGAATGGACCGGCGAAATCTCGGTGCTGGGCAAGCCGCGCACCCATGGCGTTGATCGCAATGTGTCGCGCACCGTGCAGATGGTGTTTCAGGACCCCTATGGTTCGCTGCACCCGCGCAAAACTATCGACTCCGCGCTCTCCGAGCCGCTGGCCATCCACGGCATCGGCAATCGCGGCGAGCGGGTCGAAGCGGTGCTGAAGCAAGTCGGGCTCGACCAGCGTTTCCGCTTCCGCTTCCCGCACCAGCTTTCGGGTGGACAACGCCAGCGTGTCGCCATTGCGCGGGCGCTGATGCTTGAGCCCAAGGTGCTGTTGCTCGATGAGCCAACTTCGGCCCTCGACGTGTCGGTGCAGGCGGAAATTCTGAACCTTCTCAAGCGCCTGCGCCGGGAACAGAACCTCACCTTCCTCATGGTGACGCATAACCTGCCCGTCGTGAGCTTCCTCTGCGACCGCCTCGCCGTGATGCGCCACGGCCGGATCGTCGAGATTGCCGACGTCGCCCAGCTCAAGCAGGGCGACCTCAAGGAGCCCTATTCGCGCGAATTGCTCGCCGCGACGGCCGCATAGGTCGAACTCGATCTGCACCCTCCCCCTTGCGGGGAGGGTTGAGGAGGGGGATGAGAGCCCGGATATTGTGGCTTCCGCACCCCCTCCCATCCTCCCCCGTCGAGGGGGGTGCCGGGCCGGTGAATGCCGCCGCGCCCTGCCCCAATTCAATAATTTAAGGACTATTCGAATGACTGACCATTCCGCCGCCCTCGCCGCATTTGATGTGGCTATTGCCGAGGCTAGGGGAGTCGAGGCGGCGTTTGCTGCGCTGCAGACGCTGACCGAAGCGACCGTGGGCGTGAAGCTTTTCACCTATATGACCGTCGACATGACCAACGAGCTGGCTCGTCGCGCCTATACCAGCGATGCCGTCAGCTACCCGACTTCGGGCACCAAGCCGATCCACTATGACGCCTGGTTCGACATCGTACACAAGCAGCACGCCTATTTCGTCGCCAACACCATCGAAGACATTGCCAAGGTGTTTCCGGACTATGAGCTGATCAACTCGCTCGGCTGCCAGTCCGTGGTGAACATGCCCGTCATCCTTGGCGGCGAACTGGTCGGCACGGTCAACATGCTGCACGAGACAGATTTTTACACGTCCGAGCGCGTTGCAGAGATCAAGGCCGTGCTGTCGGTCCCGGCCAAGCTCGCCGCGGCGGTCGCTGCACGCTGATTTTCCACCGAGAATAACATAGAGATTGAGGCCCGCAGCTGATGCTGCGGGCCTTTTCTTTTAGCTCGCCGTAGCGATCAGGGTGGCGTTACCGCCGGCAGCCGTGGTGTCGATGCAGACATGACGTTCATGCTGCAGGCGGGCGACGTCTTCGGTGCTGGTGAGAATCGGCAAGATCGGGCCATCGCGACCGGCGAGGGTTTTGCGGATGATCGACAGCGTCGCGTCGTCGCCGAACCAGGCGACGGCGTCGAAGGTCGTCGCGACGCCAAGCGTGTCCTTGTCGAGCGAGGCGACCAGCGGCACGCAGCCGGCCTGGCCGGCCATGACCTTCTGGGCCGAGATATCGGCTTCGGTCGGGCCGAGGCACAGCAGGGTGCCGCGCGGAGAAACGTGCAACACATTGCTTTCGCCCGTCGGGCCCGGCAGCGTCTCGGCGGCAGCCTGCAGGCCGGAATGGCCTGACGTGAAGCGTGCGACATAGTGAGGGCCGCCGGCCTTGGGGCCAGTGCCGGAGAGGCCTTCGCCACCAAAAGGCTGGGAGCCGACGACGGCGCCGATCTGGTTTCGGTTGACGTAGATATTGCCGGCGTGGACTGCGGCCGAGACTTTCTTCACGCGGCTCGAAATGCGGGTGTGCATGCCGAAGGTGAGGCCATAGCCGGAAGCATTGATGGCGTCGATGACGCTGTCGAGCTCGTCGGCCTTGAAGGTCGCGACGTGCAGCACCGGCCCGAAGATTTCTTCCGGAATTTCGCCGATGCCACCGACCTTTACCACGGTCGGCGCAACGAAGGTGCCAGATGTCGGCGCCTTCATGGCGTGAATCACCTTTGCCTTGTTAACATCCACATAGGACTGGATTTTCTTGCGCGCAGGCTCGTCGATGATCGGACCGATGTCGGTGGCGAGATCCCAGGGATTGCCGAGGGTCAGTTCGTCCATCGCGCCCTTGAGCATTTCGACGGTCCGCTCGGCGGCATCTTCCTGCACGTAGAGAACGCGGAGCGCCGAGCAGCGCTGGCCGGCCGACTGGAAAGCCGAGGCGATGATGTCGCGCACGGCCTGTTCCGGCAGCGCGGTCGAGTCGACGATCATGGCGTTGAGGCCGCCGGTTTCGGCGATCAGCGGCGCCTTGGCGTCGACATGTTCGGCCATGGCGCGGTCGATACGATGGGCGGTCGGTAGCGAGCCGGTGAAGGCAACGCCGGCGATACGCGCATCCGAGGTCAGCGCGGTGCCGACATCGGGGCCGCCTGGCATGAGCTGGATGGCGTCGGTCGGGATGCCGGCTTCATGCATCAACTGTACGGCCCGGAAGGCGATGAGCGGGGTCTGCGGCGCCGGCTTTGCTACTACCGGATTACCGGCGACGAGCGCCGCCGCGATCTGGCCGGAGAAGATGGCGAGCGGGAAATTCCACGGCGAGATAGCGACGAAGGGACCGCGCGCAGCGGCCAGGGGCTTGGTTTCCGCTTCGGCTGCGTAGTAGCGCAGGAAGTCGACGGCTTCGCGGACTTCGGCCACGGCGTCTGCCCAGGACTTGCCAGCTTCGCGGGCCAGCAGCGCAAAAAGCTCGGCGCGGTTGGCTTCGTAGAGATCGGCCGTCTTGCGCAGGACTTCGGCGCGGGTGCCGACGGCGGTCTGCGGCCATTTGCTGGCTACAGCGGCGGAGATCGCCGCAGTGACGCCTGCTGCCGAGGCCGAAACGACATGGCCGACAATGTCGGTGGGGTCGGCAGGGTTGATGACCGGGGTGGTTTCGCTCGAAGCCTCGGCGACCGGCAGCGGCGTTGCCAGCCACTGGGTCTTGCAGAAGGTTTCGCGGGCAGCGTTCACGGCACCGAAGGCCACCGGGTCGGTCAGGTCGAGGCCAGCCGAATTGCGTCGCGCACCGAAAACCGCGTCAGGCAACGGGATGTTGGGGTTGGCAAAGCCATCGAGCGCCAGCAGCTTGGCGATCGGGTCTTCGGCGACCTTGGCGGCCGGAATATCTTCGTCAGCGATCTGGTAGACGAAGGAACCGTTGGCGCCGTTTTCGAGGAGGCGTCGCACGAGATAAGCCAGCAGGTCCTTGTGCGGGCCGACTGGCGCGTAGATGCGCGTGCGGGTGCCATGGTTGGTGCGCAGCACTTCGTGCAGGCGCTCGCCCATGCCGTGGAGGCGCTGGAATTCATAGGTGTCGTTAAGGCGTCCTGCTTCGGCCGCCAGATGCAGAACGGCAGCGGCCGTGTGGGCATTGTGCGAGGCGAACTGGGGATAGACGCGCTTCTTGGAGAAGAGTTTTCGCGCCGCCGCAATATAGCTGACGTCGGTGATCGCCTTGCGGGTATAGACCGGGAAACCCGGTAGGCCGAGCACCTGGGCGCGCTTGATTTCGGCGTCCCAATAGGCGCCCTTCACGAGGCGAACCATGATCTTGCGATTGTACTTTTCGGCAGTCGCTTCGAGCCAGTCGATCAGCGGCAACACGCGCTTGCCATAGGCCTGCACGACGACGCCAAAGCCTTCCCAACCGGCGAGTTCGGGAGTTGCCAGCACTGCCTCGATGATTTCCATCGAGAGATCGAGACGGTCGGCTTCTTCGGCGTCGATGTTGAAGCCCATATTGGCTTCACGGGCGGCGAGGGCCAGTTTCCGAGTCGCATCAACGAGTTCCGTAAGAACGCGCTCGCGCTGCGCGAACTCGTAGCGTGGATGCAGCGCCGAAAGCTTTACTGAAATGCCGGGATTGTCGCGCACAGCCGACGAGGTGCAGTGCGGCGCCAGCGTTGCGATGGCGTCGGAATAGGCCTTGAAATAGCGCTCGGCGTCTTCTGCCGTGCGGGCGGCTTCGCCCAGCATGTCGTAGGAATAGCGATAGCCCAGAGACTCCGGCTTCTTCGCATTGGCGACGGCTTCGTCGATGGTGCGGCCAAAGACGAACTGGCTGCCGAGGAGGCGCATGGCCTGACCGACAGCGGTACGGATGACAGGTTCGCCGAGACGGGCGATGGCGCGGTGCAGCGCGTTCTTGGGGCCGACTTCGGGATCACCGAGCACGTCGGCAGTCAGATTCAGCGCCCAGGACGAGAAGTTGACCAGCGTGTTGGACGAGGAGCCGAAATGGCTGGCCCAGTCGGAGCCGCCGACCTTGTCGTGGATCAGCGCATCCACGGTCTCGGCATCAGGCACGCGCAGCAGCGCTTCGGCGAGCGACATCAGCGCCACGCCTTCGTCGGTCGCCAGACCATATTCGGCGAGGAAGCTTTCCATCAGCCCCAGCTTGTTGCCGGTGCGTACTGATGTCACCAGCTTCTCGGCATGGCCGGAAATGGTTTGGCGCTGCGCCGCGTCAAGGCCGGTGGCCTCAATCAACTGCGGGACGAGGATGTTTTCATCCGCATAAATGCGGGCGCGCATGGTGTCGCGAAAGGCGGTCGTGTCGGTCATGGAAGAGCACTCAAAAGCGTTGCCTTAAAATGCCAGAAGCCGGGAAGTCGTTTCGCCTATTTGTATGGCCGTCTCGCGACGACAGTGGTAATTTTGCCCCTTCAGGCAGGCGAAGAGACCATGAAAACAGTCATTCTCGAAACTTTAGACCAGATAGACAGGAAGATTCTGGACGAGCTGGCGCGCGATGGACGTTTGAGCGTCGCCGAACTGAGCCGCAGGGTCAATCTTTCCAAGACCCCGTGCCAGGCGCGGATCAAGCGTTTGGAGGCCGAAGGCTATATTCTCGGCTATCGCGCCGTCATCGATCCCGAGCGCCTGGGCCTGCCCCATGTTGCCTTCGTGGAAGTGAAGCTTTCGGACACTCGAAAGGCCGCGCTGACAGCCTTCAACAAGGCCGTCCGCGCCCTGCCCGAGGTAGAACAGGCGCATATGATCGCCTCGAGTTTCGACTATCTCCTGAAAGTGCGCACCAAGGACATCGCCGCCTATCGCGAAGTGCTGGGCGAGAAAATCTCCGCCCTGCCCCATGTCGCCCATACGAGTACGCATGTTTCGATGGAGGCCGTGAAGGACGACGCCGAATAGTTCTGCGATTTCATGCGGATTGCGACGGAAAGCCCAGAAATTAGTCTTGTGTTAACTCGGGCGCAAAAATAGGCTGAAATTCCGAGGGAGCACACTTAACGCCAGCGGTCCCAAGCCTGCTGGAACAGGGAACAAGACATGTCACGTATCGTCGCAACCACTCTCGCGCTTGGCCTCGCCGCCACCGCGGCTTTTGCCACGCCCGCTTTCGCCCAGACCAAGACGCTCACCATTTCCTGGTGGGGTTTTAACGGCGAAAAGCTCGAATCCATCATCCTGGCCCCCTTCCGCGAAAAGTGCGGCTGCGAAATCCAGTTTGAAACTGGCAACAATGGCGAGCGCCTGAACAAGCTGCAGATCCGCAATGGTGGCGGCGTCGACGTGGCCTACTTCACCGACGCTTTCAGCCAGCAGGGCATCGAACTGGGCCTCTTCCAGGAACTCGACCGCTCCAAGCTGCCGAACATCGAAGGTCTCTACGACATCGCCAAGGATCCGCAGGGCGGTTATGGCCCGGCCTACTCCATCGGCCGCGTCGGCGTCGTTTATGACAGCGCCAAGGTGACGACCCCGATCACCTCGTGGAACGACCTGTGGCGCGAAGACCTCGCCTCTTCCCTGTCGCTGCCGGGTATCACCACAACGGCTGGCCCGATGGTTGTGGTCAAGGCTGGCGAGCATCAGGGCGTTGACGCCTTCGCAGACGCCGATGGCGCCTTTGCCGGCGTCGAAGCGCTCAAGCCGAATGTCGTGAAAAACTACAATACCGGCTCGGAGATGATTAACCTCTTCTCGACCGGCGAAGTCACCGCTGCCATCGCGCAGGATTTTACCCTCGCGCAGATCCAGGCCGCCGTCCCCACCGTCGTCTGGGCCGACCTTTCGGAAGGTTCGATCGCGACGCTGAACACGATCAATATTCCGAAGGGCGCCGCCGAGCCGGAACTGGCCTATGAGTTCATCAACTTCGTCCTGTCCCCGGAAATCCAGCAGCAGCTTGCCGAGCAGGGCGTTGACGCTCCGGTCAATACCGCCGTCACCCTGACTCCGGAACAGGCTGCGCTCTGGACCTATGGTGCAGACGTGATCGCCGGCCTCCAGAGCATCGACTCGGCCAAGCTCAATGCCGCCAAGGGCGGCTGGGTTGACCGCTGGAACGAAATCTTCGGCATGTAAGATTTTCGGGTGGGGGAAACGCGAGTTTTCCCCACCTCTGCTTTGGGGTCATTCCCGCCACCCCGGGAATCCCGTATTGCACTGAATGAGAGATTCCCGCTTCCACGGGAACAACGCGGTGGTTGAGGGGCTACCAAAGAAAAAGGCCATAGGCGATGAAACGCTTTGCAGGCTGGACGCTGGCTTCGCCGGCAACCCTGCTGGTGCTGCTGGGGCTCGTTGCTCCCGTTGCAGCCACGATCTACACGACGTTCGGAACGCCGGGCGGACCATTTGCCACCTATCAGGCCTTCTTCGGCAGCGGCTTCCGCCGCACCGTGCTTCTCCGCACCATCAATGTCTCGCTGATCGTTACGGTCATCGCGCTGGTGATCGGCTTCATCACTGCCTATGTGGTGTCGCGCGCGCCGGGCTGGCTCAAATCCATCCTGATCATCGCCGCAGTCTTTCCGCTGCTCACCGGCGTCGTCGTGCGCTCGTTCGCCTGGCTCATTATCCTCGGCAAAAACGGCATTCTGAATTCGACCCTGATCAATCTCGGGATCATCGGCGAACCGCTGCAGATGCTCTACACGCAGGGCTCGGTCATCGTCGCCATGGTCTATCTCTTCGTGCCGCTGATGGTTCTCACCCTCGTTGGTGTGCTCGAAGCCATTCCCGATGATCTCATCCAGGCCTCCGCCTCGCTCGGCGCCAATTCCTGGGCAACTTTTACCCAGGTCATCCTGCCGCTCGCCGTGCCCGGCCTGATCGTCGGCGCCGTGCTGGTCTTTACCGGCAGCTTCACCTCTTACGCGACGCCCCAGCTCCTCGGTGGCGAGCAGGTGATGATGATGGGCACGCTGATGTATCAGCAGGCCATGGTCACCTTCGATTGGGTGAGCGCCTCCACCATTGCCGCCATCATGGTGGTGATCACCATTGCCATTGTCATGGCGATGAATGCCGCGGCGCGCCGCCTCAACCCGATGACCGTCTGATGCCGACAAAAATCCATCCAGCCCTGATCGGCTTCACCGCACTGGTCTTCATTTTCCTCGTCGGGCCGCTCATCATCGTGCTCGGCGCGGCGCTGAGCGACACAACCTATCTCACCTTCCCGCCGCAGGGTCTGAGCCTGCGCTGGTTCCAGAACATCTTTGAGATCGACGCGTTCCGTCGCACCATCCTCACGAGCCTCCAGGTCGCTGTCATCTCGACCTTCGTGGCACTGCTGATCGGCATTCCGGCGTCCTACGCCATGAGCCGCTATCGCATCCAGCTTCCGGGCTGGCTGTCGACCCTCTTCGTGCTGCCGGTGCTGGTGCCCGAACTTGTGCTGGGCTTTTCGCTGTTGAAAAACCTCGCCTTCCAGTTCAATGCGCCGATCTTTCTGTCGCTGATCATCGGGCACACGATCCTGATCCTGCCCTATGTGATCCGGGTGATTTCGGCCTCGCTCGCCTCCTTCGATTTCTCCATCGAGGAAGCGGCCATCAGCCTCGGTTCGCCGCCGCTGAAAACCTTCTTCACCGTGCTTTTGCCCAATGTGCGCTCCGGCGTGATCGCGGCCTTCATCCTGGCCTTCATCACCTCGGTCAATGACGTGTCGATCTCGATCTTCCTCACGGGACCGGGCATATCAACGCTTCCCATCCAACTGCTCGCCCATATGGAGCAGTTCTTCGATCCCACCGTCGCTTCGGTCTCGGTGCTGCTCATGGTGCTCACGGTGGCCGTCATGGCCATTGTCGAGCGCACCCTGGGTCTCACCTTCCTTGCCAAATAGAGGTCAGCCGTGACCAAGCCACTTTCCATTCGCAACATCACCGCCCACTACGGCCAAACCAAGGTTCTCGAGGATCTGTCGCTGGACATTGCCGGAGGCGAGCTCGTCTCCCTCCTCGGCGCGTCCGGCTGCGGCAAGACCACGACCCTGCGCCTCGTCGCGGGCTTCCTGCAGCCGACCTCCGGTAGCATCACCCTGGGTGGCAAAGACCTCACCAAACTGCCCGCACATCAGCGCGACATCGGCCTCGTCTTCCAGAACTATGCGCTCTTCCCACACCTGAGCGTCGCCGAGAATGTGGGCTTCGGCCTCAAGCAGCGCGGCATTTCGGGCGAAGCGAAAACCAAGCGCGTCGGCGCCATGCTCGAACGCGTCGGCCTTGCCCATCTCGCCGAGCGCCTTCCCGGCGCCCTGTCGGGTGGCCAGAAGCAGCGTGTGGCGCTCGCCCGCGCCCTCGTCATCGAACCGCCGCTGCTGATGTTCGATGAGCCGCTGTCGAACCTTGACGCAAAACTGCGTGTCGACATGCGAGTCGAAATCCGCCAATTGCAGCGCGCCAATGGCACGACCTCGGTCTATGTGACTCACGACCAGGAAGAAGCCTTCTCGATCTCGGATCGCGTCGCCATCATGCACGCGGGCAAAATCATGCAGCTCGATACGCCGGAAAATCTTTACCAGCGCCCGGCCAATGCCTTCGTCGCCCGCTTCGTTGGCTTCGAAAACCTCGTGCCGATGAAAGTCGTGGCCCGCGATGGCGCAAAGATCACGGCGGAAGCCGCCGGTGGCGTGAAGCTGACGCTGAGCCTCGAGCATTTTGGTGCGATCCCGGACAACTTCGTCCTCGCTTGCCGCGCCGATGGTCTTGCGGTCACCGACAATCCGGGTGCCGAAGGCATTCCGGCGACGCTCGGTCTACGCACCTATCTCGGTCGCGCCTATCAGTACCAGAGCGAGACCGCTGCCGGCACGCTGGTGGCCAATGGTCCGCTCAGCAAGCCGCTGGAACCCGGCTCGAGTGCCAAGCTTGTGCCGGTGCCGGATCAGTGCACCATCCTGGCGGTTGAATGAGCGTTCTCTTCACCAATGCCCTCGTCGTCACCATGGACGACGCCCTGACGGTTCACGAGAATGGTTGGGTGCATGTCGAGGGTACGACTATCGCTGCGCTCGGCTCCGGCACACCGCCTGAGGTGCCGGGTGCGGAGATAGTCGACTGTGGTGGCGACATCGTCATGCCCGGCATGGTCAATGCCCACTGCCATATGGGCATGTCGGTGTTTCGCGGCCTGGGCGAAGATGTCGACGATCGGCTCTATCGCTACATCCTGCCGCTCGAACGCAAGTTCGTTTCGGCCGAGATGGTGCGCGTCGGTTCAGCACTGTCGGCCTTGGAAATGATCCAGGGTGGCATCACCACCGTCGCCGACATGTACTACTTCGAAACCGAAGTCGGCGACGTCTGCGACAAGGCGGGTCTACGCGCCATTGTCGGCCAGACGCTGGCCGATTTCGATCCACCGGATCACAGGAATTTCGACGAGGGTTTTGCGCGAGTAGAAGAGCTAGTCGATCGCTTCGCCGGCCATCCGCTGGTGATGCCGTCCATCGCGCCTCATGCCCCCTATTCCACCGGTCGTGAAACCATGGCGCGTATCGCCCTGTGGTCGGCCGATCACCCGGACGTGCCGGTGCAGATGCACCTCGCCGAGAGTTCGCTTGAGGTAAAATGGGCGCTCGACACCCATGGCAAATCCACGGTCGCCGTCACGGCCGAAGCAGGGCTCCTAAGACCCAATCTCATCTGCGCGCACTGCCTGCAGCTCGATGATGCCGATATCCGCATGATGTCGGAGCATCAGGTCTGCGTGGTGACCAACCCGCGCTCCAACGGCAAAGCCGGTCGCGGCATTGCCCCGGTTGAAAAGATGCGCAATGCGGGACTGCCCGTCGGCATCGGCAGCGATGGCGCTATGAGCGGCAATACACTCGATCTCTTCAGCCAGTTTGCGCCGGTCTCGATGTTCGCAAAACTCTTCGCCGGCTCGCGCAAGCCGCTGCCGGCCGTGGACGTGATCCGCATGGCGACGATTGAAGGCGCGCGGACGCTGAGCCTTAATTTGAAGACCGGCTCGCTGGAAAAGGGTAAGCAGGCAGACCTGATCCGCATCAGCCTCGCCGCCCCGCGCTTCCATCCGATCTACGACCCTTATTCCGCGCTTGTCTTCGCCGCCATGCCGTCCGACGTGACCGACACAATGGTTGCCGGCCGCTGGTTAATGCGCGAGCGCAAGGTGCAAACGCTGGATGTCGGCAAGACCGTTGCCGATGCCAATCAGATCGCCCGTCAGTTCAAGGCGGAAATGGACCGTATCGACCGCCAGGCTGGCGTTGAGGAAGTAAGACCATGAAGAAGCGCGTCATCATCGACACGGATCCGGGCCTCGACGACGCCATCGCCATCCTCTTCGCGCTAGGATCGGGTCATTTCGACGTGCTCGGCGTCACGACCATCGCCGGCAATATCGGGCTTGATCGCACCACAACCAATGCCGGTGGCCTTCTCACCTTCATGGGTCGCGGCGACATTCCGGTCGTCCGGGGCACCGACATTCCGCTGACGCGCGAATTGCAGGACCTTGTCGCCATGGTGCACGGCATGGATGGCCTCAAGGGCATCGAGCTGCCGGAGCCCGCCAAGGCGCCGCTCGACGGCGCCCCGGACTGGATCGCCCGCATGCTCGCCGAGTCCGAGCCCGGCAGCATCGACATCCTGGCGCTTGGGCCGCTGACCAACATCGCCCATGTGGTCACCGAGCACCCCGAGGTCATCGAGCGCATCGGCGAGATCATCGTCATGGGCGGGACCATTCACGCGCCGGGCAATTCCGGCCCCAGTTCCGAGTTTAATTTCGCGTCCGATCCGGAAGCGGCCTCGGTGGTCATTGGCAGCCCGGTCAAGGTCACGATCATTCCGCTCGATGTCACCCGCCTGGTGCGCGCCGATATCGCCTATGTCGCCGCCCTCCCCGACACGCCGCATGGTCGCCTCGCGCGCGAATTGCTCGGTGTTTATCTGCATAATGGCCGCGAGAGCCGGCCCCTGCATGATCCCTGCGTGATGCTGGCCGCGATCGATCCCAGCATTTTCAAGATCGAGAACATGAAGCTCGATATCGACCTCGGCGACGACCCAGATGCCGGCCGTCTGCTGGTCGACCGCCGCGGCAAGCCGGTGGACGTGGCGCTCGGCGTCGATACCGAGCGCGCATTGGCCCTGTTACGGACCGGTTTCGTCTGATCAGGCCGGCAATTCCTGTTCCACCAGCGTCGCCCAGAAGCGCGCGCCGGTGAGAATGGCGTCGTCGTTGAAATCATAGCGCGAATTGTGGTGCAGCGCGCCGTCGACGGCTGGGCCATTGCCCAGCCAGACATAGGCGCCGGGCACTTCGGCGCCGAAATAGGCGAAGTCGTCGCCCGCGGTTGAGGGCGGAAAATCAGTCACGACCGGGCGCCCGGTCGCCACTTGAGCTGCCTTGAGTGCACGCGCTGTTGCATCGCCGTCGTTCACAACAGGCGGAATGCGGCGCAGGAATTCGTAGTCCACCTCGATGCCGAATGTGGCAGCGACACCGCTGGCGATATTGCCAATCTCAAGTTCGAGCTGGTCGCGCACATCAGCGCGATAGGCCCGCGCCGTCCCGCCGATGCGAACCACGTCGGGAATCACATTGAGCGCCTTGAAGTCTCCCGCCTCCAGCGCACAAGCGCTAACGACGGCCGGCTGCAAGGGATCGACCGCGCGGGCGACGATAGTGTGGATCGCCGCCAGAAAGTGCCCCGCCGCCGTCACGGCGTCGCGGCCGAGATGCGGCTTGGCGCCGTGTGTACCGACGCCCCTGAAGGTGACGGTCCAGCTATCCGACGACGCCAATTGCGGCCCGGCGACGACAGCCATTTCGTCAGTGGCGAGGCCGGGCATATTGTGAAGGCCATAGACCGCATCCACTGGGAACTGCTTGAAGAACCCCTCGTCGACCATCGCCTTGGCGCCGCCCCTACCCTCTTCAGCGGGTTGGAAGACGAAGTGCACGGTGCCGGAAAAATTCTTCGTCCGCGCCAGATGGCGCGCGGCGGCGAGCAGCATCACAGTGTGACCATCGTGGCCACAGGCATGCATAGTGTTCGGTGTTTCCGACTTGTATGGCCGATCGGCCAGTTCGGGCATGGCCAAAGCATCCATATCGGCGCGAAGGGCGATGCGTCGGGTTCCCGTACCGATCTTGAGCGTGCCTACAACGCCGGTTTTCCCAAGCCCACGATGCACTTCGATACCCGCCTCTTCTAGTTTTTCGGCGACGATGGCGCTGGTGCGGACTTCTTCAAAGCCCAGTTCTGGATGGGCGTGAAAATCGCGGCGCAGCGCCGTCATGGCTTCGAGTTCGAAGGGATCGTTGCTGCGCGATTGCATTGGCCTGCTCGTCTTGTCATAGGATCGGTGGAGAACCTTTGCTTGCACCGCATCATTGAATCAAGGACTTGGCGTGAGTTTCGAGCCACACGAATTCTGGCAGGCCTTTGCCGCCCCCGGCACGCATGAGCAAAACCCGACCGAGGGGCATCTGGGCTTCTATCCCGCGCCCCTCGCCGATGGACGACAATTGCCCCTGCCGCTTCGCGTGCTGCCGGGCGACGGCAAATCGGCCGTCGCTTCGCTGATCCTCAACCAGGCGAGTTTTGCGGTAGAAGACGGACTCGCGGCTGCACTGGCTGCGCTGCTCAAGACCAGAGATATCGACGTCATAATCGGCGTGCCGACCCTTGGCCTGCCGCTTGCATCCAACGTGGCGCGGCGGCTGGGCCACACCCGCATGGTGCCGTTGGGGACCTCGCGAAAATTCTGGTATCGAGACGATCTATCCGAGCCGATGAAATCCATCACCAGCCCATCGGCGAGCAAGACGCTCTATGTCGATCCGCGCATGCTGCCGCTCCTGCGCGGCAAGCGCGTGGCGGTGATCGACGATGTGATCAGTTCCGGCCAGTCGATGGGCGCTGTGCTGCGCCTGCTGCACAAGGCCGAGATAGAGCCGGCAGTGATTGGCTGCGCCATGTTGCAGGGGACGAACTGGCAGGAGCCGCTGGCCCCATGGCGCGACCGGATCGTCGCGTCTCTCAGTTCGCCGCGCTTCACGCTCAGCGAAAACGAGCGCTGGACGCCGGTTCCTTAGTCCCAGCGCGTGCCGGGCAGCGGCATGGCTTCGATCTCGCGAAGCACCTCGATCATGCCGGCCACATTGGCTTCGGCGATCGTCTTGCCCTTTTCCGCGGTAGCGATGGACGCATCGCCCACCGCGCCCGACGGGTTCACGTCCGAGGCGATCCAGGCATAGGTGTGCCCGAAGGCGCCCGTGGGCCGCAGATATTGAAACTGCTGCTCGTCGCTCGCGGCGATGGAGACAAAATTCTCCGCCTTCGACATATCGACGAGGTGCGGCCTGAAGTGCAGCACCAGCGAGGTTTCTGCATCGCCGCCATGAATGCCGTGGCGACGCTCAAGGTCGCTCAAGACGCCCGACGGCGTGAAGCGCCAGCCGCTCTTGACCGCCAGCATGCCAGCGCGAACGCGCAGTTCGCGGGCGACGATGCCCATGATCTCTTCATTGCCGCCGTGCGAGTTGACGAAGATGATCTTCTTCACCCCGGCGCGGGCCACTTCGAGCCCGATCTGGGTCCAGGCGTCGATCAGGTTCGTGGCCGTGTGGGTGATCGTGCCCTTGGCCCAGATATGCTCGTTGGATTTGCCGATGGCCTGAACCGGCAGGATACGCAGGTCCATATCTGCCGGCGCACGCTCGATCAGCAGTTCGATCATCGAGGTGTTGATGATCGTGTCGGTGCCCACCGGCAGGTGCGGGCCGTGCTGTTCCACCGCCGCGATGGGCAGGATGGCTATGGTCTTGTTGGGGTCGAGACCTTCGAATTCGCGCGCCGCGAAGTCAGTCCACCAGATCTTACGCATGTAAAAAAGTTCCTCAGGCGGGACCTGCCGCGATGACTTCTATTTCGACGACGAATTCGGGCCGGGCAAAGCCGGAGACGATCATCAGCGTCGAGGCTGGGTAAGGCGCTGCAAAGAGCCCGTTGCGCACGCCCATATAGTCGGGGAGGTGCTCACGCCCCGTCACATAGGCATTGATGCGGATGATGTGTTCGAAGCCGAGCCCCGCTTCGCGCAGAATGGCCGCGACATTGTCGAAGCAGAGTTTTGTCTGGCCCGCGCAATCGGGGGGAATGGTCTTGTCCGCCGCTATGCCGAGCTGGCCGGAACAGAAGACCAAACGCTGGCCCGGCGGCACGACCACGCCGTGGCTATACGGCGCGAATGGGGGGTGGATGTCCTTGGGGTCTAGGGCGGTGGTCATGGTTATCCAATGCTTGCGGGGCGAATGCTAAGCCAAAGGTAAAGCGCTTGACCAGCCCTAAAGCGCATTAATTGCACGCATAGCAGGCATTCCTAAGGATTGCCTATTTTTTGGGTTCACACGGGAAGCGCGGTGCGGAATGGTACTGCAAGGGCGAAGGAGATCGCCCGAGAAATTGGCTTCGGCGAAACGATCGGAGCACAGGGGAACGCAGTAAATGCACGCTTCAATCAAGACGACCATTCTGGCTGCCATGGCGCTCGCCGCCACGCCGACCTTTGCGCAGGACCTCGACAAGGTCACCTTCGCTACCAACTGGCTCGCCCAGGCCGAGCACGGCGGCTACTATCAAGCCATCGCCGACGGTACCTATGAAAAGTACGGGCTCGACGTGACCATCATGCAGGGCGGGCCGCAGTCGCCGGGCCGGCCGATGCTGGTTTCGGGACAGGTGCAATTCTACATGGGCGGCGCCACCGGCGCGATCAACGCCGTCAAGGAAGGCATTCCGACGATCACGCTGGCCGCGATCTTCCAAAAGGATCCGCAGATCCTGATGTCGCATCCGGGCAAGTTCGCCACCTTCCCGGAACTGGCTGGTGCTTCCAAGTATATCCTCAGCGCCGACGGTTTTACGTCTTACTTCACCTGGATGAAGACCGAGTGGCCTGATTTCGTCGAAGAAAAGTACGAGCCCTATCAGTTCAACCCGGCCTCGTTCCTTGCCGACGACGCGGCGATCCAGCAGGGTTATCTCACCTCGGAACCCCTCGCCATCGAGCGCGAAGCCGGCTTTGCGCCTGACGTGTGGCTCCTCGCCGACCAGGGCTATCACCCCTATTCGACCACCATCGAAGCGATGAAGCCCTGGGTCGACGAGAACCCGGATATCGCCAAGCGCTTCGTTGAAGCCACGATCGTGGGCTGGTCGAACTACCTCTATGGCGACAATGCCGCGGCCAATGAGCTGATCAAGGCCGACAATCCGGAAATGACCGACGACCAGATCGCCTATGGCATCGAGAAGATGAAGGAATACGGGATCGTCGTTTCCGGCGATGCCGAAACCAAGGGTATCGGCTGCATGACCGATGCCGGCTGGACCGACTTCTACAATTCCATGGTCGAGGTCGGCGTCTTCGAGGCCGGCATCGATGTGAGCCAGGCCTATACGACGGAATATGTCTGCCAGGGCCTCGGCGTCGATCTCTTCAAGTAATCTTTTCACACACCGGCGCGGGCACGCCGCCCGCGCCGCTCCGACCCTAGATTGGGCGCACAATTTTGACTGACCTAGCCACTTCTTCGCCCGCTTTAGCCGGGCAAACCGCTGCGCCACGCGTGGTCGTTTCCATGCGACACGTCAGCAAGCTCTTTTCCAACGGCACGCTCGCGCTAAAGGACATGTCGCTGGACGTGCAGCGCGGCGAGTTCCTGAGCCTTCTCGGCCCCTCCGGTTGCGGCAAATCCACCGCCTTGCGCATCATTGCCGGCTTAGGCGCGCCAAGCACGGGCCAGATCGACTGGCCATCCTCAAAAATCAATTCCAAGGGCCTGCCCGAGGGCGATGTCGGCTTCGTGTTCCAGGAGCCGACGCTGATGCCCTGGCAGACCGTGTGGGGAAATGTCTACCTGCCCTTGCGCCTGCGCGGCGTGTCCAAGCGCGACGCTGATCCCGCGATCATGGAAGTGCTGGCTTCCGTCGGCCTTGCCGATTTCACCAAATCCTACCCCCGCGAACTCTCGGGCGGCATGAAGATGCGCGTCTCGATTGCGCGTGCGCTGGTGACCAAGCCAAAGCTGCTGCTGATGGACGAGCCCTTTGCGGCGCTCGACGAAATCACGCGCCAAAAACTCAATGACGACGTGCTGCGCCTCTGGCGCGAAACGGGCATCACCGTGATCTTCGTCACCCACTCCGTCTTCGAAAGCGCCTTCCTCAGCAATCGCATCGTCGTCATGCGCGCCCGGCCCGGCCAGGTCTATGCCGACCTGCCGCTTATCACCTCAGGCGTGCGCGACGAGAATTACCGCACCTCGGAAGAATATCGCGCCACGACCGACACCGTCTCGCGCGCCCTGCAGGAAGCCATCATGCGTGGAGCCCAGGCGAAATGACCGACGCAGTTCCAATGTCCAAAGCCAGTGCCGAGGCCGGCACCGACAGCCAGGTCGCCGTCGTGGTCAGCCGCTCCAGCGTCGGCGAGCGCGTTCTGTCCATCGTCATTCCCGTCTTTATGGTCATCTTGGCGATTGCCGCCTGGCAGGCGCATATCATGATCAACCAGGTGCCGCGCTACATCATGCCGGCCCCGCTCGACGTGGTCACCGCGCTTTTCACCGATTGGGGCACGCTGTCCCCCTCGCTGCTGGTGACACTGCGCATCACTCTGATGGCGCTTAGTCTGGCGCTCGTTGGCGGTGTGGGTCTCGCCATCATTCTCGTGCAGAGCCGCTGGATCGAATTGGCACTGTTTCCCTTTGCCGTCATCCTGCAGGTGACGCCGATGATTGCCATCGCGCCACTCCTCATCATTTACATGCCGGATACGCAGTCCGCCCTGCTGACCTGTGCTTTCGTCGTCGCCTTCTTCCCGATTCTCTCCAACATGGTGGCGGGCCTCAAAAGCGTCGACCATAATCTGCTCAACCTCTTTGAGCTTTATGGCGCTAGCCGCTGGCAGACATTGATCCACCTGAAACTCCCATCGTCCCTGCCCTATTTCGCGGCTGGTCTGCGTATCGGCGGTGGCCTCTCGCTGATCGCGGCAGTGGTCGCCGAGTTTGCGGCGGGCTCTGCCGGCAAGGGTTCGGGCCTCGCCTTTCGCCTGCTCGAATCCGGCTATCGCCTCAACTATCCGCGTCTCTATGCAGCCCTGGTTCTGCTCATGGTCACCGGCGTCGCCATTTTTGCGCTGACCTCGCTTATCTCGTGGGCGATGCTGCACCGCTGGCACGAAAGTGCCCTCAAGCGGGAGAACTGAGTTGGCGATCACCATTCCTGCCGATGGCCACTATGCCATCACCAATGCCAGCGTGCCGGTCTCGGTGCTTGGCGATGCAAGCTCGGGCGATCTCGCCCGGGTCGACATCACCGTCGCCGACGGCAAGATTGCCGCGATCGGTGCGGCGGGTTCCGCAACCCTGCCGCAGCAGATCGACATGCGGGGCGACATTGTCCTCCCGGCCTTCGTCGATCTCCACACTCATCTCGACAAGGGCCATATCTGGGCGCGAAAAGAGAACCCGGACGGGACCTGGCTCGGCGCGCTGATGGCTGTGCTTGGGGATCGCGAAGCCAATTGGGCGGCCAGCGATGTCGAGCGTCGCATGGATTTCTCGTTGCGCTGTGCCTATGCGCACGGCACGGCCGCCATCCGCACCCATCTCGACATGGCCCCGCCCCAACACGACATCACCTGGGACGTTTTTGAGGCCATGCGCGAGCGCTGGGCCGGACGGATCGAGTTGCAAGCCGCTGGCCTGATGGGGCCGGACACGATCCTCGACGCCGAAAAGCTGCGGGCGGTCGCGACGCGCACCAAGGCATCCGGCGGCATCCTCGGTGGCTCCACCGCCGTGCATCCGGAAAACCCGACGATCATGCACAAGCTGGTCGAAATGGCCGGCGAACTGGGCCTCGACATCGACCTCCACACCGATGAGAGCCCTGATCCGAAAGCCAATGCGCTGGAATGCCTTGCCGACGCAGTGATCGAGAGTGGATTTACCGGCTCGGTTGTCGCAGGCCACTGCTGCTCGCTCGCCGTGCAGGACAGCGAGACTGCCAAGCGCGTCATCGACAAAGTGGCGCAAGCCGGCATCGCCATCGTGTCCCTGCCCATGTGCAACATGTACCTGCAGGATCGCGACAACCAGAATGGCGTTCGCACGCCGCGCTGGCGGGGCGTCACCCTCGTCAATGAACTAAAGGCAGCGGGCGTCAAAGTCGCCATCGCCTCGGACAATACTCGCGACCCCTTCTATGCCTATGGCGATCTCGATGGCTTCGAGGTCTTTCGCGAGGGCGCGCGCATCCTCCACTTCGACCATCCGCAGACCGAGGCCTTTGCCTGGTCGCGCGTGGTCACAGCCGACCCGGCCGAGATTGCCGGATTTGGCTACACAGGTGAGCTGGCCGTCGGGGCGCCAGCCGATCTCGTGCACTTCAAAGGTCGCACCTGGACTGAACTGATGTCGCGCCCGCAAGCCGACCGGACCGTGATCCGGGCGGGGCGGGCGATCGACACCACCCTCCCCGATTACCGTGAACTCGACGACTTGATGGGCCAATCATGAGCATTGCCGCTTTCCGCGCTGACCTCAGCGACATTCCGCAAGAAGACAATCCGCGCATCGTGCAGCAGCGCAGTCGTGACCATTATTGGTATTCACCTGTTCTTAAGGCCAAGCTCGACCATGTCACCGCCGAAGTCGTGGTTTCTCCGCGCTCCAATGAAGAAGTGAAAACCGTCCTCCGCGCCGCCTACAAGCATGGCGTGGCCATCACGCCGCGTGGTGCCGGCACGGGCAATTACGGCCAAGCCATGCCGCTCTCCGGCGGCGCCATGCTCAACCTCATGAACATGGACAAGGTTCTGGAGATCAAGAAAGACCGCGTGCGGGCCCAGGCCGGTGCGGTGCTCGAAAAGCTCGATCACGAAACCAAGGAGGCCGTCGGCGGCGAACTGCGCTTCCACCCCTCCACCTACCGCATGGCCTCGCTCGGTGGTTTTATTGCCGGCGGTTCGGGTGGTGTCGGCTCGATCCGTTGGGGCGGTCTTCGCGCACTGGGCTCGATCCTCGGCCTAAAAATCATCACCTGCGAAGCCGAACCGCGCGAACTCAATCTCGTCGGCGAAGACATCCTCAAGGTCGCCCACGCCTACGGCACCAACGGCATCATCGTCGAAGCCGAAATGCCGCTGACCGAGGCGCATGAGTGGATCGACGTCATGGTCGGCTTCGATGATTTCATCGAGGCCGCCGCCTTCTCCGAAAAACTGGCGCGGCAGGACGGCATCCTTCTCAAGGAACTCTCCCCCTGCGCCGCGCCCATCCCGCAGGCCTATTTCAACCGCCACAAGCCCTATATCAAGGATGGCCAATCGGTCGTGCTGATCATGGTCGCCCCGGTTTCGGTCGAAGCGCTTGATCTCTTCACCAAGCACCACAAGGGCGAAATGCTCTACCGTTCGGACAAGGCGAGCGAAGAGGAACTGAAACGCCTGCCGCCGATCTACGAACTCGCCTGGAACCACACGACCCTGCGCGCACTCAAGATCGATCCGACCATCACCTATCTCCAGACGCGCTATCCGACGCTGGAGCATGTGAAGAAGATCGTCGATATCCTCGGCGACGAATTGCCGATGCATATCGAGATGACCCGGCAGGATGGTCTCGTCACCTATGCCGGCCTCCCCATGGTGCGCTACACCACCGAAGAGCGCCTCGAAGAAATCATCCGCATCCACGAAGACAACGGCTGCGACGTCTTCAATCCACACCGCTTCACCCTCGAAGAAGGCGGCATGAAGCGCACCGACCAGAAGCAGCTCGCCTTCAAGAAGGAAGCTGACCCCAAGGGCATTCTCAACCCCGGAAAAATGATCGCCTGGGAAAACCCCGACTTCGATTTCTCCTCGGGCAAGGCCTGGCTCTTCGACGGTCTCAATCCGGTGCATGCGGCCTGATGCGCGTCCATGTCATCCACGCCCACCCCGTTGAAACCAGTTTCAACCGCACGCTCTTCCGCACAGCCGTCGAGGGCCTGCAAAGTGCTGGCCACGAGGTCGACGCGCTCAATCTCTATGACGAAGGTTTCTCGCCCGTTCTGACGAGAGAAGAGCGCCTCAACTATCACGATGTCCCGGGCAACCTGACGCCCGAGATCAAGCCCTATGTGGATCGGCTACGCGCGGCGGAGGCGCTGGTCGTCGTGCATCCTGTCTGGAACTATGGCTATCCGGCTATGCTGAAAGGCTATTTCGACCGTGTCTTCCTGCCCGGCGTCTCCTTCACCATGGAAGGCGGCGGGGATCGGGGCAAGCTTGTGCCCTGCCTCACCAACATCAAGAAGGTCGCCTTCGTCACCACCTATGGTGGCAATCGCTGGCGGACCTGGGTGATGGGCGATCCGCCGCGGCGGATTGCCATGCGCTGGGGCTGGGTGACCTTCAAGACGCGGCCGAAATACCTGGCGCTCTATGACATGAACAATGTCACGCCCAGCCAACTCAATGGCTTCCTGGGCACGGTGCGGACGACGCTCGGCCAGTTCTGATTGTGACAGTTCAGTGCACAACAAGGCGCTTGTGCTTGCCAAGACCCGGGTTCTTGCTCAGAGAATGAGCAAGGGATTGCCCGGATGAAGTTTTCGACACGAGGGACAAAATGAGCAAATTTTCTACGCTTGGACGCCGTAGCTTTGTGGGCGTGATCGCCGCAGGCATGGCATTGGCCATGAGCGGCGTGAGCATCGCGCAGGAGCTGACCAAGGTTGCGGCCGTATGGACCGTGCCGGTCGAGCAGCAGTGGGCGAGCCGCCTGCACAATGCGCTGATCGCCGCCAAGGATCGCGGCGAGATCGACTACGTCTATTCCGAAAACATCTCCAACACCGACTATGAGCGCGTGATGCGCGAATATGCCGAGCAGGGCGTAAAACTCATCGTCGGCGAAGCCTTTGGCGTCGAGCAGCCGGCCCGCGCCGTCGCTTCGGAGTATCCGGAAATTTCGTTCCTGATGGGTTCGTCGCTGCCGCCGGTGGAACCGAACTTTGCCACCTTCGACAACTTCATCCACGAGCCGAGCTATCTGACGGGCATCGTTGCCGGTCTCAAGACCGAGAGCAACAAGATTGGCATGGTCGGCGGCTACGCCATCCCCGAGGTGAACCGCCTGATGAACGCCTTCAAGGCGGGCGCGCTGTCGGTGAACCCGGACGTGACCTTCTCGGTGAGCTTCATCAACTCCTGGTATGATCCGCCGAAGGCCAAGGAAGCCGCCTTCGCCATGGTCGATGCCGGCGCCGACATTCTCTATGCCGAACGTTTTGGCGTCTCCGACGCTGCCAAGGAGCGCGGCATTCTCGCCATCGGCAACGTGATCGACACCGCCGCCGACTATCCCGGCACCATCCTCGCCAGCGCGCTCTGGCACGGTGAGCCGATGATCGACAAGGCCATCGCCGACGTGAAGGCTGGTTCGTTCACCGCGTCCGATTACGGCATTTATGCCTTCATGGAATATGGCGGCTCGAGCGCTGTCTATGACGAAGCCCTAGCCGGCGCCGATGCGGTTGCTGCCGCAAAGGCCAAGGAAGCCGAGATTCTGGCCAAGACCTTTGTGGTCGAGATCGACGACAGCGAACCGACATCGACGCCGTGATTTTGAAGGAGCCGCAGCCCTTGTGATCGCGGCTCCACCCCACCCTCATTCCCTCCCCATCAAGGGGAGGGAGGCGCAGGCTGAGATGTCTCGGTTCCATCGTCTCCCTCCCCCTTATGGGGAGGGATCAAGGGTGGGGGTATTCTATCAGCGTGCCAGACGCCGATATTCTCCTCCGGAGCACCACCCATGACCGACGCCCCAGTGCTCCTCTCCCTTCAAAACATTACCAAGCGTTTCGGCCCCCTCATCGCCAACAACGCCATCTCGCTCGATCTCCATCGCGGCGAAATCCTTGCGCTCTTGGGCGAGAATGGCGCAGGCAAAACCACCCTGATGAACATCCTCTTCGGCCATTATGTGCAGGACGAAGGCGATGTGCGCGTCCTTGCCGACCACGGTGCCCTCGCCACCCTCCCCCCGGGCTCCCCCGGCGCAGCGCTCAAGGCCGGCCTCGGCATGGTGCACCAGCATTTTACCCTCGCCGAAAACCTCTCCGGCCTCGACAATATCCGCCTCGGCACCGAGCCGCTGCTGTCCTTCGGGCGCGAAGCCACAGCGCGAGCCAAAGTCAAAAAAATCACTGCCGAGAGCGGCCTCGACGTCGATCTCGACCGCCGCGTCGCCGACCTGACGGTGGGCGAAAAGCAGCGTATCGAGATTTTGAAGGCACTCTATCGCGACGCCAAGGTGCTCATCCTAGACGAGCCCACCGCCGTGCTGACCCCGCAGGAGGCCGAAGGCCTGTTCGTGGTCCTGCGCCGCCTCGCCGAAAATGGCCTCGGCGTCATTTTCATCTCCCACAAGCTCGGCGAAGTGCTCGCCGTCTCCCATCGCATTCTCGTGCTGCGCGCCGGGACCAAGGCCGGCGAACTGGTGACGGCCAAGGCCGACCGACGCGCCATTGCCGACCTGATGGTCGGCAAGGCTGTGGCCGAAGTCGTCCGCATCCCGGCCCTGCCCGGCGAAACGCTGATGGAATTCGATGGCGTTTCACTCAACGGCGCGGGCCGCCAAGCCCTGAGCGGCGTGAACCTGAAACTGCGTTCGGGCGAAATCGTCGGTCTCGCGGGCGTTTCCGGCAATGGACAATCCGGCATTGCCGCACTGATCTCGGGCCTAGCCGTACCCAGCAGCGGCACGCTGCGGCTCTATGGCGAGGCGATAACCAAAGCCAGCCCGCGCGATCTCGTCGAGGCCGGCGTTGCCCGCATGCCCGAGGATCGCCAGCATGACGGCGTCGTCGGCACCATGAGCGTCGCCGACAACATCGCCATCGAAGAGGTCCGCAGCCCCGCCTTTTCCAAGATGGGCCTCCTTGACCGCAAGGCCATGCGCGAGCGTGCGACCTCCGCCATTTCCGGCTACGACGTTCGCTGCCCCGGCCCCGATGCCGAAGCGCGCCTGCTGTCGGGCGGCAATGTGCAAAAGCTCATTCTCGCCCGCGTGCTGGAGCGCGAGCCACGCGTCATCCTCGCCAACCAGCCCACCCGGGGCCTCGATGTCGGCGCGCAGGCTGAAGTGCATCGCCGCATCCTTGCCGCGCGCGATCGCGGTGCCGCCGTGCTGGTCATTTCCGAAGACCTCGACGAACTCTTCGCGCTCGCCGACCGCTTCGTCGTGGTTCACGCCGGCGAATTGGCCGATGCCGGATCGAGCGAAAGCCTCGACCGCGGCACGATCGGCCTGATGATGGCCGGCCAGGCCCGCACGCCAGTAGGAATTGCGTCATGAGCCTTCGTCTGGAACCGCGGGATCACGCCTCCGTCAGCCTCAAACTCACCGTTTCGCTCGCAGCCGGCGTCATCGCCCTCCTGCTCGTCGCCGTGCCCGTGATCGCCGCCGGCGGCACGCCGCTGGAAGCCTATTGGCTCATGCTACAAGGCGCCTTTGGCTCGATGTTTGCGCTGAGCGAAACCCTCAACCGCGCCACGCCGCTGATCCTCACCGGCCTCGCCGCCGCCGTCGCCTTCCGCGCAAAGCTCTGGAATATCGGCGCTGAAGGCCAGCTCTATATTGGCGCCCTCGCAGCCGTCTGCGTTGGCAGCGGCCTCATGCAATTGCCCCCGGTCCTGATGATCCCGACCGTGATGGTTGCCGGCTTCCTCGCAGGCGGGCTGATGATGGTCATTCCCACGATCATCAAGCAGCGTTTTGGTGCCGACGAAGTCGTCATCACCCTGCTGCTCAATTTCGTGGTCATTCTCTTCATCCAGATGCTGGTCGAAGGCGTGCTGAAAGACCCGCTCTCGATGGGCTGGCCGCAATCGGTGCCGCTGATCGCCGAAGCAAAGCTGCCAAAACTCCTGCCGCGTCTCCGCATGCATTGGGGGCTGATCACCGGCCTCGTTGCCGCGCTGATCCTGTGGCTGATGGTCCGCAAAACCGTGCTTGGCTTTGAAATCCGCGCCGTCGGCGAGAACAAGGCTGCGGCCCGCTTTGCCGGCATTCCTGTCGATGCAACCATGCTGAAGGTCGCGCTGATCTCCGGCGGCCTCGCGGGCCTTGCCGGCGTCGGCGAAGTGGCCGGTGTAAAGGACTACCTCTCCTCCGACCTGTCACCGGGCTTCGGCTATTCCGGCATTGTCGTCGCCATGCTCGCCGGCCTTTCGCCTGTGGGCACGGTGATCGCCGCCGTCTTCGTCGCCGCCGTCTTCGTGGGTGCTGATTCAATGAGCCGCGCGACCGGGATTTCGAGCTATATCGCCGATCTCGTCGTGGCCCTGTCGCTGCTCTGCGTGCTGGTCGGCAGCTTCTTCCTGCGGTTCAGCGTCAAATTCGAACGCCGGCAAGTGGGGGCCTGAGCATGGACGTCCTCTTCGACATTCTAGGCTCCGCCAATTTCTGGGCCGCCGCCATCCGCATCGCCACGCCGCTGATTTTTGGCGTGTTGGGCGCCCTCATCTGCGAACGCGCCGGCGTGCTCAATCTCGGCATCGAGGGCATTTTCGTCGCCGGCGCCATGGCCGGCTGGCTGGCCGTCTATCTCGGCGCGGGCCTCTGGGGCGGCGTGCTCGTCGCAGCACTTGCGGGCGCTCTCTTCGGCCTGCTCCACGCCTTCCTCACCGTCATTCTCGGCCTCTCGCAGCACGTCTCCGGCATCGGCATAACGCTTCTCGCCACCAGCGTGAGCTATTTCACCTATCGCACCGCCCTGCCCGATGTGACCTCGCCACCACGCATCGCGGCCTTCCAGCCGCTGAATATTCCGGGGCTCTCCGACCTACCTTTCTTCGGCCCTGCACTTTTCCAACAGACACCGCTGACCTTCCTCGCTCTGGTCTTCGTCGTCCTCGTCGCGCTGGTGCTCTATCGCACCCCGCTTGGCCTCGCCATTCGCGCCGTTGGCGACAATCCTGCCTCGGTCGAAGCTCAGGGACTTTCTGTGGTCGGCCTACGTGTTGGCGCCGTCGTCGTCGGCTCGGCGCTGATGGCGCTGGGTGGGGCCTTCCTCACCATGTCGGCCTTCGATGCCTTCTTCTTCGGCATGGTCAATGGCCGCGGCTGGATCTGCATAGCGCTCGTCGTCTTCGCCTCCTGGCAACCCGGCAAGGCGCTGCTTGGCGCCCTGCTCTTCGGCGCCTTCGATGCCTTCCAGATCCGCCTCCAGGCACAGATCGGCCAGGTCGTGCCCGGCCAGGTGTTCCTCATGCTGCCATATCTGCTATCCATCGTGGCACTGATCCTGGTCGCGCGCCGCGCGGATTATCCCCGCGCGCTGTTGCAGCCCTGGACCAAGGGGCAGCGGCACTAGTTTTCCCTGAGACCTCTTGGTGAGGTGGGCGGCAGCGCCGCCCCTCGAACCGCGAGGTCGGGCACGCCGCCGCTTCGGTGCCACGCCCTCGCCCTTCGAGGCTTCGCTTCGCTGTGCACCTCAGGATGAGGGCTACTTTTGACTTGAGGAATGAGCAATGTTCGAGCTGAAAATCACCAATGCCACCCTGCCCGATGGTCGGAAAAACCTCGATATCGGCATCAAGGATGGCAAGATCGCT
Source organism: Devosia riboflavina (assembly GCF_000743575.1). Taxonomy (GTDB): domain Bacteria; phylum Pseudomonadota; class Alphaproteobacteria; order Rhizobiales; family Devosiaceae; genus Devosia; species Devosia riboflavina. The sequence goes on along the minus strand of NZ_JQGC01000006.1, from coordinate 187,470 downwards.
GCCATTGAAGCCAATCTCGGCGGCGAGACGGGCGAGGTGATCGATGCCGATGGGCAGCTCGTTGCCCCGCCCTTCGTCGATTGCCATTTTCACATGGATGCGACGCTCTCCCTCGGCCAACCGCGTTTCAACGAAAGCGGGCGCTTGTTGGAAGGTATCCAGATCTGGGGCGAGCTAAAACCGCTTCTCACCCATGAAGCCGTCATCGAGCGGGCGCTCAACTATTGCGACCTCGCCGTCGCCCAGGGCCTCCTCGCCATCCGCACCCATGTCGACATCTGCGACGATCGCCTCCTTGGCGTCGAAGCCCTGCTCGAGGTGAAAAAGCGCGTCGCCCCCTATATCGACCTGCAGCTCGTCGCTTTCCCGCAGGATGGCTACTATCGCTATCCCGGCGCCATTGATCTCCTCAACCGCGCGCTCGACATGGGCGTAGACGTTGTCGGCGGCATTCCGCATTTCGAGCGCACCATGTCCGATGGCGCTGCGAGCGTGAAAGCCCTCTGCGAAATCGCCGAAAAGCGCGGCCTCCTGGTCGACCTCCATTGCGACGAAACCGACGACCCGCTGAGCCGCCATATCGAGACGCTGACCTACGAAACCCAGCGCCTCGGCCTAAACGGCCGCGTCAATGGCTCGCACCTGACGTCCATGCACTCCATGGACAATTACTACGTCTCAAAGCTGCTGCCGCTGATGGCCGAGGCCGACGTATCGGCCACCGCCAATCCCAATATCAATATCGGCATCCAGGGCCGCCACGACACCTATCCCAAGCGCCGCGGCATGACCCGGATCCCGGAAATGCTGACCTATGGCATCACCTGTGCCTTCGGCCAGGACTGCATGATGGACCCCTGGTATTCGCTGGGTCAGGCCGACATGCTCGACGTCGCTTCCATGGGCCTCCATGTCGCGCAGATGACCAGCCGCGACGCCATGCGCCAGTGTTTTGACGCCGTCACCACCGGCCCGGCAAAAATCATGCATCTCGATGGCTATGGCGTTGAAGTCGGCAACAAGGCCGACATCGTGCTGCTGCAGGCAACGGACTCCATCGAAGCCATCCGCCTCAAGGCAACCCGCCTCGCGGTCATCAAAGCCGGCCGCGTCATCGCCCGCACCACCCCGCGCCAGACTGCCCTCGCCCTGCCCGATCGCCCGACGCGCCTGGACCCGGCCCGCGTCGGCCCCAGCGCCAACTGATCACTTATCCTGACGAGCCTTTTCATGACCGATACCGTTCTCGACCGCTTCCTGCGCTATGTGCAGATCGACACACAGTCGGACCCAACGTCGCCCACCCAACCCTCGACGGAAAAACAGAAGACGCTGAGCCGCCTCCTGGTGAGCGAGCTGCTCGCCATTGGCTTTGCCGACGCGGAAATGGACAGCAATGGCTATGTCTATGCCACCGTGCCGGCCAATACCGACAAGGACGTGCCGGTCATCTGCTTCTGCTCGCACGTGGATACCGCGCCCGATTTCAGCGGCACAGGCGTCAAGCCGCAGATGATTAAGAATTATGCTGGCGGCGACATCACCCTCGTCGGCGACAAAAGCCGCGTCATCCGTGTTGCCGAGCATCCCGAGCTCAACAACCAGATCGGCAATGATCTCATCACCACCGACGGCACGACCCTCCTTGGCGCCGACGACAAGGCCGGCGTCGCCGAGATCGTGACGGCGGCGGAAATCCTTCTCAAGGACAAGTCCATCCCGCATGGCGTGATCAAGCTCCTGTTAACGCCCGACGAAGAAATCGGCCGCGGCGTCGATAAGGTGGACCTCAAAAAGCTCGGCGCGCGCTTTGCCTATACAATGGATGGCGAAACGGCCGGAACCATCGAGGACGAAACCTTCTCCGCCGACGGGCTCGAAATCTCCATCACCGGCGTCGCCATGCATCCCGGCTTTGCCAAGGGCCGCATGGAAAACGCCATCAAGATCGCCGGCGAGATCATCGCCCGCCTGCCCCATGACGTCTCCCCGGAAGGCACGGAAGGCCGCGAGGGTTTCGTGCATCCCGTCGGCGTCACCGGCTCGATGGAGAAGGCCACGATTGCAATGATCGTGCGCGATTTCACCGTCGCGGGGCTCAAGGAAAAAGAGGCCATGGTCGACGAGATCGCCAAAGCGGTCCTCGCGAACTATCCGGGCTCGAGCTATCGCATTGCGGTCAAGGAGCAGTACCGCAACATGAAGGAGGTTCTCGACAAGAACCCCGAGATCGTCGAGTTCGCCGTAGAGGCCATTCGCCGCGCCGGCATGGAGCCGGTGCGAGGCTCCATTCGCGGCGGCACCGATGGCTCGCGCCTCTCCTTCATGGGCCTGCCCACCGCCAATATTTTTGCCGGCGGCCATGCCTTCCATTCGCCGCTCGAATGGATCAGCCGCCAGGACATGGAAAAGGCCGTGTCCACCATCGTTGAACTGGCGCGCCTCTGGGAAGAGCGCGCCTAAGCTGCATGAGGCTCTCGCCGCGTTTCCTGCGGCGAGAAGCCGAAGCGGCGCTTGTAGCAGGTGGCAAAATATTGGCTAGAGGAAAAGCCGCATTCCAGCGCGACTTCGGTCACGCTGGCATCGGCCTTTTCGCTTAGCCATTTCTTCGCCGCTTCCAGCCGCACCATCTGCAGATAACGCACCGGCGTCATATTGGTCAGCGCCTGGCAGTGCTGGGAAAACTGGGTGCGCGACAGCCTACATTCGGCCGCCATGTTTTCGAGCGTCCAGTCTTCGTCGAGCGCATGCGGCAGGCGATTGAGAAAAATCTGCACCGTGCGCTTGGAGCTGGCGAGATCCTCGTCGAGCATGGGCGCCTGGCTTTCGAGCTGCTTCATGAATTGCAGCAACATCATCGAGATCAGCAAGCGCAGGCGCGTCTCTTCGCCGGCCACATCGTGTTCGGCAACGATGTCGGCAATGTCATGAAAACTCCGCGCCACTTCGCGGCTGGCTGTGAGCACATGCTGCTCATTGCGTGACAGCAGCCGCGTCAGCCGTTCCGTATCGCGCTCCGGCCAGGCCATCCAGTCGGGCCAGAGCCAGTCTTCATGCGGCCGGCGCACGCCCACGTCGAAGAGCACCCAGATGATCTGGCTGGCCGAAACATGCGGGTCACCGAACTGGTGCAATTGCCAGGGGCGCACCACGAACATCTGACCCTCGGTCAGCTCGTGCCGATGCCCGTCGACCTTGAGCACCATGGAGCCGCGCGCCAGATAGGCGATTTTCACGCCCTCGTTGCAATGCTCCTTGAGACCCCAATCCTGCGAGCGCACGGCATCCCAGCCGCCGACGGACAGCACCTGCGGCAGCGCGTCGCCCAGCGGCTTGCCGGGATATTTTCGCCGCGTCCAGGCATTGAGCGTCACCTTGCCGGCCAGCGAAGCCTCATAGAGGTCGGCGCAATTGCCGGCATACATCAGCGCGCCGGGCTCGGTGAATACCGCAGGCCGCGAAATAGCATGCGAACGGGCCTCTGGGTTCATGGCTCCCCCCATGTGCAAATTCTACCAGTGTTACCATTCGAACGCGCGACCCGGCGCAGTGCGCAATGATCACAGCGTTCGCCTCCTGGCCCCAAGGCTAGAGAGTCGGACGCCCGGAAGTCAACTAGAGCAGTCGGAAAGACAGCCAAACTGACATTTCGGGCCATGGAGGAGTTTTGGCCGGAGCCGGTTTTAGCGGCGTTCGAAATTCGCTGATGGGGCGCAATGCAACAATTGTTGCACGTACCTCAAGGCGAAAGCGAGCAGTCGTGCACCGTCTGGCGCGAGGGGAAAACTATGAAGCTCGGCATCAATCTGCTGTGCTTGACCGACTTCGTGACCGAAGCGCATCTGCCGGCAATCCGGCAGATCAAGGCGCTGGGTTATGATGGCGTCGAGGTGCCGGTTCTTTCCGGCCAGCCGTCGCATTATGCGTGGCTGGCCAAGGAGCTGGACGCCATAGGGCTCGAGCGCTGCACGACCTCCATAGTGCCGAGCCCCGATGCCAGCCCGATTTCCGACGATCGGGACAATCGCGCTCGCGGCAGAAAACATCTCGATTGGGCGCTCGATTGCGCCATCGCGCTCGGCGCGCAGAGCGTCGGCGGGCCGATCCACGCGCCCATCGGGCATTTCACCGGCTTCGGCCCGACCGAGAGCGAACTGTCCCATGGCGCAGAGGCGCATCGGGCGCTGGCAACCCGCGCCGAGGCCAATGGCATCTATCTCAGCCTCGAACACCTCAACCGTTTCGAGACCTATTTCCTCAACACCACGACCCAGTGCCGCGACTATGCGCGCCGGGTCGATCATCCGGCCTGCCGGATTATGTACGACACGTTCCACGCCAATATCGAAGACCGCAACCAGGTTGCCGCCTACGAAACCGTCGCGCCGCATGTTGGCGTGGTCCATATCTCAGAAAATGACCGCGGCATTCCAGGTCGTGGGCACATCGATTTTCTCTCGATCATGCAGGCGGTCCGCCGCTCCGGCTACGATGGCTGGGTGACGCTCGAAGCCTTTGGCGCCGGCCTTCCCGCCATTGCCGCCGCGACCCGCGTCTGGCGCCCGCTTTTCCCCGATTACGACACGCTCTTTTCCGAAAGCGCCGCTTTCATCCGCAACACTTGGGACGCGGCCGGGAGGGAAATCGCCGCATGAGTGACGTCCCAACCATCGAGATGCGCGGCATTTCCAAGTCGTTCCCGGCGGTAAAAGCCCTGCGCGGCGTGTCCTTCACCTGTTCCAAAGGCGAAGTGCATGCGCTTTGCGGCGAGAACGGCGCCGGAAAATCGACGCTCATAAAAATCCTCTCCGGCGTCTATCGGCCCGATAGCGGCGAGGTGCTGATCGACGGACAAGAGCAGCATTTCAAGCACCCGCAAGAAGCCCTGCTCGCCGGCATTTCGGTGATCTACCAGGAATTCTCGCTGTTGCCCGAGCGCACGGTCGCGCAAAACCTCTTCCTCGGCCGCGAGCCGACGAAGAATGGTCTGATCGACAACAAGGCAATGGTCGCCGAAACGCAGCGTGTGCTCGGCCTCTTCGGCGTGCGCCACCGCATCGAGCCGGAAACGCTGGTTGCCGATCTCGACGTGGCGAGCCAGCAGATGGTCGAGATCGCCAAGGCGATTTCGCTCAATGCCAAAGTCATCGTCATGGACGAGCCGACCGCCGCGCTCAACGAAGCCGAATGCGAAGTGCTGTTCTCGCTCGTCGACCAGCTCCGCGCCTCGGGCACGGCCATCGTCTACATCACCCACCGCATGCGCGAGGTTACCCGCCTCGCCAACCGCGTCACCGTCATCAAGGATGGCGAAGTCACCGCGAGTTTCGACCACGTCCCCGCGCCCGATGTCATCGTCCGCGCCATGGTCGGCCGCGACATCTCCGAATATTATCCGGAACCCGCGACCGCGTCTGAAATCGGCCCCGTCGTCCTCTCGGTGTCTGGCGGCGGCAATGCCGCGCTACGCGATATCAATCTCGAACTGCGCTCCGGCGAAATCGTCGGCTTTGCAGGCCTCCAAGGCGCCGGCCGTACGCCTCTGGCCATGGCCCTTTTCGGCGCCGCGCCGTTCACTTCGGGCACCATGACCCTCGATGGCAAGGCGGTTCACCTCACATCGCCGCGCGACGCCATCCGGGCCGGCATCGGCATGCTGCCGGGCGACCGCAAGGCACAGGCGTTGTTCCTCATGCAGTCAGTCCGCGACAACGGCATGCTCACCGCCCGCAGCTTTGCCGGCATTTTCGGCGGCCACCGCGCCAATCGCTTCACCGACCTCAACGGTATGAACGCCTTGCTCGACCAGATGAAGGTCCGCGCCCCGTCCTACGAACAGGAAATGCGCTTCCTCTCCGGCGGCAATCAGCAAAAGGCCATCGTCGCCCGCTGGCTCGCCTTGCGCCCAAAAGTGCTGATCTTCATCGAACCCACCCGCGGCATCGATGTCGACGCCAAGGCCAGCATCTACCACCTGATGCGCGACCTCGCCCGCGCCGGTACGGCGGTGATGATGGTCTCGTCCGACCTCCCAGAAATCCTGGGCGCCTCCGACCGTATCGTCGTCATGCGCGAGGGCCGCATTGCCGGAGAATTCGGCCGCTCGGCCACCGAAGCCGAACTCATGCTGGCGGCCACCGGGGAAACGGGAGTGGCCGCATGACCGACACTCCGCTCTCAACGCCCCGCCGTTTCCGCTTCGAGCGCCACGCCTCGACCATTCTGTTGGTATCTGCCGTCGCGCTCTACATCGCCCTGATCATCATCATGGGCCAGACGCGCTTCCTCACGCTCGAAAACCTCGTCGCCATTCTCGGCCGCTCGATCACCCTCGGCATCACCGCCATCGGCCAGACCTTTGCGATCCTTGTCGCATCGATCGACCTCAGCGTCGCCAGCCTGATTTCGGCGTCCGCCGTTGTCACCTCTGTTGTCATGAATGGCGATCCGGCCATGATGCTGCCGGCGGTCCTTGCCGTCCTCGCCCTCGGCGCGGTCGTTGGCCTCGCCAATGGCCTCGTCATCACCAAGCTGGAAGTCAATCCGCTGATTGCGACCCTGGGCATGTCACTGATCATCCAAGGCGTTTTGTCCTATTATTACAATAACTTCGCTGGCAACGTCCCGGTCGAGTTCCAGGTCTTCGCCTATGGCACGGTGGGCATCGTGCCCTTCTCGCTGATGTTCATGTTCGTCCTCGCCGGCTGCGCCTGGTTCGTGCTGCGCTTCTCCCGCTTCGGCTCCGACGTCTATTCCGTCGGCGGCAACAAGGACGCGGCGCGCCTTGCCGGCATCAAGACCGACCGCGTCGTCATCGGCGCCCATGTCATCTGCTCGCTCTGCGCCGCCATTGCCGGCATCTACCTCGCCTCGCGCCTCCGCTCCGGCGCACCATGGATCGGTGCCGAAGGTGTCTATGATCTCGAATCCATCGCCGTCGTCGTTATCGGCGGCACAGTGCTGGCGGGCGGCCGCGGCGGCATCTGGGGCACGATAGCCGGCGTCATCATCTTCTCGCTCATCGACTCGATCTTCAACGTCGCGGGCGTCGATGCCTTCGTGAAGCAGGTGCTGCGCGGTATCATCATCGTCGCCGCCGTTGCCTTCTATGCCGCCCGTTCGAAGAGGCCCGTCGCATGAGCGCGCAATCCCTTCCCCAGCCCACCGCGGCGACACGCCGCCTGCCCCGGATCAACCCGGTCTATGTGCTGGTCGTGGCGCTGATCCTTGCCATCATCGTCATGAACCCGGCTTTTGGCGAACCCACCGGCTACATGAATTTCTTGAAGCGCGTCACCGCCCTCGCCATCCTTTCGGCCGGCGCGCTTTATGTCATCGTCTCCGGCGGTTTCGACCTCAGCGTCGGCTCGATCATGACGCTGACCGTCATCGGCTCGTCCATGCTGGCGAGCAATGATCCCAATTCGACCTACTGGATCATTCCGCTGATGCTCGGCATCGGCGCCGTCATCGGGCTCATCAACGGCCTCGTCGTCAGCTACCTGAAAGTGCCATCGCTGATCGCCACGCTGGGCATGATGATCACGCTCAACGGCGTCGCCTTCATGTGGTCCGGCGGCGCGCCGCGCGGCTACCTGCCCGACACTTTTCGGTTTTTTGGCCGCTACAACATCACCGATATCCCGGTCATTTCGCTGCTGCCAATCGCCGTGATCTGTCTCGTCGTGTTCGGCGTGATCCTCTGGTGGGGCATGCACCGCACCAATTTCGGTCGCATGCTGCATGCCGTGGGCGACAACCAGCAGGCCGCGCGCCTTGCCGGTGTGCCGGTCGAGCGCGTGCGCATCTCGGCCTTCGTCGTCTCGGCGCTGACCGCGGTTCTCGCGGGCGTCATTCTCGGCGGCCGGGCAGGTGTCTCCGTCGATATCGGCTCGGGCTTTGAACTGCAGGCCATCACGGCCGCCGTCATCGGCGGCGCGCAATTGCTCGGCGGTCGCGGCTCCGTCCCGGCGACCATCGCCGGCGCATTGGCGCTCGAAGCCATTTTCACCCTGCTCAACCTTCTCGGACTGGCCCAGCCGGTCCGCTTGGTGGTGCAGGGACTAATCCTCATCGGCGCAGTGGCGTTTGCGACCTACCAGCGCAAGCGCGCCGGCCGATGAGCTGAGACAGATGGCCGACCGGCCGTCTGAGGAAAAAGTGGGAAAACCTCACGAGGGAGGAAGACGTGCAGAAGATTATTTTGGCGGCAGCCGTGTTTGGCATGCTGACCGGAGCCGCATTTTCTCAGGCTCCAAACTTTGACGACCCCGCCGAATTCGCCAAGCAGCGCGACCAACTGACGGCGACCTTCAACGGCCCCGCAGATCAGCCCTATCTGCAATATGCCGGCGACTCCATGGCCGATACCGCCTCGTTCAAGAAGGAAGGTCCGTGGACCGTCTGCTTCTCGAATGCCGGCGTCAACAATCCCTGGCGCGTGGTCGGCTATACCGACATGACCGAGGAAGTGAAACTCCATCCGGAAATCGGCACCTTCACCCATGTCGACGCCGAAGGCTCTGACGACAAGCAGATCGCCGATATCGACGACCTGCTCGCCGGCGGCAATTGCAGCGTGCTGATCGTCTCGCCGAACTCGACTGCCGCCCTGACGCCGGCCGTTGAAAAGGCCTGTGCCGCCGGTCTCCCGGTCATCGTCTTCGACCGCGGCGTCACCACCGATTGCCCGGTTACCTTCGTCCACCCGGTGGGCGGCTACGGTTTTGGTATCCAGGCAGCCGAACATATCATCGCCAATGTGCCGGCCGGCGGCAAAGTGCTGATGCTGCGCATCCTGCCAGGCGTCGACGTGCTCGAAACCCGCGCCTCCGGTGCCCGCAACATGTTCAAGGAAGCGGGCCTTGAAGTCCTCGGTGAAGAATTCACCGATGGCGACAATGCCAAGACCAAGTCCATCGTCGAAGACTACCTGCAGCGCGGCACTATCGACGCCGTGTGGATGGATGCCGGCGCCACTGCCGTCGCCGCCGTCGAAGCCTTTGAAGACCAGGGCGTCGACGTCCCGGTCGTCACCGGCGAAGACCAGCAGGACTATCTGCAGAAGTGGCGCGACCTTGGCTTCAAGGGTATCGCCCCGACCTATCCGACCTATCAGTGGCGCACGGCGATCATCGCCGCGGTGAATACACTGAAGGGCGAACAGGTCCCGAGCCCGGAATGGATCCTGCCGCAGCCGGCCATCACCCAGGACGTGCTCGACCAGTACATCAACGAAAAGATGCCGCCGCTCCACTATGCCATGTGCGGCTGCGAAGACATGCCGAACTATCCCCAGGCCTGGGGCGGTACGGAATAAACCTTCCCAACGATGACTGCGGGGCGCCCAAGGGCGCCCCTTCTTTGTTCCAGAGAGAGAAGGTTCATGAGCATCAAGACGGAACTACACTGGTCCAAGCCCAAGGGCATGCTGCCCAATTCCCGCTTTCCGCTGCTGGTGCATCGCAATGCCGTGCCGGGCGGCGGCAAAGACGCGGTGATCGGGCGGTTGCGGGCCAATGGCTGGTTCAATAACTGGCGTTATCCCGGCATCTATACCTATCCCCATTTCCACTCGACCACGCATGAATGCCTCGGCTGCGCCCGTGGCTGGATGGATGTGGAGTTCTTCGGCGCAGGCGGGGTGAAACTCCGCGTCGAAGCGGGCGACATCGTCGTCCTGCCAGCCGGCGTCTCCCACTGCATGACAGGCAATTCCGATGACGTGCAGATGGTCGGCGGCTATCCCGAAGGCCGCGACTGGGACAATGTGCAGGAAGGTAATCTCACCGAAGAGACCCGCCGCGCTGTCGCCAAGCGCATCATGTCCCTACCCATTCCGGCGCGCGACCCGGCCACGGGCGAGCCCATGCACGAATGGATCGACACGCCCTCCTCGGTCGATGCGGATCTCAACGATTTTCGCGATGGCCTGGGGGATGGTTGAGAGGGCGGCACGAAACCTCCATTCGCCCGCCCTCGTGGTTCGATGCTTTGCTCCGCAAAGCACCTCACCATGAGGGCCACGGCAAGTGTCTACCCCCGACCCGGCCGATAAATCCGTCGTCCGTCGAGTTCGACCACGCCGGCCTTGGGCATTTTTGCGGAGGTCCTGACGACGAGTTCGCCATTGAGGATGCGGTGTTCGGCCTCGATCTCGCCGCTGGCGATCTGGTCCATTAGGATGGCGACCGTGGCTTCCACCATGCGCTTGAGCGGCTGGCTCATCGAGGTGATGCCATAAGAGGTCCAGCGGGCCGGGCCCACATCGTCATAGCCGACAATGGAAAGGTCCTCGGGAATGGAGAGGCCCAGTTCGTGCCGCGCGATGTCCATCACCGCGACAGCCATATGGTCATTGGCCACGAAGATGGCATCGGGACGATCGGGACGGCTCAGCATTTTGCGCGCCGCCGTTTCGGCTTCGGCGCGATCGTAATTGCCGACTTCGATGATGATGTCGGTATGCCCGGCCGCAGCAAGAGCCTCCTGATAGCCGCCAAAACGATCGCGATTGGTCGAGGAGCTTTCAAGACCCGAGATATAACCGAACCGCTTGTGTCCGCCGGCCACCAGGAACTCGGCAATGCGGCGCCCGCCCTCGTGATTGCGCGTCGTCACGCTCGACACCGCATCGCGCTCGGTGGTGCGGTTGAACAAAACCACCGGAATACCGGCGGCAGCACATTCTTCCGAGAGTTCCGAGGACAGCGAGGTCGACGCCAGCACGATGCCATCGACACGATATTGCATGAGCTGGTCAAAGACCGGGTCGCTGTCGCGATCCATAAAGCCGGTGAACAGCAAGAGGCGATAGTCTTCCTTGGCAAGAAGCCGGCCCAGCTCTTCGAGCACATCGGGATAGAAGAGGTTTTCCAGATACGCCATCACCACGGCAATGATGCGCGAGCGATTGGTGATCAGCGAGCGGGCAATGGCATTGGGCCGATAGCCCAGTTCCTTGGCGGCAGCCAGAACCTTGGCCCGGGTCTTTGGGGCAATGGAGGCACCGGGGGTAAAAGTGCGGGAGACAGCCGATTGCGACACGCCGGCGCGGCGCGCCACTTCCGATGAGGTCACCCCCGGCTTTTTTACTCCGCTGTCCATCCGCCATCCACCAAGAGCGCCGTGCCAGTGATCAGCGCCGCCGCGTCCGAGGCCAGGAAAACCACCGGCCCCATAATATCCTCCACCCGGCCCAGGCGCCCCAGCTTGATCTTGGACAGAACCCAGGACCGGAAGTCGGGATCGCTGAGATTGCCGGCCGTCAGTTCGGTCTCGATAAAGGTCGGGCACACCGTGTTGACCCGAATATTGCTGGCCCCCAGCTCGATGGCCATGGCCTTGCTGAGACCTTCAACAGCATGTTTGCTCGCCGCATAAATGGCGCGGTTGGGACCACCGACATGACCCATCTGCGAGGACACATTGATGATCGAGCCGCCCTGCCCCGCCGCCTGCAGCTTTCCGACAACGGCCTGAGATACGAAAACCGTCGCGGCGAGATTGAGCTGCATCACCGCCTGATAATCGGGCTCGGTGATCCCGGCAATGGCACTGTGCCGCGCCGTGCCGGCCGAGTTGACCAGCACATGGAAGGGTTCGCTCTCTTCGATAAAGGCGCGGATGGCAGCAAAGTCGGTGATGTCGATAGCGACACCCTCAGCCATGAGGCCGATATCGGCCATGGCATTGACCACCTTTTCGACATCACCGGCGGTGCGGGCCGCCACCGTCACATGCGCCCCCGCTTCGGCTAGAGCCACCGACGCGCCCAGCCCGATGCCGCGCGTGCCGCCGGTGACCAGGGCGCGCTTGCCATCGAGACGAAAACTGGGCGTGCGGGGAAGCGTCATTCCTTGGCGGCCTCTGCTGTCGGTGCCGCAGCGGTACCATAGGGCACATTGCGGCCGCCATAGCGACGCACGCGGATATTGGCCTGTTCGGCGTGACCGACAAACCCTTCCAGCATCGAGAGGCGCGAGCCATAGGCGCCGATCCGGGCCGATGCCTCGTCCGTGGTCACCGTCTGCCAGGTGCAGGTCTTGAGGAACTTTCCGACCCAGAGACCGCCGGTATAGCGCGCCGCCTTCATGGTGGGCAGGGTGTGATTGGTGCCGATCACCTTGTCGCCAAAAGCCACATTGGTGCGCGGCCCGAGGAAGAGAGCACCAAAATTGGTCATATTGTCCCGGAACCACAGATCGCGATCGGTCATCACCTGCACATGTTCCGAAGCAATGCGGTCGGCTTCGGCCAGCATCTCTTCATAGCTCTCGCAGACGATGACTTCGCCAAAATCGGCCCAGGATTTGCGTGCCATGTCGGCCGTCGGCAGGATGGCGAGAATGCGTTCGATCTCCGCCATGGTGTCGCGTGCCAGCTTCTCCGAATTGGTGAGCAGGATCGCCGGGCTCGTGGGACCATGCTCGGCCTGGCCCAGAAGATCGGTGGCGCAGAGTTCCCCATCGACGGTCTCGTCGGCGATCACCAGCGTCTCGGTCGGGCCGGCGAAGAGGTCGATGCCGACGCGGCCATAAAGCTGGCGCTTGGCTTCGGCGACAAAGGCATTGCCGGGGCCAACCAGCATGTCCACCGGCGAAATGCTTTGCGTGCCAATCGCCATGGCGCCGATCGCCTGGATGCCGCCCAGCACATAGATCTCATCGGCACCGGCCATGGCCTGGGCCGCGACAATCGCCGGGGCCGGCTTGCCATGGAAGGGCGGCGCGCAGGTGATGACGCGCGGGCAGCCGGCCACCTTGGCCGTAAGAACCGACATATGGGCCGAGGCCAGCAGCGGATACTTGCCGCCCGGCACATAGCAGCCCACCGCATTGATCGGCACATGCTTGTGCCCCAGCGTGACCCCCGGCAGGGTCTCGACGCTGAGTTCGAGCATCGTGTCCTTCTGCTTCTGGGCGAAGTTGCGCACCTGGGTCTGGGCAAAGGCGATGTCATCGAGGTCCTGGTCGGTCAATTGCGCGATGCAATCGTCGATCTCTTTCTGGCTCAGCCGGAAATCCGGCCGCTCCCACTTGTCGAACTTCTGCGACAGGTCCCGCACCGCTGCGTCACCGCGCTTTTCGATATCGGCCAGAATCCCCTCGACCGTCGAGCGAACCTGACGATCAGCCTCCGCCCGCTCCTCAACCGCCTTACCTCGCTTCAGCCAGATCGGCATGGATCAATTCTCCAATTATGCATACGTATGCAATAGTCTGCAGGACTCGCGGCAACACTGCAACCGTCAATTTGCCCTGACCGTCCAAAGTATGAGGCAGACGCGCTATCCGCAGGCGCTAAGGCAGGCGCACGGTATGCGCCGGCTCGAACTCGGCCTTGCCGAAGGTCGCGCGGAGATTGTTATCCGTCCATTCGAAGGGATAGCCGAGATTGAGCGGCAGGGCCGCCGTCAGCTCGTTCCGCACCTCGGCAGGCAGATCGATTTCTCCGGCCGCAAGGTTTTCATCCACCTGCTCCGCCGTCCGCACCCCGATAATCGCCGCCGTTACCCGACGATCGCCGAACAGCCAGCTCAATGCCACCTGGCTCGGCGTGTGGCCCAGTCGATCGGCTATCTCCACCACCTTGTCGATCAGCTTCAGCGCATCCTCGAACCAGTAGCGCGGCATGGCTATGGCCGACTGGATACCGATACGCGACTGCGCATCTGGCACCGACTGGTTGCGGTATTTCCCCGATAGCATGCCAGCCGCCAGCGGGCTCCAGCAGATCATACCCACCCCGGCATCCTCGGCCGCGGGCAGGATTTCCCGTTCCACATCGCGGCGGATGAGATTGTAGAGATGCTGCGCCGAAATCAGCCGCTCGTGCCCCCTGGCGTCGGCCAGGGTATTGGCCTTGGCGATTTGCCAGCCATAGAAATTCGAGCAGCCGAGATAGCGCACCTTCCCGGCCCGCACGAGATCATCGGCCGCCCGCAGGCTTTCCTCGATCGGCGTATAGGGATCGGGGCCGTGGAATTGATAGAGATCGATATAGTCAAGCCCCAGCCGCTTCAGGCTTTTGTCGCACGCTTCAATAATATGCTTTCGCGACAATCCTCGCGCCGTCACCGCCGGATCGGACGGAAACCAGCATTTCGTCGCAATCACCAGATTGTCGCGTGCGAAATCCCTGAGCGCGACACCCAGCATGCGTTCGGACTCGCCGCCGCTATAGCCATCCGCCGTATCGATGAAATTGCCGCCACCTTCGACAAAACGCCTGACAATCGCGCTCGCCCCCTCCTGATCGCAGCCCCATTGGCTGTTCCCGAAGGTCATGGTGCCGAGGCACAGCCGCGACACCAACAGGCCCGAGCGGCCCAGATAACGGTATTTCATCCAAAATCCCTTCTAGTCGAAGAAGCCAGCATCCTCTTCAGCCAGATACTTTTTCGCCCCTTCCGGGTCGATGTCGAGCCCCAGCCCCGGCGCTTCCAACAGATCGACGTGACTATTCTTCACGATCTGTTTTGGCAGCCCGATGACGATATCCTCCCACCACGGGTCAGACGCGCTCGGATATTCAAACGCGATATAGTTTGCTGGCAGCGTCGCGCACACATTGATCAGCGCACCGAGCCCCAGCAGCCCATTGGCCGTGCCATGCGGCGCCATCATGATCGAGTGCATATAGGCGTGCTCGGCGACCCACTTCAGCTCCGCAATGCCGCCGATATCCGCGGGATCAGGCCCCACAACCCGCACCGCCTGCGTCTCGATCAACTCCTTGAAATTGTGCCTGAGATAGATCTGCTCGCCCGTATGGATCGGCGTCGATGTCGACACCGTCAGCTCGCGATAGGCCTGCGGATTGACCCAAGGCACATAGTCCCCGGTCAGCATGTCTTCCAACCACATCAGGTTGTACTTTTCCGTCGCCTGCGCAAATCGGATGGCGTCGTTGAGGAACCAGCCCGGCCCGCAATCGAGCGCCAGGCTCACCTTGTCCCCCAACACTTCCTTCATGGCGATGACGCATTCGAGCATATGGTTGAAGCCATGCTCGGAAATCTGCCCCTGATCCATCGCGCCGTGATAGCCGGCCTTGGTCTGGCGCGGGCCATAGTGAAAATCGTCCACCGAATCCTTCATATTAGAGTGGAAGCTGATCCCCTGCTTCACCATGAAGAAGTTTTCCGGCCGCTCCATCATCCACTTCACATCGGCCGCATAATCCTCCGGCCGATCCCCCGTGCGCTTCTTGCGAATGGAGCCATTGTAGACCCGCACCTTGTCGCGCACCTTGCCGCCCAAGAGCTTGTAGACCGGCACATTGGCCGCCTTGCCGGCAATGTCCCAAAGCGCATGCTCGATGGCGCTGACCGCCGCGCCATAGGGCTTGAACGAACCGCGCTGCCGGATTTTCAGCATGCAGCGCTCGACGTCGGTCGGGTCCTCCCCGATCAGCGCATCGCGAAAATGCAACACCCATGGCTTCAGGTACGGCTTGGTGAACTCCACCTCCCCCAGCCCATAGATGCCCTCGTCCGTCACGACACGAACGATCGGGTGGCGCCCTATGACGGCGCAGCGCAAGTCCGTGATTTTCATTGGCTTTCTCCCTAGATTCGCCCTAGGCGGAACCCCTCCTCGGCCCGTTCCGCTTGGCAACGCCCATTTGTTCGATGATGTGCCGGCCCGACCCCTCGACATGCCGCGCCACGACTTCGGCGGCCTTGTCGGCATCCTGCGCCCGGATCGCTTCGATCAACTCCCGGTGCTCGCGCAACACCGCCTGGCGGCGGCTCAGCGACGTCGGAAAGCGCCGGCTGATGGCCCGCAAGATCTCGCGATGCTTCCACCAGAGGTCGGCCGCATGGCGGTTGTAGTGGCGGTCATAGATGAGCTGGTGAAAGCGCGTATCCAGTTCGCCGTGATGTTTTGGATCGGCAAAATTATGCGCCTCGATTTCCGCCTGCGCCGCTTCGAGATCGACAATGTCGGCATCGGTCGCGATCGAGCAAAACCACTTGGTCAGCGCCGGCTCGATCAGCACCTCGATCTCGATGATGTCGCGCACGAAGGCCTCGTCGATCGGCCGCACCCGCGCCCCTCGATTGGGCTCCATGACCACAAAATCCTCGCCGCGCAATTGCTGCAGCGCCTCGCGGATCGGATTTGTCGAGGTGCCATAGCGCGTTGCAAGGTCGGCAACCTTGAGCCGGGCATTGGGCTCCAGGCGCCCGGAAATGATATCCTCCCGGATCAGCTCATAGATCGATAGCGGCTGCTCGGAAGCAGCGAATTCATTGGTGTCGTCGGCGGCAGTCGCGGTCATGAAGCATGGTTTATGCGCCTTCTCATGAGATTCCAAGCGGGATAATGCACATCAAAAATGTGAAATAATGTACGATCCAACAGATATTGACAGATAAGTTTGCGTCTGGAACTGTCCCTGCCGGGAGACACGGGCACAAGCCCGGCCCCGGAGGACCTAGCGGCGGGACGCCGCGGATGCCGTGCGAACACGCCCGCATCCAACCGAGGAGGACTATCGATGACGAACATGCAGGACCGCGTTCGGCGGTCTGGCTCGCCGTATCGTCGGCAAGTCGTTGCCTATGCCTTGGCCGGTTTGACCACCGCCTCTCTGATGTCGACGACCGTTTATGCGCAGTCGGTCGATCTCAGCCAGTGGTCGCCGGAATACATCAAATCCATTGCCGGCACGGCGACCTATGACACCGCCGCAGATTGCGGCGCCGTCGTGCCAAACGACTATGCCGGCAAGGTGAGCTATTGGTACACCGGCCCCTTCGAGGCCGATCCGCAGATCGCCCACGATCAGGACAAGGCCTTCTGGGAAGCCTTCAAGGTGGCCTATCCCAATATCCAGACTGACGTTCAGTCGATCACCTATAATGAACTGCTCGACAAGTTCCGCACCGCCCTGCTCGGCAATGCTGCGCCGATGGTCGTGCGCCTCCAGATTCTCGGCGGCGTGGAGTTTGCGGCAAAGGGCTATCTCAATCCGCTGAAACCCGAAGATGTCGGCTACACCACCGGCGATTTCTGGCCCGGCGCCCTCAAGTCCGTCACCTGGGAAGGCGAAACCTACGGCATCCCGACCAATAACGAGACCATGGGTTTCATCTGGAACGCCAAGATTTTTGCCGATGCCGGGCTCGATCCGGAAAGCCCGCCCAAGACCTGGGACGACGTCGTCACCTATTCCAAGACGATTCACGACAAGCTCGGCATTGCCGGCTATGGGCTCGTTGCCAAGCAGAATGCCGGCAATACGCCTTTCCGCTTCATGCCCCAGCTCTGGGCCTATGGCGGCGGCGCGCTAGACGAAACCTCGGCGGAACCCGCTTATGAAACCGTCGAGCTTAACAATGACGGTTCCAAGGCTGCCCTCCAGGCTGCCTATGACATGTATGTCCGGGACCAGTCCGTGCCGACTTCGGCCCTGACCAATACTCAGGCCGAAAACCAGGCGCCATTCATCGCCGGCCAGCTCGCCATGATGATCGCCCACCCGGCCGAATATGCCAAAATGCTCGACCTCGCCTCCAAGGCAACCGGCGCCGACAAGGCAACGGCTGACGCCGTGGTCGAAAACATGCGCTACGGCCTGCTTCCCGAAGGCCCGGCCCGTCGCGCCGTGGTGTTTGGCGGCTCCAACATCCACGTCGTGAAGCCGGAATATGTCGATGGCGGCGCCATCGACGAACAGGCGGTCAAGGCGCTGATCTGCATGTGGACGAGCCCTGAATGGTCAACCAAGCTCTCCTGGGTCGGCTCCAATCCCGGCCACCTCGGCGGCTTCAAGACCGAATGGATGAAGGAACGTCTGGACACCATCAAGTTCCTGGACGTCACGACCTCCATGCTGCCCAACGGCATCCCGTTCCCGGTCCAGCCCTATGCGCCTGAGATCATGAACATCATCGTGCCCGACATGCTGCAGAATGCTCTTACCGGCACCATGAGCGTCGAAGACGCCGCCAATGATGCAGCGGCCAAGGTCGAAGAACTGATGAGCGGCATGTAGCCATCGGTCGACTGGGGCCGACGAGGTCCCAGTCGACACCGTCATTCGTCCCAACTGCGGTGTAATTCCCGCGAAAGCGGGAACCCCTGTTTAGAAACGGAGGTCCCCGCTTGCGCGGGGATGACACGGTGGGCGCCGAGGGATCGTGCCAGTCCAAGGTTAGCCTCCGCGCAATGGGCAGCACTGCAATTCGCCAAGCGTTTCAGAGCACACAGGAACGATCACCATGAGCGTATCCGGGCCTGCCATCTTCACCGACCGCCCAATGCCGGTGGCCAAGCGCGCCAGCCTGCCCGCCCGCATGTGGAAGCAACGCGCCGACTATCTCTATGTGCTCCCGGCCATCGTGGTGATGCTCATCGTCATCGCCTATCCGGTCTATTACACGATCGAGCTGAGCTTCTTCAAAACGCCCGCCAGCCTGCAATTGCGCGACAAGGTGTTCATCGGGCTCGACAATTACACAACCATCCTCACCAGCGGTTCGTTCTGGAAAGTCACCTGGCAAACCCTGATCTGGACGTTCTTCTCAACCCTCTTCGCCTTCTTCCTGGGTCTCGGCGCCGCCCTATCGCTGCATCGCGAATTCGTCGGCCGCGGCGTGCTGCGCGCCATCCTGCTCATCCCGTGGGTCGTCAGCGCCGTTGCCGCCTCCTATGTCTGGAAGTGGCTCTACCATTCCGATTTCGGCGCCATCGGCGCCTTCATGGTCCAGGTCGGCCTCACAGACGAGCCGATCAATTTCATCGACAACACCTCCACCGCCCTCGCCTCGCTGATCGTGGTCAATGTCTGGAAGGAATTTTCCTTCGCCATGATCATGCTGATGGCGGGCCTGCAAACGGTTCCGGAGCAATTGCTGCGCGCCGCCAAGGTCGATGGCGCCAATGCCTGGCAGCGCTTCTGGCACGTCACCTTCCCGCACCTAGCGGGCGTCTCCACCGTCACGGTGCTGCTGCTGACGGTGCAGAATTTCAACTCCTTCATCATCCCCTTCATCATGACCGGCGGCGGTCCGGCGGGCTCGTCCGATATCTGGATCACCCAGATTTATCAGCTCGCCTTCGGTCGCCAGCGCTGGGGCGCGGCCGCCGCCTATTCGGTGCTTCTCTTCATCATCATGATGACCCTTGGCTACTTCTACGTCCGCGCCCTGACCCGCGGCGACGACAAGAGGGCCGGCGCATGACCACGAGCTTTAGCGCCTTGGCTCCATCGTCTCCCTCCCCCTTGTGGGGAGGGATCAAGGGTGGGGGTGCGACACCCACCGGGCCATCAACCGCGTCTCCCCCCTCCCCATCAAGGGGGAGGGTGCCGGGCCGGTGGCTCTTGCACAGATACCGCCCCACGCTCGATCGGCACCTCCCCCTTGATGGGCTCCGACCCGTGCCGGAGGCCAAATCGCTCCGGTGGAGCGATTTGAGGCGAGGAGGTTGGGAGGGGGTGCCGCCACGCTCAATGGGTGAGGTTCAATCACGTCTAGCAACTTCGCCCCAGCGGAAGGGGATCGAAGGCAAGACCCCGACGCCCCTCGCGCCATCCGTCGGAGGAGAGCTCGCATGACCGACGCCACATCCACCCGCATCCGCCCCGTCACCAAAAAGCCCGTCGACTACTGGCGCTGGTCGGGCCGCGTCTTCCTCGTGCTGCTCTTGATCTTCACCGCCATGCCAATGGCCTGGATGCTGATCACTTCGCTGAAAACCGGCTTCGCCGCCATGCAATATCCACCGCAATGGTGGCCGGCCTCGCCGACGCTCGAGAACTATGCGCGGCTGCTCGATCCGCGAAACAGCATCGGCCAGGATTTCCTGCGCTACTTCTGGAACAGCCTCTGGGTTTCCACCGCCACCACGATCCTCGCCATCATCGTCGCAGTCCCTGCCGCCTATGCCTTCTCGCGCTTCCGTTTTCCCGGCCGCACCTTCCTGTTCTTCTCGGTGCTGCTGCGCAACATGTTCCCGGCCATCGTCTTCCTCGTGCCGCTCTTCATCCTGATGCGCCTTCTGGGCCTTGTGAACACCCACGGCTCGCTGATCCTGACCTATCTCACTTTCGGGCTGCCACTCGCCATCTGGCTGCTCAAGGGCTTTTACGACAACATCCCGATCCAGCTCGAACAGGCCGCGCGCATCGACGGCGCCACCCGCTTCCAGGCTTTCCTCTACATCGTCATGCCGCTTTCGACGCCTGGTATCATCGCCACCGCGATCTACTCGTTCATCGGCGCCTGGAACGAATACATCTACGCCTACACCTTCCTCACCAAGCACGACCAAATGACCCTGCCCGTCGGCATCCAGCGCTTCTTCTCGGAGAACGCCACCGACTGGCCGGGCCTGATGGCGGCGACCTTCATGATGAGCGTGCCGGTCGTCGTGCTCTTCCTCGTTCTCCAGAAATACTTCGTGCAGGCCCTCACCGAAGGCGCCGTCAAACATTAGGAGTTTTGTCGATGGCCGAGGTGGTCCTTGAGCACGTCATGAAGAATTACGGCAGCCTCTACGCCGTCAACGACGTGAGCTTTACCGTCAATGATGGCGAATTCGTCGCGCTGGTCGGCCCTTCCGGCTGCGGCAAGACCACGACGCTCAACCTGATCGCCGGATTGCTGCCCATTTCGGGCGGCGACATCGCCATCGGAAATCGCGTGGTCAACGACCTCGACCCCAAGGACCGGGACATCGCCATGGTGTTCCAGAATTACGCGCTCTATCCCAACAAGACGGTCTTCAGCAATCTCGCCTTCCCGCTGCAGATGCGAAAACTGCCCAAGGCCGAGATCGCCTCAAAAGTCGCCGAAGCCGCTCGCATACTCGACATCACGCACCTCTTGGAGCGAAAACCCCGCGAACTCTCCGGCGGCCAGCAGCAGCGTGTCGCCCTGGGCCGCGCCCTCGTTCGCGACCCGCTGGTTTTCCTGATGGATGAGCCGCTGTCCAATCTCGACGCCAAGCTGCGCGTGCAGATGCGCAGCGAGATCAAGCGCTTCCACCACAACCTCGGCGCCACCATCATCTACGTCACCCACGACCAGCTCGAAGCCGTCACCATGGCCGACAAGATGGCGGTGATGAACGGCGGCTTCCTGCAGCAATACGATACGCCAGCGCAGGTCTTCGCCAATCCGGTGAACATGTTCGTCGCCAGCTTCGTCGGCAGCCCGGCCATGAGCCTGATTTCGCTCCAAGCCGTGTCGCGCGGCACCGAAGTGGTTCTCCAGAGCGCCGAAGGCTGGGAACTCCCCCTTTCCCCCGCCAACGCCCGAAAAGCGTTATCCTCGACGACCAAAAACGTCGTCCTCGGCGCCCGGCACTCGACCCTCAAATTGCACAAGATGCAGGTGTCGGGTTCCGTCCCGGGAAAGATCTACACAGTGGAGCCGACGGGCGATGTCACCTTCGCCCAGGTCTTCATCGCCGAGGCCGTCGTTAACATCAGTGTCGACCCGAGCGTGCATCTCTCCCCCGACGAACCCGTCTGGATCGAGTTCGATCAGGAGCGCGTCCACCTATTCGACGCTGAGACAACCTCAGCGCTAACAGTCCGCTAACCAACTCACCTCCGAAGAGCGTCCCAAATGCATCGTCCCGAGGAAGCCCTAAACCGCGTCAACACCCGCTCAAAACCGTCGAAATTGCGCATCACCGACATGCGCGTCGCCGAAATCGTCGGCGCTCCCTTCACCAGCGCAATCCTGAAAATCTATACCAATCAAGGCCTTGTCGGCCTCGGCGAAGTCCGCGACGGCGCCAGCGCCACTTATGCGCTTATGCTTAAGAGCCGCCTCCTCGGCGAAAACCCCTGCGACGTCGACAGATTGTTCAGGAGAATCAAGCAGTTCGGCGGACACGGCCGCCAAGGCGGCGGCGTCTCTGCCGTCGAGATCGCCCTCTGGGACCTGGCTGGCAAAGCCTACGGCGTCCCGATCTACCAGATGCTCGGCGGCAAATTCCGCGACAAGGTCCGCATGTATTGCGACACCGACGCCACTGTCCCGAGCGGCACCGAAACTGGTAAGCGCTTGAAAGAACGCATGGATTTAGGGTTCACCTTCCTCAAGATGGACCTCGGCCTCATGCAGGTCGTCGACACGCCCGGCTCCGTCGTTGCCCCCGCCGGCTCCTTGGAAGGCTACCGCATCCACCCCAGCCGCGGCGCCGGAAAAACCATGGACGACCGCCGCGCCCGCAACGCGGTCTATGATGTCCACAATGTCCGTCACCCTTTCACCGGCCTCAATTTCACCGAGCAAGGCCTTGAATTGCTTGAAGAATATATCCACCAGGTCCGCGAGGTGATCGGCTACGAAATCCCCCTCGCCATCGACCATGTCGGGCACATTTCCCTCCAAAGCGGCATCCGCCTCGCCAAACGCATCGAGAAATACGCCCCCGCCTGGCTCGAAGATGTCATCCCCTGGCAATATACCGAGCAATATCAACAGCTTCAGCAAGCCACCACGGTTCCGATCTGCACCGGCGAAGACATCTACCTCAAGGAAGGTTTCGAGCCGCTGCTGAAATCCGGCATCTCCATAATCCACCCGGACCTCCTGACTTCCGGCGGCATTCTCGAGACCAAGAAGATCGGCGACATGGCGCAAGACCACGGCGTCGCCATGGCCATCCACATGGCCGAAAGCCCTGTCGCTTGCATGGCCGCCGCCCATGTCGCTGTCGCGACTGAGAATTTCATGGCGCTCGAATATCACTCGGTCGACGTCGACTGGTGGGACGACATCGCCATCGGCCTCCCCAAACCCGTAGTGAAGGACGGTTTCATCACCGTCCCCGACAAGCCGGGCCTCGGCATCGACGACATCAATGACGAGCTGATCGGCCAGCACTTGCAAGAGGGCGTCACCGGCATCTGGCAGCCGACCGACCAGTGGGACCACGAATATAGCTGGGACCGGACCTGGAGCTGACGGGATGAAGATCACCAATATCATCCCCTACCCCACCTGGGTCGGCACGCGTAACCAGCTCATCGTCAAGGTCGAGACCGACGAAGGCATTTATGGCTGGGGCGAAAGCGGCCTCTCCGGCCGCGAGAAGGCGGTCGTCGGCGCGCTCGAGCATTTTCGCGAGTTTCTTATCGGCCGCGACCCGATGGCCATTGGCGCGCTGTGGCAGGAAATGTATCGCAGCCAATATTTCGAAGGCGGCCGCGTCCTCACCGCCGCCATGTCGGCCCTCGATCTCGCCTTCCATGACATCAAGGGTAAGGCGCTCGGCGTGCCGGTCTACGAACTGCTCGGAGGCAAACAGCGTGACCACATCCCTACTTTCGCGACCGTCCGCGGCCCCTGTGGCCCGCAGATGATCGACCAGGCCAAGGAGCTGATGGAGCTCGGCTGGAACGCCATTCGCCTCTTCCCCCACGGCCACGAAAATCCGCAGATCTTCGAGCCACGCGCCAGCATCGCTGAAACCGCAAAGTGGTGCGTCAAAACCCGCGAAGCCCTGGGCGATGAAGTGGTGCTCGGCATCGACTATCACCACCGCCTCAGCGTCGCCGAAGCCGCGAGTTACTGCCAGAAGATGCCCAGCGGCACGCTGGATTTCCTCGAAGAGCCGATCCGTGACGAAACGCCGGAGGCTTACGAAGCCCTCCGCAGAATGACCGACATTCCCTTCGCCATTGGCGAGGAGTTTGCCAGCAAATGGCAGTTCCTCCCCTATATCGAGCGGGACATTCACCAGTTCAATCGCATCGACATCTGCAATGTCGGCGGCCTCACCGAGTCCATGAAAGTCGCGGGCTGGAGCGAAGCCCACTATGTCGACGTGATGCCGCACAATCCGCTGGGGCCGATCTGTACCGCCGCGACCCTCCATTTCAGCGCCGCAGTCCCCAACTTCTCCTGGCTCGAAACCCGCGCCTCGCCCGGTGAGCTTTATAACGGTTTTGGCGATGGCTCGATCTTCCCGGTCCAACCGCAGTTGCGCGGCGCGGTCTATGACGTGCCGACTGCGCCGGGTCTCGGCGTCGAAGTCGATGAAGAGGCGGTCAAACGCCAAACCTTCAAATTCTGGGAAGCCCCGCATCTCCGCCGCAATGACGGCTCGGTCACCAACTGGTAGGCAGCAAGATCATGACGCATACGCCTGATATCGTCCGTCCGTCCAAAGACCTTATCGCCGGCATACTGGCTGTCGGGGCCGCCTCGGCCTCCTCGACGCTGGCACATATGGGCATTCGCAATTGCCACATTCTCGGCCCCGTAGCACAGCAGTTCGGCAAGGCCATAGCCGGCCCGGCGCTGACGCTGCAATTCATGCCCAAGCGCGAGGACCTATACGGCGACGGCGAATATTCGGACCCGGAAAAACAGCTCCACCGCCATGTGCTCTATCATGTGCAGGAGGGCGACATTGTCGTGGTTGACGCACGCGGCGACATGACGGCCGGTGTGCTTGGCGACATGATGTCGACCTATTTCCGCGGCCGCGGCGGCGCGGGAATGGTGATCGACGGCGCCCTGCGCGATCGGCCAAACCTGAGCAAGCTCGACATTCCGATGTGGATCCGTGGCTGGACGCCGAATTTCCACACACAGACCAATCTCATGCCTTTTGCGGTCAATACGCCCATCGCCTGTGGCGGTGTCACGGTCATGCCCGGCGATATCATCGTCGCTGATGATGACGGCGCGGTCTGCGTTCCGGCGGCCCTTGCCGCTGAAGTCATCGAGCGTTCAAGCCAGCACCACGAATGGGAAGACTTTTCCCGCATGAAACTCAAGCAGGGCGCACCGCTCCAGCGCTACTATCCGCTGCATCAGGATGCGCGCGGCGAATATGAGGAATGGCGCAAGACCAATCCGGTTGGATGAGCGACCAGAACGCCGGCTGCGAAACTATCGGCCTGCCTTCAGCAGGTCGGCTGCTTTTTCGGCGATCATGATGACGGGGCTGGCGGTGTTGCCGGAGACAATGTGGGGCATGATGGAGGCGTCGACGATGCGGAGGCCCTCACAGCCATTGAGGCGGAGGTTGGGGGCAACCACGGCTTCGGCATCGACACCCATGCGGCAAGTGCCGACGGGGTGGAAGATGGTGGTGGCGATGTCGCCGATGCTGTGGAGCAGGTCGGCTTCGCTCTCGACCTTTGGGCCCGGCAGGATTTCCTCGGGGCGATAGCGCTGGAGCGCTCTGGCCGTCATGATGCGGCGGGCCTGTTGCACCGAACGAACAGCGACTTGGCGATCGTGATCGGCGGAGAGATAGTTCGGGCGGATATCGGGCTGGATCTGCGGATCGGTGCTGGTGATGTGCACATTGCCGGTGCTGTGCGGCCGCAGATTGCAGACCGAGACGGTGATGGCCGGGAAGTCGTGCAGCGGCTCCCCCAGCCGGTTCGTTGAGAGCGGTTGGACGTGATATTCGAGATCGGGCGTGTCGAGCGACGGATCCGACTTGGTGAACATGCCGAACTGGCTCGGCGCCATGGACATGGGGCCGCTGCGCATCAGGGCGTATTGGAGCCCGATCTGCGCCTTGCCCAGGGGGCTATGGAAGAGCGTGTTGAGGGTGCGCGCGCCGGTGACGCGATAGACGGTGCGGATCTGCAGGTGGTCCTGCAGGTTTTCACCGACGCCGCTCATGGCGTGCCGCACGGGAATGCCGTGCGCCTGCAGGATGTCCGGGCGGCCGATGCCGGAGAGTTCGAGCAGTTTTGGGGAATTGATGGCGCCGGCGGCGAGGAGCACTTCGCGCCCTGCCCTCGCCTCGCGGAGCTGTCCGCCCTGAAGGAAGCGAACACCAACGATGCGGCGACCTTCGAGGATTAGTGACTGGGTCTCGGCCTTGGTGAGGAGGCGCAGATTTGGACGCTTGAGGGCCGGACGCAGGAAACCGCGGGCCGTGTTCCAGCGGCGGCCGCCGGCCTGATTGACCTCGAATAGGCCGGAGCCTTCGTTGTTGCCGTCGTTAAAATCTGCGCGCGGCAGGATGCCGAATTCCTCGGCGCCCTTTTGCACGGCTTCCAGAATGTCCCAGCGGAGGCGCTGCCGCGACACTTTCCATTCGCCTCCGGAGCCATGGAGATCACTTTCGCCGCCATGGTGGTCTTCGGACTTGCGGAAATATGGCAGGACATCGTCCCAGCCCCAGCCGACATTGCCGGCCTGGCGCCAGCGGTCATAATCCGCCGCTTGGCCGCGCATATAGATCATGCCGTTGACCGAGGTGCAGCCGCCCAAAACCTTGCCGCGCGGATAGACCAGCGAGCGGCCATTGAGGCCGGGTTCGGAGGCGGTCTTCATCATCCAGTCGGTGCGCGGATTGCCGATGCAATAGAGGTAGCCCACGGGGATGTTGACCCAGTGGTAGTTGTCGCTGCCACCGGCTTCGAGGAGGAGCACGCGGTTGCGCGGATCCTCCGTCAGGCGGTTGGCGAGCACGCAGCCCGCCGTGCCCGCGCCGACGATAATGTAGTCATATTGGCCGTCAATCTGCATGCGGGGGCTCCGCCAGCGCACGCCAAGCAATTTGGCTCGCCGCGTTAAGTTCGGTCCAGGCATGGTAGCGCCTGTTATAGTGCCGGCCCATATCGGCTTGTGGCTGGTAGGTTCTTACCGGCCGGGTCATTTCGGCAGCGGCGGTGATTTCGTCGGGATAGATGCCGACCCCGATGGCGGCCATCATGGCGGCGCCAAGCGCACCGGTTTCGCGAGCTTCAGCGACGGTTACGGGCACGCCGAGGCCATCGGCGAACATTTGCGGCCAATGGGGCGAGCGAGCGCCGCCGCCCGAGAGCACGGCTTGCGAGAGGCCGACGCCGGCGTCGGCCAGAACGCCGATATGGCGGCGATGCTCGAACATGACCCCCTCGAAGAGCGCGCGCAGCATGTGGCCCTCGCCATGCCAGCCGGCAAGGCCGAAGAAGCCGCCGCGATAGTGGGCACCGAGCCGGCCACCATAGATAAAAGGCTGGAACAGCGGATCATCGGGGGATGGGGTGGTTTCGCCGACGAGCGCGTTGACGACGCCGAACGGGTCGTCGTGATGGTGGCCACGCTCGATTAGGGTGCGGACATACCATTCGAGATTGGCGGCCGACGTGGCGCTATTTTCCATATTGGCATAGCGCGAGGGGCCATAGGCGGCGACCATGAAGACGCGGTCGTCTTGCACCGGGGTATCGGAAAAGACCTGGTTGATCGACCAGCTACCGGCAACGACCGAGGCAGAACCCGGCAGGGCGGCGCCAGAGCCCATGGCGGAGGCGACGACGTCGAAGAGACCGGCGACGACCGGCGTGCTGGCGGCAAGGCCGGTTGCAGCGGCGGCGTCAGAGGTGACGGTGCCGACGATGGCGCTCGGCTGATGCAGGGCGGGGAGGAGATGGCGGGCGTCTTCGAGGCCGTAGAGGCGAAGAAGCTCGTCGTCATATTCGGCCTCGGGCAGCCGCAGGAGGCCGGCGCCGGACATATCGGAAATGTCGGTGGCGAGCGTCCCGGTCAGGTGCCAGGTGATCACGTCCTTGGCATAGAGCAAGGTGCCGGCCTGAGCGTATATTTCGGGGCGGTTCTGCTTGAGCCAGGCGAGCAGCATCGGGGTCTGCGAGGGCCAGGGGCGCTGGAGGCAGACGGCGTGGAGCGCGGCGCCGACGGCCTCGTCGGTGGCAGCGGCCAGCGCAGCGGCACGGCTATCGAGGGATTGGATACCCAGGAGCGGCTGGTTGGCGCGATCGAGAAGATAGAGGCCATTGCCATGGCCCGCCGTGCCGATCGCGGCGATCTCGTTGGGGTCGATCCCAGCGGTTTCGATGCAGCGGGCAATGGCGATCTGGGCATTGGCCCAGAGTTCGCCGACGGAGCGCTCCACCATGCCGGCGGCCGGCTTGTGGGTCGCGCCATCGAGACTGTGGGCGGCGATCTGGCGCCCAGCGAGATCGAAGAGCACGGCCTTGATGACGGTGTTCCCCGCGTCGAGGCCGAGGAGGTAGCGTTGCGGATTAGCCATTGTACACGTCCCAGGCTTGCTCGCCGCTGGCGCCCTGATGAATGATCGCCATCAGGGCGGATACGACCGCGCGCGGATTGGCATGCTGATAGATATTGCGCCCGTAGACCATGCCCTTGGCGCCCTGCCCCATCAAGCGGGCTGATTTCGCGAGCACGGCCTTGAGGTCCTCCTTGCCCCCGCCGCGCACCAGAACCGGCACGCGGGCAGCTTCGACCACGCGGTGGAAATCATCGGGATTGTCGGTTGGGTCGGCCTTGATGATATCGGCGCCCATTTCTGAGGCGAGGCGCACGAGGGTGACGATCTTTTCGGCATCGCCATCGACCTGATAGCCCCCGCGAATATCATTGGGGAGCATGACCAGAGGCTCGATCATCAGGGGCATGCCGTATTTGAGGCAGTCGGCGCGCACGCGACTGATATTGGCGACGCACTGGCGGAAAAGCTCGGGCTCGTCGGGCAGCATGAAGAGATTGACCACCACGCAGGCGGCATCCATTTCGAGCGCGCCGATGATGGGCTCTTCGTGGTTCTGCAGCATGGACCACATGACCCTGTGGCGCTGAGCATTGTAGGGATTGCCCATGTCGATGCGCATCACGAGCGCGGGCTTGTCCTTGCCCGGGCGGGACTGCAGCAGGTCGGCCTGGCCATAGGCCATCTGGATGGCGTCGGGCTTGGCGTCAACGAGGGCATCGACGACGCCGGCCATGTCTTCGAGACCCTGAAGAAAGCTCGGTTCGTTGCAGACGCCGTGGTCGATGGCGACGTCGAGGCAGCCGCCATTGGCAAAGAGTCGGTTCATTCGGGCCTTGCTGCTCACGCGCATGGCTGGTTCCTTTCGTCGGTCCTCAGCGCCAGCATTTCTGCGGTGACGCCGTGATAGGTTGCGAGTTCGTTTGTGAGCCGGGCGATTTGCGCGGCGGTTTCGGTGGCGCTCCAGCCGAGTTCGGCTGCGGCAATAGCGGCGATGGCAGCGATGCGGCTGGCCGAGATCGCCCCAGTGATGGCGAGCGGCAGGCGGCGGAGCACGAGATCGGCGAGATCGGCGACATGTTCATGCCGGGTGAGGAAGACGATCTCGGCTGACGTCAGCGTTGTGCCGGAGTCGAGCGGTTCGTCGTCCGTGCAGGCGCGGCAGAAGACCAGGACGTCTTCGGCGCGGGAACCGTAGAGGTCGACGAGGCGGGTGGCGCGATCTGTCGCGATGCCGTGACGCGAAGTCAGGCGCTGGACGAGATCGGCCGGGCTCTTGGGGAAGTTCTCGCCGCCGCCGATGGGAAGGGCCAGCGTGTCCGCGAGGCGCTCCTGGCCGAGGGCTTCCAGAACCGCGTCGGCGGTCTGTTCGGCGAAGGCGCGGAACGTGGTCCACTTGCCGCCGACCATGCAGAATTGCGGTACGTCGCCGTCGATGCGGTGCACGAAATGACCGCGCGAAATGCGGCCGGTGAATTGCTGGTCGCTGCGCGGTAGCGGGCGAATGCCGCTGAAGCTGAAGACGACCTGTTCGGATGTGATTGTCAGCGCGGGGAAAACGCCGCGCAGGGCGCCGATGATATAGTCGCGTTCTTCATCCGAGCAGGCGACGCGCTCGGCGCTATCGACGCGGATGTCGGTGGCGCCGGCGAGCACGCGGCCCAGATAGGGGAAGACGATGCAGACGCGGCCGTCTTCGTTCTCGAAGAAGATCATGTGCCCGCCCAGCGCTTCGAAGAGCGCGGGATTGTCGAGCACTATGTGGGAGCCCTTGGTGCCGGAGACGAAGTTCTCGTGGTCCTTTTTGGCGGCACCGAGGGCGACAAGGGACTCATCGAGCCAGGCGCCGGTGGCGTTGACCATGGCGCGGGCGGAGACGGGGAAGCGGCGGCCGGTCAGCTTGTCGAGGAGAGCATAGCCGCCGTTTTCGGGCACCAGTTCGGCATAGTTGAGCGCGAGGCTGTTTGGCGCGAGGCGCTTGGTATCGAGCACGAGTTCGAGGGCCAGGCGCTCGGGATAGCTGATCCAAGCGTCGTAGTAGGTGGCGGAATAGGTGAGGCGCGGCGTGAGCTTGGGCCAGGTCTTGAATGTTTCAGCAGCGGTACGAAAACTATGCGGCGGCAAGACGCGGCGGTTGCGGGTGGTCCAATCATAGAGCCAGAGGCCGATCTTGATCGGTACGGCGCCACGTGGGGCGGGCCGGCCGGAAAAACCGAGGAAACTCGCCGCGCCGTTGAGAAGGCCGGAAAAAAGCGAGGTGATGGGGACGGTGGTCGGCAATGGCCGCACCATGTGGGGGGCGTTGGCAAGCAGGGCATCGCGCTCGCGGAGGGATTCGCGGACGAGGGAGAACTCGCCGTTTTCGAGATAGCGAAGGCCGCCGTGGATCATGCGCGAGGGGGCGGCGCTGCAGCCGGAGGCGAAATCGTTGCGCTCGACGAGGAGCACGCGCAGGCCTTGCAGGGCCAGCTCGCGATAAACGCCGATCCCGTTGATGCCACCACCCACGACGATGACGTCGAAGGCGCCATCGGCACCGATCTGTTCGAAACTGTCGCGTCGTTGTTGAGACAATAGAGTACCCCTCGCTGTCTTGCGACAGCGTTGAAAAGTTCGGTGCTTTGGGTTCGGTCAGGCGTCGAGCTGGACGAGTTGCCGGGTGACGGCCTCGCTGATGGTGGTGATTTCGTCCGGGCTCAGGTCAATTTCGGCGGCCCCCGCATTTTCGCGCGCCTGGCTGACATTGCGCGCACCGCAAAGGGCAAAAGTGATGCCCGGTTGCCTGATGGTCCAGGCGATGACGACTTGCGACGGCGTGGCGCCATGAGCCGCAGCGATAGGGGCGATGTCGGCCATTAGCCGGCCGACCTTCTCGCGATTGCCGAGGGAAAAATGCGGGTCGGTGCGGCGCTGGTCGTCGCCCGAAAACTCGCGATCGGCACCGACCTTGCCGGTGAGAAGACCGCGCGAGAGCGAGGAATAGCTGAGGACCGAAACGTTGTTCTCGCGACAGAGCGGGAGCAGCGTACTCTCGATGCCGCGGCGGGCCATGGAATATTCCTCCTGGATCGCATCGAGCGCGTCTGTGGCGATATAGGCCTTGAGGTCGGCTTCCGAGACGTTGCTGGCACCGATGGAGCCGATCTTGCCCTGCTGCTTGAGCTCGACAAGGGCGTCCATGGTTTCGGCGATTGGGGTCGTCGGGTCCTGCCAATGGGTGATGTAGTGATCGATGTGATCGGTGCCGAGGCGGCGGAGGCTCTGTTCCACCTCGTAGAAAATGGCATCGCGGCCGAGATAGCGGTGCACGGGCTTGCCGTCATAATCGAAGAAGTGGTGGCCCTTGGTGGTGTGCCAGACGAGGCCGCATTTGGTGGCAAGCACCACCTTGTCGCGGCGGCCCTTGATGGCGCGGCCGACGAGTTCTTCGGCAAGGCCCTGGCCATAGGCGGGGGCGGTGTCGATCAGGGTTATGCCGGCATCGATGGACGCCTGGATGGCAGCGATGGATTCGGATTCTTCCGTACCGCCCCACATCCAGCCGCCAATGGCCCAGGTGCCAAGGCCGATGGCCGAAGCCTTTATGCCGGAGGCGCCGATCTCTCGCTTGTTCGCATCAGGCGACATTCTGCTTACTTTCCATCTTGTCGAGCACGCCGGCCGCGGTTTCTTCGTCGAGCACAAGCGAATTGAGATAGTGGCCGCGGAGGGCCGCGCGGATCGGCAGGACCTTTTCGGCCCCGGCTGCAACGCCGATGACCTTTGGGCAGCCGGCGAGATCACCGGGCGACAGGGCCACGAGGCGCGAATTGAGGGCGTAGTCGGCGACTTCGCCGTTTTCGCCGATGAGGTGGGCCAGGAATTCGGCGACGACGCCGCTCTTGGTCAGGCGTTCGCGGTCGGCCGTGGAGTCGGGATGAAGGTCGTAGTAGCTCGAACCCGGCGTCTGGATGGAGCCGATACCGACGAGGGCAATGGCGGCCTTGCGGGCAAGCTGGAACGCTTCCTTGACCGAGCCCAGTTCCATCAACATGTCGCGCTGCTCGATGCTTTCGGCAAAAAGCGGGGCATGGACGAGATGGGTGCTGCCGCCCAGCCGTTCGGCGAGACGCGAGGCCAGGTGATTGACGTCGGTATAGTATTTGCCCTGCACGCCGCCGGTGAGCGGCACGACGGTGACATCGAAGGTGCGTTCGGGATCGAGATTGTCGACCACGGCGCTGACCGCCTTGCCGCCGGTGATGGCGATGACGTCGCCGTCGCGCAGCGATTCAAGCAATTGATTGGCGGCGGCACGGCCGACCTGTTTCAGGGTCGTATCGAGATTGCCTGACACCGTGGGCGTGACCACGGCGCTGCCGAGACCGGCGGCCTGGACAAGCAGGCGTTCGATTTCAACGAGCCGCTGGAAAGGCGACTCGATCTCGATCCGCACCATGCCCTGCTTGCGCCCCTGGGCGATCAGCCGGTTGACCTTGGAGGTCGACAGGTTCAGCGCCTCGGCAATGTCAGACTGCTTGTGGCCCTCGAGGAAGTGCATCACGAGCACGGTGTAGATCTGGCGCGTTGCTTCGAAGTCGCTGTTTTCGGTCATCTCGTCACCCAGTCGCCTGAACATGGATCACCTGCGCCGCTTGCTGAGGTAGTGGTCGATGGTCACGGCAGCGAGCAGGATCGATCCTCGGATAATGTCCTGCCAGTAGACCGATACGTCGAGCAAGGCGAGCGAGCTCGAAACCACCGAAAGCAGGATCGTTCCGAGGATGGCGCCAAAAATGGTGCCCGAGCCGCCCGAAAGGCTTGCTCCGCCGATCACCGCCGCGGCGATGACGTTGAGTTCCATGCCGACACCGAAGGTGGGCTGGGCCGAACCGAAGCGGGCCATGTAGATGACCCCGGCAAAGCCGCAGAGGGCAGAGCACAGCGTCGTTGTGAGGAAGATCACCTTCTTGGTGCGGATGCCGGAATAGGCGGCCGCCTTCTCGTTGCTGCCGGTGTAAAAAACCTTCCGGAACATGGTGGTGCGGCGCAGCATGAAGTCGAAGGCGACGACAACAACCACGAAGATCACGATGACGACGGGAATGACGCCGATCGAGCCCTGACCGATGAACTTGAACTCAGGTGGTAGCGTGAAGAGGCCGAGCGGACGTCCACCAGTGCCGAGGAGACAGGCGCCGCGGGCAATCACCATGGCGGCGAGCGACACGATGAAATGGTGCAAACCGACCTTGGTGACGAAGAAGCCCATGAGCGCGCCGATGGCGGTGCAGGCGAGAATGGCGATCAGCGAGGCCGTCCAGGGATCGACACCGTTGAGGAACAGCAGGCCTGCGATGACCATGGCCAACGCAGTGACCGAACCGACCGAAAGGTCAATGCCGCCGGAGATGAGCAGGATGGTCATGCCGACCACCACGATGCCTTCCACGGCGAAGGCCATGGCCATGGCGCGCATGTTTTCCCAGGTGAGGAAATAGGGCGAGGCAAAGGACATCGCGGCGAAGAGCGCCAGGATGATCAGGATCAACCCGATTTCGCGCATGCCGGCGAGGCGTTTCCAGCCGGAACCGGTACTGCCCGGCGACTTGCCCGTCTGTGCTTCGACAATCTGAGTGGTCATGGTCTTGCTCCCCCGGCCCGCGCCTGTTCGGCGTCTATTGAGGCCAGATACATGATGTTCTGTTCGGTCATGGCGTCGCCCGAGACCACGCCATTGATGCGGCCTTCGCGCACCACGAGGACGCGATCGCAGACGCCGATCAATTCGGGCAGTTCGGACGAGATGACCACGATGCCGACCCCGGCATTGGCGAGGTCACGCAGGATGCGGTGAATTTCGAGCTTGGCGCCGACATCGACGCCACGCGTCGGCTCATCGAGGAAGATCACCTTCGGGTTGACCGAGAGCATCTTGGCGATAGCCACCTTCTGCTGATTGCCGCCGGACAGGGCGGATACCGGCTGGCGGACATGGCCGCATTTGAGATTGAGGCGCCGGCCGAGATCGCTGGCCTGCTGGTTTTCGCGGCGCTGATCGATGATGCCGCCCTTGCTGACAAGGCCGAGGCGCAGCGCCGAGACATTGGCGGCAATGGACATGTCGAGGAACAGGCCATCGCCCTTGCGGTCCTCGGATAGATAGACCAGCCCTTCCTTGATGCTCTGCTGATAGCGGCGGGCGTCGAGTGGCTTGCCTTCGAGGCGCACCGTGCCGGTGGCCGTCTCATCGATGCGGCAGATGCCTTTGACGATTTCGCTGCGGCCGGCGCCGATCAGGCCGCCGAACCCGAGGATTTCGCCGCGGCGAAGCGTGAAATTCACATCGGAAAAGAGGCCGGGGCTCGAAAGGTTCTCGACTTCGAGAATGGCTGGCGCCGCGAGGCTGTCGCCCTGGAATTTGGCTGGGTAGCGATTGTCCACCACGCGGCCGACCATGGCATTGACGATGTCGGTGGGCGTGGTTTCGGCCACCTGGTGGGTGACCACATATTGGCCGTCTCGAAACACCGAGACCCGATCACAATGGCCAAAGATTTCGGCCATGCGGTGCGAGATATAGATGATGGCGATGCCCTCGGCTGCCAGCCTATGCATGATGGCGAAAAGGACCGTGGCTTCCTTTTCCGTCAGGGCGGCCGTGGGTTCGTCGAGGATCAGCACACGGCAATCGAGCGTTAGGGCTTTGGCGATCTCGACCAGCTGCTGCTGGGAGATCGAGAGACTGCGGACAAGCGCCGAGGGATCGATGTCGCCGAGGCCGGACAGGATTTCGGCGGCGCGGCGATGGAGCCCGGCATAGTCGACCAGAAGAAAGCGACTCGCATTGGTCGCCGCCATGAAGATGTTTTCTGCAACGGTAATGTCAGGACACAGCGCGATCTCCTGATGCACGAGACCGATGCCGAGGCGCTGGGCGGCGGCGGGCGACGATATGCGCACCGGGCGGCCATCGAGGCTGATCTCGCCGCTATCGGGCTGCAGAATGCCGTCGATGATGTTCATCAGCGTCGATTTGCCGGCGCCGTTCTCGCCTGCCAGCGCATGGATTTCACCGCGCCGCAGCTCGAACTGCACATCGCGCAGGGCCTGGATTGCACCAAAGGCCTTGCTGAGATGGCTCACCTTGAGAATGACATCGGACATGGTCGTCGCTCGCATTGCACCTGGTGCCTGCGCCGAACCCAAATGGTCCGGCGCGAGCGGTTCGTCAGGAAACAAGGGGATCAGGTGGGATCGCGGCCTTCCATGTAGACGCCGAGGTCGAACGAGTCGGCGTTTTCCTTGGTGATCACGGCAAAGCCGTTGTCCACGAAGGGGATCTGCATGGGGTTGTAGCCGGAGACCTTGTAGTCGTTGAACGGGTCGAACATGTCCGAATGGGCTGCCATGAAGGTGGCGACGAAGCCCATGAAACCCTGGATGCCCTGGTTGGGATTGAGCGCCATGTGGATATTGCCGGCCTTGATGTGCTCGAGCGTCGTCGGGGTGACGTCGGCATGCATGATGAGCACGTCGGCCTTGGCTTCGAGAACCGCCGCGACGGCGCCTTCAGCGGAGCCCGCTTCAGGGATCCACATGGCGTCGAGTTCGGGATTGGCCTGGAGAATGGACGCGGTGGCGCGATAGGCCGCGTTGCTATCCTGGTTGGTGGCCTGGCGACCGACCAGTTCCATATTCGGATAGTTCTCTTCCATATAGGAGATGAAGGCGGTCACGCGCAGGTCGTGATTGCTCTGGCCGGGGTTTTCGAGCACAGCATATTGGCCCGCATCGCCCACCTGCTTGACGATCTCCTCGGCCGCAAACTTGGCTTCGGCGACGTTGTCCGAAGTGACATAGGCGGTGCGGTTCGAATTGGGCGAGTCGGCCGCGAAGGTCACGATCTCGACGCCGCCCTCGATGGCGCGGTTGATAGGCTCGATGAACGGGTCCGCCTGCATCGGGTGCAGCAGAATGCCCGCCGGCTTCTTGATCAGGTCCTGTTCGAACGAGGCGATCTGCTTGGCGATGTCATAGTCGGGCGTGCCGGAAAATACCGTTTCGCAGCCCATGGCCTCGGCGGCCTGCTTGAAACCCTGATAGACCGGCACCCAATAGGGGTGGGCCGAAACCATGACGTTCATGACGTAGGTTTCGCCCGGTTCACACTGAAAACCGGCCTGGGCATAGCTCGTCCCTGCCCCGCCAAGGCTGACGCCGACCAGCAAAGCCACGCTCAGCGCGCTCTTGTTCATACGCATTCGATCTCCTCCTCAGGACATCGCTGGCCTCCCGCCAGCAATTTTTCCCATGCGTTGATATTTTTTCCAACACCCCATCGATAGCGGACGATTCTGGTCGCCGTCAAGCGACTTGCGCAATTTTTCTTTACATGAAATTTATTTCAGTAAAGACCGTATTGGAAGGAGGGAAGACGTGGATGGCGAGCGGAGTGAACCGCCCTGCCCGCTGCCGTCAGGTCGCGTCGCGGCGGTTTTTCAGGCCGAGAAGATCGCGCGGTCGCGGGTGACGAGCTCTGTCAGAAAATCCGAGACGATGGCGACGCGGCGAGAGCCGCGCAGGTCCTCGTGCCAGACGGTCCAATAGGAGCGAGTGAGGCTGTGTTGCGGCAGGACCGGGATGAGGTCTGGTGCTCGGCGAGCCATGAAGGCGTGCAGGATGCCAATGCCGGCGCCGGAACGAACCGCCTCGGTCTGGCCCATGGCCGAAGAGACGGCGATGGTGGAGCGCCATTCCTTGTGAAACTCGGCCGTGTAATCGAGGGAAGCGGAAAAGAGCAGGTCTTCCACATAGCCCACGAGACGATGCTGCTTGAGGTCTTCGAGGGATTCGGGGCTGCCATATCGGGCGAGATAGCTTTGTGCAGCATAAAGGCCGAGGGCGTAGTCGGTGAGCTTGCGGGCAATGAGCCGCCCTTCCCGCGGGCGTTCCATGGTCACCGCTATGTCGGCCTCGCGACGGGACAGCGAAAAGGCGCGCGGCACGGGAACGAGTTCGACGCGCAACTGGGGATGGCGCTCGGACAGTTCGTGGAGGCGCGGGGCAAGGAAGGCGACACCGAAGCCATCGGGGGCACCGATACGCACCGTACCTTCGCCGGCGCTATCGGTGCCGGTGAGGCCGTGTGCGGCTAGGCCGGCGCTTTCCATGGCTTCGGCGTGCACGAGAAACTTTTCACCGTAGGGCGTCAGTTCGGCACCCTGGGTGTGGCGACGGAGGAGAACGCTGCCAAGGTCCTCCTCAAGGGCGGTGAGGCGGCGGGCGACTGTGGCGTGGTTGAGGTTGAGAGCCCTGGAGGCAGCCAATATCTGGCCGTGTCGCACGACCGAGAGAAAGATGCGCACGTCGTCCCAGTTCATTGACTACACTTTCCGCACAACGGATTCGATTTTTCTCGTGTTGATGTGCACTGATCATACTGCGAATGCTGCCCGGCACCAAGGAGGTCAGCATGCGCAGGATTGGTCATTTCATCGACGGCGTCGAAACTGAGGGCGTTGCCGCTGGTTTTCAGGACGTCTTCAACCCCGCGACCGGCGAGGTGCAGGCTCAGGTGGCGCTTGCCAGCGCTGCCGACCTTGAAGCCGCAGTGGCCTCGGCCGCAGCGGCGCAGCCGAAATGGGCAGCGACCAATCCGCAGCGACGGGCGCGGGTGTTTTTCAACTTTGTCGGTCTGATCAACCAACAGATGGATGAGCTTGCAGCGCTGCTGTCGAGCGAACATGGCAAGACGGTCGAGGATGCCAAGGGCGACATTCAGCGCGGGCTGGAAGTGGCGGAGTTCGTGGCTGGGGCGCCACATCTCATGAAGGGCGAATTCACCGATGGTGCCGGGCCAGGGATCGACATGTATTCGATGCGCCAGCCGGTGGGCATTGGCGCGGGGATTACGCCGTTCAATTTTCCGGCGATGATTCCGCTCTGGATGCTCTCGCCGGCCATCGCGGCAGGTAATGCCTTTATCCTGAAGCCGTCGGAACGCGATCCCTCGGTGCCGGTGCGGCTGGCGCAGCTCGCCATCGAAGCGGGCCTGCCCAAAGGCATTCTGAATGTCGTGCATGGCGGCAAGGAAGTCGTCGACGGGATTCTCGACCATGAGAAAATCGAGGCGATCAGCTTTGTCGGGTCGACGCCGATTGCCCGCTATGTCTATGGCACAGCGGCAGCGCAGGGCAAGCGCGTGCAGGCCTTCGGCGGGGCTAAGAACCACATGGTCATCATGCCCGACGCCGACATGGAAAAGGCAGCGGATGCGCTGATCGGGGCCGGTTATGGCTCAGCCGGTGAGCGCTGCATGGCGATCTCGGTGGCGGTGCCAGTGGGCGCCGAAACGGCGGATAGGATTGTCGCTGCGCTGAAGCCGCGCGTCGAAAAACTCAAGGTGGGGCCGGCCAGCGACAAGGCGTCGGAAATGGGGCCGGTGATCACCAAGGCGAGCCAGGAGCGCATAAGAAACCTGATTTCGAGCGGGGTGAGCCAGGGAGCCGACCTCGTGCTGGATGGGCGCGACTTTTCCTTGCAGGGCTATGAGAATGGCTACTTCGTCGGCCCGACGCTGTTCGACCGCGTGACGCCGGACATGGACATCTACAAGGAAGAGATCTTTGGGCCGGTGCTGAGCGTCGTGCGTAGCAAGACCTATGACGAGGCCCTGCAACTGGTGATGGACAATCCCTATGGCAACGGCACCGCCATTTTTACCCGCGATGGTGATGCTGCTCGGGATTTTGCGGCGCGGGTTAATGTGGGCATGGTGGGCGTCAATGTGCCGGTGCCGGTCCCCCTCGCCTATCACAGCTTCGGCGGCTGGAAGGCCAGTGCCTTTGGCGACCTCAACCAGCATGGCATGGATTCGATAAAATTCTGGACGCGGACCAAGACCGTTACGGCGCGCTGGCCGAGCGGCATCAAGGACGGTGCGGAACTTCAGATGCCGACCATGGCCTGAAGCGCCGTTCTCACACAAAACAGCGGTAATTGTGTAGCCTTTGAAGGGTTCGATGTGATGGTATAGCGCGGTGCGCCTCAGGCGCGCCGCGATCGCTGACTGCTCGGAAAATAGGAAACAATGCGGTATATCTACTCGACACTGGGCAAGCTCAGTTCTGAACAGTTGGGAATGATCCTCCCGCACGAGCACGTCTTCGTCGATCTCAGGACGCCCGACAAACCCGGCTATGCACAAGCCGAGGCTGCTGATGTCCTGGCCCTGATGGTACCGCAAATCGAGGCGATCAAGGCGCTGGGAGTCACTGCCCTGGTCGAATGCTCGACGGGCGGCGTGGGACGGCGGGCCGATCTGGATTTGGCCGTCAGCCTCGCCACGAATTTTCCCATCGTCGTGCCCACGGGAAATTATCGAGAACCCTGGATACCGGCCTGGGTTTACGACGCCAGCGAAGACGAGTTGTTCGGCTGGATGCTTGCCGAATTGACGACCAACATTGAGCAGACTGGCTTTCGGGCCGGCTGGATCAAACTCAGTGCCGGTGATGACGGAATAACGCCTCTCGAGACGCGCATTCTTCGCGCCGCCACGCGAGCGGCGGTCGAGACCGGCGCTGTGATCGGAAGCCATACCATCCGTGGTTCGGTGGTGATGGACCAGCTCGACATTATCGAGGCGCTGGGCGGCTCGGCAGAGCGCTTCATTTCCATTCACACCCAGGCAGAGCCCGACTTCGAACTCCACCGGGCGGTCGCCGCCCGTGGCGCCTGGATCGAATACGACAATGTCGGCTCGGTTCCGGTCGAGGAAAGCGCTGACCTTGTATTGCGCGCGCTGGACGCCGGCCTCGGCAATCAACTGCTGATCAGCCACGACCGGGGCTGGTACGACCCGGCCCAACCCAATGGCGGCGTGCCCAAACCCTATACCGTGGTCAGCACCGAGCTAATTCCTCTGCTTAGGACGCGCGGTGTATCGGAAGACACCATCATCCAACTCTTCCACCGTAATCCCTTCAACGCCTTTTCCCGTCTCTAGGCGTCGGTAGATCTTTTGTTCCATGCCCAATCGCCGAAAGCAGCTCGCTAGCGCATGAGGTGGCCGCCATCGGCGATTATGGTCTGGCCGGTCATGATCCGCGCATCATCGGAGGCGAGCCAGAGGGCGAGATTGGCGATGTCCTGTGGCTCAACCAGGGTCTTGATCGCCTGGCGCGCCAGCGTTGCCTCGGCAAAGGCGGGATCTAGGCCGCCCTCCATGGTTCGCTCGGTCATGGTGCGGCCCGGGGCAATACACATCACGCGGATGCCGGACGGGCCAAGGTCGCGCGCCAGGCATTGGGTGAAGCCGCCGATGGCTGCCTTGGCCGTGCCATAGGCGAGAAGACCGGCGGCGCCCTGCATCCAGGAAGTCGAGCCGAGATTAATGATCACTCCCCCACCGGCCGCTTCCATGCCCGGGACGACGGCCTGGGCAGCAAAGGCGAGATGGCGCAGGTTGATGGCCATGCGCTCGTCCCAATAGTCCGGGGTGAGCGTCGCAAAATCATGGCGCTGATCGTTGCCAGCATTGTTGATGAGCACGCGGATCGGACCCAATGCCCGCTCGACACTTCCGATGGCCGTCTGCAAACCGGCGATATCGCTCACATCGGCGGCAACTGCCGCAGCCCTGCCCCCAGCCCTGACGATTTCGGCGGCTGTGGCCTCGGCTCCCGCTGCATCGCGATCAATAATGCCGATCGGCGCGCCCTGTGCGGCAAAAGCCAGGGCAATGGCTTTGCCAATACCCGTGGCGGCGCCGGTGACGACCACGGGGCGGTCACGCAGGCTGGCATAAATAGTCGTCGTACTCATCCGGCGAATACCCCACCCTTCTGGCCACGAACGCCTGGCTCGAAGACAAAAAGCCCGCCAGAAAGCGGCGCTTCCACCAACATGCGTTCGGCCAGTCGAATGCGACCGGAGGTAATGTAGAGCTTGTCGAGCTCGGGGCCGCCGAAACAGCAGCTCGATGGCCGCGGCACAGGAACGCCGACGACCCGATCGAGCCGTCCATCGGGCGCATAGCGGCGCACCGACCAGCCATCCCAGACTGCCACCCAGATATAGCCCTCGGCATCGACAGTCAGTCCGTCGGGCTTGCCCTCGATGGCGGGAATCTGGATCAGCGGACGCCGATTGCTCAGCGTGCCGGCGTCGAGGTCGAAGTCATAGGCGAAGACACAGCCCTGGGCGGAGTCGGCAAAATACATCTGCCGATCATCCGGGCTCCAATCCATGCCGTTGGATACGGTAAAGCCGGTGTCGACGCGCCGCCATTTGCCATTGCCCTCGATGCAGTAAAGGCTGCCCGAAGGAGCCGAAGCATCGAGCGCCATGCTGCCCGCCCAGAAGCGGCCGCGGCGATCGCATTTGGCGTCGTTGAAACGATTGGTCTCGATCTCGGCTTCGGGATCAACAACCGGAGTCAAAGTGCCGGTCGCAACATCGAGCAGTTCGAGCCCGTTCTGGGTCATCACGGCATGGCCGCCCCCGGCACGGGTCGCAATAGACGTCACCATGCGCGGCACTTTCAGCGTGCGGTCCTGCCCGCTGGCCGGATCGAAGACGTGAACGGCCGGCGCGAGAATATCGAGCCAGAGCAGACTGTTGTCTACCGCGCTCCAGGTCGGACCTTCGCCGAGATGGGCGGCGACTGGAAGCACACATTCGGCATTGGCGGCCACATTGGTACGCGGCCGCTCGGGGGCATTGATGCTCATGGCGGTCGCTCCGACATTGCCCGAAATGCGCCGGGCGGCCTCCATCAGGTCGCGCCCGATCGTGTGGAGACGGTCTATGGAAATGCGCTCACGCGGACCCGAGACGCCGATGGCGGCGATGGGTTCGTGGCGATGGTCGAGCACAGGCGCTGCTACGGAAACGACGCCGGGCACATGGTCTTCGATGGAGAGCGCGTAGCCGCGCGCTCGTGTCAGGCTGAGATCGGCAAGAAAATCGGCCTCGCTGCCCGGCTTCTTGCCCGGATCTTCCGAAGCCATCAATTCAGCGATGAGGCTGCGCTGCCTATGCGGCGCGAGAAAGCTCATCAGTGCCTTGCCGCCGGCCGTATTATGCAGAGGCGCGCGCCGGCCGACTTCGATGCGGAAGCCGAAAGCATCGCTGGCGAGGCGCCGGTCGATATAGAGAATAGCGCCGCTCTCGATCTCGCAGAGCGACACTGTCTCGTGAGTCAGGTCTGCCAGGCGATCAAGCTCGGGCGCCGCAGCGCCACGCAGGTCGAACTCGTCCCAGACCTTGTGCGCCAGCTCGAATAGCCGTGGTCCGAGCCGATAGGTCTGGTCGGCTTCGTTGAAGCGGATGAGGCGGAATTCCATCAGCGCTTCAAGAATACGGTGCAGCGTTCCCTTGGGAAAGCCCGTCAGCTTGAGCAATTGAGTGAAGCGCTGTGGGCGGTCCACCTCGCCCAGGAGATCGAGCACATAGAGGCCCTTGCCGAGGGCAGAGGTGCCCATCGGCATTTCATGTTCGCCTAGTCGCATGGGTTCGGGCATGGCTGATTCCGCTAGCTGATCGCCTTCTCTGTAGCCGGATCGAACAGATGAACGGAAGAGTTGGCCTTCAAACCCAGCCGAACGGTCTGGCCCGCCTGGGGGCGATCGCCATCGAAAAGCCGCGCGATCAGTGTGCCGCTGCTCGAGGCCTCGTGCTCGTGTTCGCCGGCCACCGCCACGGCAAACTGCCGCCCGGGCATGCGGAAATGCACATAGGCTTCGTTGCCGAGACTCTCGATCAGGCTCGGCACGACTTCCAGGGCCGGTTGCCCTGCGGCGGCCAGTTCCAGCGATTCCGGCCTGATGCCGCAGATGATCTCCTTGCCGACATAGGCCGAAGCGGCGGCGGCAAGATCGACGGAGATTGGTAGCCTGAACCCGCCGGCGTCGACAGCCAGGCTGCCGCGCTCGTCGATCACCGTGCCGCGAATGAAATTCATGGCCGGCGAACCGATGAAGCCGGCAACAAAGATATTGGCCGGGTGGTTGAACAGCTCGTCGGGCGAGCCGATCTGCTGCACCACGCCCTTGCGCATGATGACGATGCGGTCCGCCATGGTCATGGCTTCAGTCTGGTCATGCGTCACGTAGATCGTGGTCGTGCCGATGCGCCGCTGCAGGGCGGTGATTTCGGCACGCATCTGCACGCGCAGAGCCGCGTCGAGATTGGAGAGCGGTTCGTCCATCAGGAAAAGGCGTGGTTCACGCACGATGGCGCGGCCCAGCGCCACGCGTTGGCGCTGCCCGCCCGAAAGGGCGCGTGGGCGGCGCTCGAGGAAATCGGTGATTTCGAGCGCCTGCGCGGCGCGCTCCACCCGCTCGTCGATCTCCTTCTTGGTCGCGCCGCGCATCTTGAGGCCGAAGCCGATATTCTGGCGCACGGTGAGATGGGGATAGAGCGCGTAGTTCTGGAACACCATGGCGATGTCGCGCTTGCCCGGCGCGAGGTCGGTCACATCCTCGCCGCCGATCATGATGCGACCGGTGCTGGCCGCTTCGAGACCGGCGAGAATTTTCAGCGCCGTGGATTTGCCGCAGCCGGAGG
Source organism: Devosia riboflavina (assembly GCF_000743575.1). Lineage (GTDB taxonomy): Bacteria > Pseudomonadota > Alphaproteobacteria > Rhizobiales > Devosiaceae > Devosia > Devosia riboflavina. Next base: position 143,959 of record NZ_JQGC01000006.1, on the reverse strand, counting down.
GGCCGACAAAGACAACGAATTCGCCATCGGCAATGTGGAGCGACATGTCCTTGAGCGCATGGAAGGCGCCATAGGACTTGTTGAGGTTCTGAATCTGGATTTCGGCCATGGTATTACTTTCCCGCGCCAGCGGTCAGCCCGCCAACGAGGTAGCGTTGGAGGAAAAGGTAAGCGATCATGATGGGCAGGGCTGCCAACAGCGAGGCGGCCATGATGACGTTCCAGTCGGTCTGGTATTCGCCCTTGAAGGTGGCGATGCCGACATTGGCGGTCCAATTGCCGGCAGCATTAGCGAGGAACGTGCGGGCATAAAGATAATCCGCCCAGGACAGAACGAAGCCATAGAGCGCCGTTGCAGCGAGGCCAGGCGCCGATACCGGCAGGATCACTCGGAAGAGCGCCCCCCAGGGCGTGCAGCCATCGACCTGCGCGGCCTGTTCAAGCTCCTGGGGGATGGAGTCGAAATAGCCCTTCAGCATCCAGGTGGCGAAAGGAACGATGGCCGTCGCGTGGGCAATGATCAGCGACCACAGCGAGCCCATGAGCCCCAGATTGCGGAAGATGCCGAAGAGCGGAATGATCAGCATGGTGGCCGGCAGCATCTTGCTCATCAAGATGAAGAGCCCCACCGCCTCGCCGCCCTTCATGGTGTAACGCGAGAGGCTATAGGCAGCGAGCACCGAGACCAGCATGGATATGCCTGTCGCCACCACCGCCACGAGAGCCGAATTCATCAGCCAACGCGGCATGTCGGTGTTGAAGATCAGGTTTGTGTAGGTCTGCCATTGCGGGTTCTGCGGCCAGAACTGCGGGGGGAAGGACCGCAGGGCGTTGGACGGGGCAAGCGAGGTGATCACCATCCAGTAGACGGGAAAGAGCAGGATGCAGATCACGACGACGAGCGTGGTATAGAGCAGGATGGATTGGGGCAGCGTACGGTTCATCTGCGGCCTCCTAGTAGATGGCGTGGCTGGTCTTTTTGACCAGGAAGGCACTGATGACGGCACAGATAATGAGCGTCACCACACCGATGGACGAGGCATAGCCCATGCGGAAGAAGTTGAAGGCTTCCTCATAGGTCATGATGGCGAGCGTTTCGGTCGCTCCCACCGGCCCGCCGCCGGTCAGCACATAGATGATGGAAAAGTCGCGGAAGACCCAGAGCACGGTCAGGATCAGCGTCACGCCCAAGACTGGTGCGATGCAGGGAATGGTTACCCAGAAGAAGCGCTGGAACACGTTGGCGCCGTCGACCTTGGCGGCCTGGTAATATTCCTCGGGAATCGACTGCAAACCGGCGAGGATCATGATGGAGATGAAGGGATAGCCCTTCCACACCATGACCATGGTTACTGCCGAAAAGGCGGTGCCGGGGCTCGAAAACCAGCTTACCGGTCCGCCCACGAGACCGATCTTGATCAGTATCCAGTTGAGCACGCCAAAGGAGGCGTCGAGGATCCAGACCCAGGTGACCACGGCCACGACTTCCGGAATGGCCCAGGGCAGCGCGATCAGCATGCGGGCAAAGCTGCGGCCGCGAAACTGCTGATTGACCAGCAGGGCTGTGCCCATGCCGACGGCCATGCTGATCGTCGTCACGACGAGAAGCAATTGTCCGGTGACACGGATGGCGTTCCAGAAATCGGGCGAGGAAAACAGCTTCTGGTAGTTGGCCAGCGTATATTCGGACGCGCCAAAAGAGAGCGTTGCGAACTTGACGTCGTGGAAGCTGATGTCGATGGCCAGCAGCATCGGGTAGACAAGGATCGCCAGGATCAGCAGTGCCGCTGGCGCGAGCAGAAGATAACCGAGCTTGTTGGCGTGTTTGGGGCTGGCGAGATCAATGCCGAAAAGTCCGGATGATCGGCGCGGGGCCGCAACTGCGGTGCGGGACTGGCTGAGTTCTGACATCGCCATGCTCCTCCTAAAAAGGGGCCGCCGGACCCGGCGGCCCGGTGGTATCATTGCAGCGCCGAAACGCGCTCTTGCAGCACGGCTGCGGTATCCTCGGCCGTGCGGTTTTCGATGATCATGCGCTGGATTTCCTCGCGCACAATGCTGGCCAGCTCATTGTAATGCGTTTCGAGCCCCACCGGCACGCGATCAACCCCGGCCGCAGCGGCCTTTTCCATGGCTTCGACCACGAGGCCATATTCGGGCGTCGAGGCAAGCACGGCTTCGGTCACCGAACCCGGACGAGGCGCCGGAGCGCCGACGATCTCTGAGAACAGCTCCTGCATTTCCGGCGACGTGGCGATGGCGATGAAGTCCCAGACCTTTTGCTTGCGCTCGTCAGGGATTTCGCTGGGAATGCCGATGATGGCGGACGCGCCGCCCACCGGCGGATCGAAGGGCGAGGCGACGAGCGTCAGGTTCGGCTTCATCTCCTCGGAGGCCGAGGTCTCGATGACCCCGGCGAGGCCCGGATTTTCGATACGCATGGCCACCTTGCCTTCGACGAAGAGCTGGCGCGCGTCGCCGCCTGTCGTATCGGCGGGCACCAGGCCCTCGCGGATCAGGGTTGCCCAGTGATCGATGGCAACGACCATTTCCGGCGTATCAAAGGCGGGCTTGCCGTCGGGCGTCGTCCAGCTTCCGCCGGCATCGAGCACGAAGTTGAGCATGTCGTTGATGTAATTGTTGCCCGAGGCCAGATGCAGGCCGGTGCCATAGATGTCTGTGATACCGTCGCCGTCGACATCCTTAGTCAAGGCGCGGGCCGCGGCGATGAACTCGTCCCAGCCCTTGGGCACGTCGAGTCCGGCTTCTTCAAGCAGCGCCGTGTTCACGCCCATGATATAGGCGAAATACTGAAGGTTGATGCAGCGGGTCGTCGCTTCCCACGTGCAGAGGTTCTGCCCGGCCCAGCCATCGAGATCGAGCCCGGCCTTTTCGATCCACGGCCCCAGGTCTTCCAGCCACCCATTGGCGGCAAAAGGCTGATATTCGAACGAGGCCAAGTGCACGATGTCGGGCGGCGAACCGCCGGCAAACTGGGTCATCATCGTATCGGCAAAGTCCTGCCGCGCGATCTGGGTCGCCTCGACCGTGTCGCCGGGATGAGTTTCCTCGAACTTGGCGATCACCGCCTCCCACCACGGACCATAGGTGTCCTCGGTGAGCTGCCAGGTCAGAAATTTCAGCGTTTCCGCCTGGGCCAAACTGGTCGTGGCAAGCAGCAGCGTCAACGCCGCACTTGCAATCATGGTCTTCTGCATTGGATCCCTCCTCCGGATCATGCCTGAAGTGGAACCGCGCCCGGCCAACCGGGCGCGGCCGATTTTACTGCAGCATTTCCGCTTCGGCCTGGATCGCGGCTGCCGTTTCCTCAGTCGGCAGTTTCTCGATCAGCATGCGCTGGAACTCTTCGGCTGCAACCTTGGCGAACTCATTATTCTGGGCTTCGAGGCCGGTCGGGATGCGGTCGACCCCGGCAGCCGATGCGGCATTGGTGGCGTCGATCAGCAATTGCATATGCGGCACTGCGGCGAAGGCGGCTTCATTCACCGCACCGGGGCGCGGTGCGGGCGAAGCGCCGAGTTCGGAATAGAGCTCCTGGAATTTCTGGCTCGTGGCGAGCTGGATGAATTCCCAGGCCAGTTCCTTCTTTTCCTGCGGCGTTTCCGAAGCCAGCGTGATCACGTTGGATGAACCGCCCAGCGGCGGCTGCAGGGGCGAAGCGGCATATTTGAGGTGTTCCTTGATGCCCGGCTCGGCGCGCTGCACGAAGCCGTTGATCCAGGGGCCCTGGATGCGCAGGGCAACCTTGCCTTCCATGAACAACTGGTCGATATCGCCACCCACCATGCCCATGGGGGTCAGCTCTTCCTCGACAATGGTGCGCCAGCGGTTGATGCCCTCGATGGTTTCGGGCGTGTTGATGGTCACCTGGCCGTCCTTATTGGTCCAGCGACCGCCAGCCGAAAGCACGTAGATCAGCACGTCATTGGTATAGCTCGAATTGGCCGTCGCCAGATGCACACCGGTACCATAGACGTCCTTGATGCCGTCGCCATCGCGGTCGAACGTCGTGGCGCGGGCCGCTGCCAGATACTCGTCCCAGGTGGTCGGAACGGCCACACCGCCTTCTTCGAGCAATTGCTCATTATAGGCCATGATGTACCCGAAATAGAGCAGCATGATGCAGTTGGTGGTGCCCTTCCACACGCAGGCGCCCTGCCCGGCCCAGCCATCGAGATCCATGCCGGACTTTTCGATCCAGGGGCCGAGATCTTCGAGCCAGCCATTGTCGGCAAAGGTCTGATATTCGAACGAGGTCAGGTGCACGATATCGGGCGGCGCGCCGGCGGCGAACTGCGTGATCATGGCATCGGTATAGCCATCGCGCGGCACCAGGGTGAAGTCGATCTTCACATCCGGATGGGTCGCTTCGAACTCGGCGATCACGGCGTTCCACCAGTCACCATAGCCTTTTTCGCCCACCTGCCAGGAGACGAAATTCAGGGTCGTTTCGGCCATGGCAGCGCCCGGCAACATCATGGTTCCGGCCAGCAAAAGGCTGGTCAGGGTCTTGGTCAGCTTCATGTTTTCTCCTCCCAAAGCGAACTATTTGACCATTGTCTCAAGGGCCTGGGCCGACGGTTCGGCCCCGATGCCCGGTTTGTCGGGCACGATGTAGTGCCCTTGCTTCACTTCCAGGGCGCTGGCGATATAGGGCTCGTTACGAGCCATCACCGAGTGCTGGAATTCATGTGCGCGCACGTTCTGGAGCGCGGCGCTGACCTGCAGGCTCGCGGCGAGGAAAATCCCGGTGCCGATGGTGGCGTGGGGAATGACGGCGCGATGGTGCGACTGGGCCACGAGCCCCATGCGATAAAAGGCCGTGATACCGGTATGGCCCATTTCCGGCTGGACGATTGCCAGCGGCCCCGCTTCCAGGCGGCGGCGGACGTCAAAGACATTGCGCCATTCTTCGCCCGCCGCGATCGGCACCGGCGAATGCTCGGCAGCACGAGCGATGCCGTCGACATCTTCCGGCTTGCACACTGCTTCGAGGAACCATGGATCGTAGGGCAGGCATTTATGCGCCAGGGCCACCGTCTCGACGTCGGTCAGCGTCCAGTGGAGGTCCGCTGCGATCATGGCCTGGGGTCCCAGGGCCTCGCGCAGCGCCCGGAATTCGGCGACCACACCATCGTCGGCATGGGGAGAGGCGAACTTGAACTGGGTAAATCCCTGGTCGAGCCAAGACTTGGCGAAGGCCGCCCGCGCTTCGAGGCTCGGGCCGGGAATGCCCGAAACGTAGGCCGGGATTTCGGTGTGCCGGACACCGCCGAGAAGCTTAGCGACCGGTGCATTGCGCAGCTTGCCGCAGATGTCCCAGAGCGCGATATCCACCGCTGCCAGCGCATCGTGATAGTAGCCACCATCATGGCCGCGCACGCGCATCAGGTCATAGAGATCTTCGTAGATCACCGTGACGTCGAAGGGGTCTCGGCCGATGACGAAGCCGGCGAGCAGGTCGTCGATAATGGCGCGCACCGCGCCAGGCGCGACGATGCCATAGGTCTCGCCCCAGCCCACCGTGCCATCGACTGTTTCGATGCGGCAGATGACCGTCCGGTCCTTGGTGGGATAGACGGTCCGATTGCCGCCGCGCACGAAATAGCCGGCATCATTGACGCTTTCGCCGGGCTTCGGACCGCCGAGATAGGGTTCATCCTGGCGGGCGATCTGGATGGTAAAGCTCTCTACCGACTTGATCCGGCTGGTCATCGCGCATCTCCTGCAGCACGCTTGGTTTCGTCGTGCCCAACTGTCAGAAGATCGGCCAGTTCTTCCAGCATCATGTCGATCTCGGCGAGGCCAATCGCGTCGAAATTGGGTAGAGGTGCCCGCACCGCGGCCGAGGAAAACACGCCCCGGCGCACCAGCGTCTCCTTGGTCAGGCGCATGCGATAAATCATTTGCACCAGAAGGATCGGCAGCGAGCGGACATAGAGTTCGCGCGCCTCAGCCAAATCGCCGGAGCGATAGGCAGCAAAGAGCGCTGCATGGATGTCGGCGATTTCCACGGCGGGCATCAGCGCCACGGCGCCGCGCTCAAGCTCGTCATAGACATAGCGTGAACCGCCCCCGCCCATGACGCCGTCGAGACTGTCTCCGGCCGCCGCGATCAGCGCGGTGATCTTGGGTCCGGACGGCAAGGTCTCTTCCTTGACGAAGCGAATGGAAGGCACCGCCTGCGCCACGGCGGCAATCGCCTCGACCGTCAGCCCCGAGCCGATCGGCGCAGGCGCGTTCTGGAGGATGATGTCGATCCCCGCGCCTTCGGCCACGGCTGTGAAGAAGGCGATGAGCTTTTCGGTGTCGCCGCCGACGCTGGCTGGCGCCATGACCATGGCCGCCGAAGCGCCCGCCGCCTTGCCCGCCCGGCAGAAGGCAATGACCTCGGCCGGTGTTGCCGCGCTGGCCCCGACCACGAAGGGCTTCCGGCCACCAAGGGTCCGACCGACAACACCAACCAGAAGCTCGCGCTCCGCAGGGTTGAGATGATCGAACTCGCTTGCCACGCCCGGAAACACCACTCCGTCGGCACCGGCTTCCAACGCAAATTCCGTGACACGCGCCATGGCAGCAACATCCACGGACCCTCCCGCGTCAAACGGTGTCGGCAAGACCGGCAGCACTCCGAACAACATAATCGATCGCCCTCCAATCAAGTTCCATATGTTGGAACTATATTCTTTGATATGGAACTATGAACATAGGATGTGATAGGGGTCAAGTGTGCTCAGGACAAAATGCACGGCCCAAGGCGCGCCGTACCGAGCGAAGCGTTTGAAAAGATAGAGAAATTTGGAGGAGCAAAAATGTTGATCGGCGTGGAATGGACGTCGCAGGCCTTCGAGGCGTCCTTGATTGACGAGAGTGGGACGGTCCTCGCCGACCTGAAAAAGGGGATGGGTACCACTGCGGTCCGCGACCGCCGCTTCGCCGAAACCTTCCTGGAGCTGGTTCCTGAGGTCTGGCGGAATGAAGCATCGGCCACCTATTTCTCCGGCATGATCACCGGACGAGGCGGCTGGGTGGAAACCGGATTTGTCGAAACGCCCGCCAGTCTCGGCGACCTTGCCAAAACCGCCGTTGCACGCTCAGAGGGGGTCTTGCCGCTTCTGTTCCTGCCAGGTATCGCGTCGATCGGCGCCCTGCCCGACGTCATGCGCGGCGAAGAAATCCGCGTCTTCGCGGCCGCCTCCGACCATGCCAGCGCGACCGTTATTCTTCCGGGCCTTCACACCAAATATGTGTCGGTTGAGGCCGGACGCATCATGCGGCTCGGGACCTATATGGGTGGCGAGACGGCAAAGCTGCTCAGCCGCGATTCCCTCATCAGCCGGCTGATTCCGGCCGACGCGGTTGTCACCGACGCCGGTTTCGGCCGCGGTCTCGCCGCAGCCTGGGAAGATGCTCTGCCCGGCGGTCCGCTGCGGCGCCTCTTTTCGGCACGCAGCCTGGTCCTTTTCGACCGTATGCCGGCCGAGGACATTGCCGGCTACATCGCCGGGCTTATGGCGGGTGCCGAAATCGCTGAGGCTGAAGCGGAATGGTCGCTACGCACCGGACCGGTACTCGTTCTCGGCGAAAGCCCGGAAGCCAAACACTACCTTGCAGCCCTCAACCAGCGCGGCATCCCGGCCCTTTCAAAGCAAGCTTCGGCCGCTTTTAGCTTTGCGGCGCTCCACCGAGCTTTGTCCCGCCCGGCGCAATTCGCATAGAAAAGCGCCGGCTCCGGCCAGGCTCCAGTCTCTCGATATCGGGTAGATCGGCAAATTGTGTCGGCCTGTCCACAGCGATCGGCAGGTTGGTCCAAGGTTCGAGGCAGAGGAAGGGCGCGGTGTCCCGCCGCCAGATGGCGAGATTGGCAAAGCCTTCATAGGAGAGCGCAACATGCACCGCTTCGGTGCCGAAGGTCACCCTGTCGCTCCGCACCGGCGACAGGGCATGCGTGAGGCCGAAAAAATCCATCTTGGCGGGCTCGGCCACGCGACCATCGAAGCTAAAGGTCCGATCGCCAGCGTCCGCCGCCCCGGCAAGTACCACCATTTGCGATTGCTCTGTTTCGGAAAACCAGAGCCGATGCGCCTCTGCTTCCCCTGCTCCGGGCAAAGGCCAGACAAAGCCGGGATGACCGCCAAGCATGAAAGGAAGCACCGTATCGGCCGAGGGGTTATGTACCTCGATCGTCATATCGAGCCCGTCCGCACCGAGCACGAAATCAACCGTCAATCGAAACGCAAAGGGATAGAGCGCCCGGGTCTCGTCGTCGTCGACCAATTCCATCCGGCAACTGGCTTCGTGCTGTTCTAGAACCGTAAAGGAGCGAACCGGCGCAAAACCATGTGGAGGCAAGGCTAGCGCCGCACTCCCTATGCGAACCAGGCCGTCGGGATATCGGCCTATGGTCGGGAACAACAACGGCGCCTGCCGCCGCCAGCTATCATCACCCGCTTGCCAGATAAATTCACCGGCTTCGTCGTGGCGCAACGACGTCAGCTCTGCGCCAAAAGGCGAAATCAAACTCGACCAGGCGCCAGCGCCAAGCCGAATGTCAGTTGCTACCACGTCCTGTTTTGACCTCACGTCGATAGGCACCATTCGATAACTGTCTCCGCCGCATGGCTGGGCGCAGCCTGAACAGCCTGCCGCTACGCCTTGCCCGACGCCACATGGCGATGATTCTGCAAGGTGGTCCAGCTCAGGACCGTTCCGATCGCGGCGAGGACGGCCGTCGCGTAGCAGATGGCGGCAAAGGCGTGGTCTGTCGCGGAGACACGCGCTGTTTCGATTGCGCCGGGGGTCGCGGCGTCGTCGACGATACCAAAGGCAACGGCCTCCGGCGGGGCGTTGAGCTTGAAGACGGCAAGTGCGAGACCACCCATGGCCGCGATGGCAACGAGGCCTGCAATGCGGGCGACGGCATTATTGATGGCGGACGCCGTTCCGGTTTCTCCATCCTCGACCGATCCCATCACCGCGGTCGAGATCGGCCCGGCTATAGCGCTCATGCCGATGCCGAACAAGGTCATCAGCGGCGCGATGCCCAGCCAGACCTGGTGCAAATGCGCGGTGAGACCCAAGCCGATAAAGCAGAGCATGACCAACAGACCACCTGTCGCGATTACCGGTCCGGGCCCGAACCGGTCCGTCAGCTTGCCAGCCGGCGGCGAGAGCACCGTGAGCGCTATGCCGAATGGCAGCATAGCGATGGCCACTTCGGCCGGCGATATGCGCCATCCGGCAATCATCACCATGGGCAGATAGAAGAGGACCGCGGAGAGACCAAAATAGATGAGAAAGGTAACAGCCTGTGCCCCTGAAAATCGGACATCGGCAAAGAGAGCGAGCGGCAGCATGGGCGCCGTGGCCCTGGCTTCCCAAACGAGGAAGACAGCAAGCATTGCAAGGCCGGCGCCCAGATATGCCCAGAACCAGCTAGATGCATCGATGAAGGCCCAGGAGATAAGCAACAGGGTCACGGTCGCCAGCGCGGCACCGAAGAAATCGAGTGGCTTACGCGCGAGGTTAGCTTGGACCGGCATGCCCAAGAGGAGCGCCAAGGCCAGTGCTCCCAGCGGCAGATTGATAGCGAAGACCCAGCGCCAGCTATCATCACCCAGCCAGGTCAGCAAGGCGCCGCCCAATACCGGTCCCAAAAGCGTGGTGAGCGAGGAGGCCGCGGCCCATGTGCCTATGGCGCCACCGCGTTGGTCCTTTGGATAGGCCTCGGCGATGATGGCGAGACTACCCGGCACCATGAAGGCGGCACCAATGCCCTGAACGGCGCGCGCCGCGATCAGGAAGGCAGCATTTCCTGCAAGGGCCGAAGCCAGCGAGGCGATCACGAAGAGCACAATGCCTGCGGCAAAAACATTGCGCAGCCCGAAGCGATCTCCCGCGGCGCCACCGAGCAGCAGCAGCGAGGACAGCGTGAGGAGATAGGCATTGGAGACCCACTGCACATCGGCAAGGCTCGCACCGAGGCTGGCGCGGATGGCCGGGGTGACGATGGAAATCACCGAGCCATCGATAAAGCCCATGGAAGAAGCCACGATGGCGGCGACGAGAATGCGGCGGCGTTGGGCGGGCGAATAGTTGGTCATCGCTGATCCTGCCGATAGCGGCTGAAATGACGTTCGATGGCAAAAAGAGATGTGTTGACGATGATGGCGAGTGCGCCGACCACCAACGCCCCCTGCGCCACAAAGGCAAGGTTGCTGTTGATGAGGCCGGCGATAATCGTCTCGCCCAGCGTACTGGCCGCAACAGTAGACCCAATGGTCGCCGTCCCCATGGAAATGATGGCCGAGATGCGGATGCCGGCGATGATCGTCGGCAGCGCCAGGGGCAGTTCGACGCGCAGGAGTCTTTGCCCATCGGTCATACCCGTGCCGCGCGCCGCCTCCTGCACATCGGGCGATACCGAAGCCAGCCCGGCCAGAGCATTTTCGAAGATGGGCAGCAGCCCATAGAGAAAGAGCGCGAGGAGGGTCGGAGCAGTACCAAAACCGAGGACCGGCACGGCAAGGGCCAGCACAGCGACCGGCGGAAAGGTTTGACCGGCATTGGCAAGGGTGCGGGACAGCGGCAGAAATTCACGTCCTGCAGGGCGCGTGACGAGAACAGCAAGACCGATGGCGACAATACTCCCGGCCAATGTCGCAGCGGCGACAATGGCAAGATGATTGAGCGTCAGGTTGAGTAGCGAATTCTGCGTATAGATCGCGGCCTGGCCATTGCGGGTGAGTGGCGCGAAGAGCCAGCCAAACCAATCCGGTCGGGCCAGAAAGACGCCGAGCAGGATCAGCACCGCCAGCCGGGAAAGCGCTTTGATTTTCATTGTGGGCGCGCCGCCTGGCGAATGGCGGTCGCCAACGTCACGCGGCCAAGGGTTTTACCGGCGCCGTCGCGGACAGGCACGGCCGCGCGCCCACTCCAGAGCGCTTCTTCCAGCGCATCGCGTAGCGAGGCATCTACGCTGACGGCGGTGCCGGTCGCCTCGCCTTGTTCGATGAACGGGCGCAGGGGTTGCAGCGAGAGCAGGCGGAAGGGTCGCTCGCCACTACCCAATAGTTCGCCGACAAAGTCGGTTGCGGGACGCGTGACGATCTCCTGCGGCGTGTCATATTGCAGGAGTTTCGCGCGATCCATCACCGCGATCCGGTCGCCGAGATGGATTGCCTCGTTCATATCATGGGTCACGAGCACGATGGTTGTGCCCAATCGGCGCTGGATCTGGCGCAGATCCTCTTGAGCCCGAGCACGGATGATGGGATCGAGCGCACCGAAAGGTTCATCCATCAGCAGCAGCTTTGGTGCGGCCGCCAGGGCGCGGGCGACGCCCACGCGCTGTTGCTGGCCGCCGGAAAGCTGGCTCGGATAGCGATCGCGGAATTCGGCGGGATCGAGCTGGAAGAGATCGAGCAGTTCGTCGACCCGTGCATTCACCTTGGTTGCCTCCCAATGGAGCAGGTGCGGCACGGTGGCGATGTTCTGGCCCACGGTGCGATGCGGAAAAAGACCATGGCTTTGAATAGCGTAGCCGATCTGGCGGCGCAGTTCGTGCGGCGGGATGGCGCTGATGTCCTTGCCGTCGATCAGGATACGTCCCGAACTCGGTTCGACCAGTCGATTGATCATGCGCAGCAGCGTCGTCTTGCCCGATCCAGACGTGCCGACGATGACGGCAAGCGCGCCATCGGGGATGGTCATGGACACATCGTCGACGACACAGGTTTCGTCAAAAAACTTCGACAGATGCTCGATCTCGATCATGTTCGGCCTTTCACGGAGACCAGTTCAACTGCGGCGTCGAGAAGGACGGCGGAGGCAAAGGCGAGCGCGACCGTTGGCACGGCGCCGAGGAGCACTAGGTCCATCGCCGTCTGTCCGACGCCCTGGAAGACGAAGACGCCAAAGCCCCCTCCTCCGATCAGAGCAGCCACGGTGGCAAGACCGATATTCTGGACAAGAACAATGCGGATGGCCGCAAGGATCGAGGGAAAGGCCAGCGGCAATTGCACCTGCAGTAAGCGTTCGGCATCAGTCATGCCCATGCCGCGCGCGGCCTCATTGGCAGCAGACGGCACAGCATCGAGCCCAGCCAGCGTGTTGGAGACAACAGGCATCAGCGCATAGAGAAACAAGGCAAGCATGGCGGGAGCGGCGCCGATGCCGGCAATGCCTAGGGCCGCTGCGGCCGGGACAGTGGCAGCAAGCCAGGCGAGCGGCGCAATGAGGAGTCCAAAAAGCGCGATCGAGGGGATGGTTTGCACCGCACTCAGAAGCCCGGTGACCACCGCGCGCAAGCGCCTCGTGGGATGGATGACGATGCCGAGCGGCAGGCCGACCAGTGCGGCGGCCACGAGCGAACCCAGGGCCAGCGTAATATGGGTTGCCGCCTCGCGCCAGAAGACATCGGCGCGATTGGCATATTCGCGCAATACGGAGAGATCGGACCAGATGCCGGAGAGAAGGATGGTCGCGATAGCGAGACCAACTGCCACGAGAAGGGCGATGCGCGACAGCGGTTTCAGCCCCAATCGCACGACACTGTCGGCGGCAAGCAGGCCAAAAGCCAGCAATTCGAGCCAGAAACCAAGGGCCGGCGCCGTGCGTGAAATCTTATCGCCTTCGGGCGTCACGCTATTCACAGCCCAGCCGAGGCCGACGGCGAGTATGGCGAGCGCAGCAAAGCTGACCGCAAGACGCAGACGAGCATCAAGGCGAAGCAAGGCCAGGACAGCGCCGGTGCCGAGTACCGCTAGAAGAAAATAGCCCGGCCAGCCGGGCAAGGCATCGAGCACATAGCGGGCCTCGCCTGCCACGATGCGATTGGCGCGGAACAGCACGAATGGGCAAAAGAGCCCGGCTATCGCGAGAGCAAAGATTACAATCCCCAGCCGGTCAATGACATGCCGCGAGGATGGGGGCGTTGAATTATCTGTCATGACCAAAGAGGGTTGGGGCGGGCCGGAATGACCCACCCCTCAATGAGACTACTACTTCAGGAAACCGCCGGTCTTCAGCCAATCGACGGCCACGGCCTGAGCGGACTCGCCACCGACCTGGATGCGGCCGTTGAGTTCCTGCAGGGTGATGATGTCGAGCTTGGCGAAGACGGGTGCCAGCAGGTCCTTGATCTGCGGATATTCCGCAAGCACGGCTTCGCGAATGATCGGGGCCGGCTCATAGACCGGCTGCACGCCCTTGTCGTCCTCGAGGACGACAAGGCCCGACGGGGCAATGCCGCCGTCCGTGCCGTAGACCATGGCGGCATTGACGCCATCGGTCTGCTGAGCGGCGGCGGCGATGGTCGCCGAGGTGTCGCCGCCCGACAGCGTCACCAATTGTTCGGGCTTGAGGGTGAAGCCGTAGACTTCCTGAAACTTCGGCAGGGCGGCCGGCGAGCTCACGAACTCGGCTGATGCAGTAAGCTTCACGTCACCGCCCTCGGCAACATACTTGCCGAAATCGCTGAAGGTCACGAGGCCATCGGCGTCGGCGATATCCTTGCGGAGCGCGACAGCCCAGGTGTTGTTGGCCGGCGCCGGCTGCAGCCAGACGATCTTGTTGGCCTCAAGATCAAGCTTGGCTGCCTCGGCATAGGCCTTGGCAGCGTCGTTCCAGAGCGGATCGTCGGCTTTGTTGAAGAAGAAAGCGGCATTGCCGGTATATTCGGGATAGATATCGATCTGGCCGGCCACGATAGCTTCGCGCACGACCGAGGTAGCGCCAAGCTGGATCTTTTCAGTCACCGGCACGCCATTGGCCTGCAGCACCTGCGAAATGATGTTGCCGAGGAGGCCACCTTCAGTATCGATCTTCGAGGACACCACGACTTGTGCATTCGCAATGCCGGTGGTCAGAGCCAGGGCGAGGGTTGCCACGGCGAGTTTGGTCAGTAGACGCACGTTGATCTCCTTGGATCGTTGGCCAGTGTGGCCGCTTGTCTTTGGGAAGGTTCAGGCGAGGCGCGGGTAGGATCGGTCGATCGCCCGCTGTTCCATCGCAAGAATGCTGTCATAGGCTTCGTCCGGGAGGACTTCGAAGCCGGCGAAGTGAAATTCGGGATGATCCTTGCGTGCCGCCCCGCCGAAGAAGTCGGCGAGTACGGCCCGCAATTTGACGAGCTCACTGTCAGATATTGTCAGCACGGTGATGAAGGGCAGACCCGGAGCAGCGGCGGTCCAGCCAATGACTTTGATCGCATCCCGCACATCCTGTGGTTGCAGTTGCAGTGTGACGGGATCGATCGCCGCCACATCGGCGCGCCCGCCGATCACCGATTGCAACGACGCCGAATGGCTGCCGGTTGCAAAAGTCTCCGAGAAGAAGCGCCCATTTTCGGCATAGGCGGAAACCGTCTCGCGAAATGCGTTGTAGCCGGACTGAGAATGGACCGCGTTGTAGGCGGCGCGACGACCGCGCAGGTCTTCGAGCCGTTCGGCAGGGTTATCGGCCCTGACAACGATGGCGCTGCTGTAGTTTGGACCGTCTGTCCCCTCTACCGCATAGATCGGTGTGCCCACATAACGGACCCGACCATCAAGCAGATGGCGGAGGGGATAGCCGCAGGTCTGTGCCAGAAGGAGATTACTATCAAGCCAGGTGGCTTCAAGGTCCCCGCTGCCGTCTAGCGTCAAGGGTAGCTCATCGAAACCGGCGACGATCAGGCGCTCCCGCAGATCGACCCACAGCCCATCAACCGCGCCCTCGCCCGGATCGTACATGGCGAGCGAAACTGTCCGTGTCATTCGCGTGCATCCGTGGTGCGGTGATGGGGATGCAACAGCTTGTCATGCGGCCGGACGAAGAAGCGTCCGAAAAGCTCGCCGTAATTGCGATAGACGAGACCGCCATTGTGCTTAACCAAGGTCTCGCGATGCGCCCTATAGAGGGCAGGCAAATCGTACCAAGCGATGGTGGGACGCAGGTGGTGCAGCACATGCAGGTTGTTGTTGAGAAACAGCAGCGCCAGCGGGCCACCGCCTTCGACGATGGCCGTGCGTTCCTCGTGCTTGTCGGCAAAGCGGTGCTCGGCGAAGGAGCGGATGCGGGTCAGCGCGCCGCCGGCATAGACAAAGGCCAGCAGATAGAACCAGAGCGGCATCTGGCAGATAGCGAGCACCCAGACCAAAACCACCGCGACCAGCGCAGCCTGGATGGCCCAGATGCGCCGCCGCTTCCCCTGGTTGGCCAGAATCAGGCCAAACTCGGCATGCAGGAAAAAGCCGATCATGAAAGCCGGCCCAACGATGAGGCGTCCTAGCAGGGTCTGATTGAACCGCAGCAGCGACCGCAGCCATGCCGGCGCGTCACTCCAAGCCTTTTCGGTGATGTAGAAGGATTCCGGATCGTCGAGCGGGTCGGTCAACCGCTCGTCACGGTGATGCTGCAAGTGGCTCAGCTTATAGATCGGATAGGGCAGCCAAAGCGACAGCGGCGGCCAGCCAAGCGCATCATTGAGCGCCCTTATCCGCGTCGGATGACCGTGAATGATTTCATGCTGCAACGAGCCTTGCCAGGCCACGGTCCAAGCCGCGAGCGGAACAAGCAGCCAAAGTGGTATCGACTGCCAGAAAAACGTGAGCGCCAGCCAACCACCATAAATCGCTAGAACCAGCGCAAGCGTAGGCCATTCTAGGGTTCTGGCACGGATATAGGGTATAGTCTGGTCGGCTCGGTGCGTCATGCAGGATTTAGAGCATCGGCCACCGCTTTAAGTCTATAATTTGAATAGACAATATTACCGAACTGACGAAGCCGCGAGGTATTGCCTTCTAGCGGCGTTGGGGCGCAGGCAACTTCTTGCCGCCAGCCCTACGAAACCGCTTTCAAAGCCCAAGCTTCATGCCCTCTCAAGGGGCTCCGACACTGTTCCGAATTGTTACCACGAAGGGGCTGTGACCGAAGGCACCGACGGGACTGGGCGCGGCTGAAAAGGGCTCGATCGACCAATAGAGGTTGCCCCCGGTGAAGGTGCACCTTGGGACCTATGCCGGCTGTGCAATCTGATCTCGTGGGAAGGACGCTGCCGAGGATCAAATGTCAAAATGCGTCGCCATTTCGTCCGATCGAGGCTGCCACGGCGCCGATATGGATTGGTTGTTCGAGCTTGAGTCCGCAGCCATTCACATCCTTGGACCAAAACCGCGGAGCTTTCGCTGAGATGGCGGCCGGATATAGTGCAGCGAGGCTGAGGGTCACTCTAAACTTCCACCGTCCATAGAACTGACCAGGGGCCCAGCCGCCCTTCCTCCGCAAAGCCGTGAAGATAGACCTTTCGGCCGATAATCGGCTGAACGTCATGCTGAGTTTCATCGGTAAGGTTGGCATAGAGGCGCAGGATGGAGCCGTCGCCCATCCTCCAGCTCACGAGAACGGATTTGACGCCCAGTGGTTCGTATCGGCCAGCAAAGCCCTGCTGACCGACCAAGCGGGGTACGATCTCCATTTTGCGCAGATCGATGAGGGAGCGGTAGTGCTTCAACCAATTCGAATGCGGCTGCTTCCGGAGATTGGACCAGTCGAGCTTTGCCGAAGTGAACGTCCTGATGCTCGTCGGATCGACGGCCTCTTCAACCTCGGGTCTATCCTGATCCTCATGCTCCGGGGTGCTTCTGAGGTCATCCTGCCTCCCGTTGCGGACCGCGTCGCGCACTTCGGCAGGCACGTCCGAAAAGAATGGAAATGGCCGCGCGCTGGCCCACTCTTCCCCTTGGAAGAGCATCGGTATTTGCGGACAGAGCAAATAGATCGCGATCAGCGCCTTCACCGCGTCATCATGGGCGACGCGCGTGATCCGATCGCCCTTGATCCGGTTGCCGATCTGGTCGTGGTCCTGCATGTAGACCACAAAAGATGTCGCCGGCAGTCCTCCGCTGGGCTCTCCACGCTTCATAGCCTCGTGCGGCTTTACTTCACCTTGATAGGCAAAGCCTTCGGCGAGCGCGCGACCCAGCCGACCGGAACGTCCGTCGGAGTCGTCAAAGTCAGCATAGTAGCCGGTGTTTTCGCCCGTCGCGGCGGCGTGCAGCAGGTGGTGGACGTCGTCATTCCATTGTGCAGTGTAGTGCACCGGTTCGGAGTCACTATTGCGGCGCAGCCAGACCTCCTGATTGTCCGAATTCTCGATGATGAGATGAGTATGCCGATGGGGGCGCGAGGCCCGAATGCGCGCTGAGAGGAGCTCGAGAATGTGGCTCGAGCTGTCGTCCACCATCGTGTGCACGGAGTCGAACCGCAGTCCGTCCAAATTGAATTCGCTCATCCAGTAGAGCGCGTTTTCGACTACCAGCTCCCGCACCACATTGGCACCCCGGCCATCGAAGTTGAGTGCTTCGCCCCATGGGCTCTGATGCTTTTTGGTGAAGATCGGCGCGATGGCCGGCAGGTAATTTCCGTGCGGTCCGAAATGGTTGTAGACCACATCAAGGAACACCATCATCGAGCGCCGATGCGCCGCATCGATCAACGCTTTCAGGTCGTCCGGGCGCCCATAATTGGATGATGGAGCGAACCACATGGCTCCATCATAACCCCAGTTGAATTTCCCATAAAACTCGCCGACCGGCATGATCTGGATGGCTGTAACGCCGAGCGCCACGAGATGATCCAGCTTCGTGATAGCGGCGGCGAAGGTCCCCTCCTCGGTAAATGTGCCAATGTGGAGTTCGTAAATGATCGCTTCTTCCCACGGACGTCCTCTCCAGCCGCGATCGGTCCAACCGAAGGCCTGGGGATCGATGACCTCGCTGAAACCTGCAATGTCATCAGGCTGGTGTCGCGAGGTTGGATCGGGAATGGCCGACCCATCAGGCAGCACATATTTGTAGAGTGCGCCGGCGCCGACGCCCTCCACGTCCACACGAAACCAGCCGTCGTCTATCGCATCCATTTCGATGAGCGATCGCCGACCCTTCAGTTTGAGCTGCAGCGTCTTGCATTTCGGCGCCCATAGCTTGAAGCGCGTGCTCCCCTTCCGAACCTCGGCGCCAAACCGCATTTTGTGGCTGCGAAAGACAGTATCGGGACTGGGCCGCTTCATCTGCGAACTCTTTTGGTGATCGGGCCCATTTCCAATGGCGGCCGTATCAAAGCGTTCCCTGGCTCAGTGGCCGTAGTAGTCGGCCAACGCCTCGATGGCTTCCGGCTCCAGGCGATGCGGCCCCTCTTCGAGCGCATCCTCGATAACTTTGGCCATGATGTCGGCGTGCTGGCCGCCGCGCTCCGCGCCATATTTCTGGAACAGGTGCAACTGCCGCCGGAGGTAGTCGGCGGATTGACTGGAAAGACGCGGAAAATCTGTTCGAGCGGTCGGACCGTGACACTTTTCGCAGGCGGGAACGTCGCTCGACACGATCCCCTCAAGGGCAATAGTTCTGCCCAGATCGCTACCATCCGGAGTTGGCAGAGAGACAGTGTGGCCGTAAAGATCGGCGAAAACGGCGATCTCTTCGTCCGTCAGTTGTCGCGCCGCCGACATCATCGTGCCACTCGGCCGACTGCCGTCACGAAACGCCAGAAGCGCATCAGCCAGGTATTGTGCGCTTTGGATATCGAGACGTGGGAAAGCGCCACCTCGCCCCTCCCCATCTGGCCCATGACAGGAGGCGCAGGAGCCAGGTTCGGCCCCGCCATGAGCCAGCGTGGCATAGGTTTCCGCGTCCATGGTGGGCAGGCGCCGGAGGAAGGCGACCATGTCCCAGACCTCGTCGTCGCGCATATCGGTCGGCCAGGCGGGCATAGCCGTGTGGCGAATGCCGTATTTGATGGTCTGAAACAGTCGGGCGTCCGGACGCCAGCTGGTAAGTCGGGGCGGTGCCGGCGACAAATCCCGCGCAAATTGCGCCGGCGGCGATTCGGGACTGCCGTGACAGGCGGCGCAAACGAGTTGGAAATGCCCTGCCCCGCGCAAAACCATTTTGGGATCATCGAGATCGGGGACGGCAATCATGGCCGATCGTAGCGCTATGGATTGCCGGGCGGCCAGTTGATTGTACCAATTGACCACCCCCTTGCCAGCGGAATGCACTGCGTGATCGAGCAGGCCGGTAAGGGGTATGGCGAGAAGAAACAGCGCACCCGCAGCGGCACTGGCGAGAAAGGGAGCGAGCCGCTTCATGATGGCACCGGCAGCTTGAGCGCCCGACCGACGAGGCTCAGGCCACCGACGAGATAGATGATGCTGCCGATCGCCAGCATGATCACGCCGCCAACCTGCTGGTCGGCCATTTCGCTCAAACCGAATGGATTGTTGTGCGCGTGCCCCGGATAGATCGGCCGCGGGGCAAGACCGATCAGCGCGCCGAGCAGGGTCATGTGCATGGAGGTGAAAAACAGCGTCAATGCACCGGCCAGCGCTGCGATATCCCTGCGTCCGCGCGGAGCGGCGAGCGCCAGTACCCACACCAGCAACGAGGCAGAGGCAAAGGAGGCTTGTTCATAAACGAGAGCCCAGCCCGACGTGCGCGATGCGTGGTGGAGCGCGGGCGTGTGCCAGCCCCAGACGATGACGAGATCGAGGAGGCTGACGGCAATCGGCAAGGCCAGCTGTGAGCGCAGCCAGGGATGGTCGGCAATCATCGGCGCCAGTCCGATGGCAAGGATGGGGACGGCGATACCAACCACGCCCATATGCAGCGCCATATGCGCTGCAAAGCTTTCGGGCACGAGGCGCGGCAGTGGGCCAGCCCAGGCGAGGAGCAGCAACAAAATCCCAAGCGCTGTGAAAAGGCGCGGGCTCATCGGCAGCTATCGAGATAGAGCATGGGAATGGTGACATAGATGATCGCCACCGCTGACAGCACGCAGAGCATCAAGGCCACATGGCTGAGGAAGCGATGTCGTTCCTCTGGCGTGTTGTGCTCATATTCGAAATCATCGTCGGTCAGACTGCGGTCATGTACGCGCCAGAGCCGGACGCTCGACCAGGAGATGCCGCCAAGGGCGAGAACCGTGACGGCGATGACCAGAACGCGAATATCCGACAGCGGCGCGTCTCGCCCAAGCTTTTGGCAATAGATGGCAGCGGAGACGTAGCAGACGAGGAAATGCAGCGCCCAGATGCTGGGCGAGATGATGACACTCCAGAGATCGGTTCCCGATCCGGTTTCGCGCCTGATTTCTGCTATGACGGGATTGTCCTTGCTCATGTCAGATACGGAAAGCCTCCGATGACAGTCGCGGTCAAAACGCCGCTGAATGCTGCAAAGTGCCAATAGAGCGTGATGTTCCAGAGATCGGCGTCATGGGTCGGTGTCGCCTTGCCATAGAGCAGGCGCGCAAAACCATAACCCTGCATCAACATCCCCGTCGCCAGATGCGCGAGGATCCAGATGACCAGCGCCCAGACGATAGCCGGATAGGCATGCGCAGTCGGGTCGAGCCCCGTCGTCCATGGGCCTGCCATCAGCGCGAGGCCACCGCCGAGCGTTGCGAGCGCGGCGAGCAAGAGGAACAGCCGCGCCAGACCCGATTGCCCACTCGAATTGAGGAGCCTCGCACCGAAGGTCAGCGCCCAGGCAACGAGGATAAGAACCCCCGCGAGGGCTGGCCAGAACCAGCCTGGCCCGAACATATCCGCCGGGGGGAAATCGGGGTGAATGGTCCAAAAGAAAAAATATCCGAACAGCAGCGCCAGAAATGCCGTCAGGTCGCCGGTCATGGTGATGAACATGGCCCACCAGCCGGTCGACTTGTAGCCCGAGACATAGAGGGGGATGCGCTTGCCGCCGCCGATATCCTTGGTTTTCTTCTCCGGGATTTCAGCGGTGCCGGTCCAGAGCCAGCGCAACACAGCGACGAGGAATACTACCCCGCCCAGCCCCATGGGTAGCCACCATTTGAAGGTCATGAAGATGAAGACGGCGCCAAGCCCACCGGCCGCGATCATCGGCAGCCAGCCGGGCCCACCGACCCGCAGCACCTGGATGGGCTGGGCATCGAGCACGCTCGTCACCAGCGTTTCGCGCCGCCCCTCCTTGGCATCCGCAAGGTATCCTTCGCCTTCGTCGATCTTGCGCAGAAAATCCTTGTCGTCCCAGATCGGATAGCGGCTGTTGATCTCGGGTATGGAGCGCATGCCCCACGTGTTGCCAAAGCGCGCCGCCCATTCGAGGGTGCCCGCATTCCAGACATTGCGCGGAACGTCGCGCTGGTGGCGTTTTGGGCGTACGCAATCCCAAGCCAGCAGCAAGAAACCGGCGGCGAAAACGAAAGCGCCGATCGAGGAGATCATGTTGAGTTCGGTCCACCCCCGATCCGCACCATAAGTGAAGACGCGGCGGGGCATGCCCAGCATGCCGGTCAGGTGCATGGGCAGGAAAGCCATGTTGAACCCGATGAGCATCAGCCAGAACGACCAGATGCCATAAGCGCGGGACAGCTCCTTGCCCATGATCAGCGGGTAATAATAGCAGACGCCGGCCATGACCGGAAAAAGCATGCCGCCGATCAGGGTGTAATGCAGGTGTGCGACGATGAAATAGGTGTCGTGGACCTGGAAGTCGAAGGGCGCGACCGCGACCATCACCCCCGTCAGGCCGCCGATGATGAAGACCGCCAGGGCCCCGAGGCAGAAGAGCATGGGCACGCTGCGCACGACGGAACCCAGCATCACCGTGGCGATGAAAGCAAAAATCTGGATGCCGGTGGGAATAGCCACAGCTTCCGAGGCGGCCGAAAAGAACCCCAGCGATACTGACGGCAGGCCGGTGGTGAACATGTGGTGCACCCAGAGACCGAAGCTCAGGAACCCCGTCCCGAGGGCCGAAAGCACGATCCACGAATAGCCGGTGATCTCCCGTTGCGCGAAGGTTGGCACGATCATGGCAAGGAGCGCGATGGCGGGCAGGAAGATGATGTAGACTTCAGGATGCCCGAAAATCCAGAACAGGTGCTGCCAGAGGATCGGATCACCGCCGCGGGTCACATCGAAAAAGGGCCAGTCGAGCAGGCGTTCAAGCTCGAACAGGATGTCACCGGCAATCAGCGGCGGAAAGGCGAAGAGGATCATCCCGCCCACGACCAGTACATACCAGCCATAGAGCGGCGTCAGGTTGATGTGCATCCCCGGCGCCCGGCATTTTAAGACACCCACAATCAGTTCCACCGCCGCGGCGATGGACGCGACCTCTATGAAGGACAGGCCCAGCAACCAGATATCGGCACCGATGCCGCTCTGCTCGGTCGACAGCGGTGGGTACATGAACCAACCGGCATCGGGGGCTGCGTTGAAAAAAATCGAGCCGCAGACGAAAACACCCCCGATGAGATAGCACCAGAAGCCGAAGGCCGAGAGGCGCGGAAACGGCAGGTCGCGCGCGCCCAGCATGCCCGGCAGGATCAGGATCGCCACCGCCTCGAAGATCGGCACGGCAAAGAGAAACATCATCACCGTGCCGTGGAGGGTAAAAGCCTGGCTGTAGAATTCGGCCGTTACCAGTGTGCTGTCAGGCACAAAGAGCTGCATGCGGATGATCAGCGCCAGTGCGCCGCCGAAAAGCATGAAGGCGAAGGCGGCAGCGAAGTACCAAAGGCCGACGATGGAATTGTTGACGTCGGACAGCGCGCGCCAGCCCCGGGGGTTGTCCCAGACTTTTGCGAGCTGCTCGGTTTGGGCGCGCTTGTCGGTCATTCGAGATTCAGAAGGTAGGAAACCAGCGCATCGCGCTCTGTCTCTTCGAGGCTCGCATAGCCGGGCATGCGCACATCGGGCTTGTGGTGACTGGGGTCGACGAGCCAGCCTTGAAGATTTTCCGGGGCAATGGGCAGAGTGCCCGCCGCCATGGTGCGCCGGCTGGCGAAGTGCGTGAGATCGGGCCCCACTGCGCCGTCAGCGCTGGTGCCGCGCACCGCATGGCAGGCGCCGCAACCCGTGGAAACGAAGAGGGCGTGCCCTCGCCTTTCCTCGACGCCAGCAGCTTCGCCTGCAAGCCAGGCTTCGAAACCATCTGGCTCATGCACCACGACCGGAAAAGCCATCAGGGCGTGGGAGGGGCCGCAGAACTCGGCACAGACGCCGCGATAGACACCCGCTTCCGTCGGCTTTAACCGCCAGAGATTGGTGCGCCCGGGAATGACGTCCATCTTGCCGCCGAGATTGGGTATCCAGAACGAATGGATAACATCGGTGGAGTTCAGGACGAATTCCGCCGTCTGCCCTGCGGGCAGGTGCAATTCGTTTGCGGTGTTGGCCAGCGAGCCATCGGGCATTTCGTAAGCCACCCGCCACCAATATTGCTCGGCGGTGATGTGGACACGCAGATCCGGCCGGTCGGAACGCACCCAGTCGGGAAGTAGCGCCAAGCCAAAGATCAGCAAGGCCGCAAGCGTGATGGTAGGGAATGCGACGCCACCGATGAGGATGAATCGGTCGGCAAACCGTTCGGTCTTGGGCCGCTTCCTGCCCAGGACAGCATAGACGGTAATGCCCATGACGATGAGCCAGATCACCACCGTTCCGGCCGCCATAACCCAGAAGAGATCGGCTATGGCCGCAGCGTCCTCGCCGGCTGGATGCAGCGTGCTTTGTTCTGAGACGCAGCCGACGAGAAGAGGCACGCAGGCCAGCGGCGCCAAACGAAAGACGAGAAAGGAACAACGCTGCCCCTGTTGCATGCACCCCCGCAAATCAACTGGGGGTGGAACGCCAATGCCTTAGCTGAGTTCCATGCAAATGGCCGTCAGGGAGAAAAGCATGTCGTCACCAAGCGGATATTCCCGCCTGCAGATCATTTTGCACTGGACCATAGCGGCGCTGATCCTCGTACAACTGACCATCAATTCAGACATGCAGCAAGCCTTCGCTCAACGCCTCACTGGAGACACACTGCCGGAAAATGCCGGAGCGACCTTCCATGCTGCTATCGGCATTGCCGTCCTCTTCCTCGCCACCCTGCGCCTCGGCATCCGCCATGCTCACGGCGTACCTCTCCCGCCCAAGGCAAACCATCGGCTGCTGAACCTGCTCGGCCATGCGACGCATCTGCTGCTTTATGGTTTCCTATTTTTCATGCCCATCAGTGGTGCCCTCGCCTGGTTTGGCGGCATCGAAACGGCAGGTGTGCTGCACGAACTCGGCCGCTTCATTCTGATCCCGGCCATACTCCTCCACATCGGCGGGGCCATTGTGGAGGAGCTGGTGCTGAACAACCGGGTCATCAGGCGAATGATCAGAGCGAAATCGCCTTGATCGTCATCAATCAGGCGTAGTGGCCAGCAACTTGTTGTCAATGGCAAAGCGGAGGGGAACGCTTCCTTTGGTGAGGCTAAGTATGACGACACCAAACTTCCAGATCAGCGGCTGGAAAACGGGCGTCAACGGCGTTCTGTTATGCTAGCGGGCTTGAGACAACACTGGGGGCGCTAGTGGCCGCCACCGAGATAGAAAGCCAAGCACTCGCAAGTCTCGCAGAGCAGACAATTTGAACTACAATTTCTCGTTATTACGGAATCTGTAGAGTATCGGCCAAACACTCCATCGCAAAGCACCGCGATTTCCAAGCGTTACGATGTTCGTGGCAAGATGGCGGAGAGGCCCGCCGACCAACTCCTGTCACCGGAGGCCTAATGAACGACCTAGCGACACGCCCTCCGCGCGCGCCGCCCCAAATCACGGAACTCCTCGTGGGCCAGACCCAAGACATTCAATGCCGACCGCTTTTAGAGTAGTGAGGAATCGAGCGATGTCCGTTCCCTCGTATCCGATGGTGAAAACCGTCGTCATCATCCACTCCATGGAGCTTTGTGCCGCTACCGCTCTTCAACCGACCTACCTTGTGGGGGCACAAAGCGGGGGCATAAACAAAAAAGACCCTCCGGAGAAGGTCTGATTTTTCAACGACTTAAAGACATCAAAAGGGAATGGCGGAGAGGAAGGGATTCGAACCCTCGAGGCCCTTCCGGACCTGCACCCTTAGCAGGGGTGTGCCTTCGACCACTCGGCCACCTCTCCACACAGGGGCTGATACAAGGCAATGATGCAGGAACGCAAGGGCTTTATGGCAATGCTGAGAGATTTCCCCATTGGCAGCACGCCGATGCTACCCTGTAGAACCTTGCAGGAACAGACAGGCAACACGCACCAATGTGCGTACAAATCCCGTACAGTCTGTTCACCAAGAGTTCTCAGGAAAGGTTGCAGTCCTGTCGGGATCGCCATCGACTTTTTCGGCCATTGATTTCGTTGATCAAAACGGCCGTTTTTGTCCCACTTTTTCGACCCTCAAAAAAGTGGGACACTTTTGTTCAGTTGGCGTTCTCCGCCCTGCCCTTCCCGACGCACACGCCCTGATGGCCATCCCAGCCGCAATAGCTCAGCCGGACTTCCCCACGAACACGCCCGAAGCCCGCATGGGGTGCATTGCACTCCTCACAGAAATAGATCGGGAATTTATGCTCAGCAGTCTGGACCGGCGAGATATCGCCTTTGTCGGATTGGTACTTTGTCGGCATGGTCTCAGGTGGAATCGAATTGAACTTGTGCCATTGTCCCCGCGTTGCGCGAGCGCATCAATGTGAAGGGGGATAGCAATGTGTGGACGCTTCACCAATCATAGCCTCGTCGAGGATGGCTTTCGCCAAGTCCCTCACGAATTTCTCTGAGGACGGGCGAGTTGGGTGCAACAAGCCGGCAACATTGAGTTTATCCATAGCGATAGCGGCACTGCGCCGCAGGATGTCTTCGCTCAGGGGCCCCGCTTCTGCACCCTTCGACTGCATGATAGGCCGACAAGGCAACCCGAACCGGTCGAATTCCAGCAGAGCATTCTGGAACGCCTCGTTGAAAGTCGAGCCAAACCCGAACACACAGTCGTCGTCGCCCGAGGATTGTTCCCGGTTCAAGAAGACGTGCACCCGACTGGAATAAACAGACATCGCAATGCAGCGCAGTCCATATGCCTCGCGAAGCTCTTTAAAATGATCGTCAGGTGCATTTGAAAGAGCGGTTTCTGAGCGCCGCCCCGGCAGCACGTAGCCCTCAGAGTTGTCAGGAATGTGGTGCTCAAGAAGTTTTGCGTCTCTATACTTGTCGGTCATGATGCATGCTCCATAGAGGCGCGTTGTTCGTGCCAGTTCGCATCGAAAGCGAGGCAGGCCAATTCGGGAGTAGAGCCAAAACCAGCCACGCCCTCTTGAATATTCACGCCATACAGTGCGCACCACATATCTCCGTCTGGAAAGACGGAGGGTCGCATAAGAACGTGTGGTTGCTGCCGTTTGGCTTCAGTGCCATACGCCATCTCCGCAGCACTGAACTGTGCATTAAGCACAGCCTGATCACTTGCGTAAGTCAATTGCATCACCTCCAATCGTATCTATGATTGAAGATATAGCGTATGTATGATAAACGTCAATACCGTACATACGAAAAGGTGACGCTTGACTCTAAATCATATATACGCTTCAAGTCCTCGTGTGGGACGCAAGAAGGAATATCCAGACAGGATCACTCTCCCGTTGGCCGAAGGCGTGCTGGCGAAGATCGATACCGTCTTGTCTGAAGCAGAGCCGCGTCTCGACATGATCCGCGAGGCGGTCGATCGGGAGATCAAACGGCGTGAGCGGCTAAAGTCGAAGGATACGGACTGATCAACTCGCTTTAGTCGCCCTGCTTGTCCTTCATCCAAGGATATTCCTCGGGAGGCTTGATTTTGGCCGCACGCCTCTTGGCCTCTCGATCTGCCTTGTTCTTGGCCAATTTCTCCTGGTGTTTCCGCTGCTGTTCGGCTTCGAATTCCTTCGCCAAAGCCGTGGCTTTGGTCGGGTCCCACTTATTATCACCCCACATGGCGTCCTCCCTATGATGGATCTCGACGCCGAGTAACCAAATCGGCCTTTAGGTCGGGGCGACTGATCGGGGTCATCAGGTGATATTGTTGCTGCGGGCCCGTTGCCGGCGGCCCGTAGTGCTCATCCACCCATTGCATGATGTACCTGAAGCCATTGGGTCTGCGGATCAGCGTATGGCCAACATCGTCACTGGTGGGATAGCGCTCCTGTTCGATCCATCTAAAGGTCGTCCCACACTTGGGGCACCTACCCCACAATTCTCCCACAACAGCCCGGCCGCCGAAGACGTGCACCAGATCGGAAGCCAGGTAGTGCCTGACCCGCTTGCATGCCTTGCACTCGCATCTGACGAGCATGCCAGCATTCGCCACGGCGTAGAGGAAGGCTTGGTGCGCGAAGCCAGTGCTGGGGGTCTTTGGCATTCGGGAATTGACTCGCTGCGTCGTTTGTTCTCATTATGTTCTCATTCCGAGTGAGCCCAAGAGTCAAGATGGGAGCGATCACGATGCGAGAATTGTGGAAAGACGTTGCCCCTTTTGGCGAGGGAGAGGATCGAGGCTTTGCCTTTGGCGGCCTGGAGCTTTGGGAAGTCGCCGACATGGTGACGGGCGAAGTTGACCCGCTCTATCGCGTGCTTGCCCTAGCCAGCGGCCCTACCCTGCTGATCCTTCTCTGCGACGAAAACCGGGCGTTCCATATCGCCACGGATTTCGCCTCGCGACGGGATTGGACCAGGGTTGGGGACTGGGACGGAGTCGACCTCTTTAGCGAGCAGATCGATGTCATCGCCCTCTATCCGGGCGAGGCAGTTCCTCCTGGCCAGCCATATTTGGGAGAGTTCGACGACATGGAATTCTCGCCAAACGACCGGCACTAGCCTCTATCGGCCGGATCGATCTCGATGGCTTCAACGGTCGCGTGCCGAAGCTTGTCGCTGCCCTTGAGGTGGCGAACCGTGGCGCGCAAGCCTGGGCTGATCCATGTGGCCTTCTTCCGTCCGGTGCCGATGATCGGGGCCTTTGCCACTCCCCTGCCCTCGACATAGCGCCAGAACACGTCGCGGAGCGATGCCGGGAGGGATATGAAGGCCGCGCCTCGATAACCCGCCTCATCGGCCAAGAGCGCGTAGGGAATACCGTCGCTGCCCTTGTCGACACCGATCACGTCAAAGGTGTCCGTGTGCCAGCACTTGGTCTTGAGCCAAGTTTGCGTCGGCCCAGAGGTGTAGGTGCTGCCCTTGCGCTTTGAGACAATGCCCTCAAGGCCCATCTGGTCGGAGAGCTTGAAGAAGTCAGCACCCTCCCCGTCATATTCGTCGGAGATGAGGATGTGCTTGGTGCTGCTGCCTTCCAATATCCAGCGCAGATGGGCGCGACGTTCCTCGAGCGGCTTGCGCCTCATATCGACGCCATTGAGGTGCAGCAGGTCGAAGGCGAAGAACACGAGCCGCCACGGCTCTTTCGTCATGGCGGATTGCAGGAGGCCGAAGTCGGTGACCCCAAGATCATCCTGCACGCAAACTTCGCCATCGATCAGCGCCGACCTGCAGTCGATGCCGGCAGCCGCCTCGACGATACCAAGGTATCGGTTGGTCCAATCGTGGCCATTGCGGGTAAAGGCCCTCACCTGCCCGCCAGCGATCGCCAGTTGCGTTCGATAGCCGTCGTATTTGATCTCATGCAGCCAGGCGCCACCCGCAGGCGGATCGTCCACCAACGTCGGCTGCATGGTCTTAATGAACTTCGGGATGATGAGGGTAGATTCAGAGTCTTTGCGGGATTGCCGCTTATTGCTGGGGGCGGGCGTCAAGGCCGCCATGGCAGGCTCTGGTTCATGGGCGATTCAATGAGGAACCGGGAAATCCGTTCCAACTAATGCGCCATTGCAGACCCGTTGTGGCCACCACCGTTTTTGCCCATCAATAGGCGCGCCAAAGCTGACGCGGACAGGGTGAACGCCGCGATAACCATTAGAAGGGTCGCAAACAACAAGGTGGCGCCGGCACTGTTGCCGAGGACAGCCATAGTCCAACGAATTTGGAAATCGACATAAGTCCTAGCGTACACCCGCGGGTATTCCACCTTGTCGGGGCGCTTGGCCGTACGTGTAAGCAACCCAGCAACGAGCAACGCGCTCCTACCAACCATCCACCAGGCGGTGCGGGTGCTGTAAGCTTGATCCAACGCCGCAGACACGAGCAGTTTGTCTTCCTCCGGGAAGGTCGGCTCGTCACAAAGCGCTTCTGCCAAATCCAGCAAACCTTGGCGAATGGGATCAGTCACCAGAAAAAGCCCGCGCGAGAGCACGGCATATGCCAGCCACGCGACAGCTATTGAGATAACGGCAATCGCAAACGGAAACTGATCCGATGCGATGACGGCGGCGTCAAACACGGCGGTGTCCATAGCGCTCACCTCTTGGCTTTCTTCGCCGGCGAAGCGCGCCGGCTATCGAACGTACGTTTGGAATCGGCTTTTGGTTGCGAAACCATTGCAGTCCACCATATCGCAATCAAAGCACTAACAATCAACCATAGCAACCAATGCTGAACGAGAAGGGCGAAGAAAGCATTAGCGAACTTTGAAAACTGGGTGAACTTTTGAGGATGTTCGAGATGAAACCCGGTTGCCTTGGCACCTTCATGAAGGCCAAACAAAAAGGCCACTGAGGCGGGATAAGACAAAACCACCTTCAGATAGGTCAAGCACAACTGAGGAAACATCAGCACGGGCACCAGTACAGGGACTCGCACTACCTAGCAGATTGATAGAACGACTTGCCATCACTGGATGGCAATTGATCACAAGAATGCGATACCCAAGCCGAGAAGGATCACCAGGCTATTTTCCAGCGTTGCTGATCCACTGCCAGAATCCAGACCCGAAGATTATCAGTGCAACACCAATCAGGGCCGTGAGGACGGCCGTTCCAACCTTCTTGGTTGAGCCATCCCATGTCAGCCGAAGGCGGCGTAGGAAGCGGAAATCTTCGCGCGCTTCATCCTGGTGCCCGGCATCATCCAGGCGTAGGCCAGCGTCAGCCCACTCCTCCCGCATCACCGCCCTAAGTTGAGCGATCTGCTCGGGCGTGAACGTCTTCCCTGCGTTGACGATCTCGGTGAGGACGCGGGACTGCTGAGCGCGATCGCGTTCGAGCAGATCAACGCGCTTGCTCAAGGTGAGCTTGCCGCGGCCAAGTGGATCTTCTTCAGGCGGTGCCGTCATCAGGCTATTTTCCTCTGAACTGCCGCGCCGCGAAGGCGCCAGCGTCGGCAATGACTATGGCCGGGACGAGTACCAGAGCCATGTCGTGAATGCGGGCGGGGACGTCGATCACCACCAGGTCGAGGCCGAACCATGGGTTGATGATCTGGACGAGGTAGATCGCAGCCCACCAGAGGCCGAAGGGAACGACGATCAGCCACCGGCCGACGGACGTTGCTGACCACGCCCTGCCCGCCTCGGCGACGGCGATATCTCGCGCCGCCTCGATGCGGGTGATGGTCTTCTCTGCCTCAATTCGCTGCTCGCTGTTCTGTGCGTCGAGCTTCGCCTGATAGGCCGCCAGCAGCGGCCCGGTGAATTGCTTGATGACGCCGCCACCGAGCCAATCGAGGATGGCCCTAAACATTGACGATGGTCTTCGAATTGCTGGGCGTCTTGACCGTGATGACGGCCGGGCCATCGGCAGCCTTCAGGGTTTCGCGAACCTGCACCTCAGCATCGTCCTTCGTTGCCGCCACACGCGGGCGCATCCAGACGTTGATGATGAAGACTGCCGCGATCACATACGGCAGATACTTCGCCGGGATGACAGCCTGGACTTCGGGGGCGCCCAGCAGAGGGGCGACCAGCACCAGCAGCGCGCCGATGCCGTTGAATAGGCGCGTGCGCCAGCGGACGATGAAGTCCCAGACCTGATTGATGGCAGCTTTCATGGCAGAATCCCTTGGTTCTTGAGGAAGGCGTATATGCCGCCGGCAATGGCGAGCAGGACCGCCACTATTGCGGCAGCCGGCGACTTGCTGGCGCCGCCAGCGGGCGGCGTTGATGGCCTGGGTGAGGGCGAAGGTGCGGGAGAGGCTGAACGCCCGCCAATGAGCGCCGCTTCGAACTTCTCGGCATAGCCGGCGATAAGCGCAGCCTCGTCCTTGCCGTTGACGATCCGGCGAGCCTCGACATAGTCGCACTGGTCGCTGTTGATGTAGTCCTGCAGCTTCTTGCCGGTGAAGGTGCCCTTTGTCATTCCCTCGACGAGGATGCGGGCCGCGATCGACACCTCTTCGGCACGCTGCGGTTCCTTGAGCAGATCGATGCCCAGGCGGCGCGACCAGTCGGTGTAGTTCGCCCGGCCGGTGATGTGCACGAGCCCGCGGCCCATGAACTTCTTGCCGTCGCCGGCGACCGTGTTGCCGAGATCCGCCCTGCCCTCGTAGCGTTTCTGCGCAGCCGTCGGGCCCCAGATTTCCTTGAGCCATTTGAAGCGGCCGGTTTCGTGCCATGCTGTCGCAAGGACATAGGCCAAGCGCATATCGGAATAACCGAAGTCGTCTCCGTACTTGTCCCAAGCCGCCGAGATGGCGTTGAGAACGTCGACCTGGTGCTGGCTGAGCGAGCCGTCGGCCAGCGTCGAGCGAACCGCGTCGAAGAACGCAGCCTTTAGGGCCATATCGGCCTCCTGTGATGGATGGAAAAGAAAAGGCCCCGCAGAAGCGAGGCCAAATTGCTGATGAACCTAATCGCAGCGTGCGCGTTTAGCGGCATCGGTGCCCACGCGCATGTCCCCAGGGCACTGAGTGCTCCACTGAGCCCCGGCCTGCACGCCGGGGCTTTTTTAATGAATGCCGTCTAGCCTAAAATTCCGGCGCGCGGTTTGCCCCACGCTCCCGGGTATGGGAAGGCTTCGGCTGTGAGGGGCGGTCGAAGCCTTCTCTTTTCCAAGACGGAACCAAAACCATGCGGCTCAGTTCATAGAGCCGAGCATCTGGCCCGGTTGTTGACGCTCAACCGAGTGGCTGGATGCTCAACCAAAGCCGCCGCGTGATCCAACAGAGATCACGACAGGCGGCTTTTTCATGCTCGACCTGTCGAACGTTATAGACGGCACCGGCAGGACGCTATTCATAGAGATCGCCCAGGGCCGTCCCATGCCGTAGTCAGCAGGCCTTGGACGCTACCGGCAGGGGAAGGCTCCATTTCGCCGAATGGGGTCTTCCTTGTCCGCCGCGTATCCCAATAGAGCAACGATGTAAGGCTTTCATTCGGACTGTCAGTGGTTAACTCTTTCGCGGGGCGCCTCATTGACTCTCGCTCTTCATTAATATTTCGATAACCTCCTCATTGAGGGGGCTATCATGAACTTGAAGACTATCGCAGCGACTGGACTGGTCGTGGCGTCTCTCGCAGCCTGCGCAAAAGCGCCTGAGAGTATAGCACCGTCGTACGTTTCGGAGGTCCAGTATCAATCCTATTCCTGTACCCAACTTGGTCAGGAGAAGGGCAGGCTCGAACAGGCATACGCAGTGACAGCAAAAGCGCAAAACGATGCTCGCACCGGTGATGCTTGGGGCGTTTTCCTCATTGGCATGCCGACATCCAGCCTTTCGGGCGGGAACGTTGCGGCCGAAGTCGCTAGTCTCAAGGGCCAAATGGTTGCTGTCGACAAGACCATAATTGCCAAGAACTGCGCACCAGGCCCAATGCCCAGCTAGTGCGATACATCCCATCCCCGATGGACGATTATCCATGTCAGTTGCATCGACCGGTTTCGAAGATATAGAATCCTCCAATTGTTCCGGAGGATTCCTTAATGCGGTTTGCTGCTATCTTTGCCTTGGTCGTAATTCTTGCCGGTTGCGCCGCCAGCACGGGGCCGAAATATCTTAACAAAGACGGTAATGCCGCTTCGTGGGGTGAAGGAAAGCGTACGGAAAACCCGTCGCTGTCGAGCCAGTCGAACAAGCCCTGGTAGGACTTGCAACAAAGGCCCCGGCGATCTGGGGCCTTTTTCTTATGCGGCCGCAAACCTCCATAGATCATCCAGTTGATCTACGGTGATACACAGCGCTTCACGCGCGGCTTCCACGAGTGGATGATCACGTTCGAAAAACTTGGCGAAGTCGAGCTTGGCCGACGCGACAGCCCAGGCCATTGGGTCATAATCCGGGCCCTCCGGATCGTTGAGGCTCGCAACCCAGTCGCGAAGCTCCTGCTCGTTTCCGGAGGCCCGAACCACGAACCAGAACTGGTCGGGCTCAAGGTTCGGAAACTCCGCCTTTCGGGCCGCGGCAGCTTCTTCCGCTGTGCGTTGCTCTGCTGTGACGATGATCGACTGATCAGGGCTCCACATTGGCGGGCTCCTCTGGCTGCGGTTCTGGATCACGTGGCACTTCGATCGGCCCATCTTCGGCGACTGTGACGGGCTCAGGAAAAGCAACCGCCTGAGACGGAGTCGGTCCGTGTGGCAGGATCAACGTCAGCCTGACCTCTCCTGCGATCCGCTCGACTGGTCCGACAATCCATGCGCACGGAACGGCGCCGGCCGGGATCATGTCGCCCTCAGCCAGCGGATTAAAGTTGAACAACTCGCCGTTGATCCGGAGACGATCACCGCTGCTTTTTTCTAGCGCCAACGTGTCGTCTCGGCGCTGAGGTGAAAACGAAATGCGCATTAGAACCACCTTCCTACGGCAATATATTCAGGCACGCCCGCTGCACCACTAAGAGCACCCAGCAGGTACAATGATGCTGTTGTCGTTGTAATGGCGGCTCCCGAAACCCACGGGGCGGAAACGGCAGAGAACGCCGCATTATATGTCACGTTGGGGGCGGCACTAAAGGCGACCGGGAACGTGAATGTAGCCAACCCGCTTGCAAAAACTGACCCAGCCGCATTTGTTGCAGAAAATGAGCCGGGTGACTTGTGCCAACAAATCTGGGTTCCGTCTGCAAACCGCACATACTGTCCATTGGCATTGCTTCCGCGCTCGATAATGTAACCGGTCGGTACGCCGCCTGATTGGGAAACCGCGCCGAGAATGTTGTCCCTGGCGTAGGCGCCTGTCGCTTTCAATAGCGCCAGAAGCTGGGTCATGGTAACGTCTTCGGGTACCCCAGCGCCGGCCGTGTTGCGGCCTTTGACTGTAGCATTGGCCATATTTGCGAGCTTGGCGTTCGTCACGCTGCCATCGCCCGGAACAAGTTCAGCGATGGTTTTGCCGCCACGTTTGGTCAGCTTGCCCGTGGTGCCGCTGAAGACCACGATCTCGTCATTCGCGGAATCGGCCGGCCCGACCATGTCACCCGTGCCAGTGCCATCCTGACCCTTCTGAACCAACAACTCCCAATAGGCATTGCTTGTAGTTGGAAGGGTTGGAGGAGCATTGCCAGTGGTGGGTTGAAGAGTTATCCAAGCCGACCCTGCTTCATTGATCACGTAACCTTTGCCGTAGGCGAATTCGTCGTCGTACCCGCCGGGCACATAGACGAAACCTTCGCCTGCTGGGATCACGAAGCTAAGCTCAACGCCATCATCAGTCGGCGTCGGAGTAATTTCAACGTCTGTTCCGGGCAAGCCTGTGGTGACATCACCAACGGTCACATCGGGCAACGGACCAACAGGTCCAGTCACGAACGCAGGATCGGTCCAATCCGCACTAGCATTGCTGGCTTTGGAATAGATGGCGGAACGACCGTCGCCGACATCGGACACAAGCACCGAGAAACCGGCCGCCTGCCCATCGTATGTGGCGCGCGCGGAGAGATCATCAACCTGAACATCATAGTCCGCACCCGAGACAAGCGACAACTTGGGCACAGTGGTCATCGCGCCCGGGCCGGTGAACATAAGTACCTGATCAGCCGATCCCGTCAGCCCAGCAACAGCCTGAATATTCCCATTGCCAAGCTGCTCGCGCAGCATGGCCGACTGCGATGTGGATCGGCTTCCATCCGAGAGGATGCGGATGCGGTATGCCACATCGACGAGGTCAGGCCCCTCCCATGCCCTGTCCAGCTTGCCAGCGACGTTGGAGGTGATCTCAGAAATCACACCCTGATAGGGCGTTCCCGGCAGATAGAAGATCGTGTCGCCTTCGCGGATTTGTGCGAGCTGCCAGCCAGTGCCCGTGCCGGTGAAATCCACCAAGCCATTGGTCAGGCTGATGGTGCCCGACACATAGTCAGAGAGAACGGCCATGTTGGCTCCAATAGAAAAAGCCGCCCCGGAGGCGGCGCAATGTGACCGGGTGTCTGGTAAAGACAGTTAAACTCTAGGCGCCTGGACGACGACGGATGGTGTTCCAACGATTGTCGCGCCGCCGGTAGCCCCTGAGCTAGCAGCTCGTTCAATCAAGCGAATACGATAGACTTGGCCGGTAGTGAGTGTGCGGAACGTCACGATGTCCGTGACACCGACGGCCAGCGCTAAAACAGTTACCGCGCCCGTCGTCAGGTTTTCGAGCTCGATATAGATGTAAAAATCTGGGTTCGACCCTGTGGAGTCCCGGCTAATCTGAGCTTGAATGCCCAGCAAGACGGGGAAGCCATAGGAAGTGAATGTGGCTGACACCCAGTCCTTTCCTGCTGAAACGAAGCTGCCACCGGTTGTGTATTGAGCGATCGCGCCATTCGCGAAGTTGACCGTCTGAATGGTCGCATTGGCAATTTTCGCGTTGGTGATCGCCGCATCACCGATTTGAGCGCTGCCAATAGACGCATTCGCGATCTTGGCGCCTGTGATCGTGGCGTCTTGGATTTTGGCGTTCGTGATTGCCGCATCGGCGATCTTGGCATTGGTGATTGCGGCATCGACAATGGCGGCACTGCCGACCATGGCGTTTGCAACCCGCAGCACCCCCGACTGGAAGATGAACGGCTGGAAAGCCGCCGCTGCCGCGCTCTCGGCGATTACGAATTGCTCGGCAATCTCCATGCGCCGTGTCGGCAAAGAGTTGTTGTTGGGAGTGTCCCAGTAACTACCTGCCAAGCGGAAGTCGCCACTGTCGAGCGGATCAAAGCGGGTCTCGATGCCAACGCGGCTGTAACCCGTGGGTCCAGAAACCGCTGTGAACCGGATGCGAGCCGAATTGACGTCGCCATCGTTGGCCGCTGACAACTCGGTCAACGCATCGGCCATCGCGACCAACTGCCCCTGCATCGGGACAATAGCCACGGTGATGGTCTCTTCGAACGACGCGGACAATTCGCCGGATACGACAGCCAGACTGCGCCGGACCTCATCGAACTGGTAGGCGTTTGCCAGCTCCTGGTCGCCAGTCAATGTAGCTTGAGCCTGGGCCTGCTCGATCAGCTCGCGGATGTTCTGACCCATCCAATCGAAATAGCCCTGAACCTGTTCGCCAAGTTCATCCAGATCGATGTCGCCATAGACGACATCGAGGGGGCCGAGCTTTACATCAGGCGTGGTGACCGGCAGCCACGCAGACCATTCAGTGGCACGGCCGGAGAACGGGACCAGCTTGCCGCGTACCTCGTATTGGACCGCTGGCAGGATTGGGTCGCCAGACCATTGCGCCGATGGTTCGATCTCTTCGGGATCGTATGGAGCCCTGCCATCGATAACCAGCGCGCCTGTCTCGGCAAGCCGAGCCTGAACCCAAACCTCGCTGACGTCGACCAGCCCAGCGCCGAACCCGTAAATGCGGAAGCCCGGACGACGGGCAATCCCATTATTGTCCTCCCCGATATAAGGCTCGACAGCGAAGCCGGTGATCTGCTGCGGAGCCGGCCGAGCAATGACCAGCGGCGCGACGTCATAGGGGAGCTCATTGTCGGTCGACCATGAATAGTCGCTCGGGTCCATCTCCTGCAGGCCAACGAACTGGTTGGCATTCGGCAGGTCGTCCATGGCCGTGATGAGGAAGTCTTTCCCCACATAGCCGTTGCGGGCACTGGTCCACGCAGCTACGTCGAGCGGCTCGTATTCCCACCATTCCGGCGGCATCGTCTGCGTGTGCCGGCGGAAGCGGCGTACCTCCTCGATGGCGGCCCGCATCAGCTCCTGAACCTGCAGGGCGAACGGAACGGCTTTGTATTGCGTAGTGAAGGGCAGACGGCGGTTGTCGTCCAGCACCTCAAGGTCGCTGCGGTACCGCGGCGGCGCTTCCTTAAGCTCCCAGCCCTCAGCAGGCTCCGGATAGGTGGCGCCCATGCCGTTGAATAGGCTTTCGAGGCCGGGGAACGGTTCGTAGGTCTGGCCTTCGGAAATCACAAGGTCTTCATCGGTGAAAGACACGACTGGCGCGTCCGGTTCACCCACCAAGAACTTGTATATCCCGCCAATCTCAGCCACGCGGCCTTCGCAGGCCTTGAGCATTTCACCGATAATGGCATGAGGCTCGGCGTCCACGCTGACTTCCATGCCGAAGCGGAACCGCTTCTCGGTCGTGCCGTCGCGCAGCGTGTCGCACTTGTCCATCTGGCCTTCTAGGTTAGCCGCGATGAAGTTGGCGTCGGTGATGTTCTGCGGGCCATAGACCCACTGGCCGCCGAAGTAGAGCCCCTTGGCGAGTGTGTAGATGCCGACCATTGGATTGTCGTGCTGGCTATCCCCGCGAGGATCGCTGAGCGGGATGCCATGAACCTCAGCTAAATACTCCGGGAAGCCCGAAAAAAGCTCGCGGTTCACCAATGCCGTCGCGACGAAGTAAGCCACGCCACGACCCACCATATCTGACGTGTAGGGCCGGTTCGGATCGGCGCCGAACTGCGCCAGCATCAGCGGGTCGGCGGCAGTCTGATTGCCGTTGTAGAAATTGACCCATAGGTGATCGACGCCATTCACTCGATATTCGAGAACGGCATATCCGAGACTTCCCGTCGGCATCCCGGCCAAAGTGACGCGCTCGCCGTTGACGAAGAAGCCCGATAGTCCACGAACAGGCAGGTCCGAAACCGACACGACCTTGGAGAAATAGGCATTCGGAGTCTCCCCAGAATTGCCCCAAGTGCCGGCGTATTTCAGATGCCCACCAGTGGCGTAGAAGCCCATGATGAAGGAAAGCGGGATATCGCCGCCGGTCTGGATCGACCCACGGACGCCAGGGACTTTCTGCTTCTGGTCCTGCTGGAACATCGACTGGATAAGCGTCGATGCGAGGCTGAGAACCAGCCCAATGATGATCTGAAAAATGAAGCCCATGGCTTAAGTCGTGCCCTTCACTTCACCCCACCAAAGCTCCCAATTCCCGGCGGTTCCGGCGTATTGGCCGAACCGATCGCCGGAGCGGAGCCGGTAGGTTTCGTCGCTCTTCTTCGCCGAGTTCGTTCGGGTCATCTCTTGGGTGTGCGAGCGCACGTTGATCGTACGAATGCTTTCGCCTCCCGGACCCGCGACCGTCTCCGGCGCAGTGTTGACCTGGCCGACGAAGCGGCTCCGAGGGTTGGCAACCAGCAGCATGGAATCTGGATCGAGATAGCCGCGGAAGATCTGCACCCGAGCAACCCGAAGCGCAGTCTCATCGGCGCGCGCTAAAAGCTTCACAATTGGATGGATCGGATTCAGCCGAACCTGAATGGTATCGACCTCAAGACCGACCTTCAGCGGGATAGCGTCGATGGCCTGGATCGGCGCGTTGTCGCCATAGAAAGTGTAGTTTTCGACCGTTCCCGCGCCGTTGGTGACAACGTTGACCGCGACGTCTTCGCCGACGTTGGTGAAACCGTAGCGGGTGACAGTCTCGCCCGCTGTCAGGGTGAAAAGCACGAAGTCGCGCGGAACTATAGCCGAGCGATTTCGCACAGCGCCCTGTGTCGCGGCGTCCAAAACTCTGACCATGAAGTGCTATCCTGCTGCCAGGGTTTGACGGACACGGAAGCTGATGCGGGTCCGGTTCGCTGAGTGAAACTGCTGGGTCAGTGTGTTGGGGATGAGCTTCACCTTGGCCGCTGGTCTTTTGAAGCTGGCGGCGAGGCCCTCAACGATGCCCGACCGAAGGTGCGGCCTCACTTCCACCAGGCCAGTGGTACCCGAACCGTTGGCAGTGATGTCCCCAACCAGGCGATGCAGCGCGCGACGTGCCGGCGTTCCATATTCCACCATGAACATGTCACCGGCGGAGAGGACATAGTTGGGCGGCAAGTCGGTGAACGACAGTTCCTTCCTGTTCGTGGCGATGAAGCCGATTTCAGGATTGGACGCCCCATAGATGACGCCGCCAGGATCAGTCGCCGGCCACCAGCCAAGCGGGTTAGCCAGGAAGAATGTTTGGATTGCTCCATCAAGAGCGTCAAACTTTGCGACCAGCCCGCGCGCCTTCGTGTGAAGCAAAGGTCGAAGGGAAACGTCGCCCTCCCAAAGAGCCGGGGCAAGGTCTGCTGCCAGCCCCTCCCCCGATCCCAAGCCGCTAAATTCCTGCTGTCGGACAAGCTCCCATGTGACGGACTGAACCGGCAGAAGGTCGCCAAGGTCTGCCTGAGGAATCGGGAAGGTGATTGCCGTCATCCGTTGACCACCATCGTGTTGTTCTTCAGCTCGTTGACGCGGCGCGGCAAGGTCTTCCGGTCATAGCGCTCTAGCGCATCAGAGATGGCCGTTGTCATTTGGGCTTGGTTTAGGCCGCTACCGTCGATTTGGATGGCACCTGCCATCAACGTGATGCTGCTCGTTGCGGTCGTGGGCGGAGCGGAGATGCCCGCGACATCGGGAATGCGGGGCACGATCGTGCCGCTCTGGCCGGGAACGAAGAGTTCCGGGCGCTTCTCACCCACAACATAGGCTTTGCCAGCCTGAACAGGGCCGCCGCCTGCGCGGAAACCACCGAAGAGTGCCGCCAGCGGATTTCCACCGCCGCCAAAGCCACTGAAGAGGCCATTCAAACCCATATTCAGCAGATTGCGCCCGAGATCTTTCAGCACGTTCCCGAAGATTTCCCCGGCGTCTTTTCCTTCGAGGAAGCCGTCGATGATGGTGTCGAGGGCCTCTCGTCCGGCATTGGCAAGGTCTTCTGCCGACTGGCGGGCCTTATCCTGAGCTTCGGCAAGACGGGCAGCTTCGGCAGTTGCTCGAGCATATCCGGATGAAAGCTCTTCGATCTGCTGGCGCCGCGGCTCATCGAGAGCCAAGCCTTGCTCTTTTGCCGCGTTCTCAAGCTCGATCTGAGCCCGCAACTTTTCGACCGCGAAGCCATAGTCGTTCACAAGCGGGTTGAGTTGGGCCTGCAGAGCGGTCTCGCGGGTCAGGGCGTCAATGCGTTCCTGCTGAGCTGCGACTGCCGCAGCATACTGATCGCGCTTCGATCCGCCGCCGCCACCTACACCGGCTGGCGCCTTATAGTCGCTCAGGCTCACCGGCTGGACAGTAGGGCTGGCACCAAAAGATTGAAGCTCGGAGAATTTTGGCGCCGCGCCAATTTCGTCCATCCGGGTAGCGGAAATAGCCGCCGCTCGCAGGGCGTAGATTTGCTGGATCGTCGCGCCGATCTTCGACAGCAAGGGAGCGAAGTCCGGATTGGCATCACCGAGGGCCTCAATGGCTTCGGCGGCGAGCCGGGCAGACCCCTTCCCCTCCAACACCTGCTGGAAGAGATCTTGCGCTGCCGCATCGATCTCACCCATTTTGCCGACGGTGTTGTCAGCGAAACTCGCCAAGGTCTGCTCCGCCTCCCCCAAGGCGATATCTGTATCGGAAACGGTCGGACCGAACTTGTCGAAGCTCGCGGTCAACTCGTCTATGATGGCGCGGGCTTCCGAGCCCTCGCGCGTCAGCGCACGAAGCGCCTCAACACCGCGCCTGATGTCCGCAAAAATCGGCAGGTTCTGTGCCGAGATGCCAACCTGATCAATGAAACTGCTAACGCTGTCCTTGTTATCAACGGCAGTGTTTCCGAGGGCATCTATAATGTTGGCAAGGTCCGTCAGGCCCGCACCAATGCGCACCGACGCCCCAGTAGCCTCATCAAGCTTTCCTGCCGTGTCGATCAGCACGTTCTGCAGGCGAACGAAGCCTTGGGAGATCGTAACTTCAGCCCCGGCCACCTGCTCCTGCAGAATGACGGAACCAGCTTGGAAGGCGCGGAAGAATGCCTCGCTGCTGACTTTGCCATCGATGACCAACTTGCGCAGCGCGGCGACAGAGCCGTTGGCTTCCTTCAGGCCGGCGGCAGCGGCGCGAAGGATGGACGGCGCACCTTCCACGACAGAGTTGAATTCTTCAGCCCGGACAATGCCGGAACCCATGGCCTGACTAAGCTGGATCAGCGCGCCTCGGGCTTCATCGGAAGTCGTGCCCTGCACGCGGAGCGCAAGAGCCACATTATCCGTGAAGCTCAACAGCTCGTCGGTCGTGACGCCGAGTTCCTTCTGGGCGAGACCGAGGCGGCTGAATAGCGTTGTCAGCGTCTCCACTGGCGCCATGTTTCGCTGCGCCGACTGGAACAGCGACTGATAGACGCGATCGAGTTCTTCGCCAGCGAGGCCAACGACCTTCAGCGAGTTTTCGATGCGCGTGCTCGCATCAACAAGCTGCTGTGCGCCGCGCAGGGCAGCCGCCGTAGCGAACGCTGAAGCGACACCTCGTTGCAGTCCCGACCAGCCGGCATTGAGCTTCTGAATCGCAGTTGCCTGCCGCTGCTCGATCTTGCGCATCGTGTTGTTGGTGATGCCCAAGGCCTTCTGCATCGTGCGATCGAACTTGGTGATCGAAGCCTCGAGGCTCACGACCAAGCGCTCTATTTCAGTCGCCATGCTAGTGAACCTCGAACGTCACAATGCCAGCCGGCACCAGGTGCAGACCGGCCAGCAGATAGGTTTGGGTCGACAGGACGCCGCCTCGCGAGAAACCGTAGGCCTCGATATCGGCGATAAGCTCCGCCTTTTCCTCAGGCGTCAGCTTGCCCTTTTGGGCAGGAGTATTGGCCTGAACATAGCCATCCCATGCGGAGAAAAATTCCCACAGGGAGGCGCGCTTAACCGCTTCGGCGGTCCACCCCATGGCCGCTCCCAAACCGAGGATCAGGCCCCAGCGGAATCGTCCGTTGGGGAGACCGTCGAGCCGCTGCCCGTCGCCTCCCCCACCGTTTTTTTTGGATCGTCCGGCGCCCCCTGCACGCCGGCAGCGAGGACAGCAAATGCCAGCGGCACGCTTTCCATTGGGGGACGGCTCTCGACATAGTCGCGCACAAGGCTCAGGGCCTTAGCCGGCTCAATGCCGCCACCGATCAGACCGAGCCTGATGATGTGCGATATTTCTTGAACTTTCCAATGCTTGCCGCCGAGCTTGTCGAGCAGGAAAAATGGACCGCAATCCGTGGCATCCTGAAGCATGATCAGTTCGCCATTGGCCAGGCGAAACGTGTATGCCCCATCGGCCCAATCCAACGGGCCGATCGTCTGCGAGACACCCATCAGGCAGTCGGCGCCGATGTGCGGGTCATCTTGCCGTCCGACTGCATCGAGACGTTGTTCGTCACGGTGCGGCCGTCAGGAGCGCCGATTTCCAGCGTTTCGACCTGCATGTAGCCGGTATAGGTGTAGGTGGTGCTGGGAAATTCCAGCTCGACCTTGACGGGAACGCTGTCAACGCTTTCCCAAGCATCAAGCCATTGCTCGACGCTTTCAGCGGCAAGCACGCCCTCGCCGGAGACCGCCATGCTGAGCGAGACCGCATCGCGGCCAAGCCAGTTGACGGCATCAGGCTCGTCGCAATCGCCAAGGTTGATTTCTTCGAGACCCTTGGTGAGGGTCAGCGACTTGGAAGTGAAACCGCAAAGGGCCGCGTAGACGATGGGATCGGCGCTATTGCCGAGCATCACACGAACCTTGCCGCCTTTGATCCTGCTGGGCGGGGCCATGGCATTCTCCGATGTTGAGGGGTTATTTGACTTCGACCAGGGCCGTGAACTGGATCACGGCATGGTTGGTGATACCGTCGCTGTCGCGAAGGATGCGGGTAAGCTCGTGACGGATGGACACGAGCGCGTTGACCGACAGATTAAGCTCGACGCCGTGCAGCGCCTTGCGAACTTCCCCTGCAATCTGGCTTGCTTGGACTGAGCTATACGCAAGGCCGGAGCCCCAAGACCAACCATCGATCTGGAATGTGACTTCCAAGCCTTCGATGCAGTCCGCATCGTCGCTGATCGCTGTTGCGAGCCCAAGGCTGATGTACGGGCTGGTGACGTCGGCCACCAGTTGCCCGCCGACCTGCCTCTCGGGAACGCGATCATAAATCTTGGTCCCGACGATTGCTGTAAGTGCCGGCACCTGACGAAGCTTATTCAGCGCCGCCAGCCGGAGTTCATAGATTGGTTCCACACTCAGCCCCCGGTTGCGATCCGCTTAGCGGCCTTATTGACGGACCGCGTAATCCTGCCGCGAGCTCGCCGCCGATTGGCGCGATAAGAGACAAAAAAGAAGGGCCTTGCGGCCGTGCCTGGGTGCTGCGTTCCCGCGAAGCGACCGCCATTGATATGCGGAGCGGTACCAAACTCTTCCCAGCGCGCCATAAACGCGTCATCGCCGCCGGCGTAAATCGTGATCCTCAGGTTTCCCTCAGGGCCAGTCACGGCACCGATCGCCATCGTGCCGCCTGGCGCATCGCCCCAAGCCCAGCCTATGGATTCCCTTACCCGATCACTTTGGGTCAGCGATTTTGCGAGCGTTACGATCTCGTTCGCGCCGACCTCCATGGCCGCACGAATTTCCTGCTCGACCACCGAGGGGAAACGTTGAAGCTTCTTCCGGAGGCTATCGAGGCCTTGCACCTTGGCCATCTCAGGATGGCGCTCCTTCGGTGGCCAGGAATTCCAGCCACTGATTTTTGCCGTCGGGGTCAGCCGGCGGCGAAACCACGGCAAAGATGCGGGCTTCATTGCGAGCGTCGACGAGTTGCCACGCCACGGTGATCTCTCGCGTGTTGGTTGTGTTGCGCACCGTGACGACGAACGGCTGAGTGCCACCGAGGCGGGCCGCATCGACGCCTTCCCCACCGGTGCGCGGCTTCATCCCGGCCGCAGCCGTGAAGACGGTTTCGAACTCGCCGGCACCCGGCATACCGGGGCCGCCCATGCCGTCGTCACCATCACCGCGCTGCTGGAAATGCAGGCGCTCGCGCAAGCCGCCAGCTCGACGGAAACTCTCAGCCATATGTCTTGGCCTTTCGCTTGGTGATTCTGACTGCCTTGGATGCGCCCACGGCGGCATTTGCGCAGACAGTCGTCACGAGCTTCTCGTCGCCATCGCGGTATGCGATCGTGGTTTGGCGCGTCGGCTTAAAGTCGAAGTCAGCAGTGAAGCGGACCCAAGGCATCGCTACAGCGTGACGTTGGGGTCAGCGAAATCCAGCTGCAGGTTCGACGTGGTGAGCGCGATACCGATACGGATTGGATCATCGCCGGTCGTGACATCGGCGCGCGGGCAGATCGCGCCGGGCGTCCCGGAAAGGTAATAATCTGTGCCGGCGGTCAGCACGGCGCCGACGTTGACGACAGCGCCGTTGAGCGCCAGCACCACCGGCTGATCGGCAGCGGCACCGTTGAGCGCCAGGCCGCCGATGGAGCGGATCTCAGCCGTAGCGCTGTCGTTATCGGCGAGCCCTGCCTTCTTCGTGACAGAAGCCTGATAGCAAGCCTGCCCAGCCGTCAGAACGGCAGCGGCAATAAGGCTCTTAGTCGGTCCAGAGACCAGTTTCACATTGGCAGCGGAAATGGAAATGTCGGCCATGCTGGCCTCCCTTGGTTTTCGAGGTTTGGCTAAAGGACCATCCGCCGGAAGGGCGAGATGAGCGCATTCACGGCAAACGGCAGTTCGGCGACCGAACCAGGTACCGACGCCTCACGGTTGTTGAACCATTCGGCCACGAGCAGGAGGATGGCGACCTTAAGAGCGCCAGGGACTGTGCTGTTATCGTCCTCGTCGGCGGGATAGCCCGCGACAAAAGTGACGGAGATTGCGTCCCGCTCATAAAGACTGGAGGGAAATACATAGGCATTGCGGAAGCGCGCAAACGAGTTGCCGGCGCTGTCCACCTCGAGCAGATATTCGTCATCATCAATGGTCGCGGTCTGCCCGTCGGCATTCCGCCAAGTGATGCTCGCGATCGAGGTCACCGGCGCCAAGGGCAGCGGCAACTCGCGGCAGAACTTGCTGAAATCCATGCGCCAGGTCTGCTCGACCAAGCACCGACCGAGGA
This sequence comes from Devosia riboflavina, assembly GCF_000743575.1. Classification (GTDB taxonomy): domain Bacteria; phylum Pseudomonadota; class Alphaproteobacteria; order Rhizobiales; family Devosiaceae; genus Devosia; species Devosia riboflavina. The sequence continues at coordinate 98,995 of NZ_JQGC01000006.1, read as the reverse complement.
TGCCACTCCAGCCGTCCAGATAGGACACAGCAGCCGCGATGAAGGCACTGATAATCCCGTCCTCGTCATCCCAGTCAACCCTGAGGTGCGCCTTGGCCTCTTCGAGGGTAACGGGAAAGCTTTCCGGCGCTTGGATGAGGACAGGCCTATTCATTTTCATGAGCCCTGCACCTTCACCAGAACCGGGTAGAGGTCGCATTCAATCTTGGAGCCGTCAGCATTTACTAGTGCCAGCAAACCCTGGTCATCCACGGACATCGAGCGGATCGCCGGGCCGGGATCGCCCTTCACGGACGGGCCGGGATCGCCCTTGATGCTCTGCCCCGGCTTGCCTTCCTTGCCGCGCATCGCAATGACCTGCCAGCCGTCGCCAGGGCACGGGCCCGGATCTGCCTTGCGGGAGATGAATGCGCTGCCGTTGAGCGCGACAATGTTGAGGCGGCCATATTCCGCGTCAGGACTGAAGGTGCCGCGGACCTCAATCTGCTCGGCGGGCTTGCCGTCTTCGCCTCGTGCCGCAAGGCAAATCCAGTCCGCATGGGGCGGCGCTTTGCCGGTGTCTCGATTGGCCTGATAGGTCACGCCCTCATGCGTGACGACATCGCCTTCGCGGTGAACCGTATCGATCCAAGCCTTGACGATGGGCAGCTTACCGTCACGCCCATCCTTGCCATTCGCGCCATCGCGGCCAGGAGCTCCATCAATGCCATCCCGGCCCGGAAGTCCGTCGGCGCCTCGTTCACCTGGCGCGCCATCGGCGCCATCACGACCGTTGGCCCCATCAGCGCCAGGTTCACCCTTTTCGCCACGCTCGCCATCCTTGCCATCGCGAGGACGAGGAATCGCGTCGATTGCCCGCTGCACAAGATCGGCGATCGACGCCTTTTCGACCTCAGACTTCACCATTTCAGCCAGTTCGTCCGCGTCGACGCTCTTACCATCGACGCCATCACGCCCCGACTGGCCGACCTCACCATCTCGGCCGGGCGCGCCATCGGCGCCCCGTTCACCTTGCGCACCATCAGCGCCATCTCGGCCATCTTTGCCGTCCGCCCCCTTTTCGCCAGGCGCACCATCCTTGCCGTCGGCGCCATCACGACCGACAACCACGCCGACATCATCTGTCGTGCCGTCCGTGAATGTTGCGACGAGGTGCCCATCCGACTTGATGATCAGCTTGGCAATGCCGCGGCCCTGGGCACCAGGCATACCGTCGGCGCCCCGTTCGCCAGCGATGCCGTCGACGCCATCACGACCCGGAGCACCATCGGCGCCGTTCTGCGGCAGAGGGATATCGGCCACAGCCTTGGCGACCATGTTGGCGATCGTCGCCTCAGCCGCTTCTGCTCGCTGCTCGGCATCTGCCAAGCGCTCCATGAGCGGCGCCATTGCCTTGTCGATGTACTGACGCGCACCGTCGACTAATGCCGCGGCGAGCTTTTCGTGATCAAGCGGCTTCAATGGCGGTCTCCCAGCCTCGTTTGATCGCCGCAATGGCGTCTTCGGTATCATCGCGCTCAAGGGGCGCCGGCAAAGCCTCAAGAACGCGGTCGGGAATGGCTGCGATGGCCTCGCGCTGTGCAACCTCGACAGCCTCAACACGCTCCACGATCGGCTCGACGGCCGTGCGCGTTGCTTCGCCAAACAACCTGGCTTGCTCTTCAACAGTCGGTGCAGGCTCAGCATTCAGTGTCTGCTGCTGCAGCTCCGCAGCCATGGCCAGCGGGATATCCTGCATCTGGACATAGAGGTCGTCGCCACCTTCCTTCTTGCCCAGTCCAATCTTCGCGCGCGCCTCGTTGCGGGTCATAACCTTGCCGGCGCCAGTCGTGAGCGCGTCGATCATTTCCTTGAATGAGGAGCGCAGCAGCGCATCGGTATCAAATTCCAGATACTCGTCGGGCATGCCCTTGAGCTTGAAAAGCAGGCCGAAGGCTTCCTCGATATGGTTGAGCGCGAAACCAAGGCCGGTCGACTTCCATGCCGACATCAAAGACTCGGTCGATGCAAATGGTGTCCCGCCGATGCCGAGGATCTGAAGCGGCATCCGAAAAGCCAGGGCGATGTTCTGATCGCTGAGCTTGAGCATATCGGCCAGCTTGGAATCGTTGGCGCTCTGCCCGATCGCCTTGGCCTTGAGGCCGTTGGTCAAGATCGGCGTGCCGCCAGCCTTCTCGCCCTTGGTCTGCAAGTCCCATAGCTCGCGCAGCTCAATGGTCTGCTCTTTCGTGAGCTTCGCGTCGGTCTCGAGCATGATCGAGGGACGCGCCTGGTTGAGATAAAACGCAACCTGTTGGCTCATTGCCGCGCCGGCCAATGCCTGATCGACGGCAACAGCCAGAATGGGACTTACGCCCTTCAGTGGGTGCTTAGGCGTCCGAAGCCTGACATGCAGAACGTCGCGGGCCGGGACCGGATAGGAAAGATCAAACCGCGCGTCGACAACCTCATTGCCGGACAAGCCATAATAGATAGATCCATCGTCGCCGACATATGGCCGGCCGAAACGCATCCGATGAATTTCAGCGACTTCCTGACGATCGTTCCGGGGCGCATAGGCAAAAGCCTCGCCATCCCGGTAGAGACGATCTGTCAGGTTCATCAGGAAGTCCGACATCGATTCGTAATCGTTCGGGCGCTTCAGGATGCGTGCAAGTGCGGACGTGGTAACGAGCTCTCGGCCGCCATCCGGCAACATCTTCCAATGGCCACCGGGGCACATGGCGACCGTCTGCGAATAAGCCGAGACACAAGCCTCAACCATGGCGCCGGATTCGCCGTATGGGCCGGGAGAATGCCCAGCCTGCCACCAGTTCATCAGCCGGCCAGCGGACGCGGAAAGCCAGCCGTTATCGGCCTGATACGGGCCAGGACGGTATTCGCCCTCGGCTGCTTTCTGCTTGCCGCCGAAAATCCGGCTGATCCAGTTGGCCATTACCGGCGACCCTTGCCCTGACGGGTCTGGTAACCAGGATTTCGAGCAGGAGCTGGCCGCTGGGCAGGCTGCATATCTTCCGTGACCACTGCAGACGTTTCCGTCGCGGCAGGCGTTGAAGGCTTCGGCTCGTCGGTCGGCTTTGCGCCACCAGCAGCGCCATTGCCGTCATGGTCGCCTTTGCCGCCAAAGAGCTGCTTGCCGCTCTCATCGAGGTCAACGCCGCGAGACCGCGGCACGCCCGGAGAGCGCATCGCGACCTTCACACCGGACGAATGGGTCAGAACGCCATCCTGATCGGCACATTCTGCGGGATCGGCGGCATTGCCGTCTTCGAGGACAAACCAGGTTGCGCGCATGTGCTCGCCTCCGAATTGAGGGGAAGGGTGAGGCGGCCAGAAGCCGCCCCGCTATGATCAGCGGCCGTCGTCGACAGTGATGATGAACTTGCCGGACTTGCCGTTGCCACCCTGGGCAATGGCGACCTTCACGCGATCGCGGCTGAGCGCGATGCGATCGTTCACGGCAGTGCCGCCCGAAGCATAGACGGCGGCCACGCCGGCAACAGAGTGGGTGGCGGCGCGCGGACGCTTCACGACGGAAGCATTCTGATCCGTCAGCGCCAGAATGGATTCCCCGGTTGCTTCGGACGTGATGGTAAAGTCGACGCCATCGGCATAGGGGATGGAGCCGTCCTTCACGTATTCGATGCTCTCGATATAGCCCGAGAGATAGGGGCTGTATGCCGTTGCGGTCGCGGTGCCGGTGACAGCAGTCACCTCAAACTTACGAATGGCCATGGGATAGTCCTTTCTGGTCCGAAGACCCTAGCCGTCGATGGTGATGTGGAAGGTGCCGGAGGTCTCGTCTCCGCCGGCAGCGACAACGAATTTCACGCGGTCCTGAGACAGCGTGATCTTTCCGTTCACGGCTTCGCCAAGTGCCGCATAAAGGGAGGCGGCTCCGGCAGTTGAATGGAGTGCTCCGCGCGGGTAGCGCGTGGCGGAGGCGTTGACGTTTTCCTCGGCCCAAAGTGTCTCGCCGCTGGCTTCGGCGGTAACCGTGAAGTCGACGCCGTCAGTGAAGTCGTCCTTCACATACCGGAAGGAAATGAGCTTGCCGGATAGAACCGGGCTGAAGACTTCCGCGTCACCATCGCCATCGACGGTCACGGGAACAACGAAGCGGCGAAGTGCCATGGTGTTTCTCCCGCAGACTTATCTGCACATGTGGAAAAGGCGCCGGGCCCGAACGGTCCAGCGCCTCGATTTGTCAGCCCGGCGGGCTCAGTAGCTGGTGCCGTCGATCCAGCTCACCATGCCGTCGCGAGCCATCTTCCAAGACACGTCCATGATCATGCGCAGAGCCGAGGAATCGGTCTGCCAGAGCGAACGCACCGGAGCGGCAGCGGTCGGGCCAGTGGCCACGATTTCAGCAGGCGACGTGTCTTCCATATGGATTGTGGCCTGGTTGCTGATCTCGAACTCCGGCATATCGCCAAGCGCAGTGGCGAAGTCGGTGTTGCGGATGGCGATCAGGCGACCGTCGGGCACGTTGGTCGATTCCAGGATCGTTACGCGGCTGGCCAGGTTCGAGAACCATTCCGGGTTGTTTTCCGGGCCGTCCATCATGGAGATGTTCAGACCCTGCTTCGGGTTCATCATCACGGTAATGCCGCTGGCAGCATTGGCGTTGATGAACGGCGTGAGCAGCGCCTTGAAGTCTTCCTTTACGGCGGTGTGATCGCCGCCGCCGTAACCGGAAGCAGTCGCCGACACGCCATAGAGAAGACCTGCGGGACGCACGGTGTCGCCGGCAGTTGCGTCGAGCAGGATCGAGTCCAGGGTGACGGCCGTGTCTTCCACGATTGCGCGGCGTAGAACGCCCTCAAGCTGCGGCGTCGATCGCTTGGCAGCTTCCCGGGTGAACGGGATGATCACGCCCATCTTGCGAGCGGTGAACGTCGGGGCAGCGACAGTGATACGGCCGACGCGGATCGGAGAACCTTCAGCGAAGAAGGAGCCGTTGGCGCCGGAACCGGTGCGCTGCGGCAGGTAGGCAGTGCCGGCGGCGTCGAACGAGACACCATAACCGCGATCGCGAAGCGCTGGGTAAACCGACGGGCCGCGAAGGGCTTCGAGGAAATCGGCCCAGGTGCTTTCGACCAACTGCGAAACAAAGCCGGAAGTGGTGGTCGTGGCGATCGGAGCTGCGGCGCGGGTGACGATGGCATGGGTGGCTTCGTCGTGGCCGGGATAACGCTCTTCGAGCACCTTCTCGACCTGCGCTCCAGTGTGGAGAGCAACGCCATGCACGACTGCACGCCGGACCATCAGGTCCAGACCGTTCAGCTTCTCGGCCTTGAAGCCCAGGGGCTGACGGTTGACGTTGGTTTTGACGACTGCCTTGGCAGCAGTGCCTTCGGAGCGCTTCAGGACGGTAAGATCCTTTTCCAGCGTTTCAATGCTGTCATTGGCAGCATCGATCGCGTCATGATCGAGATCGTCGGCGCCGAGCAGCGTGTCGAGTTCCTTACGTTTGGCGGCGAGAGCATCGGTCTTTTCATCGATGCGCTGAGCGAGAGTTTTCATGGTCGTTGACCTTTCGGTTGAGGGAGGAGGAACGACGGTCTGCGACCGGTTCCGGGAGGAGGTTTCGGCGTGCTTGCCGGTTGCAGACACATCCCGCCGCCTCGTTTCGGCTTGCTCGCCAAAGGCCAGGGACATGGTTTCGCTCGACAGCCCCATCGACTTGGCCAAAGCCAAGGCCGAAGGATTTGCCGGGACGGATACGAGTGAACATTCGAGCAACTGCTGGCGGATGAACCGCGAGCCGCCCCAAGGATCTTTCGGGTCGATGGCTTCCCATTCGATCGGAGCGAAGCCGACCGAGACGGCGCGCAGAACGCCCTGCTCGACCAAGCCGATCAACTCATCGATGCGGGCACTGGTGCCGCGCGCAGCGAGCTTCAGCCGTCCGACGAGCTTCTTACCCTCGACGCGAACATTCTCCCACGTCCCGATAGGGAAGCTGGAAGCGTGGCCGAAGAGTGCAATCGGGTTACCCTTGAAGTTCTGGAGATCCCAACCATCGGGCTCGACGATATCGCCGTAGCGGTCGACCGTGGCATCAGACAGAACGAATTCGAGGCCCTCGCCCTTACTGGCGAGAACCTTATGAATGACCTTGGTCATGTGGATTGCTCCTGTTCAGCCGAGCATGGCGGCAATATCTGTGACCGGCGTCTCGCCGAGCTCATTGTCGGCGGCGCCTGCGGCCATAGCGCTGGTCACAAGGCCGTCAATGCGCCCCCTGCTCCGGTCCTTATCGAAGGCTCTGTTCGCCTGACCGTCGCTGACAACATGCGCGTTTGCCGCGCAGGACGTCGTTACCGGGGAGTCCTCAATCGTGATCGTCTTGTTCAGGATGCGGTCTTCGAACCGCTCGATGCTCCGAGGCATCGTCAGTTGTTTTTCCTCGAACCGAACCAACTTGCCTTGAGCATGGCTGACTAGTTTCAGCCCCTCGCCTTCTGGCTTGTCAGGCCCTTCGAACCTCCAGACCGGGAAACCGATCTGCTCGCAGGCTGCGATGAAGTCCGCGATGTGTGCCGGGTCGAATGCCAGAAAATCGACTTCGTGCTCGGCGCAAATCGCCGCAACTTGTTGTGCGATGAAGGTCTTGTCGATCACTGCGCCGTCCACGGCTGTGATGAGCTTGGCTTCCACCCATTCTACATACGGCGCCTGATCAGCGAGCGAGCGCTCTTTCAAGCGATCTCGCACCGTCCAGTACCAAGTCTTCTCCCAGAGATGGCCCTTGGGATCGAGCCACGCGCCTGTCAGCGCGGTCAAATCGTTCTTCTTCGACAAGTCCAGCGATAGCCAGCACTTGCAGCCCTTCAGCCTGTCGGGATCGACCTCTCCGAGCACCGCCATCCAGGCATCTTCGGCGATCCAGAATTCACTGGCGCCAACCGGGATGCCGAAATACAGCCTCTTGGTCGACAGCGCGGTCGAGAGCATTTGCTTGGCCGTATTGACCATGCCGTCGACGTTCTCTCGAGGGAACGTGATGCCCAGTGCTGGCAGCGACTTCGTCCAGACCTCCGGCGTCTCAAAGATGTTTTCGTGGTCCTTGGCATCGACCCGCGCGATGAACGCAAAGGCCTCATCGTCGTAGAATTTGCCGGTGACCACCTTCTGGTAGAAAGCCGAATAGTTCGAGCCGACGATCTGGTCGACCGCAGGCGTATTCGTGCCCAGCAGCATCAGTGCATCGCCTGGCATCTTGGCGATTGCGGCCTTCCAAAGCTCAATCGACGAATTCGATTTGAACTCGTGGATTTCGTCGGCAGCGACCAATACTGGTTTAGGACCAGAGACCGCCTCGCCGTTTGCCAGGGCCTGAAACAGTGCACCCGTCTCCGGAAATTCGATCTTCCACGCGTTGTCGCCTTCGCCGCGAATGACCACGTCGCCATTGTTGGCCAACGTGTCGCTTTCGTCGACTTCATCACCAGGTGCCGGAGGAATCGGGCCACGGCACATAGCGACGGCGTCCTTGAACAGGACGTTTGCCGTGTTCTTGTCCTGGCCAATTGCGAACGCCTTGGCACGAGGGATGCCATAGAACCCGGTCATATACAGGCCCATGGCCGCCATAAATGGCGACTTTGCCTGTCCCTTCCCGGTTTCTAGCCAGGCCGATCGGAAACGCATTCTCCCAGAAGACTTGCGCCAGCCGAAAAGAGAACCGGCGACAAACACATGCCAAGGCAAAAGCTCAAAGGGCTGACCGACCTTGGCGCCCTCGCTGATCGTCAACATCGCCGGGAAGAAATCGATCGCGTGCTGCGCTCGATCTGGCTCCCATCGAAGCCCGCGATCAGGCCCATGTTTCAGGTCGTCGAGATGCCGCTTGCATGCAGCGATCTCAAACTCGCCCGGCAAGCTGCCATCAGGCCGCCGACCTTTCGCGACTGCCTCAGCATAGGCAGTGGTAGGATCAGGCTTGCTTCGGCGTCCGGTACTTGTCGGCTGCCCTTGGCGCTTTCTTGCCATGCTGCACCTTGGTCGCTGCCGCGCGCCTACGTGGCGAAAGACCGAATTCCTGTTCGAGCACCGCGGCGTCGGACGCGGCCTCGCGCATCACAGTGAAATGCGGCGACGTCCGCGCGATCGCTTTGCTGTTCCCGCGCCTTGGCTTCGTGACAGCACCATGCTCGGCAACCTCGCGAACCGCGCGGTCGTAGAGCACGTATGCGATGACCAGGCGCTGAAGCGCATGGGCGTTGCCGGCGGCCATCAACTGGCGCTCGCGAAGCTCAGTGGTGATGATGCGCCAGTGCTCGCGAGCCCCGGCCACTTCCAGCACATCCGAGAAGAGCGATTCCCAATCTGGTTCCGGTGCGATTTCGCCGGTGCCGTCGATGCTCACAACGTTCATGACACATCACCCCCTACGGGGGTGGCCCCAACTTTTATGTTTCAAACTGCTCGCAGTGCGTACGAAGGGTGTCCACCGGTCCGTGGCCGAAGGCCTCCAGACTTTCCATCCACCCCCCCGGTGTCCGGTCAGGCCCGGTTCCAGGGGTGTGATGCGTCGAGGGGGCGACCGTCGGCCGCCACGCCTTTGACGAATCCTGACTTCTCGATGCTCTGCTTCACGCTCGAATGGCAGCGCCAGCGTGGATCGTCGCATAGGCTTTGAAATGGTCCAGTGAAGAACGTCGCGGGGTTGAGCTTCGTCTTCGGGTCTACGTGGTCGCAGACCGTGGCCGCTGTCACCCTGCCATGTCGTTGACAGTTCTCGCAGAGCGGCTGTTCCGAAAGCTGAAGTGCACGCACTCGTCGCCATCTCGCCGTCTTGTAGAGCTTTCGGTACTGCTCGGCCTCTGGGCTGCGAGCATCCCACTTGCTTTGCCGGGGCTTGAGGATGGTAAGCTTGGTCATTCAGTTCGCTGGCGTAGAGCGGATCACCAGCAACGGCAGGCCATCTGGATATTCCCGCTGCATCTCCGCCATGCCGAAGCACAACACGACGAGCATCCCGACCAAGACGACCACTCCGAGGGCGCCGCGAGCGATGCGCTTCACCTGATCCATCATGCTCTCCGATGTCTGTATTGGGGCGCCTGCTTGTCGAGATGGCCATGGCTATCTGGAGAAACAGGCCGAGCGCCGCAGCGCCCGACCGAGGGGACTCTTCTAAATGGTTAGACCGAGCAGCGGCCCGGATCTTCATGGCGATAGGCCAGCGAGATCGGAGCGAAAGAAGCAATGCTGCACAGGGCCGGAGCGGCTTCGCCCTGGTCGCCGCCAAGACTGGTCGGATCGAGGCGAACATCGGCAACGACGACCGGGCAATCTTCGCCGTCGGGAATGCCGATGGCATAGTCAACAGTGGCGGGCTGGGAGAGATCGAGGACACAGACGTCATCAAACGGCGCCGCAGTGGCAGGAACCATAGAAGCCATGGAGCCGACCAGACAGAGCGCCGCGATCGCAATGAACTTGCGGATCATGGGCAGGCCTTTCGATGGAGGGGTATCTGCGAGCAACAAAAAAGCCGCCTCGTTTCCGGGCGGCTCATTCTTCAGACGGTAGTCTGAAAATCGCATTACGTGCATTTAGGGTGATTTGTGCAGGCCCGTCAATAGCCCACGTCAACGTGTAGTGACTGAGCTCACAGCCGGTGCCGCACCAACCAGCCTCGCGATGTTCCCTTGGAAGATAACGAGGGCACCAATCACCGTCAGTGACAGCAGCAGCGCACCGACAATAAAGCCTTTACTGGGCAGGTGATTGACACGCTCAACCAACTTGGCCATGTCAACTTCCACCGCGTGGGTCGACTTGTTCGCCGCACTTAATCCAGTCTTCACCTCGGAAGTTAGGGCGCCGATATCGCTAATGGCCCGTTCTGTTTTGGTTTCTAGCCCTCGAACATCCATTCGTAGGTCGATGACCTGAGCAACAATCTGCATCTGGTCGTAAGCACCAGCAGAAGGCCGTCCCTCACGGCTGGGATTTGCTTCCTGACCACCGCCGGAGCGGCTGCGAGATTCAGCCATTCGAACTGCTCTTCAAAACAATCCAGTCCCAAATATTGCGCTCATGCCAACCGTAATAGCTGGTCACGAGACTAATCATAACGCGCCCATAAGCACCACCGCTTGCGCCCAAGTAATCACTCGCGCCTTGTGGTGTGAAGTTGCCGGCCACAAGCCATTGGCCTGGAGCAACCTTGAGCGACTGCCCATTTGCAAATCTCGTGCTCACAGCGGATTCTAAATCGGGGCGGCTTTCCCCAAGCACCAAGAAGACGGCCATATCGCTCAGCGGTTCACTTTTGATCGGATACTACTCACAACGCACAATATGGGAAGCGTGTTCATAATTTCCTATGAAACCTGGCTAAGCTGCATTGGCATTAGGATGCTTCTTCACTGGTCTTGCGATCATCCCCAGATGATGCCCCACAGCGTTTAGCGCCAAGCGCAGATCGCCGATCATATGCGGCATCCCCTGATCCCTGCATAGCAGATAGTCCAGCGCGGCCCACATGTTGGCGCCGCGGTTCTCATGGAAGCCTTGCTCGGTTTGGATCGCCGCTTCTATTCCTTCCCACTTCGCAACTGCTCGTTGGCACCAAGTATCGTACCCTGCCCCATCCGGGCCGCTGGCGCCGCCGCTGCCGGTCGAAAGCGCATCCGGCGATTTCACAGCCCGCTTGAAGTTCTGCTGGGCTTCCAGATAGGCCACAGCCGCATCGTATTGGGCCTCGCTGATGCCGTCGGTTGATTTGCGAATACCGGCCAGGCAGAGGCGTCCGACATACGTCGATGCCTTCTGATCGCGGGCTTCAATCTCGGTAAGGCCGAAGACGCGCATGCGCAGCGCTATAGCCTCGGCGTTTTCATGGTAGGCACTGGCGGCGCGGCTAATCGCTCCGGACTTGGTACGACGGACATTCGATTTACGGGGACGGCCCTTAGCCATTCTGCTGCCTCTTGTTGGATGGGATGATGGGTTCAAGGCCTTCTGCGATCCGCAGTTGGTCGACGAAGGCCAGAAAGTCGGGACGGGAGAGAACGACGCCTTTGACCCGCTTGCTGGTGATGGGCTTCAGCTTGAACTGGTTCTTACCGAGGAGGAGCTCGTATCCTCGCTTTTGGAGCCAGGGTTGAAGACTGAATGGATCGGCCGTGTCGCCTTGTCGGAAGCGGCGCGGGCCACCGTTGGCATCAAGCCATTCTTGGGGGCTCATGCGGCGCCCTTCTCTGCTGGTTCTGGCCAGCGGCTGCGAGTGAGCAGCTTGCCCTGCCTTACGACCCGCTCAACGCCCTTCTCCCCGGCAGTCCGGCGTGCCCATCCAAGCCACTCGTTCCATTCAGGCGTTCCAGGGCGGATGACGAAATAGCCGTCGGTATCGATCTCTGGAGCATCGATGTATTCCGCCCAAAGCTGCTTGCGCAGATAGACCACCAATGCTGGTACCCGGCGTTTGCGGCGAACGAGGCCGATGAGAACCGCTTCGGCTAGTGTCGTCGCTGCTGTGCGGTCGGTTTTGGAAAGCTTGCTCCATGCGCCCTCGGCGTTGTCACGTCGACCACGATGTTCCTTCGGCCAGACATTCAAAATATCGGCGAAGCCATGCCCCCCGTTTTCGGGGGGTTGGGGGGAATTACCGGTTCCATTACTGGTTCTATTACTGGTTAGTGTCTCAGAGCTGTGAGACATGGAAACTGCCGAATTTGAGACATGGATCTCATCATTTTTGAGACATGGATCGGCGTTTTCATCCATGTCCAATCCTGCGACATGGACCGCAACATCTAGTGGTTCGAACCCCTTTTCGAACGCAAGTCGATAGCGGGTCGCCAGTCGGCGCTTCGTCTCAGGATCAATGCGTAGCTCACGCCGGATGATGCCGGCCTGCTCAAGCTCAGACAGGATGCGATTGACCGAGGCTCTGCTCACCTCTGCCATTTCGGCCAAATAGTCTTGCGTCGGAAAACACCCCTGAATGGGGTTATGGCAGTCGCTCAGGTGCCAAAGCACGATCTTTGCGATCGGCCTCAGCCCTTTCAGCTTCACGGCCCAGTTGGTCGCCTCATGGCTCATGAGCGCGATCCAACGATCTCGAGAGCAGCAGCGCTGCTATATCGGCCAACCTCAACCAGAACGCGATGATCTTCGCGCTGTTGCGGCGTCAGATGGCGCAGGTGAGGTTTGGTTTTGCTGGTGAGTTCCATATGATGCGCAATGACGCGGACGCTACCTGGCGTCGACCCGCAACGGGCTGCAATCGACATTGCCGTTTCACCCGCGGCATAGCCTTCCCTGATCGCTTCACGAATCGCTTCAGCTCTCTTGGCGCGCTCTGACTTCGGAGGCTCGCTCCCCTTGACCAAGAAGCGCCCGTCTGGGCCTCTGAGGCTATGTCGATAGTTAGGCCTGCCAGACACAGCTTTCTGCGGCCTAGGCGGCATTTCCAGCAGTCTGTCCTCGACATCAAACTTCCGAAGGACATGAAGCACAGTCGTATGGTCGCGACCGAACCGACGGCCGATTGCAGCGCGCGAAAGCTTGGTGTGACGGAAGATCAGCAGGACAGCCTCATGACGCGCCGCGACGATATGGCGAAAACGGCAAGACCCGAGGATATCGCGCTGCATTACGCCGTGCTTCATCGCCACAAGAGCGAGAATGCTTCGCCAAGACGGATAGGTTTGAAGGTCAACAGCCCTGTGCATCGGCAGGAACAGTTCTTCAGGGAGCCAGCGCATATTCATGGCCGCACCTCGGCATAGTGCTCGTGCTGGGATTGGAGGACGGAGGTCATGCTGCTACCTCATCGAACTTGGTCGATTCATTGCCCCACGACGTCCAGCCGGGGCGAGTTTCGCGCGAGAAGAGATCAGCACGCCTGCCTGGGCCGAATAGCTTTTCAGCCATGGCATAGGCTTCGTCTGGCTTGCGGGAGTGTTCGCGGCGCGGCGCCTCGAGGACGTTGCGAACATCTCGGGCATGGGTCTTTGGCTCGCCGTTCTTCCCGATGAGGAAGATCTCGGAGCACGAGCGCAGCACATAGCCGGTGCCCATCGCGAGCTTGCCGGAAGTGCCGCGTTTAACCCAAGGGCCAGCGGTCACATACCTGAACCCCCAAGCGTCCATCACCTCGATCGCGTCGGGGAGCATGGGATAGGTGGCCCAGAGCCACAGCCAGCAGTCGCCTGCCGCCAGATGCCCAACGGGCAAACGCTTGATGTCAGGCGTCGGCATGCAGTCATACTGTGCCTTGGCGTTTTTGGCGTTTCCGCCCTCCGACCAGTTGTCGAAGGACCACGGCGGATCGGCCATCACGACATCGAAAGAGAACATCGGCATTGCGCCGAAAGGCCAGGCAGTCATTCCCCTGCCCTCTTCTTCCCAGTGGATAGGAATGGATGGGTCATGCTGCTGCCTCTTGAGATTGAGCCAGGGCGTCCACCATCGCGATACGAGTGCCGAGCACACGCATGACATTGACGGCCATGGAATTGCCGAGGGCTTTGTATCGAGGACCATCCGCAGCCGGCTTGCCGCGATAAGGGATGGCAGTGAAATCGTCGGGGAAGCCTTGGAGGCGTTCGCACTCGCGGGGCGTTAGGCGGCGCACGCGCCAAGCCTCTGCAACGCATGGCTGGCCTTGGCCCGGCTTCCCGCCGCCTGTGGTCAGTTGTGGCGCGACAGCGCCGTCGCCGCCCTGCAAGCGAAGCTCTCCACGGCTGTTTTCCGCAAAGGCAACAGCTTGCACTTCGGCCCGCGCTTCGACCGTGTAGGCAATGTCGGACTGAACGCCTACGCCATCAGGGCCGCTTGACGGGTTATCGCGTAGAGCGCCGGCCTGAATGCCATAGGCAACCGCGCCAACTCCCAAGCCACCACGTCCGCCGTTAGGCGTCAGGATCGCATTAGCCGTCCCATCCTGGCGAGTTTCCAAGTTTGGACCATCGCCGCGGCCGCGCTCCATGAGGACGATGGGTTCGGCAAATGCAGCCGCGGGTAGTGGGTGCCCGCCACCTGTCGAACTACCTTTTAAGAGCGGACCGGTAGCGTCATCTGGGCCGTGGCCGTTGCCCTCGTAGTCTATGCCCCCGATAAGGCGACTGTTTCCAACGCCCTCTGAAGTTGTGGCGGAAGCTGCTTGCCCCGCTTCTCGGCGCGGCGAAGGATCCCCCCGCATGCTTTGGCCGTCAAATAGTACCGCTGCGGCACGTCGCCAGTCTCCAAGATATCCGATAACGAACACACGGCGTCGACGCTGGGGGACGGCGAAATCGTAGCCATGTGCTCGACAGAACTGAGCGTCCAGCACTCGGTAGGCGAACCCATACCCGAGTTCCCCCAGCCCCCTGAGGAGGGCAGCGAAATCCCGTCCTCCGTTGCTGGACAAAACACCGGGGACATTCTCCCAGACCAGCCAGCGGGGCTGATATCGTGCAGCAATGGCAAGATAGGTGAGCATGAGGTTGCCGCGGGGGTCAGCCAATCCGGCTCGGAGGCCTGCGACCGAGAACGACTGGCAGGGGGTTCCTCCGACAAGAAGGTCAATTGCATGGTCGGACCACTCCTGGAACTTGGTCATGTCGCCGTGATTGGGGACGTGCGGATAGTGGTGAGCCAGCGCGGCACACGGAAACTTCTCGATCTCGGAGAAGAAGGCCGGTTCCCAGCCGAGCACATGCCAGGCCATCGTTGCCGCTTCGATCCCGCTGCACACGCTGCCGTACCGGATGGTCATGCCTGCCCCGCGATAGTATCGAGAGCCTTTTGGATTTCACGGTTGCGGCGCCATTTGGCCAACTCCGCTCGGGCTATCTGGGGCAGATTGGCAGGCCTCGACGATGCCGCCTTCCGCATGAGCTTTTCACGCTGGGAATGACGGGTGACGCCGTGAGCGCGAAGTCCTGATTTCAAGGCTTCTTCGATAGCCAGTTCCTTGCGAAACTGCTGACGGGACTTGGGCATAGAACGGTTCATGTCAGCCTCCGAAGAAGCCGCCGGCGGTCAGGACGAATATGCCCAGAGCCGACATCGTGATCGAAACGGGGAAGCTATGTTCGCCAGTCCGTCGATGACCGTGCAGGAAAGCCGCCATCACGACGCTGATCACGTAGATGGACATGAACGTCCACTGCGGCCATGACCAAACCGACATGTCGAAGTCGAGGTACATCGATCAGAACTCCAGTTCGATCGCCGGCGGAGGAGGCTTAGGACGCCCCAATCCCTTCGGCTTGTTTCCGAGATGGAACTGTCCGCAGTGCGGGCAGCGGTATGCTTGGAGGCCGTGCATCTTCAGGCGGTGCGCTGTTGCCTCGTGATAGGTCGCGTAGGCTTTCTTGCCTTCGCACTGGGTCAGTTGGGGCTTGAGCGCGGTCTTCATTCGAGCGGCCCCTTGGGTTTCTCACGCGGCTCGGTCGGAAGCCGCTCGTGCTTCCGGCTGATGCGGCGAAGCCAGAAAAGCCTCAGCCTGTGCAACAGCAGCACTGCCAGACGGCGTAAGCTGCCGGGCTCGGGTGATTGCGATGTCGTGCTCAAGTGCCCTCTCCTGACGGGCGATTTCGCTTTCGACCGCCTCTTGAAGTTTCACGTAAAGGTCAGCCCAGATCCGCTTGGGCTTGCGATAGCGGAGCGCCCAAAGCAGACGCTCGGGCAGCTTGTATTTCCGGGCGGCGCGCTGCCTTGCGGCTTCGACCGTATCGCCGGGACCGCGATGTTCGCGGCGAACCAGCCAGTCAGCCCAATGGGCGGCCTCATCGACGACGGTGTAGTCAGTCATCGGGGTTTGCTCCGGAAGCAAAGAATGTTTGCGCAAAGGTCAATCCGTTCTCGTTAGCGTCAAAGCCAACGAGAGAGATGGACGACGAAAGGCGTGAACGACGATGGATGAGCGCAGCAGCGAAGAGCTTCACTGGCAGCTGATGCGCGAAGGTATGAGGCCGGCAGCCGTTGGCGCGGCTAAGGCCTCGAATGATTTGGCGAGTGCCCCGGTTTACGGGGAGGAGGATCGCAAGCGGCGACACTCGCCTTCGGGCCGGAGGGACAGCCCGAAACTGAAACCCAGAGTGCGCCCCATCTGGGGGCTGCCTGGCTGGTTCATAATTGATGGCGGGAAAAGCTGACATCAGGTCAGGCCCCCAACAACGCCGAGCACGAAGGCAAATGCAAAGACGAGTGCGAACCCAGCAGAGCAGTTGCGAACAAAGCTATTGGTGTGGCGCGACCTCATATCGCCAGCTCCGCCATCGCTTTGAGGATTTCAGCCTTACGCTTGGGCTCGATGGCGATAAGACGCTGAGCAACCGTCTGCTTGTCCTTCGGGGACAGCACGCGGCCGGCGATGTTCATGCGGATGCAGTCGAGCAGCGGATCGGTGCCCGCGTACTGCATGACCGGATATTCCGTAGACATGCCGCTTCCGCCGATCATGCCGCGGGCGACGTTGTACCTGGCCCAGCCGTCGAGGATTTCATTCCCGATGCGGACGATCGGGTCCGACTTCGCGCCAGCGATGTCGTCATCGATCACAACCAGGTCTTGGCCGAGAACCCCGAAAGCTTCGCTGTATCGATGGCGGCGCACTGGCTCGGGCGGAGTGTGTTCCCACACTACGACGCCGGGCTCGGAGTATTTGGATGCCGGAGCGACAGAGGCCGAAACCTCCGCCGGCTTACCAGGCGCGTCAGCCTCAGCTGCGCGGTCATGTTCATGGGTCGCGGGTACGTCAGGAGCATCTACATTTTCGCCTCCTGGGTTGTGCTGGGTGGCAGCATTGCCGGTTCCATCCAAGCTGTGGTCAGCAGCGTCCAGGGCGACGTGACCAACTTCGTCGCCTGCCTCGTTCGCCGTTTCCGGCTGAATTGGTGCGACCTGACCCTCATGTGGGGCAAGGGAGGTCAGGTCGCTGCCAGCCGCTTTGGTCGGCTGGGGTTTCGGTGTGATGGCCGCGGCCTCGACGATGGCGAGGGCCGGATCAGCGCGCAGAGCGGCCAGAGGATCAGCCTTTGGCTTGGTCGGCGCGGCGCGCAGCTGAGCAGCGATCGAATTCAGGCGCTCGCGCTCACCGTCGTAAACTTCCTCATCCGGCGCAGGGACCATGCCCAGGGCGGACATGTAGAGCTCAAGGATAGCCTCCTGCTCCATGCGCTCGTTAGCGTCCTGTTTGCGGATGCCAACGACACGGCGGAGGATCTTGACGTCGAACCCGTTTCCGCGGGCTTCGCTGTAGATCGATTTTATATCTTCGGCGATTGCCTTCTTCTCTTCCTCGAGACGCTCAATGCGTTCGACGAAGGCGCGGATTTGATCCTGCGCTACGCTGTCCTCGACGGCCATTTACGCCACCTCAGAATTTTTGTGAGCAGTGCTTACATCGCCGTTTTTCACGATGACGATGGTCTGCGCGCGCCCTGCCATGCGACGGACAGCGCCGCGCTCAATGAGCTGCTGCACGACACGATGTGCGCCGCTGCGGCTACTCAGGCCGAGGCCGTGAGAGATTTCCTCGAAGGTCGGCGAATAGCCGCGATCGTCGATAAAGCCTTCGATAAAGGCCAGCGCGTTCGCCTGCTTCTTGCTCAGACCAACGGGGCCAGACGCTTCCACCGCCATGATGATCCTAGCCGTGTATTCGAGATCGTCTTCGATGTGCCGAAGCTCATCCATGAGGATGGCAGCACGATCGGCGATGTCTTCGGGGATATCGGATGGAAGGGTCATGCTGCGGCTCCCTCAATTTTGGATCGAACTGCTCGTCAAAAAGGGCGGGGTTGATTGGGCGCCCGACCCCATCTGGCCACGGCTCGCCATCGGGCCAGTTTTCTGAAAACCACCTCATCGCCCGCTCAAGCACCTCGACAGTTGGGCTGCGCAGGCCACTTGCGAATTCGTCCAGCCGATTGCCCTGCTTGAGGGCCATGGTGGAGACACGCTTGCGTCCGCGACCCGTGAGAAGGCCGTATGCATCTGCGACGGTGACGAGTTGAGTTCTCAGGTCCATGCCCGAATTGTATGCGGCAGTTGTGCCGCATCGTCAAGCACAAAATGCGGCACACGTGCCGCTAGTTTTCATAGAGGGGAGCGGCAAGAATGCCGCACATGACGACAGCCTATGAGCGCATCCGCGCCCGCATTGACGAACTGCACCCCGGAACTAGTGATCGCGCCGCATCTCTGGCTGCCACTGGAGGAAAGAACCCTGACCTCTTGCGAGCCATAAAGCAGGGGCGATCAGCATTCCCTCGAGGAGCAAACCTGCAGGGACTTGCCGACTATCTTCAGCAACCTGTGGAGTGGCTGACGTCAGACGCGGATGAAGTGGCCCAGCAACCAACCGAGCCTTCTGAGATCGTGCCGGCGCATCATCGTCCGCTGCTGCCAATCAAGGTCAACGGCAAGGTCGCAGCCGGCGTATTCAGGGAAGCCAACGAATTCGACCAGTCGGCACCAGAACGCGTCTGGGAGCCGCCTGACGAGAAATTCCCGAACGCCCGCCGTATGGCGTGGGACGTTGATGGAATCTCTATGAATGAGCTTCATCCCCGCCCCATCCTCCCCGGCGACCGCATCATCGGCGTTGCCTATGAGGATGTCGCTCACCAGGTGAGGATCAAGGATGGCTTGGTCGTTGTCGTCGAGCGCACCCGCGATGGAGGCCACACCCGCGAATGGTCAGTGAAGCAGATCGAACTCTATGAGGACAGGATCGAGTTTCACCCGCGCTCGTCGGACAAAAGCCTCATGCCTATCGTAGTGAAGCGCGACACCCAGGCCGACGATGGCGTGAGCGTCGAGATTATTGCTTTGGTAAGATCGGTGAGAAACGACTTACCGCTGTAGGGGGAAGCATGAGGGCACTGGCAACCGGTCTGATCGTAGTGATGGCCTCAGCGGCACCAGCCACCGCGTGGCAAACGCACAAGAGCACGTCTCTCTACACCTCGGACATTGGCGGCTTGGGTAAAGTGACTTTCAGGGCTGACAGCAACCCAGCGTTCGCGGTTCAGATGATTGCTTCCAACGACAGAACGTCTCTAATGATCCCGAGCGGGCAGGCTATTCGATCGATCAAACAGTTCATCGGGGCGAATTCCCTATTCGCTCAGACGCTGACGGTGAGCGAACCGGCCATCGAAGTTACGTTCAACCTTGCCGGATTGGAGACAGCGCTTGCGCCAGTTCGAGAAACGTGCGGCTGGTAGTCGGGACGGCTGATGAACTGGCGAAGATCGCAGCGCTGAGTTGACGACTTTGGACCTGAAATCCGCTTGGTTAAATTAACCGGCCTAGCGTAAATATCGGCAATGGCGATTCAGTATCATCCGGGCCAAGGTGCCGTCGTTATTGTTGACTTCGATCAGGGCTTCCGCACCCCGGAAATGATAAAACGCCGTCCAGCGTTGGTTATCTGTCCGCAGATTGCGACGAGGCCAGGTCTTTGCACGGTAGTTGCCCTCAGCACCACCGCCCCGAACGTGGTCATGCCATATCATGCAGAGATCGCGCTCCCGTTTGCACTGCCCGAGCCGTACGATTCCCCAACCATGTGGATCAAAGGCGATATGGTGAATACCGTCGGCTTTCACCGCATAGACTTGATCCGGCTAGGGAAAGACCGTTCCGGTAATCGGCAGTACCTAAAAGCACCCGTCGGCAAGGAACTTCTGCTGACCGCGCATCATTGTCTGCTCAATAGCCTTGGGCTTTCTTCCTTGACGAAAACCCCATGAAACATTATGTTTCACGCGTCAGCCGCTCTCCGAAAGGATCGGCATTAAGACCCCACCAGGGGCCACCATACACCGGAGTGAAAGCAAACTCTCGTATGGTGCTGTAAAAGGCCTCGCCTCGGCGGGGCCTTTGCTTTTCCGCCCCTTCGATATGGCTGAAGCATCGCGTGCCGGAGCCATACAGGGCCTGTAGAAGCGTCAGGACATTTCAGGCACTTCGCCGTGGGTGGCAAGGATCACCGGATCGTCGAAGTCGCCCGTATCGGCATCGCCGGTTCGTGAGAAGGCGATAACGCCATGGCGGCGCGGCGCGGCGGCCTCTGCCATCCGCAAGCAGTGCCGCTCGTCGGTCGCGATCTTCGGTTCGTCGGCGACGATCTTCTTCCCCATCTTCCGATAGGCCTGCACCACGTAGTGGGTAACTCGGCTGTTGTGGT
Organism: Devosia riboflavina; assembly: GCF_000743575.1. Taxonomy (GTDB): domain Bacteria; phylum Pseudomonadota; class Alphaproteobacteria; order Rhizobiales; family Devosiaceae; genus Devosia; species Devosia riboflavina. Next base: position 78,843 of record NZ_JQGC01000006.1, on the reverse strand, counting down.
CTATACGCGCGGTCTGCATCAGTGGCTCCTGGTCTTGTCTGGATCGAATGAACGCAGAGCCTGCTGAATCTGCGGAATGGCTTCGGGGTGGAGCTGGCACATGTGCAACTCGTCAGGATCACGATCTTCGCCAGGCACAGGCGGCCGGTTCATGATCGGGATCACTGTGAATTCTTCGTCGTCTGCGAATGGCCCGAAAGGCTCGATGCGGAAGCGATAGCTCGGGAACTGATCGCCTAAGAATTCGAGCAGCCGCGGCTCCGCCCATTCGACGGCTTTCCCCAGCATCGCCGGCGCTACGACGATGAACTCGCTCACATCATGCTGCGACATGGTCGTTCTCTATAGTCACCCCCACCAGCTCACCGATCAGGCTCTCGCAATGCCCGCAGGCAAAGGGCACCGGGTTGTGCTCTAGCCCCTCAATGAATTCGTCCACTGTCGTCGGCGCCCCTTCCATCCGCGGGATCTGGACGCGCCTTGTCGTGGGCCGCTGACAGTTGGCGCAGAGGCAATGGAGGACGAAAATGCGGGCCGGACGCGTTCCTTCAAACATCGTTTTGTTCCTGTTATGTTCTGGTTTGTATTGATTGCGCAGAGCAGGCGGCGAGTCGAGTCGGAATTTTAAGAGAATTTTCAGATACGGCACACGTGCCGCATTTTCCTGTTGACGCGGCACAAGTGCCGCATCATACTTCTACCCATCAGATCACCGAGGCGAGCGCCTCTAGGGAGATGGAAATGCAGGATTTGGCTGACCACCCGTTCAGTGCCGAGAATGTCGCGAGCGAGAGCGGTGCCCCTGATCGCTCCGAGCGGTCGTGGCTGAAGTTCGCCGACGAGTGCGAGCGCCTGTTCGGCCACTCCCTGGATGGAAACGACCCTGACGGCAAGGGTGATGGTTACTCGATCGACGAGGCGCATGAGCATTGGGAGCGCGGCACGAGCGCGCAGGGCTATGTCACCATGGCAGCCAGCCGCGAGCGCTATCGCATCCCCGCCTAACCCCCTTCCCCAACCTTAGGGACGGCGGGATGAGGACAATGCACCCGCCGATTTATTTCAATGACCACGAACGACTTGAATTTGGGCGACATCATCAGCGCCACCGTTGCCAAGCAGCTCGATGCGTCCTTCGTTGAGAAGGAAGTTGAGACGCGAGTTTCCAAACTCGTGGTCGAAGCCGTCGACCGGGCGCTACGCGGCTATTCCGAAACTGCCAAGCTGATCGAGAAGGCGGTTGAAGAGGCCCTGCGAGTGGAGCGGCTCGATCTTCCCTCGTACGGCACCGTCGTGGCTCACATGGTCAAGGCGCAGATTGAGGCCAATGTCAGCGAGCTTGTGGCAGGACGACTTGCCGAGGACGTCACAGAGCTTCTGAAGCTCGCGCCAAAGGAGATCAAGCTCTCAGAAATTGCCGAGGAGATGCTGAAGCCTCATCGCGATGACGGAAGCTACGGGTCGGTCATCACGGTTATTGTCGAGCAAAACGAATATGGTTCGACCTGGCTTTCGCTTGATGAAGAAACTCATCACGAAGGCGCGCGGGCCGAATACCAGTGCCAACACCGCATCCTGATCAGCAAGGACGGCACGATCAGTGGCGGCACCATCGATAACCGCGATCTCAAGAGCACCAAGCATATCGGCCGCACCTACGGGCTTGGTCAGAAGCTTCGGGCGTATTTCGCATGCGGAACCAAGATCATCCTCGATGAGGACGATGTGGTCACCAGCGTGGGTGACTACTGATGGCCGGCACTCCTGGACTTCGCACCCGCAGCGGCAATCGCCCCGGCTACACGCTCTATGGAAGCAGGAAGAAGCGGGTTGCTCCTCCTTTGACTGCTGAGCAGCAGGCCAGGTTCAACGCCAAGATGGATGCTGCTTGCGCGGCCCTCGAATCCGGCAAAGCAGAAGAGTTCTTCGCGGCTATCCGTGAGGGCAATGCCGCTCTTGATCGCAACGATGATCGCGAAGCCCGTAAAGCCGTCGAAGGCGATACCGACCTCAACCATGACAATCTGGAGGGATGAGATGGCTACGACCGTAGTTTTCGAAGGCCACCCATCAAAGATCGATGGCAATCCGTTCGATGTGGTGACGCCATTCGGAAAGGTGCAGACGATCTCGGTGGGCGACAGCTGCGAGGCTGAAGAGCTCTTCCGGGAGGCCTTGGGCGAAATCCTTGATGGGCCCCTTGATGCCCGACTGATGCAGTCCGTCGCACAAAAAGCGATCGATGCATACGACGCGCTCACGTCTGCCGCCTTCAAAGAGGCGAAGGCAGCTCAGGCTGGTGCAGCATGAACGCCGCAGCCAAGCCCCAGTCCCTCGCCCATGACGCTCTGGCCGTGATTACAGGCTTGGCGATGCTGGCGTTCTTCTATGGCCTGTTGGCTTGTGCTTTCTGGCTTCGCCATGGCTATCCCATCTGGGAGGCCTTCTGATGGGCAAGCGATATATCCAGCACTCCGACATGTGCGGCTGTGAGCGCTGCGCGCTCCAATACGAGCGCGAGCATCCCCAGCCTGTCTATGACGTCGTCGATGATCCTGATGTTCTCGATTGCGGGTGCGATGCCTTCCGTGGCTGCTCCTGCTGGGATTACGACCCCGCCGATGACGAACAGTATGGGGCGGACGAATGAGCACCCATCCCGTCCTAAGGCTCGTCGATTTCCTTGTGAACCGCCCCGGATGGATCTTTTGCGGCATGTACGTCGATCCGCCCCAACCTCCTCCTGGCTTCACCCTTGAAACCAGGCAAGACGGCTTCTTGGGCTTCGTTACCCACTATCGGTTTGTTCCGGAGGTGAAGGCAAATGGCTGAAACCAGCGCTATCGAATGGACGGATTCCACGTTCAACCCGTGGATCGGCTGCACCAAGATTAGCCCGGCTTGCGACCATTGCTATGCCGAGGCGCTGATGGATACGCGCCACCATCGTGTGAAGTGGGGCGGCGATCGTTCGCGGACCAGCGAAAGCAATTGGCAGCAGCCGCGCCGCTGGCAAAAGCAGGCTGAGGCGTTCTTTGCCGAGCACGGTCGGCGCCAGCGCGTGTTCTGCTCCAGCCTCGCCGATGTGTTCGATAATCAGGTGCCTACCGAGTGGCGTGATGACCTTTGGGCGCTTATCCGCGGAACGCCGGCGCTCGACTGGCTGCTGCTCACTAAGCGTCCGCAGAACATCGGCAAGATGCTTCCCAGCTTTTGGGACGACATAAAGTCTTCGGTCTGGCTTGGCACGACAGTCGAGGACCAGCAGCGAGCTGACTACAACATTAAGCACCTTACCCAGCACGATAGTGCCGTTCGGTTCCTTTCGATTGAGCCGATGCTTGGCCCTGTCGAGATGACAAAGCCGAACACGCTTGAAGGGCTGATGAACTGGGGCATGGGAATTGATTGGGTGATTGCTGGCGGCGAAAGCGGCCCGCAGGCACGCCCATCGCATCCCGACTGGTTCCGCAGCCTCCGCGACCAGTGCGCAGCCGCCGGCGTGCCGTTCCTGTTCAAGCAATGGGGCGAATGGGCGCCATCCTCACAGGTGCCCTCCGCTTGGTCGTCAGAAGAGCGCCGGCTAACAGAGGACGGTGACTGGACTGGAACAATGTCTCCAGTTCAGGCTTCGGAACCCAACACGATGAACCGGGTGGGGAAGAAGGCCGCCGGCCGCCGCCTCGATGGTGTCGAACACAATGGCTTTCCGCAGGTGAAGCCATGAAAGCCACCTACCCCATTGGCTCTGGTCGCCCTCTGTTCGATCTCCCTGTCGGAAAAGCCTTCGACATGTTCACTCAGCGTCTTGTCCCTATTCAACCTCCCACGCCTTCTGCTGGGGCTGATCGGAAGGAAGCAGCATGACCGACATCGAGCAGATGAAGGCGGCATCTATCCGCCGCATCAAGGGGCCGACGATCCTTCTCGGGTCGGGCACCTATTACGACTTCGAGGATCCAGAAAGCTCGCAGATCACCATTGAGGACATTGCCTATGGCTTGGCCTATACCGCGCGCTTTGCGGGGCAGACATTTAGCCCGCATCTCAACCGACGTGTGATGTATGTCGTCGCCGAGCATTGTGTCCGGGGAAGCTGGGCGGCCGAAGCAAGTGGCCGACCGGACCTGGCGCTGCAGTTCCTGATGCACGAGACCGGGGAGCCGGTTTGCGGAGACATGACTGGGCCGCTCAAGTCGCTGTGCCCGGAATATAAGACCATCGAGAAGCGCTGCGAGGCCGCAAACGCCGCCCGCTTCGGTATCGTGTTCACCGATCCGACGGAACTGAAGCTCATTGACCTTCGCATGCTGGCCACCGAGCGCCGCGACTTGATGCGCTGGGGCGGCGAGGAATGGGATTGGGTCAAGGGCGCGGAGCCCTACGATTTCAAGATCATCCCTTGGGGTCCAGACGAGGCGGCAGAGCGATTTCTGACGCGCTACTGGGAGTTGACCGCCAATGCGTAAACTGGCCGACCAAGAGCGCCAGCTATTGCGCTTCGTCTCTGAAGCCGGCGGATCATTCTGCCCAGGCTCCGATACCACCGCCCGCATTCCAAGGGACGGCCACAAGTCGCTCAAGCGTATGGCGAAGGACGGCTTCCTCACGATCGAGGACACCGACGACGGCCCTCGCTTTACCCTCACGTCTCAAGGGCAGGAGGAAGCAAATGGCTGACCGTCCGATGCTGTTCTCAGGCCCGATGGTCCGCGCGCTGCTGGCAGGGACGAAAACGCAGACGCGGCGCATCCTGAAGCCTCAGCCGGAGCAATTCCCCATCGATGACAAGGGGACGCTCTGCGAGGTCGGCGTGATCCATGTCGAAGGCGATGCCCTGCCCCGCATCCATCATGGTCGAGTGATCACTGCGCAGAAGCTGAAATGCGCCGTCGGTGATCGGCTTTGGGTCCGCGAGGCACATGCAATCCTTCCCCGCACCGCCTACCGCGGCAGCATCGGTGTTGGAACGATCGCCCAAATGGAGCATCCGACCGACGATTATTCGGCCGCGCTCTTCCGCGAAGGCTTTGACCGATCCGGCCGGCCATTGTGGCGCCCTTCGATACATATGCCCAGATGGGCCTCGCGCCTGACGCTCACCGTCACCGATGTGCGGGTCGAGCGGCTGCAGAGCGTCAGCGAGCAAGATGCGTGGGCCGAAGGCTGCGCAAAGGGCGAGCCAGATGACGTGGGCGGTTTCTTCCCTGCCGAGGAAGCGGACCCCAGCGGCATCGGATATCGCGGCTGGGACAACGCCCGCGATTGGTATGCAGACCTTTGGGACCACATCAACGGCGAAGGAGCATGGGAAGCCAACCCATGGGTTGCCGCTTACACCTTCACCGTCCACCAGGGGAACATCGATGCCCCGGCATAACTTCTCCGCCAAGGTCAAACGGCAGGCGCACGAGCGCTCCGGTGGACACTGCGAGGCCGTTGGCGAGGTCTATGGCCTTCCGCCCGGTCAGCGCTGCAATGCCGCTCTGGCGGGCAAGCGCGTCGAGATAGACCACTATCCAATTCCAGCGACGGACGAAGGCAGCGATGTCCTCGAAAATGCCGTTGCCTGCTGCACCAAATGCCATGGCCATAAGACCGCGACCTATGACGTGCCGATGCAGGCCAAGGGCAAGCGGGTCGCAACGCGCCATCTCGGCATTTCCCAGCCCGGCACACTGCCCGGCGCCCGCATCAAGTATTCCCGAGCTCGAGGCGTTTGGGTTGACCGCGCCACCGGCCAAATCGTGGAGGCTCCCCAGCAATGACAGACCTATCAGACCTTTTCGAGAGAGTGAGGAAGGCAGAGGGACCGGATCGAACCATTGACCTGCTGATCCTTGCACTCGTCGCCCAGGCAGGAGAATGGGGCACCGTGGACATCGAATATGCTCTCCGCGACATCGAGGGCACGACTGCTCCGCCTCACTTTACCGCCGCCATCGACGCCATCACTGCCTTGATCGAGAAGAAGCTTCCGGGGTGCATGAAGCGGGTCTTTGACAACCCAGACGATGGATCGGTGCGCGCTCAGATTGTCGCCATTTCTGGTCCGGCCGCGACAGCAGACCATGACACTTGGCCCCTCGCCCTCTGCCTCGCCCTTCTCCTCTCCCTTCAGGAGTCCTCCAAATGACGATATCGGATGAACGGCTGGGCGAACTTCAGCATATGGTAGGAACGCCGGCAGACGGCCTCTATGTCAGCCTGCCATCCAGCGACATTTCCGCCGTCCTCACCGAACTCCAATCCCTCCGCGCTATCCCTCGGGGTGTGGTGAAGGTGAAGGGGCTGGAGTGGGAACAAGGTGAAGCCTCAAGCATTTTGGGCTTGTTTTCCCTCCATCACTATGAGGCTCCGGCCCCTAAATGGTCGGTTCGCCTCAATGGCACAGCGCTTCAAATTTATGGGGACACTGAGAAGTCCGCGCAGTCTCTTGCCCAAGATTATCACGACGACCGCATTCTCTCCACCATCGAGCAGGAACAAGAACCGGTGGCGTGGCGCTGGAAATGGGGGCCGACCGGAGATTGGTGTCTTGGCCTCAAGCGTCCAGATGTTGAACACCCCGCCAGCCCATACTACGGCAAACTGTCCGCCCTTGATCCCCTTTTCCCCTCCCCTTCAGTCTGTGAGGGGAAGGTGACGGAGGAGATGGTGGAGCGAGCGCTTGCGCGAAAAAGAGGCAAAGACCTCAACACTCTGACAAACAGCGCGGCCATGCGGGAAATCCTCATCGCCGCCCTCTCACAGGAGGGCGTGTAATGGCCACGGAAAACACCGAACCACTCTTCGGGCACAACAACCCTATGCACATCCAGAAAGCAGTGTGGGACGGCCACCGGTCGGTGCGCTTCGCTTCCGGCGAGGGACTGGCAACTGTAGCCTATTCCTACAAGCTCTCTCATGAGGAGATGCATCAGGCAGCCGAGCGCATCGCCATAATCTGGAACCTCATGGAAGGGTTAAGCACGGACGCTTTGCGGGCTGCCTTAGCCGAACGGGAGCCCACCCATGGATAAGCCTGTAGCCAATATGGTGCTGGTGCCAGAAAGCGCGTTGAAATGGCTAATGGGGGAAGGCCCCGACGCCAACGGGCATTGGTTTGGCGATGCGCCTGACGATGCCCCGGCCGCGCGAGCTTTCTGGTGGCGCGTAAAGTTCCGCGAACTGATCTCTGCCGCTCAACCCTCCCTGGAAGGGGAAGTGGGGGAGATGGTGAAATTGCTCGCCCGCCGCAACGGCGAAGAGTTCGATGGTGAGATTCACCTTTCGTCGTTCGAGGGCGTCCGTATTGCCGCCCTCCTCACCTCTCTCTCCGCCGATAATGCACGGCTGAGAGAAGAGCTGGACGCGCAGATAGCTGGGAACCGGCTGACGGCAAAGCAATCGACCGAAACCCTGATCCGCGCAAACACGGCCACCGCCGCCCTACAGGAGGGCGCACAATGATCCGCCAATTCCTCGATCTTTCCAGCACTCATGTCGGCAACGCCACTCACAGATGGCTCTCCGACCAGGCGGCACTGAACTTCGATGCCGGGGGCGCGTACTGGCACGTCGCCCAGCACAATCACGGCTGGTGGTGCCGTGTGCCGGTCGACTATGCCCCTTCGGACTTCCCGCCCGACCTTTTGCTGGTGTGCGACCGAGCGCGCACGCTCGGCGCCGAATACATCCTGTTCGACCACGACGCCGAACAGATACCCGATTTGCCGATTTACGGCTCCTAATGCCCGGTGGCAATATACGCGGACCACCAAGCCCAGGCGCTTATGCCAACCACGAAGGAGGGGCCACTTTGACAGACTACCCACGCGCACCGAACCGGATGACCCCCGAGCAATTCTCGGCCGCGCTCAATCAGAACAAGCTGACGCTGCGCGAGTTCTGCCGCCTAACAGGCACGGGCGTTAAGACGGCCGAGCGCTGGCTGGCAGACGAAAAGGACATCCCCAATTGGGTGCCGGTCACCCTGGCGCTCTTCACCCTGCCGGGCGCACTGCCGATGGCAAGCGCGGTGGCGCAGAAGTTTGCGAAGGAGGAAAGCAATGGCTGAAACCGATGGCGAGGATCACCCGTTCCGACACCTCACTGACGCCGAGGCGGGCGCCGTGCTGGCAGGGCTAGCCCTTCTGGCTGAGGCATCTAGTCTGAGCGGGCCGGTGGCTGCCCTTGCAACCAGTAACGGAGCACACCCCGCACTGACTTCAGCACAGGTTCGCGACCTTGCCGACCGTTTGAGCTGCGACCCTTTCGACAACGAAGGTGTGCTATGACTGCGATCTCGATCGGCAAGACCGATGCCGCCACGTCTATCGCCCTTCCCCTCCGCTTCGCCAACCGCCATGGCCTGATCACTGGCGCCACCGGCACCGGCAAGACGGTGACGCTGCAGCGCATGGCCGAGGAGTTCTCGGCGGCCGGCGTGCCGGTGTTCGCAGCGGACGTTAAAGGCGACCTCTCGGGCATCGCCACGGCCGCCCCGGTCACCTTCTGGGACGTGTTCGGCCGCAAAGGCCACCCGATCCGCGCCAGCGTGCAGGAGATGGGCCCGGTTCTCCTCGCCCGAATGCTCAGCCTCAACGATACCCAGGCGGGAACGCTGGCAATCGCGCTGAAGCGCGCCGAGGATCAATCCGATTTCCTCCTGTCGCTGGACGATCTGCGCTGGCAATTGCAGGACATGCAGGACGACCGCGAAACCGTGTGCCAGGTCTACGGGAACATCACCGCGTCCTCCATCGCCACCATCCAGCGCAATATCCTCACGCTTGAGCAACAGGGCGGCGCGCGGCTCTTCGGCGAGCCGCCGTTTAAGATTTCCGACTTCATTCGAGAGGTCGATGGCAAGGGGGTGGTCAACCTCCTACACGCCGACGACCTCATGGAAGCCCCGAAGCTCTACGGCTCGCTCATCTTCTGGCTGCTGACGGAATTGTTCCGGCGGCTGCCGGAGGCCGGTGACCTCGATAAGCCCAAGCTCGTCTTCTTCTTCGACGAAGCCCATCTACTCTTTAAGGACGCGCCCAAGCACCTGCTCGAGTCCATCGAGCGCATTGTTCGCCTGGTGCGATCGCGCGGCGTTGGCGTCTACTTCGTCACCCAGTCGCCGGCCGACGTGCCGGACAATGTCCTTGCCCAGCTCGGTAACCGCGTCCAGCACGCGCTGCGCGCCTACACGCCGAAGGAGCAGCGTTTTGTAAAGGCGGCGGCCCGTGCGTTCCGCCCGAACAAGGCAATCAATGTGGAAGAGGCCGTGCTGTCCATGGGCGTCGGCGAAGCACTGGTGTCCACGCTTGTGGACGACGGCGTGCCGATGCCGGTTGAGCGCATCAAGGTCGCCAAGCCGAGTGGCCAGCTTGGGCCGCTATCCGACCTTGAGCGCGATGAAGCCATAGCCAATTCGCCTTTCCGCGCCAAGTACCCGTCGGTGACCGAAGGAGCGCGCTACATCTGGGAATTCCAGAACCGCCAGCGTGCGGCGCGTGGCCTCAGCCCCCTCCCCGAGACGGAAGTACGCGAGCGCGCGCCCATGTCGATGGACGATGTGTTGGCGCCGTTGACGACGCTTCAAGCTGCCCGCGGTTCGCACCACCTAAGAACCCTGATGACCGGTCTCGCCTTGATTGCAGCAGCGGGCGCCCTATCACTTATGGCAGGTATCCTATGACGACTGAGCTTGGCCCCTGGCTGCCCATCTTCTACGAGAGTTCGTCGCCTGAACTGTGGCTGGGCTTTGCAATATCGGACTGGGTAGCGATCGGCTCTGGTCTGGCCGGTGCAGTTATCGGCGCGGTAGTCGGCGGCGCGATCTCGGCCAAGCTGCAAAACAATGCCGCTAAGGACGCCGCAAAGCAAGCGGAGGCGGATCGAACCGCTATCGCTCGGGCAAATGCGATCAAACTGATGATGCGTGCTTCAATTATGCTCAATGACGTGAAGTCGACAGTCGATGCGATCCACAATCAGCTCGATAAGGCCAATCAGCACCGGCTTACGGGCGCGCCACTTTGGGCAAGAATTGCTGGCGTCGTTGGCGGGTCCCGGTTGCAGCCGTTAGAGATTGACGAGCTACTCCCATTCATCGATGCCAGGAAATATGACCTGGTGTCGAAGTATGTCGAACTGACAATGCAACACGAAGTGCTCAACGACAGCGTTGACCTATACAACAAGTTGCGGGCCAACCTGAAAGACATGCTTTCAGCGACATCGGCCGACGGCACCTTGCTCTACACGCCGGCCACTCCCGAAACAGAGGCTAAAATTCGGCCGCATACTGTGGAGATGGAAAGCCTTATCCAGCAGATTAAGCCTCGCGCTGAGGCAATGCTGAAGGCGGCAATCGACCTAAATTCCCAGATTGGGCCCGCAGGCCGGGAGATGTTCGGTCCAAGCTTCCCTGGGGTCGACGTCAGCGACGTTGCGGCCCACTAAGACTCCCGCTGGTATCGATCAAGCATAGCCTGCCAGAACACCCAGTACGGGTCTTCACCTTGAGCACGAGCGGTTTCTGCCGCCGCACGTGCCTCGTCAAGCTCGCCGGCTGGAGGCTCAGCAGGCACCTCCACCCAGCGTTTATGACGATGGTGGCCCAGGAGTTGAATGGAGCGCGTTCGATTGGGAAGAATGGAAATCGCTCCGCGCTCGACGAGCTGCTGGACTATGCGATGAACAACGCTCTTGCTCGCATAACCTAGACCAGCACCGATCTCTTCGTAGCTCGGCGCGACACCCGTCTCGAAGATAGTCTCTTGGATGAATGCCAGCACGCGCTGCTGGCCCCTCGTCAAACCCGCCATTGCCCCTACCAAACCGCCAACCCGGCCTGATTTAGGGTAGTCGCAATGCGACCAGCCGCAAAGTCTTTGTGACGCTTGAATGTGGCGAGCGGCCAGTTGCACCGCTGGCAGAGCGCCACTTCCGGCACACCATGATGCTTGGCCATCACCCACGCCACCAGGCTTTTGCGGGCTCGCTCGTATTCGGTGACATCTCCATTCAACCAGGCCGGATGCTGGACGCCCGCATGATCCGTCCAGCCAAGCAGAACCGTGTCCGCACGCTGGATGTCGATACCGCTGGGGCGCCGCCGGCGGCGTACGGCATCGCTGCCGCTGGTCTCCGCCTGCTCGATCCAGTCGCCCCATTCCCGATAATAGCTTGGCCAGGCCGCCTTGCTGGCCTTATGGCCAACGCGGCCCATGCTGTAGCGATAGACCTCATAGGCTTCGACCAGCGCAGCCTTGACGAGCTTAGGTGTCCAAAGAGGCTCTTTCCCGCCGGCACGGTCAGGAAGGTCAGTCACGTCCTCTCGTCGGATCAGCAGAGCCGCAGATTTCATGGCGATTCGTATTTCCTCAAAGGACCTTGGAGAACATATTTAGCGCGAAGGATGAATTATTCGAATTGGTCGGCCGGCACAATTTCGTCATACCGATCCCGGGGCATCGACGCGCACAACATGATGCGCCTGCAGTATTCTTCGGGGGACAAGTCGTGCTGCGCGGCGCGGGCCGCGATATGGGCCCTTTCCCGTTCCCTAAACGGCACCTGAAGGCTGACTTCCCTGCTCTTCAAACCACGGCCGCGGAAGCCCCACTTCGTCCACATGCTGCGCACGGTCTCCGAAGTGGTCCCCTCGCCCAGCACTTCGGCTATGGCCACCGACGAGTACCCTCGGCCGGTGAGAAAGCCGAGCATCCCCGCCCAGGCGTTCGTCCGGGTCTCAGTGTAGGCATTGCCGCCACGATTGCGGCTGGTACGACGAATGCTCAGCATCGGCCGCTTATCTCCTCGGTTCTTCAAAATGGGGCATCCATCTGAGAGATCTCGCGCTTAACCGCGGGATCGATGCCGGCCCCCGGAGCGGGGACGGCCTTTGCCTTTCGCTCGGTGCGGTCGGACTTACCGGTCCACCAAATGAGCTTTGCGTCGTTATCGCGCTCGACGTAGCCGTGCAGCACGAGGGCCTTACCGGCTACGCCGACCGCACGGTCGAACTCTTTCTTCCGGTTCTCGGGCTCGTTATCCGGTGTTGTGAATGGCCACTTACGCCAGAGCCTGTCGAAGAAGGCCTTCGCGCCTATTACGCGCTTACCGCGCGGCACGCCCACCACGCTCATGGGGGCATCTATGCCCTCAATGTCGATCGCGTCGCGCAAGACCCGCAAGAAAATCGTCTGGTTTGCGGACAGCTTGCCCTCGGCGACGAGTCCGTTTTCGTCACCATTCGGGCGATCGACGACGCATGTAGTGATCGGCTTGCCATCAGGCTTTTCGCCAACCGGGACCTGGCGAAGGACGAACCGGTGTGGAGGCCCCTTCTCGCCATCCTTGTTCTTGTCGAGCTGGGCTGTTCGGATAATGCGCTGGTTCTGGTCCCGGATTTCGAGCTCGGTGACGTTGAGGACGTTCGCCACGTCTCCCGTTAAGGAGGTGTGGCCGCGCATCTTGCCTTCGGCGCTCTTGTGAATTGGCACCACAACCGCGCAGTCCAGCTCAACCGAAATCCTCTCAAGTCGGGCCAGCACCTTCGTCATGTCCTGCCCCGCATTTTCATTGGCGCCAGTGATTGCCTTGTTGAAGGTGTCGATGACGACCATCCGGATGGGCAAGTCGTAGTATTCGGCCCAGCGGCGGCCCTCCGCTATGAGCTCGTCGGTATCCTTGTCGTCGACGAAGAGGTTGATGCGTCGCGTCAGAACCTCGAATGGGATATTGCTGCGGTCCTCAATTCCGCGGTCCAGCAACCAGCCATCGATGCGCTTAGCAACGCCCTGCTTGCCCTCGCCAGCTTGGTACAGCACGAGACCCGGAAGCGTCTTCATGCCCCAGAAATCCCAGCCCATTGCGATGTTGCCGCACATCTCCAGAATGAGAAACGTCTTGCCGGATCCTGACGAGCCGGGAACCATAACAACGCCCTGACGGTCGAGGAAATCATCGATAAGGAACTCGTGCTGCAGATCTTTGCGGTGCAGGTCATGGACGCCAACGGCCCCGAACTGTGAGACCGGCCGGCGCGGCCGCCAGACCGGCAATGCGGCAGCCAGCTCCAACAGCTTGACCAATGTCCCGCCCTGCTGCACCCATTCCACCAGGTCGCCCTTGAGCGGGATATTCGGCAGCTCCAAGACCTTCACCGAGCGCGCCACACGGCGGAGCATCGCGGCAACCTTCTCGGCATGGTCCTTGCCCTTGATGCGCGGTCGACCGTCGGAATGGAACAGCGGTTCCCCAGTCTTCTTGTCGGTCATCTGTGCGTCGTTGTCGGGGATGATGACGACGTCAGCGCCGCGGAAAACCGCGACCAGCGACTGATCGAAGTTCTCGCCGCCGCCGCTGTTGCTGGTCGGGTCGATACCAAGCTCTACGCCGCAATCGACCGCTTTCTCGCCTTCGAGGATGAAGATCGTCTTGCCAGCCTCAATCGCCAGTTCGACCTGGCGCCGCCGGTAGAGCCCGTGAGGCACATCCTCGTCGAGCGTCAGCAGCTCTGCCTGAGGGTATCGGGCGTGGAGATCCGTGTCGTATTTAAGGAAATCATCGCCCTTGCGAATGCGCATGAACTTGCCGGCCTTCAGGCCCCAAACCCACGAGCCATCAGGCAGACCTGATGGTCGGCGCTGGCGGAAATCCTTGTCTGGCTTGCCGGTCTTCGGATCTAGCTCCCACGAGCCGTCCGGCATTTTGAACTGGATGCGGCAGTTTTGGTAAATCAGCGTGCCGTCGCCATCCTCATAGTCGTAGGTCTTGAACAGCGTCCACTTGCCCTGGCGCTCGCGTTTTGGCTGTGGCGCCTCGGGTTGCTGCTCTTGCCGTGGTTCCGGTCGTGGCGCAGGGGCGCGCGCAGGCCGCGACGAAGGCGACCCCGGATCGTCTGGCAGGCTTTCGCCGGCCATCTCTGCCACGAGCTTCACGGCGTCGACAAACTCCATGCCCATGTGAAGCCGGAGGAATTGGAAGTGGTCGCCGCTATACCCGTCGCCGCAGACGAAGCACTTGAAGAACCCCTCCTTTTCAAGGGCGTGGAAGGACGGATCGGCCTCACTGTGGAACGGGCAGCAAGCCCACATATCGCCCCTGCCCGGCATCGACTTGGTCGGATCCCAGGCTACGTACTGACCGATCAGTTCGGTGATCGGCACCTTGTCCTTAATGCGCTGCAGGAATGCGTCGGAGAAGCGGTCAGTCATAGGCGTCTTCCAGCAGCGACAGTTGCGCGGACTGGCGGTCCAGTTCGGCAGCGCATCTTGGATTGATCCAGAGAACTTCAGTCCGTGGGCGGGCGCCGTCGGCCAGAGCTTCGCGCTCAACCCGGCGCCAGTCCTGCAGCGCATCGTCGTAGAGAGGCGAAGGGTACCCCGACAGCACGACCATGCCCTTCAACGTGGCAAGAAAGCTCAGCAGGTCTTCGTGATCGGTGACCGATAGCTCGTGCCGATACTGGCGCTTTGGGTCGTAAGGGTTAGCTCTGTTCCGCGTCTCGGGCAGATATGGTGGGTCCACGTAATGCAGCGCATCGAGCCCATCATGCGTCTCCATCACCTGTAGTGCCGGGCGCCGTTCCACGATAACCCCGCGCAAACGGTCGGTCATGGCAGCAAGGGCTTCGGGATAGTTGCGCCAATCGTGCGCTGGTGTCGTTCCCGATCGGTTGGAACTCGACCTAAAGCCCGTGGTTTTGTGCCCGCGCCCTTTGTCGGAGTGAGCGTTAGAGCCGAAACCCATGAAGCTTCTGATGATCAGGCGCCGAGCCTGCTCGACGGGATCGGTCGTCTCGTCCCAGCCAATCTCAAATTCCGCTCGCGCAAAAGGAGTGAGCTCGAGCTTACGCTTGAGCGCGCCGGCAAGGGTGTCGTCCTGCAGCACGCGAAATAGGTTCACGGCGTCATCGTCGAGGTCATTGTAGATCTCGGCATATGAGCGCTGCTTGCGCATGAGGACTGACGCGGCCCCACCATAGGGCTCGACATATACCCTGTGCGCAGGGAAATGACCGATGATCCAGGGCGCGAGCAGCCATTTCCCCCCGTGCCAACGAAGCGTAGGACGAGGAACGGTCATGCCGCGCTATCCTCTTCGGTGGGGCTGTCGTCCATGGGTGCGGGCGGCTGCATAGCCAGGTAGCCCTTGCGCAGCAGCGGCCCAACCAGCGGCCAATCTGCCTGCATGCCGCACAGCAGGTTGCCGACCTGATCGAGGTCGTCGGCGAAGGCCCGCTTGTTCCGGACGTGGACTTTGACTTCGCCCGCTACCTTTGGGTCTGCAAGCATCTCGGCGGGCCAGCGGAAGCGGATGCGCTCGGCCTCGGCACGGATCTTGTGCTCGAGGTCGAAGAGTTGGGACACGCCGAGGCTCATGGCGTCACCTCATAGTCGCCGGGCCGCTCAAGCTTGCGCCGGCTGGGCGGGATCCAGGCCAGTTCGGGCCGTCCGTCATGGTCTTTGACCCAGACCACCCACGAATAGGCCGTCGCAGACGACGGACGCCGCCACTTCTGTGCTTCTTCGTCCCAGTAGAGTTCTGCAGGGTTGCGGACCACCCCTTTGAACATCGGAACGCGTTCTACGAACTGTAGAAATGCTCGAGGCGGTGCCGGACGGAAGAGCTTCAGGTAGCGCCCTTCCCCTTCGATGAACGCCGTGCGGACGAGCATCGCCACGCCCACTCTGGCGCGCAGCAGCGCGCGCAAGATGAATTCCTCGGCGAGCGAGAACGGCGGGTTGGTGATGATCCAGTCGAACTCGCTAGTGTCGTCTGGGAAGAGGAAGTCTGCTTGGGTGCCGTATCCGCGATCGACCAAATCCGACGCCGACACCGACTGAAAGAACTCCGCCAGTGCCCGCGCCATATGCCCTTGACCGCACGCGGGCTCCAGACACGTCAAGCCCTCGACCGGGCCGATATTCTCAATGATCCAGCGGATAAGAGCGCGCGTGGCCCAAAGCGGCGTTGGGAAGTAGTTGAGCTTGTCGCCGTGATCCAGACGCTGCTGCATCACGGCGGAAGAGGTATTCTGGGCCATTAAGAGGTCTTCCCGAGCCGAGCTTTGCGGGCTTGCGCGTCGGACCTCATGCGGGCTTCGACCTCGCCTGCCACTCCATTCGGCAGCACCCGGGCCGCCTGCGCCATGCTCTCGTCTGTCACCTCAACGCCGGGCGCGGTGCGAAACTGCACCAGGTAGGTCGACACGCTAGAGACCTTCGCCCCGAGCTGCTTCGCGATGAGCGACGCAGTAAGGTTCGGGTGCTGCTCGTGGATCTTCTGGACGCGGTATTTCAGCGTGAAGCCATCGATCGGCCCTGGCTTCTTGGGCTGGGCCCGCTGCAGTTTCGATATATCGATCGGTGGCTCTGGGACGACGTCGCCCGCTCGACCCGTCATAACGGGCAGCTTCTGCTTGCGCACGGAAGCCGAGGTGTAGTGGACAGACTTTCCAAGCCGAGCGGCAATCTCCCGTCGTGTAAGCTGCGGATCGGCCGTGTGCAGCGCCAGCACGGCCTTGTCGAAGTCGGTGAGCGCGCCGGATCCCACGGCGCTACTGGTCGTCCCGCCAGTTCGGGTGCCGCCGGCCAAGGCGGCGTCCAAGTTTTTCGTACGCCTACTTTTCTTCGGGGCTACATTTTCTCCTCCCGCGGGTTGCGCTCCGGTATCCCCGGCAGCTCGGATGACGGGGCTTTCACCCGCCGCGGAGCCGGTTTCCCGTTCCTCGCCACTCGGTGCCGTTTCTGGCGAATTGGGTGCGGTCTCTCCCGCCGTCACGTCCATACCCTCAGACGTTGCAGACGGTGCCCGGTCACCGCCAACCCTACTCACTGCCTCGGCTTCCTGAGGTCCGCCGGCCGGTGCCGACGGTTCGGACATCGCAGACCCTGAGGTTGCGTCATCAGCAGCTTTCGCTTGGGATTGATCGGCGGAGGACGAGAGGGCGTCGTCCTCCGCCGTGGCGTCCGCTGGAGGAACGGGCGCCGCCGCAGCCGGTGCATGGGAGGTCGGCTGCGTAATCAAGGTGCCGAGGACGTCAGAGACCTCGCACTGGTAAAAATAGGCGATCATCGACAAGGAGGCCGTCGCCAGGTTGCGGATGTCACGCTGCGTATGCTGGGGGAACAGGGTCATGCTGCGGCCCTCTGGGTCGAGGGCGCCGAGAACAGCCACCCTTGATCGTTGTTGACGACAAGGCGGGGCCTTGGGCGGTAATTGTTCCGGAAGAGCACATAGGCCATGTCGGGGCAGACCGAGTTGCCGATCTTGTGCCGCTGGTCGGTTTCGGTGAGGAAGCCGCCATTGAAGGGGGCGGCCAGGATGTAGCTTTCACGGAAACCCTGCGCCCGAGCGAGTTCGCGGGGCGTCAGCATGCGCATGCCGATGTCGATTACGATCCACGGGCCGACGGTTACGAACTCGCGATCATCCCAGCAGCCGTATTTGCGCAGGAAAGCCGCGACCTTGCGCGCACTATCGAGATGAGCGTCAGTAAGCGGCGCGACCTCCACCTCGGCTTCGACATGACCGAAGCGCGGCTTGACGGTGACGGTTCGAACAGGCGCGTCTGGGGCACCACCAACCTCGTCGGAACCGAAATACGCCGTCATGAAAGGCATAACGACGCCGGTATGCTGACCTTGCGCAGTGGTAGCCGGTGCCGGCTCTTCAACAGACGAGGCGCGACGATCGCTGCCCTTCATCGAAATCATATGCGCGGAAACAACCTGCGTCTTTCCCCCGCCACCAGGCATGATCGCGCCGACCGGCTCTTCCATGTCGCTGCCGACCGAGTTTCCGAACTGGCGACCTAGGTGCGCGGCGATTACCGCCTGTTGAGATCCCGTCGTCGCTGCAGTTGACAGCGGATCGGTAACCTCACGACCGATAGGCGCCCTCGGGCCTCCGTTATGCTGGGCCAGGTAGACGGCCGTCGCGCCAAGCGGCGACGCGCCGCCCGGGCGCTTGATGAAGCTATTGGCCGTGACTGTTGGAACCGCTTCGTCGGCCGCAGTCCCTACACCGCCTGACGTGTGCTTGTTCAGGTAAACGGCCACAACCTGGTTGGTGTCCTTGGTCGACGCTTCGATTGTGTGCGCAGGATCCTCAGCCGACCGGCTCCGACCTCCGTGCTGGCCATGAGAAAGGAATGGAGCGAGTTCCGCTTCCACAACACTCAGACCCGCACCGCCGGCGGTCACGGTGTGGGTTGGTTCGTCGGCCCCAGCAAACGGCTTGCCCGAGTTCCGCATCGTCATCAGATGCGGCGCGACCGTCGCACCGATCAAAGCATGGCGCGGGGCCGTATCGATCGTGCGGATCGGCTCGTTCACATCCGACGAGCGGTCGAGGCCGCCAGCACCGGGGCTGTGGTAGGCGCTGAGGTGGGGAACGACGAGCCCGTGGGCGTCACGCGCAGCGGCGACGGTATTGAACGGCCGGTCTAGCCCGCCCTGCCCGCGGAACCAGTCTCCGCCATGATTGAGGGTAACGATGAACGGCTCTTCCCGCTCCAGCACATAGCGCAGAGTGCCCATGGCGATGCGCGCCTCACTGTTGCGCGCCAGGGGACGGATGATGCGGGTTCCCGTCGCCTTGGTGTAGGCCTTGGCCTCTTCCTTCGTCATCAGGATGGACGGGCAAGGCCTATTGAAATCGAGAATATCGGCAGCCACCGGCCAAGCCTGCATCTCACCGCTGGCCACCTGTTCCGACTTGCGGTCCGCATGGGTTTCGGCCGGCCAGATGATCTGCTCGCCGTCGCAGCGCATCATGATGTAGAGGCGTTTCCGGATCGTGGGGGCGCCGAAGAAGTTCGCGCGCAGCACTCGCCATTCGACCGTGTAGCCCATCTTCTTGAAGCGCTTCACCCAGCGCTTGAACTCTTTGCCCTTGAGGTTCTTGTCGGGCCGGCTCGTCATGTCGAGATCGCACCAATCCTGGAACTCCTCGACGTTCTCCATGTAGATTTCGCGCGGCCGCACTTGGTCGGCCCAGTGCGCCACCACCCAAGCGAGCGAACGCACCGACTTGCTGACAGGAGCGCCGCCCTTGGCCTTGGAGAAGCCGCGGCAGTCGGGAGAAGCCCAGAGAGCGCCGACGGCAATGCCGCCCGTCACAGTCAGCGGATCAGCGGTCCAGATATCGGCCGTGAGATGCATAGTCCGCGGGTGATTGGCGGCGTGCATCGCAATGGCCTTGGGATCATGGTTGATGGCTATGTCGACAGCGCAACGGTGGTCGTCAGGAAGAAGCCCAGCCGCGCGCATGTCGCGCATAGCCATCTCCATACCCTCGCTCGCTCCGCCGCCACCTGCGAAGCAGTCGATGATCAGCTCTTGGTTGACGTCGAAGCCATGCGCCTCGGCGAAAGACAGGAAGGAATTGTGGAGGATGGCGTTCATTTTGCACCTGCCGATGGTGCTTCGCCGCCCTTGGGGCGAGCATATGCGACGCAGGGCGGAGAGGCGAAAATGAAAGCGACAGGATCCGACTTTAGGATCTGCGGATCATGCAGCGTCCTCGGCAAGACCTTCACAGGTACCGTGGCTATCTCGCAGTGGAGCACAAGGCTGTAGAGGTTCATGGCGGCCCTCACCGCCATTCCGGAGCGAACGGAATGTCATCGTCCAGCCCACCTGTGTCGAACGCTGGGCGGTTGCCGGACGGCCGTCCGCCACCGGAGTATCCTCCGGTCAAGCTGCCGCCGTGGTCGCGGTCACGCGTGGAGCCATACTGGCTTTCGTCGCGGCTGCCTTTGCCTTCGCCAGCACTGCCGAGCTTGCGCACCTCGCCATTGAAGTCGGAGACGACGATCTCAGTCGAGTAGCGCTTTACGCCGTCCTTTTCCCACGAGCGCGTCTTGATCGCGCCCTCGACGTAGACCTGGTCACCCTTATTCAGGTAGTGCTCGCAGAAGCGTGCCGTCGACTCTCGGAACACAACGATGTTGTGCCACTCGGTGGTCTCCTTCTCATTCCCGTCGCGGTCCTTCCATTTGTCAGACGTTGCGATCGAGAAGCTGGCGACGGGTTTGCCGGCGCCGGTGTTGCGGATTTCTGGGTCTTTGCCCAGGCGGCCAATAAGAGTGCCGCGATTGAGATCTCCAGCCATGACTATGCTTTCATCTGCGGCAGATAGGCCGCGTTGCGGGCGACAACGTCGCGGATTTCTTGGGGAGTGACCGCGAACACGCGGGCGATTTCGACAGGGCTGTTGCCGGCGCGGATTAGGTCCGCAAGGCGATCCATTTGCGCGAGCGACCAGACGAAATTGAAAAGGTCGTGGCGGTATTGCGGGGGAACTGCGACCTTCATCAGAACACCACGTCGGCGTTGCGGACCTGGCGCTGAACGTCGATCCGGAAACGACCGATCAGCGCCGCCTCGGCGCGGCCGGCGTCCATTTTTCGGGCGAAAAGCGACGAGTGCTGCGGCCAAAGGCGGGTGGCCAGCCTGCGGGCTTCATCCTTGTCAGCGGTCAACCTGTGGTGCTTCTTCCACCTGGCGGGGGCCACCGTATCGAGTTGCATCCCCAGCGCGCCAACAGCGCCGTGAAGCGTTCCAGTGCCAAAGCCAAAGGAGAAAGCCTGCACACCGCCGTCGTCAGGGCGCGAATGGACATCTTCGATGACAGCCTGCGCACCGGCATACGGGCGCAGAATGTCGCCGAGGGAGTGCACGTTGATGTGGTTGCGGGTCCGCTCCTTACCCTTCACCATCTTCTTGACGGCGAAGACCGGCATGTCCACGACCGAGAGCAGGTCGCCGTCATCGGTGAGAAAAGCGATGGCGCCAGTGACGCCGGGGTCCATGCCGATCGTAGTCATGGCTACGCCGCCTCGGCTTCGGATTCGACGGGGGCGAACATGCAGAACTGGCCGGAGGCGTCGGCCCAAATATCCGCGAAGTCCTCGTCGATGCCCTCGTCGATCTTTTCGATCTCACGCTCGAGCTTGCGGCGCTTGAGGAGCGGGTTCAGCACCTTCAGCGGAATGCTGAGGTCGTCCTTCGCTTCCTTCTTGGCGGTCTTGATCTTCTCGGAGATCTTGCCGCACTCGGCCATTGCCGTGGCCATAATGGAGGCCTTCTGCGCTACCAGTGCTTCGATCTCTTCGAGCTTGGCGGCGAGATCGTCGTCGTCATAGGTATTTGGGCGCTGTTCTGACATCGCGCTGCTCCTCAGTAGCCGTGCTGCAGGAAACGGCGCATTGTGGCCGTGTCGGCGGTGCCACCGTCGAAGATGTGCGCCATCAAATACTGGGCGCGGCCACGACGAACGCTGAGGCCCCGAAAGCCCTTTGTCGGGTGGAGCTGACGATCTTCCTGGTGCTCGTTAAAAGACTCGAGGGTCTTTCGGCTCGGCTTGGTGCCGCCTTCAAGAAATTGCCGCTGAAGGGCATTGCGGGGAATGCGGATCAACCCACGCTGGGAAAGCGATTTAAGGGGCATTGGTCACTCCAATAAAAATCCCCGCCGGCGCCATTGCCGACGGGGTCGTCATGCGGCCGCAGCCGCGGGAAAATTCAGAGGGCATGGAAGGCGGTAGCCGTTGTCGTTCGCGGCAACCTGGCGGTCGCGCTGACGCGCCCAGTCCATGTGGCGGCTGTCGACGGCACGGTCGTCATCGTCGAGCGCGTACCACCAGTCCTTGACGGTCCCTGCCCCGACTTCCTTGCCCGACTGGGTGGAGATGAGGTTGGCAAGGATGGCGAGCTGACGGGACAGCTTGAGGCCGGGGGCAACGCGGGCAGCGATTTTCTGGATACGACCGCGGAGTTCGGCGCGGGGCAGTTCTGAGCTGGCTTTGATCTTTTCTGACACTTCAGAACATCCTTCAGGCAAAGAGGAGCCGTCAGCGCACCACGGGGTGCTGCTCGGAGGGCTCGGAGATGATGGAAAGCGTGGTAGTTAGCCGGTCGCCTGAAGCGCCGGCTCTGGTGGTGGACCAAAGATGTCCGGCCGCAATTCATGCCTGGACATGCCGGTCGATGCTTCCACCTTGAGCGCGTCTTCAGCGGATAGACCTTTGCCGGACTGCACCCGGTACGAGACCACCTGCTGAGAGACCTTCAGGATCGCGGCGAGTGCTCGCTGGCTTCCAGCGGCTTCAATCGCTTTTTCGAGTGCTGTTTTTGGTTCCATGCACAAATCAATAACAAATGAATTGGTTGGTTTCAACCATTTTCTTTGTGGGGACGATTTGTGAGCGACAGCCTAGGTTTGCCGCATGAAAAAGTCTCAGAGATCGATAAATCCGAAACGTGTAATCCAGGCCAGAGAAGCAATGGGGCTATCTCAGCAAGAGCTGGCCAAACGTGTAGGAAAGACACAGCAGGCAATTGCCGCGGTTGAGATGGGTGTAACGAAGAACCCCACCTACACGGACGTTCTGGCTAGATCCTTGCAGGTCGATGTTCTCTATCTTTACGACGAACAGGAGATGCCCCGGGCCCCGCGACCTAGAGTCTTTGAGAGCTTCGACCCGGATGCAGTCGATGCAGCCCTGCCCGAGGGAATGACAGTCGGCTCTGAAACGGGCCGCCAAGGCATACCCGAAGGCACTGTCCCTCAGATCGATGTCATTGCTGGAATGGGCGGGGGCGGCCTAACGCTGGTCCACGAAGGAGTGCCCGGCCGCAATGGAATGACCTTCTCAGCCGAAGCGGTAAGCGACTTTTGGCGCTTTCCCCTTGCACTACTCCGGGCCGCAGGCGTTAGCCCTGAGGACTTAGCGATACTTCCGTCTTCGGGCGACAGCATGTCGCCCACCGTTCTGGATGGGGAGTTCGTTGTGGTGAACACGAAGCATCGCCTTCCCTCGCCGGACGGGATCTATGCTCTCACAGACGCCTTTGGCGGGATTGTCATCAAGCGCCTCGAGCTTACGAGCAAGCCTAACGACGAAATCCAGACCGTTCGGATTATTTCGGACAACCCCAAACACGCTCCCCGCGAGTGGAATTTGGACGAGGTCCAAATTATTGGAGCGGTGCTCTGGAGATTTGGAAGAATCAATTGAGCCCTTTGCCAACGAAACTCATCGTTTATGTAGCGTTTGCTCGTGACGAAGAGGGCGAACTTCGGCCCGCATTTGAAGCCCGGGAAGCTCAGTCCGAATCTGGAGCGAAGCAACAGGCAAGGCTACTTTGGGCGAGCGGAAAATATGAAGGCGTGATCGCTTGGTCCCGCGAGGCTGACCTGATCAACGGTGAATTCGGGGAGCCGGTCACGCTATTTTCTGAAGGCGAGATACCGGAGATCGAATGATGCGAGCACATTGGCTGGTATGCTTGGTTATTTTCGCAACCCCGGCCGTTGCAAGTGATGCCGGCTTGTCTTGCCAAGCATTGGTCGATGAGTTCGAAGATCTCCGATCCACGCGCTCGACGGTCCCGGCCTTATTCGACAAGCCGTTTCACTTTGATGAACTGCGCCACGCGACAGTCGGCGAGGCGGTCCTGGAAGACCGGATGGAGCAACCTCAAATAGCGATCAAGAACCACACTGGCTATCTCGACTGCAGGCCAGACGGCTCCTTTGCACTTCTGGATATCTGCGCCAACCTGGTCCCGGAAAGTGACGATAAGTACCTGGTGAGTAGATTTGAGCAGGTCATTGCGACCCTGCTGAACGCTGTTGAGAACAAGCTGAACATCCCAGATGTCGAAGCCGAGCCCTTGTTTGCACAAGCTGCCGCAGACCTGCAGAATGCCCTGGTACGAGGAGACAACATTCCTCACGGCACCTCCGACGACCTCGTTCTTGCCCAAGGCTGGTTCGCCAGGGCCTATACGACGCCGGAATGGGGCGGCATCACTCCACCCCAGTTTTGTTTTCAGCTAGAGTTTTTCGAGGAATAAAGCGCGGCGTAAGCCTCGCGCGGTATATCTACTAGGTATGTACATAGGGGGCCTTACGGCCCCTAAACTATCTCCAGATCCTCAGTGTGACTCGATTTCACCCAGAACTCCCAAGGGGGTTATAGGGGGATTTGCCATGCCTCTGTCAATGGCAAAAAACCAAAAGATTTGTCGCATAACCATCTTTTTTGTTGCTGATCACAAATTGATTGGTTATGCATTGGTTGTCCCGAACCGGAGCAACCGATGCAGCCCCTACCACCATCCTCGGCGGCCCAAGCGTCTTTCCTCAAGGCATTTGAGGAGTGGCACGGCCGCGCCCCTACCGACTTTCCGCTGGCAGCGCCGCCATGTGATGGCGTAGGCGCAGTCGATGAAGATGCGATCTTGGCAAAGCTCTTTTCCGCTGTCGCGTCTCCCGCCCCCTACTTCCCACCAACACATTCGATGGCGGTGCTCACCGCCGCCATCATCGTCCACCAGCGGCGGCTCGACACTGCTTGGAATGCCGCCCGCTCGTCCGCCCCCGGGGTCGTCGCTGATCGCTCGGCGTGGACAGAGCTTCGCCCCTACGAGGCGATGATTGCTGTCATGCACGGCTGGCTCGACGCCCTCTGGACCCGTTTTGTGGGAGAGGTGGCGTGAGCGCTGCTGTCAACCATCACTCGTTCCCTTGCTTGGCTGATTCCGCGTGGACCGGCTTGGGGAGGGGAACCTCTACGACGCGTCTCTCCGCGCAGCTCTGCCGCTCTACGCGGCGCATCTCGCCGCATCACCACTCACCAGCCCCAACCTTCAGGTCGCCAGCACCCGCGTGGTGCTGGTCTCCGGACGGTTGTTCGAAAACGGCGCAACACGCCGCTGCTCGGCGCGACGCTACGCAACGCCTCGCTACGCTCATCTCTGCCACTCACCAGCCACAGCTTGTCTCGTTCCAGACGCTTGACCGCGTCAGGCGCCGGGCAAGCCCCGATCGCCGAGCCGCATCACATCATGGCGCAGCGCCACGCTTCGTAACGCAGCTCTACGCTCCGCTCCGCATCGCAACAGCCAAATAGGAGGTCATCGTGAAAATCTGTCTCGTCACCATTAAGTCCGCCACTCCCTACAGCCAATCGAAGGCGGTCGACCCGGATCAGTTTCCGAAGCTCGAGAAAGAAAGCGCGGACGGTTGGGACAAGCGTCTTTGGCGCGAGAAAGCCACCTACGATAGCAGTGGCATCGTGTGCATCCCCGCGATGGCACTCAAGATGTCCGTGGACGAAGCGGTGAAGCGCCTCAACATCGGCATCCCGGGTCGCGGCAAGTCCACTTACACCAAGTTCTTCACAGCCGGCCAGATATGCGAGGCCGACGTCTCGCTCGGCATCCATAAAGACGATCTTGAACAGATTGATATTTGGGCGAATGCCGACGGCGTTCGCGGGTCGGGAAAGCGCGTCCGTCGCCGCTTCCCGATCATCAAGGAATACGAGGCGGTCGCTCGCTTTGCGATCCTCGACGACATCATCCCCGAAGCGATTTTCGAACAGGCGATCACTGAGGCTGGACGCCTCGTCGGTATTGGCCGCTTCCGCCCGGAGAAGGGCGGCTTCCTCGGCCGCTTCCACGTCACCGGCTTCCAGTGGTCCACGGTCTAGTCCCCGCACCTCGTCGATCCGCCACGCACCACCCCTCAGTGCTGCGCATAGCAACAGCCACCAAAAGGAGACCCCATGACCAGCCCAACCTTCCAGATGTCCGCTGATGCGCGCTTGCTGATGCAGCACATGTCATCGGCGACTGTCGGCCAGACGTTCACCTACAAAGAACTGGGTGCCGTGATTTCTCGTGACGTCGACGGGTCATCAGGCCCCCTGCGAACAGCCCTGCGCCGGCTTCTTCGCGACGAAGGAATGGTGTTCGGCACCCTCATCGGCGAAGGCGTGAAGCGTCTCAACGACGAAGAGATCGTTGCCGAAGGCGGTAATGCCGCTGAGGCAATCCGGCGCAAGGCGAACCGGTCGTTTGAGCGGCAGATGAAGGCGGACTTCTCCCGCTTGCCGCGTCAGACACAGGCGAAGTTTACCGCCCAGGTGTCGGTGATGGCTTCCATAGCGATGATGACGACGGGGAAAGCCCTTGAGCGGGTGGCGGCTGCTGCAAGCCCTGCATTGAAGGAAATGCCAGTCGCCGCGACGCTCGCCATGTTCGTCGGAGCGCCGAAATGAGCACCCTAACCCCGAACCAGAACCGCATCCTCGAAATTCTCGCGCACTCCGCCGATTCCAAGCCGGGCTCGACGACACTGGGCGACCTCCAAATGGACAGCCTCGACATTCTCGATGTGCTTATGGAGATCGAGGTCGAGTTTCAAATCCAGATCCCTGATGACGGCTGGACGGTCGACACCACCATTGAAGCTGTCGTCGAGGACGTCGAGCGCTTGATCGGCGGCAAGTCATGAACCGCCCAATGACGATTATCGCTTGGGGCGCAAGTGCCGGTCTCGCGGCCTTCTTCGTCTACGCCCTTTGGGTGCTGTCGGCTGACGCTCCTCCCTACTACTGGGCGGTGCTGGCTTTCCTCGTCGCCCTCTTTGTCCTCGTTTTGGTGGTTCAGCCATGACGGACGCCACCCCAAGCATCGGAGAGAGCGCCATGTCGAGCGCCACCACCAGCATCGCCGTGCTGGTAGAGACTACCCCTGCCCTGGTGTTCAACGATCCCGCCAAGGCAGACGAGCTGTTTGCTCACATCGAGCAGGAAATCACGACGGCCCCAGTTGACCTGGCAAGTGATAAGGGCCGCAAGGCCGTGGCCTCGCTCGCCTACAAAATCAGCCGGACCAAGACCGCAATCGACGACGCCGGCGCCGAACTGATCCAGGAAGCGAACAAGAAGGTCCAGTCGGTCAATGCTGAACGCCGGAAGTTGCGCAACCGGCTTGATGCCCTTCGGGACAAGGCTCGCAAGCCCCTCGACGACTGGGAGGCCGAGCAAGCCAAGCGGAAGACCCAGTGTCAGGCCATCGTCGACGGCCTGAAGCAAGCCGGCAAGGTAACGATCGAGGACACGACCGAGACCCTGCGGGCCCGCATCAAGCAGGTTCAGAACACCGAGCTCCATCTGGACTACCTCGGCGATTTCTTCGACGTCGCCTCCGACGCACGCGACACCAGCCTTGCCATCCTGAACTCTGCCCTCCAGCGCCAGATCCATCTCGACGAAGAGCGCATCGAACTTGCGCGTCTTAGGGAGGAGGCGGAGCGCCGCAACGCGGCGGAGGCGGCCGAGAGGAAGGCGCGCGAGGACGCGGAACGCAAGGCAGCCTATGTCGATGCCCAGATCAAACACATCGTCAATTGCGGCCTCGGCCTGATAGACGGCCGCCCCTACCCCATAATCATCCTTCGGCGGGAGCTGCAGGAGAAGGTCGTCATCGACGAATCCTTTGGCGATCGCCGCGAGGAAGCCGAGGCCGCTAAGCTGGCCGCCCTGAAATCACTCGATGATGTCGAAGAAAGGCAGCGCGTAGAACAGGTCGCCGCGGAAGAAGCGCGTGCCGCCGAAGCGGAGGCAGACGCCCAGCGGCGTGAGCGCGAAGCCGCTCAGCGCGTCTTGGACGAGGCGGAAGCCCAACGTCTTCGCGAGGAAGAAGAGGCCGATGCTCGCGCGGCCGATCAGCGGCACCGCACCACAATCATGCTCGATGCCGAGGAAGCT
This sequence comes from Devosia riboflavina, assembly GCF_000743575.1. GTDB lineage: Bacteria > Pseudomonadota > Alphaproteobacteria > Rhizobiales > Devosiaceae > Devosia > Devosia riboflavina. The sequence goes on along the minus strand of NZ_JQGC01000006.1, from coordinate 51,285 downwards.
GTCATGCGGGCGGCCGGTATCGGCAAGGACAAGGCGTGGAAGATCATCACCGCGATCGCCGCCGGCAGCATCCCCCACACCACCATCAAATTTTGAGGCACCCATGACCGAACTTCGTAAAGTCGAAGACGGCGAGATCATCACGTCGCTAGGCTATTATGACATGTCGAACGACTGGTATCACCGCCAGTGTACCGAAGGCCCATCGCTCTCCAGTACCGGCATCCGTCGGCTGCTCCGCAGCCCGGCAGAATTCTGGAAGCACTCCGAACTCAACCCTAACCGTGCGGAAGAGCCGGAGAAGGAGGCTTATGTTCTCGGCCGCGCTGCGCACCACCTTGCGCTCGGCGAAGCCGACTTCGGCAAGCACTTTGTCGCGCGCCCCGAAACGTTGGGAGGCGAGAAGTGGCACGGCAACCGCACCGTTTGTAAGGACTGGCTGAAAGCTCGCGCCGAGGAAGGCCGCGCCGTCCTCTCACCCACTCAGGTCGAGCAAATCAGGGGGATGGCTGGCGTTCTCGATTGGCAGAAGGGCATGACCAATTGCGGCCTGGCCAATACGCCGCTGGTCGCGCAAGGCGGCGCGCTCTCGGGCGAAATCGAACGCTCGCTGATCTGGGAATATGACGGGGTCTGGCTGAAGGCCCGCCCCGACGCAATCCCCGGCGACAGCAACGACTTTGCCGACCTCAAGACCACCAGCTCCGGCGTCGAAGACCGGGATCTGAGCTGGACCGTGATGGACCGCGGATACTTCGTGCAGGCCGCCCTTGTCGGGATGGGCTCTGCCGCCGTGCTTGGCCGTCACATGGAAGGCTTCCATCTCGTCTTCGTCGATACCGGCAACACGCACGCAGTGTCGATCCGCACCCTGCTCGACGAAGACATCATTCGGGGTGAGCGCGCTGTGTTCACCGCCATTCAGATTTTCAAGCACTGCATGAAGAGCGGCTATTGGCCGGGCCCCACGGCCAGCCAGGCGGATGCCCAGCCCCTCTCCCTTCCCGACACCGGCCGTCAGAACTTCGACAAGCGTCTCGACATGCTCGAAAGGCAGTTTGCATGACCATCGACCTTACCGAGCACCCCACCACCGACCAGGCCGCATTGCCGGCGCCAGCGCAGGCACGCAACACCCTGACGCGCCTTTCATCTGAAGGTGGCGGCATCGTCTTCCACACCGTCGCTGAAGCGCGCGATATCGCCTATCTCATGGCCGGATCGGACAAGGCGGTCCGCAAGCACCTGCGCAACAACCCTGGCGCATGCTTCGGCATCGTTATCCAAGCCGTCGAGTGGGGCATGTCGCCCTATGCCGTGGCCAACAAGAGCTATGAGGTCAACGACCAGCTCGCCTATGAAAGCCAGTTGATTCAAGCCGTCATCCTCCGCCGTGCGCCGATCAAGGGGCGCATCCGGTACCGGTTTGAAGGCGAAGGCAACGACCGCCTCTGCATCGCATCGGCGACCACCCTGGAAGGTGAAGAGGTCGAATACAAGTCGCCGAAGTTTTCGGTCATCACGCCGAAGAACTCGCCGCTGTGGAAGAACGATCCGGACCAGCAGTTTTGCTATTACTCCGGTCGGGCCCTTTGCCGCCGGCATTTCCCGGACGTCCTCCTCGGCATCTACGACATCGACGAGATGGAGGGGGCGCAGCAGATGCGCGACGTCACGCCTCCCGCTGGATCCGGCCTGGCCGCACGCCTTGCGGCATCCCAGTCATCGACGGGCTTCAATGCTGACACCGTTGCCGCAGAGCTGGCGCCGCAGGCCCAGGAACGAAAGCCAGAGGTTTCCGAGACGGTGGCCTCACCGATCACGGATCCCAGCGCAGTGGACTGGCTTAACCGCGAGTATGCCATTCGTGCCATCAAGTCTGGGATCCTGCCCACTGGCTACTCCCGCGGCGGCGCGGGCGAGCTGATCGTTCCCGCTGACGCGGGGCAGCACGTGAATGGCCATACCGCCATCACGGCGCTCTTCAGCGAAATCCGCTCCTCCTCCGGTGCCGTCTTGAAGACCAAGAACCCACCAAGCGACGAGCAGGCAGACCCAGAAGTGCTGCGGGATGCGACCTCAACGGCGCTGTCCGGCGCCGAGCGTGAAGCGCCCGAAGGCCTCAATGAGGCTCAGACCGGGTTCTGGCTTGCCAGGTACGACGAAGTGCTCGCTGACGCGGAGACGAATGGGTGATGGCCGGCGTTCAAATCAACCTTTCCCCCGAGGCCGCTCGCCATATCCAAGACGGTCTTTCCGACCTCGCCTGTTGGGCGCGCGGTTACACCTGCGGAATGCCGGCGGACGATCGCCCATTCTACGCGCCGATGGGTATCTCCCAGCTCCAGGACATCAACATTGCTTTGAAGGGAGCGATTTCGGACTTCGACACCAACATCCTTACTGAGAGCGACCGGGAGATCGCACGTTTGCGTCGCTGGTTGCACCAGATCGACGAGTACTGTGCCGCTAGGCCGGGCCATAGCTCAACCGACTTCGTTCGGGAGGCAGCCTTGGCCGCGCTTAGACAGCAGCCGTCCCCTGAGGGCAAAGGGTTGCAGGGTTTCGTGGCATGACCGAACTCGACCTCAGCCACTCCCCCGCCATCGCTCGAGTCCTCGACTTCGAGACGACTGGCTACCCCGAAGATGAAAGCTCCGAGATCATCGAAGCCGGCACCATCGACGTCGACCTCCTCGCCGAGGGCTTCCCCATCGTTATGGAAAGCTGCTGGACTTCGCTGTTCAAGCCTTCCGGCTTTATCCCGGCGGCCACTATGGCAATCCACCACATCATGGACGCCGACGTCGCCGACGCGCCGCCGAGCATGACGGTGTTCCCGCACCTGCTTCGCGGCATGACCGAGGCCGATGTCTACGCGGCCCACAACGCCAAGTTCGAACAGCATTTCTTCAACGGCCGGGGCCGCAGTTACATTTGCACCTACAAGTGCGCCCTGCGCGCCTGGCCGGATGCGCCGAACCACACCAATCAGGGCCTGCGGTATCATCTGCAACTTCCGTGCGACCGCAAGCTCTCAGACCCGCCGCACCGGGCCTTGCCCGACGCCTACGTGACCGCGCACATCCTGCAAGCGTTGCTGCGCCTGCGGCCGCTCGGCCGCTTGGTGGAGATCTCCAAGGAGCCCGCCTTCCTGACGAACATCACGTTCGGCAAGCACCGCGGCAAGTCCTTCAAAGAGGTCGCCCAGAGCGACCGCGGTTACCTCTCGTGGATCATCGACAAATCCGACATGGACGAGGACGTCAAGTTCTCGGCGCAGTGGTGGCTGGAGAAGTCCAATGGCTGACAAACCCTTCCTCTTCTCTGGCCCCATGGTCCGCGCGTTGCTCGCCGGCACCAAGACGCAGACGCGGCGCGTCGGTGGCCTTGGCGAGATAAACAAGAACCCAGGTCGGTATCGCTTTCTTGGCATCGTCTCCGGGCCGGGCGCTCCCCACTTTGCGTTCCATGACCAGACCCTCAACTTGCAGGTGCTGGTGAAGTGCAGCATCCAGCCTGGCGACCGGCTCTATGTCCGTGAAGCTTGGAAGGTGCAGCGCGTATTCGACGATTGGGCGCCGGCGAACTCGAAACGCGGCGGTCCGGTCCTTCGACAAAAGGAATGTGCCCTCCGCTACCTGGCGGACGAACCGACAGACCTTTGGTTGGGCAAGCATCGGCAGGCCATGCACATGCCCCGCTGGGCCTCTCGCATGACACTCACCGTCACCGATGTGCGGGTCGAGCGGCTGCAGGATATCAGCGAGGCCGATGCCTTGGCTGAGGGCATCGCCAAGACCGATTTCACCGATCGCAACGAGCAGTTTGGCGTCAAAGTCAAAGACGACGAGTGGTGTGTCGGCTCATCGGCGAGGACCGCCTACAGCGTTCTTTGGGCCTACGTAAACGGTGAAATGGATGCGACCACACAGGACGGCTCCTGGTACGGAAACCCTTGGGTCGCCGCCTACACCTTCACCGTCGAGCACGGCAACATCGACCAGTTGGCGAGGACTGCCTAATGCAGTGGTCTCCCCAGCAAGACGGCGCCCTGAAGCAGGTGTCGACCTGGCTACGTGACCCGCAGGGACAGCAGGTATTCCGGCTGTTCGGCTGGGCTGGTACCGGCAAGTCAACGCTCGCGGTGCACCTGGCCGAAGAGGTGAACACGGTCGTATTCGCCGCCTTCACAGGCAAGGCCGCCTTGGTGATGCGCAAGCGTGGCTGTTTCGGCGCCAGCACGATCCACAGCCTTATCTACACAATGGTCAACGAAATCGGCGGGGAGCCGAAGTTCGTCCTCAACCCCGATAGTGAAATAGTCGACGCGGATCTCGTGGTCATCGACGAGGTGTCGATGGTCGGCGCCGAGCTGGCGCGCGACCTCCTCTCATTCGGGAAAAAGGTTCTGGTGCTGGGCGATCCGTTCCAGCTACCGCCAGTCAAGGACGCCGGCTATTTCACCGACGTCCGGCCAGACATCATGCTCACCGAGATCCACCGTCAGGCCGCCGACAATCCGATCATCCGCATGTCGATGGACATTCGAGAGGGCAACGGGCTCGATTTCGGCACCTATGGCGAGAGCAAGGTGATCCGCGCAGCCAATGTCGACCGCGATGACGTTCTGACTGCCGACCAGGTGCTATGCGGCAAGAACGCCACCCGCATCATCTACAATGATCGCATCCGTCAACTGAAGGGGATGCCGCACCGCGAGCCTGTGCCGGGCGACCGCCTCGTTTGCCTGCGGAACAATCACCAGAAGAACCTCCTCAACGGCCAGTTATGGCTCGTAAAGCAGACCTTCCCCAAAGGTCGCGGCAATATGGAGCTTTTGCTTCGCCCAGACGACGCTGGCGCACGCGCCGGTGACGCCTTGGTCTTCACTCACGAAAAGTGGTTCCAGGGCCGGGAAGAGGAGTTCGATTGGAAGGATCGACGCCGGTACGACGAGTTCTACTTCGGCTACGCGCTGACGGTCCACAAGGCCCAGGGGAGCCAATGGGAAAACGTCTATCTCTTCGACGAGAGCACCGTCTTCCGCGATGACCGCGATCGTCACCTCTACACGGCGGTGACTCGAGCGGCCGAGAAAATCACGGTGGTAGCGTGATGCCCAGGTGTCCCGTTCCCTTCTTCCTCCGGTGGACCTATGGCCGGAGCAACACCTTCCTATGGTCGGTTCGCGGCCGGGTGACGTTCAGATGAAGCAGCGCTTGAACTGCAGCGTGCCAGGCTGCACGCGGACCCGTGGCGATCGCAAAGGTGACGTCCTCGGTCCGTACATCGAATGGATCTGCGCTGACCATTGGAAGCTGGTCCCGCGATGGATGAAGGCCGCCCGCAACCGCGCTAGACGCCGCCTGCGCCGCGCGGAATCGATACTGGCGACTGTTGCCATGGTTGAGGCATGGACGACCGTCCACGAAACGGCGCGGCGAGCCGACGCTGCTCAGTGGCGCCTATGGAAGCGCCTTAAGCGAGCGGCGATCGAGCGGAGTGTGGGGCTATGACTGCTTCCCGTGTCAACCGTCCGGACACCGCCTTCTCGCTGGACGGGCTGCGCCAGAAGCAACCCAGGCGGCACGATAAGCAGCACATGGCTTGGCTGCATGAACTGCCGTCCGTCGTGCCCGGCCACGAGCCAGTGCAGGTCGCCCACATCCGCTATGCCGACGACCGGTATGGCAAGCGATCGGCCGGCACGGGGCTGAAGCCCTCGGACTGCTGGACGGTGCCGCTGGCAGCGGACCAGCACCGCCGGCAGCACAGCATGAACGAGCGCCAATATTGGGAGGCAGTCGGGATCGATCCGATCTTGATTGCGGCCCTGCTCTACGCGGTTTCCGGCGACACAAGCGCCGGCACCCAAATCATTCGCAACGCACGTCAAATCAGCAGGAGGGCCGCATGACGCTTCCGATTGAAGTGCTGGTTATCCTCTTCGAGGGGGCGCCAGTCCGTTTCGCCTACGAGGTCGTCGATGCCCGCGACTTCCTTGCCGACATCCTCGAGGAGCACGGTGAGAGCTTTCAGGTTTACCGGGTTTTCGCCGAAGAGCAGGACGCCAAGGACATCACCACCGACTTCGCCAATGAGTGGGCCGGCGACCTTGGGTATGGCGACGGCGACGATCCGGACGAGTTCCTGCGGCCCTTTACCGGGTTCGTCCTAGGCCACATCCGCGATGACCTGATCCGCGAATACCGCGCATCCCAAGACCATGCCGATAGCGACGCATTCGAGCGTTCGAAGATACGGAGCCTGTGATGACCCCATACCCCCTCGCCTGGCCCGAAACCATGCCTCGGTACAAGGCCGCCCGCCAGGCCGGCCAGTTTAAGACCACCCTCGCCGGTGCCATCAAGAACGTGCAGGACAGCCTGCGCCGGTTTGCTGCCGACAGCGGAAAGCCGCTGGGCGACATCGTCATCAGCAGCAACGTGACGCTGGGCATCAACAACCCGCAGGATCCGGGCGTGTCGGTCTGGTTCACCTGGGATGGCCTGTCGGTCTGCATTCCCGTGGATCGCTACTCGAAGGTGGAGGCCAACCTGCAGGCCATCCACCACATCATCGAGGCTCGGCGCACCGAACTGCGCCACGGCACGCTGGCGCTGGTGCGGGCAACCTTCACGGGGTTCGCCGCACTCCCGTCGCCAAGCACCACGCGGACGTGGCGCGAAGAGCTTGGCTTCGGCCCCAACGACAAGCCGACATCCAACCTGGTGGAATCGCATTTCCGCGACAAGGCGAAGACAGCGCACCCTGACCGCGGCGGGAGCAATGAACTGATGGCCGCGCTGAACCGTGCTCGCGACGAAGCGCTCGCCGAAGTTGGGAGAAGCTGATGGCAACGATCGACGAGATGAAGCAGACGTCCATTCGTAGGATCAAAGGACCGACGATCTTGCTCGGATCCGGCACCTATTACGATTTCGAGGCTCCCGAGACGTCCGAGATTACTATTGAGGATGTAGCCTACGGCCTTGCCTATGCTTGTCGCTTTGCAGGCCAATGTTGGAGCCCGATCCTTCAGCGACGCGTCTTCTATAGCGTGGCCGAACACTGCGTTCGTGGGAGCTATCAGGCGGAAGACGATGACCGTCTTGATCTGGCACACGACTTCCTGATGCATGAGCTTGGCGAACCGGTGTGTGGCGACATGACGGGCCCCCTGAAGTCGCTTTGCCCTGAGTATAAGACTGTCGAGAAGCGCTGCGAGGCTGCGAATGCAGCACGCTTCGGTGTTGCTATCGCAGACCCAGACGCAATCAAGCTGATGGATCTTCGCATGCTCGCAACTGAGCGGCGCGATCTGATGCGATGGGGTGGTGAAGAATGGGAATGGTCTAGAGGCGCGCAGCCCTATTCGTTCAAGATCATCCCATGGGCGCCTGATGTTGCAGCAGAGGCTTTCCTTCAGCGGTACGAAGAACTGGGTGGCAAGCTATGAGTGCCGCTCCGATGGTGCCAGCAGTGCTCGTCCGGATCGACCAGAACAGTTGTCTCAGCATCCTGCAGGACGAGCACGTTCAGGTGGTCCTGCTCGATGAGCGCGTGGTCCCCGAGTTCGTGACGCTGCTCCCGCGCCGCAACCAGGCGGAAGAACTTCTGTTGGTGCTGGGCGACAAATACCCGGTGTCGCTCGCCGAGGACCAGGAAGGGACGGCTGCAAATGCGCTGGCCCAGCTTTACCGCAGGCGGATACTGGTTGGCTCTCTTGAGCCATCCGCACTGCTCTCTGGCGATTGCTTGGGGGAGGCGAATAAATGCGATTAAGCGCACCGCCCAAGCGAATGTTGAGCAAAGATGAGGCCGCGAGCTACTGCGGCTTCACATCGACAGCCCGCTTCGAATCCGCCGCGCGACCGCACGTCCAGCCTGTGAATTATGGCAACTGCGTCCGCTATGATCGCGTCCGCCTCGACGAATGGCTGGACACGATGACCCAATCACCGGCATCTGATGACAGTGACATCATCGGAGCCGCCTTCCGTGCTGGTAAAGATCGTGGGCATAAAGCAATACACCGACCGGCACGGTAAGCTCAGGCGCTACTACCGTCGCAAGGGCTGTCCGCAGGTGGCTATTGATCCCAGCCTGACCGGTGCGCAGTTGGCCGCCGAAGTCGCCCGCCTCGATGCCCTCTACAAGCCCCACGCCATGCGCGCCGGCACGCTGCGCGTCCTGATCGCAGAATACCAGGAGAAGTCGGCCCATTGGAAAGGCCTGAGGGAGAGAACCCAGAAGGACTATCAGCGGATATTCGACTCGCTAGGTGACGTGCAAAACCACATGCTTGATCGCTTCAAGCCTAAGGTGATTACGGAGTTGCGAGACATTGCGAGCGAGCTAAGCGGTTTCAAGCATGCCAATCAGCTACTGATCACGCTCAGCAAAGTTTTCGCCTACGGCGTGGAGTATGGGCACTGTCAGAGCAATCCGGTTTCCGACATCTCTTCCGTCGCAAGACCTACGGACCTACCCGATGCGAACCGTCCGTGGATGCCAGAGGAAGCCGTCACCATTCTTGCCGCGCCTATCCATCTGGCAGCACCAATAGCAATGGCCGCCTATCTGGGATTGCGCGAGGGCGACATCATCAAAATGTCAAAGGGCGCGATCACTGAGCGGCTTTTGAGCCTCACGACGAGCAAGACCCGCCGGGCGCTCGAATTGCCCGTCTGTGACGATCTCTGGGCAATCCTGAAGCGCTACAACGCATGGCGGGAGGCGCTATGGGAGGAGCGGCGCCGGAAGGCGGCCGCGAAGAACTCTCGCGAGGATATCCAAGACCTGGTGATGACGATGTTCGTCAACACACGGGGCAAGGCATGGACCTCGGATGGGTTCAGGACTTCATGGGGGAAATGGCGCGACGAAGTTGAGGAGGCCAAGAAGGTCGCCCCCGGCATCACGTTCCATGGCGCGCGGCATGGCGTGGCAACTGTTCTCGCTGAATGCGGATATGAGCCGCAGCAGGTGAAGCACCTTCTGGGCCATGGCAGCGAGACCATGACCGAGCATTATCAGCGCCGGGCGAAGCGCCGCGGCATGCTCAAGGATATGACCGACGCCGTGCAAATGGCCTATCGAAATGCTGGCCAAAGCACTGTTGTCGGGTTAGACACCTTCCCGGTTCGTTCCGCCGAAAACGGGCAAGGTTAGACGCTCCGGATTTTGGCAGACCCCAACAAAACCGGGATTTGCCCTACTCCTCCAAAACCGAGGGTCGTGGGTTCGAGTCCCCCAGCCCCTGCCAGGCAATAATTTTCCGACATTTTTATTCCTTTGACCGCCGTCTGGCGGTTTTCGTCGTTTGTTGGCGCGCCCGCGAAAATGCGTCGCACTTGTGCGTTGGGCGCCGGGCGGCGACAATCCCGGTATGTTTATTTCCTCTGCTTCGCTCCGAACCGCAGCCGTTTCGCTGCTCTTCGGCGCCTTTGTCATCCTTCCCGTCACCCCTGCCCTCGCCGCCGCGCCAAGTTGCGCGAAGGAGGAGTTCGAGGGCGCGCGCTACACTGTTTGTGAAGTCGGCGATGCCGGGGATATTCGCTTGTTCTGGGATGGCGAGGATGGGCCCTATCGGTCATTTTCCGCTCTCTCGGAGGCGTTGAAGTCGGGTGGCGAAGAGCTGCGCTTCGCCATGAATGCCGGCATGTACGATACGAATTTCAGGCCGCTGGGGCTTTATGTCGAAGAGGGCAGCGAGAGGGTTGGGATCAGTACCGCGGAGGCGACTGCGGGCTCTCAGCCGGTGCCGAACTTTCTGAAGAAGCCCAATGGCGTTTTCTATGTCGGCCAGGACGGCAAAGCCGGCATCCTGACGACAGAGGAGTTTGTCGCGGCGGACTTGGAGCCGCGGATTGCCACCCAGTCAGGGCCGATGCTGGTGATCGATGGGGCATTGCATCCCATGCTGATCCCCAATTCGACCGACAAGACTGCGCGCAGTGGCGTGGGCGTTTGCGAGAATGGCGTGGTGCGCTTTGCAGTCAGCGATGGGCGCGTGAATTTTCATGAGTTTGCGCGACTGTTCCGGGACCAGCTTGGCTGCGCCAACGCTCTATTCCTTGATGGTGGGCGCGGCGTGGGCCTTTATTCGCCCGAGCTACGGCGCAATGACTTTTCCTGGCATGGCGGCTATGGGCCGATGTTCGGGATTGCCGATTAGCGCCGGCCCTGTGTGACGGAGCTTGCCGCGACGGCGAGCAGGATCAGTGCGCCGACAAGGACCTGGCGGACATAGCTGTCGACGCTCATCTGCGTCAGGCCATTGTCGAGGACGCCTAGGACAATGACGCCGACGACAGTTGCGAGGATGCGCGGTTCGCCATGGCGGCTCATGGTTGTGCCGAGGAAGACGGCGGCTATGGCGTTGAGCATGAGGCCGCTGCCCTGCACCGGATTGGCCGAGGCAACGCGGCTGGCATACATCAGACCGCCCGCCGCGGCGGCGAGGCCGGTGAGCGAGAAGGCGATGAGGCGCAGGCGCTTTACGGCGATACCGCTAAGATGGGCCGCTTCCATATTGCCGCCGATGGCATAGAGGCGGCGGCCGTAGGTGGTCTGTTCGAGGAGAACCCAGACGGCCAGAACGACGACTATGGCGATGATGGAGAGGTTGGGCAGGCTGATGGCTACCCCGCCCCATTCGCCGAGTGGGATGCCGCCGCGGGCGAAATTGCCGAAATCTTCGGGGATGGCGCGGCCGGAAATGGTCTTGCCGCCGCTGACGACGAAGGCGAGGCCGGAAAACATGGTCATGGTCGCGAGCGTGGCTATGAAAGGCAAAATGCCGACGAGGCTGACCATGGCGCCATTGAAGGCGCCGCCCAGGAGGCCGACGAGGAGCGCGACGGCGACTGCGGCCCAGATGGGTTGACCGGCGGCCATCATCAGGGCGGCGACGATGCCGGCAAGGCTGGCGGCTGAGCCGACCGAGAGATCAAAATCGCCCATGACCATGACGATGGTCATGCCCGCGGCAACCACCATCAGCATGGAGACCTGCTGGGTGATGTTGAGCCAGTTGCGGGCCGTCGGGAATGTTCCGGGCAGCACGGCGGAGAAGAAGACCAGAATGGCGACGAAGCCGATCAGCGTGCCGTAGCGTCTGACGAAGAGCTGCATGTTCAGGCAACCATGCCGGTAGCCCGGCCGTAACAGAGATTGATGAGATCGTCTTCGCGCAGACCCGCAGCGTCGACAATGGTGGTGATTTCGCCCTGGCGCATGACCGCGATGCGGTCGCTGATGCCGATCAACTCGGGGAGATCGGAGGAGACCAGGATGACGGCGGCGCCCTTGGCGGTGAGCTCGCGGACAATGGAATAGATGTCGTACTTGGCGCCAACGTCGACGCCGCGGGTGGGTTCTTCGAGGAGGAGCAGGCGCGGATTGCCGGCAACTGCCTTGGCGAAAACGACCTTCTGCTGATTGCCGCCGCTGAGTTCGAGCACGTCTTGCGCGGGGCCGACAGCCTTGAGGCGCATATTGGCGCCGAGTTCGGCGGCGAAGCGTTTTTCTCGGTTGGGCGTGAGCCAGGTGCCGGCGCGGCTCTGCCGCTTCAAATGGGCCAGCGTGATGTTTTCAAAGATCGGCCTGCGCATGACGAGGCCTTCGGCGCGGCGCTCGCGGGGGACGTAGGCCACCCTGCTCTGCCAGGCGGCGGCGGGGGTTGATGGTGTGTATGGCGCGCCGGAGAGCGTCATGGTGCCGGCAGTCACTTTGGCGTCGCCGAAGATGGACCGGATGAGTTCGGCTTGGCCCGAGCCGGAGAGGCCGGCAATGCCCAGAACTTCGCCTTCGCGTAACGAGAAGCTGACTGGATTGAGGCCGACGGTTGCGAGGCGGGAGGCGGCAAAGACGGTGGTTTCGCGTGGTTTCGCCGTGGCCTTGGGGTAGGCCTCTTCGACCTTGCGTCCGATCATCAGCGCGACGAGGTCATCGTGAGTGATATTGGTCAGGGCGCCGCTGTCGATGGAGCGACCATCGCGCAGGACCGTCGCCTTGTCGCAAAGGGCCATGATCTCGTCGAGACGGTGCGAAACGTAGAGGACGGAGCTGCCGGAGGCGCGGATTTCGCGCAGGACGCGGAACAGGCGTTCGCTTTCGTCGCGGGTAAGTGCAGCAGTTGGCTCGTCCATGACGTAGAGTTTGGCGTCGTCGAGGAGCGCGGCAGAGATGCGGACGAGCATCTGGTCGCCGAGGCTGAGTGCGCCGAGATTTTGGCTGGGGTCGATATGGTCGATGCCGAGGCGATCGAGGGCACGCTGGGCTTCTCGGTTGAGCTCTGCCCAATCGACGAGGAGACCGGCGCGGCGCGGATAGCGGCGGCCCATGAAGATGTTTTCGGCCACCGAAAGGGTCGGGACGACGTTGAATTCCTGATGGATGAAGCGAAGGCCGAGACGGTATGCGGCTTTGGTCGAGTCGATGCTGACGCGTTCGCCGTTAACGGTGATTTCGGCAGTATCGGCGGCCACAACACCGGCCAGAATCTTGATGAGCGTCGATTTGCCCGCGCCGTTCTCGCCCATCAGGGCGTGAATTTCACCTGGGGCAACGACGAGGCTGGCCCCGGACAATGCCGGGACACCAGCATACGCCTTGGTGACAGAGGTGGCGGACAGCAGAGGGACAGAAGGGGCCATGGTTGGCCCCTTCCCTATTGGATTTTCTGGCAAGACGGCAAGTTATTCTGCTGCGTTTGCCGCAGTCACCAGCTTGGTCGGCACGTAGGTGACCGACTGGAGGATTTCTTCGCCAGCGAGGACACGGGCGACAGCTTCGGCCGTTGTGGCACCGATGCCGGCAAAATCCTGGGCGACTGAGGCTTCGAAATTGCCACCGGCAGCGATGGCTTCGCGGGCCTGGGGATTGGCGTCGATGCCGGTGATGACGATGCCTTCGCCGGAGCGGCCAGCGTCTTCAATGGCCTGCAGGGCGCCGAGGGCCGGCTGGTCCCAGGCCGCCCAGACAGCCTTGATGCTGCCCGGCTCGGGATTGGCGGCAAGGATGGCCTCCATCTTGGCGCGGCTATCGGCAATGCCGCCGTCGGAGACGTCTGGCGTCACGCGGTCGAGCACCTTGATGTCAGGGAAATTGCCGAACACGGCATCTGCGACGACGCCGCGCACCTGCACGGGCGGAAAAGCGTCGAAGACGAACATCACCACATTGCCTTCGCCCTTGATGCGATCGGCGACATAAGTGGAAGTTTCGGCGGCCATGGCATAGCCGTTGGAGGTGACATTGGTGACCAGCAGCGGATCGGCACCGGCATCCATGCCGAAGACGGGAATGCCGGCATCCTTGGCGGATTGCAAGCCCGCGGTCACCTGGGTCGGATCGACATTGATGACGATGGCATCGACGTTCTGGACCACGAGGTCTTCGATGCGGCTGATGACGGCGGCGACGTCGCCGGCGGTGTCGATGACGTTGACTTCCCAATCGTTCTCGGCGGCGACGGCTTCAAAAGCTTCGACGTAGAACTGAGTGCCCGGCTGCGCCATGTAGGGGGTGACGATGGCAACCTTGGCCTGAGCCAGCGCGGCGCCGGTGCCCAGAACGGTGGTTGCGAGAAGAATGCCGGCAAACGCCAGGGCAGATTTATTGAGCGACACGAAACAGCCCTCCTGCTATCCCCGCCGGCGGGGATAGCCGACGGTTGTTTTCCTTGTGCTTCAAGGCACTATAAGGGGCGCCTGCCGGACAGCAAGCGGGATTTGGGGGAGAATGGGCGTGGATTTTTGCCTGATCGGAATCGATGTCGGGACGACGGCGACCAAGGCGACGCTGATCGATGGCACGGGCGCGCAATTGGCAAGTTTTGTGCGTCCGCATCCGACGGTTCGCACCTCTCCCGGCATGGCTGACCAGGACCCGCAGGACTGGATGAATGGCGTGCTGGACGCGCTCACGCAGTTTTCGCAGGCGGTCGATCCCAGGCGGGTGATCGGGATCGGGCTGACTTCGCAAGTCAATTCGCATGTGTTCGTCGATGCGCGCGGCGAGGCGGTGCGTCCGGGGATCATCTGGCAGGATACGCGGGCGGCGGGAGACGCTGCAAAGCTCGATCAACAGGTGACCGTCGAGCAGAAGACGGCCTGGTTTGGCGGGCCGGTGCCCATCGATGCCAGCCATGCCCTGTCGCGCATGGCTTTTGTGGCGCGGACGGAGCCCGCAAACTGGGCGGCGACGCGGCATGTGCTATTGCCCAAGGATTTCGTGGCGCTGAAACTGACGGGCGCGGTGTCGAGCGACCCGGTCGCGGCTGTTGGGCTCGTGAGCGCTTCGGGCGCCTATGTGAGCGAGCTACTCGATCTGCTGCCGGGCAGCGCCGGGAGGTTGCCCCCGCTCTTTCCATTCCACCACATTGCCGGCCGTGTTCGGGCGGGGCTGCCTTTTGCCGGACTGCCGGTGACGGTGGGGGCGATGGATGCCTGGGCGGGCATGTTCGGCTGCGGCGTGGTTGCGGATGGCGATGCCATGTATCAGTCGGGAACGAGCGAAATTCCAGGTGTGGTCTCGAGTGCGGTCGTGCCGACGCCCGGTGTGATCCTCTTTCCGCCCTATGAGGGTATTCGCATGCATGCGGCTCCAACCCAGTCGGGTGGCGCGGCGCTGACCTGGCTGTCGACGCTTTTGGGGCGCAGCCCCGCTGAGCTTTCCGCGCTGGCAGGAACTTGCGAACCGAGCGCGGGCCTGCCGCTATTCCTGCCGCATCTGGCAGGGGAGCGCGCGCCGATCTGGGACAGCGCTTCGCGGGGCACTTTTGCCCGGCTCGATGCCAATGCCGGACCGGCACAAATTTCGCGTTCGGTGATGGAAGGCGTCGCCTTCTCGGTGCGCTGGGCTTTCGAGGCGTTGAGCCGGTCGGCGGGGACAAAAATTGACGTCGCCAATATCGGTGGCGGCGGCTCGCGTTCGGATGTCTGGTGCCAGATCAGGGCCGATGTGCTGGGAATGACGCTAAAGCGCACCGTGGTGCCGGACGCTGCGGCGCTCGGCGCCGCGATTCTTGCAGGTGCGGGCAGCGGAGCCTTCGAAGCCCTCGCGCCGGCAGTGCGACAGTTGGTGCGGTTCGAACGGACTTTTGAGCCGGATGTGCGGTTGGCAGGGCCTTATGCCGAACGGTTCGAGTTGTTCCAGTCGCTTTATGAAACGCTAAAACCGTTCAACGCGCGGTTTTAGACCAGCCGTGTCGAAGCTGATCTCCCTCATTCGTTGCGTAAGCGAGGGCTTTGCCCCCTGAGAGCAACAAGAGAGGAGAACCAGAATGATCGATCGTTTGAACAGTCTTGCGCCGGCCGTACTTGGCATTTTGCGGATCGTGACCGGCCTATTGTTCGTGCATTTTGGACTGCAGAAGCTTTTCAACTTCCCGGTGCCCTTCCCCGTGCCGCTCGATGCGCTGACGACTACGGCAGGGGTGCTGGAACTTGTCGGCGGGGCGCTGGTGACGGTTGGCTTTCTCACGCGCCCCGCGGCCTTCATCCTCTCGGGCATGATGGCAGTGGGCTATTGGATCGGGCATTTTCCCATGGGCTTCTTTCCAGCCGAAAACATGGGCACAGGCGCGATCCTGTTCTGCTTTATCTATCTCTACCTGGTATTTGCGGGTCCCGGCGCCTGGAGCGTCGATGGACAGCGGAACCTGGCCTGGCGCTGAACGCGGGACTCCGCGGGCGCCCGCCGCGCGATGGTGGTGATCGAGAGATTGCCCGATATCGCGTATGGGTCGGTCACGTTATCGTTCCCCAATTATCGTTGGGGGACGCCTATGCAATTTCGATTCATTACTCGACCGCATGAACCCGAACACCTGCCGCAACTCGATGCGCTTTTTCGCGCACGGCATGTTGTCTATGCGGAGGAGCTCGGCTGGGTTCCGCGCTCTGAAGATGGTCTTGAGCGCGATGCTTTTGACACGTGCGCAGCCGCCTATCTGGTCGTTACCGATGGAGAAGAAGTGGTCGCTGGATCGCGATTGATACAGACCAACCTTCCGCATCTGCTTAGCGAGGTCTTTCCGACAATCTGCAACCGTAAATCCATGCCTCGCGATCCTCATGTAGCGGAATGGACGCGAGGATTTATCGTCAGGCATCGTCGAGATGAGCGCAGCAAGATACTCATGGCCCAGTGCTGCGCTGCCGTGCTGGAATACTGGATGCTTATGGGCCACCGGCAGGTCGGCGGTATCCAGGACCGAAAATGGCTCGCCCTATGGCGCCTGATGGGCTGGAAAGTTCATATCCATGGCGACGCCATCGACATCGATGGCGCACCTTGGCTGCCCGCATACTTCGATGTGACAGAATCTGCGTTGGAGGGTGCGCGAAGGATCGGCCAGGTATCGGGCCCGATCTTGAGCCAATGAGGCAGGGGGAGCGATGGTGACGCCCACCTTGGGGCGGCCAACGACCTAGACCTGTTCTTTGGGGGCGGCGGCCCGCCGGGGCCGGGTGGTGGAGGGGACTGGATTCGAACCAGTGTACGCTAAGCGGTCAGATTTACAGTCTGATGGATTTAACCACTCTCCCACCCCTCCACATTCTCGGGTGAGACAACGAAGCGCTAGGCGTTTCGTCGGGGCGGTTTATGGTTGGCTGTCGCAAAGGTGTCAACACCCTTCCGCCACCCTTGTGCAGAAATCTTGTGATAGGTGAAAAAACTGGCGCTATCCCCAAGCCCCACTTGCCTTGCTGTCCGCGTTCGGGATAAGCCAATTTCGGCTTTAGCCTCGTAAGGGCGGGTATAGCTCAATGGTAGAGCAGCAGCCTTCCAAGCTGAATACGCGGGTTCGATTCCCGCTACCCGCTCCAATTTCCCCTCATTCAGTTGCGGAAAGGTGCTTTTTATGAGCCGCAACAAGTTTCCGCCCAAGCCCAAATATGACCCCGATACCGGGCCGGTCTATCTCTACGGCATCCACACCGTTCGCGCCGCGCTGGACAATCCGCTGCGGCAGAAGAAGGAATTGCTGGTCACGCCCAATGCCCTCAATCGGTTGAAGGAAAGTGGCGATATCGGCAAGGTTTCGGTGAAGGAAACGACGCCGAAGGAACTCGACCGGTTGCTTGGCGGCGAAGCCGTGCACCAGGGCGCAGCGCTGGAAGTCGATCCGGTGAGCCGCTTTGGGCTGGCCGATATCAAGCAGTTGCGCCTGGTCGTGGTGCTCGATCAGTTGACCGATCCGCATAATGTCGGAGCGATCCTGCGCACCGCCTGCGCCTTTGGCGCCGATGCCGTCATCACCACGGCACGCCACTCGCCTCGGGAAACGGGGGTCATGGCCAAGGCCGCCTCCGGCGCGCTCGATCTCGTGCCGATGATCGAGGTGCGCAATCTGGGCGATGCGATCGAGACGCTCAAGGAGCGCGGGCTGACCGTGCTCGGCTTTGATTCCGATGCCCCTGCCCCGCTGCGCCCCCGCACGGACGACCGGCCATTGGCCGTTGTGCTTGGCGCCGAAGGCAAGGGTTTGCGGCAGCGCACGCGCGAACTCTGCGACGAAATGGTCCGTCTCGACATGCCGGGGCCGATCAAGTCGCTCAACGTGTCCAACGCCGCCGCCATTGCGCTGTTTGCTGCCACGGCTGGTAGGCAGGGATGAGTACGTTCGAGCCCTTCGCCATTGCCCTGAGGCTGTCTGGTCTCACCCTGCCCCAGTTCGAGGCCGAAAAGGCGCTCAAGCAGCTTTTGGTGCGCTATGAGCCCGAAGATGCCGAAGGCAGCTTTTACGGGCAAGTCGATGTGCCGGTCGAAAATGCCATTCGCGCGATGCTGGAGCTGGCGGATCGCACCGGGCCAGTGATCGAAGCGATGCTGGCGGATCGCCGGCTGGGTCGCGCCGTGCTCGATCTGGCCTTCGACTATCCGCAGGAAGGCGAAGCCATGTCGGCGCGGCTGCCCGCTCACGCGGCGGCAGCGATTGCCAAGCATGGCATCGACATCGAGTTTTCGGTCTACCTGACCGATGTCGAGGATGACGAGGACTACTAGCTCGCCGTGTCGCGCTGGCGATGACTCTGCGATGCCGGGCGAAGCTGGGGCTCAGTAGCAACCAGCTAGAAATTGCCGCGTTCTCCTTTCAGACGAGAAGGAGGACGCGATGTACGAGCACGACAAGACTGGTCTGGAATTCATGGAGGGCTTTTCGCTGCTGGCGATTGCGCTCTGGGTCGGCGGCGCAGCATTTCTGCTTACGCTGGTCGTTCTGGGCAATGCGGGGAGCTGAAAATGACCCAGCATGTGCCACCCACCATGCGAGAGCCGAAAGGCGATCATAACCGCCGGCTGCCCCTTGGCATGGATCCCGAAGCCTTTGCCGCAGCGGCGGGAATTACCCCCGAGCAATTGCGGGCCTATGAGCTGACTTCGCCCGATCAGGACTTCGATCTGGACGTCGCCGACCGTGTCGGATGGGCGCTTGAACGCCTCGAAGCCAACCCGCCGAGCAGCCAGAAGGTGCAAAACTGATCTTGCGCGGGTCGCGTCAAAGTTAAATGCGCCGTGCCCTCTCATGCGCCTAAGGTGCATGCAGGAGGATCACAGATGGAAATGCAATCTCAGGTCTTCGACGTAGAGGTCGAGTTCGACGGGCGGATGCACAAAGCGGCGTATTTTGTCGAAAATGACATCATCCATGCCCAGATCGAGGGAAAACTGATCGTCAGCCCGCTGGGCACGGTCCCGGCAGCAAAGACGGTAAAGGCCCTCATTACGGGCCAATTGTTGCAGATGAAGCGGAGACAGAAGCAGCGGATCACCTGGGCCCAATGAAACCGGGGTTTTGCCAAACACGTTTTGCCATTGTCTGATCGTGCCCCAGCTCGCCGCTGGGGCTTCTTTTTGCCAGCAGCCGAAGGAGAAGCCTTGCCTCTGTTCCGCGTGATCGACCTGCGCTCGGGGACTATCGAACCAGAAAGTGTGGTGGATGCCCGCTCTCCAGAGGATGCGGCGCTGCAGGCTTTGGGTGAGAAAGGCGTGCGGGGCGGCCAGAACCGCAACCGGCTGATCTGCCGGGTCTATTGGAGCCAGGACGGGCAAACGAACATGGTCAGGCTCTATCGGGCGCTGTGAACTGCTGAGTGGCTCAAAGCCCCGGATCGACAAGGGCGATGCCGTTGGCGGGATCAAAGCGTTTTCGCAGGTGGCCGGGGGATTCGGTCAGGATGATCTCGAGTGTCGGCCGCACCGTCGCGGCCTGCAGGTGGCCGGCGACGGCGGCTCCACTCGATTTTCCGAGTACGGCGTGAGCATGGACAGCCGGCTTTCCATCCGGACCCATGGCAATATCACCAATCAGGGAGGCGACTTCCACCTGTTCGTGCACGGGAATGGGCAGGTATTCCTTCTGGTCCCAATCGAAGAATGCGAGGGTCGCTCGGGAGAGCGCGCCGATGGCCCTGAAGTTGGCGGCGTTGAGATTGTTCTCGATTGCGAAGGCATTGAGCGAGGCCATCACCTCGTCGCCTGTTTCAAGGATGACGGCAAAAGTCCTTTCGCCATTCGCTTCGTGAATTATCTTCGAGCGCACGCTGACCTCCACCAAACATCAAGGTGTGAATGCAGGAGCGTTCGGTCTGGTTCCTCGGGGCGGCTTGGAGGATAGGCTCAGGAGGCGGTCTCGGCGACCAGTGCCTCGGCCAGTCGACGAGCTATGCCTTCGGCCAACCGGCTGGCTTCTGCGACCCCGCCTTCTTCGGTGCGGGCCTCCTGCAATAAGCGCAGGCGGGCTGGCTGATTTCCGAGGGAGCGATAGATCGGGATGGTCGTGAGGCGGTGACCCGGCATGTCCGAGCGATACCATGGCGCCGCCCAGAGACCGATGGTGACGAAATGCACGCCATCATTGGCGTCGAGCGCGACAGTGGCGCCGGTTTCGTCGCGCAGCCAGGGCAACATGGCCTGGGCCGTGTTGAAGAGGCGCCCGAGACCATAATAGGCATAGCCGAAGGCACCGGCGCGCAGGCCCAGCGCCAGCCGCCCATCCGGGACGCGCGCGACGAAGCCGCGCTCTTCCATGCGCTTGACGACATCGAAGGTTGTCGAACGCGGCAGGTCTTCGGCCTTGATGAGGTCCGAGACCGACATGGGCTCGCCCGCGGAAAGCTGCGCCAGAATGCGGCAGAGAACGGCCATGCCGGCGGCTTCCTGGCTCGTGCTCATCGCACCGCCCCGAGGGTAGCGGCCGAGCGATTGCGGACATTGCCGGGATAATTGACCCGAAAAGCCTCGGGGCTATAGGAGGGGCCGAGGCCGGTGCCGAAGACGAGATCGTCCGGCATGTCCCAGCGCACGCGCTGTTCGGCCGAAATGGCAGCAATGCCGGGCGGGCGAGCCACGCCGCGCGTGGTGACGAGCTTGCCCCAGACATCGAGATATTGCGGCACGGGATTGCCGCGCAGGGCTTCGAGCAGCACGGAAAAGGCACGCATGCCCATGGCCGGGGGGTAGTCTACCGAAGCGAGCGAGACGCGCCGCTCCACTGCCAGCTTGTAGCTGAGATTGATATCGACCCCGGTATGGGGCGGCACCTTGCCGGCGTCGAATTTGGCATCGATGAAGGCAGCGATGGATCCAGCGCTGTTGAGACCGCTATCGCACCAGACCCCGGCGATGTCGCTGCCATAGCGATTGATCGAAGCGAGCGTGGCCGCGTAGGCATTGTCGCGCTGGAAACTGGTGGGCTCGGCCGTGACCACGCTGATGTCGGGATAGCGCGCGAAAACTTCTCTTGCGGCCCGGTCGCGGCTTTGGCTCGCCTCGGCATCGGCATGGCCCCAGAGCATCAGCACGATGCCGCGGTGATTGATGCGATTGGCCAGCCACTGGGCCGTGGTCTGGCCGATGGCGAAATTATTGCTGGTGACGAAACTGGTATAGGCCATGTCGGCAAAGCCGCCGCGCTCGACCAGCACCACCGGCACGCCATGGGAGAGAAGATCGGCCGACAGGGGCGCTAGCTTCCGTGGGGAAACCGCGCTCACCAATATGCCATCGGCGCCATCGGCGATCATCTGGCGGATCTGCTCGTTCTGCAGGTCCGCGTCGCCGCCCGCATTCATCACCGTCACCGATTCAAGGCTCTCGAACTGGCGCGAGGCGGCGAATTCGACGCTGTGGACCAGCGCCACCTGCCAGGCATTGGTCAGGTCGCCATTGGCAAAGCCGATGCGGAAGCGCCGCCGCGCAACGATACGGGCCGGGCGGGCCAGGGGCGGCGGCTCGGCCGGCAAAGCACCGGGCAAGGCTGGCGCGATTTCGCCCAGCACCATGCGGCGCCGGGATTCCTCGGCCTCGGAACGGGCCTTGTGGCCTTCGAGCAGGTTCAAGGCCAGCGTGCCGGGCTCGACCGTGCCGCGCCCGCATTGCACGAGGCCATGCCGCTCGAGCTGCCGGGTGAGGCGGAAGAAACTGGCGCGCGGAATGCCCAGCCCCTTTGCAAGAGCCGAGCCCGACCCCGCGCCGGATTGCGACAGCGCCTCGAGAATATCCATGGCGGCTTCAACGCCGTTTTTCTGACTGCCCACCCGCTCCTCCCAGAACCATGAGCAGAGGGAGTGTCGGACCGGCGAAGAAGAGAGTCAACGTCGATGTCTCATATTTTGGACTGGCGCCTTCAGTCGCCTTCGGCGATCCGCCGCCCCTCGGTATCGAACAGATGGATTTGCCCGGCCGCGAGGCGAAGGCCGATACTCTGATCGAGGGCAATGCCCGCCGCATTGCCGACGATGCGGATGGTGAGCGTGCCCAGCTCGGGCACGATGACATAGGCAAAGGTGTCCGAGCCAAGGCGCTCGACCACGTCAACCTTACCCTCAATATGACCCTCGCCGGAGGAAACCACTTCGAGGCCCTCGGGACGGATGCCGATATGGGCGATCGGCCGGGACGTGGCGAAAGGCAGGGGGACAGCGCCCGAGCCAACGCGGATCAACTCGCCTTCGCGGCGGGCGGCAAGGACATTCATCTTGGGCGAGCCGATGAACTGGGCGACGAAGAGATTGACCGGACGCTCATAGAGTTCGAGCGGTGCGCCCACCTGCTGGATGACACCGCCGTCGAGAACCACGATCTTGTCAGCCAGGGTCATGGCCTCGACCTGGTCATGCGTCACATAGATCATCGTGGCCTTGAGGCGCTGATGGAGCTTGGCGATCTCGACGCGCATATCGACGCGGAGGGCCGCATCGAGATTGGACAGGGGCTCGTCGAAGAGGAAGGCGACCGGCTCGCGCACGATGGCGCGGCCAATGGCGACGCGCTGGCGCTGACCGCCCGAAAGGGCGGCAGGCTTGCGGTCCATATATGCTTCGAGTTTCAGGGCAGCGGCAGCCGCATTGACGCGGCGGTCGATTTCAGCGCGCGGCAGACGGGCCACTTCGAGGCCAAAGCTCATGTTCTGCCGAACGGTCTTGGTGGGATAGAGCGCATAGGACTGGAAGACCATGGAAAGGGCGCGCTCGGCCGGGCCCCGATCGGTCACATCGGTGCCATCGATGAGAATGCGGCCGCCCGTGGTTTCCTCGAGCCCGGCGATGAGCCGCAGCAGGGTCGATTTGCCACTGCCCGAGGGTCCGACGAAGATGACGAATTCGCCATCGCCGATGGTGAGGTCGACGCCGCGGATGATGTGGACGGTGCCGAAGGATTTGGTGATGCCCGAAAGGGTGATGACAGCCATGAAGGATCTCCTAGGCCTTGACGGCGCCGGCGCTGAGCCCGCCCTGCCAGAAACGTTGCATGATGAGGAAGGCGAGGATGACGGGCAGGATCGAGACCAGGGCCCCGGTCATCACCACGGTGAAGAGCAGGTTGCCGCCGCTACCCAGCGTTGCCGAGGCGTACCAGATGGAAAGCCCCACGGTGACGGGGAAGTTTTCCGAGGTACTGAGCACGACGAGCGGCAGGAAGTAATTGTTCCAGGCGGCGACGAAGGCGAGGATGAAGACCGTGGCAAAACCGGGCATCAGCAGGCGGAAGGTGAGGCTCGAGAGAATGTGCAATTCCCCTGCCCCGTCGACGCGCCCGGCATCGATGATTTCGTTGGAAACGGCCTCGTCGACATAGACGCGCATGAGGAAGACGCCAGGCGGGAAGACCAGCGAGGGGAGGATGACGGCGAGCGGGGTGTTGAGCAGGCCGATCTTGCTCAGCATGAGATAGAGCGGAATGACGAGTGCGGTCTGCGGGATCATCACTGCCCCCAGCACCAAAGCGAAAAGCAGCTTCTTGCCCCTGAACTCGTATTTAGCGAAGGCATAGCCGGCCAATAGCGCGAAGATGGCCGCGCCCACCGCCGAGGTGAGGGAATAAAAGAAGGTATTACCTAGCCAGCGCGAAAACACGCCGTTCTGGTGGGTAAAGAGGTCGACGAGGTTCTGCCAGAGGTTGAATTCGCCGGCGAACCAGAGGCCGAAGGTGCCGAAGAGATCGGCATTGGTCTTGGTCGAGGCGGTGACCACGTAAAACAGCGGCACCAGCGTATAAACGAGGTAGATGCAGAGCACTGCGGTGAGCAGGATGCGGTTGCGCCGAAAATTCGGCGAGCGGGTGGTATTGCCCACGATACCCATCAGCGGCCTCCCCGATTGGCGAGCAGCATGAAGGCGTAGGAAAAGACCGCCACCACTGCGCCGAGGAGGAAGGAAATGGCCGCCGAGTAATTGTATTGCTGGGCGACGAAGGCAAGCGTGTAGGCGTAGTAGTTGGGCGTGAAGTTGGAGTTGATGACGCTGCGCGCCAGATTGGTGATGAGATAGGGCTCGCTGAAGAGCTGCAGGGTGCCGATGATGGAGAAGATCACCGTGACCACGATCATGGGAACGATCATGGGCAGCTTGACCCGCAGCGCATAGGTGAGCGCGCTGGCGCCATCCATCTTGGCTGCTTCTTCGAGGTCGCCCGGTATGGCCTGCAGCGCCGCGAAATAGATGATCATATTATAGCCTGTATATTCCCATATGGTTATGTTTGCTAACGACCCGAGAATGGCGCCGGGCGAGAAGAAATCTGGCTTGGGCAGGGAGAGGGCCGTGGCTAACTGTGCCACCGGGCCATAGGAGGGCCCATAGAGATAGCCCCAGAGCAAGGTGGCGATCACTGCCGGCACGGCATAGGGCAGGAAGAAGCTGACGCGGAAGAAGCTGCGGGCATAGACCATGCCGCTATCGAGAATGAGGGCGAAGATCAGCGCCAGGGACAGCATGATCGGCATCTGGATGAGCCCGAAGCGCACCAGCAGCCAGACGCCATCCCAGAATTTGGGATCGACCACGGCGCGGGCATAGTTTTCGAGCCCGACAAAGCGGGTGCCGCCGACCAGGGCCGTCTTGAAGAGGCTAAGCCCAAAGGCATAGCCCATGGGCACGATCAGAAAGCCTACGAAGACGAGCAGGAATGGCAGCAGCAGCACATAGGGCGCTACTTTCTTGCTGACGATCACGCGAGGCTTTTGCCCCGAAAGCGTGTTTGACACGGCGTTGAACTCCACGAGAGGGACAGGCCCGAATGCGTCAAGCATCCGGGCCGCTCAGGTTCAGGTAACGGTATAGCCCTGGTCGCGGGCATAGATGACAACGGCGTCCTGCACGCGGTCAAAGGCGTCGGCCAGGGTGCCATTGCCGGCCACGGCCATGGCGAAATTGTCCTCGATCTGGGAATTCACATAGTCCTGGAAGGGCGCGAATTCGAAGCTCGGGTCCACCTGCGCTTCCGCCTCGGCGAAGATGGTATTGACCGCCTGGCCGCCATAGAACTCGTAGGGATGCCCCATCAGGGTCTCGTCCTCGATCAATTCGTCGAGCACGGGGAAGAGGAAGACATCGGTGAGCCAGAAGCGGGCGGCTTCGGGATCGGTGGACATGAAGGTGGCGAACTCGGCCGCTTCCTTGAGTTGGGGCGAGGTGGAGAAGGCGGAAAAGACCGTGCCACCCCAATTGGAGGCCACCTTGCCGCCAGGCTGCCATTGCGGCATGGGCGCGGCGCGCCATTTGCCAAAGCTCTTGGTCATGGACTGTTCCATCAGCACCGGTGCCCAGGCCGCAGTGACCCAGGAGGAATAGGTGCCATCATCGAGCGCAGCGAACCATTCCGTGGTCCAGCCGGGCTTGGTGTCCACCGCCTTCGCATCGATCAGCCGTTGCCAGTAATTTGCCCAGCTTTTGGCGATCTCGTCATTGATGCGGATCTGGATATTGGTGCCTTCGGTCTTGAAGGGACGCCAGCCGGCCTGCCAGAGCACGGCGGCCGTCCAGCCTGAGTCCACCGCGAAATCGGCGAGATATTTGCCGGGAGCGGCCTGGGCCAGCTTGATGGCCTGTTCGGCATAGTCGTCCCAGGTTTCGGGGACGGTGAGGCCATATTGCTCGAAGATGTCGGCGCGATAGAGCAAGGCCATCGGCCCGGTATTCCAGGGCAGCCCATAGACCTTGTCGCCCTCGGTGACGGAGGTCCAGGTCCAGTCGATGAACTTTTCGGCAATGGCGGGATCGATATGGGGTCCGAGATCTGCCAGGGCATTGAGCGCCTTGAAACTCGAAATCGAATTGAACTCGATCAGTGCCACATCGGGGAGGCCAGTGCCCGCGGTGACGGCATTGCGCAATTTGACATAGTGGGGCGCGCCCTGCCCGACATTTTCGACGGTGACGGAAATGTGCGGGTATTTCTGCATGAACAGGTTGGCCATATCCTGCGTCTTGGGCGTCCAGGCCCAGACGGTCAGGTTGACCTTGTCCTGGGCCATGGCACGGCCCATGGGCCCGCCAAGGGCAAGGGCAGCGCCGGCAGCGACCCCGCCCTGCAGCAGGCGGCGACGGTTCAGCAGCACGCGGCCGAGGGCCGACGGCAAAGTGGTCTTCATCATCTGCTCCATGAATTGTGACGGGACGGCCCCCATGCCTTGGGAGGAACTATCCATGGGGAGCCGCCCGCCCGGCGCGGCGGCCATGACGACCTGGGAGGGTTTCGCCATGACCGGTCGCGGTGTCAGGTTACGGTGTAGCCCTGGTCATTGGCATAGGCGACGACAGCGTCCTGGATGCGGTCGAAAGCATCGGCCAGAGTGCCGTTGCCGCCGATGGCCATGGCGAAATTGTCCTCGATCTGGGAATTCACGTAGTCCTGGAAGGGTGCGAATTCGAAGCTCGGATCGACCTGTCCCTCGGCTTCGGCGAAGATGGTGTTGACCGCCTGGCCGCCATAGAACTCGTATTCATTGCCCATCAGCGTGGGATCGTTGATGAGTTCCTTGAGCACCGGGAAAAGATAGGCATCGGTGTTCCAGAACCTGGCGACTTCCGGATCGGTCGCCATGAAGACGGCAAAGTCTGTGGCTTCCTGAAGGTGCGGCGTGGTGTTGAAAGTGGCGAAGGTCGAGCCACCCCAGTTGGAGGCGATCTTGCCGCCCTTTTCCCATTGCGGCATGGGCGAGGCACGCCACTGGCCAAAGCTCTTCTTCATCGATTGCTGCATGAGCACCGGAGCCCAGCCCGCCGTGACCCAGGAGGCATAGGTGCCATCATCGAACGCGGCGAACCATTCGCTGGTCCAGGCGGGCTTGGTATCGACCGCCTTGGCGTCGATCAGCTTCTGCCAGTAGTTGGCCCAGTTCTTGGCAATGTCGTCATTGATGCGGATCTGGATATTGGTGCCCTCGGTCTTGAACGGGCGCCAGCCCGCCTGCCAGAGCACCGCCGCCGTCCAGCCGGAATCGACGCCGAAATTGGTGAGATAGGTGCCGGGGGCAGCCTGGGAGAGCTTTATGGCCTGTTCGGCGAAATCGTCCCAGGTCTCGGGCACGGTAAGGCCGTGCTTTTCAAAAATGTCGGCGCGGTACAGTAGGGCCATGGGGCCGCTGTCCCAGGGCATGCCATAGACCTGTTCGCCATCGCTGACGGCCGACCAGGTCCAGTCGATGAAGGCGTCCTTGACGGCATTGCCGCCCAAGGGACCGATATCGGCCAGGGCATTGAGGGCGCGGAAGCTGGGGATGGAGTTGAATTCCATCTGCGCGAGATCCGGCAGGCCGGTGCCGGCGGTGACGGCATTGCGCAGCTTGACGTAGTGCGGGGCGCCCTGCCCGACATTTTCCACCGTCACCGTGACATGGGGATATTTTTCCATGAAGCGGTTGGCCATGTCCTGCGTCTTGGGCGTCCAGGCCCAGACGGTCAGGTTGACCGGTTCCTGGGCCAGGGCCCGACCCATGGGCAGGGCGGTCATGGCGCCGAGCGCCGCCCCGGCCTTGAGAAACTGGCGGCGGTCCAAGCCGCGCCCGTTATTCGATTGCATTGCCATAGTCTCCTCCTCGGCATCGGCGCGGGCTGGACTGTTTTCGTCCTCTGCCGCCCTTGAGCCATGCCTAATAGGAACATGACCGGCCGCCCGGCCAAGGCCCCGGCCAGACCAATCGGGCCCATCTGATCCACATTCTGGACTCCTGCCCCCAATGCGCCCCGGCCCCCTCGCCGACGAGCCCATAGAGTGCCCGCCATGCGAAGAACGAGGCGGCATGAAAGCCTCGACGAGGAGAGCACACATGACCAAGCAATGGTCCGTCGGCATTATCGGCTGCGGACATATCTTCGACGCCTATGCCAGGCTTTCGCAGGTTTTCGCGCCGCTGCGCATCGTCGCCTGCGCCGATATCGACCCGGCCACGGCCGAGCGACGGGCCCAGCAATATGGCCTGCGCGCCATGAGCGTGAGCGACCTGCTGGCCGATCCGGCCATCGATGCGGTGATCAACCTCACTAATCCGGCGAGCCATGTCGAGATCAGCGCCGCCGCGCTTAAGGCCGGCAAGCACACCTATACCGAAAAGCCGCTGGCGCTCAGTCTTGCCGATGGACGGCTTCTGGTGGAACTGGCGAACCGGCATGGTCTCGGTCTCGCAGGAGCGCCCGATACCTTCCTTGGTGGGGCGCACCAAAGTGCGCGAACGGTGATCGACGAAGGCGCGATCGGCACGGCAAAGAGCGGTTCCGCCCATTTCATGAATCACGGCATGGAAGCCTGGCATCCCAATCCCCACCCCTATTTCCAGGTTGGGGCCGGACCGGTGCTCGACATGGGGCCCTATTACGTCACGGTTCTCGTGAGCCTTCTGGGGCCTATCAAGCGTGTTGTGGCGCTGGCGCAGCAATTCTTCGACGAGCGGCTGGTGACTGCGCCCGGGCCGAACCAGAATACGCTCGTGCCGGTCAATACCCCGACCACCAGCCAGTCGCTGCTCGAATTCCATTCGGGTGCGCAGGTGCATGTCTCGGTCAGCTATGACACCTGGGGGCATGGCCACACCAACCCCATCGAAATCCACGGCACCAAGGCGTCGCTAATGGTGCCCGATCCCAATTATTTCGGCGGGCCGCTCGAACTGATCGACGGCACTGGCCGCCGCCGCATCGAAACCGATGGCCGCCCCTTCGGCCGGCTCAACTGGCGCGAGCCGGCGGGCGCCTATATCGGCAATTATCGCGGCCTGGGGCTGGCGGACATGCTGGCCGGGGTTGCCGAGGGCCGCAAGGCGCGTGCTTCGGGCGAACTGGCGTTGCATGTGCTCGAAGTGCTGCTCGCCATCGTGCAATCGGCCGCCGAAGCACGCTTCGTCGATATTGCGAGCACGGTGGAGCGGCCCGCGCCGCTGCCGGCCGATGAGGCCAGCCGGCTCATCGCAGCCAATGCACCGCTCGAATTTGCTTCCTGATTTCAGCCAAGGATTTTTTCATGTCCCGCTATTCCGTTTCGTTCCAGCTCTATTCGGCGCGCTTCTTCCTGCCGGTCGAGCCGCAACTGGCCTATCTCAAGGAGGTCGGCTATGACGCGGTCGAGCTTTGGCCGCCCAATTACGAGGAAGACGCAAAAACCTTCCGCCGCCAGGTCGATGCTGCAGGACTTGAAGTTTCCGGCATGCACATGCCGCTGGCGGGGCTTGTTGCCGAACCCAGGCGCTATTTCGACTATGCGCATGAAGTGGGCACGAAGACGCTCATTCCGCCCTATGTGCCACAGGCCGAGCGCGTGCCCACCGCCGACTTCTGGCGCAGCGTGGGCGACAGGTTGCGTGTCGGTGCCGAGCTCGCCAAGGCCGAGGGGCTTAAGGTTGCCTGGCACAATCACGATTTCGAATATGTGCGGCTCGAAGACTATAGCCGGCCTATCGACCACATCATGGATGCGGCCGGACCGGACGTCGAATTCGAGATCGATATCGGCTGGGTAACGCGGGGCTGGGCCGACCCGGCCAAGGAACTCACCCGCTATGCCGACCGGATCACCGCCATCCAACTCAAGGACACGGCGCTGGCCGGCACCGATTTCGACCAGGGCTGGACACCCACGGGCGATGGCATCATCGACTGGCCGAGCCTGCGACCGCTATTTGACGGCACGCGGGCCAATCTGCTGGTGGTCGAGCACGACCGGCCCAGCGATTGGAAGGCACTGGCCAAGCGTTCGGTCGACTATATCAAGGCGCTGGTGGGCTAAGCTTTTTCGGGCCCGCGCTGCGGGCCCGATAGCCCCTTATGATCCGACTATCAGCGCGGTTAGTGCCGCAGCGGCAGGCGTGCCGGGTTGGCCTAATGCCCGCACGATGCTCATGTGATTGAGCCCCGCCAACGTAGCGAGGCTCGCGCCGTGCTGCGCGGCTAGAGCCTTGGCCTGTTCGTGGAAAGGCGCAGTTTCGAGCGCTCCGACCACGGCGCTGAGATTTGTATCCGCGCGAACCGTTGCGCCGAGTGGAGACCATTGCGCTATTTCGTCTGGCGTCAGGCCGATCTCGGCCTGCAAAAAACTCCGGCTGATTGGAGCGAGATCATAGAGACCGCTGACCAGCAGAACGCTGGACACTACATTTGGCGCAAAGTCCGGCTCATGCGGCCCCTTGCCGACGAGATAGAAGGCGAGATGCGCGCCGGCTGAGTGGCCGCTGGCGCTGATCCGGGCGGGATCGCCGCCGAAGGTCTCCGCGTTTTCCTGCAACCAGACGGCGGCCCGGCGCACTTGGTCGACAAGCCTCGCCATGCGCACCTTGGGCATGAGGCTGTAGTCCACGATGGCGGCAATAGCACCCGCCGATGTCACCACATCGGCGATGAAATTATAGTCGTCCTTGCGGTTCGCCCGCCAATAGCCGCCATGCACGAAAAGATGGATAGGCGCGGCCTTGGCCCCCTCGCCCGGCAAGAAAATATCCAGCCGTTCATCAGGCTCCGCGCCATAGGCGAGGTCGAGCCGATGAGAAATCTGGGCGCGAGTGGCCGCGCTGGCGACCCGGTAGTCGGCTGAGATGGCGTCGAAGTCGGGAACGTGATCCCGCGTGCGGAAAAGATCGGTCACGGCATCTGCTCCCCTGCCCTATACCAGAGCTTCCATGCCTTGCTGCTGAGGGCAAGGGCGGCCGGAGACGAAACGCTGCTGCTACCCGTTCTGGCTCACATGCTGGACTGGGCGGCCCACTTGAAGATTTCGTAGGCGGAACAGCGTCCTATCTTCGCTCGATAAAATGGAGAGGAGACAAAATGCCCAAAATAGAGCCCGAACTCTATTGGTCGAAGCCCAATGGGATGCTGCCAAACAGCCGCTTTCCGCTGCTGGTCTATCGCAATGGTGTCGAAGGCGGCGGCGTCGATGCCGTCCGGGCGCGCCTCAAGCGCAATGGCTGGCATAATAACTGGCAATATCCCGGCGTTTATACCTATCCCCATTTCCACTCGACCACCCATGAATGTCTTGGCGTGGCCGTGGGCTGGCTGGAGCTTGACGTCTTCGGTCGCGGTGGCATCCGCATTCGCGCTTCGGCAGGCGATTTCGTCGTCATGCCGGCCGGCGTGTCCCATGTCATGGTCGCGAACTCAGACGACGTCATGCTGGTCGGCGGCTATCCCGATGGGCGCGACTGGGACAATATTCAGGAAGATCACCTCACCGAAGAAGGGCGAAGGGCCGCTGCCAAGCGCATCATGATGCTGCCTATTCCCACGCTCGATCCGGTCAATGGCGAGCCGGTTCATCCCTGGATCGACACGCCATCTTCAGTCGATGCCGACCTCAATGATTTCCGCGATGGGTTGGACCCGGTTTAGTTTCTGAGCGCGCGGCCCCTATTGGGTCGCGCGCCTCAAGCATGCCCAGTTATTATTCCCGAAGACCAAACCGCTCATAGAAGCGGCGCAGGGGTCCTGGCGCCCACCAATTGAGTTCGCCGGCCAACCGCATAAACACGGGGACAAGCACGGCCCGGATAAGCGTCGCGTCGACGATGATGGCCAGCGCCAGACCTAGGCCCAGCATTTTCAGGAAGACCACGCCGGAACTCAAATAAGCGAGGAAGGAGAAGGCGAGGATCAAGGCGGCGGCCGTGATCAGCGGGCCGCTACGCTCGAGGCCGATGGCGACCGAGCTGGCATTGTCGCGGCCGTGATCGTGCTCTTCCTTGATGCGGGAGAGCATGAAAACCTCGTAGTCCATCGACAGCCCATAGGCGATGCAGAACATCAGGATGGGGATCGAGCTTTCGAGCGTGCCGGTGGGCGTAAAGCCCAGTAGATCGGCGAAATGTCCCTGCTGGAAGACAAAAACCAGGGCGCCGAACAGGGCCGAGAGGCTGACGAGATTGAGCACCGTCGCCTTGAGCGGAAGCAAGACACTGCCGGTCATCAGGAACAGGATGACGATGGTCGCCCCGAAGATGATCGTCGCGGCTAGCGGCAGCCAATCCATCACCATCAGCCGGAAATCGGCCAGATCGGCCGGATAGCCGCCAACCAGCGTATCGAAAGATGCCGGGACCGCCCGCATGTCCTGAACAAAGGCCAGCGGGTCGCCCTCAAGGCGCTCCGAGAGCGGCGTGGCGGCAAGCCAGGTCTTTTCGCCCCTGAGCCAGCCGTCGGCGTCGGCCGGAGCCGGGCGTACTTGTTCGCCCGCAGCAAAAGTTCCGACGGCCGACTCCACTTCGGCTATGCCCGGAACCAGGGACAAGGCAGCGGCATAGGCTGCGATCGCGGCGGCATGGGGAGCGGCGCCATTGTCGCCGGAGCCGAGGATCATGAAGGAGTCCGTTACTTCGGCAGCAAAATTCTGCCGGATGACCTCATGCACTGACCGGCTCGATACGCCTTCGGGCAGAACCCGGTCATCGGGCAAGCCGAAGGCGATGTCTCGAACGGGCGAACCAAGCAGCAAGAGGATAGCGATTGCGCCGGTGCCGAAGACCAGCGGACGCCGCATGACGGCAAGCGCAGTTCGGTGCCAGAGGCCGGCGGCGGTGCTCTGCTTGGCGGGGGAGATCCAGCGGCCCACGACTGCCAATAGGGCCGGCAGAAGCACGGTTGCGCCGATCACGCCGAAGAGCACGACGGTGACACCGGCATAAGCGAAGGAGCGCAGGAACGATGATGGAAAAACCAGCAGGGCTGCGAGGGACACAGCGACCGTGATGCCGCTGAACAGCACGGTGCGCCCCGCCGTGGCGACGCTTTCGGCGACGGCATCGGGCACCGGCTTTCCGCGCCCCAATGCCTCGCGAAAACGCGCCAGGATGAAGAGGCCATAGTCGACGCCGAGACCGAGGCCGAGAACCAGGGTCAGGTTGAGTGCAAAGGTCGAAACCTCGGTGACGCCGGCCAGCAGGCGAAGAACGGCCAGGGTCGAGACCATGGCAAAAAGCCCGACCGCGACTGGCAGTATCGCCGCTGCCACATTGCGGAAGAACAGCAGGAGCAGCGCGAAAACGCCGGGAAAGATGATCAATTCGGCGCGCACGAAATCCTCGGCGGCCTCGTGGCCGACCTGGCGGAACACTTCGTCGCCACCGCCTACACCAACGGTGAGGCGCTCGGTCTCCATCGTATAGCGCGGAGAAAGCTCGCCCATCAGGGAGCGGGTTTCCGTGGCGCTTCCGGGCAGGCGCGCCAGAATGAGCGCATGTTTTCGATCTGCGGAAACAAGGCCGAGCTTGCCCGGGGAGGTCCAGGGCGTTTCGACCGCCGCAACGGCGGGCTCTGCGGCAAGGCGCCCGGCGATGGCCTGCGCCTCGGCGCTGGTGGCCGGATCGTCAATCGTCCCCTCGCGGGCAGTGACCAGCAGAAGCATATTGGCCGCGCCGACATCAAAAGTTTCGAGCAATTCGGCGGCGGCAAGGCGAGACTCCGATCCCGGCGCCTCGAAACGCGACAGGGAAAGCGCCCTTAGCGCGCCGGAGGCCAGAAGGCCGGCAACTATCAGCAAGACAATGCCGGCAGCGATGACGAGCCAGCGATACCGCACGAGTGCAGCACCCAGACGGGGCGAAGGTGGAAGGGGCAGAGCAATGGAACTGGACATGACGACCTCGTGGCTGATCCGCCGACCTGGGGCACAAAGGAAAGGTTCGTTTCCAAGTTGACAGATTCGTATATTCTGTCAACATTCGCTTATGAGCGCCAAATCACGCATTCTCGACACCGCCCTCGGCGTTTTCAGCCATCACGGATTCCGCCAGACCAGCATGGAACTGGTGGCGGAAACGGTCGGCGTTACGCGCCAGGCGCTGTACCGGCACTATGCGAGCAAGGACGCGCTCTTTGCTGCCGTGGCGGAGATGCTGCATGCCGGGGCGCTGGACACGGCAATCGCCGCGATGGACGGAGCGGCGGAAGAGAACGAGGGCTTGACCAGCATCGCAGTTGCGGGATTGCAGGCGCGGTTCGGCCATATCCTGGGCAAGCTGGCGGTCTCGCCCTATGCGGTGGAGCTGCTCGAAGAGCATGATCGCCATTGCGGCGCGGTCACCGCGGAATATGGGCGCCGCTTCGAAGCGGCGCTGGCTGAGCGCATCGGCGAGGAGATGGGCCGCCATGGCCAGGTACTTGCCAATGGAATGACGCCCGAAACCCTCGCGCGCTATCTGTTTCTCGGCGCCAAAAGCCTCAAAAACACACTCCCCCCTCCGCCGCCGGACGTGTTTGCACCTGATCTCGAGCGGTTCGTTGCCGTGCTGGTTGCGGGGGCACGCGGCGTGGACCGTCGCTCGTGAGAATTCGGGACCTAGCTAGTGCTGATCAGCTTGCTATGGCCGAGGACACGAACTGAGCCAGCGAAACCCCGCCGCGTCGGGGCGCTTGCGGCGTGGCGAAGCCGTCGTCGAGACTTGCGGCCGTCATCCTTGTATAGGAGCGCGCCGCCGCATCGGAGAAGCCAAAACTCTTGAATATGCCCTCCCACTCGTCGCGCGCCGCGACGCTGAGGGCGACTTCCTGGCCAAGTGCAGCGGCGAAGGCATCAGCCACCTCCTGCGGCGTGTAGCGATGAGGACCCTCGACATAGGCGATGCCGACATCGTCAAGAGGGCTGACCAGCCGTGCCGCGGCCGCCTCTCCCAGGTCGCGGGGCGATACCATCGGCATCAGCGTATCAGCCGGAAACATGCTCAAAAGCGTGCCGGACTGTCGGACGCTTTCAACAAGGCCGGTCCAATTGGTCATGTAGTAGGCGCCACGGTTGATCGCGGCAGGGATGGGCTGGTTCTTGAGCCCCTGTTCCAATGTCCACAGCGTTGACAGATCGCCGATATTCTCGCCGGGCTGCGCGCCATAGGTGGAGGCCGCGACGACCTTTTCCAGTCCCGATCCATCGATCGCGGCCAGGATATTCGCGATTGTCCGTCGCTCCGTCTTATCCGTGTCGCCTGTGGGATCAGCGGGAGGATTGAGCAGGAAGGCTCGTCTGCCCGTCCGGAAGGCCGCCCTGAGCGATGCAACGTCCTCGGCATCCGCCTGCAACACTAAAGCACCCTTGTCGCGCCAGATGTTTGCACTTTCAGGCTTGCGGGTGAGGACGGTTACCGGCTCGCCTCTCGCCAAGAGCGCATCCGCCACCGCGCCACCAACGTTCCCGCTTGCTCCCATGACAATGTGCATCTGCTATCCTCCGATCGGTCCGACAAATTCGGTAAGGCTTGCGTCTGACAATTTGCGTCAGCATCAGCCCTAACGCGCCGGCAGTTGCGACGATCCGACCCGGTGCTGCATCGCCAAAAGGCTAGATTGACCTCGCGTATGCGAACGCCTTTGGTGACACCATTCGAAGGAAAGACCGGTAGCGACAAGTTGCTCGAAGTCGTCATACGGCGGGCGCATATTGCCCTGCGAATACAAGATCCCCTCAGAAGGGGATTCGAGGAGAAACGTTGTGAATTTCAAGCAGTTGGAGGCGTTCTACTGGTTGGCCAAGCTAGGCAGCTATCAAAGGGTTGCCAAGCAGATCAACCTGACGCAGCCGGCCGTATCGATCCGTGTAGGCAGTCTCGAATCCGAACTCGGCGCGCCCCTGCTGCAACGCGACCAACCCGGTGTCGTGCTCACCGAAAGAGGTTATGAAGTTGCCGAATTCGCGGACGAATTCATGCAGCTCTATGAGCGGATGCAGAAGTCGCTGGTCAAGCGCGAGCGCGGCGCGTTCGTCATCGGTATCATCGAACCCGTGCTCTATAGCTGGGGCCAGGAATTCGTCCGTCAGGTCAAGACTGCCTATCCCAATGTGGAGTTTCGGGTAACGGGTAATGCGGCCATGCGCAATCTCGTCGCCGAGCAGACCATCGACCTGGTTTTTGCCACCGCGACCGTCAGCAGCGACCCCGTGCCGCAAAGCTTTGCCATGCGGGCCGTCATGGGCTGGGTAGCCAGTACAAAACTCGATATCGACGACAGCGAACCGCTCGATGCGCAGGCACTGGCCCGTCTGCCCCTGGTCTTTTACCCGCGCGACGCCTCGCAAGCGGCCCCAAGGCTCGAAGCCGTAGCCGAAGTTCGAGCACTGGACCACCTGGAGGATACGGCGGCCACCCTCTCCACGGCTGCGCAGATGGTCTATCGCGGCTTTGGTGTGGCGCCGCTGGTGCTTGCACCATTCACCCGGGCGATTGCCGAGGGCGATGTCCGCCCCCTGAACACGTCCGTGCCGCTGCCGCTGATGGAAATCCGTTGCTACTACATGAACGCCTCGCGCCGCAAAATGGCGCGCGAGATCTATGGCATCGCAGCGGATGTGGCGCAGGACTGGTGCGAACAGCACCCGACCTACGCCACATTCCTACCAGCCTAAAACGCGCCTGCCTCAGGCAATGGCGCGGCGGTGCCTGGCAACCGGGAGGTTTTGCCGGACACGGCTCTGATAGGCCTGGTCGATCGAGGCCGAAGCCCAGCCTTCGACGTCGCTGCAGCGGGCAAGCACCTTGCCCCAGGGATCGACAATCTGAGAGTTGCCGAAATTGGCACGATCGCCACCCGGTGCAGGGAAGCTGCCCACCTGGCCGGCTGCCGCGACATAGCATTGCGTCTCGATGGCGCGTGCGCGAACCAGCGTATCCCAGTGTGCCGCGCCAGTCTCGAAGGTGAAGGCAGCCGGAATGGTGATCACTTGGGCGCCGCGCGCGGCCAGCGCGAGATAGAGCGCGCCGAAGCGCACATCGTAGCAGACGGACATGCCTACGCTGATGCCGTTGTGATCGTAGGTCACGGCGGCGTCACCGGCATCGTTGGTGTCGGATTCCCGATATGACAGACCGCTTGGCAGATCGACGTCATAGCGGTGCATCTTGTCGTAGCTGGCCAACTGATTGCCATCGGGACCGATCACCACCGAAGTATTGTAGTAGCGACCATCGCGCTTGGTGAGGATGCTGCCGATGTGGATCGTGGTGTTCAGTTCGCGCGCCAGGTCCGCCATGCGGCGCAATCCTTCGCCGTCTTCCAGAGTCTCGGCGGCAGCGTGCATGGTCGCCTTGTCGGCGGTCATGCAGAAGCTGTGTTCGGGGGTGAGGATATAGTCGGCGTGATCGGCCTGGTGCGCTGCGCGGATCAGGGTTTCGAG
The DNA here is from genome assembly GCF_000743575.1 of Devosia riboflavina. GTDB lineage: Bacteria > Pseudomonadota > Alphaproteobacteria > Rhizobiales > Devosiaceae > Devosia > Devosia riboflavina. The sequence goes on along the minus strand of NZ_JQGC01000006.1, from coordinate 14,406 downwards.
CTTGGCAAGGTTTGCTGCCTTGTCATCGCGCGAATTGATCTGGATTACGGTGATCTTCTTCATTTTCTATCCTTGGCGTCACGCCGATCAGGCGGCAAAGTTCGTGCTGACATGTTCGCGGATATAGCCGGCGCCCAGTGCGGTAAGGCGGTCGACCAGCATCTTGCCGCGTTCGGGCGAGCTGTACTTGGGATCGCCGCCCCAAATGCCGTCCGGTCCGCATTCGGCCGCCTCGATGGGCGCCTGCACCGGCGAGCCCTCATATTCGAGATAGCCATATTGCTGGATCTTGAGGCCCTTCAGCATGGGGTTGGTCGGCGGCCCCTTGGCGAGGTCCATGCGCAGGATTTCGGGATAGAGGTAGAGCCCGACAGAGGTTAGCGGGTCGGCGCCATGGCCACTGGCCCGCCCGGCTTCGGCATCCCCCAGTTCCTTGCGCAGGATGCCATAGGCCATCTGCCAGAGATAAAGCGAGGTGATGAACATGCCCTCGTCGCGCCGCCACTTCAGCGCCAGTTCGGTGATGACTGGAACATTGCCGCCATGGCCGTTGATGAGCACGATGCGCTTGAGGCCGCGGCGATGCAGGGAGCCGATCATGTCGTCCATCAGCGCGCGCAGGGTGCTGGAGCGCAGGGCGATGCCGCCATGGGTCAGACCGAAATAGTCCTCGGCACCAAAGGGAATGACCGGCGCGGTAAAGGTCGGCGTGCCCTCGGCCGTCGCTGCTGCGGCAATCCGGTCGGCAATCAGCTTGGCAGCAAGATAGTCACCCATCGGCGCATGGACGCCCTGATCCTCGAGCGACCCCATGGGAATGAGGATCACCGCATCGTCGGTGAGGAGCTGGCGGCCTTCCTGGCTGGTGAGTTGAGCGAGTTCGGTCTTCATGAGGCAGTTTCCATATCAATATCGTCCCTGATGCAGGCTTTGCTCCGTCCCGGAGCGACTTCCCGCAGTTCCGGCACTCGTTCGGCACAGGCCGGAAGAGCGAAGGGACAGCGCGTGCGGAAGACGCATCCGGACGGCGGCCTGAGAGGAGAGGGAATGTCCCCCCTCAGACGTATCCGTGAGGATTTCTGGTCAAGGCGCGGCTCAGCAGAGACGAGCGCCTTGGAATAGGGGTGGAGCGGGGCATGGTGGACCAGATCGGCCGGCCCAACTTCCATGATCTTGCCGAGGTAGAGCACGATGATGCGGTCGGAAATGAACCGCACGACCGACAGGTCATGGCTGATGAACAGCACCGAAACACCGGTCTGTTCGCGTAGGCGCGCAATGAGGTTGATAACCTGGGCCTGGATTGAAACGTCGAGCGCCGACACGGCCTCGTCGGCTACGATCAGGCGCGGTTCGACCGACATGGCGCGGGCAATGCCGATGCGCTGGCGCTGGCCGCCGGAAAACTCGTGCGGATAGCGGTCGAGGAATTCCCGGCGCAGGCCGACCATGTCGAGCAGCTCCACCAGCCGCGCCTCGCGGGACGAACCCATATGCAGATGGTGGATGTCGAGCGCATCTGAGAGGATGTTCCGCACCGTCTGGCGAGGATCGAGGCTCGAATAGGGGTCCTGGAAGATGATCTGCATTTCGCGCCGCAGCGGACGCATCTGGCGCTCGCTGAGATCACTGATATCCATGCCGTCGAACCGAACCCGGCCTTCCTGCGCCTTGAGCAGCTTGAGCACCGCCTTGCCGATCGTGCTCTTGCCCGATCCGCTTTCGCCGACGAGCCCGACGATTTCGCCCTGCCCGATGGTGAAGTTGACGTCGCGCAGAACCATGGCCGGCTTGGTGCGGAAAAGACCGTTGCTGCCGCCGAAGCCCAGGCTGAGTTTTTCGACTTCGAGAAGATTATGTTGCTCGATCATGCGGCACGTCCCGTAGCGAGGTGGCAGGCTGCCAGGTGAGCGGGGCCATCGACGGCGGTCAGGTCCGGCCGTTCATCCGCGCAGACGGGCACGGCGTGGGGACAGCGATCGCGGAAGGCGCAGCCCGCCGGGCGCTCATGAGGCAGGGGCGGCGTGCCACCGATGGAGGGCAGCGTGTCGCTGCGGCTGGCATGCAGCTCCTCATGCGCGGCCGGCATGCTCTGCAACAAGGCGCGCGTATAGGGATGGCGGGCATTGCCCAGCACCGTTGCCGCCGGTCCCTGCTCAACGACGCGGCCGGCATACATGACGGCGATCTCGTCGGCGAGTTGGGCAACAACGCCCAGATCGTGGCTGATAAAAAGTATCCCTGGCGCCCCGGCAGAAGCCTTTAGTGCGATGAGCAGGTCGATAATTTCTGCCTGTACCGTCACATCAAGTGCCGTCGTAGGCTCGTCGGCAAGCAGCAGACCGGGCTCCATCGACAGGGCCATGGCGATCATGACGCGCTGCCGCAGACCGCCCGAAAGCATATGGGGGAAGCTGTCGAAGCGGCGCTCGGGATCGTTGACGCCCACGCGCTTGAGGAAGGCTATGCCCTCATCGCGGGCCTGGTTCGCAGATACCGGACGATGCACCTTTGCCGCCTCGATCAACTGGTCGCCGACCTTGTAGACTGGATTGAGTGCGGTCATTGGTTCCTGGAAGATCATCGCTGCATCGCGGCCGCGGATGGCTTCTAGACCTTCACCGGAGAGCGTCGTGACCTGGATGGCTTGCCCATGCTGTCCCCGCAGCATGATGTCTCCGGAAGTGACGGTCACGCCGCGTGGCAGCAACCCCATGACCGAGGAGGCCGTGAGCGACTTGCCCGAGCCGCTCTCGCCCACGAGGGCGGTGCAGCGGCCACGACGGACCCGCAGGTTGACGTCCTCGATCAGCTTGATGGCGACGCCATTGCGATTGGTCGTCACATCGAGATTATCGATACGCAACACGGTATCGGCCTCGAGCGTAGCGGGGACGGTAGCGGCCGGTGTCTTGCGGCGGCGCGGCGAGAGGATCGGAATGCCGCCGCTCAGGCCCTTGGGGTCGAGAACATCGCGCAGGCGGTCGGTCAAGAGGTTGACGCCATAGATCGTGAGCGAGATGGCCACGCAGGGAATGACGATCCCGAGCGGATCCTGCTCCATATAGGCGCGAGCGCCGCGGATCATCTGGCCCCAGGACGGATCGGGCGGCACGACACCGAGCCCGAGATAGGAGAGGCCGCTTTCGGTGATGATGGCGGCCGCCGTGGTCAACGAGAACTGCACGATGATCGGGCCCGAAATATTGGGCAGGATCGTGCGGAACATCACGCGACGCGGCCGTGCGCCGAGCGCTTCGGCGGCAATGACATAGTCGAGCTGGCTGACGCGGGATGCTTCGAGATAGACGATGCGCGCAAAGGCCGGGAAATAGATGATCGAGAGCACCCAGATCAGCGTTTTGGTACCCGGTCCCATGAGGGTGACCACCAAAAGCGCCAGCAGGATGGGCGGAAAACAGAGGACGACATCGGCCGTCTTGGTCGAGAGAAACCCGGCGAAGCCGCGGAAATAAGCGCCGAAGAGGCCAATCAGGCTGCCGATGGTGCACGAAATCAGAGCGGAGATGACTGCGACGCGCAACGATGCCTGGGCGCCGATGAGAACGCGCGCCAGGCGGTCGCGGCCGAATTCGTCGAGCCCGAGAGGATGGTTCAGCGAGGGGCCGGCAAAACGCTCCATGACCGACATGGCATTGGGGTCGATGCCCAGCAGTGGCGGCACCGCGAACGGCGCGACGAGAACCACGGCCACCAGGATCAGCGGCAGGCGCAACCTTGGATGAATGCGCGGCAGTTGCAGGCGCGAAGATGAAGCAGGGCTGACGGAGGCAGAGGTCATGGTCATAGCTGCACCCTGGGATCGAGCTTCATCTGCAGGAGTTCGATGAGCAGGTTGATGAAGATGAAGAGCGCGGCCACGACGAGAATAATGGCTCGAACGGTGGGGTAGTCGCGCTGCTCGACGGCGGTGACGAGATAGCCGCTCAATCCCGGCCAGTTGAAAACGAACTCGACCAGCACGGTGGAGCCCAGCAGAATGCCCAATTGCAGGCCGATGACGGTGACGACGGGGCCTAGCGCATTGCGCAGGACATGCCGACGGACCACAGCCCGCCGTGGCAGGCCCTTGGCCAGCGCGGTGCGCACCCATTCATTGGAAAGGCTGTCGAGTACCGACGAGCGCGTCATGCGGAAGATGATCGGGAAAATGCTCATGGCGACCGTGACTGCGGGGAGGATGAGATTTGTCAGGTGCTGCATGGGCGCAGTGACAAAATCGGCGTAGCCGCCAGCAGGCGTGAGCTTGAGCGTCTGCGCGAAGAGAAGGATCAGCAATGTGCCGATGACGAAGACCGGGACGGCCGCAAATATCGCCGACACCCCGGACCCTGCCGTATCGAGACGCCCGCCGACGCGCAATGCGGCCTGGGTGCCGAATGGCACTGCCACGGCGACAGCGATGGTCATCGCTACGGCGATCAGTTCGAGGGTGCGCGGGAGTCTGGCCGCAATGGTTTGGCCAATCGACGAATTGTCGATAAGCGAAGAACCGAAATCGAGGCGAACCGCGCCCCACAGGAACTCGGCATATTGCTGGGCGAGCGGTCGATCGAGGCCCATCTCGACGCGCAGGGCCTCGATATTCTCTCGTGTCGGGGTACTCCCAGCCGAGCTCAGCAAGAGCTCGGCTGGGTCGCCCGGGATGACGACCTGGATGGCAAAGACCAACGTCGCGACCACGAAAAGCATGGTCAGGGCCGACGCCAGCCGGGAGATCACGGACCGGGCCATGGGTCAGACGAACCTGGCCTGATCGAGCAGGATGGCCGTGCTCGTTACCCCGAGGAAGCCGGGCAGACACTGGAAGCCTTCAACATTGCTGCCAAGGCCGAAGGACTGAACCCGCCAGACCAGCGGGGCTTGCGGCACTTCCTCAAAATAGGCCTGGGCCAGTTGCTTGTAGATTTCCTCGCGCTTGGTGGGATCAAGTTCGCCCCGGCCCTGTTCGAGAAGGCTATCGATGCGCTCGCTGGCAAAACCGAACGAGTTCTGAAACGTCTTCACCGACGAGTGGAGAAGGGAATAGAGCGAGTCCGGATCGTTGTATTCGCCCACCGTGCCGTGGATGGCCATGTCATATTGGCCTTCATTGCCGGCAGTGATGCGGCTCGCCCATTCTGGAAGTTTGAGCTCGGCATTGATGCCGACGGCCTGGAGATAGGCTGCTACCACCACCGCCGTATCCTGGAGCATGCCATAGGTGGAGGTGGCGAGCAGCGTGCAGCTAAAGCCGTTGGGATAGCCGGCCTCGGCGAGCAGCGCCTTGGCCTTCTCGGGATCGTAGGTATAGCTGTTTTCGGGCGTGGATGCCTCGTAGGCCGAGCCGGGAGGATTGGGGAAGCCATAGAGCGGCTGGCCCTGGCCGGCGAAGGCGGCTGCGACGATGTCTTCGCGCTTGATGGCATAACCGATGGCCTGCCGCACCAGCGGATTGTCGAACGGCGCCTTGGTCGTGTTGAACAGGACGACGTGGAAGGGCCCGAGGGAACCCGACAGCTTCATGCGGTCGCTGTTTTCGAAGCGGGAATAGGCCGACCAGGGCACATATTCGATGATGTCGACATCGCCCGATTCCAAAGCCGCCATGCGCAGGTTCTCGTCGGCATAGGCAGTCAGCCGGATCTTTTCGACATGCGGCGAGCCGTCCTTGTAGTAGTCGGGATTGCGCTCGACTTCGATGAAAACACCGCGCTCCTGCTGGGCCAGGCGGAAGGGACCGCAGGCGATCGGTGCGTCTTCGGTGCTGCCTTCGGCTAGAATGGCCGCGTTCGGGCTGGCGAGAGCGAAGGGCAGTGCAGCATTGGGCTTGGTCAGGGTCAGACGAACCGTGTGGTCATCGATCGCCTCCATGCTGTCGACCTGGTTCAGGGTGGTACGCAGATAAGCAGTCGATTCAGCGGCCCGGATTTGGTCGATGGTCCAGATGACATCCTGGGCACGCACCGGGCTGCCGTTGCTGAACACGGCATTGCCGCGGAGCTTGAATTCATAGGTGACCGGATCGACCGAGCTCCAGCTTTCGGCGATCTCGCCGATCAGTTGGCCGTCGGTGTCGTAGCCGAGCAGGCCACGCATGATCAGCGTCTTCACCGTCGACGCGGCAGCGCCGCTATTCAGCCAGGGGCTGAGGCTCGGCGGGAAGGCGGAAAGCGCATAGCGCAGAACGCCGGAATCGGCCTGGGCAAGGACCGAGCCCGGCAGTTGCGTCGCCACGATGCCGGCGCCCGCTGCTGCCAAAAAGGCACGACGGGACAGTGTGAGGGCGTGAAGCCTCGACATGAGTATCTCCTCCGAATTGCAGGCTTTTTTGCCTTGCTTGTTCGTAGGTGATTGTCGGACGCGAGGGCCGGAGCGGCAAATTTAAAATACTTTGGCGGGCATTAGGGACTTTGAATTCGCCCCGTTGGAAGGGCCAATTCCGGCCTTTCCAGGGATGCCGACTTAGCGGTTTCGCTCTCCCGAAACAGTGTCGGAGACGCGAAGAAAATCATCGCGATAAAGCCCCAGCAGCGCAACTAGCTCAGAGGACGGCGCCGTCTTCCGCAAAGCCGGCGGTGATGAGGTCGCGGCCGAAGATCGAGTTGTCGCGCGGCACGAGGCGGACGACGCTGTAGCCGCGGCGGGCGAGTTGGTCGAGGAAGATCGGCAGCATGTCGACCGTGCGCTGATGGATGTCGTGGAAGAGGATGATGCCGCTGCCGCGGGCTTCGAGGCGGCTCAGCGTGCGGGTGGCCACCGCGGCCGGGGTGTCCTTGAAATAGTCCTTGCTGTCGATATCGACATCGAGCACCACCGCACCGCTCTGGATGAGGCCGGTGCGCAGGAAGCCGGTCTGGGAAAGATAGGGAAAGCGGAAGAAGGGCGAGAGTTTTTGGCCGCCGCCGGCCAGTGCCGCCGAAACAGCCTCCTCACCTTTCACGATTTCCTCGATCGCCTCTTGGCGCGTCAGATCGGCTAGATTGACGTGGCCATAGGTGTGGCTGCCCACGGTATGGCCGGCAATGGCGACGCGTTGCGCCAGACGCGGATTGGCAGCGGCGGAAGAGCCGAGCATGAGGAAGGTGGCTTTCACGCCATAGTCGGACAAAGTGGAGAGAATGGCCTCGGTCTTGCCGGCGCGCGGGCCGTCATCGAAGGTGAGGACAACTTCGCCGGGCTTCAGAATGATATCGGCCGTGGTCGAGACGGCGAGCGTGCGGCCCCCGATATTGCGCGGCGCAAACACTTCGTCCGGCAGCGGCTGCTCCATCTTGAGCACTGCCGGAACAGCGATGGCGGAGGTCTTCATCGTGTCGATGGCCGGGGTCGCCGTGAGACGCGCTTGCGGGTTTACCGGCTTGGCACAGCCGCCCAGCATGATGCCGGACACCAGAAGGCAGAGCAGAAGGCGGGAGGGCAACACGATGAGCACTCAACATCACATGAATCTGAGCGCGAGAATTTGCGATTATGGTTAATTTTCCCCTCGCGAAAACTTAAGAAGAGCTTACCGATCAGAGGGTTAGTCTCGCCATGCCCCTCCAGACAAAGGGGAAACGGGTAGACCCGACCCGAAAAAACGTTAGCGTGCCTCTGTCTTTCTGAGGGGAATCGCCATGCATGGGGGCATCGAGGCCGCCGCGCCGACCGGGCGCAGGGAATTCTTGCAGCCCATCATGGCGGGCACGCTCGCGGCCATAGTCGGCTATGCCAGCACTTTTACGCTTGTCCTCGCGGCGCTGACTGCGGCGGGCGCTTCGCCGCAGCAGGCCGGTTCGGGCCTCTTTTCGGTCTGCCTTGCGCTCGGCGTGCTCAATATCGTCGTGGCGTTCCGCGCAAAAGTGCCGATCAGCTTTGCCTGGACCACGCCGGGCGTCGCCTTTCTGCTCACGGTTGGCGAGCCGGTTGGTGGCTTTCCGGCCGTGGCCGGCGCTTTTCTCGTGACGGCCGCGCTGGTCGTCTTGACCGGATTGTTCAAGCCGTTGGCACGGCTGATCGCTGCCATTCCCGCCGCCATTGCCAATGCCATGCTGGCCGGCATGCTGCTGACGCTGTGCCTTGCGCCGGTTACGGCATTGGCCGAGGCGCCTTTGCTCGCCGCGCCAATTCTCTTCGCCTGGATGCTCGGATTGCGCTTTGCGCGGCGCTATGCGGTGCCGATCGCCGTGGTGGTGACGGGGATCGTGCTGGCACTGACAACGCACCTGCCCGAAGGCGCGCTCGATGGCACCTGGCCTACCCTGCTGCCGGTGATGCCGGTATTCACCTGGGACGCCATCGTGCGGATCGGCCTGCCGCTCTATGTGGTCACCATGGCCTCGCAGAATCTGCCGGGGATCGCGGTGATGAAGGCGAATGGCTATACGCTTTCCCCTGCCCCGATTTTCGTGATGACCGGCATAGCCAGCGGTCTGACGGCGCTGTTTGGCGGACATACGATAAATCTCGCTGCCATCACCGCCGCGATCTGCGCCGGACCCGAGGCACATCCAGATCCGAAGAAGCGCTGGCCGGCGCCCGTCGCGGCCGGCGGCGTCTATATAATGCTCGGTCTTGCGGCGAGCCTTGCGGCCGCCTTCATCGCTGCCTCCCCGCCCATCCTCATTCAGGCGGTCGCTGGCCTTGCTTTGCTCTCCAGTCTCGCTTCGGCCCTTTCCGGCGCGCTAGCTCAGGAGGAAGCGCGATTGCCGGCGATTCTCACCTTTGTGGCCACGGCATCGGGAATCACCATTTTCGGCATTGGCGCGCCGTTCTGGGGGCTTGTTGGCGGCATCGTGCTCTTGCTGCTGCTGCGCCAGCCTGCGGGAAAATGAGAGAGGTCTTCGGCCTGATATTGGCCGGTGGCGAAGGCTCGCGCCTTGGCGGGGTGAGAAAAGCCGATCTCAGAATCGGCGGTGTGCCATTGCTGGAGCGAGTAGCCAGGGCCATTGCGCCCGACGTATCCGAGTTACTGATCGCCTCGGGCCAGGACGACACACTTGGGTCGTACACCTGCATTCGCGACGAAAGCACGACGCGACTGGGGCCGCTGGCCGGCATCAGGACCGCCGTTCGCTATCTCGAAATGCGAGCAGAGCCCGAAGATGTGCTCGTCTCGGTGGCCGTCGATACGCCCTTTTTACCGCGGAACTATGTGGCGCGACTGAAACACGCCGTGGCGGAGGCCGGGGCGGCCTATGCCGCCTGGGGCGAAAATATCTATCCCACGAACAGCGCATGGCGACTCAACGCGCTGCGCGATGCCCTTGAAGATGCAGGCGAATCCGACGGACCAAAGGCGATTCTGCGCAAATTGGGAGCGACACCAGTGGATTGGACCGCAGAGTCGACGATCGACCCTTTTTCTAACATCAATAGGCTCGACGACCTGATCGCCCTGCAACGCCGGGCGCTTCACGGGGATAGATGACACATTTATTCACAGGCTCCGCAATAAGGGCTTGGCAAACCAGATCGGTTTGGGTACACGGACCTCGCCTTCGACGCCGAGGGCCATACCGAAGTGTTCCGCGATAGCTCAGTTGGTAGAGCGTTCGACTGTTAATCGAATGGTCGCTGGTTCGAGTCCAGCTCGCGGAGCCATTCGGGTCTTTTGAGACCCGCATCCTCCATACATCGTGATTTTCTCCGGGCATCCTTCGGGATGGCAGAGTTATTCACTTTATCCCCGCCATAAAAACCTGCGCTATTCTCTCGCCGTCCAACCTCGCACGGACGGTCTGCAGACGACAGTAGCGAGGGGGCCCGGCAGGGGATCGTCTCCCATGCACGTTCGGGGCTGGCCGCCTGCGACGAGCGATCAAAGGTCGCCGATAGTTCCCGCCCGAAAAGAGGGCACTCCGGAGCGGTATCCGCTTCACTAAACTAAAACTTCGAGGCGAATGCCGCTCCGGGGTCCGTCCAATCCGGTGGCACCTGTGCCGACCGGGATTTTGCCATGGCCAAATTTCGGAGGAGACATGACATGCACAAATTTTGCGCAATTTGGCTCGCAAAGGTTGCTGCCCTCGGTTTGGAGGAGTAGGACGGGCTTCCCTCCTGGATTGCCTCTCATGACTACGCAAACGAGCAGCCCTGCCGCAACGGCGGGCCACCAAACCGCCCTGACCATCATCTTTGCCGTTAGCGGGGCGCATCTCCTCAATGACCTGTTGCAGTTTCTGCTACCGGCGCTCTATCCGCTGCTCAAGGACAATTACGGGCTCAATTATCTGCAGATCGGCCTGCTTACCCTCGGCCAGCAGATCACCGCCTGCTTCCTGCAGCCGATCTTCGGGCTGCGCGGTGATCTCCGGCCCAATCCCTATAGCCTCGCCCTCTCGCTCACCATCGTTACCATCGGCGTGTTGGGCCTCGCCTTTGCCAATGGCTTTACCTGGCTCTTTGTCGCCGCTGTGGTGATGGGCACGGGTTCGGCGCTGTTCCATCCGGAAGCGTCGCGCGTGGCGCGCATGGCTTCGGGCGGCAAGCTTGGCTTTGCCCAATCGCTATTCCAGGTCGGGGGCAATCTCGGCACCGCTTTTGGCCCGTTGGCCGCGGCGCTCATCCTCATTCCCATGGGCCAGCAGACCACCGCATGGTTCCTGATAGCCGGCTTTGCCGGTATTGCGCTGCTCACCTATGTCGGCCGGTGGTTCGTGGAGCACCAGCGGCAGGCGGCAACGCGCCCCGCCGTGATGCACAAGAAGCCGGCGCTGTCGCGCAATCGGCTTATCGTCGCCTTCGTTGTCATCGGTGCGCTGCTGCTTAGCAAGTTCATCTATATCGAAGGCCTTAAAAGCTATTACGCCTTTTTCCTCATGGAAAAGTTCAGTTTGTCGGCGCCGGAAGCGCAGCTCTATCTCTTCCTGTTCCTCGGCTCGGTGGCTGCGGGCACGTTTATCGGTGGGCCGATCGGCGACCGTTATGGCCGTCTCTCGGTGATCTGGGTTTCGATCCTCGGCGCCCTGCCCTTTACGCTGCTGCTGCCCTATCTCGATCTCTACGGCACTGCCGCCATGAGCGTCATGACGGGCCTCGTTCTCTCGTCGGCCTTCTCGGCCATGGTGGTTTATGCTCAGGAACTGGTGCCGGGTAAGGTCGGCATGATTGCCGGCTTCGTCTTCGGCTTTGCCTTTGGTATCGGCGCCCTTGGTGCGGCCGCCATGGGGGCGCTGGCCGACTGGATTGGCATTATTCCAGTGTTCCAGATTTGCGCCTTCCTGCCTGTTCTTGGTATTCTTACTATCTTCCTGCCGAGAACTGCCGAACTGCACCCCGAAGCGAAGGAGAAGCTGGCATGAGCGACAACATCGATCTCGACAACGAAAGCCAGATCACGCTCACGCGAAAAATCGGCGCCAATGTGAGCGATGTCTTCTCCGCCTGGACCGATCCGGCCCTGATCGAACAATGGCAGGTCGATGAGGCAGAATTCGACGCCGTCAAGGGTGGCGAATACCGCTTCGTCACCTATGCCGATGAAGACGATGATGCCGACCATGAGGTAACCGGCGAAATCCTCGAATATGTCGAGGACCAGAAGCTGGTAATGTCCTGGATCCATCGGGACGAGGAGAATGACGAAGAACTGCTCTTCGTGCTCGATATCTCCTTCCGCGCCATCGACGACGACAATACCGAAATCACGCTGATTGAGCGCGGCCTGCCGCATGCCGATCCGCAGACGCGCATTTTCTCCATGGAGGCCTGGAGCTCGGCGCTCGAGCAACTGGCCGAGGTGATGGAAGAGGTTCTGGACTGAACCGATCGCCGCTGCCGCTCGTAGTGGCGGAAAGCATCGGAGCAGACCCGTGGACCAACCGACAAGTCTTGTCTGGCTGCGCAATGATTTGCGCCTCAGCGACAACCCTGCCCTGCTGGCCGCCGCTGCGGATGGCGGCAGGATTGTCGCTCTCTATATCCACGAGACCGACGAAGGCGTGCGCGCGCCCGGTGGCGCGGCGCGCTGGTGGCTGAACCAGAGTCTGGAATCGCTGGGTCAGGCGCTTGGACAAAAATGCATTTTGCTGATCGTGCGCTGCGGCACGGCGGCAGAAGTGCTCGACAAGGCCATTGCCGAGGAAGGCGTGCAGTCGGTTCATTGGAACAGGCGCTATGCCCCCGGCGAACGGGACGTCGACCAGCAGATCAAGAGCGACCTGCGCGAGCGCGGGCTCAGCGTTGCATCTCATATCGGGAACATGCTGGCCGAGCCCTGGACGATCGCCACCGGCCAAGGCAAACCCTACTCGGTCTTTTCGCCCTTCTGGAAGACGCTGAGGGATTTTCGGATCGAGCAACCGCTTCCGGCGCCACGCAAACTCGGCGAGGCTCTCACCGCCAGGGGCTACGACCGCGACTATGGCGCACCAAAGTGGTCGCGGAAGTTCGAAGGGCAATGGGCGATCGGCGAAGCGGCAGCTCAAAAGGCGCTGCATGACTTTCTTGATGAGCGGCTCGAAGATTATCCCGAGGGGCGTGACTTTCCGGGGCGCGATATGACATCGCGGCTTTCGCCGCATCTGCGCTTTGGCGAGATCACGGCGCGGCAGGTTTGGTACGCCACTCAGGCGCGGATGGAAGCAGAGCCGGAAGTCAGGCCCCACGCCGAAAAATTCCTCTCCGAATTGGCCTGGCGCGACTTCAGCTACCACCAGCTCTATCATCGCCGGGACATAGCCACAGTCCCGATGCAGGAGAAATATGAGGGGATGCGCTGGCATAGCGACGCCGAGGCCGAGGCGGCGTGGCAGCAGGGCCGGACGGGCATTCCGATCGTTGACGCCGGCATGCGCGAACTGTGGCAGACCGGCTATATGCACAATCGCGTCCGTATGTTGGCCGCATCTCTTCTCACGAAGAATCTGCTTATCGACTGGCGCCATGGCGAGCGCTGGTTCTGGGATTGCCTCGTCGATGGGGACGTCGCCAACAATCCGGCGAGCTGGCAATGGGTGGCCGGCTGCGGGCTCGATGCGGCGCCCTATTTTCGGATTTTCAATCCCATTACCCAGGGCGAACGCTTCGATGCGGCCGGCGACTATGTCCGCAAATGGGTGCCGGAACTGAAAGACCTGCCGGACAAATGGGTGCACGACCCGTCCAGCGCCCCGGATTCCGTGTTGCAGGAGGCCGGCGTCTCCATCGGCAAGACTTATCCGCGCCCCCTGGTCGATCTCAAGACATCCCGGCAGCGCGCGCTGGATCGGCAAGGAGAGCTTTAGAAAAAGAAACCGCCTTTTTCGGCTCTGCCAGCCGGGGGTTTCGTTGCATGGCCGCAGACCGGAAAGTCGTGCCATTGCCGGTGTTTGACACTTGTTCGTGACGGGTGGGGCCCATACCTTGATGGCTTAGCAACAAGAGTCCCGGACGATCATGGCCAAGCACGAAGACCTCATTTCCGCCATCGGCAATACGCCGCTTATCCGCCTCAACCGGGTATCGGCGCTGACGGGATGCGAAATCTGGGGCAAGGCCGAATTTCTCAATCCGGGCCAGTCGGTAAAAGACCGTGCGGCGCTGTTCATCATCCATGATCTGGTGAAATCGGGCGCGCTGAAGCCGGGCGGGACGATTGTCGAGGGCACCGCCGGCAATACGGGCATCGGCCTGACGCTGGTGGCAAACTCGCTGGGCTTCAAGTCGGTGATCGTCATTCCCGAGACGCAGAGCCAGGAAAAGAAGGACGCCCTTCGGCTCTATGGGGCACAACTGATCGAAGTGCCGGCAAAGCCCTACAAGAACCCCAATAATTACATCAAGATTTCGGGGCGCCTGGCGGAAAAGCTCAATCGCGAACTGCCCGAGGGTGCAGTCTGGGCCAACCAGTTCGACAATGTCTCGAACAAGCGCGCCCATATCGAAACCACGGGCCCTGAAATCTGGCACCAGACCAATGGCCGGATCGACGGCTTTATTACTGCCGTCGGCTCGGGCGGCACTCTGGCGGGTGTGGCTGAAGCGCTGCGCTCGCGCAATCCCGATATCAAGATCGGCCTTGCCGATCCCGAAGGCGCCGCGCTTTACGAATATTACGCCAATGGCACGTTGAAATCCGAAGGCAATTCGATCACCGAAGGCATCGGCCAGGGGCGCATCACGGCCAATCTCGAAGGGCTCAAGGTCGACCTGCCCTATCGCATCTCCGACGCCGAGGCCCTGCCCTATATTTTCGACCTGCTCGAATATGAAGGCCTGTGCCTCGGTGGCTCTAGCGCGATCAACATTGCCGGCGCGGTACGCATGGCGCGCGATCTCGGGCCGGGCAAGACCATCGTCACCGTGCTCTGCGACTACGGCAACCGCTACGCCAGCAAGATCTTCAATCCCGAATTCCTGCGCTCCAAGGACCTGCCGGTCCCCGCCTGGATGGAAGACCGCGCGCCGATCGACATTTCGGACATCATCGAGGCAGAGCCGGCC
>NZ_JQGC01000005.1 GCF_000743575.1 Devosia riboflavina | reverse complement strand
GGGCGGGAATGCTGTCCACCCGTGTGACGCGAGCATCGAGCAGGAAGGCGAAGTCGCAGCCGAGGGCGGCGAGGCCGCTGCAGCCGAGGCGAGCGAAGCCGAACAGGCCGTCGTTGCCGAGGTGGTGTTGGCCCAGCCCGAGGTTGCCGCAGAAGCTGCGCCGGTAGCTGAGGCCGCTGAAGCAGTGGCGGAAGAAGCCGTTGCCGAAAAGCCGAAGCGCAAGCCGCGGGCCCGCAAGGCCAAGACAGCTGATGCCGAAGCGCCCGTGGAAGTGAGCGCCGAGGCGCCGGTTGCTGCAGAAGCCCCGGTTGCTGAAGAGGCAGCCGAGAAGCCCAAGCGCAAGCCGCGCACGCGGAAGAAGGCTGAGCCCGTGGCGGAAGAAGCTGCGGCTGGGGTCGAGACTCCGGCCGAAGTGGCGCCGGCCGCTCCCGCCGCTCCCGCTGCTGCCGAGGAGCCGGCGGTCGCCGAAGCCAAAGAAGCCCGGCCGAAGCGCCAGAAGAAGGAACTGCCGCCGGAAGGCGTCGTGGTTTCTTCGAGCGCCAAGCCGGCTGAAGAGGCTGCGCCCGCTGCGAGCGAAGGCGACGCTGAGCCGGACAAGAAGAAGAAGGTCGGCTGGTGGCAGCGCCGGCTGGGTCTCGGCTAGGAATTTTGAGGGCGGCCTTCGGGCCGCCCTTTTCGTCTCATGTCTCGCGCTGCCCGCCTGCTCGACCTGCTGCAATTGCTGCGAAACCGCCACCAGCCGGTGACGGGACCGGATTTGGCGCGTGAACTGGGTGTTTCGATCCGCACGCTCTATCGCGATATCGCGACCTTGCAGGCGCAGGGTGCGGACATTCAGGGAGAGCCGGGGCTGGGTTATGTGCTGCGGCCGGGATTTACGCTGCCGCCGCTGATGTTTTCGGCTGATGAGATCGAGGCGATCGTCTTGGGTTCGCGCTGGGTGGCGGCGCGGGCGGACGACGATAGGCTCAGCGCTTCGGCGCAGCAGGCGATGAGCAAGATACTGGCGGTGTTGCCGGCGGAGCTGCGGGATCGGGCCGAGGCGACCAATCTGCTGGTGGCGCGGATCGGACTGGAGCCGGCGCAGGTGGATGCGGGGCAGATGCGGTTGGCGATCAGGAACGAGCGCAAGCTGGTCATTCGCTATGATAACCTCAGTGGCGCGGCAACGGAGCGGGTGATCTGGCCGTTCATGATCGGCTTTTTCGAGAAGGTGCGGATTGTCGCTGCCTGGTGCGAGATGCGGCAGGATTTTCGCAGTTTTCGGGTGGACCGGATTAGCGCCATGACCGTGTCAGAGGAGCGTTATCCGAAGCGGCGGGCGGTGATGCTGAAGGAGTGGCGGGAGCGCGAGGGGATTGCGCCGCCGTGAGCCACTGCCGGAAACTGGCAGTCCCGGCTGCTAGGAGTTCTCCATCGAAAGGAGAACGCCATGCGCACCCTCAATTACATCCTGCTGGCCGTTGCTAACCCTGCCGCAAGCGAGAAATTCTACTCGGGCCTTCTGGGCGTCAAGCCGGTCGAAAACTCGCCGACCTTCGTCCTCTATGTCCTGCCGAACGGCATGAAGTTTGGGCTGTGGATCAAGGACGAGATCGAGCCGAAACCGCTGCCGGTGGGCGGTGTCGAGGTGACGTTTACCGAGGACGACGAGGCGTCGGTTCAGGCAACCTATGCAGACTGGTCGGGCAAGGCGAAGGTCTTGCAGGAGCCAGTGACGATGGACTTTGGCTTTACGTTCGTGGTGGAGGACCCCGACGGGCATCGGATCAGGGTTTTCACGCCGCCAGCAAGTCGCCGTCGGGGCTAGGCTAGACGCAGATGCTTCAACACCCGCTAGCTGTCATCCCGGCCAAGAGCCGGGATCCATCCCGAGATCTCAAGATGGGCCCCGGCCTTCGCCGGGGTGACATCGGTGGGGAGACTGCTTCGGTTAGAACCTGAAGCCGCTTCTGGCTCTCCAATCAGGAGTTCGTATAGCGATAGACCACGTCGCCCTCGTCCTGCACGGGGGCGCTTTCGTCTCGAACGCCGCCGAGGCGGGCGGAGACGGCCATGGAGCGGTGGTTTTCGGGATCGAAGTAGCTGACGAGGGTGGGCAGGTTCAGGTTGGAAAATGCCCAATCGCGGAGAGCTTCGGCGGCCTCGGTGGCGTAGCCGTGGCCTTCAAAGCCGTCATAGAGGAGCCAGCCGAGTTCTTTTTCGGGGAAGAGTGGGCCGTGGTTGATACCGACCTGGCCGACGCAGGTGCCGGTTTCCTTGATGTCGATCATCAGGGCGCCGTGGCCATAGAGGGACCAGAGGGCGACGTCGTGGCAGAACATGCCCCAGGCGCCGCGTTGGTCGAAGGGGCCGCCCATGTAGACGGCGCGCGGTGACGCCATGAGTGCGGCATAGGCCGGGAAATCATCCATGCGCGGGGCGCGGAGGATAAGGCGGAGCGTTTCAAGGGTTGGGATGGTCATGAGCCGGCCGCGAGGAAGGTTTTGAGGCGGTCGAGCGCAAGATCGACGGTGTTGCGGGTGCCGGCATAGCTGAAGCGGATGAAGCCGTGGCCGTCGACGCGGTCGAAGTCGACGCCGGGGGTGGCGGCGATGCCGGCTTGCTCCAGCATCGATTCACAAAAGGCCAAGGAGTCGTTGGAAAACCTCGATATTCCTGCATAGGCGTAGAAGGCGCCGTCGGCCGGGGCGGCGAGGTCGAAGCCCAGATTCTGGAGGCCGGCGGTTAGTGCCGCACGGTTGGCGGCGTAGCTGGCTTTTTGTTCTTCGGAATAGTCACGTTCGTTGAGGGCCGCGGTTGCTGCGATCTGGCTGAGCGTCGGGGCCGAAATGAAGAGGTTTTGCTGCAGGATTTCGGCGCGGCGGATCAGGGCTTCGGGGAGCACCATCCAGCCGATGCGCCAGCCGGTCATGCAGTAGTATTTGGAAAAACTGTTGATGACGATGGCGTCCGACGTCAGTTCGAGCGCCGAGACCGAGGGGCCGCGATAGTCGAGGCCGTGATATATTTCGTCCGAGATCAGGGTGACGCCGAGGCGGCGGCAGGTTTCGATGATGTCGGCGAGACCGGCGCGGTCGATGGCGGCACCGGTGGGGTTTGCCGGGCTGGCGAAGAGGAGGCCTTCGAAGGGGTTTTCGCGGTGGGCGGCTTCGATGTCGGGGCCCGTAAGATGCCAGTTGTTCGCGGCGGTGACGGGGATTTCGGCATAGTCGAAGCCGAGGCCGATGAGGGTGTTGATATAGGCAGGGTAGCCCGGGCGGGTGATGGCGACGCGGGCGCCAGGGCGGAAGGCGGTGTGAAAGGCAAGGATGAAGCCAGCCGACGAACCCATTGTGGCCAGAATCATTTCCGGGTTCACGGAGACGCCGTGCTGCTCGGTGTAATAGCGCGACAGAGCCTCGCGGAGGTCGAGGCGGCCTTTGGCGCTGGTATAGCCTTGCGGATCGGGCAAGGCGCGGGCGACGGCTTCGAGGACTTTTGGGGCGGGCGGGTGACCGGGTTCGCCGAGCTCCAGATGGCAGATGGTGCGCCCCTGCCCTTCCAGCACCTTGGAACGGTTGAGAATGTCCATGGCGAGAAACGGCATGAGGCCGTCGGCTGCGGGGGTCATAGGCGGCTCCTGTTGGCTACCCCTCGATTGTCACCCCGGCGAAGGCCGGGGCCCATCTCGAAATCTCAGGATGGGCCCCGGCCTTCGCCGGGGTGACAGCCGGTGGTTGTTGATGCGATCTACCGGCAACCATGGCCGTGCTCAACAACAATTGAAGCAAGGCTTTAGACTGCGGCAATTGTCCGGTGCCAGATTGGCTGGAGGTCTGCTAGAAGGCCCTAGCGCAGAATCTCCGGGAGCACCCTTCTTATGAATCGTCTGTCTATCGTGCTGGCCGCCGTGGCGGGAATTCTCGCGGGGGCACTGGGCTATTCCCAGCTCAATCGGCCAGAGCCGCAGACAGACACGGTGGCGGTGCGTGCCATTGTCGAAAGCGTGCTCAGCGAGCATGACGCGACTGCCAGCGCGGCGCCGCAGACCGTGGCGGCAATCGATCCGGCAGTGCTCAACCCGATGATCGAAAGCTTTTTGATGAGCGACCCCAAGCTGCTGCAGCGGCTGTCGGTGGCGCTCGACGAGACGCTGCGCACCGAGGAAAGCGCCAAGGCGCAGGTTGCCATCACCGAAATGCAGGACGCGATCTTCAATGATCCGGGTCAGGTCGTGCTGGGTAATCCTGAGGGCGACGTGACACTCGTCGAATTCTTCGACTACAATTGCGGCTATTGCCGTGCGGCGCTGCCGGACCTGGCGACGCTGCTGGCGGAAGATCCGAACCTGCGGGTCATTCTCAAGGAATTCCCCATTCTTTCCAATGAATCCATCGATGCGGCACGCGTGGGCGTGCTCGTCGGGGAAGCGGATGTCGACTATTGGGCTTTCCACGAAGCGCTGTTTTCAAGCCGTGGCAAGGTGGACAAGGCTGTGGCGCTTGATGCCGCCAGTTCGCTGGGGCTGAGCAAGGTTGATCTGGAGCTGAAGATGGGCGAGCCGAGCGTGGCCAAGACCATCCAGACATCCTATGAGATCGCCCAGGCGCTGGGGATTACCGGGACGCCGACCTATATCATCGGCAATGAGATCATCCCGGGTGCGATCGGGGTCGACGATCTCAGGACGCGCATTGCCAATATGCGGGCTTGCGGACAGTCGGTGTGTAGCTGACGCGAGTATCCTAGCCCACGCGAGATGGATTGCCGGGACAAGCCCGGCAATGACGACGGCTGAGGGCTAAGGTGTCCTTGTCGAGCCGTTAGCCCGAATCTCGCCCGACTCTCCGGTTAGACGCGCGGAAAGCACCGAGGAGGCTCGCCTTTTCGGTGCAATTCGTGTAACCGCCCTTGCACCGCCGGAAAGAGCCGGTGCACAACGAAAAGACTATGGCAAAGCACGTTCTCGTCCTCAACGGCCCGAACCTCAACATGCTCGGCAAGCGCGAGCCCGGAATCTACGGCGCTCAGACTCTTGCCGATGTAGAGGCCATTTGCAGGGCCAGTGGCGACGAATTCGGCCTTACCATCGATTTCCGCCAATCCAATCACGAAGGTGAGCTGGTCACCTGGATCCAGGAAGCGCTCGGCACGGCCGACGGCATCCTGATCAATCCCGGCGCCTATTCGCACACTTCGGTGGCAATCTATGACGCCTTCAAGGCTGTCTCCTTGCCCGTGGCGGAAGTCCATATCAGCAACATTCATCAACGCGAGGCCTTCCGGCACCATTCATATGTGTCGGCAGTCGCCTTCGGCGTCATTTGCGGCTTTGGTACGCTGGGGTATAGATTGGCCCTGGAAGCCATGGCTCAGAAACTCGCATAACGCTTCGACTGGAAGCCGGGAGACCGACAAGAATGACCAAGTCATCGCAGGTGGATCAGGACCTGATCCGCGCCATCGCCGAACTGCTCAACAAGGAAAATCTCGCCGAGATCGAGATCGAGCAGGAGGACCTCCGGGTCCGCGTGACCCGCTCCTATCCGGTTGAAGCACCGGCCTACGCCCCTGCCCCGCAGTATTATGCGCCGCCCGCCGCGCCGGCTGCTCCTGCTGCCCCGGCCTCGGTGGTTCCGGCCGCTCCCGCGAGCAAGGAAGACCTCGCTGCCAATCCCGGCACGCTGACTTCGCCGATGGTGGGCACCGCCTATCGTTCGCCTGAGCCGGGCAAGCCGCAGTTTGTCGATGTCGGCACCAAGGTGACCGAAGGCCAGACGGTTCTCATCATCGAAGCGATGAAGACCATGAACCAGATTCCGGCGCACCGTTCGGGCACCGTCACCCGCATTCTCGTGGACGACGCCCAGCCGGTCGAATATGGCGAGCCGCTCGTCGTCATCGAGTAAGGAGGGACTTTCACGTGTTCCAGAAAGTCCTGATCGCCAATCGCGGCGAAATCGCCCTGCGTATCCTGCGCGCCTGCAAGGAACTGGGTATCCAGACCGTTGCGGTACACTCGACGGCTGACGCCAATGCCATGCATGTGCGCCTGGCCGACGAAAGCGTCTGCATCGGCCCCAATGCGGCCAAGGACAGCTACCTCAATATCCCGTCCATTCTCGCGGCCTGCGAGATCACCGGGGCGGATGCGGTGCATCCGGGCTATGGTTTCCTGTCGGAAAACGCCCGGTTTGCCAAAATTCTCGGCGAGCACAATGTGACCTTCATCGGTCCTTCGGCGCACCATATCGAAATCATGGGCGACAAGATCACCGCCAAGAAGACGGCGGTGGAGCTGGGCATTCCCGTGGTTCCAGGTTCGGCCGGAGCGGTCGAAACCGAGGCCGACGCGCTCAAGACCGCCAAGGAAATTGGCTATCCGGTGCTGATCAAGGCGACGGCCGGTGGTGGCGGGCGCGGCATGAAGGTGGCGCAGAGCGAGAAGGACGTGCTGGTTGCATGGTCGACGGCACGCTCGGAAGCCAAGGCCGCCTTCGGCAACGATTCCGTCTATATGGAAAAGTACCTCGGCAAGCCGCGCCATATCGAAGTGCAGGTGCTTGGCGATGGCCAGGGCAATGCCGTGCATCTTGGTGTGCGCGATTGCTCGTTGCAGCGCCGCCACCAAAAGGTGTGGGAAGAGGCCGGCGGCCCGACCATTACCGTGGAAGAGCGCGACCGCATCGGCGAAATCTGCGCCGCAGCCATGCGCAAGCTGAGCTATTCGGGCGCGGGCACGATCGAGTTTCTCTATGAAAACGGCGAGTTCTATTTCATCGAAATGAACACCCGTTTGCAGGTGGAGCACCCGGTTACCGAGCGCATTACCGGCATCGACATCGTCTACGAACAGATCCGTGTCGCTTCGGGCGAAAAGCTGTCGATGACGCAGGACAAGGTGCAGTTCTATGGCCATGCCATCGAAGTGCGCATCAATGCCGAAGATCCGCAGACCTTTGCGCCCTCGCCGGGCACGATCACCTTCTACCACCCGGCCGGTGGCGTCGGTGTGCGCGTCGATTCCGCTGTCTATCAGGGCTACAAGATCCCGCCCTATTATGACTCGCTGATCGGCAAGCTGATCGTTTATGGCCGCACGCGCGAAGAGTGCCTCAAGCGCCTGAGCCGTGCGATCGACGAGTTCGTGGTGGATGGTGTGAAGACCACCCTCCCCCTGTTCCAGCGCCTGATCAAGCAGCCCGACATCATTGCCGGCAACTACGATATTCATTGGCTGGAAAAGTTCCTGGCCGAGAACAAGGCCTGACAACTCAAAGGGGCGCTTTGCGCCCCTTTTCCATTTTTGCTGACTGAGCATGGCCCGCCCTACCGATCCCTTTGACATCGAGGTGACGCCCGAGCTGATCGTTCGGGCCTATCGCGCCGGCATCTTTCCCATGGCGGAAGATGCGGCGGATGAGGACCTGTTCTGGGTGAGCCCCGAAATGCGTGGGATCATGCCGCTCGATGGATTTCATGCATCGAAGAGCCTCCGGAAGGCGATGCGGAAATCGGGGTGGGATATTCGCGTCGATAGCGATTGGGACGGGATTATCGAAGGCTGCGCCACGGTTGGTGAGGACCGGTCGACGACCTGGATCAATGGGACGATCCGGGCGGTCTATGGCGAGCTTTTCCGGCGGGGCGTGGCGCATACGGTGGAAGTCTGGGACGGGGTTGATCTGGTTGGCGGGCTTTATGGGCTGGCCATTGGCGGGGCGTTCTTTGGAGAATCCATGTTCCACCGCCGGACCGATGCCAGCAAGATGGCCATGGCGCATCTGGTGGAGCGGCTGAATGTCGGGGGATTTCAACTGCTCGATACGCAATTCGTGACGCCGCATCTGGCTTCGCTCGGGGGGATCGAGATTCCGCGGGCTGACTACGAAGACAAGCTGGCTCAGGCGCTGGCAGTCACTGGGAATTGGGGAGCGTTGAATGAACCCGCGTGAGCGACTGCCGCATCAGTTGAAGTCATTGCAGGCGCGGGAATGGGAGCCTGTTACCATTGGGGAGTCGCAGGCCTCGGTTTGGCGGATACCGATGGGCGAGAGTGCGCTGTTTCTGAAGGCCGAGCCGGCGCACGACTTGGATGAGATGGGCGACGAATTGCTGCGGCTCGATTATCTCGCGGAGATGGGCTTTCCGGCGCCGCGCGTGGTCGACCATGTCATCGGCGATGACTTCAACTGGCTTCTCATGACCGCGGTAAAAGGCAGGGATTTGACTCACCTGGGGGACGAACCTCAGGTTTTGATTCAGGTGCTTGCGGATGGATTGAAGCGGCTGCATGCGCTTGATCCGGCCAATTGCCCGTTCGATCACTCGCTCGATCTGCGGCTGCGGGATGCCGAGGCCAATGTCATGGCCGGGCGGATCGACGAGACGGATTTTGACGATGAGCGGATGGGCTGGACGGCGCAGCAGGTGTTCGACTGGCTGGCGAGCAATCGGCCGGAGGAGACTAATCGCGTGGTGACGCATGGCGATGCGTGTCTGCCGAATTTCTTAGCGGATGGTACGCGATTTGGCGGCGTGGTCGATTGCGCGCGGCTAGGCGTGGCGGATCGCTGGCAGGACCTGGCGCTGGCGTGCCGGAGCCTCGAATTCAATGGCGGCGAGAATTACGTTGCCGATTTCCTCGCTGCCTATGGGGCGGAGTTCGATGCCGAGCGCTATGCGTATTATTGCGCCTTGGACGAGCTGTTTTAGGGCAATGCTAGAGGCTCTCGATCTGTCCTAAATCTCGATGTCATCCCCGCGAAAGCGGGGATCTCTGTTTGCGACGGGGCCCAAAAACGGAGGTTCCCGCTTTCGCGGGAATGACACCGTGGTTGGGTTGAGATTTCGCGCACCTAGTCTCTCAGCTTGAACGACAGCGTCGTCACCCAATCCTCCATATCCGGAACCTCGGCGGGGTCGGATTCGTAGATTTCAAGGCGGCAGGCGAAGTGGTCGCCGTCGGGCTTTTCTTCCATATCGAACTTTTGCTGCGTCAGGTTTGCCCAGCCGATCAGCATGCCGGTGACGGTGATCAGCTTGTCGGGGTGGCCGGTCCAACTGAGGCCGAGAAAATTACCGGAGGGGAGCGTGCCGTTTTTCACCTGCCCCTCTTCGGGGCCAAGGGCTTCGACGGGAATGCCGGCTTCCACGTCGAGCGTTTCTTCCATGTTGATGCGGCGGTAGTTGTAGAAGGCGGCGCCGGCAGGCTTGAGGCCATGCTTTTCGAGATGGGCGAAGAGCTGCGGGAAGCCTTCTCGGGCCGGCTTCTGCATCTGTCGCATGGTCACGGTGAACGGCACGTAGATATAGGGCTGAGCCTTGCGCTTTTCGGTCTTGGGCAGGGTCAACATGGGCGGTTCTCCTTCCAAAAAATCAATCGACCTGGGCGCCGCCGGTCGTGTTGGCGAGGGTGGCGGTCATGCTGGAGGCGAGGTCGCTGGCGAGCAGCACCACCGCATCGGCCACCTGCCCCAGCGAGGCAATGCGGCGCAGCGGTGTGTCCTTGGCGACTTCGGCATGCATTTCCTCGAACGTGATGCCCTTTTCGCGCGCATGGATCAGCCAGGCTTCGCGCACGCCGGGAGCGTCGGGCGAACCGGGGGAGCGGACCCAGCAGCAGCGCACACCCTTGGGACCGTTTTCGGCGGCGAGATGGCGAAGGAAATGTTCCACCGCGGCGCAGGCGATGCCGAAGCCGCCCATTTCGGTATAGGCCTCGCGGGCCGCATTGGCGGTAATGCCGAGGATGGCGCCGCCGCCGTTTTCGCCCATATGCCGGGCCATGACGCCGCCGACATTGAACCAGGATTTTAGGCCGCGCTCGACGGGCATGATGAACCGATCGTAGTTGAGATCGATGATCGGCGTGCCCTGGGCATCGCCCCAATCGATGGCGCTGAAGACGATTTTCACGGGGCCGCTGATTGCGACGAGGTCCTGAAGATGGTCCTCGACCGAGGCGCGGTCGAGGGCGTCGGCTGTGCCGACATGAACTTCGGCACCGGTGCGGCGCAGCTCTTCTGCCGCCTGTTCCAGGCGTTCGCGGCCCCTGGCGACGAGATGGACGATGGCGCCTTCGCGCGCAAAGGCTCTGGCGACTGCGCCGCCTACGGCGCCGCTGCCGCCATAGACGACGGCGACTTTTCCCTTCAGCAACATCTTTTACCCTCCCTCATCGAGCCAGCATTGGCCATTCATGGCCACGACGGACGAGGATGGAGGATTTAGACAGGGTCTTGGCGAATTATCGCTGGTCGGGCGGCGGCACGTTGGTGCTGGTTTTGCACTCGATCAGCCAGACGTCGTAGACGGGGTGATCGACGGCGTTGAGAGCGGGGCTATCGGCGAACATCCAGCCGGTAAAAATGCGCTTGGCGGTACCGTCGAGGGAGCGCTGGTCGACTTCGAGAAAGGCCGAGGTGCGCTGCAGGGTGTCGGTGGCGGGACGGTCGTAGCAGGCGCGCGGCGTGATCTCGAGGGCACCGAAGAGCACGGTTTCGTCGATATAGACGTCAAAGCGCGTGATGCGGCCGGTGATCTTGTCGAGACCGGCAAGGGTCGCGACAGGATGGGCCATGGGCTGGGCGCTGGCGGGCGCAACAGCAAGCGCCAGCCCGAAGAAGGCCAGCGCGGCAAAAAGGCGGGAGAGGAAGCGCAGAGGCATGGGCCCTTATTCGGGCGACCAAGCCTGATAGTCGCCGGTGACGCGCGGACGCTCGCCGCTTTTGAGCAAGCTGCCATCGGGGCGGTAGGCTTCTACCGTGCCGGTGAGATTGGCCTGGTGCGGCTTTTCCCAGGCGCGCGGCTTGTAGTTGGCATCGGTCGGGACGACGTCGGTGCGGTGGTGCATCCAGCCGTGCCAGCCGGGCGGGATGGCCGAAGCATCGGCGTAACCGGCATAGGTCACGTAGCGGCGGTTGGCCTTCTTGTCCTGATAGTAGCGGTTGCCGAATTCATCGGAGCCGACATAGTTGCCGAAGCGCTTGATCCAGAGACGCGTTCCCCAGGTCTGGCCACGCCACCAGGCGAAGATTTCAGTGAGGAATTGCTTGGTATCAGACTTGGCCACGGGACGATTCCGCTCATCGTGTATGATTTGTAGGGCGGTTTATCATGCAAGCCGCGAGGAGCCTAGACCAAAGCGACGCATTTTGGTTGCAAGTTGCCGGGAGCGCCGGCAGCCGCAGGCCGGGAGGAGAATGAGGTGAGGCTTTCTGCTTTTCTTAGAGTCTATTACGCCTATGCCTTCCTGTTCGACTTCATCTTTGCCTATGCCGTCTATACGGCGCTGTTTTCGCTCGAAGGGCTGAGCACGAGCCAGATCGGGGTGCTGCTGGCGTTCTGGTCGGCCTCGGCGATTGTTTTGGAAATGCCGTCCGGGGCGCTTTCGGACCATTTTGACCGCAGGGTGCTGCTGGTGCTGGCGCCTTTGGCGAAGGCGGGGACATTTGTGCTCTGGGGGATCGCGGGGGGTGATTTCTGGCTTTATGGCGCCGGCTTTCTGCTCTGGAGCCTGGGCCAGGCGATGCAATCGGGGTCGCGTGAGGCGCTGCTTTATGAGCGCATGGCGGCCGAGGGGCGGACGGCTGAGTTCGACAAGGTGCTGGGACGGGACAATGCCGCAGAAGGGTTGGGCATTGGGCTCGGCACGCTGTTTGGCGGCTTTGTTGCCTATCAGGGTTTTGAATGGGCCATCTGGCTTTCCATTCCGCCGCTGCTGGTTGCCTCTGTTCTCGCCTTCTGGCTGGAAGATGTCCGGCGCAAAGGCGTGACCAAAGACGAGGACGATCCCGGGGGCTATTTCGTCCATTTCAAGCATGCCTGGGCCGAGTTTCGCGAGCAGGCTGAACTGCGCTTCGTGACGACCTATATCGCGACCGGCCTCTTGGTCTTCCAGGTGCTTGAGGAGTTCGACGAGCTCTACTTTCTCGCCGTATCGCTGCCGGTCTGGGCCTGGGGGATCGTGGCGGCCGGTGTCGAGGCGGTCTATGCGCTGATGAGCATTCATGCCTATCGGCTGGCGAAGCGGCCGTGGCTTGCCTGGGTGCTGCCGGCCGTAGGCGGGGTCTTGCTGGTTGCGGCATCGCAGGGCCAGACGGCGCCCTACGTCCTGCTGCTTGCGGCCGCCTATATCGTGGTGGCGCCGGTGACGGTGCTGGCCGAAGCGCGGTTTCAGAGGATCATGGAAGGCAAGAGCCGCGCGACGACGACCTCGGCGCTGGTCATGGCCGAGAACGTGGTTGGTATCGTGGCGACGTTGGGATTTGGGTTTCTGGCTGATTGGGTGGGCATTCTCCCATCCTATGGTTGGGCGGGACTGGTCATGGCGCCTTTCGTACTCTGGGTAGTCTTGCGGCAGAGGCGCGGATTTCGGGCGACCGACTAGCCCCTATTTCCCGTCACAAGAGAGGTCTAGGCTTGCACATCGGCCAGCGAGAGGAGACAGCCATGACCGTACGTCTCAATCCCTATATCAACTTCAGCAGCAATGCCCGCGAAGCGCTTGCCTTCTATCACTCGATTTTCGGCGGCGAGCTGCACCTGTCGACCTATGCCGAGGGCGGCATGCCGCACGATCCGGCGGAGGCGCAGAAGATCATGCATGGCCAGCTCGATGCGCCTAATGGCATGACGCTGATGATCGCCGACGCGCCGGCCAGCATGCCCATCCCCGAAGAGAGCAATATTTCGGCATCGCTGAGCGGCGACGACGAGGCGCTGTTGCGCGGTTACTGGGACGGTCTTTCGGCCGGCGGACAGCCGATGATGCCGCTCGAAAAAGCGCCGTGGGGCGATACTTTCGGCATGTTGGTCGACAAATTCGGCGTGAGCTGGATGGTCAATATCGCTGGCCAGCCGGCCTGATCCCGCAAGGCGGGCCTGCGGGCCCGCCCTCCCCTCAATCACATTTGCATGGCGCAGGCGAACCCTCGCACTGCCAAGGCGTTGTGCCGTCATCTCGCAGCAACAGGGAGACGAGAGATGGCACAGATGCACCATCGCGGCGGGCTGGTGCCCCAGGAAACCAATTTCGACAATGCGGACCAGGCGGGCATTGCCCAGCCATACAGCCAGAGCGAAATCGAAGACCTGCTCTATGGCGATGACCGGCCGGTCGACGAAAGACTGGCGCGACTGCGCGAGATGCGCGACGAAGCGGCCATTCGCGAAAGCGGCGACTGGGGCGATGAAGACCCGGCAGCCATGCTCGATGAACTCGATAGGGCCATCGAGGAGTTGAGCGGGGATCGCGAGGCGACGGACAGCAATTTCGGCATCGAGGATGTGGTGCTGGACGATCCGGCCAACCACTCCCACGCCCTATCGCCCGACGATGTCGATGCGCTGGAACGCCTCGCGGGAGAAAGCCTCGAAGACGACGAGGACAGTTTTTACGAGGAAGACGAAGACGGCCCAGCGGATGATGACCACTGGGCCGGCAGCGAAGAATTCCGGCACTAGGGCTTTTGGGCGCCGCTGACGGCCAGGTAGATGGCATAGACCGAGGTGGTGGCGGTGATGAAAAGCCGGTTACCTCTCGGTCCGCCAAAGGTGAGGTTGGCGACGCCTTCGGGCACGTTGATGCGGCCGAGCAGCGTGCCATCGGGCGCGTAGCAATGGACGGCCGGGCCACCGCTGGTCCAGAGATTGCCGTGAACGTCGACCCGCATGCCGTCGGGAATGCCGCTGTCGAGGGTGCAGAAGGTGCGGCCATTGGCGAGGGTCTTGCCGTCGACGACGTCGAAAACACGGATCATGCGCGGGTGGTCGAGCTTATGGCTGGAGCCGGAATCGGCGACATAGAGCCGGTTTTCATCGGGTGAAAAGGCGAGGCCATTGGGCTGGAGGAAATCGGTGGCGACGGCGGTCAGGTGGCCGCTGTCTGGATCGAGGCGATAGACGTTACGCGTTGCCTGTTCGGGCTCGGCCTGGAAACCTTCGTAGTCCGTGAGGATGCCGTAGGTGGGATCGGTGAACCAGACGCCGCCATTGGAATGCACCACCACATCATTGGGCGAATTGAGGCGCTTGCCTTCAAAACGGTCGGCGAGGACGGTGATCGTGCCGTCATATTCGGTGCGGGTGACACGGCGCGAGCCGTGTTCGCAGGAGACGAGGCGCCCCTGGCGGTCGCGGGTATTGCCATTGGAGAAGTTGGAATTGGCGCGATAGACGGAAACCGTGCCATCGGGCTGGTAGCGCATCATGCGATGGTTGGGGATATCGCTCCAGAGCAGATAATCGCCATCCTTGAACCAGACTGGCCCCTCTGCCCAGCGGCAACCGGTATAGATTTGCTCAAGCTGAGCGCTGCCGATGATGAGATCGCGAAACCGCTCATCGATGACTTCGTGAATTGTGGCCGACATTTCTTCCCCTCCGGCGGCAGGAAAGCTGTGCCCTGCCAAGACCCTGCCGCAAATGTGGCGGACAAGGCTGAGGCGACCATAGTTTGGGGTTTTGCGCGCGGCAATGCCGCCGCTGGCGGATTAACCTCACATCAGGTTCGCCGTGAGAGTTTGGCGGCAATCGGCCCCACGAGCCCAAAAAGGATTCCAATGAAAACCTCGTTTCTTCGTATCGCCGCCCTCGGTGTTGCCCTTTCCGCCACGATCGCCATTGCCGGATGCTCGATGATGGGCGGCGGCGGCGCGCCAGTGGCCCTCGCCTCGGGCCTGACCGCCCGTATGGACCAGCCGAATGCACGCCTTGATCGGGCGCAGGCGATCGACCTGATCAATGCCTATCGCTCGACCCGCGGCGTTCCGGCGCTCGTGGCCGATACGGGGCTTGATGGCACGGCACAGGCGCTGGCTAATCAGTATGCCCAGACGGGCACGGCTCCGGCGACGCCGGCGGGTATGACCGTGATGAAGCTCAGCGCGGGTTATGCGACCTTTGCCGATACGTTCTCGGGCTGGCGCAATAGCCCTGCCGACGCGGCGGGTCTCGTGGCGCAGGGCAGCAAGGCCGGCCTTGGCGTGGCCTATAATGCGGCCTCGAGCTACGGGGTCTATTGGGTACTCGTCGTTGCCAACTGAGCCGGAGGTGATCGACGCCAGGGGGCTGAAATGCCCCCTGCCCGTGCTGAAGCTGGAAAAGAAGCTTGAGGGATTGGCGAAAGGGAGCGGGCTAACAGTGCTCGCGACCGATCCCATGGCGGCGATCGATATTCCGCTTTATTGCCGGCAGCGCGGACATGCGTGCGAGGCGAGCTCTGAGGGCGAGGTGCTGCGGTTTGAAATCGTGGCGGGGTAGCCCGACTAAACGCTCAATTATCTAGCGTCGTCATTGCCGGGCTTGTCCCGGCAATTCACCTTGGCTGCGGCATGGACCATCGGAACAAGCCCGGTGGTGACGATGGCGGAAGGTGCTTTTACCTGAACACAGGCCGCGGGCGGGGATAGGGGATGCCGGGATTGGTGGCGAGGTCCAGGCCGGGACGGAGGCCGGCTTCGGTGGCCGTGTTGGCCGCGACGTCCTGAACAACTGGAAAAGCCGGAGTGTGAGCCGGGCGCGGGCGCGGCAGGACGATGCCGGTGCGCACGCGGCCGAGGTCGGTGGCGACGTGTTCCAGCGCGGCGACGGTGTCGGTGAGATAGCTCGGCTGGCCCTTCAAACCCATTGGAAAGGCCGCTTCCTGGGCCTTCACATATTCGGCGGCGCCCTTGCCGCAGATATTGGGGCGCATGTCGACCGGCGCGGCGCCGACGGCATTGGGGAGCGCGAGGATATTCTGGCCGGTGCCGGTCGCAGCGCCCGAAAGGCCCTTGAGGAAGAGTTCGGCGGCGCGTTCGTTGCGATCGCGGCCAGAGGAGCCGCCGAGTACCACCGCCATGAGGCGGCGGCCATTGCGGTCGACGTCGGCCACGAGATTGAGGCCCGAGGCGCAGACATAGCCGGTCTTCATGCCGATGGCGCCGGCGAACGTGGTCAGAATTTCGTTCTGGGATTCGAGCTTCTGGCCGTTGATGCGCACGACACTGGTGCGGAACATCTGCATGTATTGGGGGAAGCTCTGCTCGATATAGAGCGAGAGAATGGCGAGGTCGCGGGCCGTGGTCACCTGGCGCGGATCGTGGAGACCATTGGCGTTGACGAAATGCGTTGCCGTCAGGCCCATGCGCTGGGCGACGTCGTTCATCTTGGCGACGAAGCTGGCCTCATTGCCGCCAATGGTTTCGGCAATGGCCACCGCCATATCGTTGGCCGACTTGACGATGAGGATGTAGAGCGCGTCTTCCATGGAGACCGAGGTGTCGACCTTGAGGCCCGAGCGGCTGGGCGCCTGGCTCAGGGCGTATTTCGAGAGGGTCACCGGGGTTTCGAGTGTTATCGTGCCCTTGGCGATTTCCTCGAAGGCCACATAGGCGGTCATCAGCTTAGTGAGGGAAGCCGGGTGCCAGGGCTGGCCGGCATCCTCGGCGTAGAGCACCTGCAGGGTATCGCGATCGACGAGGAGGAGCGGGGTCGCGAATGCCGGCACCAGGCTTGCAAAGCTCAGGACAAGGGCAATGGCAAAACGGCGCAACAACAGCACGGGGAATCTCTTAAGCAGGTCTTACGGGGACGCGGCCACTCTTAGCAGCGTCCTCCTGAAGCCTCAAGAAATGGGGCAAAGTTTGACGGGACCGTGAATGGGCTGCTGACGCAGATTGTCGCGGCAAAGAGAAATCCTGACGCTCGAACCAATAAGGATCACGTCATGACCACCTTTGTTACCATTCTCACGCCCGGCTATGCCGATTGGGAAACCGCCCTGCTCAACGCTGCAGCCCGCAGCTATTATGGGATTAATACGCTTTTCGCGACGCCGGATGGCGAGGAAGTGGTTTCCTCGGGCGGGCTGAAGGTGACGCCGCACATGGCGGTGGCGGATATCAATGTCGACGAGATCGATGCGCTGCTGGTGAATGGCGGGACCATCTGGAGCACGCCCTGCGCGCCAGATATTGCCGAGGTGTTGCGCAAGGCACACGCTGCCGGCAAGACCGTGGGCGGGATCTGCGACGGGACGCTGGCGCTGGCGCGGGCGGGACTGCTCGATGAGGTGGCGCATACGTCCAATGGGCCGGAGAGCCTGCCCGACACGGGCTACAAGGGCGTTGAGCACTATCGGGATCAGCCGCAGGCGGTGCTTTCAGGCAAGATCGTTACGGCGCCGGGAACCGCGCCTGTCAGTTTCATGGGGGCGGTGTTTGAATCGCTCGGCATGCGCAATGGCGATATGGACTTTTATCTCGGGCTTTATGGCAGCGAGCATAAGGCGGCTTAGACCGACTTGCGCGAGGGCCTCTCGTTGGTCGTCACCACCGGGCTTGTCCCGGTGGTCCCCCAGCGCCGATTGAGCGGGAGGCTTGCTCCTGCATCGGGCCTTGCTAGACGGGCAGCATCAGGATCGTGCTGCGCTTGATGGTGGCCGTCAGCGGCAGGTCGGCTGAAGACTGGCCGATGCGGAGAGTGAAGTCGCCGGATTCGACGAGCCAATGCTTTGCCTCGGTGCGGAAGAAGGCGAAGGAGCGGGCGTCGAGGGTGAGGGTAACCTGGCGGCTCTCGCCGGCTTCGAGCGCGACCTTGGCGAAGGCCTTTAGTTCCTTGGCGGGACGGGGCGACGAGGATTCTGTGTCGGACACGTAGAGTTGGACGACAGTGGAGCCGGCGCGGGCGCCGGTGTTCGTGACTGTCACGGTAGCGGTGACATTGCCGTCGGCTTCGAAGCCCCTGTCGTCGACGGTGAGATCGCTGACCGAAAAGGTCGTGTAGCCGAGGCCGAAGCCGAAGGGATAGAGCGGGGTCATGCCGAGGCGATCGTAGTGGCGATAGCCGACGAAGATGCCTTCTTCGTAGCGGACCTTGCCTTCAAGGCCCGGATAGACTTCGCGGTCCTGGCTATGGGCCGGATTGTCGGACCAGCGCACTGGAAAAGTTTGCGGCAGGCGGCCGCCGGGTTCGGCTGAGCCGGTTAGGACGTCGGCGATGGCGTTGCCGGCTTCCTGGCCGGGGTACCAGGTCTGGACGACGACGCGGACGGAGTTGATCCAGGGCATTTCGACGGGGCCGCCGGTCTGGAGGACTACAACCGTGTTCGGGTTGGCCTGAGCCACGGCGGCGACCAACTCGTTCTGGCGGCCGGGCAGTTCGATGCCGGGGAGATCGCTGCCTTCGGTGTCCCACTCGCCGTTGCGGCCGATGAAGACCACGGCGACATCGGCATTGCGGGCCGTGCGGACGGCCTCGGCTATATCGGCGTCGCCGAATGGCAGGCCGATGCCGCAGGCGAAGGCGGCGAGGCCGAGGGTGGCAAAGTGCTTGGTGGCGAACTCGATCGTCACGTCATAGGTGCGACCGGCTTCGAGATCAGCGGTGCCGACGACTTCGTCGCAGCCCTCTTCGAAGAAGGTGCGGCCCTTGGTCCAACTGGTCCAGGCATCGGCAACGAGTTTTCCGTCGACGAATACCTTGGCGAAACCGGCGGAGTAGATGCCGACACGGTGGGTGCCGGACTTTTCAGGCGTATAGGTGGCGCGGACGCGGGCGGAGAAATGCAAGGGATCGACCTTGCCGTCAGCCACGTGGCCGATCCAGAAGGCCTGGGCGTCTTCCTGGGTGCCGATATGGACAGGCTCGCCTGCGAGCTTCTCGTTGGCGAAATACTCGACAGTCATTGTGCCGCGGAGGAGTGGTTCGAAGCGGTCATTGCCGCAGCCCACGGCGTAGGAGAGCTGGTCTTCGCCAAGCTGGGCGACGAGGCCTTCCCAAGGCGAGACGCGATAGTGGGCGTTGAGCTGGGCACTGCCGCCGCCCATGATCTGGGCACGCTTGGCATTGGGGCCGATGACGGCCACGCGGCTTTCGGGCTTTAGCGGCAGGGCGCCGTTGTTCTTGAGCAGCACGGCGGCTTCGGCACCGGCACGGCGGATCAGGGCGCGGTGCTCGGGGCGGTCATTGGCCTGTTCCTGATGGGGGCGGTGATCGTCGAGCGAACCGACGCGCTCCATAAGCCGCAACATGGCGGTTACGCGCTTGTCGAGCGTTTCGGCGGAGACTGCGCCCGCGTTGACGGCGTCGATGAGCTTTTGGCCGCGGTCGCGGGCGGGGCCCGGCATTTCGAGGTCGAGGCCGGCATTGATGGTTTCGGCGGTCGAGTGCGAGCCGAACCAGTCGGACATGACGATGCCATCATAACCCCATTCATTGCGGAGGACGGTCGTCAGCAGCCAATTGTGCTCGGAGGTGAAGGTGCCGTTGAGGCGGTTGTAGGAGCTCATGACGCCCCAGGTGCCGGCCTTCTTGACCGCCCATTCGAACGGGATGAGGTAGATTTCGCGCAGGGAACGTTCGTCGATTTCGCTCGACATGGTCGTGCGCTCGATTTCGCTTTCATTGCCGACGAAATGCTTGATGGTGGCGCCGATCCCCTGCCCTTGCAGGCCTTTTATATAGCCCACCGCCAGCTCGGCGGAGAGGAAGGGATCTTCCGAATAGCATTCGAAATTTCGGCCATTGGTGACCGAGCGGTGGATGTTGACTGTTGGCGCGAGCAGCATATGCGCGCCTTTGGATTTGACTTCGTCGGCGAGGGCCGCGCCGATTTCTTCGACCAGAGCAACATTCCAGGTGGCGCCGATGGCGATGCCGACGGGAAAACTGGCGGATTTGACCCCGCCGATGAGCGAGCCGCCACCGCGGGCGCCATTGGGGCCATCGGTAACGCGGAGCTTGCCGATGCCAAGGCGAGCGACAGCGGGAACCGACCAGAAATCCTCGCCGGAGAGGATGGAAACTTTCTCCTCAAGCGTCATTTCCGACAAAAGCTGCTCGATGCGATTGGTCACCGTATTCTCCTCCGGGCGCAATAGTTGCGAAAAAAGACAGGCCCCGGAGGAGCCTGTCAATCGGTCTATCAGTGATGTTTGGACTCAGCGTGGGCTGATCGGCGCCTTGCGCAACCGGCCCCAGAGAACGAAGAGCGAGAGAGCCAGGAGGACAAGATTGACCGGCAAGACCTGGAATTCGCCGCGCATGCTGTGCAGGCCGATGGCGAGGACCTGGATGGTGGAGAAGCCGAGCGCCGCGAGAGGCGTCAGGAAGGGTGCGATGCGGGTGGCGGCGGGCAGGATGATACCGATGGCGCCCAGTACTTCCATAGTGCCGATGAAGCGGGTGAGCAGTTCGGGATAGTCGCCGGCATAGGCCATGCCCGAGGCGACCAACGCGTCGATGGGTTGGGTGAGCTTCATGAAGCCCGCCATGACATAGACGGCTGCGAGGATCACCTGCGCAACCCAAAGGCCGATATTCCATTTGTTCATAGGTCGTTTCCCCCTGTTGACCATTCGTCACACTAGTCACAACTAGTAACTGTGTCTATATAAGTGCCCAAGTACCCGAACTAGGAGGCACAGCCATGTCACTGACCGATACATCCAAGCACTCGAACTGCTCCGCGATGTCCGATGTGCTGAGCCGCATTGGCGACAAGTGGAGCGTGATGGTCGTCGGCATGCTGAGCCGCAACGGCACGCTGCGCTTCAACGAACTCAAGCGCCTGATCAACGGCGTTTCGCAGCGCATGCTGACGCTGACCCTGCGCAATCTCGAGCGCGATGGGCTGGTGAGCCGCACGATCTATCCCGAGGTGCCGCCGCGGGTGGAATATAGCCTGACCGAAATGGGCAAGACACTGCAGGAGCCGATCAACGCCCTGTGGGATTGGACCGCGGAAAACCATCACTCGATCATCGATGCGCGCGATATCTACGATCAGCGGCAGACTGCCGTGGAAGCGGCGGAGCCGCGCAAGATTGCCTATGCTCGCGGGCAGTAGGTAACGGAACCTCACCCACTTGCATAACCAAGTCTTCGTCATGGCCGGGCTCGTCCGGCCATCCATTTGGTATGCGCGTATGGGGAGATGGACCACCGGGACAAGCCCGGTGGTGACGATGGTGGAGGGTGCGGTGCCCCTGCCCCGCGCCTGCTCGAACTGAAAATCAGCTTTCAGACGGCGCCATGTGCACGAAACGATTGGCGTCGGTTCCGCGCGTGCCGGCTTCCAGCACTTCTCGGCGGGCTTCGGCGCGGCGGCTGAAAGGCAGGTTCAGGGCGGCGACGAGCGCGCGGTATTCCTGGCGGGCGCTGGAGTGGGACATGGACGGGACGCCGCCGAGCAGCTCGTCGTCCAAGGGATCGAATACCGTCATGCCGGTGGGGAAGAGTGAGCGGAAGATCACGCGCTCGGCAATGCCATCGGAGACGCGGCAGCCGAGGCGCATGGCGATGCGCTCGAGCATGGTCTGCACCTGCCGCATGTTTCGCGACGAGAGCATGGAAATGCGGTTGCGCACGAGCACCCAATCGATGGTGCGGCCATCGATGGCGAGGCGCTCGGAGCGGGCGCGCTGCACGAGGCGGGCATAGTGGCTGAGTTCGCGCGGCTCGCCGGTGACGGGATCGACATGGGCCATGACGTTGAGGTCGATGAGGCTGTCATTGACAGGGGTTACCAGCGTATCGGCGAGCGAATGGGCGAGGCGCGTCAGGTTGGTGTCGAAGCCGGGCGTGTCGATGACGATGAATTCGCTCGACTGCTCAACCTCGGCAATGGCCTGGCGGAAGAGGTCGAATTCGACGCGGTTGTTTTCCTTGAGGGAATCGCCGCGGGCCAGAGGCAGGTGGAAGTGGGTGGTGTGCGGCAGGCTGAGGCCGCGCTGCCGGGCCCAGTCACGGCGATTGCGCACGTAGTGGGTCAGTGTCTGTTGGCGGCTGTCGACGTCGATGGAGGCGACCTTGTAGCCCTGGTAGAGCAGATAGATGGCCAGATGGAAGGCCGTGGTCGATTTGCCCGACCCGCCCTTTTCATTGCCTACGACGATGACATGCGCCGCCTGCCGAACCATCATGCCCCCAAATCAGTCGTCGGATTCTCGACTCTCCACGCCTTATGCACAAGTGGGGCGAAGATTAACAATCGTTAAACGATTAATGCGACGCGATTACGGGGGTTCACAACAGGCCGAGGCGGGCCAGTTCGGCGGCGATCTCGACCGAGTTTTCCGCGTCATTGGCCGCGATATCGGGCGGAGCGTCCTTGGGCTCGAGATAGCGCCAGCCCTGGAAGGGGCGTTTGGGATAGGGAATCGTACGGACGAGTTCGGGCGACATGATGATGTCGCAGTAGTCCTTGCCCTCGGCATCGGTATAGGGCGCGAGGCGCAGAATCGGCTGGCGGCAGACGATGGAGCCGGCAATGACCCAATAGATCGAGGCTATGCCTTCCATTTCAGCGGCACGCTTGGGCATCATGCGGGTGCGATGGACGTGGACATCCTCGCCATAGTCGGCACCCCACCAATGGGCGCGTTCGTTGCGATAGCTTTCCAGCTCCTCGAAGCTGGAAATGCCGACGCAGAGTTTGACCATATGAATCATACGATAGTCCCGGGGGCGACGCGGCCCTGGATGACGTCGATCTCGTCGCGATCGATGACCCAGGGTTCGTGGAGCGCCAGTTTCAGCCAGTCCTGGAAGGCCGGCAGGCTGTATATGGCTTCGACATAGCTGTTGGCCATGTCGGAGATGGGTAGGGCATAGGTGCGAAGGCGCGTTGCGACCGGGGCGAACATGGCGTCGGCGGCAGAGAATTCGCCGAAGAGGAATGGACCGCCGGAGCGCGACAGGAATTCGCCCCAGAGCTGCTCGATGCGGTGCAGATCCTGGCGGACGAGGTCTGGATCGACCTTGCCGGGATGGGAGGCGCGCAGGTTCATGGGCGCGTTGCTGCGAAGCGCATTGAAGCCGGCATGCATTTCGGAGGCTGCGGAACGCGCCAAAGCACGGTCTCGTCTGTCGGCGGGCCAGATGTGCTTTTCGGGATATTTGTCGGCCAGGTATTCCATGATCGCCAGGGTCTCTGGAATGACCAAATCCCCGTCGATCAGGACCGGCACCTTGCCGGTTGGCGATCGGGCCGCGAGAGCCTCGGTCCAGCCTTCGCCCGAGAGCATCAGGACTTCGTCCTCGAAGGGTAGATCGAAGTGGCGCAGGACCAGCCAGGGGCGGAGCGACCAGGACGAATAGTTGCGGTTTCCAATGAGCAGTTTCATGCGAAGGACCTTGCTGCAAAAGGAAGGGCGCCCTGTGGCAAGGGCGCCCTTCCCTAAATCTTTTCGGTGCCTATTGCCAGCTGACTAGACGCCAGCAACCACCGAGATAACGAGCCCCATCGAAAGAAGGGCTACGAGGGCCCAGCTAATGGAGTGCCAGGCCAGGGTCTTCGGTTGACTGCGCATTTTGCCGCTCCTTGTCAGCCGTCCATTCCGGCCGCTCTGGACGCTCCAAGTAGCCGGTCAGCAAGCGTTAACTGTGTCACGTAACCTTTGCAAGTGACCCATCTGCAACAGTGGACAACCGGTTTCGGGCTTCAAAAAAGCCCGAACCAAAGACCGGCAATGCCCAAAAAGGCGAAGAATCCAACGACATCCGTGACAGTCGTGACAAAGACCGCCGAGGCAATGGCAGGGTCTGCCTTGAAGCGATCGAGGGTCAGCGGAATTAATATTCCTGCGGTGCCGGCAACGACGAGATTCGTGATCATGGCCATGCCGATGACCACGCCAAGCTGCGGATTACTATAGCGCAGCCAGGTGACGAGGCCGATGAGGATGGCGAAAATCACGCCATTGAAGAAGCCGACGACCATTTCACGGCGGATGAGACGGCGAAGGCGGCCGCCTTCGAGTTCGCGCATGGCGATGGCGCGCACTGTGACGGTCATGGTCTGGGCGCCGGCATTGCCACCCATGGAGGCGACGATGGGCATGAGCACGGCCAATTCGACCATGCTGTCGATCGTGCCGCCAAAGAGGCCGATGACCAGCGAGACGAGGACGGCGGTGACGAGATTGACGGCGAGCCAGGGGGCGCGGCTGCGGACGGTATCAAAGGTCGTGTCGGACACGTCTTCATCGCCCACGCCGGCGAGCAGCTTGATGTCTTCGTCGGCCTCTTCGGTGATGACGTCGACCATGTCGTCGATGGTGAGGACGCCGACGAGGCGGCCGTTTTCATCGACCACGCCGACTTCGACAAGGTCATAGCGTTCAAAGGCGCGGGCGGCCTCTTCCTGGTCCTCGGCTGCATCGACCAGCACCAGATTGGTGTTCATGATCGATTCGATCTTGGTGGCGCGCTGTGCCCGCAGCACGCGGTCGAGCGGCAGCGTACCGAGGACCTTGTAGCCGGCATCGACCACATAGATCTGGTAGAATTCATCCGGCAGGTCGCGCTCGGCGCGCAGGTAGTCGATCATCTGCCCCACGGTCCAGAAGGGCGGAGTGGCGATGAATTCGGTCTGCATCCGCCGGCCGGCGGAATCTTCGGGGAAATCGAGGCTGCGCTTGAGGCTCAGGCGCTCGAAGGTCGGCAGGGCCGAGAGAATCTCGTTCTGGTCTTCCTCTTCGAGGTCTTCCAGAATCGCCACCGCGTCGTCGCTGTCGAGGCCGGCCACGCCGCGGGCGATTTCCGCATTGGGCAGCGCTTCCATCAGTTCGAGGCGGATGCTCTCGTCGACCTCGGTCAGCGCGGAATAGTCGAATTTTTCGCCCAGGAGCCGCACCAGGGCCAGACGCTCGTCGTGATCGAGCAGTTCGAGCACGTCGCCGACGTCAGCCGCATGGAGCGGCTCCATGACGAGGGCAACGTCTTCGGCCCGGCCAGCGGCAAGAAAAGCCCGTAAGCGTTCGAGCCATAGCGAATTGATGCGGTCTTCCGCATCGCGGAACGCGCTGGTCTCCATCTCGGTCTCTGGGCCGAGTTCGGTCTCGAAATCGCTGCTCATAGGGAGCCCTTTGCGTGTCCGCGGGGTTTCAGGGGCAAGGCAAGCAGTAGCCAATCAGCAATAAAGACGCCAGACTGCGAATACGAAGTTTTCTTCCAATTTCGTCCCGGTTGAAGCGTTTGTGTCTAGTGTGATGCAAGGATGGAGATGGTCATGTCGAGCCAGAGCAGTTTCGACCTCGCCTTCGACCGAATCACGGCCCTGGCCAATGCGCGCGGGCTGACGGATGTGGTGCTTTCGACGAGCTACGGCACCCCTGCCCTCAAGGTGAAAGATCGCACCTTTGTCAGGCTCCTCGACGAGGAGACGATCGTGCTGCAATGTCCGCTCGAACAGAAGGTGCTGCTGATGGAAATTTCCCCGGCCATCTATTTCGAGACCGACCACTATGTCGGCTATGACGCGGTGCTGGTCCGGCTTGCCGCAATCGACGATGAAGAACTCAGCCTTCGGCTGCAGGACGCCTGGCAATTCAAGGCACCAGAGGGCCGCAAGCCGGCCGCGACAAAGGATGACTAGGGTATGACGCAATCCACGCGCCTCAACTGCTCCTGCGGGCGGTTCGAAATGGTCGTTACCGGGGAGCCTTTCATCACCACCGAATGCCACTGCAATAGCTGCCGCGAGGCCGGCGGGCGCATGGAGAAGCTGCCGCTGGCAAGACCGATGCTGGAAGAGAATGGCGGCACGCGATTCGTGCTCTATCGCAAGGACCGCGCGGAGATCACCAAGGGCAAGGAATTGCTGCGGGGCTATCGCCTGAGCGACAGTGCGCCGACGCGCCGCGTGGTGGCGACCTGCTGCAACAGCCCGGTCTTTCTCGAATTCAAGGGCGGGCACTGGCTCAGCCTTTATTCGAGCCTTTGGCCGGAAGGACAGGCGCCGGAGCCAGAAATCCGGACTGTGACCGGCGACCGCGGCGCAGATGTCGTGCTGGACGACACGGTTCCGGCCGGCACCTGGCAGACCATGGGATTTTACGGAAAGCTCCTCACGGCCTGGATCGCCATGGGTTTCAAGGTGCCCAATATCGATATCAAGGACGAGGCCGTGATTTGAGGCCCAAAAACAAAAAAGCCGCCCGCAGGCAGCTTTTTGTTTCTTCCCCTGGGGAAGAATGGTGCGGTCGAGAAGACTCGAACTTCCACGCCTCGCGGCACAGCGACCTCAACGCTGCGCGTCTACCAATTCCGCCACGACCGCACATCTGTGGTAGAAGCTTCAAGTGCCGAAGCGCCCGAAGCGAGTGGGGATGTAGCAAAGGACTTGGCGAACCTCAAGCACCTAAATCGAGATTTCTTTCAAGCCTGTGGAGAGACGCAAAAATTCAGCCGTGCTTGTAGACCTTTTCCGTGACGAGCACGCGAAGCTGGCCATCTTCCACATTTACCTCGCCGCGGGCGATAAGCGTATGGTTGGCATAGATGGAGAGCGGATCGTTTTCCGTCTGCTCCAATTCGATCACGGCGCCGCGGCCCATGCGCAACAGGTGATGGATCGGCATCATGGTGGCGCCGAGTTCGACGGTGATATCGACTTCAATATTGTCGAGGGTGTTCATAAATAAGAATCTCGCTCGCGGAATGCCGGGGGCTTCGTGAATTAAGGATTGCTCAGGCTTGGTTATGGAAGTCTTAACAACTGACGACGAGGCGTGCCAAATTCGTTCGAAATTGCATCGGACGGATGGGCAGGCGGTCGACTGGGTGCAGTTCGAGGGTCCCATGGACTATCTGAGCACCCTCGCCGCGATGGAGAATCGCGCAGCCCTCGTGGCGGCCGGTGAAGCGCCCGAGGCGGTGTGGCTGCTCGAGCATCCGCCGCTCTATACGGGCGGCACATCGGCACAGCCAGAAGACCTGATCGACCCGCGATTCCCCGTTTATCCCGCGGGGCGCGGCGGGCAATATACCTATCATGGCCCCGGACAGCGGGTTGCCTATGTCATGCTCGACCTGACGCAGCGCGGCCGCGATATCCGCTGCCTCGTCAAAGGGCTGGAGCGATGGGTGATCGATACCCTTGAGGCGCACAATATCAAGGGAGAGCGGCGCGAAGGGCGCGTAGGCGTCTGGGTGCAGCGGCCGGACAAGGGTTTTGGGCGCGAGGACAAGATCGCAGCCATCGGTGTGCGCGTGCGCAAATGGGTGACCTTCCACGGCATTTCGCTCAACGTGGATCCCGATCTCGCGCACTATGATGGGATTGTGCCCTGCGGCATTACCGATCAGGGGGTGACCAGCTTTGAGGATCTCGGGCAGCTCGTTTCGATGGCGGAAATTGATTCCGTGATGCGGAGCACGTTCGAGACCATATTTGGGCCGACGGCCCAGGCGCCCGCCGCACTTGCCAGCGTGGCGTAAGGCCCTACTTTGAGCCAATCCGAATCGAGGAGCCCGGCATGACTACGGACGACCTGAAACGCCTTCTCACCCGCCAGACGCTGTTCCGGCTCGATGCCATCCTGTCGCCGCGCCTCGTGCCGATCCTTTATGCGCTGGGCTTGGCCTCTATTCTGCTCTGGGCAGTCAGCCACTTCTTTTTCCGCTTCGGCAGCAGTTTTGGCGATGGCCTCTGGGGCCTGCTGGAAATTGCAGTGTTTGGCCTCGCGGCCCTCGTCGCCCTGCGTATCGGCTGCGAAGCGCTGCTGGTTTGGTTCAAGGCGCATGAGGCGACGGGCGAAACCGTCAATCGCTCGCGCTATTCAGCTTCGCTGCTCGACGAAGTGCGCGACGCCATTCGCGATCTCGCCGAACATGGCGAAGCCACCGACTATGCGGAGGCCGACGAGTATTACACCCCGGCGACCGAGCCGCCGCCGCATGTGACGCCGGACGGCGACATCCGCCGGGAGCCCTCCACTACGGCGGGCGAGCCGTTCAAGCCGAAGCGGACCGCCAAGCGGACGCCGCCCACGAGCCCCATCACCTGACACAAAAAGGCCGCCGCGGATTGCTCCGGGCGGCCTTTTTCATTGCTCAGCGAGCGATCAGCTCTTGTTGACGCTCCAGGCGCCCGGGCCGGCGAAGATCAGGTAGAGGAAGACGAAGCAGAACAGGATTGCTGCGTCGCCGCCATTGTTGGCCGGGAAGAAATTGACCGGGGCATGCGCCATCCAATAGGCGACAGCCATGGTGCCCGAGGCCAGGAAAGCGGCCGGACGGGTGAAGAAACCGATGGCGATCAAAACGCCCGTGACGATCTCGATCAGGCCGGAAATCCAGAAAATCGAAAAGGCGGGCGGGGCGAACTCGGCAGCGGGGAAGCCCAGCAGCTTCTGCGTGCCATGGGCGAGGAACAGCAGGGCTGTCATGATGCGCAGCACGGCGAGGGCCTGCGGCGCATAGGCGGAGAGACGATCGAACATTTTTGTAACTCCCGTGCGGCGCCGGTCCTGGCGCCAGGGGGAGACGCCTAACCCAGACTGTCGGTTCCAAAAACCGAACATTTGGGAACGCACTGTTCGCTGTTTGCGATGTTCAAGAGTGCGTGTCCACCGCTTGGCGAAGGTCTGCCAAGCCCCGCGCGAGGGTCAGTCACATTGCGTAACCGTCCAACATTCTGTATGACGCGCCATCCAATTCAATTCCGGACCTCCGCACGCGCATGACTCAGGCGCCCAAAATCGGTTTAGTCAGCCTCGGCTGCCCCAAGGCGCTCGTCGACAGCGAACGCATCATGACGACCCTGCGCGCGCAGGGCTATTCGTTCAGTCGCGACTATGCCGGCGCCGATATCGTGCTGGTCAATACCTGTGGTTTCCTCGACAGCGCCAAGAAGGAAAGCCTTGAGGCGATTGGCGAAGCGCTGAACGAGAACGGTCGCGTGATCGTTACCGGTTGCCTCGGCGTCGAAGAAAGCATGATCCGCGAAACGCACCCGAACGTGCTCGCGATCACCGGGCCGCATCAGTATGAAGACGTGGTTTCGGCTGTGCATGACCATCTGCCGCCGGTGCCGAACAAGTACATCGATCTGGTGCCGGAGAGCGGGCTGAAGCTCACGCCGCGGCACTATGCGTATCTCAAAATTTCCGAAGGCTGCAACAATCGCTGCTCATTCTGCATCATTCCGCAGATTCGCGGCGATCTCGCTTCGCGCCCAGCCGCTGGCATTCTGGGTGAGGCCGAGGGCCTCATCCGTTCCGGCGCCAAGGAACTGCTGGTGATCTCGCAAGACACCAGCGCCTATGGCCTCGACCTCAAATATGCGACCTCGAAGTATCGCGGTCGTGACGTGAAGGCGAAATTCTACGATCTTGCCAAGGAACTGGGCGAGCTGGGTGCCTGGGTGCGTCTGCACTATGTCTACCCCTACCCCCATGTCGACCCGGTGATGGAGCTGATGGCCGAGGGCCTCGTACTGCCCTATCTCGACATTCCGTTCCAGCATGCTTCGCCGAATGTGCTCAAGGCCATGCGCCGTCCGGCACACCAGGAAAAGACGCTGAACCGCATCCTCGACTGGAAGCGCCAGGTGCCTGACCTGACCGTGCGTTCCAACTTCATCGTCGGCTTCCCAGGCGAAACCGAGGAAGATTTCGAAATGCTGCTCGATTTTATCGAGGAAGCCGAAATCGACCGCGCGGGCTGCTTCAAATATGAGCCCGTGACCGGCGCCACCGCCAATGAACTCGAAGGCGTCGTGCCCGACGAGGTCAAGGAAGAGCGTTTTGCCCAGTTGATGGAAGTGGCGCAGAACGTGTCGTTCCACCA
This sequence comes from Devosia riboflavina, assembly GCF_000743575.1. Taxonomy (GTDB): domain Bacteria; phylum Pseudomonadota; class Alphaproteobacteria; order Rhizobiales; family Devosiaceae; genus Devosia; species Devosia riboflavina. Next base: position 92,347 of record NZ_JQGC01000005.1, on the reverse strand, counting down.
GTTGCAGAAGAAGGTTGGCCGAACCATCGACGTGATCGTCGACGACGTTCGTCCCGAGGGCAATGTCGCCATTGCCCGTTCCAAGTGGGACGCGCCCGAGATTGACGGCCAGGTGATCGTCAGCAACGCCACCGGGATCAAGATCGGCGACATCGTTTCGGTGAAGGTAACCGACAACGACGAGTACGATCTTTTCGCCGAACCCGCGACGGCCTGAGACCTGCGACTTCCACACAATCCCCGCGAAAGCGGGGATTCTTTTTTGCGTGACTTCATGGAACTGAGCATAGCGGCAGGCCAAGGGACCAAGTCCACCTGGGGAACGACCGGCGGCGTCGCCGCGGTTTTCATCTGGTCGATGACTGCCCCTATTGTCGCGTCGGCTGTGGGCGTCGATCCATTCCTCTATGTGGGGCTCGGCGATGGCGTCGGCGCGCTGGTGTTCATCGCCATGTGGATTTTGCGGCGCCAGAATCCCCTGCCGGAACTCACGACGGTTCCGGTCTGGCTCTATCTCCTGGGTGTCATTGGCATTGGCGGCCATAACCTGACCTGGGTCGCCGCGCTGCAGCAGGCGCCGCCGCTTGAGGCGACGCTGATTATCTATACTTGGCCGCTGCTCGTGGTCATCCTCACCACGATCTCGCTCGGGCAACGGTTTCGTTGGTTTCATGCGGTGGCGGGCGCCTTGGGGCTCTCGGGCATTGTCGCGCTGCTTCTCGGCAAGGGGCTGTCGGTCGGCGGCTTCCACTTGATGCCGGGGCATTTCTGGGCCGTCATTTCCGCCGTTACCTGGGCGGTCTTTTCGGCTATGGCGGCACGCTATCCTTCGAGCAGCAGCAATTTCCTTGGTGTCATTTTCGGTGCCAGCGCGCTGATCAATGGCTCGGTCTGGCTGTTCGTGCTTGGCGCCCCACCGGCCCCGGATTCGAGCATTCTGATCGTCGCTTTGGCGTCGATCTTTTTCGCTTTGGCCTATGCGATGTGGGATTTTGGCATGAAGCAGGGCAATGCGCAGTTGATCGGCGTGGTCAGTTTTCTGACGCCTGTGCTCACAGCGGTCTATCTCGTTGCCTTGGGCATTGCCGAGCTGACGCCCTATCTCGTGCTGTCGCTGCTGCTGGTGGTTTCGGGCATCGGCGTTGCCAAATATGGCGAGAAGCTGCGGCCTGCGGGATAAACTGCCGAAACAAAATCGCGCTTTAGCGGCAGCCGGAGCAACGGCTTTCCGTTGCTTTTGCGGCGCGTAAATTAGTCATCCGAGGCAAGCATTTAGCGCTTTACGGCCGAAAAGCGGCATCGCATCACCTGTGACCAATGCCATCGCTTTCATGGAAATAGCGTCACAATGAACAAGCTTCTTCTCTCGGCCGTTGCGGCGCTTGCTCTTGCCAGCAGCCCGGTTCTGGCTCAGCCCACCGACATTCTCAACGCCTCCTACGACATCGCGCGCGAGCTGTTCGAAGCCGAAAACGCTGCCTATGCGGCGACTGGCGCGACCGTGACCATCAACCAGTCGCATGCCGGCTCTTCGGCCCAGGCGCGCGCAGTTCTGGAAGGCCTGCAGGCCGACGTTGTTACCTTCAACCAGGTGACGGATGTGCAGAAGCTGGTCGAAGGCGGTTACGTCTCGGAAGACTGGACCAGCGACTTCCCGAACAATGCCGCGCCCTTCTATTCCTTCCCGTCCTTCCTCGTGCGCTCGGGCAATCCCAAGGCCATCAAGGACTGGGGCGATCTCGCGGCTGAAGGCGTGCAGGTGATCTTCCCGAACCCCAAGACTTCGGGCAACGGCCGCTACACCTATCTCGCCGCCCGCGCCTGGGCGACCGAGGCCTATGCCGGCGACGAAGCCAAGATCGAGGAATTCCTCACCAAGCTTTTCGCCAACGTTCCGGTCTTCGAAACCGGCGGCCGCGCAGCCACCACCGCCTTCACCGAGCGCCAGCTGGGCGACGTGCTGGTGACCTTCGAGGCCGAAACACTGGCCGTCGTGAAGCAGCTTGGCGCCGACAAGTATGAAGCCGTCGTTCCCTCGGTCAGCTTCCTGTCGGAATTCCCGGTGGCTGTGGTCGACAAGGTCGTCGATGCCCGCGGCAGCCGTGATCTTGCCAAGGCCTATCTCGATTTCCTCTTTACGCCGGAAGGCCAGGAAGTGGCTGCTGCCAACTTCCACCGCCCGCAGGACGCAACTGTTGCCGCAGCCCACGCCGCGACCTTCCCGGAAATCCGTCTCGTGACTGTCGAAGACGCCTTTGGCGGCTGGGACAAGGTTGCTGCCGACCACTTCGCTGACGGTGGCCTGCTCGACAAGGTTTTCGTGAACCAGTAACGGCCCCGGCCAAACCAGTTTTTGCGGCGCGACTTCGGTCGCGCCGTATCGTATTTCGAGGAACGCATGGCACAGCATCGCAGCAAACACCTGCTGCCCGGTTTCGGGCTGTCCATGGGCATTTCGCTGTTCTACCTCACGCTCATCATCCTGCTGCCGCTCGCTGCCATGTTGCTCAAGGTTGCGGGCATGGGTTTTCCCGAGTTCTGGCGGATCGTCAGCTCGAACCGGGCGCTGGCGGCCTATCGGGTGACGTTCAGCTCGGCCTTCATTGCCACGATCATCAATGGCGTGATCGGGCTGCTGCTGGCCTGGGTTCTTACCCGCTACCGCTTTCCGGGGCGGCGGATTCTCGATGCGCTGGTCGATCTGCCCTTTGCCTTGCCGACGGCGGTGGCGGGCCTCGTGCTGGTGACGCTCTTTGCCGATACCGGCTGGTATGGGCAGTTCCTTGAGCCCAATGGCATCAAGGTCAACTACACCCAGCTTGGCATCATCGCTGCCATGACTTTTACCTCCATTCCCTTCGTGGTTAGGGCCGTGCAGCCGGTGTTGGAAGAGGTCGATGTGGACTTCGAAAGCGTGGCGACGACGCTGGGCGCTTCGCGCTGGCAGGTTTTTACGCGGATCATCTGGCCGACGATCTTGCCGGCGTTCATCGGCGGCTGTGTGCTCTCCTTTGCGCGGTCGCTAGGCGAGTTCGGCGCCGTGGTGTTCATCGCCGGCAACCTGCCGGGGCTGACGGAAATCGTGTCGCTGCTGATCTTCATTCGGCTCGACGAGTACAATTATGAAGGCGCGGCGGCGCTGGCCTTCGTGCTGCTGGTGGTTGCCTTCCTGACGCTGGTCGCCACCAACCTGCTGGCTGCCTGGCAGGTGTGCTACGTGGAGAGGAAGACCTGATGGGCCACTCGGCTGAGCGCAGCGCGGGCGCCAATGTTCTCATCGGGCTGTCGTTTCTCTTTGCCGCCGCGGCGCTGGTCGTGCCGCTGGCCCTGATCTTCAGCTTTGCGTTGCGCGAGGGCGTGGGCGCCTATTTCGACGCCATTCTGAAGCCCGATACGCTGCATGCTGTCTTTCTGACTGTCATCACCGCCATAATCGTCGTGCCGATCAATATGGTGGTCGGTGCGGCCCTGGCCTGGCTTGTGACCCGGTTCAGGTTTCGCGGGCAGCAATTGCTCGTGGCTGTCATCGAGCTGCCGGCGGCGGTCAGCCCGATCGTGGCGGGCATCGTTTATCTCTTCCTCTATGGCAATCAGGGGCTGCTGGGGCCGGCGATGCAAGCGATCGGGTTGCAGATCATGTTCACGCCGCTCGCCATTGTGCTCGTGAGCCTCTTCGTCACCGCGCCCTATGTGGCGCGCGAACTGGTGCCGCTGATGCGGCAGCAGGGAACGGATGACGAGGAAGCGGCGCTGTCCCTCGGTGCCAATGGCTGGCAGATGTTCTGGCATGTTACGCTGCCCAATATCCGCTGGGGTCTCGTTTATGGCGCGGTGCTGACCAATGCGCGGGTGATGGGCGAATTCGGCGCGGTGTCCGTCGTGTCCGGCTCGATCCGCGGGCAGACCAACACCTTGCCGCTGCAGATCAATCTGCTGTTCAACGACTTCAATATCGCCGGATCCTTCGCCGCCGCCTCGACGCTGGCGCTGATTGCGGTGATCACGCTGGTGCTGAAGTCGCTGCTCGAAGCCTGGGAGCGCCGCTAGCGCCTTTCGCGGGTCGAAAGACAAGAATACGCTTGAGCCGAAGCCTTGGCGCCCCTAAGCGAGGGGCAGGAATTGCAATGCACACGACTCATATCGTTCCCCTGCCCCGTCGGCCTGCCCTCGAACTGGGCCCGCATCCGCTCATCATGGGCATACTCAACGTCACGCCGGACAGCTTTTCGGATGGCGGGCTGCACAACACGCTCGATCAGGCCGTGGCGCATGCGCGCGCCATGCTTGCCGAGGGTGCTGGCATCATCGATATCGGCGGGGAAAGCACGCGGCCGGGATCGGAAACCGTGGCGGTGCAAGAAGAGCTGGATCGGGTCATTCCGGTGATCGATGCACTGCGCAGCGCCGGGATCACTGCGCCGATTTCCATAGACACGTACAAGCCGCTGGTGGCCGACCAGGCGATCCAGGCCGGGGCCGATATCATCAACGATGTCTATGGGCTGCAGGGGCCGCCAGAAATGGCTGAAGTGGCGGCACTCTATGGCGCGCCTGTCATCGCCATGCACTGGGACAAGGGCTGGGACGCGCAGACGCTGCCCCTGCCGGCGATGATCGACTATTTTGCGCAGACGCTCGATATTGCCGATGCGGCGGGGCTGGCGCGGACGCAGGTGATCCTTGATCCGGGCTTTGGATTTTCCAAGACGCTGGCGCAGAACTATCAGATCCTGCGGCAATTGCCGGAGTTGGTGGACGCCTATCCGGAGCACTCTGTGCTCGTGGGCACCTCGCGAAAATCGATGATCGGCAAGCTTTTGAACAATAAACCTAGCGAGCGGCTGCCGGGAACGATTGCCACAACCGTGCAGGGCTATGAGCGCGGCGGGCACATTTTCCGCGTGCATGACGTTGCCGCCAATCGCGATGCGCTCCGCGTGGCGCAGGCTACCCTTTACGGCCCATAATCTTTAGGACCATCTCAATGACCGCAGCTTTTACGGGTGACCGCATCATCCTCCGCGATCTCGGCTTTTATGGCTATCACGGCCTCTTTTCCGAGGAAGAGCGGCTGGGGCAACGCTTTTTCGTCGATCTCGAATGCGGGGTCGACCTGACCGCGCCGGGCAAGACGGATGCCATCGGGCACACGGTTTCCTATGCCGATATCTATGATGTGGTGAAGGCGACGTTTGAAACCAAGCGGACCAAGCTCATCGAGGCACTGGGGCAGAATATTGTCACCGCGCTGTTCGAGCGGTTTGGCGATATCAACTGGATTATCATTCGTATTCGCAAGCCGGAGGCGCCGATTGCCATGGTGCGGGGCGAGGCGGCGATTGAACTACGTCGCGCGAGGCCCGCGTGATGGCGAAGGCGTGGCTGAGCCTTGGGGCTAACATTGGCGATCCGCCGGCGCAGCTTGTTGAGGCCATTCGGCTGCTCGATGCGCATCCGAGTATCAAGGTGACAAAGCAGTCGTCGGTGATCGCGACGAAGCCCTGGGGCAAGACGGACCAGCCTGATTTCGCCAACATGGCGGCTGAGGTCGAGACCGATCTCGAACCCATCGACCTGCTGCATGTGGCCCTCGATACCGAGCGTGAAATGGGGCGCGTTCGGCACGAGGTCTGGGGACCGCGGCTGATCGATGTCGATATCATCGCCTATGAGCGTATCGAGATGCAGACGGGACGGCTGACCCTGCCCCATCCGCATGCGCATGCGCGCGATTTCGTGCTGGTGCCGCTGCGCGAGATTTCGCCGGAAACGGCGGAGTGGGTTGCGACGCGGGCCTAAGCCCGTAGCGCGTCTACGACTGACACGGCGGTGTCGAACTCGACGCGGCGCTTGGCGCGGCGGGTCATGGCTTCCTCGTCTTCGCCCCAGAGGCGGATCTGGTGGTCTTCATCGACATGGGCTGCGGTCCAGACCTGCTCGGCGTCAAGCAACTGGTGCAGCAGAGCGATGGCGAGGAGGCCGGAGCCGGTGATGCCGGTGATGGAGACGAGGGCTGTCAGTGACAGAAGCCCCTGCCCTTCAAGCGCGGTGTCGAGCTTGGTCAGGGTGGAGGCCGGCTGAGGCTGGTGGATGATGCCGATGGTGGGCTGGAAAGCGACGTCGAAATGACGCGCCAGCGTGACCAGAGCGCCATCCCAGTGCAGTTCCTGATCGTCGACCAGTTCCTGCGGGGCATCGGCGCGGTAGAGCAGCAGGTCATTGCCGGCGAACTTGCCGATTTCGGCGCGGAAGGCCGGGGCGTTTTCTTCGCCGCTTTCGACCGCCGAATTGATCAGGCGCACCATGGGCATGGTGGTGGGGTCGATGTATTTTTCCTGGGCGGCCCATTCCGCCGCCATCGCTTGCGCGATCGACTGGGCGGGCACGACGATGGGGAGCTTGCGGCCGGGTGTGCGGGTCTGCTTGCCGTCGAGGGTGACGACGAAACCGTCATTAGTGCGGGCGACGTCTACATCCTTATAGAAGCGCTTGGGTAGTTCGACCTGGTTGATGTGCTGCGCCTGGCCGTAGCCAAATTGCTGATTGTTTAGAGCGTCTTCCAACTGGTCGCGCATCTTATGATTCCAGTACTTTTTTGATCGCCAGCGGCAGATCGGCATAGGTTTCGACCAGCAGATCGGCGCCAGCGGCAAGCAATTCGTGGGGATCGTGGTGGCCCCAGGTCACGCCGATGGCCTTGGTGCCGGCGGCCTTGCCCATTTCGATGTCGAAGGTGGTGTCGCCGATGATGACCGTGTCCCTGGCCTCGGCGCCCGTTTCGGCCATGCCGCGCAGCATCATGCCGGGATGGGGCTTCGAGGGATTGTGGTCCGGCGTCTGCAGGGTGACGAAATGGCCGGCAATGCCGTGAAGCTGGGTCAGGCGGTGAACGCCGCTAAGACCCTTGCCAGTGGCGATGCCGAGCAGGGTATCGGGCCAGGTGGCAAGGAAATCGAGGGCTTCGCGGGCGCCGGGAAAGAGGCCCTCGCGGCCTTCGGCCTGCACCAGCGAGGCGCGGTAGCGGCCGCGGTAATCGTCGGCGAGCTGTTCGGCCAGCGGTGTCACCTCGGTGCCGAGGAGACGGGCGATGGCGACGGGCAGCGACAGGCCGATGACCCGGCGCGATTGCGCCGTGGTCGGGGTTTCCAGGCCGGCGGCCTCAAACGTGGTGGTCATGTGCTCGACGATCAGGGCCTCCGTGTCGAGCAGCGTCCCATCCATGTCGAACATGATCAGTTTCATGCATTGTCCTCGGGATCGGTGTCCTGGACATCGAAACGCTCGGCGTCGAAGCCCAAGGCGTCCCAGCTTTCGCGCATGTGCGGGGGCAAAGGCGCTGAAATATCAAGGCGTTTGCCATTGCGCAGCGGCAGGGCGATGCGGCGGGCGTGGAGGTGCAGGCCTTCGCCGAGGCCGGGGGCCGGCATCCAGTTTTCGATATTGAAATAGCGGGGGTCGCCGATGATCGGGGTGCCGAGCTGGGCCATGTGGACGCGAAGCTGGTGGGTGCGGCCGGTGACCGGTTTCAGCGTAACCCAGGCGAAGCGGCGGCTGGCGGTGTCGGTGGTCGAATAATAGCTCGACGAATGGACGGCGCCGGGGACACCGTTTTTCACGACGACCATCTGCTCGCCATCTTCCGTCGCGCGCTTGGCGAGGAAGCAGGAGATTTCGCCCTGGCGGGGCGTAGGGTTGCCGGCGACGAGCGCCCAGTAAATCTTGCGGGCCGAGCGCGACATGAAGACCTTGCCAAAATGCGTGGCCGCGGCGGCAGTCTTGGCGACGACGAGGCAGCCGGAGGTATCGCGATCGAGGCGGTGCACGAGGCGCGGGGCTTCGCCGAGCTTGTTGGGCAGGCTTTTCAAGAGGCCATCGAGGTGGCGAACGGTACCGCTGCCACCCTGCACGGCAAGGCCGTGGGGCTTGTTGAAGACATAGAGGTCATCATCCTCATAGAGGATTATGTCCTTGAGAAATCTCGCATCTTCCTGATTGACCTTGACCGGGCGAACGGTGCCGGGATCGTCAACGGGCGGAATGCGGATCGACTGACCTGCGGCCAGGCGCGTGCTGGTCTCGGCTTTCGCCTTGTCGACCTTCACTTCGCCATTGCGGATCAGCTTTTGCAGGCGGCCGAAGCCGACCTGGGGGAAATGCCGGGCAAACCAGCGATCGAGACGCATGCCGTCTTCGTCTGCTGTGACTTCCCGATGTTGAACGCCACTCATGCGGGGCTGCCTCTGGTTATCAAAAGGCCGAGATATAGGCCTATGAGACAAACTACAACTGACAAGGCGACATAGGTGATCGCCTGAACGAGTTCGCCGCGCTCGATGAGCACTATGGTGTCGAGGGAGAAGGAGGAGAAAGTTGTAAAACCGCCGAAAATTCCGACAGCGACAAAGAGCCTTAGCTCCTCCTGATTGGCGGGGAGAAGTTTGGCCATGAGGCCGACGAAGAGGCCCATGGCGATGGAGCCGATGATGTTGATCAGCAGCGTCGCGAGCGGGAAGCCCATGGGCCAGAGGCGTCCGATGATGCTGGCGAAGCCGTAACGGGCCATGGCACCAAGGGCGCCGCCGACGCCGACGAGGAAGAAGCCGTTCATTTGTAAGCCTCAGTCTTTCCTGGCTTTTTCGGCGCGAAGGCGGGCGAAATAGTCCATGCGCTTTTTTAGGTCGCGCTCGAACCCGCGCTCGACGGGGTGATAGAATTGCTGCCGACCGAGCTTTTCCGGGAAGTATTCCTGACCGGAAAAAGCGTCGGGGACGTCGTGGTCGTATTGGTAACCATCGCCATACCCTTCGCCCTTCATCAGCTTGGTGGGGGCGTTGAGGATGACCATGGGCGGCATGGGCGAACCGGTTGATTTCGCTAGGGAAATTGCCGCCTTGAAGGCGGTGTAGACGGCGTTGGATTTTGGGGCGAGCGCCAGGTAGACAACGACTTGGGCGAGGGAGAGTTCGCCTTCGGGGGAGCCGAGCATCTGGTAGGCGTCGCGGCCGGCTATGGCGAGGGGGAGCGCCTGCGGGTCGGCGTTGCCGATGTCCTCGGAAGCCATACGAATCAAGCGTCTAGCGAGGAAAAGCGGATCTTCGCCGGCGTCGATCATGCGGGCGAAATAGTAGAGGGCCGCGTCGGGATCGGAGCCGCGGATGGTTTTGTGCAGGGCCGAGATCAGGTTGTAGTGGCCGTCCTGCGCCTTGTCGTAAATCGGCGCTCTGCGCTGCACTACGGTTAGCAGACTGTTAGCATCGAGCGTCTCATCGGAGCGTGCGGATGCTAAAATCTCCTCGACGAGGCCCAAAAGCGCGCGACCGTCGCCATCGGCGAGACCGAGAAGGGTTTGGCGCGCCTCGTCGGTGAGGGGCAGCGCGGAGCCGAGGAGGGTTTCGGCGCGCTGGAGGAGCAGTTCGAGATCGGGCTGGCCGAGTGACTCGAAGCGCAGGACCTGACTGCGGGAGAGAAGAGCGGCGTTGAGTTCGAAGGAGGGGTTTTCGGTGGTGGCGCCGACGAGGACGACCGTGCCGTCTTCCATGACGGGAAGAAAGCTATCCTGCTGGGCGCGGTTGAAGCGATGGATCTCGTCGACGAAGAGCAGCGTTCGGTGGCCGGAGAGGCGTTCGAAGCGGGCTTTTTCGAAGACCTTTTTCAGGTCGGCTACGCCGGAGAAAATCGCGGAAATCTGCTCGAAGCGGAAGCCGATCTGGTCGGCGAGTAGGCGCGCGACGGTGGTCTTGCCGGTGCCGGGCGGGCCCCAGAGGATGAGCGAGCCGAGGCGGCCTGAAGCGAGCATGCGGGTGAGCGTGCCATCGGGGCCGAGGAGATGGGTCTGGCCGATGACTTCATCGAGGGCGCGTGGGCGGAGCTGGTCCGCGAGGGGGCGGGCCTTGTCGGTTTCGTTGGGATCGGCGGCGAAGAGATCGGACATGGGGGCTCAATAGCAAATTGTGCGGCGCGTCGCACCCGCTTCGTTCGTGTGTTGCCTTGGGTCGGGTTGCGCGTTCAACTGAGGCTAGAGGAAAAGGGAATGCTCATGATTGGTCGTTTGATTGCCGCTGTGGCGCTGGTTTGTCTCACGGGTTCGGTGGCGGTGGCGCAGGACGACGCGGTGGGGGCGCCGGGACCGTTCGTGCTCGAGGGGGAGAGTTTTGAACTCGCCTGGACCAGCCACCCGACTGACACGTTTTATAAGCAGGAATATGTGCCCGCGGGACAATCAGTGGAAGCCTATGAGCAGATGTTCATGGTGGATGTGCTGACCAATGGGATTTCGGTGCGGGACGCGGCCGGGACGATGGTCGATGGGCTGAAGCAGCGGCAGGCGAGTGATCCGGTGGTGAATTTTGCGCTGATCGAGAATGAGGAGACGGGGGAGATCATTCTGGATTTTCTGCTGAGTGATGACAGCAGCGGGACGGTGATCGTGGAGTGGAATGCCTATCGGTATGTGCCGCTGGAGGATGGGGTGGCGATGTTTGGGATCAGCCGGCGGGGGTATGACGAGGGAGCGACGGAATTGCTGAAGGGGTTGCAGGGCTGGCGGATGGGAACGATCGAGGCACTGGCTGGGATGGAATTGCCGGAAGTGGTAGTGGAATAAGGGGTTAGGATTCAGTGGGTTGGTGGGTGGGGTTGAGAGATTGATTCAGAGGGTTTGGCCCCCTCCCGGCCTCCCCCATCAAAGGGGGAGGTGTCACCGAATTCGCCATGGCGAATTCGGTTGGGCCCGTGGTTTGGGCAGGATATTGCCACGCACCCGATGCGGCACCTCCCCCTTGATGGGGGAGGATGGGAGGGGGTGTTTGGTGCCAGCCTCGCAAACAGAGGTTCCCGCTTTCGCGGGAATGACACGGTGGAGGTTGGAGCGCGGTGCCACCGATCGTCATCCTCGGGCCTGACCCGAGGACATTTCACTTTGGGTTGGGTGCGGCAAGTGTAGAGCCCTCGGGTCAAGCCCGAGGGTGACGGCCTGGGGTGCGACGGTCGGTTGGAGCCTATCCGCTCACTATAGCCCTGCTCACTCGTCCATCCCGTTGCAGAATGATCTGCCATGTCCGGACCCGCTGGGAGGCCGTGGTGCTGAAAGTCTGCGCATCCTTGATGTCGGTGTCGTTGAGCTGAAGGATGACGTCGTCCACTCGGAGGCCCATGGCTTCGGCGGGGGAGCCGGCGGTTATGGCGGTGATGAGGACGCCTGTGGCGTCGTAGGGCAGGTTTTTGGATTCGGAGAGGGCCGGATCGAGTTGGCGGACGGTGACGCCGGAGAAACGCGAGTCGGCGGAGATGGTGGCCGTGGCGTTGTCGGCTGGCGCGGGAGCGGCTTCGACGGGGAAGTCGAGAGTTTCCATTGCGGTGCCGCGCAGGCGTTCGAGCTTGGTGGTCTGGCCGATGGGCTTTGTCGCCAGGCGGAAGTTGAAGGCGCTGGGGTCGTCTACGCGCTGGCCATCAACGGAGAGAATGACGTCGCCGGACTGGAAGCCGGCGCGGGCGGCGGGGCCGTTGGGGGCGACATCGGTGATGAGGGCGCCATGCGGGGCGTCCATGCCGAGGCTATTAGCGATGTCGGAATCGACGGCCTGCATTTTGGCGCCGAACCAGGGGCGGACGATTTCGCCGCCATTGACGCCGGCATCGGCAACGAGCTTAGCCATATTGGCGGGGATGGCAAAGCCGATGCCGACTGAGCCGCCGGATTGGGAATAGATGGCGGTGTTGATGCCGACGAGACGCCCCTGCATATCGACAAGGGCGCCGCCGGAATTGCCGGGATTGATGGCCGCGTCGGTCTGGATGAAGAATTCGTAGTCGGAGCTTTCGACACCCGTGCGCGCCAGGGCAGAGACGATGCCGGAGGTGACGGTCTGGCCGACGCCGAAGGGATTGCCGATGGCGAGGACGAGATCGCCCACGAGCAGCGCGTCGCTATCGGCGAATGTGATGGCCGGGAAGGTGACGCCGCGCGTGTCGCGGACGCGGAGGACGGCGAGGTCAGTCTGCTTGTCTTCGACAACGACATCGACGGCGAATTCGCGGCCATCGCTGAGGGCGATGCGCACATCGGTCGCGCCATTGATGACGTGGGAATTGGTGAGGATCACCCCTGCCCCATCGACCACGACGCCGGAGCCCAGCGAGCGGGATTCGCGCGGGCGGGACTGGAAATATTGATCGCCAAAGAAGCGGGAGAAGAAGGGGTCATTGGCGAAGGGCGACGTGGCCTGCGACTCGATGCGGGTGGCATAGACATTGACCACGGAAGGCGAGACCGCCTGGACGATGGGGGCGAAGCTCAATTGTACCTGAGCCTGGCTCGCGGGCACGCTTCGGTTCTCTGCGGCGGGCGGGGGCGCTTCAGCCTGGGCCTGAGCTGTTTGAACCTGAGCCTGCCCCGGAGCGTTCCAAGGGGAGAAGGCCAGTGTGCCGCCGATGGCGATGACCGCTACGGCGAGACCCGAAAAGACGAGCGTTCGCAGAGACATGGGTAAACTTTCAGCTACCTGTTTCGAGCCATTTGGCTCACAGAATGCGACGCGAGCAGAACGCCCGGAATCTGTCATGAAAATGACGTTCGAACATTGTTGTTTCCATGGGCAAATAAACGTTTGCGCGAGGGGGCACACGGCCCTATATGCAGCGCTCAATTTTCTCGCGTTTTCGAACTGGAAAACACGTAAACGCGGTGAATTTCCTTCTCTCTCCAGCCCCGAAAGGCCTGTTGTCCAATGACTGACGAGCCGAAGACCGTTTACGCCAATACTTCCGCGCTGATCGCGGCAGAGGCGCCGGACTTTCCCTCCTTCCTCTTCTCGGAGAAGGAGTTCCATAGGGCCGTGAAGGTTTTCAAGAAGGGCTTTGACGGCCTGCTCACCTATGCGGTGAAATGCAACCCGTCGCCGCACATCATTGCGCAGTTGCACAAGGAAGGCCTCAAGGCGTTCGACGTGGCTTCGAACACCGAAATGGAACTGGTGCGCGACTACGCGCCCGGCGCTGTGATGCACTACAACAACCCGATCAAGAACAAGCGCGAAATCGAGCGCGCTTATGAAGAGTTCGGCGTTCGCTCCTTCACCATCGACCACCCGCAGCAGCTCGACCAGCTCGCCGCCGTCGTTTCGCCATCGCGTGACGTTGAGGTTACTACCCGTTTCAAGGCCGGCAAGGCGCTGAAGTCCTATGACTTCGGCATCAAGTTTGGCGTGATGGAACAGGGCGCGGCCGAAATCGTGCAGGCCGTCGAGAAGATGGGCTATACGCCCAGCCTCTGCTTCCACGTGGGTTCGCAGTGCGAAGACGCCTATGCCTATGAGCGCCACATTGCTGCTGCCGCGCGGATCGTCGAAGAGAGCGGCATTGAGCTGAAGCGCCTCAATATCGGTGGCGGCTATCCGGCCCCCTACCCGACCAGCGAAGCGCCGCCGATGGACTATTATTTTGAGACCATCGCCCAGGCCGTGACCGACCACTTTGGCGACAAGAACAAGCCGGAACTGATCATCGAGCCGGGCCGTGCTCTCGTGACCTCGTCGACTTCGCTCCTGTTGCGCGTAAAACATCAGCGCGGCGGGCAGTCGGTCTATGTCAATGACGGCGCCTATGGCTCGCTGATGGAAGTGAAGTTCATGCACTTCACCCCGCCGGTGCGCGTGTGGCGCGGCCCGCGCGTTCACGACAACGACCAGGAATTCTCCGAATTCACCATCTGGGGCCCGACCTGCGACAGCTATGACGTGCTGCCGCAGGTGTTCACGCTGCCGGCCGATATCGATGAAGACGATTGGATCGAGTTCGGCCTGATGGGCGCCTATACCCAGGCTTCGCTGACGCCGTTCAACGGGTTTGATCGTCGCGACCAGTATTGGGTCGATGAGGTTTATACCGGCAAGGATATGGCGCCGGCCGAGTGAGGGGTTTTACCCTCTGAATGATTGGGCCCGTCCTGGTGTGAGCTGGGGCGGGTCTTTTGTTTTGGGAGCGGGTTTCCAGTAGCCCTCATGGAAAGCAAAGTGTCGAACCATGAGGGAGTGGCTGAATGGGTCGGTGGCACGCCCTCGTGGTTCGAGGCTACGCTAGCGCTCCGCACCTCACCATGAGGGCTACTGGAATGATGTGGCTACTGAGATAATGCGGCGGCAGATGTGGCGGAGATACTTGTTCGCCGGTCACACCCATGTGTCCACTTGCACGGGCGACGGTATCGCCTAAATAGTCGGTTACCATTTGTAACCATTGAGCCTGCCATGACCGATTATGGGCACGAGCTGAAGTTCGGCACCTTTATCACGCCGAGCGCGCAGCAAGCCGATGACGTGGTCGCCCTGGCGCAGCTGACCGAGGCTGCCGGGCTGGACCTCGCCACGTTTCAAGATCATCCCTATCAGAGCAATTTCCTCGATGCCTGGACATTGCTGAGCTTCGTTGCGGCCAAGACCGAGCGGATCAGCCTTGCCGGCAATGTGCTGAACCTGCCGCTGCGGCAGCCGGCCGTTCTGGCGCGGGCGGTAGCGAGCCTTGACCTGCTCTCGCATGGGCGGGCGGAGCTGGGGCTCGGCGCCGGTGCCTTCTGGGACGGGATCAAGGGCATGGGCGGCGAGGAACTGACGCCGGGCCAGGCCGTGGATGCGCTGGAAGAGGCGATCGATGTCATTCGCGGCATCTGGGATGCCGGGAAATCGGGCGGCGTGCGGGTCGATGGGAAATATCACAAGGCGGCCGGCGCGCGGCGCGGCCCACTGCCCGCGCATGGCGTCAGCATCTGGCTCGGGGCGCTGAAGCCGCGCATGCTCAAACTGATCGGGCGGAAGGCGGACGGCTGGTTGCCGTCGATGAGCTATATCAAGAGCCCGACGATTGCCGAGAGCAATGCGATCATCGATGCGGCGGCCGTGGAGGCCGGGCGCGATCCGCGGGAAATCCGGCGGCTGATCAATGTCGGTGGGCGGCTGGCAACGCCGGAGGATGTCGAGGCGCTGGTGGAGCAATTGGTCGGGCTGGCGCTCGAGCATGGGTTTTCGACCTTTATCCTGCCCAGCGATGCGCCGGGAGCGATCGAGACTTTTGGCAAGGACGTAGCGCCGGAGGTTCGGGCGCAGGTCGAGAAGGCGCGAAAGGCTGCGGGGACGCAGACCGGGCCGGTGCGCAGCGCCCAGGCGCTGGCGGCGCGGCGCGCGGGGATCGATTATGACAGTGTGCCGGCGGCGCTGGCCGGGCGCGTGATCGAGCCGGGCGATCATGATTTTTCCAAACATCGCTCGACCTATATTCACAAGGGCAATCCGGGGCTGGTTATGCGGCCCAGGACGGCGGAAGAGGTGCGCGAGGCTATCACCTATGCCGCGCGGCAGGACGTGCCCTTGGCGGTGCGCAGCGGCGGGCATGGCATATCGGGGCGGTCGACCAATGATGGCGGGCTGGTGCTCGATGTGGGGCAGCTCAATTCGATCCGGCTGATGGATGAAAAGACCGGGCTGTTCCGGGTTGGGCCCGGGGCGCGCTGGGGCGAGGTGGCCACGGCGCTGGCGCCGCATGGGCTGGGCATGAGTTCGGGCGACTATGGCGATGTGGGTGTGGGTGGTCTCGCGACGGCCGGCGGCATCGGCTATTTCGCGCGAAAGCACGGGCTGACGCTGGATCATGTGCAGGCGGCGGAGGTGGTGCTGGCCGATGGTTCGTTCGTGAGGGCGGATCGGGAGAACCATGCCGATCTCTTCTGGGCGCTGCGTGGCGCGGGCGGCAATTTTGGCGTGGTGACGGCGCTGGAGCTGGATGCCTATCCGGTCGGGAATGTCGTCTTTGCGCAGCTCACTTATGATCTTTCGGATGCAGAGAGCGTGTTGCCGCGCTGGGCGGAGACGGTCATTGCGGCGCCGCGGGAGCTGACTAGTTTTCTGACTATGGTGCCGGGGCGATCCGGTAGCGGGCCGATTGCGCAGGCGAGCGTCGTTATCATGAGCGATGATCCCTCGGTGGCTGAGCCGATGCTGCAGCCGTTCCTCTCGGTCGGGCCGATGCTGGGGAGCCAGGCCTATATCATTCCCTATACGGCGCTGGTGGCGAGCCATTTTTCGGGCCATGACGGGGCTGGTGGGCTGGTGTCGCGGGCGGGGCTGGTGACTGATCTGACGCCGACGCTGGCCGAGGGGATGGCGGAGCTGTTGGCGGCGGGCGCGACCAATATGATGCAGTTGCGGGCTGTGGGCGGGGCGGTGAACGATGTAGGGGCCGATGAGACGGCCTATGCGCATCGGCACCAGAATTTCTCGCTCAATGCGGGTGCTTATGGGGACGCGATGGCGCGGCGGCTGGATGCGATCTGGCCGAGCATTTCGGCGCAGCTGGATGGGCTCTATCTCAATTTTGAGACGGGGACCGAGCCGCACTTGCTTGAAAAGGCATTTCCGGGCAAAACGCTCGCCCGCCTGCGCCGGCTCAAGGCCAAGTATGATCCCGGCGGGTTGTTCAATTCGAATTTCCCCATTCCGCCGGCTTCCGAGGAGGCCGCTGCCTAGGAGCGACGATCATGGACGATCTGCCGGAACTTTCCTCATTGGGCCGGCGGATCATGATCGTGGGGCCGACCAATGCGGGAAAATCGACGCTGGCGGTGGCGATCGGGAAGAAGGTTGGGATTCCGGCTGAACACGTGGACCTCTTCCGGCATGCGCCGCAAACAGATTGGGTGCAGCGGCCGGATCACGAATTCGAGGCGCTGCACGAGGCGGCGATTGCCGAGCCGGAATGGGTGATGGACGGGAACTATTCGGCCATCATGCCGGCACGGTTGCAGCGGGCGACGGGGATCATTTCGCTCGATGAGGCGCTGTGGCGGCGGTATCTGCGCTATTTCCGGCGCACGCTGGGGGAGCGGCGCGCGGGGGGGCTGGAGGGCAATCGGGACTCGATCAAGTGGGCGATGATCCACTGGCTGTGGCACACGCGCCGGTCAGGCGCGAAGCTGCGGGCTATGGCCGAGGGCACTGGGTTGCCGGTGGCCGTGTGCCGGAATGAGCGCGAGTTGGACCGGCTCTATCGAGCCTGGGGGCTTACTTTGCCTTGATGAGGTTGAAACGGATCAGGCTTTCGGCGGCGCTGAGCACAGCTTCTTCCGAAGTGTGATAGGGGCGGCCGAGGAGCTTTTCGCCTTTGCTGCCGTCAAAATGCTTCTCGTTGCCCATGTCGTTGATGATCTGGCGGACGGGGCCGCCCGCCAGGGCGACAATACGCATGATCCAGTCGGGGATGGTTTTCAGGGTCACCGGATAGTCCGGATAGGCCTTGCGGAGGATCGTCGCGACGTCCTCAAAGCTTTGATAGGGGCCGGTGCAGAGATAGCGCTGGCCGATGCTGTCCTGGTGTTGCAGGGCTGCGAGATGCATGGCGGCGACGTCGCGGACGTCGCTGATGGCGAAGCCGATGCGGGGCATGGCGGGGGTGGAGCCATCGAGGAGGCCGCCGACGAGTCCGAGGGAAATGCTGGTTTCCGGGTCGCTGGCGGGGCCAAGGATGGCGCCGGGGTGGATGGTGGTCAGTTGCATGCCCTGGCCATTGGCGAAGGCCCAGGCGGCCTGCTCGGCGCGGGTTTTGCCGGTGCAATAGGCCCAAGGGCGGCGCATCTTGGTCAGATCGGTGAAATCGGCCTCGGTATAGGTGCGCTTGCCGGTTTCGTGGCCGTGGCCGTAGCCGACGGTGGCGATGGACGAGGTCATGATGATGCGGCGGATGCCTTCGGCGCGGGCGAAGCGCAGCACGCGCTCGGTGCCTTCTACGGCGGGGCGGATGACGGTGGACGGGTCGCGGGGTTCTTCGGCCACGATGACGGTCGCGACATGCATGACCGCCTGCACGTCTTCCATGGCATAGGCCCAGCCGGCGTCGTCGAGGAGATCGGCTTCGACGATTTCGAGGCGGTCCTGAGTACCAGGCGCGAGGAGGTCCATGGCGGCCTGGATGGAGGTCAGCTTGCGGCGATTGCGGACGGTGCCACGCACGCGAAAACCGGCGCGCAGGAGTTCGCCAATGACGTGCTTGGCCACGAAGCCGGAGGCCCCGGTGACGAGGATGCGGTCCATGAATCTGCCCCCAATTCTCACCCCTGCCCTACACGCTCAAAGAGGCGCGCGGAAGCGGCTTTTGGTTTGTCCGGGGGACATTGGAAAAGCGGCGACAAGAAAATTGGATAAATTAGTCTGAGTTCGGTCGCGCCACTCGTCTAGGTGTGACGGCGGCGACGGCCTGCCGGTTTCGAGAGGAGACTAGAATGCAATTCCTGGTCGCAATTCACCTGCCTGACGACTACGACCCGTCTAAGGAAGACCCGTCGCTGATCAAGGATATTTCCGACCTCAACGAGGAGATGATCGCCAAGGGGGTTCGCGTGTTCGTCGGCGGCCTGCAGACGGCGACGCGCGCCAAGACGATCAGGGCGCGGAACAATGGCGGCATGGTGGTGACCGATGGGCCGTTCGTCGAGGCGAAGGAGCATGTCGGCGGGTTTTGGGTGCTCGAATGTGCTGACTTTGATGAAGCGGTTGAATGGGGGAAGAAGGCGACAGTGGCTTGTCGGGCGCCGGTGGAAGTGCGGGAATTCATGGGTGTGCCGCCGGAAAGGCTGAAGGCACGGGCCGAGGCAGAGGCGCGGGCGGGCCGGTAAAGCCCCCACCCTCATTCCCTCCCCACAAGGGGGAGGGAGGCGCGCGTTTGGAGCTCACAGTCCGAACCCCAGCATCGTGGAGAACGGTCATGAAAGTCGATGGTTCCTGGCGCTGCCGGGGGTTGCGGTTGGGGATAATGGGTAGACGGGTGGAAGGGCTGGGGCACGACCTCGTCCTTCGACGGGCTCAGGATGAGGTCTACTGGGGCGTCGGGGTTTGCTGTTCTCGGTGGGGGCTCGCCACGGTGGTCTGTGCGGAGGGGAGATGGATTGCCGGGACGGGCCCGGCAATGACGATGGTGGGGAAGGTTGGTGAGGGAGCGAGAGACTCCAAGTGATCCGCGCGATGGTTCGCGACTACGGCCGAGCCGAAAACAGAGGTTCCCGCTTTCGCGGGAATGACACCGTGGATGGAATGACATCGAGGGTGGAATGACACCGGGGGCCCAAGGGGGCCGGGAATGACACCTTGGGTGGAAGAGATCGCGCGCGGGATGAGCCCGGCAATGACGATGGAGGGGAATCTGGCGAGGGAGCGAGATACTCCAGGTGACCCGCGCGCTGGGTTCGCGACTACGGCCGAACCGGAAACTGAGGTTCCTGCTTTCGCGGGAATGACACCGTGGGTGGAATGACCCCGCGGATGGAATGATATCGCCGGCGGAGTGACATCGTCGGTGGAATGACATCGAGGGTGGCCGGAGTGACATCCTGCGCGGAAGACATCATGCTCGGGGTGATTGTCCCGTGCCGGAAAACAAAAAGGGCGGCCACTGGGGCCGCCCTTTGAATTTGGTGGAAGCGAAGCTTATGCGGCTTCGGCTTCGTCGTCAGCGTACTGGACCGGACCGGAGTCGAGGCCCTTGGCGTTGACGTCGCGATCGACGAACTCGATCACGGCCAGCGGGGCATTGTCGCCATAGCGGAAGCCGGCCTTCAGGATGCGGATGTAACCGCCCTGACGTTCAGCATAGCGCGGGCCGAGAACGGCAAAGAGCTTAGCAACCTGGGCTTCGTCGCGGATCTGCGCGATCGCCTGACGGCGAGCGTGCAGGTCGCCGCGCTTGCCGAGGGTGATCAGCTTCTCGACGATCGGACGCAGGTCCTTGGCCTTGGGAAGCGTGGTGACGATCTGTTCGTGCTTGATCAGAGCGGCGGACATGTTGGCAAACATGGCCTTGCGGTGGGAAGCGGTACGGCTGAGTTTGCGGCCGCGATTACCGTGTCGCATGGGTATCTCCTAAAATCTTGGCAGCGCCGGATCAGTAATGATCTTCGTAGCGCTTGGCGAGGTCATCGATATTCTCGGGCGGCCAATTGGCCACGTCCATCCCGAGATGAAGCCCCATCTGTGCCAGGACTTCCTTGATTTCGTTGAGCGACTTGCGGCCAAAGTTCGGGGTCCGCAGCATCTCGGCTTCCGTCTTCTGGATGAGGTCGCCGATATAGACGATGTTGTCGTTCTTGAGGCAGTTGGCCGAACGGACAGACAGTTCGAGCTCGTCGACCTTCTTGAGCAGCGCCGGGTTGAAGGCGAGTTCCGGGACAGCGTCCTGGGCCTTTTCCTTGGTGGGCTCTTCGAAGTTGACGAAGACCGAAAGCTGGTCCTGAAGAATACGCGCGGCATAAGCCACGGCATCTTCCGGCGAAACGCCGCCATTGGTTTCGACGGATAGCGTCAGCTTGTCCTTGTCGAGGCTTTCGCCGGCACGGGTCGCGTCAACCTTGTAGCTGACACGGCGCACAGGCGAGAACAGGGCATCGACCGGAATATAGCCGATGGGGGCATCTTCCGGACGGTTCTTGTCGGCCGGGACATAGCCCTTGCCGGTATTCACAGTGAACTCGATGTTGATCTCGGCACCATCGTCGAGGTGGCAGATCACGAGTTCGGGGTTCAGAACTTCGATATCGCCGGAGACCTTGATGTCGCCAGCGGTCACGGCGCCCGGACCCTGCTTGGAGAGAGTAAGACGCTTCGGGCCTTCGCCACCCATCTTGATGGCGATTTCCTTGACGTTCAGCACGAGGTCGGTGATGTCTTCCCGAACGCCCGGAAGCGACGAGAATTCGTGCAGAATGCCATCGATCTGGATAGCGGTTACCGCCGCGCCCTGAAGCGACGACAGCAAGACGCGACGCAAAGCGTTGCCAAGGGTCAAGCCATAGCCGCGTTCAAGCGGCTCGGCGATAACCGAAGCATGACGCGAGTCAGCGCCATCCGAAACAATCTCCAGCTTGGTCGGCTTGATAAGTTCCTGCCAGTTCCTCTGGATCGTCACGGTATTGTCCTTTCAAATTCGCGGCCTCGGAGGCCGCACCGCCGCAAACACAATAGAACCCCTGGCCCCGAGGCCAGGAGTTTACCAAGTGGTCTAGTCTTTAGACGCGGCGCCGCTTGCGCGGACGGCAACCGTTGTGCGGAATCGAGGTCACGTCGCGGATGGACGTAACGTTGAAACCAGCAGCCTGAAGAGCGCGGAGCGCAGATTCACGGCCCGAACCGGGACCACGCACTTCGACCTCAAGGGTCTTCATGCCATGTTCCTGGGCCTTCTTAGCAGCATCTTCGGCAGCAACCTGGGCAGCATAGGGGGTCGACTTGCGCGAACCCTTGAAGCCCATGACGCCCGACGAGGACCACGAAATCGTGTTGCCCTGCATGTCGGCGATGGTGATCATGGTGTTGTTGAAGGAGGCGTTCACGTGTGCAACGCCCGAAGTAATGTTCTTGCGCTCCTTGCGGCGGATGCGCGTGGTATCAGTCTTAGCCATTCAGGTCCTCTTGGGTATCGGCGCTGCCGTAATGCCAGCAGCTCCACCACGGAAGAAGCGGATCAGGACTTTGGCGTCCCCTAACAGGGTAGCCAGACCTCGATCCGCAGCTTCCAATCAAAATGCCAGCCTGCACATGCAGGCGTGGAATTACTTCTTCTTGCCGGCGATCGGCTTTGCCGGGCCCTTGCGGGTGCGGGCATTGGTGTGGGTACGCTGACCGCGGACCGGCAGGCCACGACGGTGGCGCAGGCCACGATAGTTGCCGAGATCCATCAAGCGCTTGATGTTCATGGCAACGTTACGGCGAAGATCACCTTCCACGACATAGTCGCGGTCGATGGTTTCACGGATCTGGATCACTTCGGCGTCGGTCAGTTCGTTGACGCGACGTTCGGCCGGAATACCGACCTTCTCGACGATGTCCTGGGCGAACTTGTCGCCGATACCGTGAATGTACTGCAGCGCGATCACCACGCGCTTGTTCGTCGGAATATTGACGCCAGCAATACGAGCCACGTCTGCTCTCCTTCATTCAACACGCGCCATCGCGGCGGGTGTCATTCAAACAACAAGGGACCGGATTTCGATCCCCACCTAATGTGAGAAACCGAAACCAGCCCAATAATCCATGAGACTGGTGCGGTTCTTTAAGGATTCGAAAAGGCGAAGTCAACACTCGCCTTGCCGAAGATTACTTGCCGAGGGCCGCCTTGATGGCCGTCGTCACCGTTTCGACCGCTTCCATGCCGTCAACCGTCTTCACCAGGCCCTGCCGGCTATAGTAGTCGACGAGGGGGGCGGTGCTGGTCTGGTAGACATCGAGGCGCTTGCGGATGACTTCTGGATTGTCATCCGGGCGATTGCTGTCCTTGGAGCGCTGAATGACGCGCCGCACCAGTTCGTCGGCATCGGCAGTCAGCTCGATAACGGCATCGAGCTTGATTCCCTTGGCCTTGAGCATGTCATCGAGGGCTTCGGCCTGCGCGATGGTGCGCGGGAAGCCATCGAGGATGAAGCCGGGCTTGCAGTCTTCAGCGTCGATGCGTTCGGACACGATGCCGTTGACGATGGTGTCCGAGACGAGATCGCCCCGATCCATGATCGCCTTTGCTTCGAGCCCAAGGGGCGTTTGTGCGGCGATGGCTGCCCGCAGGATGTCACCAGTGGACAATTGCGGGATGCCGTAGGCCTCAACCAGAATCTTTGCCTGCGTGCCCTTCCCCGCCCCTGGCGGTCCCAACAGGATCAGTCTCATCGGCGCTTGCCCCCTCCAAGGCGAGATTTCTTCAACAGCCCTTCATATTGCTGGGCCACGAGATGGCTCTGGATCTGGCTGACCGTATCGAGGGTCACCGTCACCATGATCAGCAGCGAGGTACCGCCAATGAACTGGCTGACCGCGAGCTGGCTGAACATCACTTCCGGAATCAGAGCCACAACAGTGAGATAGAGTGCACCGATAACCGTGATGCGCGTCAACACATAGTCGATGTGCTGGGCAGTGCGTTCACCCGGACGAATGCCCGGAATGAAGCCGCCAGAGCGCTTCAGGTTGTCGGCCGTCTCGGTCGGATTGAAGACGATCGCCGTGTAGAAGAAGGCGAAGAAGATGATGAAGAACGCGAACAGCGCCAGATAAAGCGGCTGGCCGCGGCCGAGGAGCGCCGTCACCGTGGTGAGCCAGGCCGGCGCATTGCCCTGGGCGGCGAACGACGCGATGGTCGCGGGCAGCAGCAGGAGCGAGGAGCCGAAGATCACCGGGATAACGCCCGAGGTGTTGAGCTTCAGAGGCAGGTGCGACGACTCGCCCTGGAACATCTTGTTGCCCACCTGACGCTTCGGATACTGGATCAGCAACCGGCGCTGGGCGCGCTCGAAGAAGACGATGGCGGCGATGACCACCAGAGCCAGGACGATCATGCCAAGGGCAGCAAAGCCGGGAATGGCGCCAGTACGGCTGAGTTCCAGGGTCTGGGCGATGGTCGAGGGCAAGTTTGCCACGATACCGGCGAAGATGATCAGCGAGATACCGTTGCCGACGCCGCGCGAGGTGATCTGCTCACCCAGCCACATCAGGAACATGGTGCCGCCGACCAGCGTGATCACGGTCGAGAGGCGGAAGAACCAGCCAGGATTGAGAACCACGCCCTGGCTGCCTTCGAGGCCCACAGCGATGCCGTATGCCTGGACGGCGCAGAACACGACCGCCAGATAGCGGGTGTACTGGTTCATCTTGCGGCGACCGGCTTCACCCTCTTTCTTGAGGGCTTCGAGGCGCGGCGAGGCCGTGGCGATCACCTGCACGACGATGGATGCCGTAATGTAGGGGATGAGGTTCAGAGCGAAGATGGCCATACGTTCCACGGCGCCGCCGGAGAACATGTTGAACATCCCGATGATGCCCTGCTGGCTCTGCTCGAACGTGGCGCGGAACGCGTCGGGATCGATGCCAGGAACCGGAATGAAGGTGCCCAAACGATAGACAAGCAGCGCGCCCAGTGTGAACCAGATGCGCTGCTGCAGGGCTTTCGCCTTGGAAAAGGTCGAGAATGAGAGATTGCGAGCTAGCTGCTCGGCTGCGGACGCCATACTTCGCTCCCTAGAGCCTGATATGAGCTGAACGCGTCAAATCGTCGGCTCTAAAATTTCGTTGCCGCAGGGTTCTTGATGCGGAGTTATCCGCCCCTGCTCCGTGGCTTTGAGGCCAGGCGCGCTCGGAGCGCCCAGGGAGCATATAAGACTGCGCCCCCAGCGCAACAAACCAAAAAAGCGCACCCGACCACAAGGCCGGGTGCGCAAAGCCAAATTACTTGGCAGCGTACGGGGTCTTCTTCCAGGTTTCCTTGACCGGGATCACGTCGACCTTGCCGCCGGCAGCTTCGATCGCTGCGGCTGCACCCTTGGTCGCGTAGTCAACCTTGAAGGTCACCTTCTTGGCCGTGAAGCCTTCGGAGCCGATCAGGCGCACGCCGTCCTTGGGACGACGGATAACGCCGGCAGCAACCAGAGCCGCAGCGTCGATGACGCCCTTGGCATCAAGCTTGCCGCTGTCGATATAGGCCTGGATGCGGTCGATGCGGACCTGGTTCCAATCCTTGGGGTTCCAAGCATTGAAGCCACGCTTCGGCATACGCATGTGAAGGGGCATCTGGCCGCCTTCGAAGCCGTTGATCGCGACACCGGCGCGAGCCGTCTGGCCCTTGCCACCACGACCACCGGTCTTGCCAACGCCGGAACCGATACCACGGCCGACGCGAACGCGGACCTTGGTGGAGCCGGGATTGTCGCGAAGTTCGTTCAAACGAGTCATTTGTCGAGCTCCCTCTTACTCGCCGAGTACACGGACGAGGTGCGGGATCTTGTTGATCATGCCACGGACTTCGGGCGTATCAACCAGCTCGCGCTCTTTGTTCATCTTGTTCAGCCCGAGACCGATAAGGGTCGCGCGCTGGCTCTTTTCGCGGCGGATCGGCGAACCGATCTGCTTCACGGTGATGGTCTTGTCTTTTGCCATGTGTCTTCTCCCGAGCCCTATCAGGCTTCGACAGCAGTCTCGCCACGGCGAGCCTGCAGTTCGGAGACCTTGAGGCCACGACGAGCGGCAACAGCACGGGGGCTGTCAACACGCTTGAGGGCGTCAAAGGTCGCACGGACCATGTTGTAGGGGTTCGAAGTACCGGTGGACTTGGCGACGATGTCGTTGATGCCCAGGGTTTCGAAGACGGCGCGCATCGGACCACCGGCGATGATACCGGTACCCGGAACGGCTGCACGCAGCACGACCTTGCCGGCGCCATGGCGGCCGGTGATGTCGTGGTGCAAGGTGCGGGCGTCGCGCAGCGGCACGCGGATCATCTGGCGCTTGGCCTGTTCCGTTGCCTTGCGGATTGCCTCGGGAACTTCACGGGCCTTGCCGTGACCGAAACCGACGCGCCCCTTCTGGTCACCCACAACGACGAGGGCTGCGAAACCAAAGCGCTTGCCGCCCTTCACAACCTTGGCCACACGGTTGATGTGGACCAGGCGATCGACGAACTCGCTTTCGCGCTCTTGAACGTCTCTGCTCATAATGTTTTTCCTCGCCGCTGTTAGAACTGCAGACCGCCCTCACGGGCAGCATCTGCAAGGGCCTTAACGCGGCCGTGATAAATGTAAGCGCCGCGATCGAAGATCACTTCGGCAACACCAGCCTTCACACCGCGCTCGGCGATCAGCTTGCCAACGACGGCAGCCGCCTCGGAGGTACCGCCGCTCTTGATCGAGCTGCGCACGTCCTTCTCGAGGGTGGAAGCCGCTGCCAGCGTACGACCGTTCGCGTCGTCGATGATCTGGGCATAGATATTCTTGTCCGAGCGGAAAACGCTGAGACGGGCGCGACCGAAGGCACGAGCCTTGAGCGCCTTGCGGACACGAGCCTTGCGGCGGTCTGCACCTTTTGCACTGATAGCCATAGGTGGCGCTCCTTACTTCTTCTTGCCTTCTTTGCGGAAGACCTGCTCGTTGGCGTAACGCACGCCCTTGCCCTTGTAGGGCTCGGGGGGACGCCAGCCGCGGATCTCCGCAGCGACCTGACCGACCTGCTGCTTATCAATGCCGGTGATGACGATTTCCGTCGGAGCCGGCACGGCCAGGGTAATACCCTTGGGAGCCGCATAGATCACTTCGTGGCTGAAACCGAGCGAGAGCTTGACGTCCTTGCCCTGCAGCGCGGCGCGATAGCCGACGCCCTGAATGGCCAGCTTCTTTTCGAAACCAGCGCTCACCCCGGTGACCATGTTCTGGATCAGCGCGCGGGTGGTGCCCCAGGCAGCACGTGCCTCACGGGTGTCGTTGGCCGGGGTGACGACGATGCCGTCGGAACCCTGCTCGACATTGACGATATCCATGAGCGTGAGGCTCAGCTCGCCCTTCGGGCCCTTGGCGGACACGTCACGACCATTGATCGTGACCGTAACGCCATTAACCGGGGCCACCGGTTTCTTGCCAGTACGTGACATTCTATATCCTTGAGTAATCGTCTTACCGCGCAGCCAATGCGCGTGAAAGTGCCCGAAAACGGAGCCGATCAGCGTTTCCGAGAAACGTTGATCGCGCTCCTATCAGTTTTTGCCGCACTTACAACAGGAAAGTGGGTTTCACTTGCCTTGAAGTGCTTCAATGAGCTTCGGGCCCACACGCATTAGAAGACGCGGCAGAGTACCTCGCCACCAACGTTAGCGGCCTTGGCTTCGTGATCGGCCATCACACCCTTGGGGGTGGAGAGGATCGAAACACCGAGGCCGTTAGCCACCTGAGGAATATTCTTGACCGACGCGTACACGCGGCGGCCGGGACGGGAAACGCGCTCGATGGTGCGGATCACGCCTTCATTGTCCGAATACTTCAGTTCGATTTCGTATTCGGCAGCGCCGTTCTCGAACTTGGTCTCCGAGTAGCCGCGGATGAAACCCTCGGACTGGAGAACGTCCAGCACGCGACCACGAAGGGTCGAGGCCGGCGTCGAAACGGTATTCTTGCGACGCTCCTGAGCGTTGCGGATGCGGGTCAGCATATCGCCGATGGGATCGGAAAAGCTCATTTATGTCTCTCCTTACCAGCTCGACTTAACCAGACCCGGGATCTGACCCAGGTTGCCCAGCTGACGCAGGGCGATACGGCTCATCTTGAGCTTGCGATAGTAACCACGCGGGCGACCGGACACTTCGCAACGGTTGCGAACGCGAACCTTTGCGGAGTTGCGCGGCAGCTCGGCCAGCTTGAGGGTGGCCTTGAAGCGCTCTTCGATCGACACGCCCTGGTCCTTGACGGTAGCCTTCAGAGCAGCGCGCTTTTCGGCATACTGCTTAGCGAGCTTGGCGCGCTTGTTGTTCTTTTCGATGGAACTGGTCTTTGCCATGTTCTGATCCTTTATCCCTTCCCTGCCCGCTTACTGGCGGAACGGGAAGTTGAAAGCGCGCAGCAGAGCACGAGCTTCATCATCCGTCTTGGCCGTCGTGGCGATCACGATATCCATGCCCCAGACCTGATCGATCTGATCATAGTTGATCTCGGGGAAAATGATGTGTTCCTTGATGCCCATGGCATAGTTGCCACGGCCGTCGAAGGAGTTCGGGTTCAGGCCACGGAAGTCGCGGACGCGCGGCAGTGCGATGTTCACCAGACGATCCAGGAACTCGTACATGCGGGTCTTGCGCAGCGTAACCTTTACGCCGAGCGGCATTTCTTCACGGACCTTGAAGCCGGCGATCGACTTGCGAGCGTGCGTGATAACCGGCTTCTGGCCAGCGATCTTTTCCAGCTCGGCAGCAGCCGACTTGACCTTCTTGGTGTCGTTGACAGCTTCGCCAACGCCCATGTTCAGGACGATCTTGTCGAGCTTGGGCAGCTCCATGACGTTCTTGTACTCGAACTGCTTGGTCAGTTCGGCCTTGATGGTCTCGTCATAGTAGGTGCGCAGGCGCGGGATGTAGACGGTCTCAGCCATCGATCTGGTCTCCGGTCGACTTGGCGACGCGGGTCTTCACGCCGTCCTTGATCTGGAAACCGACGCGAGTCGGCTTGCCAGCCTTGTCAGCAACGGCCAGGTTCGACAGGTGGATCGGCGCTTCCTTGGTGAAGATACCGGCGTCCTGCGAGGCAGTCTGCTTCTGATGCTTGCGCACAAGGTTGATACCCTGGACAAGCGCCTTGGTTTCGGTCGGGATGATGGACAGGACCTGACCGGTCTTGCCCTTGTCCTTGCCGGCCAGGACGACGACTTTATCGCCCTTCTTGATCTTGGAGGCCATTATAGCACCTCTGGGGCGAGCGAGATGATCTTCATGTGGTTGCGAGCGCGGAGTTCGCGCGGAACCGGTCCGAAGATACGGGTGCCGATCGGCTCTTTCTGATTGTTGATCAGAACCGCGGCGTTCTTGTCAAAACGGATGACGGTGCCATCGGGGCGACGGATGTCGGTTGCGGTGCGAACGACCACAGCCTTCATAACCTGGCCCTTCTTAACGCGGCCACGCGGAATAGCGTCCTTGACCGAAACGACAATAATGTCGCCGACCGAGGCGTATTTGCGATGCGAACCGCCCAGCACCTTGATGCACATGACACGACGAGCGCCGGAGTTGTCCGCGACGTCGAGATTGGACTGCATCTGGATCATAACTGGATGCCTTCTAGTTGAACCGGCTGCACCGTCATCCGGCTCGCCGACCTAATTTCAATTTCTCTTACGCAGACGGAACAAGCGTCCAGCGCTTGTTCTTGCTGATCGGCGCGGTCTCTTCGATCCACACCACATCACCGACTTTAGCCACATTAGCTTCATCGTGGGCGTGGTACTTCTTGGAACGACGCACTGTCTTCTTCAGAAGGGGGTGCGTGAAACGGCGCTCGACGCGGACGACGATCGTCTTTTCGTTAGCGTCGGAGACAACAGTCCCCTGCAAAACGCGCTTTGGCATGGGTTTTATTCCTTACTTAGCTGCGTTCTTTTGGCCGAGGATCGTCTTGATCCGCGCGATGTCGCGGCGGACTTCCTTGACCCGGGCCGGCTTTTCCAACTGCT
Source organism: Devosia riboflavina (assembly GCF_000743575.1). Taxonomy (GTDB): domain Bacteria; phylum Pseudomonadota; class Alphaproteobacteria; order Rhizobiales; family Devosiaceae; genus Devosia; species Devosia riboflavina. The sequence goes on along the minus strand of NZ_JQGC01000005.1, from coordinate 63,356 downwards.
GGGTAGCGCGCTGGAAACGCAGGTTAAACTGTTCTTTCTTCAGGTCGACGAGCTGATCTTTCAGTTCGTCTGCGGTTTTGCTCCGCACATCACTGGCTTTCATGCTCGTGTTCCTTAGTCGACAATGCGCGTAACGATGCGCGTGGTGATCGGCAACTTCATTGCTCCGAGGCGAAGCGCCTCCTTTGCAACGTCTTCGGGTACGCCGTCAATCTCAAAAACGATGCGACCCGGCTTTACGCGCGCTGCCCAGTATTCCACGGAGCCCTTACCCTTACCCATACGGACTTCGGTCGGCTTCTTGGAGACCGGAAGATCCGGGAAAATCCGGATCCACACGCGGCCCTGGCGCTTCATCTCGCGAGTGATCGCGCGACGGGCTGCTTCGATCTGACGGGCGGTAACGCGTTCCGGCTCAGTAGCCTTGAGTGCGTAGGAGCCGAATGCCAGATCAGTACCACCCTTGGCCAGGCCATGGATGCGGCCCTTGTGGGCCTTACGGAACTTAGTACGCTTCGGTTGCAGCATAATTGTTCAACCTTCTTATGCGCGTTCGCGATCGCGGTCGCCGCGTTCACGACGCGGTTCGCGCTCGGAACGCTGGCCACCTTCGCTACCACCTTCGGTGGCGCGACGCTCATGGGCGGACGGATCGTGCTCGAGGACTTCACCCTTGAAGACCCAGACCTTGATGCCGATGATGCCGTACGTGGTTTCAGCTTCAGCCGTACCGTAGTCGATATCAGCACGCAGGGTGTGCAGCGGCACGCGGCCTTCGCGGTACCATTCGGTACGAGCGATGTCGGCACCACCGAGACGGCCACCAACGTTGACGCGGATACCGCCGGCGCCCATGCGGATTGCAGTCTGCACTGCACGCTTCATGGCACGACGGAAGGCAACGCGGCGTTCGAGCTGCTGGGCAATGCCCTGGGCAACGAGGGTCGCGTCGGTTTCCGGCTTGCGCACTTCAACGATGTTGATGTGCACTTCAGAGTCGGTGAACTTCTTGACCTTGGCGCGGATCTTGTCGATGTCAGCGCCCTTCTTGCCGATCACGATGCCCGGACGGGCAGTGTGGATCGACACGCGGCACTTGCGGTGCGGACGCTCGATGACGATCTTGGAAACGGCAGCAGCCTTCAGATCCTTCATCAGAGTGGTGCGGATCTTCAGGTCTTCCTGGAGCAGCGTGCCGTATTCGCCCTTGTTGGCGAACCAGCGGCTATCCCAGGTGCGGTTGATGCCCAGGCGGAAGCCAATGGGATTGATCTTCTGGCCCATTATGCGGCCTCCTCAACTTGCCGGACGATGATCGTCAGATGCGAGAATGGCTTCTCGACACGAGCCGACTTACCGCGACCGCGGGCCATGAAACGCTTCATGACCAGCGAGTTGCCGACGAAAGCTTCAGCAACGACGAGAGCGTCGGTGTCGAGGCCATGGTTATTCTCGGCATTGGCGATGGCGCTCTCGAGCACCTTCTTCACCTGGCCGGAGATGCGCTTGTGGCTGAATTCGAGATCGGCCAGGGCCTTCTCAACCTTCTTGCCACGGATCAACTGCGCGACGAGGTTCAGCTTCTGAGGGCTGATGCGCAGCATGCGCAGGACAGCCTTTGCCTCGTTGTCTTTGAGAGCGCGCTCAGTCTTTGGCTTGCTCATCTTACTTCCTCTTGGCCTTCTTGTCGGCCGCGTGACCGTAGTAGGTACGGGTCGGGGCGAACTCGCCAAACTTGTGACCGATCATGTCTTCGGTGACGGACACCGGAACATGCTTCTGGCCGTTGTGCACGCCGAACGTGATGCCGACAAACTGCGGCAGGATCGTCGAACGACGCGACCAGATCTTGATCACATCGTTGCGGCCCGAGCTCTGGGCCTTCTCGGCCTTCTTGAGCATGTAGCCGTCGACAAACGGCCCCTTCCAAACTGAACGGGTCATGACTTACCTGCCCTTCTTCACGTGACGGCTGCGAACGATAAACTGGTCCGTTGCCTTGTTGGAACGCGTGCGCTTGCCCTTGGTCGGCTTGCCCCACGGGGTAACCGGGTGACGGCCACCAGAGGTACGGCCTTCACCACCACCATGCGGGTGGTCGACCGGGTTCATGGTCACGCCGCGGTTGACCGGCTTCTTGCCGAGCCAACGGTTGCGACCGGCCTTGCCGAGCGAGGTGTTGGCGTGGTCCTGGTTGGACACGGCACCGACGGTGGCGAGGCAAGTGCCGTGAACGCGGCGCTGTTCGCCGGAGTTGAGGCGAAGGATCGCCCAACCCTGGTCACGACCGACATACTGGGCATAGGCACCGGCAGAACGGGCGACCTGGCCACCCTTGCGGGGCTTCAGTTCGACGTTGTGCACGATGGTGCCGACCGGCATGCGCTCGAGCGGCATGGCATTGCCCGGCTTCACGTCGACGGTGTTCAGCGACGAGATAACCTTGTCGCCAGCCGTCAGACGCTGCGGAGCAACGATGTAGGCCAGTTCGCCGTCTTCGTACTTGACGAGAGCGATCCAGGCGGTGCGGTTCGGATCGTATTCGAGACGTTCAATCGTCCCGACTGCGTCGAACTTCACGCGCTTGAAGTCGATCATGCGGTAAGAGCGCTTGTGACCACCACCACGGTGGTAGGACGTGATGCGACCGGTATTGTTACGGCCGCCGCTCTTGTTGAGGCCTTCGGTCAACGACTTGACCGGGGAGCCCTTCCAGAGTTCCGAACGGTCGGTCGTGATGAGGGTACGACGGCCTTCGGAGGTGGGATTATAAGTCTTTAGAGCCATTTTGCTGTCTCTTGTCCCTTAGAGGCCGGTCGAAATATCGATCGACTGGCCGTCGACGAGGGTCACGATGGCCTTCTTAACGTCATTGCGGACGCCAACCTTGCCACGGAAGCGCTTCACCTTGCCCTTGCGGACCAGGGTGTTCACTGCCTTGACCTTGACCGAGAAGAGCTGCTCGACGGCAGCCTTGATATCGGTCTTGCTGGCATCAATCGCCACGTCGAAAACGACCTGGTTGTATTCCGAAGCCATCGTCGACTTTTCGGTCACGACGGGGTTACGGACGATATCGTAAGCGGCAAGCTTGTTCATGCGAACCTCGCTTCGAGCGCTTCCAGCGCTGCCTTGGTCAGGACGAGCTTGTCGCGCTTCAGGATCGAAACAACGTTGATCCCCTGGATCGGCAGCACGTCGATGTTCGGGATGTTGCGGGCGGCCAGAGCAAAGTTCTGGTCGACGTTTGCGCCATCGATGATCAGCGCGCTTGCCCATTCGAGCTTACCGAACGTGGTACGCAGGGCAGCCGTCTTGGCTTCAGCCTGAGCAACGCTGTCGAGAACGATCAGCGAGCCAGCCTTGGCCTTGGACGAGAGAGCGTGCTTGAGAGCGAGAACGCGGACCTTCTTGGGAAGATCGATCGCGTGGCTACGCGGGGTCGGACCGAATGCACGGCCACCACCACGGAACTGGGGAGCCTTGCGATCGCCGTGACGAGCGCCGCCGCCCTTCTGCTTCTTGAACTTCTTGCCCGTGCGCACGCCTTCGGAACGGTTCTTCACGTCGTGCGTGCCGGCCATTGCCTTGAGCTGCTGGTAGCGAACCATACGGTGCAGGATGTCGGCGCGGACTTCGAGACCAAAGACATCGTCCTTGAGATCGACCGTACCGGCGGACTTACCGTCGAGAGTGGTTACCTTGAGTTCCATTTACTTCGCTTCTCCCGCAGCAGCGGCCTCGAACGAACCCGGCAGGGCAACGTTCGCGGGAGCCGGCTTCTTGACGGCGTCCTTGACCATGATCCAAGCGCCCTTGGCGCCCGGAACCGAACCCTGGATCAGCAGCAGACCGCGCTCCACGTCGGTCTTGACGACCTTGACGTTCTGCGTGGTGATGCGGCGATCGCCCATGTGGCCCGGCATCTTCTTGTTCTTGAAGGTCTTACCCGGGTCCTGACGGCCACCGGTCGAACCGATGGAACGGTGGGAAACGGACACACCGTGGGAGGCGCGCAGACCACCGAAGTTCCAGCGCTTCATACCACCGGCAAAACCCTTACCGATCGACGTACCCGTGACGTCGACAAGCTGGCCCTCGGCGAAGTGGTCCGCCTTGAGGGTGGCGCCAACCTCGATGAGGTTCGAGGCGTCAACGCGGAATTCCGCGACGTGACGCTTCGGCTCGACCTTGGCGACGGCGTACTGGCCGCGCTCAGCCTTCGAGACATTCTTGGCCTTGGCCTGGCCTGCGCCGAGCTGCAGAGCAACATAGCCGTCCTTTTCGACGGTACGCTGACCCACCACCTGGCAGTTCTGCAGGGCCAGCACCGTGACCGGAACGTGCGAGCCGTCCTCGGCGAAGATGCGGGTCATCCCCAGCTTCTGTGCGATCAATCCAGAACGCATCGGTTATACCTTCTTGTTGGCGCTCTGCCGGGTCATGGTTTCAGAGGACCCCTTTTGCGGCAGGCGCGGAAACTTATTATCGTATTCTTAGAGCTTGATTTCGACGTCGACGCCGGCGGCGAGATCGAGCTTCATCAGTGCATCGACCGTCTGAGGGGTCGGGTCCACAATGTCAAGCAGACGCTTGTGGGTCCGGATCTCGAACTGCTCACGCGCCTTCTTGTCGATGTGCGGCGAGCGGTTGACGGTGAACTTGTCGATGCGGGTCGGCAGCGGAATCGGACCGCGAACCTGGGCACCCGTACGCTTTGCGGTGTTGACGATCTCGCGGGTCGACGTATCGAGCACGCGATGGTCAAACGCCTTGAGGCGGATGCGGATATTCTGACCGTTCATCTTCTCAAATCCTGACGGAAAAAGATCGCGGCGCGCTTAATCGCGCGCCGCGAATGTCTCAAACAGACTTACTTCAGGATCGTGGCGACGACGCCCGAACCAACAGTACGGCCACCTTCACGGATAGCGAAGCGGAGCTTCTCTTCCATGGCGATCGGAACGATGAGCTGAACGTTGATGTTCAGGTTGTCGCCCGGCATCACCATTTCGGTGCCTTCGGGAAGGGTCACGATACCGGTCACGTCCGTGGTACGGAAGTAGAACTGCGGACGGTAGTTGCCGAAGAACGGAGTGTGACGGCCGCCTTCTTCCTTGGTGAGGATGTAGACCTCAGCCGTGAAGTCGGTGTGCGGGGTCACGGAACCGGGCTTGCAGAGAACCTGGCCGCGCTCAACCTGAGTGCGGTCGATACCACGGATCAGAGCGCCGATGTTGTCGCCAGCTTCACCCGAATCGAGCAGCTTGCGGAACATTTCGACACCGGTAACGGTGGTCTTCTGGGTGGCCTTGATGCCGACGATTTCGACTTCTTCGCCAACCTTGACGATGCCGCGTTCGACGCGACCGGTAACCACGGTACCACGACCCGAGATCGAGAACACGTCTTCGATCGGGAGGAGGAACGGCTGGTCAACCGGACGTTCCGGCTGCGGGATGTATTCGTCAACAGCAGCCATCAGCTCGAGAACGGCGTCGTGGCCGAGCTTCTGGTCCGAGTTTTCGAGAGCGGCGAGAGCCGAGCCCTTGATGATCGGAATGTCGTCGCCCGGGAATTCGTAGGACGAGAGCAGTTCGCGAACTTCGAGTTCGACGAGCTCGAGCAGTTCCGGATCGTCGACCATGTCGCACTTGTTCAGGAACACGACGAGAGCCGGCACACCGACCTGACGAGCGAGCAGGATGTGCTCACGGGTCTGGGGCATCGGGCCGTCAGCAGCCGACACGACGAGGATCGCGCCGTCCATCTGGGCAGCACCGGTGATCATGTTCTTCACATAGTCAGCGTGGCCGGGGCAGTCGACGTGAGCGTAGTGACGCTTGGAGGTCTCGTACTCGACGTGTGCGGTGTTGATGGTGATGCCGCGGGCCTTCTCTTCGGGGGCCGCGTCGATCTGATCGTACGCCTTGAAGGTCGCGCCGCCGGTCTCAGCCAGCACCTTGGTGATCGCTGCGGTCAGCGAGGTCTTGCCATGGTCAACGTGACCGATGGTGCCGATGTTGCAGTGCGGCTTGGAGCGGGAAAATTTTTCCTTACCCATAGCTTTTCTCCAAATTCGTCAGCGCAATGGCCGACATACAGTTGAGTTTCTTGACTAGCTTGCGCTGGTTTTAGGCGTACTTGGCCTGGACTTCGTCAGCGACAGCCTGCGGGACCTGTTCGTAGTGATCGAACACCATGGAATACTGTGCACGACCCTGGCTCATGGAGCGCAGCGAGTTCACATACCCGAACATGTTTGCAAGCGGCACGAACGCATTCACGACCTGGACAACACCACGGCCTTCAGTGCCCTGGATCTGCCCACGACGGGAGTTGAGATCGCCGATGACGTCGCCCATGTAATCTTCCGGCGTGACAACTTCAACCTTCATGATCGGTTCGAGAATTTTCGGACCGGCTTCACGAAGAGCCTCACGGAAGCCTGCACGGCCGGCGATTTCGAACGCGAGCACCGAGGAGTCGACGTCGTGGTAAGCGCCGTCGGTCAGGGTGACCTTCACGTCAACGACGGGGAAGCCGATCAGCGGGCCTGCGCCCATGACCGATTCGACGCCCTTGAGCACGCCCGGGACGTATTCCTTCGGAACAGCGCCGCCGACGATGGCGTTGACGAATTCGAGGCCCTTGCCGACTTCACCCGGCTCGACAGTGATCTTGATACGAGCGAACTGACCCGAACCACCCGACTGCTTCTTGTGGGTGTAGTCCTTGTCGGTCTTGCGCGTGATCGTCTCACGGTACGCAACCTGCGGCTGGCCGATATTGGCTTCAACCTTGAACTCGCGACGCATACGGTCGACGAGAATGTCGAGGTGAAGTTCGCCCATGCCCGAGATGATGGTCTGGCCGGATTCTTCGTCGGTCTTGACGCGGAACGACGGATCTTCGGCAGCCAGGCGGTTCAGGGCGAGGCCCATCTTTTCCTGGTCGGCCTTGGACTTCGGCTCGACGGAGATGTCGATAACCGGATCCGGGAAGACCATGCGCTCGAGGATAACCTGCGAGTTCGACGGAGCCAGCGTATCGCCGGTCGTGGTGTCCTTGAGGCCGACGATGGCAACGATGTCACCGGCAAAGGCTTCAGTGATCTGCTCACGGCTATTGGCGTGCATCTGGAACATGCGGCCAACGCGTTCGCGCTTGCCCTTCACGGTGTTTTCCAGGCTGATGCCAGCTTCGAGGTGACCCGAATAGATGCGGCAGAAGGTCAGCGTACCCATGTGCGGGTCGTTGGCGATCTTGAATGCCAGCATCGAGAGCGGTTCGCTGTCGTCGGCGTGACGTTCGATCGGCTGCTCGGTCTTGGCATCGATGCCCTGGATAGCAGGAACGTCGAGCGGGGACGGCAGATAGTCGATAACGCCATCGAGCAGGGGCTGAACGCCCTTGTTCTTGAAAGCCGAGCCAGCGAAGACCAGGAAGAACTTGGCACCAATGACGCCCTGACGAAGCAGGCGACGGATGGTGTCGTTGTTCGGCACTTCACCGTTCAGATACGCTTCCATCGCAGCGTCGTCCATTTCGACGGCGGCTTCGACGAGCTGTTCGCGGTACTTGACGGCCTTGTCCTTGAGGTCGGCCGGAATGTCGACGACATCCCACTGAGCGCCGAGCTCTTCGTTGCGCCACACCAGAGCATTCATCTCGATGAGGTCGACAACGCCCTTAAACTCGGTTTCAGCGCCGATCGGGAGCTGAACCGGAACGCCACGGGCACCCAGACGCGAACCGATCATTTCCACGCAGCGGTAGAAGTCGGCGCCGGTCTTGTCCATCTTGTTGACGAAGATGAGACGCGGAACGTGGTACTTGTCGGCCTGACGCCACACGGTTTCGGTCTGCGGTTCGACGCCAGCATTGGCGTCGAGCAGAGCGACGGCACCGTCGAGCACGCGGAGCGAACGTTCGACTTCGATGGTGAAGTCCACGTGGCCGGGGGTGTCGATGATGTTGAAGCGGTGCTGGGTACCGTTGCGGTCCTTCCAGAACGTGGTCGTAGCGGCCGACGTAATGGTGATGCCGCGTTCCTGCTCCTGCTCCATCCAGTCCATGGTCGCAGCGCCGTCGTGGACTTCGCCGATCTTATGGGACTTGCCGGTGTAGTAGAGGATACGTTCGGTCGTGGTCGTCTTGCCAGCATCGATGTGAGCCATGATGCCGAAGTTACGATAGAGATTAATAGGATATTCGCGTGCCATAGGGCGCTCCTACTACCAGCGGTAGTGCGAGAATGCACGGTTGGCGTCAGCCATACGGTGCGTGTCTTCGCGCTTCTTGACGGCCTGACCGCGGCCATTCATCGCATCCATGAGCTCGCCGGAAAGGCGCTCGCGCATGGTGTTCTCGCCGCGCTTGCGGGCGGATTCGATGAGCCAACGGATGGCCAGGGCCTGCTGACGGTCAGTGCGGACTTCAACCGGAACCTGGTACGTAGCACCGCCAACGCGGCGCGAACGGACTTCAACGGCCGGACGGATATTGTCCAGGGCGTTGTGGAACACAGTGATCGGGTCCTGCTTCGTCTTGGTCTCGACGATGTCGAAGGCGCCATAGACGATGGATTCTGCAGCCGACTTCTTGCCGTCCTTCATGAGCGAATTCATGAACTTGGAAACGACCAGATCGCCGAACTTGGGATCAGGAATAACTTCACGCTTCTCGGCGCGGTGACGACGGGACATCGCTCAATATCTCCTTACTTCGGACGCTTCGCGCCATACTTGGACCGGCGCTGCTTGCGGTCCTTCACGCTCTGCGTGTCGAGGACGCCGCGGAGCACGTGGTAGCGAACGCCCGGCAAATCGCGAACGCGACCGCCGCGGATGAGCACAACGGAGTGCTCCTGCAGATTGTGACCCTCACCCGGGATGTAGGAAATCACTTCGCGCTGGTTGGTCAGGCGAACCTTGGCCACCTTACGCAGAGCCGAGTTCGGCTTCTTCGGGGTCGTGGTGTACACACGGGAGCAAACGCCGCGCTTTTGCGGATTGGCTTCCATGGCGGGAACTTTGTTCCGCTTTGGCTTGCTGGCGCGTGGTTTGCGGATCAGCTGATTAATGGTGGGCATTGCGCTCTTTCCATCGTCCAAAAATTCTAGTTCGGTCTACACAAGCAAACCAAAGTGGCGCTCATCCGAACCTACAAAGGATCGGGCGGCGCCCCAATTTGCAGCGGACCAGCCCCAAAAATGAGGACGGTCATGCGCACATTGATTTGCTTCGTCTAGTTACCCGACAGTGTGTTTGATTGTCCTGGATTCCCGCGCTAGATGGCAGGGACCCGGTGTGACAACCACGACCGACCGCTAAGGTAGGCGCTGTTTAGAACCGTTGACTCGCTCAGTCAAGGATTCTTTCGCGTAAAAATTCGCGGGAGAGCTATGCATTCCGGGACGTTTGGCCGGTTTGGCGGTCCATTGGCGCAATGGACGGATTCGCCCGAAGGCGTTCGGCAAGGGTTAACAGAGTCTCATTTTGAGTCACACATGGGAGCCCTGCCCGCTTCACCGGCTTGCCTCTCTCTATTGCTGCACCTAACTCTGGGCGGCCCGCCGGAGTTCTCCCACGTGACCGACCAAACACCACGCGCCGCCCTCAAACTCGACATCGTGGTGATCGGCGCGGGACAAGCGGGATTGAGTTCGGCGTATCATTTGAAGGCATTGGGTCTTGTTCCGCAGCGCGATTTTCTGGTTTTGGACCAGGCGCCGCAGCCGGGTGGTGCGTGGCAGTATCGCTGGCCGTCGCTCACGCTATCAACGGTCAATCGGGTGCATGACCTCCCGGGGATGGGCTTCGCCGAGTTTGCAGGTGGTGATGACAGCGTGCAGGCCTCGGTGGCCGTGCCGCACTATTTTGCTGCTTATGAGGAGCATTTCGAGTTGGGCGTGGTGCGACCGACGCATGTGAGCGTCGTTTGCGACCGGGGCGAGCGGTTGCGAGTCGAGAGTGACCGTGGACTGTTTTCGGCGCGCGGAATCATCAATGCGACGGGGACTTGGGAGAAGCCGTATATTCCGGACTATCCGGGGGCTGCGAGCTTTGGCGGTGGGCAGTTGCATACGCGCGACTATAAGACTGCCGAGGAATTTGCCGGAAAGCATGTGCTTGTTGTTGGGGGCGGGATTTCGGCGGTGCAGTTGTTGGGCGAGATTTCCAAGGTAACGCGGACGACCTGGGTGACACGGACACCGCCGCGCTGGCGCGAGGGGTCGTTCAGGGAAGAAGACGGGCGCGCGGCCGTGGCGCTGGTGGAAGAGCGGGTGCGGGCTGGATTACCGCCGCGGGCGGTTGTGTCGGTGACGGGACTGCCGGTGACGCCGGCGATCGAGGCGATGCGGGAGCGCGGAGTGCTTGAGCGGAGGCCGATGTTTTCGGAGATCACACCGACCGGCGTGCGCTGGGAAGATGGATCGAGGCTCGATGTCGATGTCATTCTCTGGTGCACGGGATTTCGCAGTGCGCTCGATCACCTCGCGCCGTTGCAGTTGCGCGAGGAGAGTGGCGGGATCGTCATGACCGGGCGGCTGGCGACGCAGGTGGCGAAGGACCCGCGGGTGCATCTGGTCGGGTATGGGCCTTCGGCTTCGACGATCGGGGCGAACCGGGCCGGCAGTGCGGCGGCCCGGGAGTTGACGCAATATCTGGGGTTGGGGCGGAGGAGTTAGGCGGGGTTGCATTCTCATCCACCGGTTGTCACCCCGGGGTGACAATCGAGTTTGGGGCGCTTTTCGAGCGGAATTAAACGATCTAGGTGCCAGGTCTTTCGATGGTGACCCAGCCCTGCTGGTCGTGGCTGCGCGCCATGGCGTGGACGGTGCGTTCGATTTCGAGGCCGTGGGTGAAGTCCACTACCCTGCCCTTTTCGCCGGCAATGGTGCGCAGCAATTCGTGGCATTCGATGACTTTTAGGTCATTGAAGCCGAGGCCGTGGCCGGGTGCGGGGATGAAGCGATCATAGGGCTTGTGGGCGGGCGCGGCGATGATGGTCTGGTAGCCCTGGGCGGATGCGGGGCCGGTGGCGCGGTAGATTTGCAGTTCGTTCATGCGCTCCTGATCGTAGACGATGCTGCCGTTGGAGCCGAAGATTTGCAGGGCAATGCGGCCCTTGCGGCCCCAGGCGGAGCGATTGACCGAGAGGACGCCGCTGATGCTGCCGATCTCGAAGAGGACGCTGGCGATGTCGAAGGTTTCGACGGTGCGGCGGGTGCCGTCTACAGTCGGGCGGTCGGGATAGGGTTTTGACTGGTGCGCGAAGACGCGGGTCGGGTTGCCGATGAGCGTCCGCAGGAGGCTTAGCGGGTGGACGGCGAAATCGTCGAGGGCGCCGTAGCCGGAGCTGGCTTCGCTCTTCCAGTAGAACTGGGCTTCGGGATCGGCCATGAAATCCTCGTCCATTTCGACGCGGACGTGGTTGACCGTGCCGATGGCGCCGGAAGCGATGAGGTCGCCGATCTGCCGGACGAGCGGGTTCTGGATATAGTTGTAACCGAGAATGGCGACCTTGCCGCTCTTGCGGGCGGCGGCTTCCATGCGCTGGGCTTCGGAGAAGCCGACAGCCATGGGCTTTTCGCACCAGACATGCTTGCCGGCTTCAAGCGCGGCCACGGCCATTTCCGCGTGGAAGGCGTTGGGGGTGGTGATGGAGACCACCTCAACTTCGGGATTGGTGATGAGGTCGCGCCAGTCTGCGGTTGCGCGTTCGAAGCTGAATTCTTCGGCGCGCTGGCGGGCCAGGTCGATATTGGCTTCGGCGAGGTGGACGAGGCGCGGCCGGGGGCCGGAGCCGAAGACGGGTTTTGCCGAGGTCCAGGCCAAGGCGTGGCATTTGCCCATATAGCCGGTGCCGATGAGGCCGACGCCGATGGTGTCTGTCATAGAATCCTCGAAATGAAAGCGGGGCGCCGGAAGCGCCCCGGATGATTGCTAGATGGTGCCGCCGAGGGAACTGCTGAGTTCGGCGAGTTCGGCGCCGCCGGCCATCATGTCCTGCAATTCCTCGGGCTTGAGTTCGCCCTTGCGGGCGGTGCCGAGGGTCTTGCCGCGATTGAGGACAGTGAAGCGATCGCCCACGGCCATGGCGTGGCGGACATTGTGGGTGATGAAGATGATGCCGACGCCGGTTTTTCGCACGCGGTCGATGGTGGCGAGGACATTGGCGGTCTGGCGGACGCCGAGGGCTGAAGTTGGCTCATCGAGGATGAGGACCTTGGCACCGAAATAGACGGCACGGGCGATGGCGACGGTCTGGCGCTCGCCGCCCGAGAGGGTGCCGACGGCCTGGTCGGGCTCGCGCAGGTTGATGCCCATGCGGCGCATTTCTTCAAGCGTGACCTGATTAGCCTTTTCCATATCGAGGAACTGGAAGGGTCCCCAGCCCTTTCGCGGCTCGCGGCCCATCCAGAAGTTTCGCGTGACCGACATGAGCGGGATCATCGCCAGGTCCTGGTAGACGGTGGCAACGCCTGCGGTCATCGCATCGCGCGGATTGGCGAAATCGACCTTCTGGCCATTCATGCGGATTTCGCCCGAGGTCGGCTTGTGGACGCCGGCCATGGTCTTGATGAAGGTCGACTTGCCGGCACCGTTGTCGCCGAGGAGGCAATGGCATTCGCCGGGCATGACGGAGACCGAGACGCCATTGAGGGCGATGACGGGGCCGAACTGCTTCTTGATGTCGATGAGTTCGATGAGGGGTGTATCGGCCATAGCTCAGCGCTCCCCCGTGATGAGGCGGCGAATATAGGTATTGAGGATCACCGCGAAGAGCAGGATGACGCCGAGGAAAACGCGGAAGAGCGAGCTTTCGACGCCGGCGAAGAACAGGCCCTGCTGCACGACGCCGAAGATCAGGGCGCCGAGGGCGGCGCCGATGACAGAGCCATAGCCGCCGGTGAGCAGCGCGCCGCCGATGACCACGGCGATGATGGCTTCAAACTCTTTTAGGAGGCCGCGGTCGGCGGCGGCGGAGCCGAATTCCATGACCTGGCAGGTGGCAAAGACCGTGGCGCAGAAGGCGGAGAAGACGAACATGGCGATTTTCACGCGGTTCACCGGGACGCCGACGTAGCGGGCGGCCTTGGCATCGCCGCCGGCAGCGTAGATCCAATTGCCGAAGCGGGTGCGGGTGAGAAGGATGTGCGCGAAAATGATGAGCGCCAGGGCCCAGACCATGAGCATGGGGATGCCATCGACGACCGGCTGCCCGGCCTTGTTGCCGGCAGTGAAGGTGGCGATAAGGCCCATATCGGCGAGCCAGGTGAAGAAGAAGCCAAGAATTTTGCCGCCGAAGAGCGGGGCGAGCCAATCGCCTTCGGCCGCCTCGCGGACGCCGCCGATGATGGTCTGGCGGGTGGTGGCGATGGAGAAGTAGATGGTGAGACCGCGCAGGATATAGAGCGAAGCCAGGGTGACGATGAAGGATGGCAGGCCGGTCTTGATGACGAGGTAGCCATTGGCCATGCCGATCAGCATGGCGACGATGAAGGCGGCGATGATGGACGCCCACATGGGCCAGCCCAGATGCACGCTGAGAAGCGCGATGACGATGCCGGCAAAGCCGATCATCGAGCCGACGGAGAGGTCGAATTCGCCCGCGATCATCAAGAGACAGGCGCCGACAGCGATGATGACGAACTGGGCGGAGACGACGCCCCAATTCATGATGCCATCGGCGGCGAACATGCCGGTGCCGCCGGCTACGATAGCGAAATAGACGAAGACCAGGACCGTTCCGGTCATGGCGCCCAATTCGGGGCGCACGAAAGCTCGGCGCAGGGCCGACTGGCGCTGAATGCGCTCGTCGGCGGCCGCTACGCCCGAAGGCTGCTCAACCATTTTCTTGACCTTGTGCTGAAGGGGGCGCGAAGCGCCACTCGGGCAATCGGGGCCGCCGAAGCGGCCCCGAGCTCGTAGAGATCAGCGGTACTGACCGGCATATTGCTCGACGAGAGCAATATTATCCTTGGTGATGAAGCCCGGGCCGGAATTGATGGAATTGCCCGGGACCACGCCGTAGCGGGCCAGATTGGTGAGGATGACCACCGGCAGGTAGCCCTGCAGGTAGGGCTGCTGGTCGATGGCGAAGTTGATGGTGCCATCCTTGATCGCCGTGGCGATTTCGCCCGAAAGGTCGAAGGTGCCGAAGAAGATGGCGCCGGCCTTGCCGTTGTCGTTGAGCGCGGCAATGGTCGGATGGGCCGAGGTGGGGCCCAGGGTCAGGATGCCGTTGGTATCCGGATTGGTCTGAAGATAGGCGGCGACCTTGGACTGGATTTCGCCGGGGTCCTGGCCGGCATCGATCATCTGATTGCCGAGGTCGACGCCGAGTGCGTCAGCAAAACCCTGGCAGCGTTCGACCGAGGCGGGATTGGTGATGTAGTGATTGACGCAGAGGAAGCTGGTGACGCCAGCCGCCTTGGCCTTTTCACCGGCACCAAAGCCAGCGTCGTATTCGGGCTGGCCGACATGGAGCAGCGCGCCGATCTGCTTTGACTGTTCTTCCGTGCCCGAATTGATGGTGATGACCGGGATGCCGCGCGCGACGGCGTCGGAGAGCGGGCGGGAGAGCACGTCGAAGTCAGCGATGGTCGAGATGATGCCGTCCGGATTGGACGCGGCAGCCTGCTCGATGATGCGAGCCATATCGGCGAGGTCGCCGGTCGGCGGATTGCGGTATTCGACCGTCACGCCCATCTGCTCGCCCGCCAGGGCGATAGCGTTCTTGATGGTGTTCCACCAGCTATCGGAATCCGGCGCGTGCGACACGAGTACGAACCGTTCGCCCTCGGCTGCGGCCGGGATTGCAACGGCCGGCAATGCAATGGCAGCCAGCGCCAGGGCCGCCAGGCCCTTCGTCAGAATGTTCATCGATTTCCTCCCTTGTGAACGAAGATCACAAATGGCTTATACATTCCATTTTGGATCCTTCACGAAACAAACATTCCATTTTTATCTGTCACGGTCAAGAGCGGACTTTTTGGCCAAAAGAAAGGGGCCTCAAAGGCCCCTTCCCTGTCTTTAGCAATGTTCGGCTATTGGCGCAGCGCGCCTATCCGGTTGATGCGCAGCGATTATTCGATGGTCAGAACTATGAACTGGGTGAACTGGCCGATCGGATTGAAGTTGTTGTCCGAAGCTACGACCAGAGTCTTCTTGCCATCCACCTCCGGCCCAAAAGTCACGGATTCGATATTATCGATGTCGAGACCAAAATCGCCTTCAGCAAGGGTGAAGGCTAGCTCCTTGGTCAGGGCGACGGCGTCGGTCGCGGCTTTTTCCTGGCCGTTGATGTCGGTGGCGCCTTCGAGGCTGGCAGCGAAGAAGTTGATCTGGTTGCCGACGCCGGAGGCGAAGGAGCGTTCGACGACGAGGAAGCGGCCGTCTTCAAGGGTCAAGAATTCGGAGACGCCGTTGTCGTTGAAGATGTCGCCGGTGGTCGCGGTCGGGGCGATGGCGATCGGGTTGGTTTCGTAGAGGTATTCGGCGGTCGGCTGGCCCGAGGCGAGGTCGAAGGCGATGACGCGGGACGGCGAACCGGCTTCGAGGGTGGCCTTGGCGCCATCCTGGGCAAGGGCGTTTTCGGTGGCGGCGTAGAGGGTTTTGCCGTCGGTCGAGAGGGCGAGGGATTCAAAGGCCAGGTTGCCGTAGACGCCGACGGTGCCGTCGGCATTGGGGGCGTAATAGTCCGGAACGGCGAAGGAACGGAGCATGGTGCCGTCGAGGCGGGCTTCGTAGATACCGGGACGGCCGGAGGTGTCGCCTTCGCTCGACCAGAGAATGGTGCGGGTGGCTGGGTTGAAACGGATGGATTCGGGGTCGATGCCATTGTTGGGGAAAGCATTGCCGGCGAGATCGCGCAGGGTTACGCGGCGAATGACGTCAACGGCGGAGAGGCCCTTGGCGTCGATCTTGAGGCCGATTTCGTAGTAGCGGGCCGGAGCGAGCTGCGAGCGATCGTCGGAGATGGCGTAGAAGAGGCCGGAACGGGCGTCGTAGTCGAGGCCCGAAATGCCGCCGAATTCTTCGCCGGCAATGACGAGGCCCGTCGGCAGCGTGATCGAGCCGAGGAGGTCGACCTTCATGGCCGCATCCTGGGCGAAGGCGGGCGTGGCGAGGAGAATGGCAAGAGCGGCGAGAGAATGGGTCTTGAGCAGCATCGAAAACCTCCGTCGGGCGATGGTGGGATTTTCTAGGCCCGGGGGATGAAGCGGCGATTGCAGGGCGGTGAATGGGGGATGACAGAGGGGACCATCACCCCTTCCCAACATCCTCCATCAAGTGAATTTTCACTTTAGACGCGCGCTGCTGTTTTAGTTTTCACGGTGTCATCCCCGCGAAAGCGGGGACCTCCGTTTCCAAACAGGGGTTCCCGCTTTCGCGGGAATGACACCGGGGATGGAAAGCAGAGTTCGAGGCAGTCCGCAGCAAACATCGAGACAACACAAACAAAAAGGGGCCCTTGCGGGCCCCTTTTCTATTCTTTGGTCCGAAAACCTTACTCGGCGGCGGGAGCCGCGAGGCGGGTGGTTTCGGCCTGGCGGCGGCGTTCCTCGAGGATGAGGTCGTCGCGCTTGGCGGCGATCTGCTTGGCCTTGGTCTGGCCGGCACCGGTACCGGCCGGGATGAGGCGGCCGACGATGACGTTTTCCTTGAGGCCTTCGAGAAGGTCGGCCTTGCCGGACACGGCAGCTTCGGTGAGCACGCGGGTGGTTTCCTGGAAGGAAGCCGCGGACACGAAGGAGCGGGTCTGGAGCGAAGCCTTGGTGATGCCGAGCAGAACCGGGTTGGCGGTTGCCGGCTTCTTGCCTTCGCTGACCAGCGCGTCGTTGAGTTCATCGAAGTCGAGCTTGTCGAGCTGCTCGTCCTTGAGCAGGCCAGACTCACCCGGATCCACGATTTCGACCTTCTGCAGCATCTGGCGAACGATCACTTCGATGTGCTTGTCGTTAATCAACACGCCCTGCAGGCGGTAGACTTCCTGAATCTCGTTGACGAGGTAGCGTGCCAGTTCCTCGACGCCCTTGATGGCAAGGATGTCGTGCGGAGCGGGGTTGCCGTCCA
Organism: Devosia riboflavina; assembly: GCF_000743575.1. Lineage (GTDB taxonomy): Bacteria > Pseudomonadota > Alphaproteobacteria > Rhizobiales > Devosiaceae > Devosia > Devosia riboflavina. Next base: position 46,269 of record NZ_JQGC01000005.1, on the reverse strand, counting down.
GGATGTATTCGCCCTTTTCGATGGTGTCGCCTTCCTGGAGATGGAACGGCTTGCCCTTCGGGATCAGGTATTCGACGGGATCAGCACCGTCCTCGGTCGGCTCGATGATGACGCGACGCTTGTTCTTGTAGTCGCGGCCGAAGCGGATGGTACCATCGATCTCGGCGATGATGGCGTGATCCTTCGGACGACGGGCTTCGAAGAGTTCGGCAACGCGCGGCAGACCGCCGGTGATGTCCTTGGTCTTGGCGCTTTCGAGCGGGATACGCGCGAGAACGTCACCCGGAGCAACCTTTTCACCCGGCTCGACGGCGATAACCGCGTCGACGGAGAGCAGGTAACGGGCGTCGCCACCACGATCCACCTTGGCAACCGAACCGCCGCGGGCAATCGCCAGTGCGGGCTTGAGGCCCTCACCGCGCTGGTTGCCGCGCCAGTCGATGACAACGCGCTTGGTGAAACCGGTGGCTTCGTCGGTGTTTTCCGCAACGGAAGCACCGTCGACCAGATCCTCGAACAGGACCTCGCCTTCGACTTCGGCCAGGATCGGACGGGTGTACGGATCCCATTCGGCCAGACGCTGGCCACGACGAACGGTGTCGCCAGCCTTGACGAGGAGCTTGGAGCCGTAGGTCACCTTGTGGGTGGCGCGTTCCTTGCCTTCGCCATCGAGAATAACGAGAGCGACGTTACGGGCCATGACGACCTGCTTGCCACCTTCGACAGTCGCGAGGTTCGGGTTGCGAACTTCGATCTTGCCTTCGGCACCGGCTTCGAGGAACGAGCTATCGACCACCTGGGCCGTACCACCAATGTGGAACGTACGCATGGTGAGCTGAGTGCCGGGTTCACCGATGGACTGGGCGGCGATAACGCCGACAGCTTCACCGATATTGACCGGAGTACCGCGAGCAAGGTCACGACCGTAGCAAGCGGCACAGCAGCCCTGGCGGAGATCGCAGGTCAGCGGCGAACGGATGCGGATCGACTGGATGCGCGCTTCTTCGATCACGTCGACATGCTTTTCCTCGAGCAGAGTGCCCTTCGGAGCGATCAGGTCGCCGGTCAGCGGGTGGAAGACGTCATCGGCAGTCGTACGACCGAGAACGCGCTGGCCGAGCGAGGCCACGATCTGGCCAGCGTCGACGATCGGTTCCATGGTCAGGCCGCGTTCGGTACCGCAATCATTTTCGATGATGATCGCGTCCTGAGCGACGTCGACGAGACGACGGGTCAGGTAACCCGAGTTTGCGGTCTTGAGAGCCGTATCGGCCAGACCCTTACGGGCACCGTGCGTCGAGTTGAAGTACTCGAGAACGTTGAGGCCTTCCTTGAAGTTCGCGGTGATCGGCGTTTCGATGATCGAGCCGTCCGGCTTGGCCATAAGGCCGCGCATGCCGGCGAGCTGCTTCATCTGAGCCGGTGAACCACGAGCACCGGAGTGGCTCATCATGTAGACCGAGTTGATCGGCTTCTGACGACCCGTTTCCTTGTCGATCTGAACGGCAGCAATGCCCTTCATCATCTCTTCGGCGATCTTGTCACCGCACTTGGCCCAGGCGTCGACGACCTTGTTGTACTTTTCGCCCTGAGTGATCAGGCCGTCATTGTACTGCTGCTCGAATTCTTCGACCAGCTTACGGGTGTCTTCCACGATCGTGTACTTGGACGCAGGGATAACCATGTCGTCCTTGCCGAACGAAATGCCGGCGTCGCAGGCGTTCTTGAAGCCGAGCTGCATGACGCGGTCACAGAAAATGACCGTCTCCTTCTGACCGCAACCGCGATAGACGGTGTCGATCATCTTGGAGATCATCTTCTTGGTCATGAGCTGGTTCGCCGTGGCGAAGGGCACAGCCGGATTCTTCGGCAGAATCTGACCGATCAGCATACGGCCCGGAGTCGTGTCGACGATCTGGGTGATCTGCTTGCCGTTTTCGTCCCAAGCGGGAACGCGAGCCTTGATCTTGGTGTGGAGCGTGACGACCTTGTTGTCGAGCGCGTGTTCGAGTTCGGCATAGGAACCGAACGACATGCCTTCGCCCGGCTCACCCTCTGCCACGATGGACAGATAGTAGAGACCGAGAACAATGTCCTGGCTCGGCACGATGATCGGCTGACCGTTCGCGGGATGCAGGATGTTGTTGGTCGACATCATGAGCACGCGGGCTTCAAGCTGGGCTTCCAGCGAGAGCGGAACGTGCACAGCCATCTGGTCACCGTCGAAGTCGGCGTTGAAAGCCGAGCAGACGAGCGGGTGCAGACGGATGGCCTTGCCTTCGATCAGGATCGGTTCGAAGGCCTGGATGCCAAGACGGTGCAGCGTGGGCGCGCGGTTCAAGAGAACCGGGTGCTCGCGGATGACTTCGTCGAGGATATCCCAGACTTCGGGCTTTTCCTTCTCAACCAGCTTCTTGGCCTGCTTGACGGTCGAAGAGAGACCCTTGGCTTCGAGGCGCGAGTAGATGAAGGGCTTGAACAGCTCAAGCGCCATCTTCTTGGGAAGACCGCACTGGTGCAGCTTCAGGTACGGACCCACGGTGATAACCGAACGACCCGAATAGTCGACGCGCTTGCCGAGCAGGTTCTGGCGGAAGCGGCCCTGCTTGCCCTTGAGCATGTCGCTGAGCGACTTCAGCGGACGCTTGTTCGCACCGGTGATGGTGCGGCCACGGCGGCCGTTGTCGAACAGCGCGTCCACAGCTTCCTGCAGCATGCGCTTTTCGTTGCGGATGATGATGTCCGGGGCACGCAGTTCGATCAGGCGCTTCAGGCGGTTGTTACGGTTGATCACACGACGGTAGAGGTCGTTGAGATCGGACGTAGCAAAGCGGCCGCCGTCCAGCGGGACGAGCGGGCGGAGTTCGGGCGGAATGACCGGGATGATGGTCATGATCATCCATTCGGGCTTGTTGCCCGAAACGATGAACTGCTCGACGATCTTGAGGCGCTTGGCCAGCTTCTTGGGCTTCAGCTCAGTGGTCGACTCGGCGATCTCGACGCGAAGGTCCGCAGCGATCTTTTCGAGGTCGAGGTTGAGCAGGATATCGCGAATGGCTTCGGCGCCGATCTTGGCGGTGAAGCTGTCGGCACCATACTCGTCCTGGGCATCCAGATACTGTTCTTCGGTAAGAAGCTCGTTCTGGGTGAACGGGGTGAGACCGGCATCGAGAACGACATAGTTCTCGAAGTAGAGGATGCGCTCGATATCCTTCAGCGTCATGTCGAGCAGCAGGGCGATGCGGCTCGGCAGCGACTTCAGGAACCAGATGTGGGCGACGGGAGCGGCCAGTTCGATATGGCCCATGCGCTCGCGACGGACGCGAGACAGGGTGACTTCAACACCGCACTTTTCGCAGATGACGCCCTTGAACTTCATGCGCTTGTACTTGCCGCAAAGACATTCGTAGTCCTTCACTGGGCCAAAGATACGCGCGCAGAAAAGACCGTCACGCTCAGGCTTGAACGTACGGTAGTTGATGGTCTCGGGCTTCTTGATCTCGCCGTAGGACCAGGAAAGGATCTTTTCCGGCGAGGCGATGGAGATCTTCATCTGATCGAAGGTCTGCACCGGGACGGCCGGGTTGAACGGGTCCATGACGTGGGAATGATGGTTCATCAATTCTCTCCTCTATCCGCCCCGACCGCAGCCAGGCTGACGGTCGGGTTGAAAGGTGAATGGGGGTGGAAGTGCCGGATTATTCCGCCGCTTCCTGAGGAGGTGCGAGCTCCGCCTGATTGGGGTCTTCCACTTCGCGCATGTCGAGTTCGACATTGAGACCGAGCGAACGAATTTCCTTGACCAGAACGTTGAAGCTCTCGGGGATGCCCGCTTCGAAGGTGTCGTCGCCACGGACGATCGCTTCGTAGACCTTGGTACGACCAGCCACGTCGTCCGACTTGATGGTGAGCATTTCCTGCAGCGTATAGGCGGCGCCATACGCTTCGAGGGCCCACACTTCCATCTCGCCGAAACGCTGACCGCCGAACTGCGCCTTACCACCAAGCGGCTGCTGGGTGACGAGCGAGTAGGGACCGATCGAACGCGCGTGGATCTTGTTGTCCACGAGGTGGTCGAGCTTGAGCATGTAGATGTAGCCAACCGTCACCTGACGATCGAACTGCTCACCGGTACGGCCGTCATAGACGGTCGACTGACCCGAAGCCTTGAGGCCTGCCTTTTCGAGCATGACCACAATGTCGGCTTCCTTGGCGCCGTCGAAGACCGGGGTCGCGATCGGCACACCCTTCGAAAGGTGTTCGCCGAGGCGGACCAGGCCGTCGTCGTCGAGATCGGTGATGGCGGTGTCGCCAGCAAAGAGCTCGCCGATTTCGCCACGGAGCGGCTTCAGGTCGCCCGAACGCTGATAGGCGCGGACCATCTGGTCGATCTTCTTGCCCATGCCGGCGCAGGCCCAACCCAGGTGGGTTTCAAGGATCTGGCCGACATTCATGCGCGACGGCACGCCGAGCGGGTTCAGCACGATGTCAACCGACGTACCGTCTTCGAGATACGGCATGTCTTCCACGGGAACGATGCGGGAAACCACACCCTTGTTACCGTGACGGCCGGCCATCTTGTCGCCCGGCTGGATCTTGCGCTTGGTGGCGATGAAGACCTTGACCATCTTCATCACGCCCGGCGGAAGTTCGTCACCGCGCTGGAGCTTGTCGACCTTGTCGATGAAGCGCTGTTCAAGCAGACGACGGCTTTCTTCATACTGAGCATGGAGGGCTTCCATCTCGGTCATGACCTTGTCGTCTTCGATCGCGAACTGCCACCACTTCGAACGCGGCTGCGCTTCGAAAATGGAGTCATTGAGCTTGGTGCCGACGACATAGCCCTTCGGGCCAGCCGTGGCGGCCTTGCCGAACAGCATTTCCTTGAGACGTGCATAGACGTTACGGTCGAGGATCGACTGTTCGTCGTCGCGGTCCTTGGCGAGGCGTTCGATTTCTTCGCGCTCGATGGCCATGGCGCGCTCGTCCTTGTCGATGCCGTGGCGGTTGAACACGCGCACTTCAACGACAGTACCAGCATCGCCCGGCGGAACGCGGAGCGAGGTGTCACGAACGTCCGAGGCCTTTTCACCGAAGATGGCGCGGAGGAGCTTTTCTTCCGGCGTCATCGGGCTTTCGCCCTTGGGGGTGATCTTGCCGACCAGGATATCGCCCGGCTGAACTTCAGCACCGATGTGAACGATACCGGCTTCGTCGAGGTTCTTCAGCGCTTCTTCCGAAACGTTCGGAATGTCGCGGGTGATTTCTTCCGGACCAAGCTTGGTGTCGCGGGCCATGACTTCATATTCCTCGATGTGGATCGAGGTGAAGACGTCCTGCATCGCGATCTTTTCGCTCAGGAGGATGGAGTCTTCGAAGTTGTAGCCGTTCCAGGGCATGAAGGCGACGAGCACGTTGCGGCCGAGGGCGAGATCGCCCAGTTCGGTCGACGGGCCGTCGGCGATGATGTCGCCGGCATTGACATGGTCACCCACAACGACCAGCGGACGCTGGTTGATACAGGTCGACTGGTTCGAACGCTGGAACTTCATCAGGTTGTAGATGTCGACGCCCGACTTCGACGCATCGGTTTCTTCCGTTGCGCGAATAACGATACGGGTCGCGTCCACCTGGTCAACCACACCCTTGCGCTTGGCAACGATGGCGGCGCCGGAGTCACGGGCCACGACCGGCTCCATGCCGGTGCCCACGAAGGGGGCCTCGGCGCGCAGCAGCGGCACAGCCTGACGCTGCATGTTCGAGCCCATGAGAGCGCGGTTAGCGTCGTCGTTTTCGAGGAACGGGATCAGCGAGGCGGCGACCGAAACCATCTGCTTGGGGGAAACGTCCATAAGGTCGACGTTTTCCTTGGGCGTCAGGCCGTTGTCACCGGCGTGGCGAGCCACGACCAGATCGTCGGTCAGCGTGCCGTCCTTGTTCACCTTGACGTTGGCCTGAGCGACGTAGTGCTTGGCCTCTTCCATGGCGGACAGATAGACGACGTCCTCGGTCACCTTGCCGTCGACGATCTTGCGGTACGGGGTTTCGATGAAACCGTACTTGTTGACGCGGGCAAAGGTCGAGAGCGAGTTGATCAGACCGATGTTCGGGCCTTCCGGCGTCTCGATCGGGCAGATGCGACCGTAGTGGGTCGGATGCACGTCGCGGACTTCAAAGCCAGCGCGCTCACGGGTGAGACCGCCCGGTCCAAGAGCCGAGAGACGGCGCTTGTGGGTGATTTCGGAGAGGGGGTTGGTCTGGTCCATGAACTGCGACAGCTGGGACGAGCCGAAGAACTCGCGCACAGCGGCGGCAGCCGGCTTGGCGTTGATCAGGTCCTGGGGCATGACCGTGTCGATTTCGACCGAGCTCATGCGCTCCTTGATGGCGCGTTCCATGCGGAGCAGGCCAAGGCGATAGGAGTTTTCCATGAGTTCGCCGACGGAGCGAACGCGGCGGTTGCCGAGGTTGTCGATGTCGTCGATTTCGCCGCGGCCATCGCGCAGGTTGACGAGGGTGCGAACGACTTCGACGATGTCTTCCTTGCGCAGGGTACGCATGGTGTCGGGAGCGTCGAGCTCGAGACGCATGTTCATCTTGACGCGACCAACGGCCGAAAGGTCGTAGCGTTCGGCGTCGAAGAACAGCGACTGGAACATAGCTTCGGCCGTGTCGACGGTCGGCGGTTCACCCGGACGCATGACGCGATAGATGTCGAAGAGAGCGTCTTCACGCGTCTCGTTCTTGTCCACGGCGAGCGTGTTGCGGAGGTAAGCGCCCACGGTGATGTGGTCGATGTCGAGGATCGGCAGCTCGTCAAAGCCGAGGTCGACCAGCTTGGTCAGCAGCTTTTCGTCGAGCTCGTCGCCGGCTTCGGCGTAGATTTCGCCGGTCTTGAGGTTGACGATGTCCTCGGCAATGTAGGTGCCATAGAGGTCAGCATCGACCGCGAGCAGGTGCTTCAGGCCTTCTTCAGCAAGCTTCTTGGCCTGACGGGCCGAGAGCTTCTTGCCACCTTCATGGACGACGTCGCCGGTCTTGGCGTCGATGAGATCGTGGGTCGGCTTGGCGCCCTTCCACTTCTCGGCATCGTAAGGAACGCGCCAGCCCTTGTCGGTCTTTTCGTAGTTGAGGGTGTTGTAGTAGGTCGCGAGGATTTCCTCGGCGTCCATACCCAGAGCCTTGAGCAGCGAGGTGACCGGAATCTTGCGGCGACGGTCGATACGCGCGAACACGATGTCCTTGGCGTCGAATTCGATATCGAGCCAGGAACCGCGGTACGGGATGATGCGGCCAGCGAACAGGAGCTTGCCCGAAGAGTGGGTCTTGCCCTTGTCGTGGTCGAAGAACACGCCCGGCGAACGGTGCATCTGCGAAACGATGACGCGCTCGGTGCCGTTGACGATGAAGGTACCGTTCGAGGTCATGAAGGGCATGTCGCCCATGTAGACGTCCTGCTCCTTGATGTCCTTGACGGAGCGAGCACCGGTTTCTTCGTCCACTTCGAACACGATCAGGCGCAGCGTGACCTTGAGCGGGGCAGCGAAGGTGATATCGCGCGCACGGCACTCGTCGATGTCATACTTGGGCTGTTCGAATTCGTAGCGAACGAATTCAAGCGAAGCAGTGTTCGAGAAGTCGGTGATCGGGAATACCGAACGGAAGACGGACTGAAGCCCTTCATCGCCGCGACCGCCCTTGGGCTCGTCGACCATGAGGAACTGATCGTAGGAAGCCTTTTGGACTTCGATCAGGTTGGGCATCTCCGTGACTTCGCGGATGGAACCGAAGGACTTGCGAACCTTGCGGCGGCCGTTGAACGTGGTAGCCATGAAAGCTCCTGTTTCTGGTTGTCGCGCCCTGCCCCATCGGGCATTGCGCTCCATTTTTGCTTTGTCTCGGAGGCAGATATCCAAAGACCCGACTATCAGCCGTCGGCGCTCGGGATATATGCCTGGTAGTCATTTTCGCCCTCAGCGAGAGCGCTTTAGTTCCTGCATGTCTTTATCCAGAAACCGGTACCCACTTTCGGGAGACATGCCTTAGTCAAGGTCCAACCGATGTCGCGCCAACCGCACCCACGGACCGATGGGCACGATCACAGCTTCGTGAGAAACGACTAAAGCCCCGCTTCGGGCCATGCCCAAGGCGAGGTCAACAGAGGCTTCAACGTGCCTGCGACATCAAAAATCGTCATAAATTTCCGCAAATTGGCGCCAGAACCCATCCAATCGGCCCGGCGAATCGTTCCGTAAAAACAGAACAGCGAGATGGCACATATAGCGCCATCTCGCCGATTTCAAGTGCTAAAGCGAACTTACTTGAGTTCGACCTTGGCGCCAGCTTCTTCAAGCTTCTTCTTGATGTCTTCGGCTTCAGCCTTCGAAGCGCCTTCCTTGATGGCCTTCGGAGCGCCTTCAACCAGGGCCTTGGCTTCGCCGAGACCCAGGCCGGTGATGGCGCGGACTTCCTTGATGACGTTGATCTTGTTGTCGCCGAAGGAGGCGAGGATCACGTCGAATTCGGTCTTTTCTTCAGCAGCAGCGGCCGGAGCAGCACCGCCAGCAGCGGCAACAGCAACCGGAGCAGCGGCGGAAACGCCCCACTTTTCTTCGAGGAGCTTGGACAGTTCGGAAGCTTCCAGAACGGTCAGGGCAGAGAGGTCATCAACGAGCTTGGCGAGATCGGCCATTTTTTACTCTTTCCAGATTGTGTTTCAGTTCGAACAGGTAGTTTTGGTCGGAACGGCTTATGCCGCTTCGCTCTTTTCGGCGTGAGCCTTGAGAACGCGAGCAATGCCCGCGCCCGGCTGCACGAGAATGGAAGCGATGTTCTGTGCCGGCTGCTTGACGAGACCCGCGAGCTTGGCGCGCAGTTCGTCGAGCGAGGGCAGAGTTGCCAGGGTCTTGACGCCATCGACGTCAAGCGCAGTCGTACCCATTGCGCCACCGAGAATAACGAACTTCTGGTTCTTCTCGGCGAAAGCCGCTGCGATTTTCGGCGCAACGATCGGGTCTTCCGCATAGGCAATCACGGTCGGGCCGGTGAACAGGCCCGAGATGTCCGCGACATCGGTTTCCTTCAGAGCGAGCTTGGCAAGGCGGTTCTTGGCGACTTTGACCTTGCCGCCTGCCTTCTTGACCTGCACGCGCAGATCAGTGAACGCAGCAACGGAAAGACCAACGTTCTGCGCGACGACGATCGACCCAGCGCCCGCAAGGGCTTCCTGGAGCGACGCTACGACTTCGCGCTTTTCCGCTTTTTCCATGCTAGTCTCCACTAGACTAGGCCCAGTATGCCGAAGCATGCAGGGACCATTGCCAATTGCTGCCCCCTCCCCTTTTGGGTTCGGAGAGCAACGGTTAGGTGCCTGCCAACTGAGCGCCCGAGGGCCTCTGGTCTAGGTTCGAACCGAAACCGAAATTTCGGTGTCTCACCCCGTCTATTGCTGGCTCCAGATGGAATTAACGATCCTTTCGGATCGACCGGCAGTCTCGGACAGGACTTTTGCCTTTCATCGCTGAAAGGCGACACCGGGCGGCCGAAACCGCCCGGAATAGGAATTCTTAGAGAGCCGTACCCGGCTCGACATGGACGCCCGGGCCCATGGTGGACGACACGGACACCTTCTTGACGTAGGTACCCTTGGCGCCAGCGGGCTTGGACTTCACGACGGCGTCGGTGAAGGCCTTGATGTTCTCGAGAAGTGCTTCTTCCGAGAACGAGACCTTGCCGATACCGGCATGGATGATACCGGCCTTTTCGACGCGGTACTCGACAGCACCGCCCTTGGCAGCGCCGACGGCACCCTTGACGTCCATGGTCACGGTGCCAACCTTCGGGTTCGGCATCAGGTTGCGCGGCCCGAGGATCTTACCGAGACGGCCGACCAGCGGCATCATGTCCGGGGTAGCAATGCAGCGATCGAAGTCGAGCTTGCCGCCCTGGATGATTTCCAGGAGGTCTTCGGCGCCGACGATGTCAGCACCGGCAGCCTTGGCTTCGTCGGCCTTGGCGCCACGGGCGAACACGGCGACGCGAACGGTCTTGCCGGTGCCGTTGGGCAGGTTGACGACGCCACGAACCATCTGGTCGGCGTGACGCGGGTCAACGCCGAGGTTCATCGCGATTTCGACGGTTTCGTCGAACTTGGCCGAGGCCTTCGACTTGACGAGCTTCACAGCGGCGTCGAGCGAATAGAGCTTGTTGCGGTCGATGCCTTCACGGGCAGCGGCGACCTTCTTTGCGATCTTTACCATCTAAATCAGCCCTCGACCTGGATGCCCATGGAACGGGCGGAGCCGGCGATCATCGAGATTGCGGCCTCGACATTGTCGGCATTGAGATCAACCATCTTCTTCTCGGCGATTTCACGAAGCTGAGCCGTCGTGATCGTGCCGGCCGATTCCTTGCCCGGGTTCTTCGAACCGGACTTGAGGTTGACGGCCTTCTTGATGAAGTAGGTCACCGGCGGCTGCTTCATCACGAAGGTGAAGCTCTTGTCGGCGTAAGCGGTGATCACGACCGGAATCGGAGCACCCTTTTCGATCTCCTGCGTAGCCGCATTGAAGGCCTTGCAGAATTCCATGATGTTCAGACCGCGCTGACCCAGAGCCGGGCCGATCGGCGGGGAGGGAGTTGCGGAACCCGCAGCAACCTGCAGCTTTACGTAGCCAACGATTTTCTTTGCCATTTTCTATCCTCTATGTGCCGAAACCGGCAGTTGAGCCGTGGTGCGGGGTTGATAGACGGCTTGGCGACCGCCATCCCCTTCCACGGGTTTCGAAGCACCGAAGTGCCCCGTTATCCGGCTCGCGCCGGAATTTCTTGTTCGTCGTGCGAGAAGTCGCGATTTTCGGCTGACGCCAAAAACGCTGGGGGCGATTTTGGCTTGCGCCAAAACGCTTAGACCTTCTCGACCTGACCGTATTCGAGCTCCACCGGAGTGGGGCGCCCGAAAATCGAAACTTCCACCTTGAGGCGGGAGCGCTCTTCGTCGACTTCTTCCACGATGCCATTGAAGCTGGCAAAGGGACCGTCGGAAACGCGAACGCTTTCGCCAACCTCGAAGCTGACGGAAGGCTTGGGATGCTCGACGCCTTCCTGCACCTGCTGCAGGATCGACATGGCTTCCTTCTCGGAGATCGGCATGGGCTTGTTATCAGCGCCCAGGAAACCGGTCACCTTCGGCGTATTCTTGATCAGATGGAAAGTCTGATCGGTAAGATCCATCTTCACCAGCACATAGCCGGGGAAGAACTTGCGTTCCGTATCGACCTTACGGCCGCGACGGATTTCGACGACCTTCTCGGTCGGCACGATGACGTCGTCGAACAGGTGTTCGAGCTTGGTCTGGGCGACCTTTTCCTTGATCGCGTCCGCTACCTTGCGCTCGAAGTTCGAGTACGCCTGAACAATGTACCAGCGCTTGGCCATGCCGCCTTGCCGCTCCTCGTTAGTCGCCTGACCCGCTTAGCGGATCGAAAGCATCATAGACACCAGCCACGAGATGACCTGATCTGCGAACAGGAAAAACAAGCTCGCAAAGGTCACCAGCACCAGCACCATGATGGTCGAGATCACAACCTCGTTCCGGCTCGGCCAGGTTACCTTGGAGGTTTCCGAGCGGACCTGCTGAAGGAAGGTGATCGGATTGGTACGGGCCATAGTCGATTCCGGTTGTTTTGGTGCAAAACCAAAGGCCGCGCAGGATTCCCGCACGGCTGGATTGGGGGTATCTATTCAATCTCGAATGCAATTGCAACCGTCATTAACGGGACGCAAGGCTTTCAACGTCACATGGCCGGCGCGCAACAGGCATAAAGCATATTTGGAAAAACCTGTGGAAGCCTCTTGCATCCGAATCAAGGTTGGAATTGGATTGAATTGCGACCAAAAGGTGGCGCCGCCGGGGGAGGCATTCCATGTCTTTCGACATCAAGTCTTGCCAGCTTATGCATTTCGGCCCGCACAAGGCCATTTCGGGGCGCGTCGTCGGCGCAGTTCGCGTGCGGATCGGCGAGGATTTCCTCGGAACCCATACCGACTACACGCTTGACCTCAAGGTGAAGGCCGATATCGGGACCGCCAGCTCCGAGGCCATCCGCCATGCCCTCCTCGGTCACGCTGCGCGCCAGCTCAATAAGCTGAAGCTGCGGCACCAGCAGCGCATGCCGATGGCGGCAGAATAGACTCCCCCTAGAGAAGAGCGACCTGCCCCGTTTGCAGATCGTATTGCGCGCCGACTACGCGCAGGCTTTTGCTGTTTACGCGCGCCGCCAGGATGGGTTCGGCCGCTTCGAGGCGCGCGACCGCATTCTGCACATTGGCTGTAATGGCAAGGCCGAGTGGATCGGATGGCGACTGGGCCAGAGCCGCTTCCGCGGCCGGGCGGATCGGTTCGATCATGTCGGGTAGATGGCCGGGCAAGGCAAGACCGTCGCGGACGACTTTGATGGCCGCATCTACGGCACCGCAATTGGAATGGCCGAGCACCATGATCAGCGGCGTTTCGAGGAAATTGATCGCGTATTCGAGGCTGGCAAGGCCGTCATCATTGACGAAATTGCCGGCGACGCGGACGACGAAAAGGTCGCCCGGCCCCTGATCGAAGACGAGTTCGGGTGCCACACGGGAATCCGCGCAGCTCAAAATGGCGGCGAAGGGGCGCTGGGTCAGTGCGCGGGAAGCGCGGCCCACAGAGAAATCGGTATTGGTGCGCTGGCCGGCGACATAGCGGGCATTGCCGTCAAGCAGGCGTTGCAGGGACTCGTCGGGCGACGGGGCCGCTTGCTCCTGGGCAAAGGCCGGCAGCGCGCTGGCCGATAGGGCCGCGAGGCCACCCAGCAGCACGGAACGGCGCGACGGCGTGACGATTTTTGAATTGCAGGCCAGGCACATGACAGATCCCCCAATTTGCCGGAAGCAAATCTGGCGCAAGGAGATTGCCAAGTCGTGACCAGGGAGCAAACTGTGGGTGAACTGGCATCACCCACTTGCACGGCGCGCGCTTTGCTATTAGACACACCCTCGCCTGAAGGGGTTTAGCTCAGTTGGTAGAGCATCGGTCTCCAAAACCGAGGGTCGTGGGTTCGAGTCCCCCAGCCCCTGCCAGGCACTAGTCGTTGATATCGTTGAGCTTCGCTCCGATTTGCTTCCAGAACATTCTAGAACAGTTAGACACCTCCCACCGGAGGTTAGACACTCTCGTTCTCGCTTCGCTCCCCCAGCGGCTCGTGGCTATGACCAAGGCGGTGCCGCCGCCGGCACCTTTCCGCCATCCTCCGCCCTACCCTTCCCGATGCACATCGCCCTCCCATTCAACCAACCGCAATAGCTTTTGCGCCCATCCCCTTGCTTGATGCCAAAGGCGGCGTGCGGCGCGTCGCATTCCTCACAAAAATAGATCGGGAACTTGTGCTCGTCATCGGCGGTCAGGGAGATGGAGCCCGTGGCGGATTGATATTTGGTCGGCATTGTCAGGGGTGGAATCGAAACAGGGATGTGCCATTGTCGCCGTGTGGCTTGACTGTCTCAATCGGAAGTTGGCGCATGTGCGGACGTTATACCCATGCCATGACCTGGGAACAGGTTCATGGCCTCTACAACATCCATTCTGACGCCCGCCGCGCGAAGAACACGGCGCCGCGCTACAATATTTGCCCCACCGACATTGTGGAGTTTGTTCGGCTCGAGGGCGAAGAGCCGATCTATGACGAAGGTCGCTGGGGCCTCGTCCCTACCTTCTTCAAGGAGGTGAAGGGCGCGCCGCTGATCAATGCGCGCATCGAAACGGTTTCCGAGCTCGCCGTCTTCCGCAGCGCATTCTCCAAGACGCGCTGCCTGATCCCGGCCGATGGCTACTACGAGTGGACCAAGGCCCTCGATAAGGGCAAAGACCCGCACTGGATACACATGCCGGGCGGCGAAGGTTTTAGCTTCGCAGGACTTTACGCCATCAACACCCAGGTCAACAAGGATGGAACGCCGCTCAAGAGCTGCACCATCATCACCGGGCCGGCTGAGCCGCCCGTCGACCAGATCCACGACCGAGAGCCGCTGGTGCTGAACCGTGCCGACTATGACGCATGGATGGACCCCAGAACCCCATTGGACGAGGTGCGTGCGATCCTCGGCCGCTGCATCAACCGCAGCATGGTCCACCACCGGGTGGACCGCCAGGTCAATTCGAACCGTTGGCAAGGTGGCTCGGAAGGGATTGCACCGCTCAACTCGCTCTAACGCCGCCGGCGTCGTCGAAAGGTCGGGCTCGATTGGTAGGGCTCTGGCTCTTTGTATTCGCCTGCCTCGCGCCGCCGAAACAGCTCAGCCGATAGCTGCTCGCTAAGGTTCTTCAGCGCGGGCACCCCAGCCGCAATTTCGTGGCGATAGACCTCATGCAGGTGCCAATTCACCTTCTGGAGAAAATTGGCGTCCTCTCCGAAAAGACTGTTGGGCACCGGCATCACCAGCGCCCGTGCGACAATCATGGCGACTTCCATATCGACATCGCGCGGAATATCGGTCTGGACGCACCGCCACCAGGCCTCGGTCGCCTTGTCAGCGGCGCCTTGCTTGTTGTCCCAATAGCCGTGCTCGACGAACCACCCCTCCCACTTAACCAGCCAGAGCCAGCTTTCGAAGCGTCTGGGCGGCGTCACGTCGGTGTTCCATCCGGAATTGTATAGGCGGAGCGACGCAAAACGCTCGTGATGATCGGTGGCGGTTGGATGGGCAATGAAGCCGTCCGCTCCCTTTCGCCATTTCAGACGGGCCGGCACGTCCATGGCGTCATGCGCGCTTACGGCCGGGCTTCTGGCCAGGGTTTTTGTAGGCCAACGCGGCCTTTACCTGGCCTGCCGTGACACCAAGCGTTGAGACCATCTCCTGCTCCGTAATGGCAGGATTTGCGAGCTTGGCACGGCGAATGCGTTCAGCATTGTTGAGTTTGATTTCGATGGGCATAGGGACACCTCAGTTCATGAGGTCAGGACTCCTACACCGTGAACAGACGCGGAACAAGCGCTTGACTCTCGCTCCTGCATGTTCTTTTTTGGTTCTCATCGAAACCGCATTGGAGAAGGGACATGGAAAGCCCTTGGAAGTGGATCTATCCGCATAGAAATCCGAACCATGCGGACCTACGGGGTATGTGGCCGAGCGAGGCCGAGGCGCGGGAATATAGGGGATTGGTGCTGGTGCCGTTTTACGATCCCCACAGAGGCAGCAACCTCTGGGGATGGTGGGAACTGCGGCACAAAGTCAGCAATGACTCGATCCTGTTCATCCGTGCCGATGGCGACGAGATGGCAGAAGAGTATGGGGCGAAGGTCGCCGAGATGGCGAACTGGGAGCATATGCGCACCGTTCCAGAGTGGACTGCCCCGCCTCACTCGTATGCGCTGATCGACTACTTGAGGTCGACCTATCAGGTTTTCTACCAGCCCAACCACAAAGCCCTATGGGAGCAGCCGGTGAGTGATGTGGAGAAGGTAGAGGATTGGGACGAAGACGTGCCTTTCGGCGCGTCCTCATGATCATGGTATGCGCAGCCAGTGCCGGATGGCGCTGACCAGCGTCTCACCCGCATAGACCGCCATTGCACCGATCGACAGACCTCCCAGGGCAAGGATGCCGCCCAGTCCGATTCCGAAAGCGCGAATGCGCTTCCACTCGTCGATTGTCGGTTGCGCGTCTTCCTGGTTCTGATTGACCTTTGCAGTGAGCGTCTGAACCTCCGCGCGCACTTGGCCATCGACCTGTCCGAGGATCCGGACGTCGCCCTCAATACGTCCGACGCGATCGACGACTTCGTCCATGCGTTCATGGAGCCGAGCACGGCTTGCGCGCTCGGTCTCACGTTCAGTGGCGATGTCGTCGCGCACCTGCTCGAGCATCTTGAGCAGCAGCTTCTCGTTCTCTTCCACGACCTATTGGGCTCCCTGCCGCAGGCCGTTGGCCAGGTTTTGGTTGAAGAGGTAGCAGCGCCTTTTGGAGGCGTTGGCTGCATCCAGTTGGACGCGCTCAAGTCGCAGGGCGACGATCGCTTCCTGTCCGACAAAGAGCGGAGCGTGCTGGGTATCGACGGCGCATTCGCCGGGCTGAGGTTCAAGCGTCACCTGGGCCGCGGCAGCGCCGATGCGGCTGCCGGCATCAATCTGAGCGCGGCGGGCCAAGTCCGTGCAGCCACTCAAGATCAGGGCCAGTAAACACGCAAGAGCGGCCTTCAAGGGCGAGTTGGGCTGCATAGTCGGCATTCTCCTGTTCAAGGCGGGATCGCTCCTCCTCGGCTGCCCGCCGGCTGTTGGTGAGTGCTTCCCGATAAATCCGGGCAGCTTCGGCGCCGACGCGCTGCTGGCGCTCCCGCTCGGCGTCTTGAGCGCGTTTCGCCGCGTCCATGACCCGGATGGTCGCCGCGTCGTTGGCCTTTTGAGTTGCGGCTTGCTCGATCTGCGGGCGCTCAATGCGGTCGAAGACAACCCCTCGCGCGAACCACCCTGAAGGAGCCGCAACAAGGGCAGCGAGGACCGCGGAGCCTATGATGGCTGCCATGGGTGCCTGGAGCATCACGAGAGCCCCGCCAGGCAGATTTCCCGATCGCCGATGCGGTGAGCGTCGCCGTCCTCTCGACGAAGCTGCAGGCCGCGCACGACGCGTCCACCAGCACGGTTGAACCAGGTCATTGCCTCGCAGGCCCCGACCCAGTTCTTTGCTGCGGCGCGTCGAGCGGCCGTCGAGCCGCAGACGGCGCCGACGCCGACGTTGTAGGCCAGATCCAGAAACGAGGCCTTCACGCTGAAAGGGATCGACGAATAGTTCGGGATACAGACCGCCAGGGGCCGCTCGTAGTCACGCTCCATGCGGCGCAGGAGCATGTCGAGGCACTGCTGATCGGTATATGCATCGCCCTTCTTCACGCCCTGCGTTTCGCCATAGCAGACGGTCCATACGGAACCGAGCGCGTCCCAATAGGCGACGTTACGCTTGGATTCCCACGGCATCGTCAGGTTCGTGGCGGTGAAGGCCACGACCGAAAGTCCAATGGCCATAGCGGACGCTAGCGCCGTTTTCGCGCGCTTGCTCATGTCAAATATCCTTCTGAACGAGGAGGCGCGCGATCGCCGCCGCGATCACGGTCAAGAAGATGAGAACCGCAAAGGCGCCCGGCCGCAGCGGCAGAAAGTCTTGCAGAAAGGGAAGCGCGACCTCGAGAGCACTAAGCAGGATCGAGATTGCCAGTGCCCACATGGACCACGCGCGTACGAGCACCTTCCGCCAGTCGGGGAGGAGTTTCATAGATTTCTCCGATTTGGATGGGGTTAGGCCCGGGTGTCTTTGCCGGCGCCGCCGGCAGGAGCCTTCAGGGTGAGGGCCGTCGTGAAGCCGCTCTTCTTGTCGAGTGAGTGCGTCAGGCTGTCGATGACGTAGTCGCCGTCAATGCCAGGCCGCGCTCCGGTGAGGATGAACTTGGCCTCGGGCTCGGCCGTGTGGTCGCCAAGGATGGTGGCGCTGCCATCGCCGCGCTCTCGTTCCGATTCCTTGGCGCGAGACTTTGCGGACTGGCCGGCATTGCCCTCATTGGCGGCGCCCAGCAAAGAGCGGAAATCGACATCGATGCCTGCTTCCCGAACGGCCTCTGCGACCTCGCGCCATTCGGCAGAGTTGATGTCGTAATATCGGGCCTTTGCGGTCCCGTATTGGGGCCGACCGATAATGGGAGTGACGTCGATGTCTTCGACGTTCTGGCCGACGATGCCGTAGACGGGGGTTAGCGTCTTGCCGGACGCCGAGATGCCCTCGTTCAGCGGCGCGAAGAAGCCGCGGCGGCCAATGATCTTGAACGACGCGCCGAGATCGCGGGCCATCCGCTGCCCCCAGCCCATGTAGCTTTCGTGTTGCATGAGCCAGTAGGGCCGGAAGACGCTCCCCAGCTCGCCCGCCACGACCATGTCGAGGCCGACTTTGCTGCCCCACTCCTTGGCAACGTCGGAGAATGTTTTGTCGGCTGCGCTTCTGAGCGCACCGGCCTTCACCTTTGACTTGTGGTCGACCGAAGATCCCTCAATCGAAATCTCGCGACCGCTCGACTTGTCCATGCGCCAACGAACGCTGTCGACGAACCCTTCAAACACCTGCCCCAGCCCATCGGCAGAGTTACCGAAGTGAACGACTAGGTCGTCACCGGTACCCGGCAAGAAGGTCTGGCCGCCAGGGTCGGCAAGGGTCAACTGTGCTGTGTCGGACGCTTCACGGGCGCCCCGAGTTACCGATGCGCTCTTCAAGGTAGGGTTCCACCTGCTGGTGACGTCGACACCGCCGACGAACACCTTGAAGCGACCGACCAAAAGCATAGCTAATCCCAGAGTTTGACGACGGTACGCGCATCGGCCGCAGAAGGGATGCTGTCGAGCGGCATCAAGATAAGGGTTCCAACCGGCAACGTGGTGGTGTCAGCGATCCCGGGGTTCGCCTCCAGAACTCGCTCCAAATAGCCTTCCGGCTGCCGGCGCAAGAACTGCCAGATCACGCGCGATAGCGTGAGCCCTTCAGACCGGACGGTGATGGTTTGGGTTGTCATCGGAGCAAACTCAGTATGGAGCCGGCCATACCGACCGCTGGCGTTCCAACCGCCGCGAGCGACGCCGTGAAGTTGATTTCCATGCCAACGCCAAACTGGCCGATCTCCTCCTCATCGACGGTCAGCTTTTCGATGACGACCCAACCAACCGGCGATAGCGTGCCTCGCATATAAGGAACAGGGATGCGCGCTTTGTGAGCGACATCTAGCGCTGCAAGCCCGTCCAGCCCCCCAAAATGGTGAGGGTGGATCACACCCGTGATTTCATAGGTTGTGTCCCCTTCCCCCATATCTTCGCGCACCGGTGCGGCCCCGACCACGTCGTGGACCGCAAACGATGCTTCAGAGGTGCGCGAGAGCTTTTGCGGGTTGAGCTTCATGTCGAAGGCCACGGGGCCCAGCATCATCAGGCTCATGGCGTTACCCCGTAGTCTGAGTAGAGGCCGTCAATCGACTGCCGGGCAGCAGCCCCCTGGCGGGCTGTGATGCCACCAATGGACTGCAAAGCGGCAGCCAGCCTTTGGGCGACGCCAAGGGCACGCTCAAGGTCTGCGGTGTCGATCCGGGGCGAAACCGGAGAGTTCACCCCGTTCATTTGGTTGGTCAGGCTATTCAAGATGGCCTCTGCGCTCATGGCTTCGGCCTTCAGCGTGGACATGTCGGCAGCGGCCTGCTCGCCCACCATCCCGCTCGACCCGGGCGTGCGGGTTGGGTTGAACCATCCGCCCATCCAACTGGTCGCGTCGTCGATTGCACTCCACATCTGCTGCTTTATGCGGCCCTGCTCGGCCACTTGAGCGTCAAACTCTTCTATCGAAGACGGGCTGCCAGACGTCATCTCGGAAAGGATACCGGGACCGCCGGCGACGGCGAGCGACGTGATGGTTGTGGCGAGGCCGCCTAGTAAACCGCCACCCTTGCCCTTGGGCTGGCCAGCGCCAGGCAGGCCTTGGCCGCCGAGCGAGGTTGCAGCGCCCTGAAGCATAATGGCCGCAGTTTGCAGGGACGGGCCTGCCGTTGTGAGGGCAATCAGGCCTCCGATTGCTGCAGTGCCAACCTTCCACGCGCCGATCGTGCCAATCAGGAGGGCGAGGCTCCCAAGCCCCACCTCGAGTCCCCCTGCCCCACGAACGCCGGCCGCCATACTATTGATGGTGTCCGTCATCGTGTTGAGGGCGGGAATGATCACGGGCATGACGTGCTCGCCCATCGCCGCGGACAAATTGCCCAGCGAACTCGTCAAGCCCTTCAACGTGACAAATGGATCCCGTTCCCTCGCCTGGTCGCCGGCTTCCGGCCCCATAGCCTGGGAATACATACCGATCAGGCGTTCGATCTGATCGCTCTGGGTGATCATGCGCGTCAGAAGACCGGTAGCGTTGGTGTTGCCGGAGAGCTTGCCCACGGCAGCAGCGACATCGGTCTCATTGCTGAGATCCACCCCTGCCGCCTGTAGCGCCGGCACCAGATAGGCTTTGGTCCACTGATAGGGGTTCTGTCCCAGCATATTGCCGTCAACGATCTCGCCATCCTCGCCCCGAATGCCGAGATCCCGCTGCCGGGCCTTGTAGACCTTGCCGTTGATGCTGGCATCGCCAAGGACGAAAGACTTGAACAGCATGGCCAGCGCATTGCCGGCACCCGAGGCTGTCATGTCCTGCATAATGGCCGGAGCGGTCGTGGCCAAAAACTCGTCGGAAAGAGCCGGTCCCGCAACTTTGGCGCGACGGGCAAACTCGAAATATTGCCCGACGTCGATTTCCCCGCCTTCGATCTGGGCGGCGCGAATGGCGCCCGCCATGACTTCCCGCATAGACGCGAGGCCTACTTCGCCACCGGCGTTGAGACCGAGATTGTCGAGACCGCGAATGAGCCGCATCATCGATGCTGAACCGGCGTCGACACCCTGCGACGACTGGAGGGTCACAAGGCCGCGAACCATATCTTCCAGGATGGCCAGACCGTCTTCGGTCGTGCCCATGGTGTTCCGCGCGGTGCGCGCCATTTCCATAATCTCGGTCATACCGACCGAAGGATACTTTGCCGTCAGCACCTGGGCCTGCGCAGCGATCCTCGTCTTCTCAAGCTCCGGAATACCGGCCATGTCCTGGCGAAAGTCTTCGCGGGTCCGCTCGCCAGCAGCGTTGAACCCCTCGCGCATAGCAACGCCGGCAGCATACCAGCCCGTATAGGCCCCCAGCGCGACCAGCGCCGGCTTCATCACGTTGCCGGCTAGCCCCTTCGCGCCGTTGATGGCGGCGTGCATCTGCTTGGCCTGGTCAGCGGTCTGCTTTATCCCCGCCCGGACCTGCGCCAAATGGGCGAGAGTGCCGTGGCGCCAAGCGGCAAGATCGGCGCGGTTGATCTTGCCATTGATGTCACGAGCCAGGCGATCATACGAGGCGGCAATCGCCGCTCGCTCGGCCGGCGATACTTTGAGCCGGTCCAACTGCCGTTGGAATTGGGCGCCCCACTGGGCGTTCCCGAGGCGCTGTGCCTGCTGCTCGATGGACCTGATGGCCGCGTTCACAGCCGGGGCCTTCTGCGTCACATCCTGTTTCAGCAGGAGCTGCAGAATACCAACGATTGTGCGGGCCATCAGATCTCACCTTCTCGCAAGTCGAGCTTGAAACTTGGCCTTCTCCCGCTCGATATGCACCGCATCGGTGTAATCGAGCCAGATGTCGTGCCAGTCCTGCGCCATTATTTCGGCGCGACCTCCGCCGAGGGTGTGGCGGATTTGGTTGACGTACTGCCGGAGACTTCCGGGGTAGGCTCGGTCGCCTCCCGGAAGCGACGGGGCAAAAAATCGCGCACCACCTTGTCCACTTCGTAGAGGTCGTCGTCGTCCAAGGCGTCGTAGACTTCCTTGGGGCAATCGACGACCGGCGGCATGACGTCCTGCCCCGCCGCGGTCGCAATCACATACTCGGAGATCTCGGTCCCGGTGCAGCGGCGGATGGTGATGCTGTCATAGAGCCTGCCACCGAACTCAAGCGGCCATTCCAGCGGCACCTGCTTAGACCGCGGGCGGTCGGAGGCGAAACGAACTGCCGGCGCCGGAGCGGCGACAGGTTCTTCAGCGGGTTCTGCCATAATCACACCAGCCCGAGGTTGGAGGCGACGGTCCGGAACACCTGCAGACCATCAATACGGACGCCGGCATAGCCTTCGAGGAAGTTGAAGTAGAACTTCTCCTGCTCGTCGAAGAAGACCTGGTAGTAGAAGACTTCGGAAAGCTGGTAGTCGCTTTCGACACCATCGTCGGTACCGAACTCGCCAATGTCCACTTCCATCATCCGGGCCTGGATGATGGCCTTCATGGCGATGTCGCGCTGAGCGGCGACGTCGCGGATGTTGGCGCGCATCGTGAACATTTGCCGCTGGGGCAACATGAACTTGTTCATCACCGAAGGGTTGGGGCCTTCAAGCTTGAAGGTCGGCTTGGGGGCCTCGATCTTGCGCATGCCCAGTTCGATGGCGATTGGGCCGCCACCAGGCGCATAGCCGCGGGTTTTCTCGGTCAGCGCCGGGATCTTTACGCCCTTCAGGACGAGATGCAGCGAATTGGTCGGGTCGTCGTCGCCCACGAACAGCGTCGCTGCGTCGGCATGATATACGGATGCAGCCGCCATGGCGCATGCTCCTTTTTAGAAGGTGGACTGGATGGCGCCGAGGCGGACCGAAATGGCCTGGGCGAGCGCTTCGAGCGCAGCGCGGTGACGCCGCGAACGGATCAGGATGCGACGCAGTACCGGCGGCTCTTCGGCCGCAAAGCTGATGTCGATCTCGCCAAGCCGCAGCTCCTCAGGGAGGTTCTGATCGGGGTCAAAGCCGACCAGGAATGGCGACAGGATGTGACCGTCGAAATGCAGCTTAGTCAGCCAGAGGCGAAGGGTATTGAGCACCGCTTCCACCGACTGCAGCGTGATGTTCTGCTTGCCGAGATACTTCTTCTGCGCAGCAACATTGCCCGCTTCGATATAGGAGCGCAGGCGCACTACGTGAGCGAAGAGCCATTCCGTCTCGGCCGCCAGCGTATCGCTGCCCCAGAAGGTGAACCCAGTCGAACCCGGGGCCGACACGTCGCCGACGTCGCCACGAGCGACGATGCCGCCGGAAACGGCAAGGTCCATCTGCCCTTCCGACGTTTCGTCGGTGAGCGATAGGCGGATCGAAGGCGTGACACCGACGAGGCCATAGATGCTCTGGTTCATGATCGAGCCAGACGGTACCCCGTTCCGCTCGCTGTCACGGCGCGCGTAGAGGGCAGCGACATAGGGCGACAAGGGTTTGGTGACCAGGTCACCCTCGGCATCAGTGGTCTTGGCGTCCTGACGAAGCGGATGGAAGATCCAGCGGCTGGCCGGAAGGGTTTCCAGCCAATCGAGCCAGGCCTGACGGCTGCTGGTCGGACCTTCGGGGATGAAGCCCGCCTCGAGCCGGTCCAAGACGGTCGGGATTGCGGCCATGATGGGGTTGGCCAGTTGCTCGAGATCCACCGATGCAGTCGCCCCGGTCAGGCCGGCCGAGTTGGTCAAGGTGAGCGTCGGCTTGACGGTATAGCTGCCCGGGTTGGTGATGGCGATTGCCGTAAGCGCGCCGCCGGTGACGGTGAAAGTGCCCGCAGCACCGGACCCGGTGCCGCCAGTGAAGATGAGCGGGAAAGTGCCGTTCGCGCCCCCGTCGCCTGGTGCGGTGATCACGGGATCCACAAGACCTCGCACCGCCTGCGAGGTAAAGCCCGGCGCCACGATAAGGCCGATCTGCAGTCCCAGATCCTCGGTCGCATCAAGAAACGCCCAAATGCCGGTCTTACTGGCTTCGCTGCCGACGATGTTTGCAATCGTCTCTGCCGGGGTTGCGCCCTCATCGACGAGGACGACGACAAGCTGCGCCGCCTCGGCGCTGCCTTCGAGCTGAGCCGAAATGCCTGCAACTGCATCCGGTACAGTGCCGCTGGAGCCCAGAAGCAAGCGTAGCGCAGCATCGTTGGTGCGCAGCGCCACGGCGCGGTTGAGTGGGAAGGCCTCAGCATCCGCGGCGCCGGCAGTGCCGATGATGCCGATGACGCTACGGTCGCCGAGGATGACGGACTGGGGCTCCACGCCATCGCGCAGATGCTTGATCCCAACGGTGAGTGCCATGAGAAAACTCCTGAATGGCGGGCAAAGAAAAGCCCGGCACTGAGGCCGGGCGGAATGCAGTTCGGGCTGCGCTATCGCCGAGCGCTGTTGAAGATCACGACGGCCAAATACATGGCCACGGCCTTCCAGCGTTCGACGCCCAAAATGAGCAGAGCGTCGAGGAAAATCGCATGCGCGGTCGTGAGATCGAAGCCTGGCCAATCGCACAGATAATCGTGCAGCACCGCTGCGGCGGCGTATTGCGGGTCATGAGGAGCTACCAACCACCAGAGCCAGCGCGGAACGGAGGCCAAGTCGGTTTCGAAACCTTCCGGCACCGTCACGGTCAGACCGGAACCTTTGACGCCGATGTCAAACGAAAAGGGGCGCTCCGTGCGGTAGCGCCCCTTACCGCCTGGTGTGATCACCAGCGGATTGGTGAAGCTACTCACGGCTAGACACCGTACTGATTGCGGAAGGCAGACAATTCCGTCTGAACATTGCTCTCAATTTCGAAAAGAGCAATTTCACTGGTCGCCGCCGCAACCTGATCATCCATCCGAGCGCGAAGGCCACAAAGGAAGGCGGAGAGCGCCGCCCAGACATCGGACTTGCCCTTGACAAGCACGGCCTTGTCCCAAAGGCGCTGCGCGCGAACAGCATCGTCCGCCTCGGCGCCGTAGTGGCCGTCGCACATATCGACGAGGAATGGTGCCACCCCGATAGTTTGTTCGGATGTCAGCGCCAAAGCGGCAGTCTCGCCAAGAGCGATGATGGCCATTGCCTCTGCGCGCTGGATTGGCCAACTCATAACCTCGGCGATCGGGTAGGCATTAATAATGCTGGCCCCTACCCCATGCATGTGGCTGACAACACGCTCGCGGGTGGCGGTTTTGAAATGCGCAAGGCGTGCGGCGGCCGCGACCTCTTCAGGGGTCGGCCCGGGTTCTTCGCTCATCAGGTTTCCTTAGGCTGCAAGGCGGCCGAGCACTGTGCCGCCAGTGTTGGTGAAATTGGAATTGGCAGCGCCCGTCAGGTAGAAGCCGGGAAGCCCGCCAGCCGCCCCGGCCGTGCCACCTGTGTAATTGCCGGTGGAACCGTTCGCGCCTGTTTGACCCGTGCCACCATAAGCGGCGCCGTCGCCACTCTTCCCGCTGGCGCCAGCATTGGTTCCGCCCCCTGCAGCGGCTGCACCGACCGCTGCCGCGCCATCGCAACCTTGGCCTCGGCCGCCGTTGCCGGCCACACCGCCAGCAGTGTAGTTCGGCACGTCGTAGACCAGATAAGTGCGGTAGATATAGTAGTAGGTCTCTGGGCCGTCACTAGTGCTTGCTGATGATCGATAGTAAGTGTACCCGCCAGATGCAACGGCGGTAGTGGATGATGAAGTAGTCGCAACAAGTGTGGTATTCCACCACACCTGAGCCTGTAAGGTGCTGGTGTTGGCGTACCAATAGTATGCCGGAGCCCCTAACTGGTAGTATGGCCCCTCAGTCACGGTGCGGGCAGAATACCACAATCCCTGTCCGCCATTGCCGGCCCTGCCTCCGCCACCGCCACCAGCGCGCCACGTCCCACCAATAAGATTGAGCTGTAGCTTTTCGCCGTTTCGGCCGGTGAAGTTGACATTGATCACCGACCCACCAACGCCGGAATTGGCGGCGCCACCGATCCCCGAAACGGTTCCCCTCACCTCAAGCGTCAGCGAGCCCGCCCAAGAGCCAGCCAGCCCGTCCGCCTGAACGGTGGCAAGGATGGCGAAGGCATTTACTGTGGCCTTGACTTCAACGCCCACGGGGACAACGACGCGCTTTTTCAGGTTGACGTTTGCCCACTGAACGCTGGTGAAAAGGTTCTTGAGGGTTACGTTGCTGGTATTGGCCAGCACCACGACCACTTCGTTGGCCCATATTTGCGTGGTTCCGAAGCGGACCTGCTGAATTTGGGTACTGCCAAGCAGGATGGTAGCGAGGGCAACCGTACCCTTCGGAATGCCGGGCACGTTCGCCTCCTAATAGATGAAATAGAGCGTGTCGGGGTCTTTGGTCAGCGCGTCATAAGCCGCCTGTGTAATCGGCACGATTTTTAGGTTCGCCCGGGCGGTGAGCACGTTGGCAAGATCCGACAGGTTAGCCGACTTCGCCGTTTTTTCGTCCAGCGCAGTCGAAAGCCCAGTCACCTGTGTAATTGTGTGATCGTGGTCGCCAAGGGCCGAAACAGCGGCCTGAAAGACGACCTGATCCCCGACCTTCACCGGAATGTATCCATCCGGCGCATCGGCCATGCCCACAACGTCGGAGAGCGATGCCAGCGTGAACGTCGTCTCTGCCGGCATCTTGCCTTCAAGGGCTGCGATCAGGCCCTCGATTTGCGCAATTGCATGCCCGTGACCGCTGTCAGCCTTGCCGGCCACGGCCTCGATCAGATTGTGGATGTCGAGGTCAATGGCCGGCAGGACTGTCAACTGGAAAAGGAAGAACTCTTCGTCGATGTCGCGCGCTACGTCCGGCAGCGGGTAGCCGCGATGAACGGTGTTCGCCATCAGATGATTCCGATCCCAAAGTCTGCTGCTCGCGGACGGGCAGCCGGGCCGCCCGTCAGCTTGATTTCAATCCGCATCAGGTCGCCCGAGATGCCTTCGATCTTGTGCTCGTGCTCGACCCATGTAGGGTCCGGCGACAGTTCGGTGGCGGTGACTGCAGAAGTCGACCAAGCCCCGCCATCAACCTGATAGCGCAGGGTCTTCGCCGAACCGGAAGGCAGGGCAGCTTTCACCGCCGTGGTCACCCGAATAGCGTCTTCAATCGGAAACGCCGTGGTGACGTAGAGGGCTTCACTTTCGATGC
This sequence comes from Devosia riboflavina, assembly GCF_000743575.1. Classification (GTDB taxonomy): domain Bacteria; phylum Pseudomonadota; class Alphaproteobacteria; order Rhizobiales; family Devosiaceae; genus Devosia; species Devosia riboflavina. The sequence continues at coordinate 19,720 of NZ_JQGC01000005.1, read as the reverse complement.
TGCCGGCAACGACCTGCACCTGGCCAAAGAGCACAGGAGACAGGGTATGCGTGCCCGTGAGGAGCGCGCGTACCGACACCGTCTCGGTGAGGTATTCGGGGAGCTGCAGCACTTGGTAGGGCTGCAGTCGGTAGACCGTGCCGTTGGCGCGCTCGACCTCGAAAAGAACGGAGCATGCCGAACTGGGCAACTCTGCGACAGCGCGGATCTGCAGATCGCTACAGGCAACCAAGTCCACGTCGTCAAGCTCAACCACCTTGGTGGTGACGGGGTAGTAGGCGGCAACCACCCTGAAGGTCTGCGCCTCCTTCTGGTGTGCCGTCCACGTGCGAGCATTGACCGAGTCCAGCCGAGGCCCGATCGGGTAAGGGTGAGCCGTAACCGCCTGCTGCCGCTCCGCGTCGAAGCCGCCCAGGGCCGCGATCGATACCGAGTGGTCGCCGTCGTCCGTCTTGACGACAAACGCGGTATCCCGATCCGGATAGGTCGTCACCGGCACAGAATAGCGAGCGCTTTTCCAACCCACCACGGCGCCGACCATCGACACCAGCGCCTCCGCTTCGACCTGGTTGGTCGGGAAACCGTTTTCGACGGTCGTCTGGTGGATCAGGATCGCGTTGCCTTCAGCACCGATGGCGCAAAGGCGGAAGTCCACCCCGACAAGCTGGCGCACCGCCGGCGGGACAAAAATCTGCGCCTGGGGGTCGCCCGAACGGACGCCCTGGGCGCCAGTCTCACTGCCGCCGGTGCTTGCCGGCATGGTCCACGTATTGATCGTGGTGGTGCGACGCATAACATCGACGACTAGGGTGCCCTGACCTGTGAAGACACCTTCGGCTCGGGTTACGCTACCTTCGGCGATGACTTCCTTGCTGCCGGCCGTAATTCCCGCCGGGATGGTGAAGGCGCCGCGCACAGTGCCGTCTTCGTCGGCCGGGTCCAGCCCGGCAGGAAGGATGTCGACGCCGTCGAAGGTGAGGCTTACCAGCTCCTCTGTGGGGTAAAACCCAGCCACCACGAAATCGACGCTGCGTTCGCGTAGGAACGGCAGAGCGGCCTCGTCCCTGCTGGCCCGGTCCACCCGAACGGTAGTTTCGGTTAGGGGTCCGCCCCAGTTTTGCACGCCGCGCAGGAACTCAAGCGTTTGATCATCGGCCCACACGGTGGACGAGACCGTCCAGAAATCCACTGCAGGTGACAGCGTGAGGATGCCCGGCAGAGGGGTGAAGTTCTGATACGGGTTGATCAGAACGCAACCGGTCACCAGCGGCTGGTCAATGATAACCTCCTCGACCCAATCAAGGGTGATCGGGCCGGGTAGAGCTAGGTCATAGAAGGTCGGCTCGATGGCGAGCTGCAGGATGCCATTTCCGACGGCCCCGTTCTGGGGAATGCCGGCGTCGCGGAACGAACTGTCGGTAAACGGGTCGACAAATATGCCGCGCTTGGCGGCAGGGTCGCGCTGGTCGATCTCCAGCTTACGCCGGTTCTGCTGGATCAGTCGGTCGTGGTCATCGATACGACCGACGTAGCGCCAGAACTCCGACCAGGTCGGAGCGATGACGCCGGTATTGATCTTGTCAGTGACAATGATGGGCTCATTGAACCAGTCGTTGCGGATCTCGCAAAGCGGCAGCACATCTGCCGGCACCAACGGGCGCACCGGGTTGGCACGGGCGGAGATGCCTTTGACATAAGTGGACGCGCCCGACGGCAGGAGCCCCAGCACATCGATGCGCGGCAGCTTGTAGGTGTAGGCCACAATGATGTCGCCGCCGGCTACGCCACCAGAAACGGTGATGGTCGTCGGCGTCGTCGCATCCGCCACGACGCTTGCGCGGTAGCGATACGTCACACTGTAGAGCGAGCCGATCGCCGGCTCGGCGCCAGCGGCGGCCCAGTCGACACCATTGCCCGTACGCTTGTAGTCGGCCGGGCTGGTGTAGGTCGTCCCACCCTGTGTCACCGAGCTAATCGAGATGACCGAGTCATCCGGAAGAGCGTCGATGCCATTGGTCAGAGCCCCGCGAGTGACGTTGACCGTCCGCTCCTTGGTGAGGAGGATGGACGTCACCGCGTTAAGCGGGAAAAGCGCCAGCGTAAGGGTGTGGCTGCCTCCGCCGGCATACGCGTGGGTTTCGCCGGGAACCGCGCCGATATCCCAGACTTCCGGCTGGTTGTGGCGCAGAGAAGCGTGTCGGGTGACCTTTCGGCCCCAGATGTTCGCCTCACCTTCCTCGATTGAGAACGTGCGCTGACCGGCGTTGACACCGAGGTTGGACACGCGGCAGCCCTTGACGATGTAGTGCCCGTGCGGGCGATCGTAGAGCTGCAGTGCCTGCAGGTAGCCTTCGAGCAGCGGAGGCGGGGTTTGGTCGAGCGCAGTGCCGTCCTGCAGCAGATAGACCTGATAGAATTCGCCTTCACCACCGTCGTCGGCGAGCGCCCAGGTGATGTGCGCAATCTCACGCGCCGCACCCTCTTCGCCTTCCGAGTCCGCGCCCGCAACCAAGCCGAGGAGAGATGGATCGTCTTCCGCGGTGACATATGTGCGATGCATGCGAACACCGACCGAGACGCTGCCGATCATGGCAACATCCTCAATGAAGGCCGCGCCGACGGGCATCAGGTCGCCAGCGACGTAGATCTCGCCCTCAGTGAGGGTGACGGTGCCGGCATCTCGGTCCACAATGATGGCAGCACCGCGGTACCGGTCGCCGTCTTCGGCGATCAACCGCCCCATACGCTCCATGCGGTTCCGCATGACGTCTTGGAGGTCGTTAAACTCGGTCGTTTCGAGATAGGGGCGCTTGCCATGGAACACGAGCCCCTGAACGTCGCGCTGACCGCGATGCCGAGCATACGCGTACGGCAGGCCACTGGGGTGCTCAAACATCAGAACCTCATCAAGAACTTGAATTGCTCCCGCACGGTGGTGCGGAGCGGAATGTCGACGGCCTGCCCGGCAATGCCGGTGCCGCCCAACAACTCGCCAGGGGCGAGCCAAAGCCGACCCGGCTTCACACCATCTGCGAGCACCCCACCGACAACCAGGTCAACCAGGGCGCTGGAAGCGGCGTTGGCGTCGCCAAATCCCGTCATCGCTTCCACGTAGAGTTGTTGCCCAGCCACTACTGGCTCATAGGCAAGCCCGCCGTGGCTATAAGCCCCGCCAAGCTGGGAGAGCACGGGCCGGACAGCGCGGCAGCGGCGAAAGCCGATGACATCGCCGTTGCTATCGCGAAGACGGCACCAAAGCGTGCGAGTGGCGAACCACCCGGCCATGACGGATCGGCGCAGACTGGCCGGGTTCTCCGCCCACCGGTAGTGGGCATCGACCCACGGAACCGTCATGTCGACCCATTTCAGGCCGCCGCTTTCCACTGGATCAATCCAGTTGCCGATGGCCATGCCCTCGGCTTCCGTCAGCGTGTGCTCAAACTCATAAGAGCGTCCGAATGACCACAGCGTCCCCACCTGGGTGACAGCGATCCCGCTTTCGAAATTCCACATCGAGCGATTGTGCCGCGAGTGGTTTGCTTGCGCGGCCTCGACATCATATCCGAACACGCCGCGGCGCAGCATGGAGCGCAATGGGACGGACAGCCGGGTAATGCCTTCGATTCGCTCAAGATCCGGACTGTCATTCGCCGGCAGGGCGGCAAACCGAAGCTGAAACGAATTCCACCAACGCCGGCCGGACCACGCTTCCTCAACCGAAGCGCTGTAGCCGATCCATGCCAAGCCGATCGCAATTGCACTAAGAGTGCCGCGCAGCCTCTGCCACTTGGGCCCCTCAACGATCAGGACATTCTTGTTCGAAAAGTAGGGCGTGAGCTCGCCCAGTCCATACTCGTAGATCAGGGCGTCCAGCATCGACGGACGCGGAGAGACGTACTTTGCACGCCTCATTGCATTTATGGCGCTCTGCACCGTGACCGATGGCCCTAGCGCGTTCGCAACGGCCTTCTCCCAGTCGGTCGAATTTTGCGGAAGCAGAGCCGAGGTCATTTAGTACGCACGCCCCACAAGGTTGAGCGTCACCGCACCAAGAGCGGCCGCCTGATTGGATGGGATGGCCACGTCGGCAAAGCCCACGAGCTCGACTTTCTGCACGCCGGCAACCTGCAGCTTGGACAGCACCCACGACCGGATCACGTCGCGACCGAGGACCATGTCTGCGGCCCACGCGGCCGCAAGGCTGGCCCGCATCGCCGCCTCCACCACGACCTGATTGGCCGACGGCAGAAGCCAGTAATTTGCAGTGATCGTGCCGGCCTGGCGGGCGGCGCTGGCAACCACGATTGTGTCGTTGACCATGCGAACCGCTGAGCTCTGTAGGGCAGCGTCGACCTTGGCGAGAAGGGTTGCGTCCGCGACGCCGGAGTTGTCCGTCGAGAAGACGGCCACATGAACCGTTGGGTCGCGGCCGACCCGGTAGACCGAAGCGTCTGCCACCCGCACGTCTGCAGACCGGGCAATGAACTTGTAGCGATCCTCAGTGCCGCCGGGCGAGCGCCCTTTGATGGCGAGAACGATGCGCGACCGCAACGCGTCGTCGGTCTCGCCGACCATACGGGTCACGTCGTACCACTGGGCCAAGACGTCTAGGTCCCCACCCCTGGCATACGCCAAGAACCACGACTTGATCGCCTCATTGATGCGCTGGCGCAGGTTCGTGTCGATGTAGGCCGCCACCTGCATGAGGATGACGCCGGGATCGGTCTGGAGCATGTCGACGTCGTAGTCGATACCGACTGCGTCGAACTCGGCCTTCAGCCGCGCAATGAACGCGGTCTTGATGTTGGCGTAGCTCAGATCATCGACAAGCGCCGGCTCGGGCAGGCCCGCCAATTCTGGTGGTAGATCCATGCCCAAACCTGCTCTGGTATTGCCGACTAGCGGACCGAAGAAATCCTGACGGCACCGTCAACCACCGACACGAACAGCTCTGCTTGTTCCCAAGAGAGGTGCGCGTAGGGGCGGTACTCGCCGATAATGGTGAAGTCGATTGCCCCCACCCGGTCGATATCGTTGGGGACGAACCGCCGAATTTTGAACCGCGGCTCATAAAGCTCGACAAGAACCCAGATCACCGTGACCCACGCAAGGACGACCCGTTCAGTGCCGCTCTCGCCCAAGAGCTTGGTGCCGGGGTTCCCAACCCATTCGTGCATCGTCCGCTCGCCCACCATCGTGGTGATGAGCTTGTCGAGCGACTGGGCCACGTGTGGGAAGCCGGCCAACATCTGACCCGTCTGGGCGTCGATACCGGCCATTAGCGCGTCTTCTTGGCGCCGCCCGGCTTGCCGTCACCATCGTGGTCGGTGGGCAGGCGAATGTACCCCAAGCGAAGGGGATGCTCTGCCTGGGCTTCCGTGAGCCGGATAGGCTTGTCGGCGCCGGGGCTTGGCAGGCCGGCCACGTCGCGACCGGCTTTGTCGGTGACGATGTAGGTTTTCTTCATAGGTAGCTCCTCAGTGAGGGGTGTCGGTGTCTGATCCGCCGCGGAGAACTCCGCCGTGGACGTGCGTGTCACCGATGTTCACATCGTTATGGGTGTGGTCGGCGCCGGTGACGGCGACGAGATGGCCGTTGAGCAGTATCCCCGCCCCCGTGATTTCGAGGACGCTGTCGCCCACCTGTGCGCGGATAAACTCCGAGCCCCAGGTCACCGAAACTGACCCCATCTCCATCACCTTGACGTCCGGGTCATCTGACGGCGCCTCGTACCCTTCGGACCAATGCAGCGGCGTGAAGCGGGCTTGCTCGATATCGCCGCTGGCGGAGACGATCGCCCCTTGCTGCCCAACGCTTGGCAGGTCGTGGAACTTCATTGCTCCGGCGGTCTGCGTGACCGGCACCCAAGGACTGAGGACGTCGTCGCCCTCTGGCGTTTTTCCGATGACCATCTTGATGGCGTGCTTTGCCGCATCGACCTCTGCGACACGTCCGCGAAACTCAATTCCCGCGATCCGGCGGTCGCTCTCGGCCGTGCGCGCCAGCACAGCGCCGACAAGGCGAATAAGTCGACCAATCTCATTCAATTGGCGTGATCCCAAAGGAGTGCACGGCCGGAGCGCTCATGCCGAGGGCTGCCTGCACCTTTTGCCAATCGGCAAGCTCCTGCGGCGCGCTGATGGCGCTCAGCATCAACGGCGCCAGAGGCGCGTAGTCCTCGTCGGCCAACATAGCGTCATGGAGCTTCTGCCAGCCAGGCAGCATAGCGACGCCGAAATCAGGATCGGGGATCACCTTCAGATCCCACGTCACTTCAACGCACGGGATCTGAACCGTCTTGTCGACCTCATAGAGTAGCGGTCGGCTCCTGACTTCAAGGATGCTGACAACGAATATGTCCCAGATCTCCCTCCATTGCTGAGGGCCGAAGCGAAACGCTGCTTCGATCTGGCGGCCGACAAAGTCGATGACAACCGCCCCGCCCGTATTGGAGGTCTCCAGCGTCAGGCTGTTCTCGCCGTCGCCGACGGTAATCGTCGGAGGCAGAAAGACGGCGAAGGTGAGTTCGACAACGGCACCGGTGCCCTGTGTTGCCTTGCCAACGACACTGGCGACGCGCTTGCCGGAATAGAGTGCAATGCACGCCGTCTGCTCGCCTCGGTCGGCCTCAGCTTCCCATTGAGCGATAGGATCGACTGGGCTGTTGTAGATGCGGTCACCCGCCCAGGTTCGGCCCCGCAGGAGGCGCGAGGCCACCAGGCGGAGACCGAAACTGACGAGGCTCATAAGATCACTCCGTTGCCCAAAACCTTGCAGGGGCAGACAAACCGTCCCAGCTCGTCGGGCTCGGTTGTCACCACCTCAAAGGTGAAGGTGCCGGTTTTCAGTTCGGCGACCAGGCGGTCGCCCTGCCTCGGCCGCGCATCACGGCCGGGAAACGCATTTTCATCGAACGAGACGTGCACCTTCTCGCCCATCAAGTTCGGCTGAAAAGCGTCGAACTGCTCTTTTCCCTTAGGCGTCACCGTGCGTGGATTGAAGTCGACAACCCCCACTACCGTGACGATTGATCGGGTCGGGTCCGCCGACCCCGAGATCTCGCCACGGCGGCGGGGATAGTGGGTGACCGGGTCACCGAACGCTACATCCACGTGCGCCGAGACAAGCGTCTCGAGGTCTGCGAATAGCGACATTGATCAGGAGGCCCGGCCGCGCAGCAACATTTCGGGACGCGTGCAGATGAACAGCGGATAGCTGTAGAGTTCCGGGCGCCGCCACGCGTCACGATGCAGATCCTTGAGGATCAGCAGGTACTTTTCACGACCACGCTGGTTCACATAGGGGAAGAACTCGGCCGGAGCCCAGCCGACCTGGAAAGCGCCACGGGCGCCAACAGGGAAGAACTTCACCTTGTTGGTGTCGATCGCCATCGTGGTGCCGTCGTCGGTGCCACGATAGTTGATGAGCGTCACGCCTTCGAAAGTCAGGCTGGAGAAGCCGGGGATGTCTTCGAGTTCGCCCGAGCGGTTGTTGCCAAGGCGGGTTTCTTTGTACTGCGGGTGGTTGACCACCATGTCGAAGAACTGGTCGCCAGCAAGGCCGTAAACGCGGGTGCGGGTCGTCCAGACACCCTTGGCCTTCTTCTGCATTTCGCGCTTCAGGTCGCGGAACTTCTTCCGCAAGTCGCCATTCGCGTTGCCCAGATCGAAGTTGATCTCCGCCGGCTCCGCAACGCCCCACTGCTGATACCAGTTGTCGAGCAGTGTCGTGCCATCGGCGTCGTAAACCTTGCCGGTGATAGCGCCGAGGCGCATGTGCTCCCAGGTCAGTTCCATGTCGTCGGTGATGCGCTGGGTGCGATCAGCGATTTCCTTGCCGATTTCTTTCACCTGGTCGGCAAATGGCAGCGCCATAACGCCCTGGAGGGATTCGGCGTAGATGGTCGAGCCCTTGGCAAGGCGGCGGGTCTGGAACGGGCGGAGCTGAGTGCCCGAGACCTTCAGTTCTTCCGGCGGAGCGCCAGTTTCCGACGTCGGAATGAGCTGGAGCCCCTTGTCGCTATTAGCGATCAGGATGGTGCGCGAGCGGGAATAGATCGGCTCGAAGATGCCGAGAGAGCCAAGCAGCTCCGGCTTGTAGTCGACGCGGTCGATGACCTTTTCGTTCAGCTCGGCCGTGCGGAACGCCGCATGGTCGAAGATATTCATTACGGTTTCGGACATGTCTTCGACCCTTACTTAGAGCGCAGGATGACGTGACGCGCGGCGAGCTGCGCCTGCGCGGCGGCCTGCTGCTCGGCGGTGATGCCCTCGGGCCAGACAAGCAGGCCGGCGTGGACTTCGGTTTCGCGGATGTTGGCGACGGCGCGAACGGGGATCGGGTCTTCGTCCTCGCCGAGAACGACGTTGCGCCCCTCCCAGAGGACACCAACTGCCTCTTCGAGGCCGTTCCCGGCCGTCAGGTCGAGGGGGCCATAGGCGCCATCGGTCAGCTCGACGACGATATCGAACGCGTCTCCGGCCACGAAGGCGTTACCGCCGGCGGTGATGGTGAAGCCGAGATCGTCGTTGTAGGCGGTCCCGGTCGAACCGGACTTGATGCGGTACCCTTCCGGGTCGACCACGTCGAACTTGGTCGCTGCCGTGAAGTCGACGCGGTAGGTGCCCGCCTTGGCGCCCTTCTTGGCGGTCACGGCGCTGACGGTACCGTTGCCGGTGTTGCCGCCGGCCTTGGCCACAACATTGATGTCACCGACGCGGATCTTGCCGAGCACGGTGCCAGCAGCGAGCCAGCCGGCAGCGACGCCGAGCAGCATGATCTGCTCGCGCGAACGGTAGATCTCCTCGGAGACGATATGGTAGCCAGCGCCTTCGACACTGGTCGTGAGTGGTGCAGTGAACATTGCTGTTGCCCTCCGTTACTTCTTGCTGCGACCGAAGGCTGCATCCCAGTCGAAGGCGACTTCCTGATCGCCCGCTTCGGATGCGAAGGCGAGGCCATCGCCCTCCTTCTTCTTGTTCTTGAAGTCCTTGGCCGCATCGGCCTCGGACTTCTCGGTTGCGGCCGGGCCAGCGTCCTTCAGGATGGCGATAGCGGCTTCAGCGGTGAGACCCACCTGGCCGGCCAGGCTGGCGGCAAGCTTGGGGTTCGCCTTACCTTCCTCGCTGCCAAGGATCTTGGTGCGGCGGGCTTCGTGCGCAGCGATGCCATCGGCAACGGCCTTGTCGAGTTCCGCTTGGGTGAAAGTCTTTTCGTCGCCGGACGCGCCGGGTTCGTTCGCCATGGATCGTGCTCCTGTTGGCTTGGTTGAGCGGCGCGGGCCGCGTTGGGTAAGGCTGGCAAAAACGCTCTCAAAGGAACCGAGCTCGTCGGCCATCTTGAGTTTCACGGCGTTGGCGCCGATTTCGACGCCGCCGGCGCCGAAGTCCTTGATGACGGTGGCCGCGTCGATGCCGCGATGCCGGGCGACCGCGGCAATGAACACCGCCTCGAGGTCATCAACCCGGCGCTGGATCAGCGCCTTGCCAGCATCGGTGTCATAGTCCGGCCGCTTGCCGGGTGCGCGGGAGGAGACGAACTCCACCGTTTTGACGCCGCGGCGCTCGTCTGCCACTGTCCGATCCTCGATCCCGAGGATGACGCCAATCGAGCCGACAATGCTGGCGTCGCTCATGACGATCTTGTCGAATGCAGTGCCCAGCCAATAGCCGGCCGAGCACATCTGGCCGCTCACAAAAGCGACCATTGGCTTTTTCCCGCGAGCCGCGAATATGGACGCGGCGAGTTCGTCGCAGCCGTTCACTGTGCCGCCCGGCGTGTCGAAGAGCCCAATGATCGCATTGACCTTGGGATCATCGAGCGCGAGCTGAACATCTGTCGCCATCGTCTGGTACGACATCGCACCCGACATGGCTTGAAAGAGGTTGGCCTTCTTGAACATCGGGCCAGCGAAGTCGAGGATCGCAACGTCGTCGCGGATACGCAGCCCGGCGCCCTTCTCGTGGAATTTGGTGCGGTACGCTTCCAGAGCTTCGGGCGTGACTTCATTCGCCCGGCCGGCGATCGACAGGAGCGTTTCGAGCGCGTCAGCGCGCATTGCCCACGCCTCAGCGAGGGCAACGTCATGGATCGTCATGTCGGGTTCCTAATGTTGGATCAGTAGCCAGCCGTAATCGCGAAGCGACGGGGCGGAAGCCCTTTCTTTTCCCGGCACTGGCGCTCGAGGTCGTTCATAACCTCTGTCCACGCATTGAGGTCTGGCTTGTGGAACCAAACCTCACGGTCGCGGAACATGATTTTCTGAGGCTGCCCCTCGAGTCGCATTTTCATGAACGCCGGCCGAAGAGCAGCAAGAGCAGTGCACGGATCAAACGGCTCCGCAAAGATGAGGTCGAAACTGACCGCCATCAGTCGCCCTCCTCTGCGGGCTCGACCTCTTCGGCCAGAGCATCATCAGGATCACGCTCGGGGTCGTCCTTGACACCCTTACGCTTTCTCGCCGGCTTGTCCTTCTTCTCTTGGCCATCGTTGCCCGGATCATTGAGCGCCAATTCCTGCCCCTCCCTTGTCTGGAGAGGAGTGGTTGGGGCCCATGGCCGTGGCAGACCAAGCTCGTCGGCAAGTTTGTTTTCGCGAGCCTGCTGGCGCATCGCGTCGTCCCAGTCCATGCCGTAATCGGTGAAGATCTCGTCGAGGGTTGTGGCCCCCATCGCCTTCCTCACCTCGTGGGCGCGGGCGGTCTTGAAGTCATCGGCCTGCGGTTGCCGCGGGCCGGCCCACTTGGCACGACAGATCGCATCTCGGTGCTCGTAGAAGGTGTCGAGACCACCCGGGATCTTGATCCGACCAGTCGCGATGTCCTCTTCGAGAACGCTGTCAGCCGCCTCCTGGCAGAACGGCACAATGAGCGAATCGCGTCGACGAATGACGCCCAACCACTCCTTGGCACCGGCCATGCGAACCGACGAGTAGGTGGCACCACGGTAGTCGCCAGTGGCGCTCTCGTAGGAGACACCGGCCGCTGCGGCAATTTCCAGCCAGAGCCAGCGCGCGATGGGGTCGAACTCGTCGCCCGCCGCTTTCGATTCGACGAAATCCAGCTCGTCGTTCGGGAACATGTGCGCAATGCGCCCATGCGACGACAGGTCGATCCTTGACCCGTCATACCAGCCGGCCTTGGCCTCCCCAAACTTTGCGAGGTCCAGCACCGGTGACGGGTTGATCTGATCGGCCTCGGTCATCAGGCCCTCGAAGGCCGCGAGGCCCTGCAGGTTGGACTTTACGACCGCACCGAAAATGGTCCGGATCATCTTCTGCGTCAGGTTCGCGTCCGAATACTGGTCGAACTGCCGATAGGCCTTCATACCAGTAGCGACATCAGCCACGTTGCGAGTCTGCGCGACTGCCGGCATAAACCGGTGCATGACGCGCAAAAAGCCGTGCTTGTCACGGATTGGGACTTCCCGCTCCTCAAGCATCCCGACCGAATTTTTGGCATAGAGCCTGATAGCGATCGGCATGCCGTCGCCGTCAATCCGCACTCCCTGCACCAAGTTCATGCCGTCCGAGGTGTTCGCAATGCGAGACGGCGGCAGCAGCTTGAATTTGGTCAGATATTTGGACCCCGGACGCTCAATTGTGCGGTTGAGAGCCAGCCCTTCACCAAAGGCGAGCGCGCACCAGTAGAATGCCTGCTGCTGCTGGCCGAAGGCCAGTTGGCCGCTCGCATCGCAGTGATACGGGTTGCTCGCCCACGCCTGAAAGCTCGCTTCTCGCTTGCGCGCAAACTCAGCGCCAACCTCTTTCGACCAACCAAGCGTATCGGTGTCCGGCTGCGCGGACATGCGCAGGCCAGACCCCACGACCTGGGCCGTGCTGACGTCCAGTACGCCACGGATAAAGCCGGAGTGCTGATAGCCGTGGATGACTCGAGCGGCCTGCTTCTCCCACGAGCCGCCGACCACGTCCGACTGGTCGCGCAGCAGCGGCATGAACCCTTGGAGGAAGGTATTGGCCTCCCTCTGATACTGCACGTACGGCGCCTGGCGCTGGTCCAATGCCGTCGAAGCGAGGGGCGATGAGCCCGCCGGCACGCGAATGCGCGGCTTGGCCACCAATTCTCCGCTCATGAGCACCCTACCCGTTTAGCCTGCTGGCGATTGCTGATAGATCCGGCGCGGCTTTGGCCGCCGGTTTGCCTGCCAGTTCAATCCGGCGGGCGTCGTAGTCGAATTTGCAAAGGCTCTTCACCGCGATCGCATAGACCGCGCCGTCGAGAGCTTCTGCTTGTCGGTTTTCGATGCGCACGAACTCGATTTTCGGTTTGCCGTGCTTGTATTTCACCTGGCGGCGCTCCGATGTGATCTGCCGGAACCATTCCGCCGGCAGGCTATCGGAGAAGCGGAAAGCCTGTGGCGATTCCTCGCCCGCTTTGTTGATGCGCGGCACCGGCAACGTCACCAAGATATCGGTCTTGATCTGGTCGACGCCGATGTTGAAGAACGTGGCGCCGTGGTACCGCTTATGCCTTGAACGGCTGATCGAGATGATCGGCTTTGCCCCGCCCACGCCCTTGATGGCCACGACCTTTCGGTCGAGCTTCGTGGACGTGAAATCGTAGACGTATTGGGTTCGGTTGCCGTCGCCAGCGTCGATGCCCGCGGCCTCGATGCCAATTTCCCCACCAAGCGGGTGTTGCCACCTGGTCAGCAGGAAGGCGTCGCACTCGTCCCAAGTGCTCTGCAGGTTGGTTGGCCCCATGATGACATGGTGGCCGAGAAACACGCGCTGTGTTCCCGTCCATCCCATGATGGTGCACTCAAGTCGATCCACCTGCACGTCGATGCCGACGGTCAGATAGATCACCTCCGCCGGAATATCTTCCCGCCAACGGTCCTCGGCAGCCAGCCACTCGATGCCAAACGCTTCGACGCGGGCCATCAGTTCGTTTTCGCCGACATAGTTGATCGACGACGACCAAACCTTGCCCAATACGGTGTTGTAGAACACCTGCATCGCGGCGAAGCCGTCGCGCTTCGCGTCTTCAAACTCCTTCGCCAGAATATGCCACGCGGCATTGGCGAACAGCGAGATCAGGGCATTCCAGCGGAAGCCAGCGTGACCCTTCACCTCAGGCTTGGTGGCCCGCCACTCGCCGGCCTCCACCATCTCAGGCTTGAAGCGCTCCTCGATTTCGCAGCCGCAGAGCGGGCAGTCGCAAACCGCGCTCTCCGGGGCGGTCCCTTCGTAGCGGATATGCTCCCAAAGTATCTCGAAACGCTCGCTGCAGTGCGGACAGGGCACCTCGAAGATGCGCTGGTCCGAAGCCTCGTATCGCTTGACGATGATCGAAGCTTCGTCGTCCGTCGGCGTCGAGCCGGTGATAATCTTGCGGTCGGCGTACGACGTCGTGCGCTTCTCGGCCAGCTTGACCGGGTCGCCTTCCTTCGTGATCTCCATGCCGTCGACTTCGTCGACATAGAGCTTCTTCACCGTGTGACGGCGAAGGTTGCGCGGCGAACGCGCACTATTCACCTTCAGCGAGCCACCACCCACCATCGTGCGCTGCGTCAGCGTGTTTCGGCCGTCCATCCGGCCCTGCTTCATCAGGCCTTTGAGGGCAGGCGTGTCACGAAAGGCTGGATCCACCTCGTCGACCATGATGCCGCGGGCGTCGTCGTCCGTCGGCATCAGCAACATGATGGGCGACGGGTCATTGACCGCGTCCGCGCCGATGGCAGCGACCAGGCACGTCGTGTAACCGGTTCGTGTCGCCTTGATCACGTCGACCCGCGGCAACAGCGGGTCGCCCATGGCATCCAGCAGCCCACGCTGCGGCTTCCAAGGGCGAAACTTGCCCGGCGCCGCACTATTGCCACTGAGGCGGAAGCTCTTTCGGGCCCATTCAGAGTAGGAAAGCTTCTCGGGCGGAAGGATCGACTTTGCGAGCGCGTTCAGCAGGCTGCTGCGCGCATCAAGCATCATCGGGTTCGATATCCTTTGCGTCGGCGCCAACCACGCCGACGCTGATTTCTTCCGCCAACGCGGTTAGCGTGTCGGTGATGATCTCTCGGGCAGTTTCTTGGTCGAAGGCAGTCATGTGCGGGATCCGTGCCCGCAACTTTGCCGGGACCGCGAGGAACGCCGCCTTCAGGGAACGACCGAAGGCCGACCAGGCCTCGGCAACCTCGTCCAGCGGAAGCACGGCTCCACGAAGCTGCGACAGCTTGATTTCCGCAATCTGCCGCTCAATCGACGCCGTTTTGGCACGCTCTTCGGCGAGTGCGGTGTCTTTGCTTCGTCCGGCCGCCTTGTTCCGAAGATCTTCGAGGTAGGCAACCACCGAGGGGAGCGTCTGATACATGCCCCGCTGCTCGGCCGGTACAATGATGCCGGTCGCGATGAGGTTGTCGATCGTGCGGATCGAAACCCCGAACAGAATAGACAAATCAGCGCGGCTGCAGGTCGCTGGGATCCACTCGCCGCCGGCGCTCATGCGGCCCTAACCGCGGCAATAGCATTTAAGGCGGCCTGGACGTTCGGCCATGCGTCATAGTCACCGGATCGGATCATTGTGGCAACATCGGCATTGGCCTGCGCTTTAGCGGCGGCTTCGCGCGCCAACACAAGATCAGCGCTTTCCGCGCTCTTCTTCTTCGCCATTATCATTGTCTCCAGAGGGACCGAGGCCGAGGAGAGCCAAGCACTCTTCGAAGCCGCGATGCTGCGCCTCGCTCAGCGCGGTGAAAATGTCTGCCAAAAGCATGGGCGGGCAGTCGCCACCCGGAAAATGCCGGGAGGAGATATCTTTTGCCGCCTGATAGCTATTCCGCGGCCGGGTGGTCAGGTCGAGGGTCGTGCCCATACTACGGCGCGACCACCCGGAGCACGTGTCTAACAACCCTGCGCTCAAGGTCCATCTGGACGAAGGCCTCGGCGCCCAGCACGTTCCGCCATCCCGGCTTCGCAACTTCGTTGGCCAGGACAGTCGAGAAGATCTTGCGCAGTCGCCCGCTCGGCTCCCGCTTCCACACCACTCCCTTGGCGAAAAACGTGCCCCGGTGAACGCGCCGACGGTTCCACGCTGTCGCTTCAGCGCCAGCCATCGAACTTACCGAACCGCCGAACTTGCCATCGGCCACAGGATTTAGGTCACGGACCCAGTGCGGGTTGCCGTATTCCTCGAGCCCGATCGCCTTGTCGGCGGTCACCACCTCGGCGATCATCACGCCGCCGGGGCGAGCTTTTTTCACCTTTGTGACCTTGCTCACTCGGCCCGCCGGCACCCCTGTGAAGGCTGAGACTCGAGTGATCGTCTGTCGCCGCGTTTCCGAAGCGTGTTCGTTGAGGCCACTTGCAGCGGCGGCCACCATCTGCGGCGAGCCAAGGCGCTGCACCAAAACTGAGAAATCCGAGGTGCGGCTAAGCTCCGCGACCAGTTTCATGGCCTACGCTCCAATGCGGGTCGAACCCCTCAGGGCTGAACCCCCTATGAAAACAAAATTGCGCTCTTATCCGCGGTCGGGTGCCGCCCCCAAGGCAAGGCTGCTTCGTACGGTCCCTAAAGCCCTCGCCGGCGCAGAGCGGCGGGCAGCAGGCGGGGTGCAGCAGCATGCCCGCTACCCAAGCCCCACCTACTGGCCACGCCTGCCCTTGGCCCTGCCTGCGCCACGTGCTGCCGCTGCCCTACTGAGCTGGCACATCACGCACTAGCACCATGCCCCACCCTCGGCTTGCGCCGGGGCGGGGTTGGGATCTGGTCGTGCACATGTCAGGAAGGGCTTAGCGCCGTGTCGCAAGTGTTGCAGGCTACCAAGGAACACGGACAAACTGAGGGTATTTGGCTCACTGGTCTATAGGCTCTGGAGAGTCCGTTATGGCGTCGAACCTTTCATATCCTAGCCGTTCCATCGGAAAGCATTTTGTTACTAGGTTGAGCCATGAGCGTAGCTATGCACGGCACCAGGCGAGCGGCCTCTCCCCCTTGGAGCGTCACAAGTTTTCTGACGTGACACCATTTTATTGGTTGCGTCCTACAAAATCATTTGTTATGGTCACTACATCGAAGGGGAAACGGAAGCGGCACTTATGCCAACCCCTTCGCAAGGCGCTCATGCCGACCAAGTTGGAGACGACCATTGACCACTTCGGACCCCTCCCCAAAAGCCTCTCGCCCTGCTAAGGTTCACACCATGACCCGTGAAGAGCTTCGCGAAGAGCTGTCCCCTCTCCTTTCCCGCATGACCGTGCTGGAAACGAAGGTCTCCGCGCTGCCCGACAAGGCCGCTGTCTTCACTGCCGCCTTTGCCGTGCATGCCATGTTTTGGGGCACTATCGGCGGCACCATAGCTCTGTTGAAGGCATTCGGCGCCTTCTAGTCTCCCTCCCTCCCACATGCTTCTAGCCGTGCGCCTCGCTTGGGGCGCACCACTAGACGCACGTCTATAGGCACTCATGCCGCCCGAAAGGAAAATCAAATGCCCGGCCCACCAAAAAAGCCCGATCTGACCTATTCATGCCCTGACGGTATCTGGACCCGCTTTTATCCCGAAACCGCAGCCGGCGAAGACGCATGGCGCGTTATGGCAGCCGCCGACCCACAGGGCGTTGTGGCCTTCCTCCCGGGCCAGGTACCCGGCGTAATCGCCCAGTTGAAGGCGGCAGGCCTGATAGTGGGCAAGGCAAAGCCGATCAAGCCCGGCGATCTGGATGCCATCCTGAACGAACTAGACGGCTAGCCTCTCGCCCTGCCCTCCTCACCGAGGGCAGCACCGGACGCTAGTCCACCCAAGGGCGCTTATGCCCGCCGAAAGGAACAGACCATGCAGACCAACGCCACACCCATGTCTCGCCCTACCCACCCACCACGGGGCGACAACCGCAAGCTGTTCAAGCTCGATCGTGACGCCGCCCGCCGGGCCGCCGCTGCGCGCAAGCGCGGCTGGCTGAACCAGTAGGAGCGCGCCCGATGGTCTATAGCACACTCAAAGATGGCGCCCCGGCCCGCGACCCCAACAACATCGCCACCTGGCCCTTGCAGGAGCAGGCGAAGCGCCTCTGGGAAGTTGAGGGCGGACATTGCGTCTCCTCGCTGGTCCACACGCTGGCCGGACAGTTCACAGGCGATGTTACCATGGGTGACGACTTCGCCAGCCTCACCGAACAGGCCTTTGAGCTTTCCTGCCCGATTGACGATTGGGAGAGCGCGGCGCGTTGGGCGGGGTGGAAGCATTCAGAGGGAACGATCACTTGGATCAACCCCAATGACTTCCACGAACGACACAACGGCAGCGCGCAAGAGCTTTGCGAAGCCAACAACATCGAGCCCCACCAGCGCGAAGTCTACGAGCACTGGATTGTGTCCGACTGGCTGGCCGACATGCTCGAAGCCCACGGCGAGAAGATCGATAAGGACTTTTCCGGGCTGACCGTTTGGGCGCGCACGACCACCGGACAGGCAGTTTATGCCGACGGGGTCATCGAGCGCATCGCCGCCGCCACCTATGGGCGGGAGGGCTAGTCATGACAATCACCAACAGTGACCGCGCCGCATGGGCCGAGGCCGCAATAGACGCCTTTCGGGCTGTCTGCCCCACGGACGCCGAAGACGCCCCGGGCGACCTGGTCACAGACATTCTGCACTACGTCCGGCGCGAATGCGGCGTGGCCGACTTGCAGGCATGGCTGGCCGCTCGCCTCGCCATGCACGACATGGAAGTTTCGGAAGACCCGGAAGACGACGACGAAGAGGAAGTCTCAATCTGGCAGCTTGCCGAAGACAAGGACTATGGCGAACAGGCGGGGTGGTTCATCCTGACCAGCCCCGACGGTGAAATAGAGCAAGACGGTGGGCCCTGGCAGACCGAGGCTGAGGCGGAGCAATACGCTATCCGTAAGGGCTGGCGTGTAGTCCCCCTCGATGCGGGGGCATAACCATGCAGGTCGTTATCGTTCAGGCTGAGCACTTCAGCAATCCGGGAAGGGTCCTGAAGGCCTTCCGCGCCCACTCCGATGCAATCGCGGAGGCAGTCGACCTGGTCAACATCATGCTGAAAGACGACGGCCGCGAACCGTGCACCGCTGAGGACTGGGAAGACGCCCTAGAGCAATTGCAGGACGCGCACGGCGCCCAATATTGCTACGTCGATCTGGTGCCGCTGGAGGTTTTGTGATGCGCACCATCACCCGCTTCCGTCGCGACCCCACCATGGCAATCGTCATTGCCGCCGTCGTCTCCAGCTTCATCAGCGGCGCCGGTGTCGGCGTGCTGGCCTCAATGCCGGCCACGGCCCAGCCTGCCCAGGTTATCCCCTGCGCATCCGCCGCCGATCCGATTGCCTGCCTCATAGCGGAGGCCGACGAGGAAGAAAGCGAACCGCCGAAGTGACCCGCCCGCGATATGCGACCGGCCCACCATGCGAGGGCCCTGCCCGCCGCTCAGGCACTCATGCCGACCCGTAACAAGGAGATTTCAGAATGCGCCCACCAAACCCCGATTATTCCGTTTCGCCCGCCCGCTATGCCAAGGGTATGCTGGCAGTCAAATGCCCCTCGCCCAATGGCTACAAGACCCGCGCCGCCCGTCTCATCGGTGACGGTCTCAAGTGCCGCTGGTCCAATCGCGAGCGCGCCTACATCGTGCCGCCCACCAAACTTGCCCGCTTCGAAGTGCTGTTTGCCGAAGGCTGGGATGCCAGCACGTTCACCGGCAAGCTCGAAGAGCCGAGGGTGGCAGCATGAGCCTGCTCCCCCACCTTCACATCTTCCTCGCCGGCGTGGGCGTGCAGCTCTTCCTAACCGCCGCGCTTACCGATGCCGCGGGCTGGCATAATCGACTGCTATTCAAAGTGCTGCCCGTCGCCACCGGCGCAATGTGCCTGTGGCTGAGCGCGATCCTCTACATGGGGGCGAGCCTCATATGAGCCAGGCAATTACTGTTCGCCCTGAAGGGCATTACTGGGTCCGCTTCGGCACCTCCCCGCTTTGGGACGTCATGTACTGGCGCGACGGCTACTTCTGGGACACCGCCGACGGTGGGTACAAGGCCGACAATTTCGAGGTTGGGCCGCAGGTATTTCCTCCTGGTGGCCTCCGCGCCATTCCCGGAGCGGAAGCCCATCCCTTGGCCCGGTTTGGCAGTCCAGCCGCAGTCGACCCTGGACTCTACCGCGTTCATTGGAAGTCGGGAGGGACGTCCCTAGCCGCCATTGGCATGATGAGCGACGGCAACAGATGGATCGCACCGACGAATTGGCTACGCCCGTGCGAGATGCCGTCCGCGGGCGAGTGGGCGGAAATTGACCGCATTGAAAAGATCGAAGCGGAACAAGAACCGGTGGCGTGGCAGCGGAAGCACCCGCGCCAAGGGTGGCAGTTCGTTGACGCCCAGGACATCGAGCATTATCGGGCGCACGGCCAGGAAATCCGCCCTCTCTACCTCTCGCCTTCAGTCTGTGAGGGGAAGGTGACGGAGGAGGCGACCATGGATACCGCTCCTTTGGATCGAGACATCCTCGTTTGGTGGCCCATAGTCGCGATCGATGAAGAAACCGGCGATCTCACGGACACCGAGGTAGGCGGTCGATGGCTGGTGACCGAGTGGAACGGAGGATGTTGGCTTGAGCCGGACGTGCTGAACGCGCTCAACTCGAACTACTTCGATGACGACTGCGAGTATGCCCGCGCCCCGAAATTCTGGCGCGAGCTTCCCGCCGCCTTCTCACAGGAGGGCGTGTAATGGCCACGGAAAACACCGAACCAC
>NZ_JQGC01000004.1 GCF_000743575.1 Devosia riboflavina | reverse complement strand
CACGCCGCGTCCGGGTGGCGAGCGTGGCAAGGGCGGCGCTACCCGCGACGCCAACGCTCTGCGGGAAGCGGCTGCCGGTCCTGCCCGCGATGCCCGCAATCCGCTGGCTCCGGCTCGCTCGGTGAAGCCCCCGCGCGCCGATGGTCTCAAGGCCAAGCCGCGTTGGACAACAGCGGCGAAAAAGTCCGCTGCGCGCAATCGGCGCGGTGAGGGCTAATCAAAACAAGGGGCGGCCGAGAGGCCGCCCTTTTTTGTTTCAGAAGCGCCGTTCGATGCCGGCCTGTTTCATCACCGCATTTGCTGTGTGGCGAGATAGGCTACCGCGATCGACGGTAAATGTCCTATCCGTCAGCGGGCTGTACCAGATTTCATGATCGCCCTTTCCCTGGCGGCGAAAGGTGCAGCCGGCGGCTTTCAGCGCTTCGGTGATCTGCGCATAAAAGCCTTTGACCATCAGGCGGCGTGGCCGGGCCGAATGGTAACCTGAGACAGAATGCAAATATCAAAAGTTTCGCCGGGCAAGGGGCGCGTGGCGAGGTGATGGCCGTTGTCATCCATCAGTTCCGGCGTGACGGCGAGAACGCGATCAAGCAGGCCATCCAATGTCCGGGACTCGGTGACAAGGCCCGGAACGTCGTCGCTGGTGGCGACCCACATATTGGACTTTTCGTCCCACTGCGCCGTAACGAGCAGCTTCTTTGGCATGGCGGAGCCTCCGATCACAGTCATTGAACCATAGGCAGTGACGCTGCGGCAAGCCTTACGCGACCGACGCCATGTAGATCACGTCGCGGGCGCCGGAGCCGGCTTCGCCAATGCCGGGGGAGAGGCGCTCGAGGAAGCTGAGGGCCCAGTCGTCGACATTGTGGGCGCGGGCGGCGGCGTCGAGGGCCTGCCAACGGTCCCTGCGCTCTTCGAGCGACATATCGAGCGCCATGCGCAGGGCTTCGGCGGTCTCGTCGGTATCGAAGGGATTGACCAAGAGGGCCTCGGGAAAAATCTCGGCGGCTCCTGCGAAGCGGGAGAGGACGAGAACGCCAGGATTTTCCGGATTCTGGGCGCCGATATATTCGTGGGCGACGAGGTTCATGCCATCGCGCAAGGGCGTGACGAGGGCGACGCGAGCGAGGCGGTAGAGGCCGGCAAGGCTCGGTTGGCCATAGGCGCGTTTGACATAGGTGAGGGGCGCCCAATCGGGCTCGGCAAAGCGGCCCATGACGCGGCCGCACATGGCGTCGAGCGTGTCGCTGGTCTCCTGATATTCCTTGATCGTGTCGCGGGAGGGCGGGGCGACCTGAAGCAGGTGCACATTGCGGCGGAAGCGCTGGTTGTTGGCGAGGAGCTTTTCATAGGCTTCGACGCGCTGGGGCAGACCCTTGGAATAGTCGAGGCGGTCGACGCCGAGGATCAACGCTTGCTCGCCGAGGGCGCGGCGCATGCGGTGGATCATCTTCTTGGCGGCGGGGCTGGCGGATAGGCGCGCAAAGGCTTCGGGGTCGGAACCTATGGGGAAGGCGGCGATTTCGGTTTTGGAGAAATCCACCGCTTCCGTGGCGCGGGTGCCGAAGGTCGAGGGCGCCTGGTGCTCGGCGAAATCGGTGAAGGCGGCGACGTCGCGATTGGCCTGGAAGCCGATGAGATTGTAACGCGAGAGATCGCGCATCAATTCGCCATGGTGGGGAATGGCATAGAGCGCGTCGGCGGTGGGGAAGGGGATATGGAGATAGAAGCCGATGCGATTCTTTGCGCCAAGGCTGCGCAATTCGCTCGCGAGCGGGATCAGGTGGTAGTCGTGCACCCAGATCACGTCATCCGGCTTGAGGAGCGGCATCAGGGCCTTGGCGAACTGCGCATTGACGCGGCGATAGCCCTCGTACCAATGGCTTTCGATCGTCGCGAGGTCGAGCCGCAGGTGGAAGCTGGGCCAGAGGATCGAATTGGAAAAGCCGGAATAGTAGGCGCGGTGATCGTCGGGCGAAAGGTCGATCTGAGCGATGTTGAGACCGTCGATATCTTCGAAGCGCGGCTTGGCATCGGGGCTTTCGGTGAGCTTGCCGGACCAGCCGAACCAGAAGCCTTCGCGTTCGCCCAATACTTTCTTGAGGGCCACGGCGAGACCGCCTGCGGCGGGGCCCTTGCCGGGTGTGCGATTGGAAACGATGACGATGCGGCTCATGGCAGACGGGCCCCCTGTATAAAGATCAAAGAACGGCCGGGCGCGAAGGCGTCCGGGCCGAGGTCGTGTGAATGTGCGATCAGACGCGTTTCAGTGCGCCGTTGTCTCGGTGAGAACCGGTTCGGCGCGATGCACCAGGTCGCCGAGGCCGCCGATCAGGGCACGGACCGAGGTGACATCGGCGATGCGCAGGCGCGCTGCGGTTTCACCGGGGCCGATCTTGATGCCGACGCCGCCCAGTTCCTGTGCAGCGCGGAAGGCGTCTTCATCGGTGACGTCGTCGCCGATGAAAATAGGTGTGCGGCCGATGAAGGGTTCTTCCTGCATGAAGGCGCGGAGGGCTGCACCCTTGTCGAAGCCGATGGGGCGGGCCTCGTAGACCATTTTGCCTTCGACCAGCGAATATTGTGGGTGGTCGGCCAGCACCTCTTCGAGGGCGCGGAGGCAGGCGTCGGCCAGTTCAGGTGCCTGGCGATAATGGAGGGCGACCGTGCCGGGCTTGGGTTCGATCAGGAGTTCGGGATGGGCGACGGCCAGCGGTTCGATGGCGCGGGCGATCTCTTCCGCTCCAGCAATGAGTTCTTCGTCGACTTCTTCCATCGAGCCATCGGCGCGGCGGCGCTGCGAGCCATGGGCACCAGCGATCGGGAGATGCAGGGGAGCGAGGAAGCGGTCGATGTCGGCGATTTCGCGGCCGGTGAGGACAGCGAAAGCGTTGTCGAATTCGCGGGTGATGCGGTTGATCTGCTCGGCCAGATCATTTGGCACATGAACCGAGTCCGGTGTCTCGGCGATTTCCACGAGCGTGCCGTCGAAGTCGGTGAACAGGGCGAGTGCGGGCACCTCCGCGCCGGTTTCGAGAAGAGTCTGGTTCATCGGGATTCCTCACATGGCACTTTGGGGGTCATGCAGGGGAACGCCAGGGAGCGGAAAAGGTTCGCGCCACATGCCTGCCATGCACGCGGCGGGAATATGAACGAAACATTAATCACGCATTCGTGACCCATTCAGCGATGGAGCGATATGGCTTGTTCCAACGTTGCTGCAATACGTCCTGCCTGATCGGCCAGGGCGAAAAGTTGAGGGAAAACAACATTAAATGCGTCCGCTCCTGTCCAAACCCGCTCAGTCTCAAATGCTGCTGTCGGCCCTGTTCGTCGCGGCTTTGAGCTTCATTACGCTCGCTGCATCCTTTGCCGAAATGCCGGCAGAAAATGCTTCGGCCCAGGCCGGCATTCATGAATAAGGCGGGACTTTCGGATCGTGACCGGCTCTCGCTGAGCCTTTGGCGCGTGGTCCTGCCCATGCCGAAAACGGCGCAAGTCGTGGCCGGCGCTGCGCGGCGTCCGCTGAAATCGCTGCGCAAGGTTCAGGCGAGTGGGATGCCTTTGTTGCCCTTGTCGCGCTGATAGATGGCGGAGAGGTCGGCATAGGCGGCGCTGATATCGTCGAGGCGCGCGAGGAGGTTTTCGCGGTGGCCGCGATCGAGGCCCGCGACCATTTCCTGCAGACCACGGCTTTTGAAGAAAGCGTTGGTACGGTTGTAGAGCGGGCGGTCAGGAGGGACTTCGCTGCGATCGGGATCGGGCACGGCATAGACAGATTGCAGGATCTGGATGTCGTAGGGGATGCCAAAGCTGTCGCGGCTGTCTTCGTAGGTGAAGAGATAATAGAAATTGTCGAAGCCTGACCAGGTGATGCCGGAGAGGCAGAGCGAGCAGGGTTCGTGCGAGGTGAGAAAGACGCAGTCTTTCGTTGCCGGACGCTAATCCGCAGGCAGTTCGAAGAAACGCTTGATGGCATGCATTTCGCCGTGCCAGAGCGGGTTTTCCGTCTCGTTATTGGTTTCGGCTACCACTACCGACAGGTCCGATTTTCGCAGGATCGCCGCGCCGAAGAGCTTGTTGCCCTGGGCGACACCGCGCGCGGTCATGGGCACCACGTCGTGCTCGATGACGTCGAGCAGGCGCGAGATGAAGTCGGCCGTATCCAAGCTGATTACTCCTTGACCCGCACGAGGCCGATCAGCGGCACGGCTGCCGCATCGAGGAGGCGCAGGCTATCCGCGGAGAGGTCGTAGCCGTTGACAGCGACGAGGGCGGCGAAAAAAGCACTTTCCTGGGCCATGATGTCAGGCTGGCAGGCCATGCGGGTCGAGGCGGGGGGCGCAAATTGCAGCTTGGTTTCATCCATGGTCGCCTGGGTGAAATAGCTGTTGCAGCCGGCGTGGCCGTCGACGCGGAGGTCGGCGGCAATGGTGAGGGTCAGCGGTTGGGTGCCGAGGATGGGGCTGCCGCCGATGCTGGTTACGGTCCAGGTCGTGTTGATGAGGTTCTGGTCCAATTCGGGCTCGGGAGGCGTCGGGGCGATAGGTGCCCTCGTGACAAGGATGGAAACCGGGGCAGGTGCGCTCAGGTCAACGGGGACGGCAATGTCGTTACGCCACATTGCGGCACCGCCGACGCGGATTTCGGCGATGAGACCGAAGGCGCCGCTGGATTTTGCGACATCGCTGCGAACGGCGAGGGAGAATTGCAGCGGCACCTGGCCACCGGCTGGGATGGCGGCGCTGGCACCGACTATCGGCTGGCCATTGGGCAGGGCGACGAGGCCGACATGCAAGGTTGCGCCGGGAGGCAGGGCCATGCGTTCGCGATAGAAGACGTCGCCGGTCAGCGTCAGGTCCTCTGCGCTGGCGGCGCCGACGAGCAGCATGAACGAGAGCACGAGTGTCAGGAGTCGATTGAGCATGGCAGTCCTCCCAATTTCCTTGCGAGCCTAAACCAGCATGGGTTCACTGGCGAGGCAAAGCCGCGGAAGCGGTTAAGCACCTCGTTCGCGATGGGTCACGAGGAAGGGTGGATCGAGGGGGAATTCCTCAAGATTGTTGCCATCGCCGCCGCGGTCGACGACGAGGAAATCGGTCTCCTTGTCGAGCGTGGTGAGGACGCCGTGCCAGGTGTTCATGGCGATATTGACGCCCTGGCTGGGGCCCGGAAGGAAGGCGCGGATATTGATGGGCGTGCCGCTCTGGTCTTCTGCAACGATGACAAGCCAATGGGCTTCGCCGATGGGATAAAAGGCCTGGCTGCCGAGGGGGTGGCGCTCGACGAGGGGCAGGCTGAGCGGCAGGGCGTAGGGCTGGCCGCGGAAGATGGAGATGAGCGGGCGGGCGTGGACGCCGCCCAGCTCGACCTTGGCGAGATCATGGAAGCGTTCGGTCTTGCCGGTGTTGATCGGATAGTGATGCGCGCCCGAAGTCTGGATCACCTGGCCGAAGGGGGCGAAGGCGTCGGGGGTCAGCGGCTCGATGTAGATGGTGCGATCGCTCATGGTCAGAACGGGAGCTTCGCGTGGCGGTTGACGTCCTTGTAGAGGAGGTACCGGAAGCGCTCGGGGCCGGCGTAACAGGCCTGGGGGCAGAAGGCGCGCAACCACATGAAATCGCCGGGCTCGACCTCGACCCAATCGCGGTTGAGGCGATAGACCGCCTTGCCTTCTAGCACATAGAGGCCATGTTCCATGACGTGGGTTTCCTCGAAGGGGATCACCGCGCCGGGCTCGAGGGTGACGATATTGACGTGCATATCGTGGCGGAGGTCGGTGGGCTCGACGAAGCGCGTGGTGCCCCAGGTGTTCTTGGTGTCGGGCATCCAGCGGATGGGTTCGTCCTGCTCGTTGGTGACGAAGGCGGGCGGGATGTCGATGCCTTCCACCACTTCATAGCGCTTGCGCACCCAATGGAAACGGGCAGGGGACGTGGTGCGGTTGACGAGGCTCCACTGCGTACCGGGCGGCAGGAAGGCGTAGCCGCCCTCCTTCAGGATATGCGGCTCGCCGGCAATGGTGAGATTGATCTGGCCGGCGACGACGAAGAGGACGCCTTCGGCTTCGGGGTTCTGCTCCGGACGTTCGCTGCCGCCGTCGGGAAAGACTTCCACGATGTATTGCGAAAAGGTTTCGGCAAAGCCTGAGAGCGGGCGGGCGATGATCCAGGCGCGGCTATCGCGCCAATGGGGCAGGTACGAGGTCACAATGTCGCGCATGACGCCGTTGGGAATGAGCGCATAGGCCTCGTTAAAGGTGGCGCGGCCGGTGTGAAGGGCCATCTGCGACGGCAGGCCGGCGATAGGAGAAGCGTAAGTGGAGGCCATGAGCTCTAGTTCAGTCTGGACGATTCCGCTTGAGACTAGAGCCATGTGGGCCGGCAGGCCAAGGCCTCGGGGCCGATTTATTCGCTGAGTTCCATTTCCTGCTTCAGGCGGCTCAGCATGCTGGTTGCGTAAGCGGCGTAGGGGCCGATCCAGCGCTCGTGGATGGCGTGGACGGGCAGGGCATCGAGATGGTTCCAGCGCTCGCGGCCGCGACGCTCGGCGACGACGAGGCCGGCTTCTTCCAAGACGCCGAGATGTTGCATGACGGTGCAGCGGTCGAGCTCGGGGAAGTAAGCGCAGAGCGTTCCGGTCGTGGCGGGGCCAGCCTTGAGCGCATCGAGCATGCGCCGGCGGATGCGGTGGCTGAGGGCCTTGAAAATGAGGTCGTCTGCGTCGTCTGTTGACATGTTATATTTTTATAACATATGTTTTCGAGGGTCAAGCGAGAGGAGTGGAAAATGCGCGCAGTGGTCAGCAAGGGGCCGCGTCCTAGCCCGGAATTTTCGGTGTCGGGCCGGATCAGCAAGCCGGTGCATCAGGTGTTCGAGGCGGTGGCCGACCCGAAGGAATTATCGGGCTATTTCACGACGGGTGGGGCGAAGGGGCGGCTGGAAACCGGCGCGACCGTCACGTGGGACTTTCACGATTTTCCCGGCGCGTTTCCCGTGCATGTCGTCGAGGTGGTGCAGGACGAGAAGATCGTGCTGCGCTGGGGAGCGGCGGACGGCGATGATGAGGCTGGGAACTACGAGACGACGGTGACGATGACTTTTGCGGGGCTCGAAGACGGTCGCACGCTGGTGACTATTCACGAGGGCGGATGGCGCGACAATGCTGCGGCGCAGAAGGCGTCATATGGCAATTGCGAGGGCTGGACCGGCATGCTCTGCGCCATGAAGGCTTATGTGGAGCACGGGATCAACTTGCGGAGTGGATTCTACAAGTAGGGGTAAGCTTTTGGATTTGCGTCCTCAATTTATGTTCCGTCGTCACCACCAGGCTTGTCCCGGTGGTCCCCAGCGGAGGTGAGATGGATTGCCGGGACAAGCCCGGCAATGACGATGGAAGGGTTGGGTCGGGGCTAGGGGCTAGGGGAGCAGTGCCTTGAGCCTCAGCAGGGCTATGCGTTCGACCTGGGCGCAGGCGGTGGCGAATTCTTCTTCGGCGCTATTTGTGACGCGCTTCTCGAAGGCTTGGAGAATGCTGGTTTTGGTGTTGTCGCGGACGGCGATGATGAAGGGGAAGCCGAATTTTTGCACATAGTTGGTGTTGAGCGCTGTGAATTGCTCGCGCTCGGCATCGGTCAGGGCGTCGAGGCCGGCTGAGGCCTGTTCGGCGGTGGAGTCGGCGGTGAGGCGCTTGGCGGCGGCGAGTTTGCCGGCGAGGTCAGGGTGGGCACGGAGGACGGCGAGGCGTTCTTCCGGCGTTGCGGCGCGGAATTGGGTGCGGAGGGCAAAGTGGAGACCGACGGCGGTGTCATTTGCCGGAGCGAGTTCGCCGTCCCAGGCGCGTTCGGCGATCCAGGCGGAATGCTCGAAGATGTAGCCGTAGCGGGTGACGAAATCGGCGCGGTCGAGCTGGCTGGGGATGACTTCGGGGGCTTTGTAGGGGTGATGCTCGGCCCAGTGCTGGGCGATCTCGAGACGAGTCGGGACCCAGACTTTGTCAAAAGTCCTGACGTAATCCACGAACTTTTTCAGGCCCTGGAAACGGCCCGGCTGGCCGACGAGGCGGCAGTGGAGACCGAGGGACATCATCTTGGGGCTGCCGGCCTGGCCTTCGGCGTAGAGGCAATCGAAGGTGTCTTTCAGGAACTGGAAATATTCCTCGCCATTGTCGAAGCCGGGGCCGGTGACGAAGCGCATGTCGTTGGTCGAGAGGGAATAGGGGATGATGAGCTGCGGCTTGCCGTGGATGACTTTCCAATAGGGGAGGTCATCGTCGTAGGTATCTGAAATGTAAGCGAAACCGCCTTGTTCGGCGACAAGGTCGACGGTGTTGAGCGAGGAACGGCCGGTGTACCAGCCGAGGGGGCGGGAGCCGGTGGCGAGCGTGTGGAGGCGGATCGCTTCGGCGATCTGGGCGCGCTCTTCTGCGGGCGACATGTCCTTGTGCTGCACCCACTTGTAGCCGTGGGAGGCGATTTCCCAGCCGGCTTCCTGCATGGCGGCGAGCTGTTCGGGGGCGCGCATCAGGGCGGTGGCGACGCCGTAGATGGTGACGGGGAGACTGGCTTCGGTGAAGAGGCGGTGGAGGCGCCAGAAGCCGGCGCGGGCGCCGTATTCGTACATGCTCTCCACATTGGCGTGGCGCTGGCCGGGCCAGGGCGCGGCGCCGAGCACGTCGACGAGGAAGGCTTCGGAGGCCGCGTCGCCGTGGAGAATATTGTTCTCGCCGCCCTCTTCGTAATTGAGCACGAATTGCACCGCCACATGGGCACCGCCGGGCCAGTTCGCATTGGGAATATTGCGGCCATAGCCTTGCATGTCACGGGGGTAGCGGTTCATCGATGTCTCATTCGTCGTAGGAGTCTGCGTCAACGTAAGCGCAAGTCCGGTGATTGCGCTAGATGGCGCCAGGCAATTGCAGCTCTTCGAAATAGCCCTTGGCGTGATCGAAGAAGATGGCAGGCGCCAAGTGGAGCGATGTGCCGGCGCGGACCAGGATGCCGAAGCGATTGGTAGGCAGGCCGCTATCGCTGAGGGGTTTGAAGATGAGCCGGCCGTCGGCGATTTCGTTCTGCGCGCCGATGGGCGTCATGATCGAGAGGTAATGGCCACCTAGCGCCAGTTCGACCAGCATGCGGATGGAGTTGACCTCGACCATGGGCGGCAGCATGGAGCCGGAGCGGCGGAGGAAGGGTTCGATCACCTCACGGATGGAGATTTCCGGGCGGGCCACGGCGAGCGCGTGGTCGAGGCACTGGTCCATGGTGAGATTTTGCGCCGAGGCCAGGGGGTGATCGGGCACCATGACGGCGCCGATGTGGACGTCGCGGCGGAAGGCGATATCGACCTGGCGCGGGGGCTTGGCGATGAAGCCGAAGCCGATGTCCACGCGCTCTTCGACGAGGCGTTCGACGACTTCGCTGGAGGAGACGATCGAGAGATCGATGGTGAGGCGCGGATAGCGCTTGCCGAATTCAGTGATGAGGCGGGGAAGGAAGGAGAGGCCGACGCTTTCCACGGTGCCGATGCGGACGACGCCGGCGCGGACACCGCGCAAGAGTTCGATCTCGGAAACGGCGGCTTCCATGGGGGCGGTCAGGCGGCGCGAATGGCGGAAGAGGATTTCGCCGGCGGGCGAGAGACGCATGCGGCGCTTGTCGCGGAGGAAGAGCGTGATGCCTAGGGCATCTTCCAGTTGGGCGACTTGTCGGGTCACGGCGGAGGAGGCGACGTTGAGGCGGCGGGCGGCTTCGCGGATCGACAGGTGGGTGGCGACGGCGTTGAAGTAGAGCAGCGAGGGCTGGTGGAAGACGCGGGCGAGGAGGCCGGCGGAAAGTGCATGTTCGCGGGGGCGTTCGGCGGTTGGGCTCTTGTCGGTCATGATGGGACTTGCTGTTGCCGTTTTGGCAGCATAGTGCTTCCAATTTGAGAGTATCAAGAGCAGATTCAGGGTTCTATGGTGCTCTTCGGGGAAACGAATTGCGCATGTTGCACCGAAACGGCCCCACGTTCGGGCGGCATGCAGAGGAGCAGCATATGGCCGGTGGACGCCTTACCACTCACGTTCTCGACACGATGGCGGGCAAGCCGGCGCGCGGCATGCGGCTCGAACTGCACTTCGTGCATGGCGACCACACGCATCATCTGGGCGACAGCTATACGAACGCGGATGGACGGGTGGATCAGCCGCTCTTGGCGGACGATCAGTTCCAGCAGGGCGAGTTCGAAATCCGCTTCCATGTCGGGCAGTATTTCGAGCGCATCGGGGTCGAGCTGGAGACGCCATTTCTCGACGTGGTGCCGATCCGGTTCACGATTTCCGAAGACAAGCACTATCACGTGCCGCTGCTGGTCAGCCCCTTTGCTTACTCAACCTATCGGGGGAGTTGAGCCATGGTGGAGGTTGCGAGCGCCATTCGGTTCCTCCTCAATGGCGAAGAAATCACCCTCACCGATGTCGCGCCCGATTTGACGCTGCTCGATTGGCTGCGTCTGGAGCGGCGTCTTCGCGGGTCGAAGGAAGGCTGCGCCGAGGGCGATTGCGGGGCTTGCACCGTGCTGGTCGGGCGGCTCTTTGGCGACGAAATCATTTATGATGCCGTGACGGCTTGTATCCGGTTCGTCGGGAGCCTCCATGGCACGCATGTGGTGACCATCGAGCATCTGCGCGGCGAGAATGGTGCGCTGCATCCGGTGCAGCAGGCGATGGTCGATCATCATGGCTCGCAGTGTGGTTTTTGCACGCCGGGTTTTGTGATGAGCCTCTATGGGCTTTGGATGCGCAATCCGAGCCCGACGCGGCCGGCGATCGAGAAAGCGCTGCAGGGGAATCTTTGCCGTTGCACGGGCTATGCGCCGATCATTCGCGCTGGCGAGTCCATGGGGAGTTATGGGCAGCCGCAGGGCGATGTGCTTTGGGCCGAGCGCATTGCTGTGAAGGAGAAGATTAAGGCGTTCAACGATGGGCGCCGCGTTGTTATCGGCGAGGGCGACAAGCAGATCATCGTGCCGGCGAGCCTTGATGATTTTGCTGCCGTGTATGAAGCCAATCCTAATGCGCGGATCGTGGCGGGTTCGACCGATGTCGGGCTGTGGGTGACGAAGTTCATGCGCAATATCGGGCCGGTGATCTTTATCGGCCATTTGCAGGAATTGAAGCGCATCGCCGAGAACGCCAGCGAAGTGCGCTTTTATGCGGGTGTTTCATATTCGGAAGCGCTGCCGGTTATTTCGGCGAATTTCCCGCAGCTTGGGGAGCTGTGGAACCGCATTGCCGGTGAGCAAATCCGCAATATGGGAACCATGGGTGGGAACATCGCCAATGGGTCGCCGATTGGCGATACGCCGCCGCCGTTCATTGCGCTGGGCGCCAAGCTCAGTCTGCGCCGGGGTGAGCATCGGCGCGAGATCAAGCTGGAAGATTACTTCGTTGCCTATGGCAAGCAGGATCGCCAGCCGGGCGAGTTCATCGAGAGCGTGACGTTGCCGTTGCTGCCGGCGGGCGAGAAGTTTGCGACCTACAAGATTTCCAAGCGGCGCGAGGAGGATATTTCGGCCCTGTGTGGGGCCTTCCGGATTTTCGTCAACGATGCCGGCACGGTCGGGATGGCGCGGATTGCCTTTGGCGGCATGGCGGCGACGCCGAAGCGAGCCAAGGCGGTCGAGGCGATGCTGGTTGGCAAACCGTGGACGATGGAGACGGTGGAGGCTGCGCTGGCCGCTTTTGAGGTGGATTATCAGCCGATCAGCGATATGCGCGCTTCGGCGGAATATCGGCTTCTTACCGCGCAGAACCTGCTCAAGCGGTTTTTCCTCGAAACGTCGGGGCAGGGTGAGCGGCTGAAGAGGGAGGTGGCGTAATGAACAAGCATCAATCTCCTATCAACCTCGCGGTGCTGCATACCAATACGCGGCACGATAGCGGGCCCAAGCATGTGACGGGTACGGCCGAATATATCGACGATATGGCCGAGCCGGTGGGCACTATGCATGCCTATTTGGGGCTTTCGACCAAGCCGCATGCCGAGATCGTCGGCATGGATTTTTCGGAGGTTCTGAAGGCGCCGGGCGTCATTGGTGTTCTTACCAATGACGACGTGCCGGGCGAACTCGATATCAGCTCAGCGCATGTGCATGACGAGCCGCTGTTTGCGCAGGGTGTGACGCATTTCTGGGGGCAGCCGCTGTTTGCCGTGGTGGCCGAGACGCGCGACGAGGCGCGACGGGCGACGCATCTGGCGAAGGTCGAGTACAAAGACCTTTCCTACTTTACCGATGTGCGTTCGGCCCAGGCGGCCGGCGGCAAGCTGGTGACACCGCCGCTGAAACTGGAGCGAGGAGATGTGAAGGCCGGTTTGGCCGGAGCGCCGCACCGGGCCAAGGGCGCAATCACCATTGGCGGGCAGGACCATTTTTATCTTGAGGGGCAGATAGCCCTCGCCGTCCCCGGGGAGGACGAGGACGTCATCGTCAATTCCTCGACCCAGCACCCGACCGAGGTGCAGTTGATCGTCGCGCATGCGCTGGGCATCCGGCAGAATGCGGTGACGGTCAATGTGCGTCGCATGGGCGGCGGCTTTGGCGGCAAGGAAACGCAGGGCAATCTCTTTGCCGTGGTGGCGGCGCTGGCGGCCAAGAAGTGGAACCGGGCCTGCAAGATCAGGCCGGACCGCGACGACGATATGAGCGCGACGGGCAAGCGGCACGATTTCGTGGTCGATTATGATGTCGGCTATGACGAGACCGGCAAGATCCATGCGGTGGATGCGGTCTATGCGGCGCGGGGCGGGTTTTCGGCTGATCTTTCAGGGCCGGTGACGGACCGGGCGCTGTTCCACTGCGACAATGCCTATTGGTATCCCGCTGTGCGGGCGCGGTCGGAGCCGCTTTATACCAATACCGTGTCCAATACGGCCTTTCGTGGCTTTGGCGGGCCCCAGGGCATGGTGGGGGCTGAGCGCTGGATCGAGGACATTGCCTATGCGCTGGGCAAGGATCCGCTCGATATTCGCAAGGCTAATTTTTACGGCACCGATACCGACAATGTGACGCCGTATCATCAGGTGGTGGAGGACAATATCATCCATCGCGTGGTGGATGAGCTGGAGGCGTCGTCGGATTATCAGGCGCGGCGCAAGGCGATTGTCGCGTTCAACAAGACGAGCAAAATCCTCAAGAAGGGGATTTCGCTGACGCCGGTGAAGTTCGGCATCTCGTTCACGGCGACCTGGTACAATCAGGCGGGCGCGCTGGTGCACGTCTACAAGGATGGCTCGATCCATCTTTCGCATGGCGGCACCGAGATGGGGCAGGGGCTCTATATCAAGGTGGCGCAGGTGGTGGCCGATGCGTTCGGGGTGAACCTCGACACGGTCAAGATCATGGCGACCTCGACGGGGAAGGTGCCCAATACCTCGGCGACGGCGGCATCGTCAGGCTCCGATCTCAATGGCATGGCGGCTTATGATGCTTGCCGGCAGATCAAGGAGCGGTTGGTTGCGCATGCGGCCAAGCTGCATCAGGTGGAAGAAAGCGCCTGCGAGTGGGTGCAGGGGGGCATTCAGGCGGGATCGAAATTCGTTGGTTTCGCTGAACTGGCAGCCTCGGCCTATATGAACCGCGTGCAGCTTTCGGCGGCGGGCTTTTATAAGACCCCCAAGATTCACTGGAACCGCGCTACGGGCCAGGGGCATCCGTTCTACTATTTTGCCTATGGTGCTTCGGTGAGCGAGGTGACCATTGATACGCTGACGGGCGAGTACACGGTCGATCGCGTAGATATTCTGCACGATGTGGGCAAGTCGCTGAACCCGGCGATCGATCTTGGCCAGGTGGAAGGCGCCTTTGTGCAGGGCATGGGGTGGCTGACGACGGAGGAACTGGTCTGGGATGCCAAGGGGCAACTGCGGACGCATGCGCCTTCGACGTATAAAATCCCGCTCGCGAGTGATGTGCCGCCGGTTTTCAATGTGAGGCTGGCCGAGTGGTCGGTGAACAGTGAGCCGACGATCGGGCGTTCGAAGGCTGTGGGCGAGCCGCCGTTTATGTTGGCGATGAGCGTGCCCGAAGCGCTGGGCATGGCGGTGGCGAGTGTGGCGGATTACGCGATCGCGCCGCAGCTCGATATGCCGGTGACGCCGGAGCGGGTGCTGATGGGCGTCGAGCGGCTGAAGAAGGAGATGCGGGGGTGAGAACGGTGGTTGCTTTCATTGCACCCCCACCCTCAATCCCTCCCCACAGGGGGGAGGGAGGCGCAAGCCTCAACCGTCTCGGTTCCATCGTCTCCCTCCCCCTCGTGGGGAGGGATCAAGGGTGGGGGTATTCATGACCACCTCCGCAACCCTCGAAACCTTCCTTACCGCCAATTCCGATGTCATCGCCTGCGAACTGACGTCTGTCCGTGGCTCCTCGCCGCGTGAGGAGGGGACGTTCATGCTGGTGGCGCTGGGGGCGATTTTCGGAACCATTGGGGGCGGCGCGCTCGAATATATGGTCATCGACCATGCGCGGCGGCTGATTGCCGAGGGGCGGGCCGAAGAGGCTATGGATGTGCCGCTTGGGCCGGAGATCGGGCAATGCTGCGGCGGGCGGGTGAAGGTCGAGCTGCGCTATGCGGATGCCGTCATTCGCCGGGACTATGCCGCGCGGCTGGAGGTCGAGATTGCCTCGACGCCGCAGGTCTATGTGTTTGGCGCTGGGCATGTGGGGCGGGTGCTGGCGCAGATGCTGGCGCTGCTGCCGGTGCGGATGGAAGTCATCGATACGCGGCAGGACGAACTCGACCAATTGCCGCCGGGGATTGCGCATCGGCGTGTCGCCATGCCCGAGGCGGTGGTGCGGTCGGCGCCGAAGGGCAGTGCCTTCGTGATCATGACGCATGATCATGCGCTCGATTTTCTGATTGCGGCCGAAGCGCTTAACCGGCTCGACAGTCCGTATGTCGGTATGGTTGGCTCAAAGACGAAGCGGGCCAAGTTTGCCAGTTGGTTCGTGGAGCAGGGCGGCGACAGGGCGCTTTTGCAGCGGCTGGTGTTACCTATTGGCGCGCAAGGGCTTGGGGATAAACGACCATCTGTTATTGCGGTACTAGCGGCGGCTGAAGTTATGGTCCAGATTGGGGGACGGGAAGTATCGAACGGGCAGAAGCTCACCCCCGGAAAACAGGGGGTGGCGAGTGGATTCTGATATGCCCAATCGGCTCGAACTGACCGGCATTACCAAGCAATTCCCCGGCGTTCTGGCCAATGACCATGTGTCATTTGTGGTAAAACCCGGCGAAATCCACGCGCTTCTCGGCGAAAACGGCGCCGGCAAATCCACCCTCGTCAAGATGATCTACGGCATCATGCAGCCCGATGCCGGCGAAATCCGCTGGAATGGCGAGCCAGTTGTGGTGGCCAATCCAAAGGCCGCGCGAAAACTCGGCATCGGCATGGTGTTCCAGCATTTCTCGCTGTTTGAAGCGCTGACCGTGCTTGAGAATATCGCGCTCGGGATGGATGCCAAGATCCCATCGCGCGAGCTCGAAAGCCGCATTCGCGAAGTCATGGAAACCTATGGCCTGGCGCTTGATCCGCATCGGACCGTGGCGACGCTATCGGTGGGGGAGCGGCAGCGCATCGAGATCGTGCGCGCTTTGCTGCTCAATCCGCAATTGCTCATCATGGACGAGCCTACTTCGGTGCTGACGCCGCAGGAAGTGGAGCAGCTTTTTACGGTGCTGCGCAAGCTGGCCGCCGAGGGCTGTTCGATCCTCTACATTTCGCACAAGCTGCATGAAATCAAAGCCTTGTGCGATACGGCGACCATTTTGCGGGGTGGCAAGCTGGTGGATACCTGCGATCCCAAAGAGGAGACGAGCCGCTCCATGGCCGAGAAGATGATCGGCACGGGGCTGAAGGACATCGTCAGGGCCGAGGGAAGGGCGTTTGGGCAGCCCAAGCTGGTGGTCAATCGTCTGAGCACGGGCAAGACGGGGCATTTCGATGTGCCGGTCGACAATGTCAGCTTTACCGTGCGCGCCGGCGAAATCCTGGGTGTCGCCGGGGTGGCGGGCAATGGGCAGAATGCGCTGCTCGATGCTCTTTCGGGCGAGCTGATTGGGGATGATCGCGAGGCCATCACCATCGATGGGCATGGCATCGGGTTGATGAACACGACTGAGCGGCGTCGGCAGGGGCTTTGCGCCGTGCCGGAAGAGCGCAATGGCCACGCTGCCGTGGGGGATTTTACACTCTCCGACAATTCGGTGCTGACGGCGCGCGATCGGCTCGGCATGGTGATGATGGGCCTGATCAATTCGGGCGCGGCAAAGACGTATACGGGCAAGGTGATTGCCGATTTTGCGGTGAAGGCGCTGGGGCCGGCGTCGACGGCGGGTTCTCTGTCCGGCGGGAACCTGCAGAAATACATCATGGGCCGGGAAATCCTGCAAAAGCCGAGCGTGCTGGTGGTGAGCCAGCCGACCTGGGGTGTCGATGCGGGCGCTGCGGCGGCCATTCACCAGGCGCTGGTGGATCTGGCGGCAGCGGGTTCGGCTATCGTCGTCATCAGCCAGGACCTCGACGAGCTGCGGGCGCTTTGCGATACGCTGGCGGTCATCAATATGGGACGCCTCAGCGCGGCCCGGCCGGTGAAGGATTTTAGCGTGGAAGAAATTGGGCTGCTGATGGGCGGCGTACACGGTTCGATGGAGACCGCATGATGCGCTACCGGCTCGAAAAGCGTCCTGAACCCTCCAAGCTCATGCTCTATGGTACGCCGGTCGCGGCCGTGGTGCTGACTATGATCCTCGGCTGTCTGCTGTTTTCGGCCATTGGCTACAATGGCCTGCGGGCGGTGCAGGAAATCTTCCTGACGCCGCTGACCAATCCCTACAAATGGCAGGACCTTGGCATCAAGGCGGCGCCGCTGATCATCATCGGCACCGGCCTCTCGGTCGCCTATCGCGCCAATGTCTGGAATATCGGTGCCGAGGGCCAGTACATTATCGGTGCGCTGGCGGCGACCGGTGTGGCGCTGATGACCTGGGGTATGAGCGGCTGGTGGATCCTGCCGGTGATGGCGATTGCCGGCATGGCGGCGGGCATGGCCTATGCGTCCATTCCCGCGTTTCTGAAGACGCGGCTCAACGTCAATGAAATCCTCACGAGCCTGATGCTGACCTATGCGTCGGTGCAGTTGATCTATTATCTCATCCGCGGACCGTGGAAGGACCCGATGGGTATCGGCTTCCCGCAATCGCGCCTGTTCTCAGAGGCGGCGCGGCTGCCCAACATCATTCCCGGCACGATCGTGCATCTGGGGGTGCCGATTGCGGTGATCGTGGCTTTGATCGCCTGGTTCGTGATGAGCAAGACCGTTTTCGGCTATCGTATGCGCGTGGTGGGTGCGGCGCCGCATGCGGCGCGTTATGGCGGCTTTTCCGAGACCAGGACGATCTGGCTGGCCATGCTGGTCAGCGGCGGGCTTGCAGGGCTTGCCGGCATGCTGGAGGTGGCGGGCCCATTCCAGCGCATGGTTCCGGGCTTTCCCACCAATTATGGGTTTACCGCGATTATCGTCGCTTTCCTCGGACGGCTTAATCCGCTGGGCGTGATTGTTGCAGGTGTCGTGCTTGCCATTACGTTTGTGGGCGGGCAGGTGGCGCAGACCACGATCGGATTGCCGGATGAGGCAACGGGCATTTTCCAGGCGATGATGCTGTTCCTGCTGCTCGCTGGCGATATTCTGGTGCGCTATCGCATTCGCCGTGTCAGCCCCGAAGCCAGTGTGGGAGCGGCGTGATGGACCTGACGATCGCAATTCTCGTTACTGTCGTCGGCGCTTCGACCCCCATTCTCATCGCAGCCCTGGGCGAACTGGTTGTCGAGCGCTCGGGCGTGCTCAATCTCGGCGTCGAAGGCATGATGCTGCTTGGGGCCATTGCTGGCTTCGTGGTGCAGTTTCACACCGGCAATCACTATCTGGCGCTAATCTGCGGCGCGGCGGCTGGCATGGCGGCGTCGCTGATCTTTGGGTTCCTAACGCTCTCGCTTTCGGCAAATCAGACGGCAACAGGCTTGGCGCTCACCATTTTTGGTACGGGGTTTTCGGCGCTGGCGGGGGCCTCCTATTCGGCGCGGCCGGTGACGCTTATGTCGCCCATCTTTCCCGAGCTGGCGGCACATCCGGTGTTGCGGG
This sequence comes from Devosia riboflavina, assembly GCF_000743575.1. Taxonomy (GTDB): domain Bacteria; phylum Pseudomonadota; class Alphaproteobacteria; order Rhizobiales; family Devosiaceae; genus Devosia; species Devosia riboflavina. The sequence continues at coordinate 177,629 of NZ_JQGC01000004.1, read as the reverse complement.
TGATCTTTGGCTATTCGTTCCCGGCCTACTTTGCCATTTTCATGGTCTTTGCCATCTGGTTCTTCCTCAAGAGGACGCGTGCAGGACTGATCCTGCGGGCGGTGGGCGAGAACGACCTCTCGGCGCATTCGATCGGTTATTCGGTGGTCAAGGTGCGCTATTTCGCCGTGATGTTTGGTGGCGCCATGGCCGGCATTGCCGGGGCGTGTTTCCCGCTGACGCTGACGCCGCAATGGGCCGAGGGCATGACGGCGGGCCGCGGCTGGATCGCCGTGGCGCTCGTCGTCTTTGCCTCGTGGCGGCCATTCCGCCTGCTCGGCGGCGCCTATCTCTTTGGTCTCGTGATGACCATGGAGCTTTACGCCAAGGCCGGCGGTGGCCCGCTTTCGGCCATTCCGTCCGAACTCTGGGCGGCTCTGCCCTATATCGCAACGATCGTCGTGTTGGTGCTGATTTCGCTCCGGCGCGATGCGTCTACCAATGCTCCGGCCTGCCTCGGCAAGCCGTTCATGCCCAGCAATTGAGGCGGCGCGCAACGACCGCCTCATGCAATCGGAACGTCAGTCAGGAGAAACAAAAATGACTCTGTCACGTCGTGGATTTATCAAGGTCGGTGGCGCTGCCATGACCTTGCCGCTGCTCGGCGGCACCGCTTTCGGCCAGGCCGAGAAGCTCAAGATCGGCTTCATCTATGTCGGCTCGATCAACGACAACGGCTATAACTACGCGCACAATCAGGGCCGCCTCTATGTGGAGGAGAACCTTGGCGATGCGGTTGAAACCGTGTTCGTCGAAAACGTGCCGGAAGGTCCGGACTGCGAACGCGTCGTGCGCGAACTGGCCCAGCAGGGCTGCAAGCTGATCTTTGCGACCAGCTTCGGTTTTGGTGACTCGGTGATCAAGGTCGCGCCGGAATTCCCGGATGTCGCCTTCGAACATGCTACCGGCTACATGAAGGCCGACAATGTGGGCCTCTACAATGCCCGCTTCTATGAAGGTCGCGCCGTTTGCGGCGTGATCGCCGGTCACATGTCCCAGACCGCCAAGGCCGGCTATATCGGCTCCTTCCCGATCCCGGAAGTGGTGATGGGCATCAATTCCTTCGTGCTCGCCGCGCGTCAGGTAAATCCCGAATTCACCATCACTCCGGTCTATATCTCGACCTGGAACGACCCGGCCAAGGAAGCTGACGCTGCCCGCGCCATGATCGACCAGGGCATCGACATCATTGCCCAGCACACCGATGGCCCGGCCGCCCTGCAGGTTGCCGCCGACCGCGGCATCGTGGGTGGTTTTGGTCAGGGCGCCGACATGTCGGCCTTTGCTCCGGATACCCAGCTCACCGCCATCATCGACCACTGGGGTCCGCACTACCTGGCTTCGGCCAAGGCTGTGCTCGAAGGCACTTGGGCTCCCGGCGACACCTGGGAAGGCCTCAAGGAAGACGTGGTCCAGATGGGTCCGTATCACTCCAAGGTGCCCGCCGATGTTGTCACCGCTGCAGAAGCCATGCGCACCGGCCAGATCGACGGTTCAGTTCACATCTTCACCGGCCCGATCAATGACCACACCGGCACCGAACGCGTTGCCGCCGGCGTCACCATGACCGATGCCGAGCTGCTCAGCATGGACTGGTATGTCGAAGGCGTTATTCCGCCCGCTTGATTGCGGTTGGGATACCGACATTTGGGGGCGGGCTCACGCCCGCCCCTTTTCACGACTGAGAGGACGGGGCGATGGGCGATCTGGCAATTTTCTATGAGTGGCTGATGTTCGCCGTGCGCTGGCTGCACGTGATTACCGCCATCGCCTGGATCGGGTCGTCCTTCTATTTCATCGCGCTCGATCTTGGGCTGCGCAAGACGCCGAGCCTGCCGCCGCTCGCCCATGGCGAGGAATGGCAGGTGCATGGTGGAGGCTTTTATCACATCAACAAATATCTGGTGGCGCCGGAATTTCTTCCCGAGCACCTGACCTGGTTCAAGTGGGAGAGCTACTGGACCTGGATGAGTGGCGCGATGCTGCTGGCGCTGATCTATTATGTTGGTGCCGACATTTATCTCGTTGATCGCAATGTGCTCGATATTCCGAGCTGGGGCGCTATCCTGCTTTCGATCGGGTCGATCGTCTTGGGCTGGGTGCTCTATGACGCGCTCTGCAAGTCGCCGATTGGACAATCGACAACCGGGCTGATGCTGGTGCTGTTCGCCATTCTGGTGGCGGCGAGCTGGGGTTATACGCAGCTCTTCACCGGCCGCGCGGCCATGCTGCATATGGGCGCTTTTACCGCGACCATCATGGCGGCGAACGTGGCCATGATCATCATTCCCAACCAGAAGATTGTGGTGGGCGATCTCAAGGTGGGCAAGGTGCCCGATGCCAAGTACGGAAAAATCGCCAAGCAGCGCTCGCTGCATAACAACTACCTGACGCTGCCTGTCATTTTCTTCATGCTCTCGTCCCACTATCCGCTGGCTTTTGCCACGCAGTGGAACTGGATCATTGCCTCGCTGATCTTCCTCGTTGGCGTGGTCATCCGGCACTATTTCAACACGCGCCACGCGCGGAAGGGCAATCCGCACTGGACCTGGGGCGTGGCGGTCATCCTCTTCATCGTTATTGCCTGGCTGTCGACGGCGCCGAAGCTGCCGGGGCTTGATACCGAGACGCTGGCCAGCGCGACCGGCGAGCGATTTATGGCGACGGAGCATTTTGCTTCGGCAAGCCTGACCGTGCAGACGCGTTGCGCTATGTGCCACACGGCGGAGCCAGCTTGGCCTGGTGTGTTTGAAGCGCCGAAGAATGTCATCCTCGACAATGATGTGGCGATTGCCAACCACGCCAAGGATATCGCCATGCAGGCGGGCTATGCCCATGCCATGCCGCCGGGCAATGTCACTGAAATGACGGCGGAGGAGCGGGCGCTTCTCGTCGAGTGGTTCCGCGAGGGTTCGCGCTCATGAGCCGCACCATCCTGCGCGGTCGCGTGCTGAGTTTTTCGCGCGCGCCGGAAAGTATCGAGGATAGCGAGAGTTATCTCTATCTTAAGGACGGCGCGGTCAGCATCGAGGATGGGCTCATTACCGCTGTCGGTGATTTCGCCGCGGTGGGCAGGGCAGATGCTGTCGTCATCGACCATCGGCCGAACCTGATCATGGCTGGCTTCATCGACATGCACCTGCACTATGTGCAGAGCCAGATGATGGCTTCCTATGCCGGATCGCTGCTCGAATGGCTCAATACCTACACTTTCGTTGAAGAGCAGAAGTTTTCGCAGCAGGGGCATGCCAATGCCGTTGCCGTCGATTTCTATGATGCGCTGATCCGGCATGGGACGACGACGGCTGTCGCCTATTGCTCGAGCCATCCGCGTTCGGTGGACGCCTTCTTTGCCGAGGCGCAGCGGCGCAATATGCTGATGGTCGGCGGCAAGGTGATGATGGATCGCAATGCGCCGGAAGACCTGCTGGATACGGCGCAATCGAGCTATGACGACACCAAGGCGCTGATTGCCCGCTGGCACAAAAGGGGCAGGGGGCTCTACGCCATCTCGCCGCGCTTTGCCATTACCTCGACGCCGGAGCAGATGGAGATGGCACAGGCGCTGGTGGCTGAGCACGGGGACTGCCATGTGCAGACGCATCTGAGCGAAAACGACGCCGAGATCACCTATTCCATGGAGCTTTATCCGGATGCGCCTGATTATACGGGCATCTACGAGCGCTATGGGCTGCTCACCGAGCGGACGCTGCTGGGCCATTCGATCCACCTCAACCACCGCGAGACGGCGGCGATTGCCAATGCCGGGGCGGTGGCGGTGTTTTGTCCGACGTCGAACCTCTTCCTCGGTTCGGGGCTGTTCGATAGGGACCGGATGGTGAAGCACGGGGTGCGGATCGGGCTTGCGACCGATATCGGCGCGGGCACGAGCTTTTCCATGCTCAAGACGATGGACGAGGCCTTTAAGGTGCTGCAATTGCGTGGCCAGCGCTTCAATCCGCTGGCTTCGTTCCATCTCGCGACGCGGGGCAATGCCGAGGCGCTGGGGCTGGCCGATACGATTGGCAGCGTGGCGCCGGGGCGGGCCGCGGACCTTGTCGTGCTCGATGCGCGGGCGACCCCGACCATGCGGATGCGCATGGCGACGGTCGAGACGCTGGTCGAGGAGCTGTTCCTTTTGCAGACGCTTGGCGACGACCGCGCCATCTCGGAGGTCTATGTTGCTGGCGCAAGGGCGAAGTCAACTTTAGGCGGGTTGTGAGGCAGGCCGCGATGGCCTAAAGCTGTCGCCAAACTGTTATCGTTAGGACCCCCCGGCATGAGCACTTATCTGACGAAATCCGGCCTTTCCCTGCACCCTCTGCTGGTGGATTTCGTAGAAAAAGAAGCGCTCAAGGGCCTCGCCATTTCTGCTGATCAGTTCTGGGACGGCTTTGCGAACCTGCTGCGTGAACACGTTTCGACCAATGCACGGCTGCTCGCCCGGCGCGACGACCTGCAGAGCCAGATCGACGAATGGCATCACAAATATGGTCCGGTGACCAATAACCCGCAGGGCTATGAATTCTTCCTCAGGGATATCGGCTATCTCGTTGACGAACCTGCTGATTTCACAATTGAGACCGAGAATCTCGATCCGGAAATTTCCAGCATTTGTGGTCCGCAATTGGTGGTGCCGGTTTCCAATGCCCGTTACGCGCTGAACGCGGCCAATGCCCGCTGGGGCAGCCTTTATGACGCGCTTTATGGCACCGATGCCATTTCGCGCGATGGCGAGCTGGCGCCGGGCACGGGGTTCAATGCGGCCCGCGGCGCTGCCGTGGTGGCGCGTGCGGCGCAGTTCCTCGATTCGAGCTTTCCGCTGGCGACCGGCAGCCATGCCGACGTTACGGGCTATCACGTGGTCAAGGATGGCGAGACGCGCTTCTTTGAGGTCGAGACGGCGGCTGGTCGCACCGGTCTCCGCGACCCCTCGGCCTTTGTCGGCTATGCTGGCAGCCAGGAAAGCGCGGAACTCGTTTTGCGCCACAATGGCCTCCACGTCATTCTCGCCATCGACTTCAAGAGCCCAATTGGCTCGACGCACAAGGCCGGCCTCTCCGATGTCATCGTCGAGTCGGCGCTGACGACCATTCAGGACTGCGAAGACTCGGTTGCGGCCGTGGATGCGGAGGACAAGGTCGGCGTCTACCGCAATTGGCTCGGCCTCAATAACGGCACGCTGGAAGACACGTTTGAAAAGGGCGGCAAGACCGTTACGCGTCGCCTCAAGGCGGATCGCACCTATAAGGATGTGAACGGCCAGCCTCTGGTGCTGAAGGGGCGTTCGCTTCTGCTGGTGCGCAATGTGGGGCACCTGATGACGACCGACGCGGTGCTGCTCGATGGCAAGCCGGTGGGCGAGGGGCTGATGGACGCTGCCGTGACGGCGCTTTGCGCGCTGCACGACAAGGGCGATAATTCGCGCACGGGCTCGATCTATGTCGTGAAGCCCAAGATGCACGGGCCGGAAGAAGTCGCCTTTGCCTGCGCCATCTTCGCGTCGGTGGAAAGCTTCCTGGGGCTCAAGCCGAACACGATCAAGATCGGCATCATGGACGAGGAGCGTCGCACCTCGGCCAATCTCAAGGCTGCGATCTATGAGGCGCGGGCACGCGTGTTCTTCATCAATACCGGCTTCCTCGACCGCACTGGCGACGAAATCCATACTTCGATGGAAGCCGGCGCCGTGCTGCGCAAGGACGAGATCAAGTCCGAGCGCTGGATTTCTTCCTATGAAGACCGCAACGTCCTGATCGGGCTTGCCTGCGGGTTCTCGGGCAAGGCGCAGATCGGCAAGGGCATGTGGGCGCGGCCGGATGATATGGCAGCGATGCTCGACGCCAAGATCGGCCATCCGAATGCCGGTGCCAACACCGCCTGGGTACCGTCGCCGACCGCCGCGACGCTCCATGCGCTGCACTATCATCAGGTCGATGTGTTCGAAGCGCAGACGCGCCGCCACAATCAAGCGGTGCCGGGGCTGTCGGACCTGTTCTCCATGCCGGTACAGGCGCCTTATTCGTTGAGCCGCGAGGAGATCACCCGCGAACTCGAGAACAATGCGCAGGGCATTCTGGGCTATGTGGTGCGCTGGGTGCAGCAGGGGGTGGGCTGTTCCAAGGTGCCCGACATCAACAATGTCGGGTTGATGGAAGACCGCGCCACCTGCCGCATCTCCTCGCAGGCCGTGGCCAATTGGCTGCGCCATGGTCTTGTGAGCCGCGACGAGGTGACGTCCACCTTCGAACGCATGGCCGTCATCGTCGACCAACAGAACGAAGGCGATCCGATCTATCGGCCGATGGCTGAAAACTATCAGTCGGTGGCGTTTCAGGCGGCGCTGGATCTGGCGCTCAAGGGTGCGGATCAGCCGAGCGGCTATACCGAGCCGATCCTGCATGCCGCGCGCCGCAAGGTGAAGGCGCGCGACGCGAAGTAGGTCAATTACAAAAATCCCCGCAGAAGCGGGGGTTTTTATTGGGATCAATAGTAGACGATGCGCGTGTCGTTCAGCAGGACGCGGAGAATTCTGTACGCGTAGAAGAATGCGGCAATGCCGAGGGTCACGATGATCAGCAGGAACCAGATGATCGCGTGGCCGATAGACGATCCCAGATTGAACTGGCAGTCGAGTTTGCCAATGGCCCGGCCGCTGGCGTCTAGGACCTCGGTGCGGTTGAGCACGGCCTTGTTGAAGTAATAGGGAAAGACCAGCAGGGCCAGGCCGAGCGTGACTATTGTCAGTAGCACCCAGATGATGACTTGGCCGATGGTTTCGACAAGTCCGAAGTCGCACCGGAATTTTGCCGGTACGCCCGAAGTTCCAAACGATGACATGATTTGCCCCCCTATATAGCGGGGCAAATCTAGTTTGGCCTTGTCTGGTTGGCTAGGTCAGACTTCCATGAAGGCAACGCGGGCGGCGCGGGCCATCTGGACCAGCACCATGTGCATGTCCTGCGGGACGGTGATCGGCTTTTCGAAGAAGATGCGCCTGACGTCGTCGCCATGGGCGATGTCGATGCCTTCAGCGTCGATGCCGGTGAGGACCCACTTGCCGCTCGGTGCCTTGGCGTAGTGGCGGGCATAGAGGTCGACGGCCTCGAAATGATCTTCGTTCATGTGCTCGACGGCATTGCCTTCGGCGGCGGCGAGGGCCGGGTCGCCGTTGGAGAGCAGGTCTTCGGCGGTGAGGGCGAAGGCCTTGCCGAAGCCGCCATTGAGGCTGGCTGAGCGCGGTTCGAGGCGAACGAAGCGGAAATCGCCTAATTCGGCATAGAGCTTTGCCTTGGGCTGGTGGGCGAGATAGCGGGCGGCGATGCGCTGGCTATCGGGATCGTCGCGTTCGAGGATTTTGGCTTCCGCTGCGATGGAAATGCGCGGATGGGCGAGGGGATCGCCCTTGCCGGTTTCGCCGAGCAGCAGCGAGCAGCGGCCATCGGCCTTAAGGGCGGGGAAATGGGCGGCGAGGCCGGAGATCAAGAGGACCGGGGCGCCGTCGAAATCGGTCGAGACGCCAACGCGGGTGACTTGGGGAGCACCGGTCTGCGGATCGAGCGTCGCGAGCGCGCCGTAGCGGGCGGAACGGAGCAGGGTTTTGGCGAGGCGGCGGGCTTCGTCGCTGGTCGGCTGCAATACGGACTTTTCTTCCGCCATCATGGGGCTCCCTCAAATGCTGCAGCGGCACTAAGGGATTAAATGCTGATCGTCAATGTCAGATTAGTTCGTGGATCGGCAGGGTGATGCCGGTACCCTCGTGGAAAATCTCGATGTCGTTGGCGAGGAGCGTGGTGGCGGTGCTGATGGGCTCGCCGGTGCCGGGATTGCGCGCGTAGCGGGGGTGGGCGCCCGAGGCAATGAGGAGGCGCAGGCGGTGGCCGGCGCGGAAGCTATGGGCGGTGGCGTGAAGGGGGAAGGTGAGAGCCCAACTGCCATCGGCTTCGGCTTTGGTTTCGGGCGTTACGCGAAGAAGACCATCGCAGATATTGGTCGAGAGGCCATTGGGGTCGACATCTGAGAGGCGGACGAAGAAGTCGGCGTGAGGTAGGCTGGCGCGGGCGTGCAGGCGGACCTGGCACTGGCCGATAATGGTCAGCGGTTTTAGGAGCACGGGGCCGGTATAGGTGAGGACATCCGGGCGGGTTTCGAGCGGGGAATTGTCCTGGGCGCCGGCGCCGGTGAAGGCGAAGATGGCGCCGCCGAGATTGGGTGTCGGCTCGTTGGGATCGTAGCGGTATTGGTCACTGCCGGTGCTGCCGCTGTTTTCCAGCAATTGCTTGTTGGCGCCGAGGTTGAGGTTCAGCGGCGAGGGCGGGCCGGGCGGGTAGCGGTCGAACTCGTGCCATTCGTTCTCGCCGGATACATGGATGCGGACCGGGTTTTTGCGGAGGCCCGCGGTGTCGCCCAGAAGTTTGGCGCGCATCCAGATCAGGGTTTCGCGCAGGTTGTCGCGCTGCAATTCCTCGGCGATGTGAAACCAGGTGCCGATGGTGAGAAAAGGCTGGTGGCCAAGCTCGACGAGGCGCTGATAGTCGGCGAGGAGCGGGTCGAGCATGAAATCGTACCAGCCGGAGATGAAGTGCACCGGCGGCGTGGTTTTGGACAGACGGTGGCTGTGGTCGATCTCTTTCCAAAAATCGTCATTGCCGATGGCGTGATTGAACCAGTGGCGCCAGAAGCCGATCTTGTGGCCTACGGCGATTTTGTCGGCCTCGATCAGCGGCAGCACTGCGGCGGCGCGGTCGGTGCGGCGTTCGATGTCGCCGGAGAACATGCGGGCGGCAGTGGCCAAGGGTCGGCTGCGCAGGCCTTCGATGACCTGGACCCAGCTCAGCCAGAGATTGAGGTGGAAGGCACCGGAGGGGAAGACCACGGGGCGGAAGTTCGAAGTCGTGACCTTGGTGGCCATGGCAGCGACCGGAGGCAGAGCGTCGGAGATGGCCCATTGGGCATAGCCGAGATAGCTGGGGCCGGTGAGGCCGATGCGGCCATCGAACCAGTCTTGATCCTTGATCCATTTGAGCGTGGCCAGGCCATCGGCGCGCTCATTGGCGAAGGGGTCAAACTCACCGCCCGAGCGCTCGGTGCCGCGGCAGGCCTGGATGACGACATGGAAGCCGCGCTCGGCATAGGCTTCGCAAATGGCGCTGAAACCCCGTCGGCCATAGGGGAGGCGCATGAGGATGGTTGGATGGGGACCATCGGCGCGCGGGGCGTAGTGGTCGGTCTTGAGGATGACGCCGTCGTTCATGACGAGGGACAGTCCGCGCGTCTTCTTCACGCCATTCAGCCGTGGCGGCAGGTCTTCGACCCAGGCGAGATAGAGCGAAGACAGGCTCATCGGTCAGCTCACGAAATCGAATTTGTCGACGTCGAAGAGACCCCGGTCGGTCATTTTCAGATGCGGGATGACGGGCAAGGCGAGGAAGGCGACCTGCAGGAAGGGTTCGGGCAGGACGCAATCGAGAGCCTTGGCGGCGTCGCGCAGGTGGTGGAGGTCGTGGGCGACTTCTTCGAAGCTTTTGAGGCTCATGAGGCCGGCGATGGGCAAGGCTAGTTCGGCCGTGACCTTGCCACCATCGGCGGTGACGAAACCGCCGCCCAGTTCGATCAGGCGGTTGACGGCGGCGGCCATGTCTTCGTCGGTGGCGCCGACGACGGTGATGTTATGGCTGTCGTGGCCGACTGAGGAGGCGATGGCGCCGCGCTTGAGGCCGAAGCCGGTAACGAAGGAGCGGCCGATATTGCCGTTCTTACCGTGGCGCTCGATGACGGCGACTTTTATGACGTCGGCAGTGAGGTCGGGCTGGAGACCGCTTTCGGTCGAGGCGAGGCTGGCTTCCTCGCGGAAGGTCAGGATCAGGCCGGGCTTTACGCCGATGACCGGGACGCGGTTCTGGCCGGGTTTGGGCTCGGTGATGAAGGCTTCGGCCGTGACGGGTTTGGCCTTCACGGAGGTGAGGCCGACAGGGGCGACGGTGCCGCGGGTTTCGAATAGTTCCGGCGTAACGATGCGACCGGCAGCGATGACGTCGGACACGCGGCAATCTTCGAGGCTGTCGACGATGGCGATATCGGCGCGCCAGCCGGGGCCGAGGAGGCCGCGGTCTTTCAGGCCAAAGATGCGGGCGGCCGAGTGGCCGGCGGCGCGGTAGACGTGGTGCAGCGGGCGGCCCATGGCGATGAGACGGCGAATGGAGCTGTCGAGGTGGCCTTCCTCGGCAATGTCGAGGGGATTGCGGTCATCGGTGCAGAGAGCGACGAAGGCTGAGGTGTTTTCGTCGAGTATTTCGGCAAGGGCCTGCAAATCCTTGGAGACCGAGCCTTCGCGGATGAGGATGGCCATGCCCTTGGCGAGCTTTTCTCGGGCTTCGGCTGCGCTGGTGGCTTCGTGATCGGTGCGGATGCCGGCGGCGAGATAGCCATTGAGGCCCTGGCCGAGGAGGAGCGGGGCGTGGCCGTCGATATGGCTGTCCTGGAAGGCGACCAGTTTTGCGAGAATGCCGGGATCGGCGTTGAGGACGCCCGGAAAGTTCATCATTTCCGCAAGGCCCAGCACTTTTGGATGTTTGCGGAAGGGCAGCAAGTCGTCGACTTCGAGCTGGGCCCCGGCGGTTTCGAAGGGGGTGGCAGGCACGCAGGAGGATAGATTGACGCGCACGTCCATAATGGTGCGCTCGGCGCTATCGAGGAAGTAGCGGATGCCTTCGGCGCCGAGGACATTGGCGATCTCGTGGGGGTCGCAAAGCACCGTGGTCACGCCGTGGGGCAGCACGCAGCGGTCGAATTCGAGCGGGGTTACGAGGGAGGATTCGATGTGGAGATGGGTGTCGATGAAGCCGGGGACGGCGAAACGGCCGGTGCCGTCGATCTCGGTCTTGCCCTCATAGCGGGCGTGAGTGCCGACGATGCGGTCGGCGACGATGGCGATGTCGGTCACGGTCACCGTGCCGGTGATGACGTCGAGCATGCCCACATTGCGGATGACGAGATCGGCTGGTTCCTTGCCCTGTCCGGCCATGATCATGCGGGTGAGGAGGGCAGGGGTGGTCATAGCTACGGACTCTGGGCTGAACATGCCGAAAGGTCGGTCGCTCCGTCCGCCGCGTCAAGCCCCTGCTACGGAACCCTGCCGACCCGCAAGCGTTGAAATCTTGGGAGTTTTCGGGAGAGCGCTATGGAAACCTACGATCCGCACAAGAATACGACCGAGGTGCGTCAGGCCAATTCGCGCAAAATGAATTCGCGCGTGCTGGCCATGTCGCTGATCGGCATCGTGATTGCCTTCGTGGTCATTTACATCATCTACAGCATCGCCATGCCGGCGCCGTCCAACTAGGCGCTGGCGCGCCGGGCGGCGAAGGCATCGCGCAGTTGTGTGTCGACCCGTGCCGGTTCGTTGGCGGGGGCGGCGCTATAGAGACAATAGCGGTTGCGACCGCCATTCTTGGCGCGGTAGAGCGCATCGTCTGCAAATCGTATCAAGTCCGCCTCGCTTCGCGCCATGTCTGGGGCCGTGGCGATACCGATGCTCACGCCGATCGTGGCAGTGCCTGCAGCGAGGCTTACCGGCTGTGTCAGCGCGTCGATGATGGCTTGGGCTAGGGCTTGGGGCTCCCGGTGATCCGCAATATTCGGCTGGATGATGGCGAATTCGTCGCCACCAAGACGGATGAGGGTGTCTTCCGGTCGCAGCAGGGATTTGATGCGCGTGCCGACTTCGACAAGCATTTCGTCGCCCGCTTGATGGCCCAGCGTGTCGTTCACTTGCTTGAACTTGTCGAGATCGAGTTCCAGCACTGCAAAGCGAGGACTGCATTCGGGCGTGTGCTGCAAAAGCTCGCCGAGGCGCCCCCGGAACAGGGCGCGGTTGCCGAGCCCGGTGAGCGGATCGTGCTGGGCGCGGTGGTGGGCTTCTTCCCGCTCGGCCTGAAGCTGGAAGAGGGCACTGCGAAGGCTGCGTAGCAGCAGGCCGACAATGATGATGCCGATGACTAGAGCCGCCAGGAGCGCCGGCATGGCCGCGCCTACGAGGCGGGCGCCGGGGTGCTCCGGCTGCCAGGTGAGCCAGGCAAGAGTCTGGCCTTGGGCATTGAGGATTGGCAGCGACGCGTCGGTTTGCGGTTTGGCATCGAGGAAAATGGGCTGGTCGATGCGGTATTGGTCGCCGAAATAGGTGGCGAGTTCGTCTCCGAGGAGACCTACCGAGATGTAAAAACCTTCCTTGCCAACGGTTGGAGCGTTCTCGCCGCTATAGGAAAGTACCGGCGTCACCGCGACGAGGGCGGGCTGGCCCTCGAACAGCGTGAAATCGATGGCTTGCGGGAGCGTGTCCGATACGCCGGCATTGTAGGCGGAGATGGCAGCCTGGGCGTCGAGGCTACGCAAATGCGCGAAGAAAGGCGCGAGCTTTTCGATGGCGTCGGCGGAGGATTTGGCGGGCACCTGACCGCCATCGCTGACGGCCACAATGGGTTTGAGGGCACTATCAAGGACGAAGCTGCGATTGTGGCCGTAGAAATCGAAGGCATAGACGCCGAGATTGTCGACGAGCCATTGCACGTCGCCGGTATCGAGGGCCGTGACTGCTTCGTCCCACACCGCCAGCTCTTCCTGGGCGATGTACATCTGTGATTTCTGTTCCTGCAGCGCCCGTTCGAGCAGCAGCTTTTCGCGGGCGAGGGCATCGGCGTCGATGCGTTGGGCCGACCAGGCGAGAAAGCCGGCCAGCGCCAGAATCGTAATGCCGGTCACCACCACGATGGGCAGGAGGAACCGGGTCGTGAAATGCGTTGTGTCCCGCAACTGCATTGTCGCCCCCAGAATGTGCGAGAACTTTTGGCCGCCGGGCGTTAGCGGACGATGAATCGGCGCCCCGGCTCCAAAATCTGAGTTAACGCGCTGTTTCGTCAGCGCGAAACGCTGGCCGTTGCCCAGGTGATGGGCTAATGCTCAGCTCGGTCGATTCAGGAGGATGTCATGGCCAAGGTGCGCGCGCTGGTGCTGGAAAAGCAGCATGAACTGGGTCTGCGGGAAATCGACCTGCCGCTTGAGGTCGGGCCGGGCATGGTGCGGATCGCCATTCATACGGTCGGCGTCTGCGGCTCGGATGTGCACTATTATACCCACGGCCGCATTGGACCGTTTGTCGTCGACGCGCCCATGGTCTTGGGACACGAGGCTGCGGGCACCGTGGTCGAGGTGGGGGAGGGCGTTGGGCATCTCAAGGTGGGTGATCGCGTCTGCATGGAGCCTGGCATTCCGGACCCCAATTCGCGCGCCAGCCGGCTCGGTATTTACAATGTCGACCCTGTCGTGCGCTTCTGGGCGACGCCGCCGATCCATGGCGTGCTGACCGCGGAAGTCGTCCATCCGGCAAATTACACATTCAAATTGCCAGACCATGTGAGCTTTGCCGAAGGCGCCATGGTGGAGCCCTTTGCGGTGGGCATGCAGGCGGCGACCAAGGCGCGTATCACACCTGGCGACACGGCCGTGGTGCTCGGCGCTGGGCCGATTGGGACCATGGTGGCGCTTGCGGCGCTGGCCGGGGGGTGTGCGCGGGTGATCGTTGCAGATCTTGCCCAGCCCAAGCTTGATATCGCCGCGCAATATCAGGGCATCATTCCGGTCAATATCCGCGAGACCAAGCTTGTCGAAAAAGTCGCCGAACTGACCGAAGGCTGGGGTGCGGATGTGGTGTTTGAGTGCTCAGGCTCGCCGCGCGCCTGGGAGACGATCATGGACCTGCCGCGGCCCGGCGGTTGCATCGTCGTGGTGGGTCTGCCGGTGGAGCCGACCAAGGTCGATATCGCTGCGGCTTCGACCAAGGAATTGCGGATCGAGAACGTGTTCCGCTATGCCCACCAATACGATCGTGCCATTGCGCTGATCGCCTCGGGCAAGGTGGATTTGAAGCCGCTGATCTCCGAAACCTTTGCCTTCGAGGATTCCAAGGCTGCGTTCGACCGTGCCGTCGAGGCGCGGCCGGACGACGTCAAGCTGCAAATCCGCGTTGCTACCTGAGGCGGGAACCAAGTCCATGTCCCGGCGATTGTGACGACAGCGTCATTTTCGGATTTTCGGGACATGGATACCGGCAATAGTTTCGGGCTGACCCAGACCTATCTTCCTGAACATATCATCGCCATCAGGCTCGCGATCGCGGCGCTCTGCGGCGCCATTATCGGCTTTGAGCGCGAGGTGCGAACGGCCGAAGCCGGGCTGCGCACGCATATTCTGATTGCGGTAGCCGCGGCGCTCTTCACCATTCTCACCTTCGAGATTTTTCACACTATAGGCGGCGGCACGGAATCGCGTGCCGATCCCATTCGCGCCGTCGAGGCGGTAACGGCCGGCATCGCCTTTCTTGGGGCGGGGGCCATCTTTCGCTCAGGCGGTGGCGTGCAGGGGCTGACGACAGGCGCGGGGATGTGGCTTGCGGGGGCGGTCGGTGTTGCTTGTGCGCTGGGTTTTTACACGATTGCTGCGGGGACGACGGTGCTGGCGGTCATCGTGCTGGCGGCTCTGCGTGCATTGTCGCATCGCATCATCGGGCATAAGGCGGCGGAAGACGAAGCTTCGGGGCAACCATGAAGGGCAGGGGAGATCCCGCTGAGGCTGGGCCGCGGGGAGAAGCATAATAGGTAGCCGAGCGGCGCTGAGGGACAGTAGCGCTGCCGGGCGAGATGCTTCTCCCCCCGTACGGTCGCGATCGGGAGGTACCGCAACCGTGCCCCCACGCCAGTTCACTTGGAGCTGAACCAGCGGTGTCAGACGTCGATGGTGCAGATCGACGTCTGTATTACGAAGACGGAGAGCAACGCTTGGGAATGCAGGACACGATCGAAAACGTGGCTCGCAGCGATGCTCTCCGTCCAGGCACGCAACCTGTGGACGCAGGAGTCACATGCCAACAGCATCCAGGCGCTCAGTGCGCGCCCAGAAATTCGCTATACCGGCCAGCTCGTGCCGATAGGCATCGGCTTCCGACTGGCGGAAGAAGACGGCGGTAGCGCCGGCTTCGAGGTAAACCATTCGCCCCGCCCGATTGGTCGGGGGCACCATCACCAGCAGCGCGACACCCTTTTGGTGCAGCCAGGCCTGATGGCGGCGGATAAATTCGAGGTTGGCCTGGCTGTGGCCCTTGAGGTCCACGACCAGCAGCTCCGGCCAGTGCGACTGCGGATCGCTCAAGACCTGAGCAAGATCCTCGACCGCCTCTTCGTCGTCGCTGTAATGGCGAACCGACGGGCCGTCATTGGCGGCCAGCACGCGCATGAACAGGCGGGCCGAATGGCCGTCGTCGTCAATCAGCCCAATGAAGGGCGCCTGTGCAAACGGACTGGTCACACGATTACCTCTGCCCGAAACACACCGGGCAAAACACTCTTGTGGAAAAACATGCGGCCGCCGCGCCGCATGCTGGTTCAGAAACACTTGGTGGTCTCACGCATCCGGCAGGGCCTATCCACCGGGAACCGCGTCTGTTCAGCGAACTGACGCCGGTCATATGAGGGAGGTCGGGCAGGGCGGGTAGGCAAACTCGCGTAAAATTCAGGTAAGTCGCTCTTGCTTTTTACATGTAAGCGATGACTATTAACCTCCATACGGGGGTAAAATGGCTCAGGCCAATGACGACAAGGATGCAGTGCTGGCGGCGCTGGATCGCCTGACGGCGTGGTCTGAAATGGCCAGGTCGCCCCAACTCACGCGCTTTCTCGACTACATCGTGCGCAAACGGCTCGATGGCGATACGCAATCGATCAAGGCCTATTCGATCGCCGTCGACGTGTTCGGCCGGCCAACGGACTTCGATCCGCAGAGCGATCCGATCGTCCGTGTGCAGGCACGGCGTTTGCGGGCCTTGCTGGATCAATATTATCGCGGGCCCGGCGCGCAGGAGCGGTTGCAGATCGTCCTGCCGATCGGACGCTATGTGCCTGATTTCCTGGAGACGGACGGCACTCCTCCGCCGCCTTCCAGCCAGACCGCCCAGCGGTTCATGGATGCCGATATCGATGCCGTTCCGGACGCAACGGCGCCGCGCGGCCATGTCACCGTGTCCTGGCTGGTGCTGCTCGTCATCGCTATTGGAGCGGCTGCACTTGCCTATTCGCTTTCCACATGGGGGCCTCGGCAGGAGCAGCAGGCGACGCAGAACGGCGTCATGCAGCAGCCAAGCCTGCGGGTGATGGAGTTTCAGAACCTCACCGACGACCCTTCGATCACCGCTGCCGTTTCGGGTCTGGCCATCGAATTGGTGGACCGGCTGCAGCCGCTGAACTTTCTCAGCGTCGACTATGGCGGTCGCGGGGAGGTAAATTCGGAACCCGTTAAGGCGGACGGATATCTGCTTACCGGCATCGTTCGGCGCGACCCGGGAGCGCCGGCCAATTTACAGTACAGCGTCGTCCTTACCGACCTTTCGAGCAATAGCGTGGTCTGGAATCGCTCGTTGATTCTGACGGAACAGCAATTATCCGATCCCGGGCGAATCGATCGGCTCTCCATCGACATCCTGGCGGTGCTCGGCAATCCGCGGGGGCCGCTGCATACGCGGGCGCGCCAATATCTCAGCCAGAACCCGCTTGTGGGTGGCGAAAATCTCTATCTCTGTCGGCTGCTCTTTACGATGTATCGCGAGAGTTCGACGCTCGGAGCGGCCGAACGCGCCAGGTCATGCTATGCGGCGCTGCCGCAAAGCGACCAGAAAACGGGTATCGCGCTAGCCGCGGTCGCCAGCCTGACTGCGGAGGGAGCCGATAGCGGCAAGCCGTCGCCCACGGCGCAGCTCGACCGGTACCGAGTCGCCAACGAAATGCTCAGTGAGGCCGTGCGCGTCCTGCCGACGAGCAGCTTTGTCTGGGAGCAGCGCGCGCGCCTTCACGAAGTGCTCGGGGAGCACGGCTTGGCCGAGGCTGCCTATGGGACGGCGCTGCAATCCAATCCCTCCAATATGGATGCGCTTGCTGCGCATGCCCGGCACATGGCGTTCATGGGCCAGCTCGACCAGGCCGTTCCCCTGGCGCAAAGGGCACTCGATGCCTATACGATCATTCCGGATTGGTATTATGGCGTGCCCACGCTCCTCGCCATTCGGGAGCGCGATTTCGGCAAGGCGGCGCGCTATGCCGATATCTATGCGCGGGCCGACCGCGAAATGGGGCCGGTCCTCGCCATTCTCGCCGCCGAGGGGGCGGGCGACGATGCGCAGGTGGCGCGACAATTACCGCGCGTGCTTGATGTGCCCAGTTTCCGCAGCGTCGGGATCGTGACGCAGCTCCGGCGACGGATCACCGATACCGCCCTGCTCGATCGCATTCGCGTCGCTCTGACGGATGCAGGCGTGCCACCGCTGTCGCTGGTGACGGCTTACTAGCGCTTAGTGGGCGCTTGATTGGCTGAAGAGGTTGATTACCAGCACGCCCGCCAGAATGAGGCCGATGCCGATCAGCGCCGGCAGATCGAGCGTCTGGCCATAGGCGAAGAAGGCGATGATCGAAACGAGGATGATGCCGACGCCGGACCAGATGGCATAGCCAATGCCGACCGGAATGGTCTGCAGGGCCAGCGAGAAGAAGTAGAAAGTCACGCAGTATCCCACCACCACGACGATGGAGGGCACAAGCTGGGTGAAGCCGGCCGAGGCGCGCAGGAACGAGGTGGCGATCACCTCGCCGACGATGGCAATGGCGAGATAGGCAGCGCCGTTCATGATTGTGGGTCCGAAAAATGGGTCCGGCAGAGTTCGACGAAGCGCTGACCGCGCTCTTCGAAATTCTTGAACTGGTTATAGGACGGTGCGCCTGGCGACAGGATGACAGTGTCGAATTTTTCGCGCTTTTGGGCGAGCGCGGTTACGGCAGCTTCGAGATCGGGCACTTCCGTTACGTCGATATCGGGCGCGGCCTCGCGAGCGGCCGTGGCGAGGCGCTGCCCGGTGACCGGCAGGGTAACGAGTGTCGTTACGCCCCGGGGCGCCAGGAGCGTCGCCAGTTCGGCATAGTCCTGTTCTCGCTCGTGGCCGCCGGCGATCAGCGCGGTGCGGCGGCCGGGATAGGCGGCGAGGGCGGCCTTGGTGGCTTCGGGCGTCGTCGAGATGGAATCATTGACCACGGTTATGTCGCCAATGCGGTGTTCTTCGAGCCGATGCGGCAGGGGGCGGAAGGCAGCAACGCCTGCCAAAATGCCGTCCATGGTGGCGCCGACCGCGAGGGCGATTTCGGCGGCGAGAATGGCATTGTCGAGATTGTGGGCGCCCTTGAGGCGGGAACGGGACACTGCGCCTTCGAGGGCGATGGCCTGCTCCTCGGAAAGGGGTTTTACCAGCCGGCGGTGATCACGTACGGCCTTGGCGACGCGGGAATTGCCAGAGGCGGCGTGGCCGAGCGCGACAGCAAAGCTGCCATCCCGGTCCACCAAGTGCAGCTTGTCGTCGTAGTAGCGCTCGACCGAGCCGTGCCAATCGACATGTTCGGGATAGAGATTGGTGATCGCCGCGACATCGGGGATGAAGCTCATGTCGGCGGTCTGGTAGCTCGAGAGTTCGAAGACCACGATGGCGTGCTTGTCGGCGATTTCGAGGGGCGCGAGGCCGACATTGCCAGCGAGGCCTGCATCCAGCCCTGAACGCGCCAGCATCAGGTGGACCAGCGTCGCAGTGGTCGATTTGCCCTTGGTGCCGGAAATGGCAATGACCGTGCGGTCCTGCCGATAGGTCGCGCCCCAGAGATTGAGGTTCGAGGTCACGGCAATCCCGGCCTCGGCGGCGGTGGCAAAAATCGGCTTGTAGCGCGACACGCCGGGGCTTTTGACGATGGTGCCGAAGCGGCGCGTGGCGATGGCTTCAGCGAGATCGGCCGCCGCTATGATTTCCGTCTCCGGCACATCGGCGGTGCCGGAATCGACCGTCACAAAGACCTTCAGCTCCGGCTGGATACGTTTGAGGAATTGCCGGGTGGAATTGGCTTCGCGCCCGGCGCCGTAGAGGAGGACCGGTTCGTCAAACCGCATAGGCGGCCACCTTGGCGGCCAGCGCCGGGGGGATGTGATGGTCGCGGCTATCGGTCAGGCATTCGGCCATGGCCAGTTGCAGCCGCTCCTCGCCATATTGGGCGAAAAGGTCGGCCTTCACGGCCTTCACGATTGCGTCCTGATGCCAATCGGCGTGGCGGGTAAGGGTATAGAAGCACGCGGCGGCTTCGAGAATTTCGCCGACGCATTCCCAGGGTTTTTGTCCGGCGAGGCCGGAAAGCTCGCGGAAGGAGCGTTCGTTGGCCGGCACGTCGAGGAGGTTCTTGCCAAAGATTTTCAGCAAGCGATCCTTGGCCATGAAGGGGGCAAAGATCAGGAAGACGAAGTGACACTTCGGGCATTCGCCGCACCAGAGTGGGCCGTCATTGCCGGTCAGGCGGAAATTGCGGTTGCAGCTCGAAAATACCGCGTCAAAGCGCTTGCCCTGGGTGAAGAGCGAGGCGATGCGGGCTTCGGAATAGGGGCGGAGCAGCGAGAAGTATTTGAGGGCGCCGCCGGTGGCATTGCCCAGGATGTCGGCGATCAGCAGCTCAAAGCCGAGCGATTTCGAATATTGGTGATTGGTCTCGCGGCCATCGAATTCGATATTGCCTTCGCTGGCCGAGCGCTCGTTGCTGAGGACGATCTGGTCGTAGCCGAAGAGCAGGGCGCAGAGCGAGGCGATCATGGAATTGATCGCCGTCGACGGGACGTGGCCGTTGTAATAGCCGGGCTCCTTGCCGAGGCGGATCATTTCGGCATCGAGCGTGCGCGTCACATAGAGCGGTGCGCGGTCGATGGCATCCACCGAGGTCAGAATCGGGCCCTTGGGATTGACGGCGAAGGGCGTGAAGTCGATCCCGACGTGGCCCAGCAGTTCGACGCTGACGAGGGAATCCTTGCCGCCGCCGATCGGCAGCAATGTGCGCTCGGGCAGCTCGGGCGAGGGCTTGCGCTCCACAGGGTCATCGGCGGTCGACAGATTAAGCCGGCCGAAGCGTGCAAGATTGTTGCGCGCATAGAATTCGCCGAGGCCATTTTCGTAGACGTCGATGACGAAGGCTTTTTCCGCCGCGGTGAGGGCCAGGTCCGGGGCGGCGATGTCGAAGGGCGCGCGGAGCTTGAAATAGCTCACGCCCAGCACGAAGGCCGTCAAGTCGAGCAGCTTTTTGAAAGCCGGACTTTCGGCAAGTTCCGCCTTGGCACCCGTAGGCAGGCCCAGCACTTCGGTAAAGGTCAGCTCTCCCAGGCGATAGGGAAAGCGTGCTTCGCCAGTGGTCGGATCAAAACTCGGGGGCAGGATGGAAAAGGATTCGGTCACGGGCAACTCACGCGGCTTTGCATCATCATATAGGTGATTTGCGGCGATGGCGGGAGTGGGGCGAAAAGCGCTGCCGATGTTTAGTAGATGCGCATCTGCATGCGCATGACGATATCGCTGCCGATGCGCTGAAAACCGTATTCGCGCATGGTGCAGGACCAGCCGTTGCCGTTCTTCTCGATGCGGAAGAGGTTGTATCGGGCCGGATCGTCCAGCGTGCCGCCCTGCGCGGCGCTGGCTGCGGCGACGCCGATGACGGGCACTTCGTGGTCCAGACCCGGAATGTGGTGGATCGAGGAGCGATGCGTGTGGCCGTGCAGGATCATTTCCGCGCCGCGCGTGGCGATAACCTTGCGGAAGATGCGATGGCCCTTGAGGCCGAAGGATGGGTGCTGCAATTCGGCATTGGGCGGGTGGTGGATCAGCACCACGCGGAAATAGCCGGCATCGCCGAGGAGTTTCAGAATGCGGTCGAGCCGCGCCGCCTGCTTTTCCTCAAAGCGCCCGATGGCGAAGAAGGGGGCCGTGGGCACTGCGCTGGAACAGGAGATGATTGCAACATCGCCGACGCGGCGCACGAAGGGGAAGGGGGCGCCTTCGAGCGTTTCGCCCTTGAGATAATCGCCCCACATGTCGCAGGCCATTTCGAGCGCGCCGGGCACATAGGCGTCATGATTGCCGGGACAGACGGCGGTGCGTTCGCTGTCGCCCAGATCCTGCAGCCATTTTCCGGCACGGCGGATTTCGGAGGGCAGGGCGAGATTGGTGAGGTCGCCGGTGACGGCCGTGAAATCGGCCTTCTGCTCCTGCATGTGAGCGACGAGGCGGGTCAGGGTTTCGGAATTGAGTTCGCCGTGGCGCTTCAGCTTCCAGTTGAGATAGCCGGTCACGCGCTTGCCGACGAGATCACTGAAAGCCATCTCCGGCATGGGCGAGAGGTGAATATCCGATATGTGCGCAAGCGTTGTCATCGGGAGGGGTTTTGCCAGAAGCTTCCGCGCAGGGAAACGGTCAATCGACCGCGGTGGTCGGATTTTCCGGGCAAAATCTGGTGACCGGACTGGAATAGGTTGGCTTCAAACGTGTGAATGGGCGCTTGGCTGCATTGGAAAAGCGCGAAATGCGCTATCGACTTTTGCGCAGGAAACGCTACCCCTGCGGCAAGTTCGACGGAGAAGCCAGTCATGATGAACCGATTCCAGCGCGTCCGCGCCAAGGTGTTTCTCACCATTATCGGCATCATACGCCACATGACCATCGGTACCCGCGTCATGCTGGTCGACGGCAACAAGGTTTATCTCATCCGGCACACCCTCATTCCGGGCTGGCAGTTTCCCGGCGGCGGGATCGAGCCGGGGGAGACCGCCGAGGCGTCCGGCGCGCGCGAGACGCTGGAGGAGACTGGGCATCGCGTGACCGGACCCATGGAGCTTTTTGGCGTCTACCACAATTCCAGTTCGGTCACGAACCGCGACCATGTGCTCTTTTATGTGGCGCGGTCGCACGAATTCGTCTTCGTGCGGAAGAAGGACCACGAGATCGCCGAAGGCGGCTGGTTCGAAATCACCAAGCTGCCGGAGGGTGTGACCCCCGCGACGTCCCAGCGCATCGACGAAGTGTTCGACGGTGCGCCCAAGCGGGACGTCTGGGGGTACTAAGCATCAGTCGAGGAACGACAGTTCCGGGCCAATCGGCACGATGCGGTGCGGATTGATGGTGATGTGGCTCCAGTAGTAGTGCGTCTGGATGTGGCCGATATCGACCGTTTCCTTGACGCCCGGGACTTCGTAGAGCGCCTTGAGGTAGTGCGACAGGTTCGGATAGTCAGCGATCTGCCGGCGGTTGCACTTGAAGTGGCCGAAATAGACCGCGTCGAAACGCACCAGCGTGGTGAAGAGGCGCCAGTCGGCCTCGGTGATATTTTCGCCGGTCAGATAGGCGTTTTCGCTGAGTAGTGCTTCGGCCCAGTCGAGCGCGTCGAAGAGCTTGTTGGCGGCTTCTTCATAGGCGGCTTGGGTGGTGGCGAAACCGGCCTTGTAGACGCCGTTGTTGATGTCGTCATAGACGCGGGCATTGATCGTATCGATCGTCTCGCGCAACGCCTCGGGATAATAGTCATCCGTGTTGCCGGTCAGTTCGTTGAAGGCCGTGTTGAACATGCGGATGATTTCCGCACTTTCGTTGGACACGATGGTATTGGTCTTCTTGTCCCAGAGGACGGGAACGGTCACGCGGCCGGTATAGTCGGGCTTGGCCGCGGTGTAGACGTGGTGGAGAAAATCCTTGCCCAGCAGGGTATCGCCGGTCGAGCCTTCGTCGGTCCTAAAACTCCAGCCGGTCTCGTCGGGCATTTTGGGCGAGACGATGGACACCGAGATCAGGCTTTCCAGCTCCTTGAGCTTGCGGAAGATCAGCGTGCGGTGGGCCCAGGGACAGGCGAGCGAGACATAGAGATGGTAGCGGCCGGCTTCAGCGGCGTAGCCGCCTTCGCCCGTGGGGCCGGGGCTGCCGTCGGCGGTGACCCAGTTGCGGAAGCCGGACTGCGAGCGGACGAATTTGCCGCCGGTCTTGCTGGTGTCGTACCACTTGTCCGACCATTTGCCGTCGATCAATTGTCCCATCTTTGGTCCTTTTTCGTCATCTTGCTGTCGGCATTACCCGCTCTTCTGGGGCAGCTCGGTTTCGTTGTCGGCAAACTTAGTGGTCGCAATGGAAGCCGATAAGGCACTTCGGGCGCAACAATGCGTTGTGCAATTGGGATACACCGATCCATTCGAAACAGGAATTTCAGCCATGCTGCCGATATTCCCATTTACGGGAACCCATGCTGGTGCTAATGCGGATTCAGACGTGGAGGCGTCCAGGATGGTGAAGGTTTTGCAGATGTTCCGACGACCCTAGTTGGTCGTTTTTCGCGCGGTGCCCTTGGGTAACCGCATGCTCATTTGCACATAATCTTCCTGGATAGACCCATGACCACGCTCGTTGCGGCTGAGGCCGTCGCTACCCCTCTTTCTGGCCAGCCTGTCGTTCGGCCTGCTACCCCCGCCGATGATGCCTTCGTCGAAGACCTGCAGGCGATTGCCTTTGGTCCTGGCCGGTTTGCACGTACGGCGTTCCGGGTGCGCGAGCGGTTCCCGATCGATCCCAGCCTGAGCCTGATTTCGGAAGTCGATGGCACGCCTTCGGGCTCTGTGTGGATGACCCCGATCAGCGTTGGCGGCATGAAGGGCTATCTCCTTGGGCCGCTGGCAACGCATCCGAATTTCCGCAAGCGTGGCGCCGGCAAGCTGCTTGCCCGGGAAGTCAGCAAGCGGGCGCTGGCGCGGGGCGAAGGCCATTTCGTGCTGCTCGTTGGCGATCAGGATTACTATTGCCCGCTTGGCTGGGTGCCGACCACGCCGGGCAATATCCAGTTCCCCGGCCCGGTGGATACCAGCCGCGTGCTGCTGCTGGCCGACGATCCGGAACTGGCCAAGACGCTGACCGGTTCGATTGCCGCTTTTGAAGCCGGCGTCTGACGCCGATCAAAACGGGTGCATCGGGGCAGGGGCTCGCATAAACTCCTGCCCGAGATGCTGAATCATCCGGACGCTTCCTTGCCCTTCGATACGCCGATCGCCGAGCTGCTTTCTGGCCGCTTGCTGGTTTCTCCACCGACCTTGCCGGCCGGCGATGAACTCATACCCGACTGGGCGCCGCTCGAGCCGTTTTCGCGGCCACCGACACCTGCCGCAGTGCTTATCGGCCTTGTACGCCGGCCCGAGGGGCACACGATACTCTATACCGAGCGCTCGCCTGACCTGCGCTCGCATTCCGGGCAGGTGGCTTTTCCTGGCGGGAAGATCGATGCTGCGGATGCGCATGCGGGCGCCGCGGCTTTGCGCGAAGCCAATGAGGAAGTCGGGCTTCAGCCGGCCGAGGCCAATATTCTGGGCTATATGGAGCCCTATTTTACCGGCAGCAATTATCTGATCACCCCTGTTATTGCCGAAGTGCTGCCGAGCGGGCCTTTTGTGCCCAATCCCGGCGAAGTGCATTCGGTCTTCGAAGTGCCGCTCAAGCGCATTCTCGATTCCGCCAGCTATGGGCGTTTTCGTATCAAGCGGGCCGGCAAGGAGCATTCGACCTGGCAGATCGACCATGACGGTCATACGATCTGGGGCATCACTGCCAATCTCACCCGAAAATTCCGTGACCTTATTTTGGGTGAAGCATGATCCCCGACCACCTGCCGCAAACCGAATGGCTGGCGCGCCCGGAAGTGCAGGCGATTTTCGCAGCGCTTGATGGGCGGGAGGGGAAGACGCGGGCCGTTGGCGGGATCGTGCGGGACACGCTAATGGGGCGGCTGAGCCCTGAGGCCGATATCGACATGGCGACCGAGCTTTTGCCTGTCGTCGTGATGCAGCGCGCCAAGGCGGCGGGGATTTCGGCTTATCCCACCGGTATCGACCATGGGACGGTGACGCTGAAGCTCAACGAGACGACGGTCGAGGCCACGACGCTGCGGCGCGATGTCGAGACCGACGGGCGGCATGCGCAGGTACAGTTCGGGACCGATTGGACCGACGATGCAAAGCGGCGCGATTTTACGCTCAACGCCATCTATTGTGGCTTTGACGGTAAGCTTTTTGACCCACTGAAAGGGGCCGGCGACGCCCTCGCGGCCCGGGTACGATTCATTGGCAATGCTGCCGAGCGGATCGCGGAAGATGGCCTGCGGGTCTACCGGTTCTTCCGGTTTTCGGCGAGCCATGGCGGCGAGAAGCTTGATGCCGAAGGTCTTTCTGCCTGTCAGTTGGCGGTAGGCAAGCTGGATCATCTCTCAGCCGAGCGGGTCGGCTCGGAGATGCTGCGGATGCTAGCTCTGCCCAAGATCGCGCTGACCATAGCCGTCATGAACGAAATCGGGCTGCTGTCATTGTCGCGGAGCGAACTGTCGGCAGTGCTGCGCTATGAAGTCCTGGGTGGCCACAATCCGGCGGCGCGGCTGGCGCTGCTTGCGGGGAGCGATATCGATGCCCAGCAGGAGCGCTGGCGCCTCTCCAATGCGCAGGTCGAAGCGGCGCGGCGCGTTTTTTCGGCGGCGCTGCTTATGTCGGAAGATGAGATTGCGCTGGGGGTCTATCGCTATCGCGATGAGGCCATCGAGGGATTGGCTGTTGCTGCCGCCCAGCACAATTGGCCGCGTGACCGACTGATGGAAGCGGCCCGCGAAATCGCTCGACTGCCGAATCCGGACTTTCCGGTTTCGGGTCGGGATATCGTGGCAAACGGAATCGAACCCGGGCCAGAAGTAGGAGCGACTCTGGCCCGGCTCGAGGCGCTTTGGGTGCAAAGCGCTTTTTCGCTGACGCGGGATGAGCTTCTGGAAAGCTTGGATATCCGCTAGCTCAGACGTGCGTCAGTGCTTGGTCGCGCCTTTGGCGTCTACGTCGACGATGCGTTCCTTGATCCGCTCGACCATGTCGGGGCGGACTTCGGTTTCGCCGTGGAAATTCTTGAGGTTCTCCACGGCACGACGCACCACTTCCGCCTCGCTTTCGGCTTCGGCCTTCCAGGTCGAGCCGGGGATGAGCGTACCGGAATCAAAGCGTTTCATTGCGTTTCCTCCTACATCTCGTTGGGGTAGAGGGAGAAACGAGACCGCGGCCGGGTGGTTCCACTAGTCGTCGATGAATTCGCCAAGCTGCCCCAGGCCTTCGAGCCAGGTTCCGTTGTCGCCGCGGACGACTTCGCGCGGCAATACGCCACTACCTTCGGCTATGGCATTGGCCAGTTCGCGGTCGTGAGTGACCACCCAAATCTGGCTCCGTTCGGCTGCCTTGACGATCATGCGTGCCAGGATAGGCAGCAACGATGGGTGGAGACTCGTCTCGGGCTCGTTGAGAGCGATAAATGGAGGCAGGCGATAGGACATCAATGCCCCGGCGAGGGCGAGAAACTGCAAGGTGCCGTCTGAAAGCTCATGTGGCGCGAAGACACGCTTCGGCATTTCCGGGTAGCGCAGACCAAATGTGGCGAATTCACCCGCCGGCGGCACAACCAGTTCGACGCCCGGAAAGGCGTCCGCAACGGCCGCATCGAGATCCACGGTGTCCTGCCGGATATGTCGGAGCGTGGCAAATACCGCGCCCAGATTGCTACCGTCCGAAGCCAGCGAGGGGGCAGTGATCGCGGGGGATGGCCGGCGCAGCGCCGAATCGATGTCGCTGCGAAAACCGTGGAAGAAGCGCCAGCCGAGAATGGTGTCGCGCATGCGGGCAATTTCCGAGCGGCCAGCGAGGCGCGCAAGCGCTGGTTCGCTCGGCAACAGGTCTTCGTCGGCCACCTCCCGCCGCCCTTCGGCATCGCGCGCCCAGGCGATATTACCCTTGCGCTCCATCAGCGACACCGTCTTGCCGCGGTGGTGCATATCGAGCAGCTCGCTTTTGACCTGCACCTCGTTGGGGAAGGCGGCGCTTCCCTTGGGGGCAAATCCCAGCTCGGCGCGATAGCGCGGGCCGTCGGCGAAGCCGTCCATCTCATCGAATGTGGCCTCAAGGGCCAGCCGATTGCCCTCGTAGGCCCGATAGCCATCGGTGCGATACAGGGGGGCGAAGCTGCCATCCTCGGTGAGGTTCTTGCCGCCGGCCCAAAAGACCGAGGCCAGCCCACCTTCGCGGGCCAACTCATTGGCCACCGTGCCCTTGGCTATGGCCTGGAGAAGTTCGAGCGAGCGATAGAGATTGGTCTTGCCCACCCCATTGCCGCCGACCAGTACGGTCAGCTGCCGCAGCGGAAAGCGAATGCGGCGCACCGAGCGATAGCCTGATATCTCGAGCGCCGCGAGCGTCATGTCAGGGCCACTTCACCGCGGGTGGCATGGAGGAGAGAATGGAATTCACATTGCCGCCGGTCTTTAGGCCGAAGGTCGTGCCGCGATCGTAGAGCAGGTTGAATTCCACATAGCGGCCGCGGCGCACGAGTTGCTCGTCGCGTTCGGCGTCGGTCCAGGTCTTTTCGAAGTGGCGACGGACCAGTTTTGGGTAGATGGTGTTGAACGCCTCGCCGACGGCCTTGGTGAAGGCGAAGTCGGCGTCCCAATCGCCGGAATTGAAGTGATCGTAGAAGATGCCGCCGATCCCGCGCGGTTCGTTGCGGTGGGGCAGGAAGAAGTATTCGTCGCACCAGGCTTTGAAGCGGTCGTAGTCGACGCCCGGGCGGCCTTCGCAGGCTTCGCGCATGGCGGCGTGGAATTCGAGCGTGTCGGGATCATCCTGAGTGCGCTTGCGGTCGAGCACAGGGGTCAGGTCGGCGCCGCCGCCCCACCACTGTTTTCCCGTGACGATCATGCGCGTGTTCATGTGCACGGCCGGAACGTGGGGGTTCCAGGGGTGGATGATCAGCGAAATGCCCGAGCTCCAAAAAGCGGTGCCCGCTTCGGTACCTGGCATTTGCTTAGCAAAGTCTTCGGTGAAGTTGCCATGAACGGAGGAGATATGAACACCGGCCTTTTCGAAGACGCGGCCATGCAGCATGGACATCTCGCCTCCGCCGCCGGCAGCGCGGTCCCAGGGGGTGCGCTCGAACTTGCCGGCGGGCATGTGGGCATTGGGGCCGGTAACTTCGGTTTCGATGGCTTCGAGGCCACTGCAAATCCGGTCACGCAGGGCGCGGAACCAGGCGGCGGCGGTGGTCTTCTTGGTGTCGATATCGGCAGGGAGGGTCATAGCGGGGGGAATGGACCTTCAGGAAAGCTCTGTAAAGCGGCCAATCTGTCTCATGGCCTCGCCAACTATCATGCTGCCGGCGAGAGCAACATTGATCGAGCGCAAACCGGGGCGCATGGGGATGCGAATGCGCAGGTCGCACCGCTCGGCGACGGAATCAGGCACGCCGGCGCTTTCGCGGCCGAGCATGAGAATATCGCCAGGGGCGAAACGCGTTTCATAGGCCGACTGGCTGGATTTCGTGGTCAGGAGCACCAGACGCCGGCCGTGTTGGGTTCGCCAAGCCTCGAAAGCCTCAAAACTGTCATGCTGCTGAATGACGGCGTGCTCGACATAGTCGAGGCCGCTGCGCGCCAGGTTTTGCGGGGTGATCGGAAAGCCTGAGGGGTGGATGATATGGACGGTGAGTCCGAGGCACGCACCGAGGCGCACCAGCGTGCCGGTATTGTTGGCAATGTCGGGCTGATAGAGGGCGAGATCGAGCGACAAAAGCGTTGTCCCCGGGGCGGGCCCGGTCCATCCGAGAGGTTTGGCGCTAGGATATAGTTGCGCTCAATCAAACTGTCACCCGTCGCGCACTGGACAAGCCCAGCCGAGAGTGCAAAAAGAACCCCAACTGACGGACCGCTTGAGGGCGGCTGGCTTGTCGATTCTGCTTATGGTGTCGAGGGCTGGAGCCGGTTCCGTCATTTGTGCATCGTACGGGGAAACGGACTTGTCCACGCAAGCAGAACACTCATCCACCAACCGGCGGGATTTTCTCTTCGTCGCCACTGGCGCTGTCGGCGCTGTTGGTGCCGCCGCAGTGGTATGGCCGCTGATCAATCAGCTCAATCCGGACGCGTCCACGCTGGCGCTTGCCAGCATTCAATATGACGTGGGCCCGATTGCCGAAGGGCAGTCGGTAACCATCATGTGGCGCGGCCTTCCGGTTTTCGTTCGCCACCGTACGGCGGCCGAAATTTCAGAGGCCCAGGCTGTCCCGCTTTCTGATCTCAAGGACCCGGAAACCGACGAGGCACGCACCAAGCCAGGCCACGAACAGTGGCTGATCATGATCGCCAACTGCACCCATCTCGGGTGTATCCCTGTTGGCGAATCCGGCGATTTCGATGGCTGGTTCTGCCCATGCCATGGTTCGCACTATGACTCGGCTGGTCGTATCCGCCGCGGCCCAGCACCCAAGAATCTGGTCGTGCCGCCGTATGAATTCCTCAGCGATACGCTGGTCCAGATCGGTTAGTGGGGGCTTTTCCGATGTCAGAACATTCGACTTACGTTCCGGGAAATGCCGTTGAGAAATGGCTGGACGACCGCCTGCCGGTGGTGCGTTTCGCCAAAGAACATCTCATGGACTTCCCCACGCCGAAGAACCTCAACTATTGGTGGACTTTCGGCGCCATTCTCGTGATGTGCCTCGGTGTGCAGATCGTCACCGGTATCATCCTTGCCATGCACTATACGCCCAACGTGGCGATGGCCTTCGACTCGGTCGAGCACATCCGCCGCAACGTCAATGGCGGCCGTATCATCCAGGCTACCCACGCCGTGGGCGCCTCGATGTTCTTCATCGCGCTCTATATCCACATGTTCCGCGGTCTCTTCTACGGTTCGTATAAGGCCCCGCGTGAAATCCTCTGGATTCTCGGCGTCGTAATCTTCCTTCTCACCACTGCCACTGCGTTCATGGGCTACATCCTGCCCTGGGGCCAGATGAGCTTCTGGGGTGCGACGGTTATCTCGAACATCTTCACCGCTATCCCGGTTCTGGGCGAAAGCATCAAGCAGCTCGTGCTCGGCGGCTTTGCCGTGGGCAATCCGACGCTGAACCGCTTCTTCTCGCTGCACTACCTGCTGCCGTTCATCATCGCAGCCGTCGTGGCGCTCCACATCTGGGCGCTGCACGTGCCGGGCAACAACAACCCGGTCGGCGTCGATGTGAAGGACAGCCGCGATACCGTGCCCTTCCATCCGTACTACACGATGAAGGATCTCTATGGCATGGTGCTGTTCATGATCCCGTTTGCTTGGTTCGTGTTCTTCGCACCGGACATCCTGGGTCACCCGGACAACTACATCATGGCGAATGCCCAGGTGACGCCGGCTCACATCGTTCCGGAATGGTACCTGCTGCCGTTTTACACGATCCTGCGCGCAATCGACTTCAACGTGCTGTTCATCGACTCCAAGCTCGGCGGCGTGATCGCCATGGGCGGCGCGATGCTCATGCTGCTGATCGTGCCGTGGCTCGACACGTCCAAGGTTCGTTCGGGTGTGTTCCGCCCGATGTTCAAGTGGTTCTTCGCGCTCTTTGCCATCAACTTCGTTGGCCTGATGTATCTGGGCGCTCAGCCGGCTGAGGGTATCTATACCGTCCTCGCCAAGGTCTGCACGGGCTACTACTTCCTGTACTTCCTCGTGATCCTGCCGGTGCTCTCGCGTATCGAAACGCCCAAGCCCCTGCCAACCAGCATTTCCGAGAGCGTTCTCGGCAAGAATGCACACGCGTGATCGGGGCGAGTACCATGAACATCCGTAAGCTCATCATCGCCGCCGCCGCACTCGTTGCCGGTCTTGCCATGGCTCCGGCCCAGGCAGCCGAGGGCGGTGCCCATGTCGAACGGCAGTCCTGGTCGTTCGGCGGCATCTTCGGCACCTATGACACCAACCAGCTCCAGCGCGGCTTCCAGGTTTTCCGCGAAGTCTGCTCGAGCTGCCACAGCGCGCACCTCATCTCCTTCCGTAACCTCATGGAAGAAGGCGGCCCGGAGTTCTCCGAGGCTCAGGTTCGCGCCCTTGCGGCCGAATATGAAGTCGCTGATATCACCGCCGAAGGCGGCCGTCGTCCGGCTGTGCCGGCAGATCGCTGGCCGTCGCCCTTTGCCAATGACCAGGAAGCTCGTGACGCCAATGGCGGCGCGTTGCCGCCTGATTTCTCGGTGCTGGCCAAGGCCCGCGGCGTGACCGATCCGTTCCCGACCTGGATCTTCAACTACTTCACCGGTTACCAGGAAGGCGGCGTGGACTATATCCATGCGCTGCTCAACGGCTATCATGAAGAAGTGCCGGAGACTGCGCCGCACAATGCTGACGGCACACCCTTCCAGTTGCCGGAAGGCAAGCACTACAACGACTACTTCCCGGGCCACGCCATCGGCATGGCGCCGCCGCTGGCGGATGGCGTCGTCAGCTATGCAGAAGGCGAAGACGGCCAGTCCGTGCCGCTGACGCTGGAGCAGTATTCGACCGACGTCGCTGCCTTCCTGATGTGGATGGCCGAACCGCACCTCGTCTCGCGCAAGCAGACCGGTTTTGCAGTGCTGATCTTCCTCGTGCTGTTTGCCGGCCTGATGTACGGCACCAAGCGCAAGATCTGGGCTGGTATCGAACACTGACCATCGGCCGCTCCGCGGCAAAATCGCTCCGGTGGAGCGATTTTAGATGGTCGGGCCCGAAGAGCTAGGCTCGCAGGGCATGCACTGAAGATTGGGATTGGGGCCTTTACAGGCCCCTTTCTTTTTCCGCTCACATCGGTGCAAGGCCCTTGCCAATCCCGCCCTCAAACGCAATATGAACCCGTATTGGTTTTGTGGGAGGAGGTTGCCTTGTCCGCCATTCGCCTGGCTGTCACCGTCGTGTCCGCCGCCATGACCATGAGCCGCCATCCGGCCGTGCGTGCCGGCATTCAGGCCGTGGCCAACAATCCCAAGGCCCGCGAAGCCGCTGCTAACGCCACGCGCAATGTCGCTTACAATGCCGGTGTCATCGCCCGCCACATTGTCGGTCGCCGCACCCCCTGATTCCCAAGTCTTACAAGGCCTGCCATGTCGCTCGACCTGAAGTCGCTGGTCCGGACCATTCCGGACTATCCCAAGCCTGGGATTTTGTTTCGTGACATCACCACACTGATCGAGCATCCGGAAGGGTTCAAGGAAAGCGTGGAGCGGCTCGCAGAGGCGCATCGCGGACTGGGCTTCACCCATGTCGCCGGTATCGAAGCGCGGGGCTTCATCTTCGGCGCGGGCGTTGCCATTGCGCTGGGCGTCGGCTTTGTGCCGGTGCGCAAGCGCGGCAAGCTGCCAGGTACGACGATCGGCCAGAATTATGCGCTCGAATATGGTGTCGATACGATCGAAATCCATGCCGATGTGCTGAGCAATGTGCACAAGGTGCTTGTGGTCGACGATCTTATCGCGACGGGCGGCACCGCTATCGCTGCGGTTGGGCTCATTCGCCGTACCGGCGCCATCTGCGATCACGCTGCCTTTGCCATCGACCTGCCGGACCTTGGCGGGGCCGACAAGCTCCGTGCGGAAAAGGTCAATGTGAGCGCGCTGATGGCCTTTGAGGGGCACTAAGCCCATTTGAACGGCGCTGACGTTCACATCCGAAGATCCCCGCGAAAGCGGGGATTTTTGTTGGTGGCCTACCAGTTGTTCCGGCCGTCCATCTTTTCGATCTTCACGTGCGACCAGTCGAGCGAATCGACGGCGTTGAGGTTGACTGCGAAGGTGCGCTTGGTGGGCATGGCGCCGGGTTCGCCCTTTGGCGTTCCGTCGGCATTATAGACCGACGCCCAATCCGGTGAGCTGCCCCATGTGTGAATGCCGCAGTTCGAGCAGAAGTGGTGCTCGTTCATGCCGCCGCTGGCAGAGTAGATCTTGTCGTTCTCGAGCGCGTTGAACTCGAGCTCGCCCTCTTCGAAATAGGTCCAGACTGCGCCGGTCCGCTGGCAAAAGGTGCAGTTGCAGGTTTTGATCTCGGTGGGCAGATAGGGCAGGGTGATGCGCGTGGCGCCGCAGTGGCATGTTGCGATCAGCGACATGGGTTTCTCCTCGAATTGGATGATCCCGATGTAGCGCGGTGCGCTGACAGCTCCTGTCAGCACATTAGCGATCAGGCCGCGGCCATGGTGGTGATGCGAGGATCGACGAGGCAGAACTGATTGCCCTCGGGGTCGCGCATGACCGTATAGGTGGGCAAGACCCGATCCACCGTGGCGCCGGCTGCCTTCAGCCTTTCGACGTCAGAACTGCGGTTGGTGGTCTCGATGTCGAGATGCACGCGATTGTTGTTGTAGACGCGGCCATCGACGTTCTGGAAACAGATCGAGGGGCCGGGACCATCGACCATCACGGTCGTGTCCGTTTCCGGCGTTAGGCCGAGAGCAGCAAGACGCGCAATCTCGTCTGCATCATAGGGTCTGACATCATAGCCATCGAGAAGTTCGGCCCAGAAACGAGCGAGAACGGCTGGCTTGTCGCAGTCGAAGATGATCTCGTGGATCACACCCATTTGCGCTTCTCCTTTGTCATTATGACAATTTTGCTATTGGGCAAATGCGGCAAGTTTAGAGCACTGCTTTATTTGCAATGCTTTCCATTGTAGGCGCGCCAGCGAAGCTCTTGCCGGCGCTTGGAAAAGTGCGGCCGGTGTTTCCACCGGCCGCACCTCTTTTTAGTGCTGTCGCTCGCTGCCCAGCAGCTTTTCGAGCGGCGGCAGGCCCGATGTTTGGGTCGGCAGCTTGGGCTTTACCTGCAGCTTTTGCGGCTGCGGCTGCTGCTGTCCGTGCCGCGGCACATTGTTCGAGTGGTTGATCGGTTGCGGGCGCTGGAATTGGTTTTTCGGCATGAGTCTATCCTTCTGGCCCCAGGGCGTTTCCCGACGGCCAAGCAAGTGAAACAGGGCACGCCGCAAGGCGTGCGGATGCGGAAAGGCTGAGACGCCGATGGGGCGGGGCAGAGATAGACTAGGGAGAGATTTTGGCCGTCCGTGGATCGACCGCTGCCACACGCGCCATCATGACTGGCCGGTCCCCGGTGCGGGGATGCCAAGACAAGTCAGAAGCGTCAGGGGTGCGGTTTCAGATCATTTCTGGACAGGGCCTCCAAAGCGCATTGCGCGGAAGTAGAATAAGAAAAGAGGCGGCCCGGGTCAACCGGGTCGCCTCTTTGGTCAAATCAGACCGGATCAGGGTTCGAGCTGACCTTGGCCGGGGTCTTGCTGAGCGCTGATATTGGGCTCGTTGCGGGTCTTCCAGAGCGAGAAGCCGATGCCGCCCGCCAGGATCGCCAGCGTCACGAGAAGCGAGAGAAGGGTGTCGATGTGGATATGGAAGGGCACCAGCGAGATCTTGATACCGACCAGCACGAGGATGATCGCCAGCGAGGTCTGGAGGTAACGGAAGCGGTTCATGGCTGCCGCCAGGGCGAAGTAGAGCGAACGCAGGCCCAGGATGGCGAAGATGTTCGACGTATAGACGATGAACGTGTCCTGGGTGACCGCGAAGACGGCCGGCACGGAGTCCACGGCGAAGATCAGGTCGACGATTTCGACCATGATCAGGGCCACGGCAAGCGGGGTCAGCCAGGTGACGAGCTTGCCCGTGGTCGGGTGCGCCTGCTTGACGGTGAACGAGCGGCCATGCAGTTGCTTGGTGACCCGGAAATGCTTGGAGATGAACTGGAAGACCTTGTTGTCTTCGAGGTGCGGCTCCTCATCCTGATGGCGGAACATGCGGATGCCGGTGAAGACCAGGAAGGCACCGAAGCCGAGCAGAATCCAGCTAAACTGATTGACCAGCGCTGCGCCGACGCCAATCAGCACGGCGCGGAACAGGATGACGCCCAGAATACCCCAGAAGAGCACACTGTGCTGGTAGAGGCGGGGGATGCCGAGGAAGCCGAAGATCGTGGCGATGACGAACATATTGTCCATCGCCAGGCTCTGTTCGAGCAGGTAGCCGGTATAGAATTCTAGGCCGGCCGTGGCGCCACGCTGCCACCAGACCCAGCCGCCGAAGGCGAGGGCAATAGCGACATAAAAGCCATAGAGCAGCAGGCTCTCCTTGGCTTCGATCTCGTGCTCATCCTTGTGCAGAATGCCGAGGTCGAAAACAAGCAGACCAATGACGATCGCGATGAACGCGACCCAGAAATAGACGGGGGTTCCGAGAAAATCGCCCGAAAGGGCGGCAAGAAGCGTTTCCATACGCCGGACCTTCTCCATGTAACGAGGTGGAGCAATTCCGACATCGCCATGGAGAACCCATGACCAGAGGGGCCCGGCATTGCCCCTCTAAATTGTGCAATTGGCTGAAAAGGTCAAGCCCCTACCTTGGTGGACTTTCGCGCTGCAGGGCGAGAAGCGTCGGCATCCAAGCTCCGTCGTCATTGCCGGGCTTGTCCCGGCAATCCACTCTTCGGCGCAAGGAGTGGCATCGTCTGGATCACCGGGACAAGCCCGGTGATGACGACCGTGGTGGATTGCAAGGAATTGGAAAGGCGCCTCAGCGCGGCGTGCAGAGCATGACGATGGTGTCAGCCGTTTCGAGCTGCACGGCGACGCCATTGACGGGATCTTCCACCATGCGCGCAGCCTGGACGCCGAGATTGGCCTTGAGGTTGCCGTCGTTGAAGCCGACGCCGTCCTGATAGGGCGTTACCGTGCCAGTGCCGGAATTGGGGTCGCCCATGGTGCGCGAGGCCCAGCCATAGACATTGCCGTAGATCGTCAGGATGCCGACGCGATTGGTCGTCGCGTCCCGGCAGGACCAATTGCCTTGATAAATCTGCGCCATGGAGGGCACGGACAAGGCGGGGAACAGCAATAGGGCAAGGGCGAATCGGCGCATGCATGCAGAGTGCCGGTGCGCCCTTTGCCTTTCAAGTGCTCCGGCGCAGGAGCGGACCGATCACCGGCACTCTGGTGAGCGCCAGCAACACTTTCAATTTGAGCGGCATGGAATAGTCGCGCAGCTTGGAAAAACCCACGATTTCGGCGCGATAGACGAGTTCGCCGCGCTGATTGGTTGCCGTCAGGCGGTTGAACAGCAGGCCCCAGCCGGGCAGCGAATTGGACGGCCGCTTGCCGGTCACGACGAGTTCATAGGTGACGGTATCGCCGGGACGCACCGGCGCCTTGAACTCCATGGAATTGACGCCGGGGGAAGGGCCGGATACGCCGGGTTCGTCGCCCTGTGCCTTGAGCCTGTCCGCCTCGGCATCGAGCGCATCCACCATTTTGCGATGGCCGACGCTGACGGTGTGCCAGCCGCTGGCGACGAGACCGCCGAAATGGCTGTGCTTGGCGAGTTCTGGATCGACGTGGAAATATTGCGGATCGTAGAGCTTTCCGAAGCGGATGATCTCGTCTTCGGAAAAGCTGTGGTCGCCGAGGGGAAAGGCCTCGTCGATGACGATGTCTTCGAACCAGCGGGTCATGCGGCGGCCTCGCGGCATTCGACGAGATTGGAGAGCTGCATCGTCATGACCGGCTTGTCCGCCTGATTGCGAATGTCGAAATCGAGCGTGACAATGCCCCATTGCGGATGGCTGCCCGAGCGGCGGAGACCGGCAATGGTCACCGTCCCTCCGATCGTGTCCCCGGCCATGACGGGGTTTTTCCATTTAAGGTCCTGAAAGCCGAGACCGCCCGCGGAGGCAATCTTGCTCAGGAAGCTATCGACAAGCATGCGCAGGCTCAGCGCGCCCGTCTGCCAGCCGCTCGAAGCGAGCCCGCCCAGCAGGCTCTTCTTGGCCGCCTCTTCGTCGATGTGAAAGGGCAGGGGATCGAACTCCCGGGCGAAGGTGAAGATCATCTCCCTGGACACGGTGGTCTGGCCGAGATTGATGACTTCGCCGACGACGAGATCCTCGAAATGCCTGCGATCTTGGGTGACAGGATTGGTCATTGTCTTTCCCTATACGTCAACCATGTTTTCGCACGGGGACGGCTCGAGGGCAAGGCCAGCGAGAGGGCGGCTAGACGTCGGCGCTGACGCGGTATTCTCGCAGCAGGAGGGCGCGGAACTCGGCCTCGGGCATGGGTGCGCCGAAGAAATAGCCCTGGGCCTCGGTGCAGCCGGCCCGGGTGATGATGTCGAGCTGAGCCTGCGTCTCGACACCTTCCGCCGTGGTGGTCATCCGCAGATTGTGCCCAAGGGTCGCGATCGACTGGACGATGGAAAGGCTATCCGGCCGATCCGCCAGATCGCGAACAAAGCTCTGGTCGATCTTGAGTTTGTCGAAGGGGAACCGCTGGAGGTAGCTCAGGGAGGAATAGCCGGTACCAAAATCGTCGAGCGCGACGGTGAGACCAAGGGCGCGCAATTGGTGCAGGGCTTCGAGGTTCACTGCGTTGTTCTGCAACAGCACCGACTCGGTGATTTCGAGTTCAAGCCGGCGCGCGTCGAGTTCGCTTGTGGCGAGCACTGCCTTGACGATGTCGACGAGGCCCGCGCCACGAAACTGCACCGGGGAGAGATTGACCGAAACGCGCACATGATCGGGCCAGTTGAGGGCGTCGCGGCAGGCCTGTTGTAGCGCCCATTCGCCCAGCGCCTCAATGGCCCCGGTTTCTTCGGCGAGGGGAATGAACTGGGCCGGCGATATCATGCCGTGTTCTGGATGGCGCCAGCGCATCAGGGCTTCGCCCGAGACGACGCGACCGGTATCGAGGCGGACCAAAGGCTGATAGTAGAGCTCGAACTGGCCAAGCTTGATGCCGCCGCGGAGGTCCATTTCGAGGTGACGGCGGTTCTGCAGCGACTTTCCCATCTGCGGGGAGAAGAAGCGATAGGTGCCGGCGCCCTCTGCCTTGGCGCTATAGAGCGCAAGGTCTGCATTCTTCATCAACTGATCGGCGTCATCACCATCGACCGGGGCAATGGCGATGCCGACACTGGTGCTGACGACGATCTCATTGCTTTCAATGTGATAGGGCTGGGCGATGCTGGCGATGATGCGCTCGGCCAGCGCCTGCGAACTGTCCGAAGACGTATCGAGGCAATAGTGGAGCACGGCGAATTCGTCGCCGCCAAGGCGCGCCACCATATCGCGCGGTGAGGCCGTTGCGCGGAGGCGTTCGGCGACCTGGCGCAGCAGGGCGTCGCCAATCGGGTGGCCGAGCGTATCGTTGACTTCCTTGAACCGGTCGAGATCGAGGTAAAGGATGGCGAAGGGTTGCGCACGCGCGGAAAGCCCGCGCACGGCCTGGCCGATGCTTTCCCAGAACCGCAGGCGGTTGGCCATGCCGGTAAGGTTGTCATGGTGCGCCATGTGCACGATGCGGCTTTGCGCGCGATGGCGCTCCGTTACGTCTTCGAACGTGCAGACCCAGCCGCCTTCGGCAGTCGGTTCGCGCGAGATTTCCAGCACCGTGCCATTGGGCAGGTGCCGGGTGTGATTGTTGAGCAGGGCAAAGTCCGTATTGTCCCCCGGCTGGTCGTCCTCATGGTCCGAGAGCAGGTCGGCATCGATCAGATCGGCGATTGCCGTTCCCGCCGTTGCGCGCGTGGCGTCGAGACCGAAGATGTTGAGAAAGCGCGGATTGCAGACAATGACGCGGTTGTTTGCATCAAGTAGGCAGAGGCCCAGCGTCATGGCGTCGAGCGCCGCGTCAAAGCGGGCATTCTGCACGGCGAGGGTCCGTTCCTTCTGACGCAGCACCTCCTGCGCGCGGCCGAGGAGGCCATTGTGGAGGAGCAGCAGGGCGATGAGGAACACACCGCAGACGATCATGCCGACGGCGACATAGGTAAATGCCCATTGCAGGGTGAAGAGGCCCTGGCGATCGGCTTCGATGCGTGCCACGTTCCAGACATTGGCGTCGGTCGAGAGCCGGGCCAATTTTGGGTAGATCGGCTCCAATATTTCCAGGATTTGCGATGGAGTGCCCGGCCTGTCCAGCTCTGCGAGCAGGGGGCGCGACGCTTCCAGCGCTTTTTCGAGATCGTCGAGAATCTGGCCGACCCGCGGATCCGCGTCCGCGAAATTGGCGACATCCTTGGTTCGCAGGGTTTTCAGGCGATTGACGACGATGTCGAAGCGCAGCTTCACCTCGTCAGCCGAAATGGCGGGGTCGCCCGCCGCGAAGGCGCTGACGCGCTGTTCGAGCCGGGCGAATTCGCTGGGGGCCTGGGCCACCATCCACGTGACATTGCCGAGGCCCACGCCTTCGAGAGCGGCCTGGCGCTGGAAAACCAACGCAGAAATATAGATCGCCGAGGCGATGAAGCCCAGGATGACAATGGTCAGCGCTATGCGAAGGAACCGCATGGTGGCGGCTTCATCCTATCTTTCTCGCCGGCCTGCCCTCTCCCATGGGCAGACGAGCCACTATTGGACCGTTATTTCCTTAACCTGCCAGACGGCACGTCCGTAGTAGGGCTGGCCCTGCAGAACTGGATTGGAATCAAAGGGATAGATGACGAAGAAGGGGCCCTGATCATCGACCGGCATATATTCGCCATTGCGCTTGACCGCGAGGATGGTGCCGAACTCGTCGAAATCGGCGGTGGGCACATCGACGCTGTAGTCGTTGAGCGCGATGACCGTCGCTGTTTCACCTGATGCATTGGCTTTTTCCAGCAGCGCCTTGAGCGGCACGCCTTCGAAGTCGACGACGCCTTCGTTCCATGGCGTGCTGGTCTTGATCGAGACAAGGCCCATGGCTTCGAGTTCGTTACGATCCAGAGTGACGGTTCCCGAGGCACTGCTGACCGTCACGGCCGGAACATCCTGGGCGAATGCGGGCACGGTGAAAGCGACGGCGGCGAGAACCAGGGCGGGTATCAATCGCGTTGAGATCATTGGCGTGCTCCTTTGCACATTCCTTCAGCCTGCGCCTTGAACTCTTAAGAGCGGTTAAGTTGCAAGTGATCGTGGTGGCAGGCTTAACGAGATCTCACCTGCACGTATCGATTTGTCCGGAATGAGGCAGCAACGCGGCGCTTGACGGACGTTTTTGGAGTTCTAGAGGCTTGCCCGGCGTCCGGCCGCGCGGAACTCCAGCGGCGCCATTTTGCGATGACGGCGCAAGACCTTGGCCATGTAGTTTCCATCAGCGAATCCGCTGGCTTCGGCGATGGCGGCGACGGGCATTTCCGTGGCGAGGAGAAGACGTTCGACGCGCTCAAGGCGTTTTTCGAGAACGTAGTCGGAGGGCGCTTTCCCCAGGGCCGCGCCGAAGCTGCGGACGAAATGGGCCCGACTCATTTCGGCGATTCCCGCGAGTCGTTCGACAGGCAGGGGCGCCGAGATATTGGCCTCGATATGCGAAACGGCCCGGGCGATGCCAGCGGGCAGGGTTCGTTCGGGCGCCGGGCGGCTGCCGAAGGCGGTGTCGTGGAGGCTGGTCATGGCGGCGTAGGCGGCGGTGGAAGCAAGGCCCGGCGAGGGTTCGGGCATTTGCAGCAGATCGAGGCAGGCGGCGGCGAGGCGGTCTATCTGGGTCGTGGTAGGTTCGAGGACTGGACCGGCGTTGTCGAGGATTTCGCGGGCGAGGCGCAGGGCTTCGCGGCCGTTGAGGAGCAGCCAGAAATATTCCCATTCGCCGCCGCGCTCGAGCCAGTAGCGGTGGGCGTGCGGCATGGTGACAAGCATTGTTTTTCCGGGGGTTAGCCGGTGTTTTGTGCCTGCATAGTCAAGCCGGCCTTCGCCCAAAGTGGTGTGCTGGATGACGAGGAAGGGGGCGGTGCCGCGCTGCATGCCGTCCCACGAATAGACCTCGTTGCGGCGCTGCTCGTAGCCGGCGCTGACGCCCATGCAGTGAAGCGGCGCGGCACTGCGCGGCAGGTTCAGCGAGCGAATGTCGTGACCATGGTCGAGAAGTTTTGAGAGCACAAAATTACCCATGAAGGCACAAGCTTTCTCTACACCACTCAGGCCCCAGGAGCTACCTATTGCTAACAGACTGCTAGCGTTGAGCGCTGCACGGGAGGGAATATGTCATTCAAGGTTACGGTGATCGGCGCCGGTTCGGTGGGTTTCACCAAAACGCTCATTTCGGACCTGTTGAAGGTGCCGGAATTCGCCGATGTGGAATTTGCGCTTACGGATCTCAATCCGCACAATCTCGACATGGTGCGCCAGATCATCGAGACCATCGTTTCGGTGAACAAGCTGCCGGCCAAGGTGACCGCGACGACCAATCGTCGCGAGGCGCTGACCGGCGCGCGCTACATCATGAGCTGTGTTCGTGTCGGCGGGCTCGAGGCCTTTGCGACGGATATTTCGATCCCGCTAAAATATGGCGTCGATCAGTGCGTGGGTGACACCATCTGTGCCGGCGGCATTCTCTATGGCCAGCGCAACATCCCGGTTATCCTCGACTTCTGTCGGGATATCCGCGAGGTCGCCGAGCCGGGCGCGCTGTTCCTCAACTATGCCAACCCGATGGCGATGAACACCTGGGCGGCTGACCTCTATGGTGGGGTCAACGTCGTCGGTCTCTGTCACGGTGTGCAGCACGGGGCGCATCAGATTGCCGAGGTGCTTGGGATTAAGGATAGCGAGCTCGATTATGTCTGCTCGGGGATCAACCACCAGACCTGGTATATCGATATCCGCGCCAAGGGCCGGAAGATCGAAAAGGAAGAACTGATCGAAGGCTTTGAGCGCCATCCCGTCTATTCCAAGACGGAAAAGGTCCGCATCGACGTTCTGAAGCGCTTTGGGGTCTATTCGACGGAGTCGAATGGGCATTTGTCCGAATACCTGCCGTGGTATCGGAAGCGTCCGGACGAGATCAATCGCTGGATCGATATGAGCGACTGGATCCATGGCGAGACCGGCGGCTATCTGCGCTATTCGACCGAGCGCCGGAACTGGTTCGAAACCGATTTCCCAATGTTCAAGGAGCAGGCCAATAAGCCGCTTTCCGAACACAAGCGGACGAGCGAACACGCCAGCTATATCATCGAGGCTTTTGAAACCGGCCGTCCGTATCGCGGACACTTCAACCGCCGCAACAATGGCATCATCACCAATCTGCCGGACGATGCGATCATCGAAAGCCCGGGCTATGTCGATCGATTTGGGATCAACATGATCGAAGGGATCACCCTGCCGACGGCCTGCGCGGCGACGTGCTCGGTTTCGGTTTCGGTGCAGCGGCTTTCGGTTGAGGCGGCGATGACGGGCAATCTCGATACGCTGAAGCTTGCCGTGCTGCATGACCCGCTGGTTGGCGCGATCTGCACGCCGGACGAGGTGTGGGCCATGGTCGACGAAATGGTCGTCGCCCAGGCGCAGTGGCTGCCGCAATATGCCGACGCGGTGCCGGCGGCCAAGGAACGCATTGCCAAGTCGACGGTCAAAACCCGCGAGTGGGAAGGCGCCGCCCGCAAGAAGGTTCGCTCGGTCGAGGAACTGCGCGAAATGAGCGGCGCGCATCACTGATCTTTTTCAAGTTTGACGCGACCTCCCAAGCGTCATCTTTGGCCCCGGCGAGAGCTGGGGCCATTTTCTTTGGTCGGTGTTTACATCACTGACGTGGACAGGAGGGGCGAGGAGGCGTAGGGTATCAAGAGGTAATACCAGAGGTCGATATGGCCGTTTCCGTCAAACTAGACGATGATCTGCGCGAACGCATCCAGTCATTGGCCGAAAGCAAGCAGCGTTCGGCGCACTGGATCATGCGCGAGGCTATCCGCGGATATGTGGAGCGGGAAGAGGCCCGGCGCCAGTTCGATGAAGATACGCTCGCATCCTGGAAGCATTATCAGGAAACCGGTCTGCATCTGACAGGCGAAGAGGTTTTTGCCTGGATGGAGACGTGGGGTACCGATGAGGAAACGGATGCTCCTCCTTGCCACACCTAAGACTTACCGACGCAGCTATCGCTGATCTCAGCCGGCTTCGAGGCTTCTTGCTTGATAAAAATCCGCGCGCCGCGCAACGGGCGGTGGCGGCCATACGTGAGCGGCTCGTTGCAATCACGGAGACGCCCCAGGCAGGGCGTCCGGTGCCAAATTTAGATCCGTTTCGAGAAATTCTCATCCCGTTTGGCGATGGAGGCTATTTGGCGCGCTATCGGTACGATCAGTCGACCGATACAGTTTATGTGGTCGCCATTCGGCATCAAAGAGAACTCGGCTCTATGTAACCGGCGGCGTCCGCTTCGCATGGACTTTCTTCCGGGGTTCTAAGAAAACACTTGGTGTCTTCTTTGTCAGGCTTGTCCGCTTTGCTGCCGCCAAATAGCTTTGGTGCGGGGAGAACTAAGCTATGACAAAGCCTGCGCATTTTGTGATCGTCGGCGGTGGCACAGCCGGCTGGATTGCCGCCTTCATCATTCAGGATGAGGCGCGGCGGCGCGGGTTTGATTTCAAGATTTCGGTAGTCGAGAGTTCGCGCATTCCCACGGTTGGCGTGGGGGAGGCGACGACGGCGGCGTTTCGGGTGCTGCTGAAGCACTTTGGGATCGATGAATTCGAGTTTTTCCGCAAGACCGATGCGAGTTTCAAGCTGGGCATTCGGCATGAGGACTGGCGGCGCAAGGGCTATACCTATTACGGGCCGATCGATGATCCACATCAGGTGATCCAGGCGCCGCCGGGGGCGCCTTCGGACTATCTCAATGTCTATGCGGTGGCGGCGGGCAGGGCGGTGCAGGAGATGCATCTGTTTCAGCCGCTCCTGGAGCAGAAGAAGGCGCCCTATGCGCTGAAGCCGGATGGGTCGCTGATCCCGTTGGGGCCGTTTCACCACGCCTTTCATTTCGATCAGGCGCTGGTGGGCAAGTTTTTTGCCAGCAAATCGAAGGGTGTCGACAAGGTCGATGCCATGGCGGCAGGCGTCGAGCGGAATGGTGAGACCGGGGATATTTCGGCGCTGGTGCTCGACGATAATTCGCGGCTTGAGGGCGACTTTTTCATCGACGCGACGGGGTTTCGGAAGCAGATAATCGTCAAGGCGCTCGAGGCGCCGTGGAAGTCTTATGCGCATGAGCTGCCGGTCAATCGGGCGCTGCCGTTCTGGATCGACCTGAAGGAAGGCGAGGAGTTGGCGACCTATACGCGGGCCTGGGCGCAGAGTTCGGGCTGGATGTGGCAGATACCGACGCGGCAGCGCTATGGTTGCGGCTATGTCTATTCCGATGAATTTTTGACGCCGGAACAGGCCAAGGAAGAAGTCGAGAGGGTGCTGGGCCACGAAATCGAGGTGCGCAGCGATATTCGTTTCCAGATCGGGCGGCTGGAGAAGGCGTGGATCGGCAACTGCGTGGCGGTTGGGCTGAGTTCGAGTTTTCTGGAGCCGCTTGAATCAACGTCGATC
The DNA here is from genome assembly GCF_000743575.1 of Devosia riboflavina. Taxonomy (GTDB): domain Bacteria; phylum Pseudomonadota; class Alphaproteobacteria; order Rhizobiales; family Devosiaceae; genus Devosia; species Devosia riboflavina. The sequence goes on along the minus strand of NZ_JQGC01000004.1, from coordinate 133,479 downwards.
CACGGCACCATTGTGCAGATGATGCTGTTTGCGCAGCGCTACATGGATGAGCCGGGCAAGATTACCGAGAAGGCGCGGGACGACTATAATGCGCGGGTGGGGCGGCAGGTCGATGATTTCCGGACCTTTGTGAATACCCACTATATGACCGAGCGGGACGATACGCCGTTCTGGCGGGAGGTGCGGGCCAATCGCATTCATTCCGAGACCAAAGAGAGGCTGGCGCGGTGGAAGCGGGAAATGCCGCGCAATGAGCATTTTCCGAATTATCTCGGCGGGCTGCCGCATATCGAGACGCAGTTGCACTATCCGGTGCTGAATGGGCTCGGGTTGCTGGACCAGAACCTGGCGCGCAAGGAAATGGAGGCCGATCCGAAATTGCGGCGTTTTGCGCAGCAGGCGTTTGACGGGTTGGTGCAGGAATATCGGGCGGCGGCCAATCAGGCGCTGGGGCACCGGGAATTTCTTGAGATTGTGCAGGGTATGACTTGAGCGACTGGACGGCTTTTATTCTTGCCGTGCTGGGGTTGTTGGCGACGCCAGGTCCGACGAACACGCTTATGGCGGCGAGTGGTGCGCAGCGCGGGGTGCGGGGATCGCTGCATTTGCTGGCTGGGGAACTCGGCGGCTATGCGATTGCGATCACGGTGTGGATCGAGATCGTCGGGGCGGTTGCGACGAAGGAGCCGATGGTGGCGGTTGTCGCCAAGCTCGTGGCCGTGGCGTTTCTCTATTGGTCGGCGATAAAACTTTGGCGCAATGCGGGGCAGACGGATCTGGGGCAGCGGGGGATTACGTTGAGCCGGGTTTTCGTGACGACGCTGCTCAATCCCAAGGCGCTGGTTTTTGCGTTCGCGATCTTTCCGGCGGTCGGGTTTGTCGAGCGGCTGGCTTATGATGCTGTGTTTGCGGTGCTGGTGGTGATGACCGCGGTGGGGTGGATGGTGCTGGGGGCTCTGGCGCAGCGGGGTTCGGCGGGGCTGCTTACATCGGCTCGGGTGGAGCAAATTACGGCGGTGGCGCTGGTGGCGTTTGCGACGGTGTTGGCGGTGTCGGTGCTTCAGACCTTCAATTGAGACTGTCCTCGACGATCCTCGGTCTTTTGTCCTCCCACGGTGTCATTCCCGCGAAAGCGGGAACCTCCGTTTCAAAAACAGGGGTTCCTGCTTTCGCGGGAATGACACCGAGATAAGCGGAGGCATCGGCGTGTGCCGAAGTCGCATCTCGTTGGTATTGGGCAACGTGGGCACCGATCGAGCCCGGGACGCATTGACATCCACGTCAAACCGACCCAATTGAAACCCAACAATTTCCCGGAGTTTCCCATGGGCTTTAAGATGGGCATCGTCGGCCTGCCGAATGTCGGCAAGTCGACGCTTTTCAACGCGCTTACCCGCACCGCCGCGGCGGCTGCCGCCAACTTTCCGTTCTGTACCATCGAGCCCAATGTGGGTGACGTGCCGGTGCCAGACGTGCGGCTGCAGAAGCTGGCAGCTATCGGCAAGTCCATTGCCATTCAGCCGGCGCGCATGAGCTTTGTGGATATTGCGGGCCTGGTGAAGGGGGCGTCGAAGGGCGAAGGGCTGGGCAACCAGTTTCTGGCCAATATTCGCGAATGCGACGCCATTGCCTATGTGCTGCGCTGCTTTGAAGACGGCAATATCATCCATGTTGCCAACAAGGTCGATCCGCTGGCCGACGCGGAAGTCGTTGAAACCGAACTGATGCTGGCTGACCTCGAAAGCCTTGAGAAGCGCCGCGCCGGCGTCGAAAAGAAGGCCAAGGGTAATGACAAGGACGCCAAGCTGACGCTTGAGCTTATCGATCGTTCGCTGGTCTTGTTGCGCGATGGCAAGTCGGCGCGCTTTGTCGAGCGGTCCAACGAGGAAGAAAAGGCGTTCCAGGAGCTGCAGCTTCTGACGTCGAAGCCGGTGCTCTATGTCTGCAATGTCGATGAAGGCTCTGCCGAAAAGGGCAATGCCATGAGCGACAAGGTGGCCGAATACGCCAAGGCGAATGACGCGGGCGTGGTCATCATCTCGGCCGAGATCGAGAGCCAGTTGGCGCAATTGCCCGATGCCGAGCAGAACGAATATCTGGAATCGCTGGGGCTGCATGAGCCGGGGCTGAACCGTCTTATTCGCGAGGCTTATGACCTTCTTGGGTTGCAGACCTATTTTACGGTTGGGCCGAAGGAAACGCGCGCCTGGACCATCCACAAGGGCGACAAGGCTCCGCAGGCGGCGGGCGTCATCCATACCGATTTCGAGCGTGGGTTCATTCGTGCGCAGACGATTGGTTACGATGATTTCGTCACGCTTGGCGGCGAAGTTCCGGCCAAGGAAGCGGGCAAGGCTCGTGATGAAGGCAAGGAATATGTCGTTAGGGATGGCGATGTGATGCTGTTTAAGTTTAATACTTAAGCCCGGCCGCTCTGCGGCAAAATCGCTCCGGTGGAGCGATTTTAGGGCTTAAGGCCATGAGCGCTATGCGCGAATGGCTGGGCCAGGAGCACCGATGTTTGAATCCCCGCGCGAGCGGGGATTTTTTGTTTTCAGATGAGTGCCACGCCCTCGTGGTTCGAGGCTGCGCTTCGCTGCGCACCTCACCATGAGGTCTACTGGGAGAGGTTTGGCGGCGGAGCCTCAGTGCGGGCCCATTGCCGGCTGATTGGTGCCGCAGGGGCCGCCGTCCATGTTGATGGCGATGTCCTGTTTGTCGCCCTCAAAACTCAGGGCTTCGTACCAGTGGCTGATCTCTTTGGTGCTGGCCGGGATGTAATGAAAAATCAGCGAGCGGCGGAAGCGGTCGGGGCTCGTATTGGGCGTCGAGCCGTGGATGACGCTGCCGTTGAAGAAGAGGACGTCGCCGGCTTTGAGCTGCATCATTTGCGGTTCGAGGCCGGGAGGGGGCTCGACGTGTTCGGTGGTGAAGAAGAGGGCAGGGTCGGCCTGTTCGGGGCAGGCGATGTCGAGCATGGCGGTCTCTGGTACGCACATCATGCCGCCATTGCCGGCATCGGCGTCGTCGACGGCGATCCAGGCGGCCATGCAGGTGCCGGGTTTGACGCGTAGGTAGAAATTGTCCTGGTGGAGATCCTGGCCGCGGGCGCCGGGGGGCTTGAAATAGAACATGGACTGGCAGGCGAAGGGCTCTTCGCCGAAGAGGTCGGCGAGGATGGGGCGCAGGCGCGGGTCGAGCATGTAGCGCATGGCGAGTTGGCCGACTGATTTGTCGGGGTGCTTGTGCGGGTGCATCATGCGGGGATAGCGGCTGAGGGGATCGTTGGGCGTGTTGCCGCGCGGGGTGTCGGAGAGGCCGGGGACGGGGCCATTGGCGGCGGCGTCCATGAAGGTTTGGCGGATTTCGCCGATTTCGTCCGGTGAGATCAGGCCGCGGATGGCGACGAAGCCGTTGCGCTCGAACTCGGTCGCCTGCGTGTCGTTGAGAAAAGCATAGGTCATTTCGTCCTCCCCTTTAGCTTGAGGGTATGAGGGCGGGCGGCCATTGGCCATGGAACATGCTGCCAATGACATATAATATCCTGCTATGAGCGAGATTGCGGAAGCCCCATATCAGGCGGTGCAGCGGCTGCTGACCGGGCATTTTCATGAGATATCGGGCTATCGCGCCGTGCGGCGGCGCGGGGTGGGCGATTGGCTACTGGTGCTGACCACCGGCGGGCGGGGCCGGTTCGGTCATGCGGGCGGGGATTTGCTGGTGGAGCCTGGGGATTGGGTGCTGCTGCGGCCGGGGACGCCGCATGATTATGGGGTCGAGGCGGCGCTGGAGCGGTGGGAGCTGGTCTGGGCGCATTTTCAGCCGCGGGCTGATTGGGTGGATTGGTTGGCCTGGCCAAGTGTTGCCGAGGGGCTGATGCATCTGCGGATCGAGGGGGAGGCGGGGGAGAGGCTCGGGCGGCAGTTTCTCGGCGTGCATGAATTGCTCAATAGCGGGGAGCGGCGGCGGGAGGCGCTGGCGTTCAATGCGCTCGAGACGCTGATATTGGGTTGCGATGCGGTGCAGGCGCGGGAGGAGCAGGCGTTTGATGGGCGGATCAGGCGGGCGCTTGATCATATCGAGGGGCGGCTTGGGGAAAAGCTGCTGATCGAGGATATTGGCCTGGCGGTGGGGCTGTCGGCTTCGCGGCTGGCACATCTGTTTCGGGCGGAAACGGGAACGACGGTGCAGGCGCATATCGAGGCGCGGCGGATGCAGGTGGCGGCGGACCTGCTGCGGCGCACCAGCTTTCCGATCAAGCAGGTGGCGGCGAGTGCCGGCTTCGAGAGCCCGTTTTACTTTTCGCAGCGGTTTCGAAAAGTGATGGGTCTTTCGCCGCTGCAATTCCGGCAGCGGCAGGATCGGGGCTAGGTGATGGTGTCCCGGCGCATCTGGCTCGGGGTCATGCCGTAGGCCTTGCGGAAATGCTCGTAGAACTGGGTCTGGCTGACGAAGCCGGATTGGAAGGCGACGTTGGCAATGGAGAGGCTGCCGTCGAAGAGGAGGCTGCGGGCGCGGATGAGGCGCATGCGGGTGACGAATTTTTGCACCGAGATGTGCATCACCTTGGTGAAGAGGTTGGTCGCGTAATTGGGGTGGAGGCCGACCACCTTGGCGATGTCTTCGGCGCTGAGGGGATCGGTGATGTTTTCGACGATATGGCGGACCATGCGCACCACGTAGCGGACGGGGGTCGCGGTGCGGGTGCGGCTGCCCGACTTTTCGAGCCAGGCGGGGAGAAGCGTGTCCCAGCCGGTGATGGCGGCTCTACGGAACATGGTGGCGATTTCGGCGCGCACTAGGTCGGTGCGAAGCGAATTGCCGCTGCGATAATCGCCGTGCCAGCGTTCGAGGGTTTCGAGGCCGATGCAGTCGGCGGTGAGCTGGATGACGCCGCCGCCCATCAGGGTTTCGGTGAGGCGGCCGAGCTGGGGCATTTCGAGGAAGGCGTCCATGGGCAGGTAGATATTGAGCTGCTTGCCTTCGCCGATCTCGCGCAGGTCGACGGTCTGGTGCGGAATGCCGGCCCAGAAGGCGACGAGGCGATTGGCTTCTACGGTGACCGGGCCGCCATCGAAGACGTAGTCCATGTGGCCATTGGTGAGCCAGTTGAACTCGATATGGCCATGGCTATGGGGGGCAGGCATGATCTGGGGCGGGAAGGCGCGGATGCCGAAACGGCCGAACGCCTTTCCGGAGGCGTAAAAGCTCCGGTCGGGGCGCGGGGTCGGGCGAGGGGCCTTTTCGCGCAGGCGTAGGGCAGGGCTGGTTTCGGCAACAGTCATACTTATCAGCGCAGTTCTTAGAAACCCGGAATTAGTCTCTATCATTCCGGATTGTTTCGCCCGATGCAAGTCGTAGGCTCTCAATCATGCACGGGGCCCCGGAGTCAGTGGGAGTGACTGGCTCGACGCACCAAACGCTGCCTCGTTGCAAAGGGAGGTTCTATTGAGAAAGCCTATCTATGCCCTTGGCGGGGCAGGACTTTTGCTGTCCGTATCAATGCTCGCCATTCCGGCCCAGGAACTGACCGGCGACCTGCCGGATCCGCCTGACTTTGCCGCCCAGAGCGAACCGAACTTCGTTTCGGTTGGCGATATCCTCGAATTCAAGGCGCTGCCGGAATATCACGAACCCGATTGGGTGACCTCGAAATATGTCGAGGCCGGTACGCTGCCGCCCGTGGCCGAGCGCCTGCCCAAGGAGCCGCTGGTCTTCAAGATCGGCGACATGCCCGATGGCGTCGGCGTCTATGGCGATGTGATGCGCCATGTGATCGGTGGCCGGCCGGAAGGCTGGAACTATGTCGGCGGCCAGAGCCAGGGCTGGGGCGGTATCGACATCGGCCTTTCCGAATGTCTGACGCGCACGGGTCCGCTGTTCGAGGTCAAGGCCGACGAACTTGAACCGCTGCCGAACCTGGCCAAGAGCTGGGAATGGTCAGAAGACGGCCATGAGCTGACCATGCACCTGATCGAGGGTGCAAAGTGGTCCGATGGCGACCCGTTCGATTCCGAAGACGTGATGTTCTATTGGGAAGACAACGTTCTCGACCCCAATGTGAGCCCGCTCAACGGCGCGACGCCGGAAAGCTTTGGTGTCGGCACGACGCTGGAAGCCATTGATGCCTATACGATCAAGTGGACTTTCAAGGACGCCTTCCCGACGCAGTATCTCTATACCATGGCCTATGGCACGTTCTGCCCGGGTCCGAGCCATATCCTCAAGCCGGAACACCCCAAGTACAATTCGGCCAATACCTACGATCAGTACAAGAACGCTTTCCCGCCCGAATATATGAATATTCCGGTGATGGGCGCCTGGGTGCCGGTGGAATACCGGCCGGACGATATCGTGGTCATGCGCCGCAACCCCTACTACTGGAAGGTCGACGAAAACGGCAACCAGCTCCCTTACCTGAACGAGCTGCACTACCGCCTTTCGACCTGGGCCGACCGCGACGTTCAGGCCGTTGCCGGTTCGGGCGACTTCTCGAACCTCGAACAGGCCGAAAGCTATGTCGAAGCCCTGCGCCGCTCGGCTGAAGACACGGCACCCGCTCGTCTGCAGTTCGGCGCTCGTACCATCGGCTATGCGCTGCAGTTCAACTTCTCGGCCAATGGCTGGGGTGAACCGGACGAACGCGCCCAGGCCATCCGCGAACTCAACCGCAATCCGGAATTCCGCAAGGCCATTTCGGCCGCTGTAGACCGGCAGCGCCTGGGTGAATCGCTGGTGCGTGGTCCGTTCACCGCCATCTATCCGGGCGGTCTCTATGCCGGCACGGCCTATTACGACAAGGCTTCCACCGTCTACTATCCGTTCAACGCCGATGGCGCGGGCGCTCTGCTCGATGGCCTGGGGCTCGTTGACACCGATGGCAATGGCATCCGCAACTTCCCCGCGGGCACCACTGGCGGCGCCGACGTGGAAATCACGCTGCTCGCCAATTCGGACTACGGCACGGATACGAACCTGGCCGAAGGCATCATCGCGATGATGGAACCGCTTGGCCTGCGCGTCATCGCCAACTTCCAGCAGGGTACGGCGCGCGATGACATGGCCCAGGCCGGTCAGTTCGACTGGCAGGTGGTGCGTCAGGGTGCGGAAATGGTGTCGGTGGTGCAGAACACCGCGGCGCTGGCTCCGACCGGGCCGACCATCCACAGCTTCCACCGCGGCGGCACGGATGGCACGCTCGACCTCCTGCCTTTCGAACAGGAACTGGTCGACATCGTCACCAAGTTCGTTTCGACCAGCGACAATGCCGAACGTTCGGAACTGATGAAGCAGTATCAGCAGATTTTCACCGAGAACGTCTACTCGGTGGGTCTCACCCAGTATCCGGGTGCGCTGATCATCAACAAGCGCTTCGCCAATATCCCGGCCGGTGCCCCGATCTTCATGTTCAACTGGGCTGAAGACAACATCATCCGCGAACGCGTCTTCGTTCCGGCGGACAAGCAGGGCGACTTTGAACTGCATCCGGAAACGCTGCCTGGCGCTCCGGGCAGTGCCGGTCCGGCCTGATCCGACGCAGCGAGGGGCGGCCAGCCGCCCCTCACCCCGGCCCCTCCCACGCAAGGGTAGGGGATCCGTTCAATGACCTTGGCAGGATCGCGCTCTGTCGGCGATCCGCCCCCTCGCCCTCCGGGGAGAGGGTTGGGGGAAGGGGTTGTGCCCCTAGCCAGTGAGGCCGTTCATGCTTCGATTTCTTATGATGCGTGTGCTTGGCGCGATCCCATTGCTGTTTCTGCTCAGCATTGTGACCTTCGCCATCATCCAGGCGCCGCCCGGCGACTATGCCGACTATATCCGCTCCATGCTGATCAACCAGGGCGGCGTGCGGCCCGACCTTGCCGAGATTCAGGCCGAGGCCTATCGCCAGGCCAACGGGCTCAATGATCCGCTGATCGTGCAGTATTTCCGTTGGATCACCGGCATCGTCACCCGTTTCGATTTCGGGCACTCGCTCTACTACAACAAGCCCGTGGGCAATGTGATCGCCGAACGCCTGCCGGCCACCATTGCGCTGGCGCTGGTGTGTCACATCCTGGCTTCGATGCTGGGCATCGGCCTCGGCATCGTCGCGGCGACCCGTCAATATTCCTGGACCGATACGCTGCTCGGCATCATCTCGTTCCTCGGCATGACGATCCCGCGGTTCCTGCTCGCGATCATCATTCTCTACGTCCTGGTGTTCAAGATGAACGTCCAGGAAGTGGGCATGTTCTTTTCCGCCCGTTGGGGCGGGCAGCCCTGGAGCTGGGGCAAGTTCGTCGATCTCGTCTACCATGTCTGGCCGGTGATCTTCATCGCCACCTTTGGCGGGCTCGCCTACAATATGCGCGTGATGCGCGCCAACCTCCTCGACGTGCTCAACAGCCAATATGTCGAGACCGCGCGGGCCAAGGGCCTGCCGGAAGGCGCCGTGATCATGAAGCATGCCGTGCCCAATGCGCTGCATCCGCTGATCGCCTATCAAGGCGTGGTGCTGCCCTATATGCTCACCGGTGAAATCGAAGTTGCCGTGGTGTTCGGGCTTGCGACTGTCGGGCCGGCCATTGTCGGCTCCATGGCCGTGGGCGACGTGTTCGTCACCGCCTCGTTCATGCTGGTGCTCGCCACCACGCTCATCATCGGCAACATCATTTCCGACCTGTTGCTCGTCGCGCTCGATCCGCGCATTCGTCTGGGAGGATCGGCAGAATGACCAAAGTGGATACGCATTCCTCCATTCCCCTGCCCACCGACGTTGGCGGTGGCCCGGCTCCGACGCCGGCCGAAGAGGCCGATGTCGCGCCGGTCGTGACCCGCTACGGCTCGGGCAACGAGACCTATGCGAGCCTGGTGTGGCGGCGGTTCCGGCGCTCAACCATGGGCATGATTGGCCTCGTTCTCGTCGGCCTGCTGCTCTTTGTTTCCATCTTTGCCGATTTCTTCGCAGTGATGGACCCGAAGGCAACGAACTTGCCTTTTGCGCCGCCCGATGTGATCGCTTTTCAGGATTCGGCCGGTAATTTCAGCCTGATCCCGCATGTCTATCCGATTGGGGACACCGGCGAATTCGATCCGGTGACGTTTCAGCCGCTGACCGGGCCCGTGCTCGACAATCCGACGCCGACCGGGTTTTTTGTAGAGGGTTATTCCTATTACTTCCTGTGGTTCATCCCTTCCAATATTCACTTCTTCGGCTCGACCGATGGGCGGCCGATCCAGCTCCTGGGCACGGACAAGTTCGGGCGAGATATTCTCTCGCGCGGTATTGTCGGGTCGCGGATTTCGCTGACGATTGCCCTTGTGGTGGTGGCGCTGACAACGATTGTCGGGACGCTGGTGGGGATTACCTCGGGCTATATCGGCGGGCGGCTCGATGCCTGGGTGCAGCGGTTTGTCGAGTTCGTCCTGGCGTTCCCGCAATTGCCGCTCTATCTCGCGCTGACTTCGCTCATTCCTGTGACGGCTCCGTCCAATGTATTCCTGACATTCGTGATCTTCGTCATGGCGGTGTTGGGGTGGGCGCAGCTTAGTCGAGAAGTGCGGTCGAAGACGCTGTCGCTGGCGCGGATCGACTACGTGCGTGCGGCGATTGCCGTGGGGTCTTCGGATGGGCGCATCATTACGCGCCATATCCTGCCCAACGTGTTGAGCCACATCATCGTGTCGATCACGCTGGCTATTCCGAGCGTCGTGCTGCTCGAAAGCTTCCTCGGGTTTTTGGGTTTTGCCGTGAAGCCGCCGCTGATTTCCTGGGGCCTGATGCTGCAGGATACGGGGACGTTCTCGGTGATCGGGTCCTATCCGTGGATCCTCTCGCCGGTGATCTTCGTGCTCATCACCGTCTTTGCCTTCAACGCGCTGGGTGACGGCCTGCGCGATGCCATCGACCCCTATTGAGGACGCGAAAATGACTTCTCAAAACTTTGCGCCCGCTGAACGGCATGATCTGGGATCGCATGGTCGCGAACTGATCCTCGATGCTCGCAATGTCGCCGTCGACTTCAAGGTCGAGGGCGGGGTGGTGCAGGCGGTGAAGGACGTGTCGTTCCAGCTGCACAAGGGCGAGACCATCGCCCTCGTGGGCGAGAGCGGCTCGGGCAAGTCGGTGACGGCGCGCACGCTGATGAAGCTGCTCACCAAGCGCGCCACGATCGGCAAGAACACGCGAATTACGCTTTCGGGCAAGAATGTCGTGACGATGAGCGATCGCGACATGCGAAAACTCCGCGGCAATGACATTGCGATGATCTTTCAGGAGCCGATGAGTTCGCTCAACCCGGTCTATACGGTGGGGCAGCAGATCTGCGAGATCATTCACCTCCACAATCGCGTGTCGCGGCAGGAGGCGATGAATCGGGCGGAAAAGCTGCTTGAGGAAGTGCAGATTCCCGAACCGGCGGCGCGGCTGAAGCAATATCCGCATCAGCTTTCGGGCGGGCAGCGGCAGCGTGTGATGATCGCCATGGCGCTGGCCAATCGGCCGGATGTTCTCATTGCCGACGAGCCGACGACGGCGCTCGACGTGACGGTGCAGGCGCAGATCCTCAATCTGATCAAGGATCTCAAGGACAAGTACGGCATGGCGGTGATCCTGATCACCCATGACCTGACCGTGGTCCGGCAGTTTTCGGACTATGTCTATGTGATGCAGAACGGGGCCGTGCAGGAGCACAACGAGACCGAGGCGCTGTTTGCCAATCCGCAGCATGCCTATACGCGGCATTTGCTTGCGTCGGAGCCCAAGGGCACGGCGCTGCCGCTCGAAGAGGGCGTGCATGAGACGGTGCTTGAGGGCAAGGAGGTGAAGGTCACCTATACGCTCAAGCGGGGCGGGCTGTTCAATCCGGACTTCTTTGAATTGAAGGCTGTCGACAATCTCGACATCAAGCTGATGCGGCATGAAACGCTGGGGATTGTCGGCGAGAGCGGCTCGGGCAAGACGACGTTCGGGCAGGCGCTGATCCGGCTGATCGGCAATCAGGGCGGGCAGATTTTCTTCGACGGCGAGCCGATCCATAACAAGGATCGCAAGGCCATGCGGCCGCTGCGGAGCCGGATGCAGATCGTGTTCCAGGACCCGTTTGCATCACTTAATCCGCGCATGTCGATTGGCCAGATCATCGAGGAAGGCCTGATCGTCAACGGGCTTGGCGCCAATCGCAATGAGCGGCTGGAGCGGGTGCGGCAGGCGCTGCGCGATGCTGGCATGCCGGACACGATTTTGAACCGCTTCCCGCATGAATTCTCGGGCGGGCAGCGCCAGCGTATCGCCATTGCCCGGGCCATTGCGCTCGAGCCTGAATTCATCCTGCTCGACGAGCCGACATCGGCGCTCGACCTTTCGGTGCAGGCCCAGATCATCGATCTGCTTCGAAAACTGCAGAACGAGAAGGGCCTCTCCTATCTCTTCATTTCGCATGACCTGAAGGTCGTGCGGGCCCTTTGCCATCGAGTGATGGTGATGCAGCACGGCAAGATCGTGGAGCAGGGGCCCGTCAACGAAGTTCTCACCAATCCCCAAACCGAATATACGGCTCGGCTTGTCCGCGCCGCATTCGAAATCGCTGCCTGACGACTGGAGTCTTTCTCAAAATGGCGAACCCCAAAATCACGTTCATCGGCGCCGGCTCTTCGGTGTTCATGAAGAATATCGTTGGCGATATCCTGCAGCGCCCGGCGCTGGCAGGGGCGCAGATCCGCCTGATGGACATCAATCCGACGCGGCTTGAGGAAAGCGAGATCATCGCCAAGAAGCTGGTGGCGACGCTGGGCGTGCCGGCGACGGTGGAAACCTTCTCGAACCAGCGCCAGGCGCTGGACGGCACCAATTTCGTCGTCGTCTGCTTCCAGATCGGTGGCTATGAGCCGTCCACGGTCGTCGATTTCGACGTTCCGAAGAAGTACAACCTGCGCCAGACGATTGCCGACACGCTTGGCGTTGGCGGCATCATGCGCGGGCTGCGCACCGTGCCGCATCTCTGGAGCATCTGCGAGGACATGCTGCAGGTGGCGCCCGACGCGATCATGCTGCAATACGTCAACCCGATGGCCATCAACACCTGGGCGATCTCGGAAAAGTATCCGACGATCAAGCAGGTTGGCCTCTGCCACTCGGTGCAGGGCACGGCCATGGAGCTGGCGCACGACCTCGACATTCCCTACGAGGAAATCCGCTACCGCTCGGCCGGCATCAACCACATGGCCTTCTATCTCAAGTTCGAGCACCGCCAGGCGGACGGGACCTACAAGGACCTTTATCCGGAACTACACCGCGCCTATCGCGAGGGGCGTGCGCCCAAGCCGGGCTGGAATCCGCGCTGCCCGAACAAGGTGCGCTACGAGATGATGACGCGGCTCGGCTATTTCGTGACCGAGAGCTCCGAGCACTTTGCCGAGTACACGCCCTATTTCATCAAGGAAGGGCGCGAGGACATCATCGAAAAATTCGGAATTCCGCTGGACGAGTATCCGAAGCGCTGCGTCGAGCAGATCGCCAAGTGGAAGCAGACGTCCGAGGACTATCGCAAGGCCGATCGGATCGAGGTCAAGCAGTCCAAGGAATATGCTTCGTCCATCGTCAACTCGGTCTGGACCGGCGAGCCTTCGGTGATCTACGGGAACCTGCGGAACAATGGTGTCATCACCTCGCTGCCGTATAACGCGGCGGTGGAAGTGCCGTGCCTCGTCGACGACAACGGGTTGCAGCCGACCTATATCGGCGAATTGCCGCCGCAGCTCACGGCGCTGATCCGGACCAATATCAATGTGCAGGAACTGACGGTTCGCGCGCTGATCGAGGAGAACCGCGAGCATATCTATCATGCCGCGATGATGGACCCGCATACAGCCGCGGAACTGGATCTGGATCAGATCTGGAACCTGGTGGATGATTTGCTCGAGGCCCATGGCACGATGTTGCCGGAATGGGCACGTGGGGCGCGGAAGCAGCGGGTCGCCTAAGCGTTAGGTTAGTGAGATTGGGGCCTCGGTGTGGAAGCACCGGGGCCTTTTTGTCTTGAAGACCTCATGGTGAGGTGCGGAGCGTAGCGTAGCCTCGAACCACGAGGGCGGGCGAGTGGAGGGTGTTGGGGCACGCCCTCGTCCTTCGACAGGCTCAGGATGAGGGCTACTGAGGGATACCCCTCACCCTGATTTTCTGCTGAACGCAGAAAATCTGTCCCTCTCCCTCAAGGGGCGAGGGAGGTCCGGTGGCTGGGTTGTCTTGGGTAGGGCCTACTCGCCCTTTCCAAACAGCTTGTTGAGCATGTCGGCCATTGGGCCTGATTTGGGCACTTCGGCCTGCGGCTTGCTGGTGCGGGCTTGGCGGATGTGGCTTTGCGCTTTTGGCGCTGCCTTCGGCTCTTCGCTACCCTTCGCGGCCAGTGCCAGCTTGTTCATGAAGCCGGCATCATCTCCGGCGAGCAGCATCCCCGCGTGGCGGCCGATGTCTTCGAGGAGGGGATCGAGCCAGGTCTTGTCGGCCTTGGCGAAGTCGCCGAGGACGTGGTGGGTGACGAATTCCTTGCCGGGGTGGCCGATGCCGAGGCGGACGCGTTTGTAGTCGAGGCCGATCTGAGGGTCGATGGAGCGCAGGCCATTGTGGCCGCCATTGCCGCCGCCGATTTTGACGCGGACCTTGCCGGGGGCGAGGTCGAGCTCGTCGTAGAAGACCACGATGTCGGCGGGGGCGATTTTGTAAAAGCTCGCGACCTTTTGCACGCTGTCGCCGGACTTGTTCATGAAGGTCTGAGGCTTGAGCAGCAGCACGCGATCGCTGCCGATGGTGCCTTCGGCGAGGAGGCCTGAATTCTTGGACTTCCAGCCGGAAATGCCATTGGCGCGAGCGATCGCGTCGACGGCCATGAAGCCGATATTGTGGCGATTGCCTTCATATTGGCTGCCCGGATTGCCCAGGCCGACAAGCAGTTTCATGGCGCGCTCTAATCAAGAAAAGACGTTGAGACAGGGAATAGCCGTAGCGGCGTGTCGTGAGAAGCCCTGGTGCTCCAAAACAGAGGTTCCCGCTTTCGCGGGAATGACACCGTAATGGTGGGGACGATCCTGCGCTGACACGGTGGATAGAAAAAGAAAGGGGCGACCCGAAGGCCGCCCCCAAAGTCTCGAAGCGAGGCCGATTACTCGGCTGATGCTTCGCCTTCTTCCGCAGCGTCGCCGCCGCTGGACTTCAGAGCCGACGGAGCAACGATCGTGGCGATCGTCACGTCTTCTTCGTGGCTGTGGTCAGCGGAGCCCTTGGGCAGCTTGATGTTCGAGATGTGGACAGTGTCACCGATATCGAGGCCGGTCAGGTCGACGGTCACGAATTCGGGGATAGCGTCGGCAGAAACGGTCAGGTCGAGCGTGTGGTGCACGATGTTGAGCGTGCCGCCACGCTTCAGGCCGGGGCTCGCTTCTTCGTTTTCGAAGTGAACCGGAACCTGAACGTTGATCTTGGCGCCCTTGGCGACGCGCAGGAAGTCGATGTGGATCGGCTGATCCATGACGACGTCGAGCTGGTAATCGCGCGGGATGACCTTATGGATCGTGCCATCGACGTCGAGGTCGAGGATGTGGGACTTGAAGCCACCGGCGTAGATGAACTTCAGCGCGTCCTTATAGGCCACGGAAACGGTGACGGGGGGCTTCTTGTCACCATAGATAACTGCGGGAACGAGTCCCTGACGACGAGCTTCGCGAGCGGCCCCCTTGCCAACTCCGTTACGCGCCTGTGCCTTGAGCACTTTGGTCTCAGCCATGGAAAGCATCCATTGGGTTGGTGTATGCGTCATCACAACGGCATACGCGCCCGTCCTCCAGGGGTGACGAGCGCTTCATGCGCCGGGCTATAGAGGAAAGGGGGGATGGGGGCAAGGGATTCTGGGGGATTTGCTGCGATACTTCCCTCTCCTCCGCACGATGTCATTCCCGCGAAAGCGGGAACCCCTGTTCAGGAAACGGAGGTCCCCGCTTTCGCGGGGATGACACAGTGGGAAAAGGCGAGATCGGCGGGCCATTAGCCGGCCATTAACTCACCCCTTCTCGCCTCCAGCCAATCTCGGATCGCCGGGTCAGTGGAAAGCCCCATGGCCAGTGTCAGCGCCTCATGCGCAGCTTCGCGGTTACCGGTTTCGGCGAGGAGGCGTCCGCGGACGGCCCAGTAGGGTTGGTAGTCGGCCATGCGCTTGTCTTCGGCGAGGGGCGCTATGCTTTGGAGGGCCGCGGCGGGGCCTTCGGTTTCGGCGAGGGCAGCGGCGCGGTTGAGGAGGACGACGGGCGAGCCGGTCATGGCGTGGAGGATGTCGTATAGTTTTACGATGATCGGCCAGTTGTCGGTGCCCGTCAGACGGCGGACGACATGGGCGGACTGGATGGCGGCTTCGAGCTGGCAGCGACCCGTCGGGCCGGCGCTGCTGGCGGCGCGGAGGAGGGTTTCTGCAGCTTCGATGGCTTCCATGTCCCAAAGAGCGGTGTCCTGCTCGTCGAGAGGCACATAGGCGCCGGTGGGGCTGCGGCGGGCGACGCGGCGGGCGTGGGAATAGAGCATGAGGGCCAGCATGCCCTTGGCTTCGGGCGAAGCTGGCAGGAGCGAGGCGACGAGGCGACCGAGCCAGATTGCTTCCTCTGCAAGCTGGCCGCCCGTCTCGCCGACGAGGTCGTTCCAGCCTTTTGCATAGGCGGCGTAGATGGCTTCGAGGACGGCGTCGAGGCGGCCGGGCAGGTCTTCAGTGTCGGGGATTTCAAAGGCGATACCGAGTTCGGCGATCCGCGATTTGGCGCGGACGAGGCGCTGACCCATGGTGGCGGCGGGAATGAGGAAAGCAGCGCCGATATCGGCGGCGGTGAGGCCCAAAATGGTCTGGAGGATCAGGGGGCTGCGGAGGGACGGGTCGATGTCGGGGTGGGCGCAGGCGAACATCAAGGCGAGGCGACGATCGGGGATGGCTTCCGGAGTCATGGCGAGGTCATCCAGTTCTTCGCGCATCAGGGTTAGATGGGTTTCACCTGATCTGCTGGTACTGTTGCGACGATAGGCATCGGTCTGGCGGCGGCGGGCGACGGTGAGCAGCCAGGCGTCGGGATTGGCCGGAACGCCCTGTTCCGGCCATGCGGTTAGGGCGCTGGCAAAGGCTTCTGCCAGCGCGTCTTCGGCCCCCGCGACATCGCGGGTGCGGGCGGCGAGGAAGGCGAGGAGGCGCCCGTAGCTTTCACGGGCGGCTCGTTCGGCGGCTCGCCTGGCGGTGTCGCTCACCAGTTCTTGTCCGGCTGGACGATGGGACGGATTTCGATAGTACCGTATTTGCTGGCGGGGCAGAGTTCGGCCCATTTGACGGCTTCATCAAAATCCTTGGCTTCGATGAAGAAATAGCCGCCGAGCTGTTCCTTGGCGTCGGAATAGGGGCCGTCGACGACATTGGTCTCGCCATTGCGGGTGCGGACCGTCTTGCCCTGGGTGGGGGACTGCATGCGTTCGCCCGGCGCGGCGCCTTCGGCCTTGGCGAGAGCTTCGTTGAAGGCGCCCCAGGCGGCGTAGAGCGCCTGCTGGCCGGCGGGGTCGCCGATATTGGTTTCGTCGTGGTGGATCAGCATCATGTAGCGCATGGGTTACGCCTCCTTGGCGGAACTGGTGTGGACGACAGGACGAATTTCGATGGGTCCCCATTGGGCGGCGGGACAGCGGGCGGCCCATTTGACGGCCGCGTCCATGTCTTCGCATTCGATGACGAAGAGCCCGCCGAATTGCTCGCGCGCTTCGGCATAGGGGCCTTCTTCCACCTTCAGCGTGCCGCCCTGGTTGATGAAGGCGCCGTCCACATTGTGGATCTCGCCGCCTGACATGCGAAGGGTGCGCGCATCGCTGGTTCGGCCGAGGGCCGAGGTGGAGACGAAGGCGCCGGCTTTTTCGAGAGCCTGCTGATAGGCGTACATGCCCTCCATCGCCTTTGCCATCTGCTCGGGCGGGATGGCGGCGCCGGCATTCTCGTCGGCATAGAGCATGAGGAGATAACGCATCGCACTCGTCCTTTCACGGTTGGCCGCTGGTTTTGTAGTGCGGCACAACAATGTCGGGGAGGGGAAGCGGTTTTCGACAGGTGGGGGAATTTTTGTTGGGGGCGCTGCCGGGCGCGCCCTCCGGTCGTCATCCTCGGGCTTGACCCGAGGACACTTTACTCCGCTGTTGCGAGGCAAGTGCAGGGCCCTCGGGTCAAGCCCGAGGGTGACGATCTGTGATGGGCCTTAGTCGAACAAGCTAGAAACGCTCTGTTCGCTGGCGGTGCGGGCGATGGCTTCGCCGATCAGGGCTGCGATGGTGATGCGGCGGATGTTGGCGGCGGCCTTGGTGGCGGGGGTCTCTTCGATAGAGTCCGTCACCACCAGTTCCTTGAGCTTGCTGCCGGCGATGCGCTCGGCGGCGCCTTCGGAGAGGACGCCGTGGGTGATGTAGGCCGAAACCTCATTGGCGCCGGCCTTGAGGAGGGCATCGGCGGCATTTACCAGTGTACCGCCGGAATCGACGATGTCGTCGATGAGGATGCACGATTTGCCGGAGACGTCGCCGATGATGTTCATCACTTCGGATACGCCGGCCTTGGGGCGGCGCTTGTCGACGATGGCGAGATCGGTGCCGAGGCGCTGGGCGACGGCGCGGGCGCGGGCCACGCCGCCGACGTCGGGCGACACGATCATGGTATTGTCGAGCTTATAGTTGTCGAGGATGTCACGGGTGATGATCGGCGCGGCATAGAGATTGTCGGTCGGGATATCGAAGAAGCCCTGGATCTGCGCGGCGTGCAGGTCGAGCGTGATGACGCGGTTGACGCCGGCTTCGGCGATCAGGTTGGACACCAGCTTGGCCGAAATCGGGGTGCGGCCGGCGGCGCGACGATCTTGGCGGGCATAGCCGAAATAGGGGAGGACCGCGGTGATGCGGCGTGCCGAGGACCGGCGCAGGGCGTCGGTGAGGATCAGCAGTTCCATCAGGTTGTCATTGGCCGGGAAGCTGGTCGACTGCAGCATGAAGACGTCTTCGCCGCGGACGTTTTCGTGGATTTCGACAAAGACCTCTTTGTCCGCGAAGCGCTTTACCGTGCAATCTGTCAGGGGAAGCTCAAGATAGCTGGCGACGGCTTGGGCGAGGGCACGATTGGAGTTGCCAGTCACCAGTTTCATGAGGGCGATCCTGTCTCAACCAGTCCCCGGGGAGGAGGGACCTTCCAGTTTCGCGGGCAGCTTTATCGAGTCATTTTTATGACTGCAACGCCCCATTGGTCTCATGCGTAAATTTAAGCCTAAGCGAGGCCGATAACGGCGATCTGGCGGCCGGTTCTCGTTTGCTGGTGCGTGGCGTAGCGGTGGGAGAAGAAGCGGGCGGGGTCGGCATAGGTGCAGAGGGCAGTGTCGGTGATTTCTGCAAGGCCGAGGGCGCGGGCTTGGATGGCGAGGTAGCCGGGCAGATCGAAGTGGGGCTTGCCGCCGGGCGGGGTCGTGAAGGCGGCCTTGGTGTTCGCATTCTGATTCAAGGCGTCGGCCTTAAACTGCTCACCGACTTCGTAATTCTGCTGGCTGATCGTCGGGCCGATGGCGAGCTGGATGCGGCGGCGCTGGGCGCCCAGGGCTTCCATGGCGGCGACGGTGTTTTCGAGAATTCCGTCCACCGCGCCGCGCCATCCGGCATGTGCGGCGCCGATGATGCCGGCGTGGCGATCGACGAAAAGCAGGGGAGAACAGTCGGCGGTGAGGACGCCGATGAGCACGTCGGCGCGGCGGGTCACGATTGCGTCAGCCTCGACAGAGCGGTCGGGGATGCTGCCGGCTTCGACAGTGATGGCGCGGTTGGAGTGGACCTGTTTCAGCGTCACAAGCGGCGCGCCGCCTAGGGTTTTGGTGATGAGGGCGCGGTTTTCCTCGACGGCGTCGGGGTTGTCGCCGACCGAGTGGGAGACGTTGAGGCCGGCGAAATCGCCCGTGGACACGCCGCCGTGGCGGCCGAAAAAGCCGTGGCGGACGACGTCGCTATCGGTCAGCGACTGGACGGAGACAAAGTCGATCATGCGGTGAACCCCGGGGGATTAAGGCCGGGGGAGTGGGCGCAGAAAACCTTGAAGAGGTCGCCCATCTGGTCCTTGCCGGTGAGGCGCTCGTGGGCGATGCGGATGTCGCTGGCGGAGCTGGGATTGGCGCCGGCGAGGGCTTTCGCGCGTTCGGCTATGCCGAGGCGGGTGAGGAATTCGCCTTGGGTGGCAAGGGGTTGTACGGCGAGGCCGACTTCTTGAGTCACCGCGGCGAGGGCGCCGAAATCGACATGGGCGGAGAGATCGGTTTCGCCGGGTTCTTCGAGGACGTCGGCATAGGCGTGGTTGCGGACGCCTTGCAAAGTGTCGCCGGTCTGGGTGCGGGCGTAGCCGTAGTCGATGGCGAGGATGCTACCGCCTTGTTTGGCCACCACTTTTGCGAGGCGCGACATGACTTCGCCGCCGGCAAAGCAGACTTCGAACAGGCTGTCGGGCTCGGCATTGGCGACGGCGGAGGGCATGGTTTCGTTGGGGATTGGGGTGGGCGAGAGGCCGAAGGCGCGCTTGCCGTCGATGAGGCCGACGAGGCGTTCGTGCCAGCCGTCTTCCTTCTTGATGAACTGGCGGATGGGCAGGGCATCGAAGAACTCGTTGGCGACGACGAGGATCGGGCCTTCGTCGAATTGCTCAAAGTTTTCAAGCCATTGCGGCTCGTAGCTTTCGAGGCGATTCCGCTGTTCGACCGTCAGGGCAGGGTTGGTTTCGAAGAGTTTTAGTTTGAGGCCATCGCGGAAACCGGGGGCGCGGCAGGCGACGCGGAGGATGTCGGCCATGAGGGTGCCGCGGCCGGGCCCGAGTTCCACGAGGTTGAAGCTTTTCGGCTCATCCATCTGTTGCCAGACATTGACGAGGTGAAAGCCGATAAGCTCCCCAAACATCTGCGAAATTTCCGGCGCGGTGATGAAGTCGCCCCCGGCGCCGAGGGGGTCGGAGCCCTTGTAATAGCCCTTGGTGGGGTGGGTCAGGCAGAGACCCATATAAGTGGCGACGGAGATGGGACCGCCGGCGGTGATCTGGAGGTCGATCTGCTGTGCCAGTGTTAGCGTACTGTTCACGTTGAGCGTCTCCTAGGGGCGCAATGCGTTAACGGGGCGCGTCGTCGCGTAGATGACGAGGATAAGGCCGCCGATAAGAATGGGGAGGCTGAGGATTTGGCCCATGGTGAGCCAGCCGCCATAGAGGTAGCCGAGCTGCTGATCGGGCAGGCGCACGAATTCGACGAGGATGCGCGAGAGGGCGTAGCCGATGGCGAAGATGCCGGCAACAAGACCGGGTTTCCGCAGCGCGTAGAAGACGTGGGTGGCGAGGCGGATGATGAGGAAGAGGAGGAGGCCTTCGAGGGCGGCTTCGTAGAGCTGGCTCGGGTGGCGGGCGACCTGCAGGGGATCGGTGGGGAAGACGACGCCCCAGGGCAGGGTGGTGGGGGCGCCATAGAGTTCGGCATTGATGAAATTGGCGATGCGGCCGAGGAAAATGCCGATGGTGGCGACGGCGCCCAGGAGGTCGAGCGAGGAGAGCCAGTTGCCCTTTTTCGAGAGGGTGAAGAGGATGGCCGCCAGCATGAGGCCGAGCATGCCGCCGTGATAGGACATGCCGCCATCGAGGGTGTTGATTATCTCGATGGGGTTCTGGAGATAGTAGGGCAGGTTGTAGAACAGCACGTAGCCGGTGCGGCCGCCGATGACGATGGCGAGCATCGCCCAGAAGGCAAAATCCCAGATATCCTTGGCCGGGAAAGGCGGGGTGCCCTTGTGCCAGAGGCGTTCGTTGCGCAGCAGCAGATAGCCGTAACCGGCGCCGAGGATGACGCCGAAGAGATAGGCGAGCGCATACCAGCGAATGGCGACGGGGCCGATGGCGAAGGCGATTGGGTCGATATTGGGGAAGGGCAAGGTTTGTCCTTTTGCCGGCTCGGCCAGTTCAGCCTGTTCCAAATTCTACTGCGGCGTCACCTGGCGGCGTTTTCTGCGCTTCCGGTGCTCACGGACGATTTGTCCGCTCCGCTCCGGTTCTCGAAAACGCCGCCATCTGACTCGCCGCAGCGAATTTTCAAACAGGCTCTCGGGTTTTGCCAGCCGTAGCCTCATGGCGGGGTGGGTCGCAAGGGGAGAGTTCTACAATTGGATGTGTGGGCGCAACCTCAACTGGCGGGTTGCGCGATGGGGCGCTGACCTATGGCGCGGAAACGGGGGATTGCGGCGGGAGACAATGCGGCCACACCGTAGAAGGCCGCGGTGATGCCAAGGGCGGCAAGAATACCGGTAGTGTCGGTAAGCAGGCCCGCATAGATGCCGCCAAAGGGAATGAGAACCCAGGTGAGCGAACCCACCAGCGCGATCACGCGGCCCACGACGGGTTTGGGAATGCGTTCGAAGAGGAGTGCGCCGATGATGGGGTTGAGGAAGCCGGCCGCGAAACCGCAGACAAGCAGAATCGAGACGATCAGCCACAGGGGCGGGCCGAAAGCGAGCGTCGCCATGGGGACCGGACCGGCAAAGGTGAAGCCGACCACGTACATCAAAAGTCGCGGCAGACGTTCGGCGAAAAATGCGCCGGCTGCGGCTCCGGCAATTGCCGCGCCGGAAAAGACGGCGAGGAGAATGCCGACCCAACTGGCGTCGAGGCCGGAAGAGCGGACCCAGACGGGCAAGAGAACGGTTGCATAGGCCTGGTCGAAGAGCCCGGTAAAGGCGAGCATCACCACGAGGGCGACGAGGATGGGGTCGCGGCTGAACGCGGCCCAGCCTTCGGACATTTGTGCGCGGTAGTTTTGTGAGGTGGGTTCGGTTTTCGGATGCGCCGCGGCGGTGGTTCCCATGCCGATGGTCAAGGCCAGGGCCGAAATGACAAAGGCGGCTGCGTTGGCGAGGAGGGCGGGGCCAGAGCCGAGCAACGCAATAAGAATGCCTGCACCGGCAGCGCCGAGCGTCCCGGCAAGACGGTCGCTGGTGCCGAGAATCCCGGTGACCCGTTCCAGGGAGAGGCTGCCGGCCTCGGCAACCACGGGAACCAGTGCATGCTTGGCAGCATCGGACGGCGCCCGCAGAACGCCCAAGAAGGCGACAGCGGGAAGGAGCAGCCAGAAGGACAGAATGCCGGACCAGTAGAGCAGCGGAATGACGCTGACGGCAATGGCCGAAAGACAGTCGCACCAGATGGCGATGCGTCGGGCCCCGAGGCGGTCAATGAAGGGGCCGCTTAGTGCCTTGGCGAGCACATAAGGCAACATTTCCGCAAGGCCCGCGACGCCGGTAAGCACCGGGCTGTTGGTGGTGGAAAGCACCAGCCAAGGAACGGCGATCGCGGATAGCCGCGTACCGCCGATTGATCCGACCGTGGCAATGGCCAGGGCTATGAGTGGCGTCTGCTGTTTCATGCGTCCACTTCCGGCGGCAGGAATGCCGGAAGGGAGCTTGAGTTGGACGAAACGCCTTGTCGAGTGCGGGACAGCGTCTTTTCGTCCAGCAGTCGGATCGGTTTTTGAGGGTGCCCTTCTTGCGGGCGTCAGTTCAGGGACTGGAAGGTGCCGTCGAGGCCGAACCAGCAGTTGAAGAAGGTGGTGTTGCCGTCGCGGTCGAAATTGCCCTGGGTGACGAAACGGTTGCCGGACTGGAAGGCCATGTTGACGGTGATGTCCTGCGGCCGGACGCCGTATTCGGCCGATGCTTCGCCGGCGCAGAAGCGAGGCATCTGGCTGGTGTCGAGCTGGGATGGGGCGGCGCTCGATGTGTCGGGTGCCTGGGGGCGCGGCGCTGTGGGCGCGGACTTGGCAGCGTTTTCGACGTAGAGGGTGAGATCATAGTTGGCGGTCTCGCCGCGACGGGCGGCGTTGCGCATCAGGTAGACGTCGACGATGTAATTGCCGCTCGAGGGTACTACGAAGGAGGTCGCGTTGCCCGAGATGGAGCCATTGTATAGGGCTTCGCTCGCGCCGGGGGCGGTGATGTTGAAATAGCTGCTCGCATTGTCGGTATCGAGCTGGACATCCATGGTCTGGCCTGCGGATACGCCGATGCTGTAGCGCACACTTTGATCGCCGGTGATCTTGCCCTCGATGGTCGTGCCGGAGGTGCCGCGCTGGAAGTGGACCGTTTCGGTGCGCGCATTTTGTGCGGCGGCCGGGGTCAGAGCCGAGCCGGCCAGCAGAAGCGCCAGCATAGCTGGTTTCGTCATTGTTCGCATTTGTAACTCCTTGGACGCATTGGAAACCCGGTGTGAAAACGTAGCGATGAGAATTTGGGCGGGCGCAATCGAACGACTGCGGCAGTTATAATTGGAAGCCTTATTTGTGGCAAAGGATTGAAAATCGGCGGAAACCGCGATTCCCGCTTTTGCGGGAATGACGCCGAGTTGAAAATGGGATGCAAGACGGGCGGCCGCCTGCATTTGACAGGCCCGCTTGGCGCTTCTATCACCCGGTGAGATGTTCTCGTTGCCTGGGAGGGGTGACGGACAGTGTCCGCATCGCGCGGCAAGAAATGGCTCGCTTTGTCAAACGAAGACACTCGCTCCCGGACCGATCCTGAAAATTCGCGGGAGAGTGGCGGGATGCGTAGCAGCGCGCGGGAGTTGGTGGACGCCTGGCGGGAGACGGGGGATTGGCTGAAGGGCGTTCGGGCCGAGACCTGGATCGTGCTTGGCCTGATCGTGGCGCTGCTGGTGCTTTGGGAATGGGTGGCGGGGCAATATCCCGAGGCGATCATTCCTTCCATCGGCGAAACGGCCGAGGCCCTCTTCAAGATGATGCAGGACCCGAAGCGCGATTATTTCAACGCTGTCGGCAGCACGGTGCAGATTTACTTTTCCGGGCTCGGACTGGCTTTGGTGCTGGGCTGGGGCATGGCAGGGTTGATGGGGCGGGTGCCGCTGCTCGGGCGGGTGATGAAGGTCATCCTCGATTTCTTCGCCAATATTCCGATCATCGCCTTCATGCCGCTCTTCGTGGCGCTGCTGGGGTTGGGGCCCTCGGCCAAGATCGTCGTGGTGCTGCTCGCGGCCTTCATCGTGATCACCACGACGGCGCAGGCGGCATTCGAGGGAGTGGGCAAGAGCGATGAGGAAGCGGCGATGGGGCTTGGTGCGTCGCGGTTGCAGGCGCAGGTGCGGGTCGTCTGGCCGCAGGTTCTGCCGCAGATGATCGCGGGGTTGCGGCTTGGGGCCGCGCAGGCGCTGACGGCCTGTATCATCGCGGAAATCTATACGGCGATGACCGGGCTTGGCGGATTGTTGGTCGGCTATGGGGCGTCGTTCAATATGCCCCGCTATTTCGTGACCGTGCTGACGGCGCTGGCGATTGGCAGTGCTACCTCGGCTATTTTGAGACGGCTTGAGCGCCGGTTTGCCATTCCCTGAATGCTTTTTCCGATTGGAGTTTTGCGTTGAAAATTTCCCAGGTCGCTATCGCCCTGCTGCTGGCAGGTTTTGCTATGGGGCCGGCGGCGGCTGCGCCATTCCGGATCATCGTAACATCGACCGAAGTGCCGCTGGTGCCCAATTCGGTGCTGCACCTGGCGCTGAGCGAGGGCTATTTCGAGCGGGCGGGAGTCGAGGTCGAGCTGGTGCCGGCGGCGCAGACGCCGATGGCGATCACGGCCGTGCTGACCGGCGGCGGGGAAATGGCCAATATTTCGGTCGAGGCGCTGCTGGGGCTTTATGCGCGGGGCGACAAGAGCCTTGTGGCGGTGGGTTCGACCGACAAGGCCATTCCCTACATTATCGCGGCGCGGGAGGGTGTTACCTTCGATAGCCTGAGTGAGGGCACCTTTGGGGTCGGGCGGGAGAATAGTCTCGACTATACGCTGTCGCGACTGGTGTTGCAGAGCCGTGGGACCAGGATCGAGCAGATGACCTATGTGCCGCTCGGCGATCCGGCGGTGCGGGCGCAGGCGTTGCAGCAGGGGCGGGTGGATGCCACGACCATGTCGATCGGCGTGTTCCTGGCCATGCCGGAGCGGACGGGGCTCGATATTCTGGTGGATGCCGCAGAATTCTATCGTTCGGCGCCGGTGCTGACCAAGGTCAATGTGGTTTCGACGAAGGTGCTGGAGGAGCGCGCCGGGGATGTCGATGCCGTGCTTGAAGCGCTAACGCTGGCGGCGCGTGATTTCGCGGCTGATCCGCAGCTCTGGGTCGCTGCCATGACGCGGGCGCGGCCGGATGTCGAACCGGCGACGCTGGCGGAATTGTCCGAACTTTACGCTGGGAGCTGGACCGTGAATGGCGGGCTGCAGATGAGCGATGTCAAATATACGCAGACTTGGTTCGAGGAGAGCGGGTCGCTGGGGGCAGACGTGAAGATACCGGCGGGGTTCTGGACCCGGTTCGAGCCGATGGATCGAGTGCTCGAAACGATCGGGGTGTCCGATGTTGGGGATGCGGTGACGCGCTAAACGTCTTGCCTCTCGTGTGTATCGCGAAAGCAGGGGCAGCTTTCGGATACGGGCCGGCGGTTTCGCCGAAAGCGTGTTTTCACGCCTCTATTTCAGACCTACGCCGTCCCGACTCGGCCGGGGCGGTTGCTTCTAGAAGTGATAGTTTACGCCCAGCCGGACGATGTGGGTCGAGGCGCTGAGGTTGGAGGCCTGGGCGCTCGACAGCGTGCCGGTGGGGGCCTGGAGGCCACTGAGGCTGACATAGCTATATTCGGCCTTCACCGAGAAAGCGTCGGTGACGAAGGCTTCGATGCCGGCGCCTGCAGTCCAGCCGCCCATGGTGCCCGTAAAGGTGTTGGTCTGGGCTGGTGCGGCAGGGGTGACGTTGGCGGTGGTATTGCCGACGGCGAAACCGGCGGTGCCGAAGAAGAGCACACGATCCACGGCGAAACCGGCGCGGCCCTTGAACGTGCCCAGCCAATCGAGCTTGCCCTCGCAATTATAGATCGGGTTGGCTGCGCAGGTGGCTGTGCCCGTGGCGCCAGTCCAGGCGATGTCGCCTTCGAGGCCGAGCACGATGCGGTCGAACTGGGCATTAAAACCCAGGGTGCCGCCGATCAGGCCGCCGGAAACCGGAACGGTGGTGGTGACGCCCGTCACCGCGCCGACGGACTTGGCCTCGCCGCCGATATAGCCGGCATTGAGGCCGGCATAGAGGCCCGACCAATCGAAACCGGCATCGGGGATGACCAGCGGTGGCGGGTCTACGAGAACGAGGTCGGCGCCGTGGGTAGCGCCTAGCGATACAAAAGAAGCGGCCAACGCCGCGATGAGTCTACTTTTCATTGTGCCCCCTTGAATTTCCTTATGGAAACAAATCAAGCAGCAAAACAGTAGTACGCCAATTTTTGTTCGGCAATGTACCGGTCGTTTTATTGACGTTTGATCCGGTTTTGATGCCTCATCGACGTTTACGGGGCGAAGCGGCCAAGTCGATCGTGTCATCGACGGCTGCGTCCCTGGGCATGAAGGGGCGCGGGGTGTGCCGCGGCCTCTCACCGCACTGGTCAAGTGGGTGGGGCTGGCTTACATAGGGGCTAGACGCGCAACCGAGAGTTGGAAAAGCCATGACGCAGAGCAGCAACCGGATTTTTGATGGCCTTGGCCGGATCATGAACGAGGCTGCGGGCGTGGCCGATGGCGTGCGCCGGGAAGTCGAAACCGTCGCCAAATCGCAGGCCCAGCGCATCGTGGCCGATATGGAACTGGTGAAGCGCGAGGATTTTGACGCGCTGCGCGAGTTGGTGCAGGTGCAGGGCGAAGAGATTGATGCCCTCCGCAAGGAGCTGGCTGCGCTCAAGGCCGAAAAGACCGCCTAAGACTTTGCGCCTCGCGGTTATTTCAGACGTGCATGGCAATGCGCCGGCGCTGGACGCCGTGCTCGAGCATATTGCCGGCGAGCATGTCGACGCCATCGTGTTGCTGGGCGACCATGTCAGTGGGCCGATCGACCCCAAGGGGGCGGCGGAGCGGCTAATGGGGCTCGATGCCGTGGCTATTCGCGGCAATCATGATCGCTGGACGGTGGATACCGGCTCACGTGGGGCAGGGGCGGTCGACCGCTTTGCGCAGGGGCGATTGTCGGCCGAGCAATTGACGTGGCTGGCGGGGCTACCGGCGACGGCGGAGGTGGGAGACGAGATTTTCGTCTGCCACGGTACGCCGGAGAATGACGAGACGCCCTGGCTCGACAATTTCTATGATGGACGCACGACCACGCTGCCTTCCGAGGAGGAGGTGGCGGGGCACGCTCGGGGGATCGACAGTGCGGTCATTCTCTGCGGGCACACGCATATCGCGCGGACCCTGCGGCTGAGCGACGGGCGGTTGATCGCCAATCCCGGTTCGGTGGGGATGCAATTGGTGCGGGGATCGCCCGACGCGCATTATGCGATCGTGGAGAAGGGGCGGCGCGGCTGGCAGACGGCGCTGATTGCCGTGCCCTATGACACCGAAGCTGCGGCAAAGCTGGCGGAGGCCAATGGGTTTCCGGGCTGGGGCGAGTCCATCCGGCATGGTTGGGCGGGGCCGGAGAGCCTGGGCTAGGTTTTAAGGCTTGCCGGTGCCCCCGCCCTCATTCCCTCCCCACAAGGGGGAGGGAGGCAAAGGCCTCTGCCGGCGCGGCAAGAGTTAACAAGTCGTTACTGTCATCCACAAGAGAATAGCCGCTCTTGAACTAGCTGACTGCCTGAATCAGTAACGCAGTGTACCCTTTCCATTGTGGACGATTCGAACGCCGGAGGAGGCGCGAGAGCGGGTCCGCATTCGTGATGCGCCCCTCCTGGTGCATTCGACGTAGCGCCAAGCCAGCATGGAAACGGCCAATGTCCTTGATTGCCCACGAGCCCGATCGCGTGTCCCACCCGGTGGACCTGGTCGAGCATATCGCATCGATCAATGACTGGAACTTTGAGCGCCAGGACGCCGACGAAATCTCGATTTCGGTGCGCGGCGGCTGGAGCGACTATCATGTGTCGTTCAACTGGATGGAGGATCTCGAAAGCCTCCATGTCGCGTGCGCATTCGACCTGAAGGTGCCGGATGGGCGGCGCGGGGAGGTGCGGCAGTTGATCAGCATGATCAACGAGCAGCTCTGGATCGGACATTTCGATATCTGGAACAAGGAAGGCGTCGTGCTCTTCCGCAATTCGCACCTTCTTACAGGCGGCGCCGATGTGTCGCCGCAGCAGTGCGAAGCGCTCTTGCGTTCGGCCAGCGATAGCTGCGATCTCTATTATCAGGCTTTCCAATTCGTCGTCTGGGCAGGCAAATCGGCGGCGGATGCGCTGAGCCATGTGATGTTCGAAACCGTGGGAGAGGCGTGATGGCGAATTTGCGCTCGATCGGGCCGGTCATGCTGGTGGGTGCCGGCAAGATGGGCATGGCACTGGCGACCGGCTGGCTTGAGGCGGGCTTGCCGCCGACTAACCTGGTGCTGGTGGAGCCCAAACCGAGCGAAGAAACCAAGGCTTTTGCGGCCGAATATGATTTGAAGATTTATGACCATGCCGTGGGGCTTTTGCCCAATGTGCTGGTGCTGGCGGTCAAGCCGCAGGTGATCGACGAGGTGATGGCGAGCCTCGTGCCGGTGATCGGGCCGCAGACTCTGGTAGTGTCGATTGCGGCGGGGATTTCGCTGGCGCGGCTGGCCAAGGGCACGGGTACCGATCGGATGGTGCGCAGCATGCCCAATACGCCGGCGCAGATCGGCAAGGGTGTCACGGGTGTCGTCGCTGGAGCCGGTGTCGATCAGGATGGTCGCTCGGCGGCGGAGGCGCTGTTGTCGGCGGCCGGGCTGGTGGTTTGGTTTGACGAGGAAGGCGACCTCGATGCGGTGACGGCGGTTTCGGGTTCGGGCCCGGCCTATGTGTTCAACCTGGTCGAGGCGCTGGCTGCGGCTGGCGTGGCGCAGGGGCTCGACGAGCATGTGGCCATGGTGCTGGCGCGGCAGACTGTTATTGGCTCGGCGGCGCTGCTGGAGGCCGATGCGGCGCCGGCGAGTGTGCTACGGCAGAATGTGACCTCGCCCAATGGCACGACGGCGGCGGCGCTCAATGTGCTGATGGGCGAAGATGGCCTGACGCCGCTGATGGATCGCGCGGTGGATGCGGCGCGGAAGCGCAGCGAGGAATTGGGTCGGGGCTAGGACAGGTCGTCCTAACGTCTCTTCACGCTTTATCTGAAACATCCAAGCATTCGGTTGTCACCCCGGCAAAGGTGCAGATCCTGCGCCAGACTTTGCGTCAGGACGAACTGCGTTAGCGCGAGCCGGCGAGAAGCGCGCGGAGCGAGTGTATGTGTTCGAGCGGCGGCGCTTCTGTCTCGGCCAATCTATCCAGTTGGATGTTTGCCGCGAGCAGGTCTGCCGTTTGGCCGGAGAGCTGAAAGCGCAGGATATGGGCTTCGGCCAAAGCAAGGCCCAAGGTGGGCTCGGTCGGGTCGGATTGGCTGGCTGTCGTCAGCGCTGTGATGGCGCGATTGACGAGGCGGTCGACGCGGCGCGGATCGTCGCTGTGGCGGGCTTCGGTGATGAGCAGGAGGCCGAGGCCAAGGCCGGCGGCTTGCAGGGTCGGGCGGTCGTCACCGACCAGTGGATCGCGCAGAATGGTCTCGTAGCACCAGATGGCTTCGACCAGTTCGCCCTGTTGTTCCAGGCGCTGCGCTTCGGACAGATACTGAACCAGACTAAGAATCTGCCGCTCCCGAAGGCTGCCGAACTGATTCCAGAGTGCCGGACAAGTTATTGGCGCACAAGCCTATTTCTGGCGAGGCAGCGCTAGAGATTGATGGTGAGATTGAGCCGATCGAGAACCGAATGATCGGATGGTTCGACCATCCGGACCAGGAATTCGCGGACCATGCGGGCGCCTTCGGGGGGGAGGGAAGCGATGGCTTCGTCGATGCGGCTGGCCTGGGTCGCCGAGAGCGTGGCGAAGAGGGAACGGCCCTTGTCGGTGGCAAAGAGCAGGCGCTGGCGGCGGTCGGAATGGCCGGTCTTTTGCTCGATATAGCCGTTGTCGATCAGTTGGCGGAGCACGCGGGCCAGGCTCTGCTTGGTGATTTTCAAGATATCGAGCAGGTCGGCGACCGGCATGCCGGGGCGCAGGTTGACGAAATAAAGCACGCGGTGGTGAGCGCGGCCAAAACCCTGGCGTTCGAGCAGCGCATCGGCATCGCCGGTGAAGTCGCGATAGGCAAAGAAGAAAAGGCCCATAATGTCGAGCGGCAGGCCTGACTGCACGGGATGGCCAGAATTTATGTCAGCCTTGTTGACATTTTTTGGGCTCTCTGGCATTGTCACTCCATCGCAAAGGCGTTCCGTCTTATCCCAAAGACATTCAGGTTTGCCAAGGGCATGGCCCTTGGGGCATGATCAAAGGAACACCCGTTTCGCGAGCAAACGGCAAAAACGAAGACTTTGGAGAGGATCATGGCAGGCGTGCCCATGGACCAGCGCGATGGCTGGATTTGGTTCGACGGCGAACTCAAACCGTGGAAGGACGCGAAGATTCACGTACTGACGCACGGGCTTCACTATGCCAGCTCGGTATTTGAAGGCGAACGCGCCTATGGCGGCGAAATCTTCAAGTCGCGCGAGCACACCGAACGCCTGATCCGTTCGGCCGCGACGCTCGACATGCCCTTCCCCTATTCGGTCGACGAAATCGAGGCGGCAAAGCGCCTCGTGCTCGACAAGAACGGGTTGGTTGACGCTTACGTGCGGCCTGTGGCCTGGCGCGGCTCGGAAGAGCTTTCGGTGCCGGCGCGCAACAACAAGGTGCATGTGGCGATCGCTGCGTGGGTCTGGCCGAGCTATTTCTCGGTCGAGGAAAAGCTCAAGGGGATTCGCCTTGAATGGAGCAAGTGGAAGCGTCCGTCGCCGGAAACCATTCCGTCTTCGGCCAAGGCTGCCGGTCTTTACATGATCTGCACGCTCTCCAAGGACCATGCCATGGCCAACGGTTTTGCCGATGCGCTGATGCTGGACTATCGCGGCTATGTGGCTGAGGCCACGGGCGCCAACGTGTTCTTCATCAAGGGCAAGGAAATCACGACGCCGACGCCGGATTGCTTCCTCAACGGCATCACCCGCCAGACGCTGATCGCGCTGGCCAAGGAAAACGGCTTTACGGTGACCGAGCGGCATATCATGCCCGAAGAGTTGAGCCAGTTCGACGAGTGTTTCCTGACCGGCACGGCCGCGGAAGTGACGCCGGTTTCGCTGATTGGGGACTACAAGTTCACCCCGGGCGAAGGTTGCCGGACGCTGATCGATGCCTATTCGGCAGCGGTGCAGCCGAAGCGGGCGGCGGCGGAGTAGGGTTCTTTCGCTGATTTGCGTTTGAGGAGGCCGGGCAGGATGTCCGGCCTTTTTTGTTTTTGAAGGGTGGGCAGGAGTTTGATATGATGGGGGTATGAAGACGCTGACCATATCGGTGGATGATGAGACCGAGAAGCTGCTCGAGAGGGCGGTTGCCGGGGGGCGGTTTGCATCCGATAGCGAGGTCATTCGCGAAGCATTGGAGCTTTGGGAAAAGCGCAAGACGGCCGAAGCGGCAGAGGTCGAATGGCTGCGGCGGGAGATTCAGGCTGGGTTTGACAGCGGCGAGCCTAAACCGCTGGATCGCGAGGCCTTCTTCGCCGAAGTGAAGTCCCGGCGGGCCAAGCGTGCGTGAAGCGCGCCTATCGCCAGCTGCGAGACGCCAAATCGCTGACATCTGGTATTTTATTGCCGAAGAAAGCGAACGCTCCGCCGACAAAGTCATCAATGGCATTCTTGATGCTATAGATTTGGCGGCTGAGAATCCAAACATGGGTAGCCCAAGAGACGATATCCAAGATCGGCTGCGGATGCTGGTGGTCGGATCATATCTGGCTTTCTACCGGCCAGAGGTCGAGATGATCTGGGTGGCAGCCGTGGTGCACGCCATGCGTGAACCAAAATCCTGGCTCGACTAGCGCCAACGATCCCGCGCGGCATCGTCCGCCAACTTGGCTTCCACCCATTCCGTGCCCGCTGCGGTGTCTTCCTGCTTCCAGAAAGGCGCGTCGGTTTTCAGGTAGTCCATCAGGTATTGGGCGCCATCGAAGGCGGCTTGGCGGTGGGAGGCGAGGGTTATCACCTGCATGATGGGTTCGCCGGGGACGAGGCGGCCGTAGCGGTGGAGGACCGCGGCGTCGATGAGGTTGAAGCGGGCGATGGCGGCGGAGCGAATGGTGGCGATCTCGTTTTGGGCGAGTTCGGGATAGCATTCGAGGATGAGGGCCGTGATCGGGCGATCGGGGGTGGAGCGGACCATGCCGGTGAAGGCGACGGCGGCGCCGGCTTCGGGGTGGTTGGCCTGAAACTCGTTGAGGAGGGCGCCGGGGTCGAAGGGGGCTTCGGAGATGATGATCATCTCAGCCACCGGTCATGGGGGGCAGGATGGCAATCGTGTCGGCATCGGCGATGGGGGTTTCCCAGGGGACGATGCGGGCGTTTTTCGAGAGTTTGAACTGTTTGGGATTGGCCATGGCGAGGTCGAGGGCTTCGTCATTGGCGCGGAGCCAGACGATGAGGTCGGCCAGGGTTTGGACTTCGGCGGGCGGCGATACGTCGTCGCTGGCGCGGTTGAGGCGCTCGCGCAGCCAGGCGAAGTAGAGGATTTTCATTTCGCAGTCGTGCCGGAAAGGTGCGGCCAGGAGGCGCGGAGGTAGTTCCAACCGGTCCAGAGGGTGATGGCGCCGGCGGCCCAGAGGATCAGGTCGGAGATGAGGCGCAGGCCGGGGATGAGGGGTTCGACCAAGACCACGGCGAGGGCGACGAGCTGGATGGTGGTCTTCCACTTGGCGAGTTGGCTGACGGGGAGGACCACGGCGGTATTGCCGAGGAATTCGCGGAGGCCCGAGATGAAGAATTCGCGGAAAAGGATGGCGCTGACTGGAATCATGTCCCAGCCGGAAAAGCTGCCGTCCCAGGCGAGAGCAGCGATGAGGATGCCGACGAGGAGCTTGTCGGCAATCGGATCAAGCATGCGGCCGAGGTCGGAATATTGGTTCCACGCGCGGGCGAGGAAGCCATCGACCCAATCGCTGGCGGCGGCCACGACGTAAAGGACGAGCGCGATGATGCGCAGCGTCAGGTCGCCATCCATCACCAGCCAGACGATCGGGATGATCGCCGCGATGCGGGCGATGGTGATGATATTCGGGACGAGCGTGAGCGGGTTTCTGGCCATGGGGGGACAGAACAGGAATGGGGGCGGGGGGTCAAGGGAGTTGGCATTCGCGCTTGCTGCTACCCCCCCTTGATCCCTCCCCACAAGGGGGAGGGAGACGAAGGAGCGCAGGTATCGGCTCAGGCAACTGCCTGATTGGTCACGGATCGGCGTTTTTCGACGGCTTCGGCGAGGGCATTGAGCGTGGTGACGGTCGTGTCCCAGTCGATGCAGCCGTCGGTGATGGACTGGCCGTAGGTCAGTTCCTGGCCGGGGACGAGGTCCTGGCGGCCGGCGACGAGGTTGGATTCGATCATGACGCCGATGATGCGCTTGTCGCCAGCGGCGAGCTGGGTGCCGATGTCGGCGAGGACCAGCGGTTGGTTTTCCGGGTTTTTCGAGGAATTGGCGTGGCTGGCGTCGACCATGATGGCCGGGTTGAGCCCGGCCTTGGTTGCGGCCTGGGCCGCGGCTTCAACGCTCTGGGCGTCGTAGTTCGTGGTTTTGCCGCCACGGAGGATGATGTGGCAGTCTTCATTGCCGGTCGTGGCGGCGATGGCGGAACGACCGTCCTTGGTGACGGCGAGGAAATGGTGCGGGTGTGAGGCGGAGAGGACGGCGTCGAGGGCGATTTTGACGTTGCCATCGGTGCCGTTCTTGAAGCCGACGGGGCAGGAGAGGCCGGAGGCCAGTTCGCGGTGGATCTGCGACTCGGTGGTGCGCGCGCCGATGGCGGCCCAGGAGACGAGGTCGGCAATGTATTGCGGCGTCGTCATGTCGAGGAATTCGCAAGCGGCGGGGAGGCCAAGATTGGCGACGTCGAGCAGCAGGGTGCGGGCGGTGTGCAACCCTTGGGTGATGTTGAAGCTGCCGTCGAGATCGGGGTCGTTGATCAGACCCTTCCAGCCGACGGTGGTGCGGGGCTTCTCGAAATAGACGCGCATGATGATTTCGAGGCGATCGCCGAGGGTTTCGCGCAGGGCAACGAGGCGGTTGGCATAGTCCATGGCCGCCTTGGGGTCGTGGATGGAGCAGGGGCCGACGATGACTGCCAGGCGATCATCCTGGCCGGTCAGGATATTATGGAAATCGTGGCGGGCGGCGATGACGGTGCGGGTCGCGGCATCGGTGCGCGGGTGCTGGCGCATGACCTCGATGGGCGTGGTCAGCGGTTTGATCTCGGTGATGCGGAGGTCGTCGGTCGATTTGAGCATTTCTTAGTCCTCGAAGTTTTTTGGGTCGAGGGGCCAAGAAAAAAGCCGCCTCGGAAGTCGGGCGGCTGGCTTGCGATTTGGTCTGGTCTTGTCGGGATCAGGACACGCGCGCGATAGCCTCCGCCGGGAGCGGATAGCTAAAATACCAAAAAAAGGTCGCTGCGTTGATCATGGTGAGGAAGCTAGCGGAGGAGTCGGGGCTTGTCGAGTCCCGACTTTAGGAGGGGGTGTCGGTCCTTTTGGGCCAAATGAGTGGGACGCATACGTGTCACAACGGCGAAGGCCGGGGCCTATCCCGAGATCTCAAGTTGGGCCCCGGCCTTCGCCGGGGTGACAATCGAGGATGGGTGGATTCTGTGCAGAAATCCTAGCCGCCTGCGCCCTGGTAGTTGCGGAGGCACCAGCGCCAGTGGGCCATGGCGATTAGGGTGACCAAGGGACCGGCGAGGAGGGCGGCTGCGGAGGCGTAATCCCCGAGGAGGGGCACGGGTTTGCCCAGAGTCGCCGCGACGGGGACATAGGCCATGAAGGCCAGGGGCGCGAAGGTGAGCATGAGGAGCTGCAGGGGGAGGGGGAAGATGTTGAGCGGGTAGCGGGCCAATTCCCAGAAGCCGAAAAAGATCTGGTAGAGGTGGTTGGATTTTACCCAGACGAGCGCGGTGGCGCCGATCATGGTCATGACAGCGGCGATGATCATGGCGGCGCTGATCAGGTAGCAGACAAAGAGCAGGCTGGACTGCCCGGTCCAAGTGACGTCGACCTGGGTGAGGGACCAGGCCATGAGGCCGAGGGCCAGGACGATGTGGCCAGCATAGCCGATATTAAGGCCGGAGAAGACGATATAGGTCCAGGTGCTGACGGGTTTTACCAGGATCGCGTCCATCGTGCCTATGCGCACTTTTTCTTCCATTTCGCGGAATTGCACGAAGCTGAGCGACGCGCCAAGGGAATAGGCGAGGAGGTGGAAGGAGAGCAGCAGGGCGATTTCCGGCCAGACCCAGCCGCCCAGTGAGCCGAAGCGGGCGAGGATGAGGGAGATGGCCGTGTACATCGAGCCATAGGCAGCGAACTGGGATAGCCAGCCCAAAACCATGGCGCCGGGATATTCGGTCTTGCTCCTGATGAAGGTGTGGACGAGGGCGGGGATGACAACGTGGAGACGAGCCATGTCAGCCTCCCTGTACGATCAGGCGGTGGCGGGCCTTGGCCCAGAGCCAGAGCAGGACACCCAGCAGCACGGCGAACCAGACGAGGCCGATGATAAAGGCGGTCAGCGCCTGGGAGGGATCGAGCTGTCCGATATAGATGGCCGCGGGATAGTAAGAGACCCAGGCGAAGGGCAGGTTGCCGGCGATGGCAGCGAGCCAGCCGGGGAAGAACCAGAGTGGGACGATGCCCCCGGCCAGCAGGGTCATGATGCTGTTGAAGAACCAATCAAGGGAATCGGCGGTCATCAGCCAGAAGGCGGCGAGGCCGAGGATGGTCGTCAGCAGGAACAGCATGCCGAAGGAGAGCGCCCAGAAGGGGAGGAAGGCCAGGCCGTGAAAGAGGCTCGCCGGGGGAACGAGGCCGACGGTGAAGCCTATGATGATGGCGACCGGCACCGTGACGGTAAGCAAGTCGAACAGGAAGTTGCCGGTATGATTGGCCAGCATATAAGCGGGATAGAGCAGGGGTTTGAGCAGGTACACGGCGATGTCGCCTGACTTTACCGCAGTGCCGACATCGCGCAGGAGGCGCGAATAGTCCCAATAGAGCACCGGGCCGGCGAGCAGGGCATAGGTGATCATTTGCGGCAGGGTGACGCCGTCGACGCTATCCGAGGCCACGGTGCTGAAGACCGATGTCCAGATGGCGATGCGGGCGAACATGAAGACCAGCTCGCCGAAGACGCCCGACCAGACCTGATTGCGATAGGCGAGGCGCGACTGGAAGGCCGTGGCGGTGAAGGCGGGATAGGCGGCGAGCTTCATGGCGCGACTCCCGCCTGCACCTTGTTTTTATAGAAAGTGCGGATCACTTCCTCGATGTCGGGCTCTTCGAGTTTGACGTCTTTCAGGTCGTGGCCTGAGCCGAGTTCGGTGAGGACATCGAGGATGGATGTCTGTTCGCTGTCGAGCAGGAAGTGTTTTGCGGCGCCTTCGTCGGTGACGAGGTGTGCGGTCTTGAGCGTGATCGGGCCGGGGTCGGTGCCGAATTCGAGTTTCAGGCGGCGGCGGGAGCCGAGGGCACTGCGCAGGTGTTTCAGTTCGCCATCGAAGAGCAGCTTGCCGTCGTCGACCATGATGAGGCGGGGGCAGATTTCTTCGATGTCGACGAGATCGTGGGTGGTGAGGATGATGGTGGTGCCGCGCTCGCGATTGACCTCGGCGAGGAATTTTCTGACCACGTCCTTGGCGACGACATCGAGGCCGATGGTGGGTTCGTCGAGGAAGAGGATTTTGGGGTCGTGCAGCAGGGCCATGGCGATTTCGGCGCGCATGCGCTGGCCGAGGCTCAATTGGCGCACAGGGCGGTCGATATAGCCTCCCATGTCGAGCATGGTGGTGAGGCGGGTGAGGTTTTCGGCAAAGCGCGGGGTCGGGATGTCGTAGATGTGG
The DNA here is from genome assembly GCF_000743575.1 of Devosia riboflavina. Classification (GTDB taxonomy): domain Bacteria; phylum Pseudomonadota; class Alphaproteobacteria; order Rhizobiales; family Devosiaceae; genus Devosia; species Devosia riboflavina. Next base: position 96,467 of record NZ_JQGC01000004.1, on the reverse strand, counting down.
CGGTTGAGGTCAAAGCTGTCGCGCACAGGCAGATCCCACCAGAGCTGGCTGCGCTGGCCGAAGACGACGCCGATTTCGGCGGCATTGGTGATGCGATTGGAATGGGGCTCGCGGCCGAGGACGCTCAAGGTGCCGGCGGTGGGAACCAGGATGCCGGTCATCATCTTGATCATGGTCGACTTGCCGGCGCCGTTGGGGCCGAGATAGCCGACGGCTTCGCCGGGCTGGATGGTAAAAGAGATGCCGTTGACCGCGCGAACCTCGGTGTAGTCGCGCGAAAAGAGGCTGCGAATTGCGCCGGCCAGACCGGATTGCCGCTTGGGCTGGCGGAAAGTCTTTTCGACGCCCTGTGCCGAGATGATCGCCATGGTTCTCCCTCCCAGAGGGGGGAAGCTAAACGATTCTTGGGGTGTGGGAAGGGGATAGACAGAAATGGCCCGCGGAGTGCCGCGGGCCGGGGATGCTACATGCGCACCTTGGCGGTGTCGCCCATCTCGGGCTTGGCGCCGGTGGCGGCGGCGACCAGCATTTTGGCGGTGGCGACGAGCATGTTTGGACTGTCCCAGACCTCGCCGTCATCGGGCGTGACGCGGAGGAGGCGGATCTGCGGATCATTGGCGTCGTCCCACCAGGCTTTGTCAAAGCTTTCCCAGAGGTCGGCGATCATGTTGCGGTCGTTGAGCACTTCGGCTTCGCCGGCGATCACTGCATATTTGTGACCGCCATTGTCGGCCCAGGCGAGGGAGACGTGCGGGAACTGCTCGATCTCTGTGAGCTTGTGGCCTTCGAGATCGGTGAGGAAATAGATGGCGTGTTCTTCGCGGCGGACCCTAGCGGACATGGGGCGGCTGCGCTGCTGGTTGCCGTCCCAGGTGGTCAGCATGCAGATGTCGATCTTTTCGGCCAGTTCCCAGATGCGGTCCACGGCTTCGCCGGGCGGCAGGATGTTGTTGTTTTCTTCGGTCATGGTTCGACTCCTTGTGGGGTGGGAGCCGAACGGGTGGGCGCGGGCGGAGGTTGCGCTGTTGTGACCGCGGGGCGATCACATCGGAGCGTTCAACCGGCCATATTGAATTGCTGGAGGTGCAGGATGGTGACCTCGCCGTCCCATACTGGCCAGTGCTTGCGATGAAGATCGACGAAGCGTTCGGTCCAGTTGATGATTTCGGCGTCGGTTTCGAGCTCGTAGACCGCGTAGCCGCCGACCATTTCCTTGGCCTCGGCGAAGGGGCCATCGGTGATCATCTGGCCTTGTTTCGTGGTGACGGTGCCAGCGAGGGCCATGCCGCCGGTTTCGGTCATCTTGGCGCCGGCTTCCATGCCGAGCTGCATGATGGCCTGCATGAGTTCGACGGGCGGGTGTATGGCGGTTTCGGGGTTGAGGGTTTTCACCATGGTGATGAATTTCATCTGATGCTCCGGGGCTGGGGATTGCTAACGCGACGAATGGGGGTGGGGGATTTCGACGAGTCTACAGCACTTTTCTTCCTTCTCCCCTTGCGGGAGAAGGTGCCCGAAGGGTCACCGAATTCGCGTTTGCGAATTCGGCTGGGATGAGGGGTGGCACCGTGTCATTGCCAACTCCTCTGCGGAGGAGAGATACCCCTCACCCTGGATTTTTGCTGAACGCAAAAATCCTGTCCCTCTCCCGCAAGGGGAGAGGGACAGGTCCGGGCTAGGTCTGGTTGAAGTGATCGTAGACGAGCTGGGCCATGGCTTTGGAGATGCTGGGCACTGACTCGAGGTCCATGAGGCTCGCTCTTGCGACGGCCTTGGCGGAACCGAAGTGATTGAGGAGGGCGCGTTTTCTTGTGGGGCCGATGCCTTCGATTTCGTCGAGGGGGTTTTTCACCACGTCCTTTTTGCGCTTGGCGCGGTGGGTGCCGATGGCGAAGCGGTGGGCTTCGTCGCGGAGGCGCTGGACGTAGTAGAGGACCGGGTCGCGGTGGGGGAGCATGAAGGCGTCCTTGCCTTCCATGAAGAATTTTTCGCGGCCGGCATCGCGCTCTTCGCCTTTGGCGATGCCGATGAAGGTCACTTCCTTGGGCAGGTTCAGTTCGGCGATGACGCCGCGCACGGCGCTGAGCTGGCCGGCGCCGCCGTCGATGAAGACGACGTCGGGCCAATCGGGCATGCCGGTCTGTTCGTCTTCGGCGTCGGTCTCGCTTTCGGTGGCGAGGCGGGTGAAGCGGCGGGTCAGGACTTCGCGCATCATGCCAAAATCGTCGCCGGCGGAGATGTCGGATTTGATGTTGAAGGTGCGGTAGTGCTTTTTGGAAAAGCCTTCTTCGCCGGCCACGATCATGGCGCCAACCATATTGGTGCCCGAGATGTGGGAGTTGTCGTAGACCTCGATGCGACGCGGGGTTTCTTCGAGGCCGAAAATTTCGCCGACGCCTTCGAGGAGGGCGCGGTGGGAGGCGCCTTCGGCGAGCTGGCGGCCGAGGGCTTCGCGGGCGTTTTGGAGGGCGTGATTGACGAGGTCGCGCTTTTCGCCGCGCTGAGGGGTTTCGACGCGGACCTTGTAGCCGGCGCGGGTGCGTAGCGCCTCTTCGAGAACTTCGGGCTCGGACATTTCGTGGCTGAGGAGCACGAGGCGCGGTGGGGTGCGGTCTTCGTAGAACTGGCCGATAAAGGCTTCGAGCACTTCAGCGTCGGAGAGGGAGTCGTCGGCCTTGGGGCGGAAGGCGTGGTTGCCCCAATTCTGGAAGGCGCGGAAGAAGAAGACCTGCACGCAGAACTGGCCGCCTTCGTGATGAATGGCGAAGACGTCGGCTTCTTCGACGGATTTTGCCGTGGCGTCGCCCTGCGACTGGATCAGCGCCAGGGCCGAGAGGCGATCGCGGAGGAGAGCGGCGCGCTCGAAATCGAGGTTTTCGGCGGCGCTCGCCATGTCCTTTTGCAGGTGGTCGCGGACCGTTTGCGATTTGCCGGTGAGGAAGAGGCGCGCGTCTTCCACCAGCTCGCCATAGGCTTCAAGGCTGGTTTCGCGGGTGCAGGGGCCGGCGCAGCGCTTGATCTGGTATTGGAGGCACGGCCTTGTTCTTGCGGCGTAAAAGCTGTCGGAACAATTGCGCAGGAGGAACGCCTTTTGGAGGCTCGCAATGGTGCGGCTGACGGCGACGGCGGAGGCGAAGGGGCCGAAATAGTGGCCGGGGCGGCGGCGGGAGCCGCGGTGTTTCGTCAGTTCCGGGGCTTCGTGATCGGTGGCGATCAGGATGTAGGGAAAGCTCTTGTCGTCGCGGAGGAGGACGTTGAAGCGCGGCTTTAGCCGCTTGATGAGATTGGCTTCGAGGAGGAGCGCTTCGGCCTCGGTCTCGGTGCGGACGAATTCCATCGAGACGGTGGCCATGATCATGCGCTGGATGCGCACGGAAAGGCCTTCGGGGCGGGTGTAATTGGTGACGCGCGACTTTAGCGAGCGGGCCTTGCCGACATAAATGACCTCGCCGTTTTCATCGAGCATGCGATAGACGCCCGGTGCCGAGGGCAGGGTGCGGACGAAGTTCTTGATGACTTCAGGGCCGGAGGGCGGGGGAGTGGGCGTGTCGGTCATTTTCGGGGCGTGGGGCCGCGGCGGCTGGGATAGTCGAGATGCTTGCCGCCGTCGAGGGCGAGCATCTGGCCGGTAAAGGACGGCATGGAGAGAATGGCGAGGACGGCCCGGGCGATGGCGTCGGGATCGGCGTGGCGCTTGAGGGGCAGGGTTCTTGTGCTCTGCTCGAAGTCTTCTTCGCTCTGGCCATTGTGCGGCAGGACGGGGCCGGGGCCGATGGCGTTGACGCGAATGGCGGGGGCGAGGGATTGCGCCATGGTCTGGGTTGCGGTCCAGAGCACGGATTTTGAGAGGGTGTAGCTGAAATAGGCGGGGCTGGGCTTGAGAACCCGTTCGTCGATCATGTTGATGATGTTTCCCTCGATGCCGTCGGGGAGCTGGGCGGCAAAATCACGCGAGAGAAATATGGGGGCTTCGGCATGAATCGAAAAGTGCTCGTCCCAGAGGTCTTCGTTCACATCCCGGGCACTGTCGGGATGAAAGACCGAGGCATTGTTGACGAGCACCGTTAGTGGGCCGAAGGATTTTTGTGCCTTGGCGATGAGGCTGGCCCGATCGGCGCGGCTGCCGAGATCGGCCTGGACGGTGGCGGCGCGGTGGCCTGCGGCCCTGAGTTCGTCGGCGAGCGTGCGGGCGCCATTTTCATCCGAACGATAGTGGATGATGACGGCGTGGCCGGCGGCGGCGAGGGCGCGCGCGATGGCAGCGCCGATGCGGGTGCTGGCACCGGTGACGAGGGCTATGCCGGGCTGGTCTGGATAGATTCGGGGCGTTTCGGACATCGGGCGGACAATAGGCCGGATTGGCCGCTTCCTTCAATCGTGGCGTGGGCAGGCGGGCGAAGCGCAAAGGCTTCTTCGGGCTCAGTTATCTCAAATGAAATGACAGAACGCGGCAGTAGCTTTGTGCTTTCCCTGCACCGCGAGGAGAGTTAACGTTTCCATACACGGAAGTTGGAGCTTCCGTGCAAAACGAGGGGACTACCATGGAAGTCTTAGTGCCTTTATTGGTGCAATTGATCGCCGGCGGTGCCGGCGGCAATGTCATCGGACAATTGGCCAAGAACCTCAATCTCGGGACCACCGGCAATTCTATTGTCGGTGCAATCGGGGGCCTTGCCGGCACGTGGTTGGCCGGCATGATTCCCGGCCTCGACTCGCTGGTGGGTGCAGCCGCCGGCACGGGAGGCCTGGATATCGGTGCATTGGCAGGACAGGGCGCGACCGGCCTTGTCGGCGGTGGCGTGCTGACGGCAATCGCCGGCATCATCAAGTCCGCGATGGCCAAGAGCTGAGGCCGAAGACGTTTCGGCTCATCTGGAGCTGAAGATCGACTTGGCTACTTTCCTGCTATAGCGTTCCGGCGCCCCGCGAGGCCCATATTTGCGAGGCGCCACACTTTTCCCTCCGGTGACCATGTCCTCCCCCCTTGAACCACGCGCGGATAATCTGGGCCGCGCGATTGCCCTTACCCTCACCACCATTGCGGTATTCGGCGTTCAGGACGCGGTCGCCAAGCTTCTGGTGCAGGCGCATTCGCCGTTCCAGATCACCATGATGCGCTATTGGGGTTTTGCGGTCTTTGCCCTCATCATCGTGATGCGGCAGGGGCCGCTGCGCGAGGCGTTGCACTCGAAAATGCCGAAGCGGCAAATCCTGCGCGGCGTGTTGCTGATGGTCGATATCTGGTGCTTTGCCATAGCGCTGCAGACGGTGCCGCTGGGGGAATTGCAGGCCATCGTCATCATCTATCCGCTGCTGGTGACGGTTTTTGCGATTCCGATTCTGGGGGAAAAGGTCGGTATCTTCCGTTTTGCGGCGGTGGGGGCGGGGCTTTTGGGCGCCTTGATCATCCTGCGGCCGGGTGGCGTGCCGCTTGAATGGGGCGTGGCCTTTGCCATCGCCTCCGCAGCCTCCTATGCCCTCTACATTGTTCTGACGCGCCAGGTTTCGCGCAGCGACAGCGCGGCGACGAGTCTTGCCTATGGCGCGCTGGTGGGGCTGGTGATGTCGAGTGGGGTCGGCATATTTTTCTGGCAGCCCATGCCGTGGACCGATTTCGCGCTCGTGGTGGTGACCATGCTGACCACCTGCGCCGGGCATGGCCTGATGGTCTATGCGCTGACCATGGCGCCGGCCAGCGTGTTGCAGCCGTTCAACTATTTCTCCCTACCCTGGGCCATCGTGCTCAGCATCGTGGTCTTCGGGCAGTGGATCGATCCGATCTCGCTGGTGGGTGCGGCCGTTATCGTCGCGGCCGGGCTGGTGGTGATGGCGCGGGAGCGACAGAAGCGCATTCCGGTCGTGGCGGCTGCGCCTGTGGGCGAGGAATAGGCGGCACTTGCAGGCCTGTCCCCGAATGGGCATGTGAAGCGCTGGATAGGGAGGTCTCACCATGTGGCTGCAAATCGCCTTGGTCTTGTTGCTGATCGGCGGCGGCTGGACGCTGCTGACGCGCGGAAAGGTGACCAAGGAGCGCGAGGCGCTGACCTTGCGGCGCGTGGACGCCTATATCGAGACGATAAGGCGCGAGCGCCGCAATCCTGAGCTCGTGGCGATGAGCGACAGCGAATTGCGCGATCTGTTGCATGCCGGCGCGCGGAATTTTCGCGTGGCGAGCCAGAAACGCGGCTGGTTTCTGCTTGGCGTGGGCGGAGTAACGTTGTTTTCGGCCATTGCGATTGCCAGCCAGGATGGCTGGCGCGGGTTTGGCATTGCCATGGTCGTTGGCGCCGTGGTGGCCTACGGGCTCAACGAATTTCTCATTCGCAAGGCACGGGCGCCGCTGGAGCGCTATGGTGTCGATGTGGAGCGGCTGACGGTGGAGTGACCGTCAGATTCGCGCTTTGTCGAGCACTTCCACCATGCGGCTGCGCCAATCCTCCCCGGTGGCCTGAAACCTGGCGATGGTTTCGGGGTCAAGCCGCAGGGTGACAGCCTGACGGGCATTATCCAGTTTGGGACGGCCCCTGCCACGCTTCATGGCTTCGGCGAAGCTTATCTGGCCTTTGGCCTGCTCGTCGGCAATTTCGGGATTGTCCGGGTCCGACGCGATCATGCGCTGGATGTCGGCCTCTTCGGCATCGGTCAGCGGGCGGTCGGCGCTGAATTTTTTCGTCATAGTAGATCCCTTTCCTTTCGGCTGGCAGGGCGCATGGAGATAACGGCGAGCGCCTCGGTTCCCAAGGGTTGGAACACCACCGCGATCACGATGCCTTCGAACACGCCGATGGCGAGGAGACGGTCTCCCTTGGCGGGAAAGATTGCGGCGGTTTCAAAGAACTGGACCGTGAGAGAAGCGAAGTCGAGGCCATCGTGCTTGGCGATATTGCTCAGGCGCTTCGGTTCATCAAAGGTGATGTTCACGAAAATATTCGTACACGAAAAATCGCGTGTTGGCAAGAATAACCGTGTACGAAAATGAAAGCGGCCCCGATGAGGGGGCCGCTCGATGATCAGATGCGGACCGGAATTAGCTGCCGGCGCAGAAGTAGCCGTTGGGGCCGTTGAAGCAGAAGCTGGCGCCCGGACGGGTCGGGTAGGGCGTCGGGTAAGGACGCGGCGGCCAGGGCTGCGGGTTCCAGTGGGGCGGACGCGGGGGACGCGGGTTCCAGTGCGGCGGGCGCGGCGGCGGAGCCGGCTCGTACCAGTCGTCATCCCAGCCACCACCGCTCGAGAGGTAGTTGGAAGACACCCAGCCATCGGGACCGCGCTTCTGGATGAAGCACCAGCTACCGCGGCAGTATTGGACGTCGACCTGTTCGCCGCGGCGCAGCGCGTCGACCACGGCATAGCCGGTGCCCGGACCCGAGCGCACATTGACATTGCTGGTCGCGACGGCGGGCGCGGCGGAGGCCGCTGCGGTGGTTGCCAGCACTGCCAGGGTGGCAAGCGCGGAAGTGATCAGCTTGCGATTAAGAGCCATGGGAGTTCTCCTTTCCCTGTCGTTGGCTTGTTTTTGCCTGCGTCCACTAAAGCGTATCGTGGATGAACCCAGACTGAACGAAGCCTTCAGACATCGATTCAGGAAATGCGCGAAACTTCAGTGCGTTGCTTCGGCGCGGCCGGCGCCGTTCAAAACTGCAGGAGATCGGTGAAGCGGCGGAGAATCTGGCCGAAGCGCTTGCGGTGTTTTGGCTTGAGCTCGCCAAGGAGCGCTTCTTCGAGCTGGGCCCAATGATCGGCAAGGCTATTGCGGATGCGAATGCCGCGTTCGGTGAGGGCGACACCCGGAACAAGTTCCGGGCCGACGGCGCGGCGGTCGACGAGGTCGCGATCGATGAGTCTGATAAGGCGGGGTTCGAGGGTTTCGAACGGCAGGCCAAGGGTTTCCGCCAGTTCCTGCTCGGTGGTGCCGGAGCGCCCCAATTCGAAGAGCACGGCGTCGTCGCCCGGTTCGAGCCCGCGTTCCTTGAGCGGCACGAGCAAAGCCTTGTGCGCCAATTGCCCAGCCGCGATCAGTTGATAGAGCGAGGAATTGGGTGAAGGTTTGGCCATGAGCGGGAAAATAGTCCGAACTCCGGTTGCGCGTCGACGGTGGAAACATCCTATCGTTAATCACGCAACGACCAAGACCCGTTATTGTTCACTGATTGCAGATGAGTTATGCGTCGATTGGTGGTGTTCAGCGGTGCAATGCCGTCTGTATGATTCCCGCCAATGGAGGCCAATTTGCAGGATCTTGCCCGCATTCGTGCATTCGTGCAGGTGTTTGATGCGGGCGGATTTTCTTCCGCCGCACGGCTGCATGGCCGCTCCAAGGCGCTGCTCAGCAAATATGTGACCGATCTCGAAGACTATCTCGGGGTGCGGCTGATGAATCGCACGACGCGAAAGCTGAGCCTGACCGAGGCGGGGGAGGCTTATTATCGCGAGGCGTCGTCGCTGTTGCAGCAGCTTGATGATCTCGACGCGACCATAACCGACCAGACGGCAGAGCCGCGCGGCATGCTGCGAGTTTCGGCGCCGCGCAATTTTGGCGAGTCGACGCTGGCGCCGGCGATTTTCGAGTATCTGAAGAAATATCCGAAGGTGACGCTCGATCTCAGGCTTGAGGATCGTTATGTCGATCTCGTCGACGAGGGGATCGACGTGGCGCTGCGGATTTCAACGCTGGCGGACTCTTCGCTGATCGCGCGAAAAATTGCCGATATGCATGTGGTGGTGGGGGCGTCGCCGGAGCTGATCAAGACGATCGGCGCGCCGCAGCATCCCGACGATCTCCGGCATTTGCCCTGCATCATCGACGTCAATTTGCAGGGCCAATCGAACTGGCGCTTCATCGAGAATGACAAGACGATTTCCGTGCCGGTGAACGGGCCGTTGCGGGTGAATTCGCCGCTGGCGGCGCGCAAGGCGGCGGCCATGGGTCTCGGTTTTGTCGTATTGCCGTCCTATCTGGCTGACCCGCTGGTGGCGAGTGGCGAACTCGTGCCGGTGCTGCCCGGCTTTCTGCCGACGGGGCAGACGCTGCAGGCGGTCTATCCGCATCGGCGGCATCTGGCCGGCAAGGTGCGGGCGCTGATCGACCATCTGGTGGACTGGTTCGCAGTGCACCCGATCAACTGACGGGTTTGGGGCGTGGGTTTTTCGCGATTTGGGGCGTGGGCGCTGCGGCTTGCAGGGCTGGTTCTGGTGCTGCTCGGGCTGGCGCAGCCGGCGATGGCGCATCCGCACATTTTCATCGATGCCAAGGTGGCCGTCGTTTTCGACGATGCGGGGCGGATCGCGACGCTGCGCAATAGCTGGACTTTTGACACGGCTTTTTCCGTGTGGATGGTGCAGGGGCTCGATACCAATGGCGATGGGGTCGTCTCGTCAGAGGAAATGCAGGAACTGGCGGACGAGAACATGGTCGGGCTCGCCGACTATGGATTTTACACCGTGGCCGGCGATGGCGTGCATTTCACGCCTGTGGGCGACCAGCGCATGCGCTATGAGGACAACAAGGTCACGCTGGATTTTTCCATCAATGCTGTGGAGCCGGTTGCGCCGGGGGCGCGGTTTGAACTGGGGATCTTCGACGCCGAATATTATGTGGCGATCAGCTTTGCCGATGTCGGGCATGTGACGCTGGAGAATCCGCCGGCGAGCTGTGGGACGGAACTGGTGCCGCCGCGACCGATGGATAAGACGACCGAAGACCGGCTCTATGCACTGGGGCCGGACGTGCTGGAACTACCGCCGGATCTGGCTGCGGCGATGCGCGGCACGCAGGGGATGATCGTCATTTCATGCGGTGAAGCGCCGGTGGCGACGACGGCCTTGCAGGCGACGGAGCATGTGGCGCAAGCCCGACCGGCCGCGCCCTTTGGCGGACCGCCGCCGGAGCGGGGCCTCAACCTGCCGCGCACGGGATTTTTTGGCTGGGTGAGGGACCAGCAGAAGGCTTTTTATGCCGCCATGACCAGCGCGCTCGATCGGATGCGGACGGACTGGACCGCATTTTGGGTGCTGGGCGGGCTGAGCTTCCTCTATGGCGTTTTCCACTCTGCCGGGCCGGGGCATGGCAAGGTGGTCATCTCGTCATATGTGCTCGCCAATGAGCGGCAATTGCGCCAGGGCATTGCGCTCAGTGCGCTGTCGGCGCTGCTGCAATCGCTGGTGGCGATCGGCTTTGTGCTGGTCTTGGCTGGAGTGTTGAAGCTGACCAGCACGGCCCTCGGCGATGCCGCTTATTGGGTGGAAGTCTTGAGCTATGCCATAGTGGTTGCACTAGGGCTTTGGCTGATTGCGCGGAAGGTTTTTGGATGGGGGCATCACCACCACCAGCACCATGAAGAGCCGGTGAAGCGCGATATCTGGCATGATCATGATGGTGATCATGGGCACGGCCATGGGCATGATCACCATCATCACCACGACCATCATCACGATCATGGTCATGATCACGCGCACCATCACGAGCATGACCATGTGCATGAGCATCATACCGAGCACATGCACCATGCGGTTGGCCCGGGGGACCTCAAGGGGAGCTGGCGGGAGAAGCTGGGCGTGGTGCTGGCTGTGGGGTTGCGACCCTGTTCCGGCGCACTAGTGGTTATGGTCTTCGCACTATCGCAGGGCGTACTCCTGGCGGGCGTGGTCTCGGTGCTGCTGATGGGGTTGGGGACGGCGATCACCGTGGCGGTGCTGGCGTCGCTGGCGGTGGGCGCCAAGGGATTGGTGAGCCGACTCGGCGGCGGAGACAGCGCCCTGGCGCAGAGAATCGTCTGGTGGGCCGAGCTTGCCGGGGCGGTCTTCGTGCTGCTGTTCGGCATCCTCCTGTTGATGGCCAGCCTCTAGAGCCGCACCGTCTTGATCCAGCGCAAGCGAAAGCGCGACCCATAGCCGCCTTGCGGCGGGGCGAGAAAGTTCTATGTTGCCGGCAACTCTGGAAGATTTCCAAACTGGCGCCCCCATGTCCGATCATCTGCCCCCTAGTCATCCGTCCGTTGTTGCGCCCAAGATTGGCGTGGTGCTGCTCAATCTCGGAACGCCCGACGCCACGGACTTTTGGAGCGTTCGGCGCTACCTCAAGGAATTTCTCTCTGACCCGCGGGTGATCGAGACGCCGAAGTGGCTTTGGTGGCCGATTCTCAACCTGGTCATCCTGAATTTTCGGCCGCAAAAGGCTGGGCATGCCTATGCCCAGATATGGGACAAGGAGCGCAACGAGAGCCCGCTTCGCGTCATCACGCGGGGGCAGGCCGAGGCGCTGGCGGAACGCATGAGCGGCGATGGCGTGATGGTTGAATATGCCATGCGCTATGGCAATCCATCGACGCAGAGCGTGCTTGAGAAGATGCAGAAGGCGGGCTGCCAAAAAATACTCCTCGTGCCGCTCTACCCGCAGTATTCTGCTACGACGACGGCTACTGCGAACGACAAGGCGTTTGATGCGCTAAAAGCCATGCGCTGGCAGCCGGCGGTGCGGACGACGCCCGCTTACTTCGAGGATGCGAAGTATATCGAGACGCTGGGTAATTCGATCCGCGACGGTGTGGCGGCGCTTGATTTCGAGCCGGACCTGGTGATCACCAGCTATCACGGCATGCCGGTGGAATATCTGCAGAAGGGCGATCCGTATCACTGCCAGTGCCACAAGACGACGCGGCTGGTGCGTGAATATCTTGGCTGGCCCAAGGAGAAGCTGATGGTGACTTTCCAGAGCCGGTTCGGGCCGACGGAATGGCTGCAGCCCTATACCGACAAGACGCTGGAAGAACTGCCGGGGAGGGGCATCAAGAAGGTCGCGATTCTGGCGCCGGCCTTTTCGGCTGACTGTATCGAAACGCTGGAAGAAATCGCCATGGGCGGCAAGGAGACTTTCCTCCATGCTGGGGGCGAGAAATACGCCTATATCCCCTGCCTCAATGACAGCCCCGCGGGCATGGAGATGATTGAGGATATGGTGCGGCGCGAGCTTAAGGGCTGGCTGTAGCCTCACCAGCCGGGGCCTGAAAAGTCGGGTGGGGTGACGCGCATTTTGGCGGACCAGCCGACGAGCCAGGAGGCGTCGACCCAGCCTGTGTCGGTGACGAAGCACCAGCGATCGTCGCGGGTGCAATAGTCTAGGGTGACTTCCGTGCCGTCGGGGATGCGGCCGATTATGCCGTAGAACATGCCGGGGCCGGTGCGGACGGCGATGTTGCCGCCGGAGACGCGGGCAGTGGGTTCGGCCAGGGCCGGGGTGATGGTCAGGGCGGCGAGGGCCGCTACGAACAGGATGCGCATGGGGCACTCTTGCGCTGGCACGATGGCGCTTGCAAGGCGCTTAGTAGCGGATCGGACGGTGGCGCTTGATTTCGGCGATGCGTTCCACATCGCCGGTGCCGAGGTAGCGGCCGCGTTCGAGGATTTCCAGGGTATATTCCTCGTAGGTGAGGCCGATGAGGGCGGCGCGGCGGGCGCGGAGGACGGCGACGTCGTAGGGGGCGTCGAAGGCCTTTTTCTTGGCCGCGGCCCATTCGAAATAGCGGCCGATGCCATTGCGGCCCCAGGGTGGGGTGTGGTCGTCGTCGAGGGGAGGGCCGCCATTGGAGAGACGTTCGGTCATGGGGCGAGTTTGGCGCTGCAGCTAAATCGCGTCCAACGAAGGTTTTTTATCGGGGCAATAGGACCGGCTGATGCGAAACGGCCGCCCGGGGGCGGCCGTTGTAAAAGTCGTTATTCTGCGGCAACGACGATGCCGGGAGAATAGACGACCGCGCGATTGGAGAGGTCGACGAAGTAGACGCGGTCCTGGGTGTAGAAATAGCCATAGGCCGGATCGCCCTCGATGGGGTGAATGACAATGGCTTCGGGGACCGCATAGCCGACGTCGATGTCGCCTTCGAGCACGACGGGCTCGGTGGGGTTGAGGCGGACATAGTCGACCGAGGAGGCTTCGATGCCGGCGCCGGCGCCGATGGTAGCCCCGGCAAAGCCGCCAATGGCAGCGCCGATGGGGCCAAAGATGAGGCCGCCGACGACGGCACCGGTGACGCCGCCCGCCGTGCCGCCGACAACGGCGCCGCCGGCAGCTTCGGCTTCAGGTTCGCTCTTGATGATCTGGGCATGCGCCAGGGTGGGAACCACCAGCGCGGCAGAGGCAATGATCGGAATCAGAAATTTCTTCATTTTTATCTCCTTCGGCTTTCGCCTTTGGCAATGGCCAAGAAACCGGGAGCCGCCGGATTTGGTTCCGGCTTTTTTGATTCAAGCGCGCCGTGCAAGGGCTTGATTCTACGCGCAAATCGCTGATGCCTTTGGGAAATTCCGCCACGCGCGCGCAAGCGCCGCCCGGCCCTGTGGGGCGTCGCGGTTGCACGGTTGGGACGCCCTTTGGGCGCACGGTCGCGACGCCCATGGGGCGCACGGTGGAGAGCGGCTTTCGCCCCGAAGATTTGTAAAATGAAGAGGCGAAAGCCGCTTCCCAAGTTCGGGATTTTTTGCGCACGCCTCGAGCGGCCCCCTTTTGGGGTTTGCGGTCCGGATCGCCGTCGGAAGCATCCGAAGATGCAACGGGGGCTCACCGCCGTCTGGCCGGTGGTCGGCATCCACGCATTCGCCCAGGCGACCCCGAGCAAACCCGACTTCCCGCCCGGCACTTCGTCGGTGCCGCGTGTTATCGGCGGGAACGGGGGAATGATGGCACAGGTTTTCGGGGCGGGGATAAGTTGAATAAGTTTGGGTCGGCCGGCGGACTCTACTTTTGCCGCGGAGGCGCTAGAGTGGGGCAATCTTGGAGGGGAGATTGCCGATGCTGGGGTTTTCACGTCTGGGTTTTCCTGCGGCACTGATGGCGGGGTTTTTGGGAACCGCGGCCATGGGGCAGGAGGTGCCGGAGGGCTGGCATCTGCAGGAAGAGGATATGAGCGGGGTCAACGACCTGTTCCTCGCCTGGTACGAGCCAGGCAGCGGCGATGTGACGGTCGCGGTGAATTGCCAGGAGGGTTATGCCGACGTGGTGCTCACCATCTATGTGGATGGGCCGGCGGCGGCGGGCGCGAAGCCGGCGGCGGTCGTACTGGAGGGCGCGGGGACGCGCTTTGCCTTCGAGAGCGAGGTCAGCGACTACAATGGCTATTCGGTCGGCACGATTACCAGTTTCGGGCCGGAATTGACGACGCTACTGCGCGGCGGGTTCGTGGTCAGCGTGGATGGCGAGGTTTTGGGTGAATTCGGCGCCAAGAGTGGCAAGGGGGAAATCGACCGGATATTGGAGGCCTGCCCGGCGGGCTAGGCATGGATCGGACCATTCACATTTATACCGATCGCAGCGTGATCAGCATCCTGCTGGTGATGGTCAAGGGCGCCATGGTGCTCCTGGGGATTTTTATCCTTGCCCGGGCATTTTTCAGCGGCGAAGCGGGGCAGGCGCTATGGCTCGCGCTGCTGCTGATCGCGGGCGGCGTGTTTTTTGGTTTCTATGATCTCCTAAAACTGCTCGACCGCTCGCCGCAAGTGACGCTGGGGCCGGAGGGGTTTGTCGATCATCGCATTGCCGTGCCGGTGGTCATTCCCTGGGACCATTTTCGATCGCTCGGCTATCGCAGCGCCGGGTCCTCGGGCTGGACGCTGGAGATTTTTCTGGCCGATGGCGGGCATGTGCTGGTGCCGGCGAGCCATTTGGCGGTGAAGCCGAAGGAGCTGGTGCGGCTGGTGCAGGAGTTTGCGCCGGGCGCGGCGGTGGATCGGCGGTTTAGGTTATGGTTGGGGTGAGTGGCGGTTATGACTCGAGGCGACCGCTCTCTTGCAGTCTCTGACGTCTCGCTAAAAAGTGCACATCGGTTTGTGCAATTTCTCTGAGACGCGCGACCAAACCTGAAGGGTCAAGAACTGCGTTTCCATGCCAATCGTGGCTTCGCGTTATGAAGCCCATAGCCTCAAGGTCTTTTACGGATCTCTGGACTGAACGCACACTTAGGCCCATTCGTTGAGCGATTGAAGTCGGGCGCGGAAACGGCGGGCTGTCGGCATACCACCAGTGCATTAGAATGTTCAGCAGAACGACTAAGTCTGTGGTGTTCAGGCGAAGCTCATGCTGGCGACGCAACAAAAGGTCCGGCACGGCCTGGAAGCCGGCAAGAGCTGCTTCTCCCCATTTTGAGTAGACGTTAGATTTGTAGGTTGAGGAATCGGAGATCGTCATTTTCACCTCCTTGGCGATCGCCAAATCTACGCCGCCAAGACAGATGAATACATACTGGCACAAAACGAAGCGCCGGAAACTATTCTATCGGTGATATCTGGTTACCGAGGCGACAACCTTGTCGCATTCTCTTACGATTTAGCCCAATGCCGAAGTTTGTTGTGCTGTAGGAGGTCGTCGAGACCTCTTCCTGCTCTCGATCACCTTGAGTTGGTTTGACTGTGTTCCTTATTTGTTCCATCACGGTTTCTTTACGCAGCTGTCACATCCTGCGTTCAGGAGAACTATCAGATGGCTGACACGTCAATTGAATGGACCGATGCCACTTGGAACCCTGTGGCTGGATGCACGATAGCCACGGCGGGGTGCACCAATTGCTATGCGATGAGAATGGCGGCTCGCCTGGAGGCGATGGGGGTCGATAAGTACGTGGGGACCACACGAAAGTCAGGTGGGCGTGCGAAATGGACAGGCAAAATCGTACTGGATGATGCTGCGCTTTCTATTCCGTCGACCTGGAAGAGACCGAGGAAGGTGTTTGTCAATTCCATGTCGGATCTCTTCCATCCCGACGTTCCGGTGGAGTTCATCCGCAAAGTGTGGTCAGCCATGGCTGGGGCACGTCAGCATACATTTCAGATACTAACGAAGCGTCCAGACCGAATGTCTTCTGTTTTGTCGGGCGGGGGTTTTGATGTTCTGCAAAACGTCTGGCTCGGCACGAGCGTTGAGGATAGTCGAGTTGTTAATCGACTCAATCAATTGCGCACCGTGCCGGCTGAGGTTCGTTTCGTGTCATTCGAGCCGCTGATAGGATCAGTAGCGGGGGCAGAGTTGGATGATATTCATTGGGCCATAGTTGGCGGTGAGTCCGGCCCCCAATCGCGCCCGATGAACGCTACCTGGGTTGATGAAATACATTCGGCATGCAAGCGGTCGGGCACAGCCTTCTTCTTCAAGCAGTGGGGCGGAACAAATAAGAAGGCGGCCGGACGCACCTATCGCGACCGCGTGTGGGATGAACTGCCTGGTTTGAGAATGTAGCTTGCAATGCGCTTAGCCAACGCGGTTGCCTTGGGACTCGGGTTCGCTACCGCAAAAAACAGAGATGCCATTGGGGCATTGTTGTTGTGCCTAAGCCTAACCGGGGGCATCACACCGCCCTTAAATACGCTCGCTAGCCGCTCTGAGACGTAGGCCTCGATTGCATCAACGTCCGCGCGGCGAACTGCTTCTGTTTCGCTTTCGAACATATTTTCGGGTAGTACCGAGTGCTGATACCAACGTTCTCGCCAGTCGGTGGTGCCAAGCAACCTATCCAGCTTTTCCTCTTTTCCTCGCTCAAGCTTTGCGCGGTCGTGCGGTGCATTGCGGTACAGGCCCGACAGTGGAAAAAAGTACCAACAGTCGAGCGCCTCGGTGGCGGCGACCGCCTCCACCGTGGACCACTCGACCTCCATGCCAAACGGGTCAAGAAAAATGACCCCCCGCATACCAAGGACATCGCCTTGCCGCTTGTGCCAAGGCACCCCAGAACAGAGCCTTTTCACGTTCTGATTAGCATCACCGTTCTTCAGAAATATCTTGTGATCGGGATACTCAGATGCGAGGCGCTCCAGTTCGTGAAATCTGTCCTGGTCCTGCTCAATGAAGACGAGCGTATCAAATGGGGGTTCAACCGACAGGGCAAGGCGAGCCGAGCCGGGCGTATTGACTTCATGAGGTTCAGCGAACTCTGGTCCGAACAGAGGTAACGCCGGACGAGTCTCGGTTTTGCTGCCCGTTCCAGCAAACGCATCGATGTAAAGTCGGGCGAACCCTTGGTCTTGCAGGGCTATGGAATAGTGCTTCAGATAATCATGAAGCATTGACAGTTTGGCGTCTGTGTCGCGACTTCCACGAAATGGCTTTTTCACACGAATCTCCCCTATCAAGTAAAGAAGATCGCGCTGTTGTCTTTTTGTCTACACGCAGATGCTCGTCTAGTCCTAACTCTCACCTAGAACTGGAGAGAGAAAGAAGGCCGGCGCTAGTTTAACTCGGCTCGATTGTGGCTTAGTCCACTTCCCCAGACAACGTATCCAGCTCCATCTCGCGTAGCCGTTTGACCTCGTCGCGCAATCTCGCCGCCTTTTCGAACTCGAGGTTCGTCGCGGCTTCGCGCATTTCGCGTTCGAGGTCCTTGATGACCGTCGCGAGGTTGTCGCCGGTGACGACCTTTTCCTTGCCGTCCTTGCCTTTGCCAATGCTGATCGTGACGTGGTCTTGCTCGTAAACGCTGTCGACGATGTCGTTGATGCGGGCTTTTACGCTCTGGGGCGTGATGCCGTTGGCCACGTTGTAGGCGATCTGCTTTTCGCGGCGGCGGGTGGTTTCGGCGAGGGCCCGCTCCATGGAGCCGGTTTCCTTGTCGGCATAAAGGATCACCCTGCCATCGACGTTACGGGCGGCGCGGCCGATGGTCTGGATGAGAGAGGTTTCGGAGCGGAGGAAGCCTTCCTTGTCGGCGTCGAGAATGGCGACGAGGCCGCATTCGGGGATGTCGAGGCCTTCGCGCAGGAGGTTGATGCCCACCAGCACGTCGAAGGCGCCGAGGCGGAGATCCCTGATGATCTCGATGCGTTCGATGGTGTCGACGTCGGAGTGCATGTAGCGCACGCGAATACCCTGCTCGTGCATGTATTCGGTGAGGTCTTCGGCCATCTTCTTGGTGAGGACCGTGCAGAGGGTGCGATAGCCCTTGTTGATCGTTTGACGGATCTCGTCGATGACGTCGTCCACCTGATGGGTGGCGGGGCGGATTTCGACCGGGGGATCGATGAGACCAGTGGGGCGGATGACCTGTTCGGCAAAGACGCCGCCGGCCTGTTCCATTTCCCATGAGCCAGGGGTGGCCGAGACATAGACCGATTGCGGGCGCATGGCGTTCCACTCCTCGAAGCGGAGGGGGCGGTTGTCCATGCAGGAGGGCAGGCGGAAGCCGTATTCGGCCAGGGTTGCCTTGCGGCGAAGGTCGCCGCGATACATGGCGCCGAGCTGGCCGATGGTGACGTGGCTTTCGTCGACGAAAACAAGCGCATTGTCGGGCAGATATTCGAAGAGCGTCGGAGGGGGCTCGCCGGGACGGCGGCCGGAGAAGTAGCGGCTGTAGTTTTCGATGCCGGCGCAGGAGCCGGTGGCTTCCATCATTTCGAGATCGAAGAGGGTGCGCTGTTCCAGGCGCTGGGCTTCAAGGAAGCGGCCGGCGCCGTTGAGTTCCTGCAGGCGGCCGGCGAGTTCCTGCCGGATGAGTTTTATGGCGCCGGTGGTGGTGGCGCGGGGGGTGACGTGGTGGGAATTCGCATAGATGCGGATGAACTTGCGTTCGCCCACGGTCTTGCCGGTGAGTGGGTCGAATTCGACGATCTTTTCGACCTGATTGCCGAAGAGGGAGACGCGCCAGGCGGCGTCTTCATAGTGGGACGGGAAGATTTCGACGGTATCGCCGCGCACGCGAAAAGTGCCGCGGGTAAAGGCCTGCTCGTTGCGCTTGTATTGCAGGGCGACGAGCTTTTGCAGCATTTCGCGCTGGTCGATGCTCTCGCCCTGGTGCACGTCGATGATCATGGCGGAATAGCCTTCCACCGAGCCGATACCGTAGATGCACGACACCGAGGCGACGATGATGACGTCGTCGCGCTCCATCAGCGCCCGCGTCGCCGAGTGGCGCATGCGGTCGATCTGCTCGTTGATGGTGGATTCCTTCTCGATATAGGTGTCCGTGCGCGGAACGTAGGCTTCCGGCTGGTAGTAGTCGTAGTAGGACACGAAATATTCGACGGCGTTTTCCGGGAAGAAGTGCTTGAACTCGCCATAGAGCTGGGCGGCGAGGGTTTTGTTGGGCGCAAGGATCAGCGCCGGGCGCTGGGTGCGCATGATGGTCTGGGCGACGGTAAAGGTCTTGCCCGAGCCGGTGACGCCGAGGAGCACCTGGTCGGTTTCGCCGTTGGAAATGCCTTCCACCAGTTCGCCGATGGCGGTGGGCTGGTCGCCGCGCGGCTCGTAATCGGTCACGAGCTTGAAGGGTTTTCCACCCTCAAGTTTCTCTGGGCGTTCCGGGCGATGGGGGACCCATGGCGAAGAACCCTCCACTTCCTTGCGGCCGTGGAGGATGATCTGTTCGAGGGCCTTCACCGTGGCGGTGATGCCGACGGTGGTGGCGTTTTCGAGGCTCTCGCCCTTCTTGGCCTTATTCTTCTTGACCGAGACATCGAGGGCTTCGCGGATTTTTGCCTGCGCCTCGGGATCGGCGGCGGCGATGCGCGAAATCTCGCGGGCGGTCATGGGCTTTTCGGTTTGCGCGCTACGCGTCGCGGCCGAGGGAACATGGCCGAAGCCGGCTTGCGGGGCCTCGCCAAAGCCGTCGAAGTCGACGCGGTCGACGGAGTTGATCTTGGTTTTTGCCGTCTTGGCCGACATGCCGGTGGCGGTGTCGTGGCTCGACTTGGTGGTGCGGCGCTTTTCGAGGGCCGTTTTGGGTTGAGCTGCTTCCTTCTCGGCCGCTTCGGCGCGGTCGAGGGCGCGCTTGTTTTTCATGCGCTCGGCGTAGAGCGGCTTGTTGGCCTGTAGATCCTCGGCCTTTTCGATCTCGGCGAAGAACTCGTCGATGGAAAATTCGGCTTTGCCGGGGCGAGTCGTCTTGGGGGCCATGGCGCGGGCTCTTCTTCAGCAGAACGGATGGTGCAGGGTGACCCTAAGATGGGTGTCCTGTCACGCAATGTCAGCAGGGAAACGGAGCGCGGCTTTTAACATATTGTGAACGGAGAGGGAACGGGCCTCAGGCGGCGTTCGCCGCGTCGGCGTGCTTGTCCTCTGTGGCGTCGGCTGCGGGAGCCGGGGCTTCGACGATGCCGTTGATGCGGGCGAAGCCGCGTTTCAGGGCGGCGAAAATTTCGGGATCGATGGCCGTGCCGAGGCCGCGTTCCATCACCTCGAAGGCGGCGGGAACCGGCATGGCCTTGCGATAGGGGCGGTCGGCGGTGAGGGCGTCGAAAATATCGGCGGCCGTGACGATGCGGGTGTCGCGGTCGATCTCGGCGGCGCCGATGCCGAAAGGATAGCCCTTGCGGTCGAGCCGCTCGTGATGGTCGCCGGCGATGCGGGCCATGGAGCGGAAGGCGCTGATCTTGGAGAGAATGATGCGGCCAAGCTGCGAGTGGCTGCGGACCTGCTCCCATTCCTCCTCGTCGAGCGGGCCATTCTTGTCCAGAACGGTATTGGAAACGCCGAGCTTACCGATATCGTGGAGAAGGGCGGCGCGCTTGAGCCAGCGGCGATGTTCGGCATCGCAGCCAAGCTCTTCGGCGATGAGATCGGCGAACAGGGAGACGCGATCGCTGTGGCCGGCAGTGAAGGGGCTCTTGGCGTCGACCACCTGGGCGAAGCCGGCGGCGATGTCGTCGAGATAGTCTTCATCGACGGAGCGCACGAGGGTTTGCGGTTCGAGATCGGCGACGCGATCCGGCAGATCATTGGCGAGGAGGGGAAGCCAGAAGAAGGCGTCGCTTTCCAAGGTCGCGACGATCGAGACCAGTTCGGGGTCGAACCAGCGGCCGGACCTGCTCTTCACTTCCGCGACGGCAGCGGGCGCGCCGCCGCGCATGAAGAAGACGTCGACCACCTGCGAGATCAGGGCGATGCGGGCAAAGAGGGAAATATCGCGGCCGCGACGCTGCAACGGCTGGCCGGAACCATCCCAGTGTTCGTCGAGATCGAGAATGCCGTGGGCGACGGCTTCCGAGAAATGCATGTTGCGGACGATGTCGGCGCCACGCTGGCAGCGCGTTTCGATCAGTTCGCGAGCGATTTCGCCGCTGCTGCGCGCGACACTGATCATGGTCTGCAGGCGTTCGACGAAGCCGGATTTCCGCGCCGTGTTGGCGAGCAAAAACCGCAAGACTTCGGGAAGCTTGTTGTCGATCAGCTTGTAGGAGCCTTTGAAGCTCAGGTCGTCGGTCAGATAGAGCTTGCAGATACGCGCCGCATTGGAACTGCAGCCGATGTCCTTGAGCAGGAGCGTATAATAGAGGTCGGACAGGGATGCTTCGGACAAGCCCAGACGCTTGCCGATATGCATGCCGATCCAGCAGCAGCGGAGGCTATGACCGATCGGCTGACCCTCGGTGAGGTCCAGGGCGTAGCTGAGCGCACCCACGACTTCCGAGAGATGAACGACGTCCTTCATGCCTGCGCTCCCACCATTTCACCGTCAGTTCTACGGGAAAACTCTTAATGGGACGCATCGACCGCGCGCCGAGTTTTACTTACCCGAGGCGCGACTACCGATGGGTTAGCGCGCAGGGATGGGGTTCTCCGCCCAGGCGGCGGCCATCGCCGCAACTGAGGGGAGATGGGAGGCGCCTTGGGGGTCGAGCATGCCGTGGTCGAGGGCGGGGAATTCCCAATAGGTCAGGTTGCAACGGCCGTCGGCGGTGAAAGCATCGGCCGTGGCGCGGGCCGCGGCGAGGGGGGAGGAGGTGTCGAGGCCGCCTTGGATGAGGAGGAAGGGCGTGTCGGTTTGGCGCATATAATCAATGGAGCGGTAATCGAGAATGTCGGCCCAGAAGCGATAGGCGTGGCCTGCGAAAAGCTCGCTGCTGTCGGGATTGGCGCGGGCGGCGGCGAAGCCGGCATCGATGTGGGCATGGCCTTCGGGCGGGACGGTGCTTTTCACCATGTCGCCAAAACTGGTGCCGGTGGCGGAGGAGAAGATGATGGCGGCGTCGGCTTGCAGTCTGGTCGTGAGGATGGCCATGGCGAGGCCACCTTCGGAGCCGCCGAAAAGGACGACGCGGCTGGGTGGAGGGCCGAGCGTGGAAAGGACGGCTTCGTAGTCGTCGATGCGCTGGGAGACTGTGTAGCGATCGTAGAAGTCGGCGGGGCAGTTGAGTTCGTCGATCTCCATATCGGGTGTGATGCCGGCTTTTTCGACGATCAGAGTGTCATAGGCGGAGAAGGCGGCGCGGACCGTAGCGAGTGCGGCGTTTTGGGCGCCGGGTCGGCAGCCGGAACCCTGGCTGAGGACGAGGAGGCCAGTGGCGGGCTCGGCGGCCCGGTCGATTGTGTAGTGGATGAGGCTGCCGTCGGGGCGGGTCAGGTGATGGGCTTCCGGGGCCGCGCTTGCCGCGCCGGTGAGCAGGAAAAGAGCGGCGAGGCTTTTCATGTCGCGGACCTCGCGCGGAAATGGAGAACGAGGGGCAGCAGGGACAGGGCCGCGAGGGTAACCAGAGATAGCGGCGACGGATGCGTGAGGGCGAGGGTGATTTCGCCATGGATTTCTGCCACGGGCATAGTGACACCGATATTTACGGCGGCAGCGAGAGTGGCGACGGCCAAGGCTGCGATAACCGGCCAGCGCATGGAGGCGCGGCGGCGATGGGCGGCGAGAATGGCGGCCCAACTCAGGATGACGGAACCGGTGAGCCATAGGATAGCGGCGCCAGAGGCGAGATCGATCAGAGCGGGGCGAAGGGGCGTCGAAGCCGCGGCGATGAGGAATATCGCTGCGAGGAGTGCCAGGATGATCTGCGAGACGAGGGGCAGGACGAGATAGACCACGGCGGGCCAGCGCGATGCCATGCTGCGGAAACGGGCATCGGCGAGCATGGGTAACAGCAGCGTATCGTGAGAGCCGAGGCGCTGCGTGGCGCTTTGTTCGGCTTCTTGGTGGGAAAGGCCTTGTGCCTCCAGATGTTCAATGAGATCGGCGTGGTGGTCCGAAAGTTCCCGGACGTAGCGGTTTGCGCGGCGCGGTGAGATGCCGGCGCGAAGGAGGTCTTCGAGAAGGTCGGCGAAACGCTCACGCATGATGGGGCGCCTTCAGGATATTGGCGATGGCGCCGGTGAGCGCGCGCCAATGGGCGGAGAGGGCGTCCAAGCGTTCGTTACCGGTGGGCGTGATGGAATAATAGACACGGCTGCGGCCATTGATGGTCTGGCGGCGGGTGGAGAGGGCGCCGTCACGCTCCAGCGTATGGAGAAGCGGATAGATGACGCCTTCGGCGAAGGTGAGTTGATCGGCGCTGGCCTCGCGGATGGCTTGTACCAATTCGTAACCATACATTTCCCGATCGCGCAGTAGGCGAAGGACCAGGAGCTCGGGGATGCCATTGAGGAAAGTGGATGGAGTAGGGGGCATATCTATACCTATCGATTATAGGTATATATACCTTGCACCGATAGGTGTGTCAATCTTCGCGCTGGGCACTCGTCATTGTGATTGAGCTCCGACGGAACGGAGCAGGGCTGCCATTGGTTTCTCTGGGAGATGAAAGGAGATTGACCATGGACCACAGCCATCATGTACGCCTTTCCAGCACCGAGCTTGTCCCGGCAATGCTCGAAGGGGCGATCATTTATGATGTCGATGATGAAAAGGTCGGCACTGTCGATCATATCGACGGGGTCGGGATGGACAGTACGGCCGTTGTCGATGTTGGGGGTTTTCTCGGCATTGGCGCCAAACCGGTTGCGCTGCCGCTACATGAACTGGACTTCATGCGCGACGAGGGCGGCGAAATTCACGCCATGACGTCGTGGACGAAGGAGGAGCTCAAGCAATTGCCGGAGCATCCGCCGCACTAGGGTTCATCAGTCGTTTGAATAGCAAAAGGCCCGGCATTGCCTGGCCTTTCCTTTGATCAGTAGTAGGTCTGATAGCTCGATACGTTGTTGGCATAGGATGGGTGGAGGCTCGACTGGCTGCTGACATAGACGGCGCAGCCGCCGCCGAAATTGGGGTCGCGGCAGATTTCCACCTTGCCGGTGCCGATGATCTTGAAGCTTTCCACTTCATTGTCCCAGCCGGGCACGAGGAAGGTCGAATTGGCGCCGATGGCAACGCAGGCGCTTTGGCCGGTGAACTGGATGCCCGTATAGAAGCAGGCCTTGTCGCCATTTTGCGGCGGCTGGGGTTGGGGCGGCTGCGGCAGGGGAGCGGGCTGGTTGCCGACGCCGAAGGAAATGGACGGGCCATTGGGGCCGACGGTGACGCCGAAATTGAACGGGATGTCGTCCTCTTCTTCCTCGTCGGCATCGTCCTGGATGGCGGCAGGTTTCAGGTAATTGGCCGCGACCCAGCCGTCTTTGCCGGCCTGGCGATCGACGAAGCACCAGGAGCCCTGGCATTCCTGAACGTCGACGAGTTCGCCGGCCTTGAGCGCGCCGAGCTTGGCGAAATTGGTGCCCGGGCCGGAGCGGACATTGACGCCGCTGGTGGCGACGCCCGGCTGGGCCAGGGCGGCACTGGTGCCGACGATCAGGGTGAGTGTGGAAAAGAGTGCGGTGAGTGCGATGGTCTTGGTCATTTGGTTCAGTCCCTCAACTGCGGGGTACGGCCCTCCGCCCCTCCCGCTTTGTTGAGGCCAGTAAAGTTCACCGGCGCTGAACTGGTACTGAATGCGCCATTTACTGTTCCGGCATGTATTGGCGTCCGGCGTTCATAATTTCAGTGATTTGACAGAAGGCGATTTTCTTCTAGCGTGCCGGGCTTGCTTCCGAGGGACGCGGATGACGGACTGGTTGTTTTCGAGTGGGCGGCACACGCAAGTCGCGGATTTCGCGGAGCGCGAGCGGCTGAGCTTTCGGTATGGGGCCGCCAAGGCCTATCTCGAGGAGACGCAGGTGCTGCCGGGCCTGTGGCTTTATCGCAGCGAGGCGACGCCCGATTGCCGTTTCAGTATCGAGGTGGAGGCGGGCGAGCCGAGCCGGGGACGGCTTATTCTCGGTGCCATCCTGACGAGCCGGGGCGTGGCGAGCCTTGAAGGCTGCGGCAACGAAAGCTGGCGCGAGGATGGTCGGGCCTATGTGATGACGCCGGTCGAAAGGCGCGCGCGCTACGAAATCGATGCGCATCGGGGATGGCGGGCCGTGTCGCTGCGGCTCGAGCCGGAGGCGCTGGAGCTGGTGGGGGGAGATTCCAACCTGCCGGAACTGTTCACGGCATCGCTGGACAGGGGAAAGGACGATGTTCTGGGCATGGCGACGCTGCCGGCCAAGCTGCGCCTTGTGGCGCAGGAGCTGCTGCGCCCGGCCTTTCGTGGGCCGATGAACCGGATTTTCCGCCAGGCCAAGGCGCTGGAATTTCTCGCCCATCAGTTCAGCGTGCTCGACCGGTCGCATGAGGCGGACGATACATTGCCGGCTCGCGACCTGGCGAAGGTGCGCATGGCGCGTGACCGGCTGCTGTTCGATTTGCGCGAGCCGCCCGATCTCGAGGCGTTGTCGCGGGACGTGGGGCTTTCAGCAAAGCGGCTCAATCGCGGGTTTCGGCAGCTCTATGGCACGACGGTGTTTGCCTTCCTGCGCGATGCGCGGCTCGATGCGGCGCGGCAGGCGCTGGAGGAGGGGACGCCTTTGCCGCTCAAGCAGCTTGCCTGGGAACTGGGCTATGCGCAGGTGAGCAATTTTGTCACCGCGTTTCGACGGCGCTTTGGCGTGACGCCGGGGGCGTGGAAGCGGGGCGAGGAGGAGGTCTAGGCCGTTATGGCGAAGGGCAATGGTTTTGACTGAGAGGCGCTCACGTTGAGCTGATGAAATGGGTGCCCTAATTGCCAAAGCCGGTTCGCAAGGACCGGCTTTTGCTTTTGGGAGAGACTTATGGCGGCGCGCGCTTTTGGGACACGGAAACGACAGATCGGGGGGCGGTGGCTGTTGGCGGCGGCGCTGATGGCAACGACAGCTCTGGTCGCGGCTCCGAAGGCGGAGGCGCAGAGCCGCTTTGACAGGATTTATGGGCTTCCCAACGAGCCGAGTTCAATCCTTTCCCAGGCCATGAGCGGAAATGGCGCTTATGTCGTTGGTCTCCTGCAGGCTTCCGGTTCAGGCTTGTGGCGTGCGACACGGTGGGACAGCGGCGGCAATGCGGTCGATCTTGGGGCCGATATCGGCGCCAACTCCTACGCTACCGGCGTGTCCTGGGATGGCAGCGTGGTCGTTGGCTACTCGAACTTCATTTCCATGCCGGGTGCGTTCCGCTGGACCGAGGATGGCGGGCTCGAATATATCGGCTCGCTCGGCGGCAATCGCAGCATGGCCTATGATGTTTCCAATGATGGTCGCATCGTGGTGGGATTTGCGCGGCGCGGCGATGGCACGGATACGCGCTTTGTGTGGATCAAGGACGCAACGACCGGCGTCGTCTCGAATCCACAAATGCACGAAATGCTTTCGGCCACTGGTGCGATCAACGTCACTCTGGGCGGAATTTCGGGCAATGGCCGCTACACAACTGGCCAAGAGTATCCCGGAGGCACGCCGGAGGCTTACCGATACGATATCAGCGGCATCCAGGGCGGCGTTGTCAGCCACGTGGCACTGGGCAGTCTGGGCGGCTGGGAAACCAATCCCTATGACATTTCCGACGATGGTACCGTCATTGTCGGGGCGGCCGAGCTGGATGCTGCCGGCGGCGGTCACTTGCGGGCCTTTCGCTGGGTCGAAGGGGCGACAGGCGGATACAATGGCGGCAGCATGTATGAGCTGGGGACGCTGGGCGGCGACGAAAGCGCTGCATCCGCTGTTTCGGGTGATGGTCGGGTGGTTGTCGGGCGTTCGGAGTCGGCCGCAGGTGATGATGTCGCGTTCCGCTGGGAAGAGGACACCGGCATGCTGTCGGTTGCCGACTGGCTTCGGCGCGCGGGCGTTTCGGTGGACTATACGCTGACGGACGCTCAGGCGACGAATTCGGATGGCAGCCTCGTGACGGGCACGATGCTGAACGATGACGGCGAATGGGAAATCTATATTGCCCGGGTCATCGCCGATACGGGGCCCAATCCAGGCTCCGGCATCATGAATGTGGCGGAATACCAATCGACGCTTTATGGCGCCGCGGGGATCGCCAATGCCGGGGAATTTCTGACCTGGCTGCCGATGAATGGGGCGCACCACCGGCCATTGATGCTGACGCCGGATCTTTCGGGCGACATGTGCGCCTGGGCGACGGGGGATTTTGCCCATTATGGCCAGAGCGGCGCGAATTTGGCGCTGGCGGAGGCCGGGGGTTGCGTCGACCTGGCGGGGGGCGCCGTGCGGCTTGGTGGTGCGGTGGGCACGACGGCTTCGTGGCAGGCGCTGTCGCTGGGCGGGGCCGCCAATATGGTGGGGCAATATGTGCTGGGCGAGGTGGATTGGCAGCCGGATGGTACGCCGCTGCTGCTGTCGGTGACCGGCATGCTGGGCGGATGGAACGCCAAGGTGGATCGGGCCTATTCGAATGGTGCGGCGACGGCAATGTCGAGCGGGCAGACCAATGCCATGGGTGGCGTGGTGCGCGTGCGGGCGGATTGGCTGGAGGCGGCCAAGATCGGCAATACCAGTTTCAATCCGTGGGCCTCGGTGTCGTTCGGGGCGCTGCATGTGGACGGGTATAGCGAGAGTGGCGGGCCGTTTCCGGCGCGGTTTGCGGCGCAGAATCTGGGCCATACGGATATTCGCGTCGGTGTGACGGCGGTCACGGAATTTTCGAAAGACACGAGGCTCAGCACGACGCTGGAACTGGCGCATCGCACCGGTACGGCGGCGTCGGCCGTGGGGCAGGTGGACGGGCTGTTCAGCTTCTCGCTTGGCGGGGGGACCTATGGGCAGACCTGGGGGCGGCTGGGGCTGGAGCTAGATCATCGGGTTAATGATGCGGTGTCGCTGTCGACATCGGTGCATCTGGCGACCAATGGGCGCGATCCGACCGTGGCTATTTCGGCCGGTATCAAGGGAGCTTTCTGATGAAGTTTGGGATTTTTCTCGTGGCCGCGGGCCTGATGATGGCGACGCCGGCTATGGCGCTGACCGTCGGGGAGGCCGAGGCGGTGGTTGGGATCGTCGAGCAATTGGCTGACGAGACCGGCGAGGGCATGGTCGCTGACGCGGCGGAGATATTCTTCGATTATGACGCGCTCGGCGCCAATCTGATTCCGGCGGCGGGGTTCGATCGGGCGAGTTGGGTCACCGCCTATGACGCGGTGGCGAGCGGCTATATGGCTGTGATCCCGCTCGATGAGTTCAACGCGGTTTTCGAGGAGCCTTTGGCCTTGCTGGAAGCCTCGGCGCTGGCGGACGATCAGAAGGCGATGATGCGGGAGCATATCGTGGGATTGGTTGCCGAGGCGCAGGCGACGCGGGAGCAGGGCATGGTCCATGCCGATATTGTGCGGCCGCTGGAGGGAAGGCTCCATGCGCTGTTCTTTGGTGAATTCGGAGAGTAGCGGCTCGCTCCGAATGAAGGGCCGCCACGCAGAAACTGCGGGCGGCCCGTTCTTTTGGGCATGAGGCGCGCGCTAGTCCGGATTGCCGACGACGGTGACTGGGGCGCGGCGCGGGGTACCGGCGTCGGCCTTCTCTGCTTCGGCGGCGCGCTGTTCCATCTCTTCGGTTTCGTGCGGGCGACCATCGGGGCCACGGCGGGTCATGGGGCGGGACGCCGGAGTGTTTGTCGGGCGGGCGGTGGGTTTGGTCATGGGCTCCTCCTTTGCCTCATGATGAAAACGCGGAAGGCGGTGTCACAGTTCACGGCCAACCTTACCGACCTTGCCAAGAGTTCATGCCCTCGCAATCTCGTGAAGAGTTTATGCTCGCTAGGGTCGTGTTGTTCCGGTTCTGCCGGTTTCCCATGCAAGGAAAAACACTATGACCTCCACCTCGATCAAAGCCCTCATGGCCGTCGTCGCGACTGCAATCGGTTTGAGCGCCGTGGCTCCCGCCATGGCCCAGCTGGCTCCGCAGGCGCCCGACGCTGCCGTTACCCAGGAAGATGGCGGGCCCGGCAACCAGGCTTTCCGTCCGCAGGGCGGTGGGCCGCGCCAGAACGGCGGCGGCATCGGCGGCTTCTTCGATTTCTCGCGTGGTGGCGAGGGGATCGAGATTGCGCTGGTCCGCCTCAGCCATCGTCTTGACCTGACCACGGAACAGCAGGCGCTGTTCGACACGCTCAAGACCTCGGCGCTGGCTGCGGCAGAAGATTTTGCGACCGCGACCGAAGGCTTGCGCCCGACGAGGCCGGCGGAAGGCGAACAGCCGGCAATGCCTGATGTGGCGCAGCGGCTCGAAACCCGGATTGCTGTTGAGAAAGCGCATGTGGCGGCGCTTGAAGCGGTGCAGCCGTCCGTTGCGGCATTTTTCGATAGCCTGACGGATGAACAGAAGGCCGAGCTGATGCCGGCGCAGGGCGAACATGGTCCGCGTGGTCAGCATGGCGGTCAGGGGCCGCGCGGCTTTGGTGGCGGTAACCGCTAACCTATAAATCCGGCTCCTGTATCTCCTTCAGATATGGGAGACGGCCAGCGGCGCGGACCTGCGTCGCGACAAGCCCGGCTCTCAACGGCCGGGCTTGCTTTAATTTTCAGCTTCTCTACCAATCGATCACTCTTTGACGGATCGATGATGACCAATCTGCCTCTGGACCCGGTGCGTATTCGCGCGCTCTTCCCCGCCTTTGCCGAGCCGAGCCTGCAGGGCCAGGCGTTTTTCGAGAATGCCGGTGGTTCCTATGCCGCCAAGGCGGTCCTCGATCGGTTGGAGCATTATTATCGCGCGACCAAGGTGCAGCCTTATGGGGTTTACCCGGCTTCGATCGAGGCGGGAGAGGCGATGAACCTGGCCTATGAGCGGATTGCGGCGGCGCTTGGTGTTTCGGCGGACTGGATCCACTTTGGACCGTCGTCTTCGGCGAACAGCTATGTGTTGGGCAATGCCTTTGGCGGGTGGCTGAAGCCGGGCGATGCCATTGTCGTCACCAATCAAGATCATGAGGCCAATTCGGGCTCGTGGCGGCGCCTTGCGCAGCGGGGCATCGAGGTGCGCGAGTGGAGCGTCGATGGGCAGAGCGGGCGATTGGCGCTGGCGGCGCTGGATGCGGTGCTCGATGACAAGGTGAAGCTCGTTGCTGCGCCGCATTGCTCCAATGTGGTGGGTGAGATCAATCCGGTTGCCGAGATTGCCAAGAGGGCGCATGCCGTTGGTGCGGTGCTGGCGGTGGATGGGGTGAGCTATGCGCCGCATGGCTTGCCGGATCTGACTGAGCTTGGCGCGGATATTTATCTGTTTTCGGCCTACAAGACCTATGGACCGCATCAGGGGGTGATGGCGGTGCGGCCGGAACTGGCCATGCAGTTGCCGAACCAGGGGCACTTCTTCAACGATGCCAAGCCGCGCTATCGGTTGACGCCGGCTGGTCCGGATCATGCGCAGATCGCCGCTTCGGCGGGGATTGCGGATTATCTGGAACAGGTGGCGGAGATCGCTGGGGGCGAGGGCAATCCGTTCCGGCGGGCGCACAAGGCGATGCGGGCGCAGGAAATCGCGCTGGCGCGGCCGCTGCTCGATTATCTCAATGGGCGCAATGACGTGAACCTGGTGGGACCGGGCGATGCCGAATTGCGGGCGCCGACGATTGCGTTGCGGCATCGCGAGCCGGGCGTGGAGGTGGCGAAGCGGTTGGCAAAGCACGGGATCATGGCTTCGGGCGGGAATTTTTACGCCTGGCGGCTGATGGAGGCGCTGGGGATCGATCCGCAGCATGGCGTGCTGCGCCTGTCGTTCGTGCACTACACGAGCCCGGAGGAAATCCAGAGTCTGATCAAGGCCTTGGATGAGGAGCTTTAGAGGGAGAATCATTTTCCCGACGAATGCCGCTAAACAGAGGTCCCCGCTTTCGCGGGGATGACATCGGGGTGGGGAGCAGCCTGCCCGAAACCGCCAACGAGAAACAAAAAATGTCACGTCCACTCGCAGCCTTGCTTTTGCTGCTTTGCACCATGTTTTGGGGGTTTGCCTTCGTGGCGCAGAAATCGGCCATGGGGTCGGTGGGGCCACTGAGTTTTACCGGGGCGCGGTATATTATCGGCGGGCTGCTGGTTTTGCCGCTGGCGATCAATGAATGGCGGCGGCGCAAGGTGGAATTGTCGCGCGCGCAATGGCTGCTGGTGGGCGTGTTGTGCTTTGCCTTCTTCATGGGGTCATGGTTGCAGCAGGCGGGGCTGGCGACGACGACGGCAACCAATGGCGGGTTTCTGACCGGGCTCTATGTCTTCTTCGTGCCGCTGATCGGCTATTTTGCGTTTCGCGTGCGGCCGCATCCCATCGTCTATGTCGGGGTGCCGCTGGCATTGGTTGGAATCTATTTCCTCAATGGCGGTGGGCTTTCGAGCTTCAACGGTGGCGACTGGCTGATCGTGGGAAGTGCGGTGTTCTGGGCCATGCATGTGCTGACGCTGGGACATCTGGCCAAGGAGACGGAGCTGCCGATCTTCGTCTCGGCGGTAAGTTTCCTCGTGGCGGGTGCGGTGGCATTGGCGATTGCGTTGCCGGTCGAGGCGCCGACGATTGCGCAGATCTCGGACGTCTGGGTGCAACTGGCTTATGCGGCGGTGCTGTCGACGGCCGTGGGCTTTACGCTGCAGGCGGTAGGGCAGCAATATGTGCCGCCGGCCAATGCGGCGATCATTCTTTCGGCGGAGAGCCTGTTTGCGGCGCTTGGCGGGGCGGTCGTGTTGGGGGATCGGCTGCCGGTGGTGGGCTATGCCGGGGCGGCGTTGCTGTTCGTGGCCATCGTGATGGTGGAGGCGGTGCCGGCGCTGTTGGAGCGCCGGAGGCTGCCTGAGGTCAGGGCTACGAATTAGACCTTATTCGGTGTAGCGATACATCTGGTAGGTCTTGCAGACGACGAGCAGGGCGCAGCCGTGCAGCGTCATGTGGTTTTCGCTGTTCTGGGTCAGCGTGCCGGACAGGTTGTAGCCGAAGAGCTTTATGTCGCCCTTCCAGCGGTTGGGGCCTGACTGGTTCATGTGGTCGGCCATGGGGCGGTTGAGATAGGGCTTGTACTGCTCGTTGTAGTCGACATCGCTGAGCCAGGTGAGGAGGCCGCAAAGCTGGGTGCCGTCTCCGCACATTTCGAGC
Organism: Devosia riboflavina; assembly: GCF_000743575.1. Classification (GTDB taxonomy): domain Bacteria; phylum Pseudomonadota; class Alphaproteobacteria; order Rhizobiales; family Devosiaceae; genus Devosia; species Devosia riboflavina. The sequence continues at coordinate 64,369 of NZ_JQGC01000004.1, read as the reverse complement.
TGGAAGCGGGTGTCCTTGCCCTCCAATTCCCAGGTGCCCACTGGCGAGGCGAGGGCGGGGGTGGCGATCAGGGCGGCGAGGGCAAAGGCGAGGCTGCGGGCGAAGCGCATTGGCTGAAACTCTCTACTCGGTAGACCCAGCATGGCTTCGCGAGCCTGAATGCTGGCTGAACGGCTTTCATGTGCACGTCATGTAAGGTGCCTAGTCTGGAAATGCTCCGGGGCAGCCCATGCATGCCGGATGCGCCGTTCGCACCAGCCCCCCAGGCCAGCGGACGCACTACCCGAGGCCGTTCTGCCTCAACGCTTAGGACCGATCGGCATTCAGCTGATGCTGGTCTGCAAATGGCAGCTTTCTGCGCTTCCGGTGCTCACGTACCCAAAAGTACGTTCCGCTCCGGTTCTCGAAAGCCACCATTTTCGCCTGAGCCTGAGCTGAATGCCGATCGGTCCTAGGCCTTGGCCGCCCCACGGGCGGCCCTTTTTTGTGGACCGTCGGGAAAAACCCTCGCACCGGGGCGCCGGCTAGGTCAAATAGGTCCGCAGCTTCCGGGGCGGACTATGGCCAAACTCTATTTTTCCTATGCCGCTATGAATGCCGGCAAGTCCACCTTGCTGTTGCAGGCCGCCTATAACTATCGCGAGCGCGGGATGCGGCCGCTGCTCTATACATCAGCGCTCTATGTCGAGGATGGAATCGGGCTGATCTCGTCGCGGATTGGGATTAGCGAGCCGGCCGAGCTCTATTCGGCGGGCGATGACCTTTATCAGTCGATCCGCGACCAGCATGAAGAGTCCAAGGTCGATTGCGTCTTTGTCGACGAGGCGCAGTTTCTGGAGCGCGAGCAGGTGTGGCAACTGGCGCGCGTGGCTGACCGGTTGCGCATTCCGGTGATGTGCTTCGGGCTGCGCACCGATTTTCAGGGCAAGCTCTTTCCTGGTTCGATGGAACTGCTGGCCATTGCCGATGTGATGCGCGAAATTCGCACGATCTGTACCTGTGGCGCCAAGGCGACCATGGTGGTGCGGCAGAGCGTGGATGGGCGCGTGCTGACCGATGGCGATCAGGTGTCGATCGAAAAATCCGTCTATCTCTCGCTGTGCCGCAAGCATTGGGAAGAGGCGGTCGGCCGCTGGCCGGTGAAAGGACCTGAGTGATGGAAACTGTCGTGAGCGAACCGCTGGGCCAACTGACCATCCGCACCCTGGCCATGCCGGCCGATACCAATGCGGCGGGCGACATTTTTGGCGGCTGGGTGATGAGCCAGATGGATATTGCCGGGGCCATTGCCGCGGTCGAGCGGGTCAAGGGCAGGGTGGTGACGGTGGCTGTGGAAGCCATGACGTTCATCGCGCCGGTGAAAGTGGGCGACGTGCTCTGCGTCTATACGACGATCGAGCGGATCGGGCGGACCTCGATCACCGTGGGCCTCGAGGCCTGGGTGCGGCGGCACGAACTCGATGACCGCAAGAAGGTTACCGAGGGGCGCTTCGTTTATGTTTCTCTTGACGATAACGGCCAAAAGCGGGTGATCCCGCAAGGCTGAGCCAATACATTCAGACTGCGTTCAGGCTGGACGAGCGAAAAGGCGTGTGAAGCGCTTTGGTGCTGGGGCAGGGCTATGAAGTTTCACGTCATTACCGGTCGCCGTCTCCTAAGCTTTTGAATCCGTTCGGGGCCGGAACTCTTTGAAGGCCGGACCCGTTTCTGCATCGCAATGAAATTCCGCGCCGGGTTTTAAGCGTCACCCCCGGACGTGGTGGAAGAGGGAATAGTCATGAACCGCCATACCCGCAAAACCCTGCTCAATGTTGCGACCGCCATTGCCGTCGCGACGACCGCAGTCGTCGTGTTCCTGCCGGCCGCGCAGGCCGCGCCGGGGACCGTGACCAGCAATGTCAATGTGCGTTCGGGTCCGGGCACCAATTATGCCGTGGTCGATACGGTGCGCCGCGGCCAGCAGGTCGACGTGCAGCAGTGCCAGGGCTCCTGGTGCTACGTGTCGAAGCCGGGTCCCGATGGTTGGGTTTCGGCTACCTATCTTGCCGCAGGCGGTGGCCAGCCGGTCAATCCGACCCAGCCGGGGCTTTCCTTCGGCTTCAACCTCGGCCCGAATGGTCCGAACGTGAATATCGGTATCGGCAACCCGCAGCAGCCGCCGCGTCCGCCGCGCCCGCCGGTTATCCAGCCGGTGCCGGAGCCGGTCTATGACGAGGTCTGCTTCTACGATCGCACCAATTTCCGCGGTCAGAGCTTCTGCCTTTCGGCCGGCGACAGCGTAAGGGATCTGCGCGACTGGACCGACCGGATTTCCTCGATCGACAATCAGTCCGGCTATGCCGTGCAGGTTTGCTCGGAGCCGAACTATCGCAACTGCCGCACCTATACGACCAGCGCCAGCTCGCTCAATGACTTCGACGACTATGTCGCCTCGGTTCGCATCCGTTAATTGACCTGAAACGGCGCCTTACAAAAGTATGGCGCCGTTTTCTTCTTGGCCTTGGCCCCGGACCGGCGCCGAGATACAGTCCCGCTGATTTTTACGGGGGATTCTCTTTCCATGAAGCGCTTGAAGAGCTTGGCTCTCGCCATCGGTATCGGGCTTTCCCTGTTTTCTCCTGTTGTCGCTTACTCCGATGTCGGCTCGCACGGCTGGGCGCAGGTCGATCTGACGCTGCGCAAGGGGCCGGGGGCCGCGCATGACGTCGTCGGTACGATCGCCGAAGATAGCGCCATTCGCATCCTGCGTTGCCAGGTGACCTGGTGCCTCGTCGATGGCGATGGCGGGCGGGGCTGGACGAGCCTCGAAGCGCTGAGCTTTGGCGCTGGGCCCGAGGGTCCGCTGTTCCTCGTGCGCCCGGATTATCCAGAAGGCGGCCCGGGGCAGGTATGCTTCTATGAGGGGCGCAATTTTACCGGGGCTTCGCTCTGTGCGGGGCCGGGGCAGGTCTTCAACGACCTCAAGCTCTATGGGCATGACAACCGGTTCTCGTCGGTCGAGATCACCGGGAACGTGTCGGCTGCGGCCTGCCGCGATCGCGGTTTTCAGTCCTATTGCGAGCGGATCATCGAAAGCCAGCCGGTGTTGAACCGGTATCTGTCGCGCAACCTGTCTTCGATCCGCGTCTACTGACGCTGCTTCTCCCTGCTCGAAGGGTTGTCATCCCGGCGAAGGCCGGGATCCATCCCGACATCTCAAGATGGGCCCCGGCCTGCGCCGGGGTGACAATTGTGGGTGGGAGGGATTTATGCCACGTACCTAGCTGGCGATATATTCGCGCAGCACTTCGGCTTCGTGCTCGACTTCCTCGATCTTGAGTTTCACCACGTCGCCGATGGAAATGATGCCGGTGAGGCGGTCGCCGTCGACCACAGGCATGTGGCGGATGCGGCGGTGGGTCATGCGCTCCATGACATCGGAAATGGCGGTGGTGCGGTCGCAGGTGACGACGGCCCGCGTCATGACGGAGCCGATGGATTTGGCCAGGGCCGCGGACGGGTTGTTGCCCAATTGCCGGACAATATCGCGCTCGGACAGGATGCCGATGACGCTTTCGCCCATGCCGACAATGACGATGGCGCCGATATTGTGGCTGTTGAGCATGGCAACGGCGTCGCCCAGCGTGTCGCTGTCGCGCAGGGTGTAAACGGCCGTGCCCTTGAGTTGCAGGATGGTGTCGACAATCATAGTCAGGTCCTCCTTGCGTTGGACCAATCGACCGTCAGCCGAACGAGCTGAGAGTCGATCGGTAGAAGGAGTGTGGACCCGAAGCGGTTTAGCGGCAAGGCTGAAAAAGACCGGCTCAAGGCCCTGCCGGACGTGCCATGGCGCCTTTGAAACTTTTTCGCGCAAAAGACGTAGATATTTGCATGGGATCGGCGTCTCCTGAGGTTCAGCGATGACATTGGGGGCGAGCATTTGGCTGGTGCGAACCCGGGCGGAGGCCATGATCATGGTTCGGTTCTTTGTAGTGATGGTGTTGTTGCTGAGTAGTGGCGGCATGGGATTGTCGCAGGAGGCGACGCCCTGGCAGGCGACGGTCACCGGGCAAATCGAGGCGCTGCATAGTGGCGACGCCGAGGTGGCCCTCGGTCTCGCCAGTGGGACATTTCGGGAGGCTTATACCGATCCCGAGCGGTTCCTTGCCGATGTGAAGCGGTCTGGCTACGGGCCTATCGTTGAAGCGCGTTCGCATAGTTTTGGCGCCTACGAAAAGACCGAGAGTGGCGTGGTGCTGCAGGTGGTCAAGCTGGTGGGGCCGGACCTGGATCTTTATGAGGCCGTGTATCAGTTGATGGACGAGCCGGGCCAGGGATGGCGGGTGCTCGGCGTCGTGCTGCGCAAGGTGCCAGGACGCGGGGCATAGGCAGAAAAAAAGGCCGGCACAGGGCCGGCCAAAGGACTTTGGAGAAGAGTAGACGGCATGGAGGGCTTCATGCCGCCGGTATTGATCAGCGCGTTTTTGCCACTGACCAATCGGTGCGACGCTGGCGCGCCGGCGTCGAAGCGGGAATGCGATTGCGCCAGACGAAGCGTCCGACTTCAAACAGCATGGTCATGATCAGAATAGTGAGCGGGACCATGAAGATGGCCACCTGGGCATCAGGCTGGGTAGCGAGATCGGCGGCGAGGGAAGGCGTAACACCCGCGAGGAATGCTCCGGCAAGGGCGAGTGCCGAGGCGAAGCCAGCGGCCACGGCCATCTTTACTTTCAGGCCCTTCCGCCCGCGAGACGAGAATAGAGGCATGGGATAGGCGTCTCATCGTTGAGGATGAGGAAGAGAACCACGCAAATGGGGTCTGACTGTGACGCGCTACAGAAATGTGACGGATTGCCCGTCTCAGCAATGATCTGAGGCGAGCACGGTTGGGGCAAGAGCAGGGCGGCGCAGCCGGGCCGGAACCTGGGCGAGAAGCGTCGCAAAGAGGTTGCGGATGGGGTGGCCGCCGCCGTGCGTCGACTGGCGGGCAATGGCGCTTTCGATATCCGGATCGAGCCAGGTCTGGCGATAGAGGTCCTTATAGAGATAGCTGGCGGGAATCATGGCTTGGTCCCTTTCGTGCCAAACTGTTGAATCGGTTCAATTTTCGAATAGACTGTTTCTTGAACCGGTTCAAATGTGCGCCTTTCGCGTGTCGTGGTCAAGCGAAAATTGAACCGATACAAAAACTATGATAGCGAGGAGGGCGGAGAATGTTCATGACTCAAGACAATCCGGTTCGTCTTCGGGACGTGGCGCGGGCGGCGGGCGTGTCGCAGGGCACGGCGTCAAATGTGTTCAACCGGCCCGATATCGTGCGGCAGGAAGTGCGCGAGCGCGTTGAAGCGGCGGCCAGGGAACTGGGCTATGCGGGGCCGAGCCTGACGGGGCGGCTGCTGCGGGCGGGGAAGGTCAATGCCATTGGCGTCGCGACGGCGGAACCGCTGACCTATTTTTTCGAGGACCAGTGGGCGCGGACCATGATGGCGGCGATTGCCGCCGAATGTGACAAGCAGGGGGCGGGGCTTTCCATCGTTTCGGCGATGAACCGTGAGCGGCCGGCCTGGAATATCCAAAGCGCGCTGGTTGATGGGCTGATCCTGCTCTGTGCTGAAGAGGGGCCGGCGCTGATCGGGCAGACCGAGAAGCGTGAGTTGCCCTTTGTGGCGCTGGGACTGGAAGAAAGCACGGTCGATGCGCCTGGTGTCGGCATCGACAACCGGGATGGGGCGCGGCAGGCGGCGGAGCATCTGGTGGCGCTGGGGCACCGCAGGATTGCCATTCTCGGTATCGGGGAAAGCTGGAACGACCGCTGTGCGACGCCCGAAGAGGTGATGACGACGCCGTATCTTACGGTGCGGGATCGTGTGGAGGGCTATTGGGCGGGGCTGGCGACGGCGGGCATTGCCGCAGGGGATGTGCCCTATGCCGATACCGATTCCGAGCGCGAAACCGTGTGGGCGGCGATGTCGAGGCTGTTCGCGATGGAGCGGCCGCCGACGGCCGTGCTGGCGATGTCGGATCGCGTGGCGCTTTTTGCTATCGAATGGCTCAAGAGCCAGAGCCGGCGGGTGCCGGAGGACGTGTCGGTGGTGGGTTTCGACGGGATTCCGGAAGGGGCCGATACGCTGCCGGCGCTGACCACGGTGCAGCAACCTTTCCAGGAATTGGCGGCGCGGGCGGTGGCGTCGATCCTCAATGGCGAGGAGATTGCGGCGCGGACTGTGTTGCCATTGCCGCTGGTGGTGCGGGGCAGCACGGGACCGGCGCCGAAGAGCGAGTTATGACTTTTCGATAACGGCGGATTCGACTACACCAGCCTCGGCTTAAATGGAGGCGGGCATGGCTTTTCTTTCCGATGCGCTCGGACGCGTAGCACCATCTGCGACGGTGGCGATCAGCCAGAAAGCGCGGGTGATGGCTCAGGAGGGCAAGGATATCATCGCCCTTTCCGCCGGCGAGCCGGATTTCGATACCCCGCTCCATGTTCGTGACGCCGCCAAGAAGGCGATGGACGAAGGCAAGACGCGCTACACCAATGTCGATGGCATTCCCGAGCTGAAGGAAGCGGTCGCGCGGAAGTTCAAGCGCGACAATGGGCTCGATGTGACGGCGGCGGACTGCTTTGTGTCGTCGGGCGGCAAGCAGATCATTTTCAATGCGCTGATGGCGACGCTCAATCCGGGCGATGAAGTCGTTATTCCGGTGCCCTATTGGGTGAGCTATCCCGAAATCGTGCGGCTCTGCGGGGCCGATCCGGTTTTTGCCGTGGCCGATGCTTCGACGGGGTTCAAGCTGTCGCCGGAGGCGCTGGAAGCGGCGATCACGCCCAAGACCAAGTGGCTGCTGCTCAATACGCCGTCCAACCCCACGGGGGCTGCCTATACGGCCGAGGAATTGCGCGGGCTGGCCGACGTGCTGCTGCGCCACGAGCATGTGCATATTCTGACCGACGATATCTATGAAGTGCTGGTCTATGACGGCGGCACTTTTTCGACGATCGCGCAGGTGGAGCCAAAGCTGCAGCCGCGCACGCTGACGATGAATGGCGTGTCGAAGTCGCATGCCATGACCGGCTGGCGTATCGGCTATTGCACTGGCCCACGGCCGCTGCTGGCGGCGATGACCAAGCTGCAGGGGCAATCGACCTCCAATCCGACTTCGATCTCCCAGTGGGCCGCTGTGGCGGCGCTGGATGGGCCGCAGGAATTTTTGGGCGAGTGGCGCAAGGTATTTCAGGAGCGCCGTGATCTTGTGGTCAAGGGGCTCAATGCCAATACCGGGCTCGATTGCCTGACGCCGGAGGGGGCGTTTTATGTGTTCCCCTCGTGCAAGCGGCTGCTGGGGAAGACCAGTGCCGGCGGCAAGGTGCTGAATACGGATGAGGATTTCGTCATGGCGCTGCTGGAGGAGACCGGCGTGGCGCTGGTGCATGGCACGGCGTTCGGCCTGCCGGGGCATTTCCGGTTGAGCTATGCGGCGAGCAATGCGGAGCTGGAAGAAGCGGTGAAGCGGATTCAGCAGTTTTGTGCGGGGATTAGCTGATATCCCCTGACCGTCATCCTCGGGCTTGACCCGAGGACACTTCACTTTTGAGGCTCAGCAAGTGTAGGGCCCTCGGGTCAAGCCCGAGGGTGACGAGTGGGGCTGGTGAGGGCAACGCCGTGGGCGGCGTTGCCGGCGGGTGAGTCCTAGCCCAGGAGGCTCGCGAAGCTGAAGCTGGAGCCGGTGTTGCTGGAGCTGCTGCCGGCGCTGAGCTGGTTGAACATCTCAAGTAGCTTGTTGGATGTCGAGTAGTTGGCGACAGCGGCTTCGTATAGCTGGTCAGACCAGCCGGCGGCCTGGCGTTCTTCGGCGCTGAGGGACGAGAAGGCCGAGATCACGTTCTGGCTGAAGGCGGTGGGGTCGGTGGACTGGGAGGCCGATTTGAGGCCGGCCATGAGCACCGAGCTCGACTTGGTGCGGAGCTGGGATTTGGCGGCGGCGACTTCCTGCGAGGTGAACTGACCTTCCTTGTCGAGCACAATGGCTGAGAGCGAGCGGCTGGAGAGGCCGGACAGGTCGACATAGCTCGGGCTGGTCGGCTTGAAGCTCGGGATGCGGCCGGTGGCGTGGATTTCCTCGTAGCGCTTGTCGAGGGCGGTGCGGGCATTGGTGGCGAGGGTCGCCATGGACTGATCGAGCGTGCCGCGGGTTTCCACGAGCTTGATATAGGTGGCGACGGGATCGTCCTCGCCGGCGGAAGGCAGCTTCTTAGGATCGGTCTGCAACTGCTTGAGGCCTTCGGTGATCGCGTCGCGCGAAGCCTTCCAATCTTCGCTGGTCTTTTCCTCGGGGCCAAGGGCGTCGAGGAAGGCGGCGGCGGCGTTGTAGAGGCCGGTATAGTTGCCGGTGACCTGCGCGATCGAATGCGGGCCGGCGAGGGCGGCTTCGAAGCGGCGCTGCATTTCGAGCATGGCGGCTTCGCTCTCTTCGGCCGAGAAGCTCTTGTCGCTGGCAATGGCGTAGATTTCACGCGAGTCGAGGCTCGACATGTCGAGGGCCAGTTCGCCGTTCTGCAGGGGCGATTTGCGGCCGGCGTCTTCGAGCAGTTTTGTCAGCTTGCTGCGGGCGTCGGCGATGACGCTTGCGAACGACTTCTCGGCCAGGGCGGCCTTGGCGGCGTCCGAAAGTGTGATTGATGTTGCCGAGGTTGAGGTGCTCGTCGTCGACGTCTTTGCGGACGTGGCAGCGCTGGTGCTGGCTGTCGTAGCGCTGGTCTGGCTCGACGTGGTGCTTGAATAGCCAGAGTAGTAGGTGGCGGTTACGGCGACCATGGCGGTTCTCCTTGCTGCAAATAGTTAAGCAAGGGTTGTGCCGAGAATTTCTATAGGTTTTTCAATGGTGTGCTGGCGGTTAAATCGGCTGATCGGCAAGATTTGCCGGGCAGATTTGGTGCTAAGCCAACTGGGTAGGGAAAGAAAAAGGCCCCACCCGAGGGGATGGGTGGGGCCAGGGGCCTACGGCAGAGCCGCTGACCTTGGAGGGGCGGGTACCACGTCTGCCCGCCGTCGAAAGCACTATCGCGCGGTGGCCTCTGCGGCACAAACGCGCAATGGGAAGGTCAGCCATGCAGATTTGCAGAATCGCCAAAAAAAGAGGCTCCAACCGAAGTTGGAGCCTTATTGATAGGGCCGAAGCCAAATCTAAGTATGGCCCGACGCAAGGGAGGAGGATTTGCGTCAGTCCGGGTGGGCTCTGATCGAGGGAGGAGGATACGATCAAAACCCGGTGCCGAGCGTCGCGGGTCCCAGGGAGGAGGAAAGGGAGCGGCGTCGCATCGACAAGACTGAATATAGATTTTGACCTTTTGGTCAGCAATGCGTTTCGCGACATGTCAGCTATGCATTAGGCACAGCGACAATGTGTCCAAAAATTGGGCAGCTTGTATGTAAGGGAGTGGCGTCGGGGCACGACCTCGTGGTTCGAGGCTGCGCTGCGTTTCGCACCTCACCATGAGGTCTACTGGAGCGGGGGGGGCGTCAGTTTCGGGGACGGTGATTGCTGTTTTGGGAACGGAGGTTCCCGCTTTCGCGGGGATGACGCTATGGGTGGCGGCGGATGACCTTACTCAAGGCGCGTTCGATAAGTGAAGTGTCCTCGGGTCAAGGCCGAAGATGACGGGAGGGGAGGAGAGGTGTCCCGGGGCCGGGAAGGCGGTGTTGCCGTGGAGCCTTGGCCGTTCAGGCAAAAAAAAGAGGCTCCAACCGAGGTTGGAGCCTGATGACTGGGCCGAAGCCAAATCGAAAGTGGGGCAGAGGCAAGGGAGGAGGATATGCCATCTGCCATGAGCCTTGGGTCAGGGAGGAGGAAGACCCGCAACTCGGTGTCGCGATACGGGGTCCGAGGGAGGAGGAGTTCGGAGCGCGTCTCAGCGACACGACCTATATGAACTCTACCAAGTTAGTCGGCAATCCCGGTACTGACATGTCAGCCATGCATTTTTGCAAGGGTGCTGAAAAAATCACAAACGCCGCGGCCCCAGGGAGGTTCGGCGGGCAGGGTCTTCCAGAGGCTTTGGAAAAGAAAAAGGCTTCGCCCGAGGGGAGAGCGAAGCCTTAGGAGGGTCGGGCCGAAGCCCGTAGGAGGGAACGCAGCGCGATGCAAGGGAGGAGGAGAAACATTCGCGCTGTGATGTGCTCGATATATGGGCGCGCTGCTTATTCGCCAACCAGGTATCTGACATGTCAGATATGCGGTTCGCGCATGTCATGTGAAAACATGTAATGATTTCAATGCCAAGCGAAGAAGGTGCGGCTGGCTGACGCAGCCCATTTTATGGGCTATGGGCCGAAGGCAGATGCCAAAGAACTGCGCATGGTCATTCCGGTGGCGAAGATGACATCGTCGATTTGCCAAAGATTCTGGTCCTCGACGCTGGGCATCAGCACCAGTTGATCGGTGTAATTGGCATCTGGGGATTCTGAGAAGCTGTAGTTGATGTCCACGAAGACCCGGTCGGCTGTCCGATAGGCCGTGCCGATGATGCAGCCATCAGCAAAATCGGGCCAACTGCGCCAGGGCAGTCCATCGCCGAGCGGCGGTTTTTCATCGGGAGCCTTGGCCTGGATCTGGGCATTCTTCGCTTCGGCCTCGGCAATGGCGAGGGTCAGGAAGGGTGTGAGGTTGCTTTCGACCAGTCCCATATCGTCCGACAGGCTGGCCTTGCAGAAGAGTTCCCCGAGCTGTTTGGGGCTCGGCTGGCCGGCGGCGAGGGCCGGTGTCGCTGCTAGGCAGAGAAAAAGGGTGAGCGGCAGTGTCCGCATGGCTGTCCTCCTGGCTATGGCAGGAAGCTACACCGTGGCTTCGAATCTCGCGATGGCCGATTCGAGTTCGCCGAGATGGGAGATTCGCGCATAGCGCGGGTGGTTTTCCGGCTCGTCGGCGCGCTCGTAGGACCAGGTGAGGTCATGCGGGACGTAAACGGCGTAGGCGCCAGCTTCGAGCGGCGGCAGAATGTCCGAGCGGAGGGAATTGCCGGCCATGAGCGTGTGTTCGGGGCCTTCGGTGTGGCGAGCGAAGATGCGGCGGTAGGTTTGCGCGTTCTTGTCGCCGACGATTTCAATTGCGGCGAAATAGTCGGCAAGGCCGGAGGCGGCGAGTTTGCGTTCCTGATCGAACATGTCGCCCTTGGTGACGAGAATCAGGCGGTAGCGGTCTTGCAGGGATTCGAGGGCCTGATCGACATAGGGCAGGGTTTCGATGGGGTAGGTGAGGAGTTCGCGGCCGGCGGCGAGCAGTTCGGCGATGACGGTGCCGGGGACGCGGTGATCGCTGACTTCTAACGCTGTTTCGACCATGGAGAGGGCGAAGCCCTTCATGCCGAAGCCGTAGAATTGCAGATTCTTGGTCACCGAGGCGATGAGGCGGTCGGTGAGGTCGGGCGCGTCGGTGTAGTCCTTGAGGAGTTCGGTGAAGCGCTGCTCGGTCAGGCGGAAGAACTGCTCGTTTTGCCAGAGCGTGTCATCGGCATCGAGGGCGATGGTGGTGATGCGCATTAATTTGCTCTACATAATCGTAGGTCGTCCGGGGACTTCAAAATGACAGCCCTATGGGAAGAAATACATGGTTTTCGAAGCCCGGGAGAATTCTTCCGCTTTGAGTCGTGGATTGAGTCGCAGGTCGAAGAGGGCGGCGCTGTCAAAATAGCGGCAAGCTCTCAATACCTTGGCGCCCCCGTTTCAGCAGAGAGCTGGTATCAACATCGCGAAAGCGGTGAAGTATGGCGGCTGGTTAGACCGGATTTCCCTTTTACAGGTCTATTCGAGCCTGTCCAAAGCCCATCCGGTATCGAGATGCCAGGAATGCTGTCGACTTAGAAGCTCCACTCTCTCGCCTTCGAGACTAGGAAATCGCGGAAGACGCCGACGCGCTTGGAGTTTTTGAGGGCGGGTGGATAGACGAAATAGGCTTCGTAGGCCGGGAGCTCGACTTCGGCGAGGACTTGGGTGAGGCCGTCTTCCTTTTCGGTCACATAGGCGGGGAGCATGGCGATGCCGATGCCGGCGCGGCAGGCCTGCATCATGCCGTAGATGGCATTGACTTTGAGGACGGCGCGGCGGGGGCTCGATTCCGAGCGGCCCATGCGTTCGAGGAAGTTGATGTCGCCGAGATAAGAGGGGACGGGTTCGCCGAAGCTGATGATGCGGTGATTGTCGAGATCCTCGAGCGTCCGCGGCATGCCGTGTTCGTCGATATAGCCGTTGCTGGCATAGAAGTGGTTGTGGACGGTGAAGAGCTTGCGCTGGATCATTTCCGACTGGTTCGGACGATGCAGGCGAATGGCCACGTCGGCTTCGCGCATGGCGAGGTCGAGTTCGGAATCGTTGAGGCGGATTTCGAGCTGGATCAGCGGATAGAGTTTCAGGAACTCGTCGAGCCGCGAGGAAAGCCAGGTCGAGCCGATGCCGACGGTGGTGGTGACGATGAGCGGGCCGGTTGGTTCGTCCTGGCTCTCGGACATCTGCGTTTCGACCTGCTGCAACTCCCAATGCATGCGGTGCGCAGTGCGGAAGAGCTGTTCGCCCACTTCGGTGAGGACGAGGCCGCGGGCGTGGCGGATGAAAAGTTTGAGGCCCAGATCGTCTTCAAGCGCCGAAATCTGTCGGCTGACGGCCGATTGGCTCATGCCCAGCTTTTCGGCTGCATGCGTGAAACTGCCCGACTCGGCGGCCGTGTGGAAAATCCGGAGCTTGTCCCAATCGAGCATTTTCGTGACGCTTTCTCGTTGATGGTCAGCCAGTCAGCCGAACGCTGCCCGACTTAGCGAAAAGTCGGGCAGGCATTATGACGATGTTCCACTTTTCACAGAACATAAAGTCGCAGCCTATTCTGCCGCTTCGGCAAGTTCGTGTTCGGCAAGGTAGCGCTCGGCATCGAGAGCGGCCATGCAGCCCATGCCTGCCGCGGTGACGGCCTGGCGATAGACATCGTCGGTGACGTCGCCGGCGGCGAAAACGCCGGAAATATTGGTTTCGGTGCTGCCCGGCTTCACCTGCAGATAGCCGCCAGCCTTCATGTCGAGCTTGCCGGCAAAGATCGAGGTGGCCGGAGCATGGCCGATGGCGACGAAAACGCCGTCGATCTTCTGCTCATAGACGCGACCGGTCGAATTGTCCTTGAGGGTCACCGTATTGACCGAGGGCGGCATGGCCGCGCCGCCTACTTCCACGACTTCGTGGTGCCAGCGCACTTCGATCTTGGGATTTTTGAACAGGCGCTGCTGCAGGATGCGCTCGGCGCGGAATTCGCCGCGACGGTGCACCATGATCACCTTGGAGGCGAAATTGGTGAGGAAGAGGGCTTCTTCGACGGCCGTATTGCCGCCCCCGACCACGAGCACTTCCTTGCCGCGATAGAAGAAGCCATCGCAGGTGGCGCAGGCGGAGACGCCAAAGCCCTGGAATTTCTGCTCGGACGGCAGACCAAGCCACTTCGCCTGGGCGCCGGTGGCGATGATCAGGGAATCCGCGGTGTAGGTGTCGCCGCTGTCGCCGGTGAGCACGAAGGGACGGCGGTCGAAATCGACATGGGTGATGATGTCGTTGACCATCTTGGTGCCGACATGTTCGGCCTGGGCCTTCATCTGGTCCATGAGCCAGGGGCCCTGGATGACATCGGCAAAGCCGGGGTAGTTCTCGACATCGGTGGTGATGGTGAGCTGGCCACCGGGCTGAAGGCCTTGAATCATCACGGGTTCGAGCATGGCGCGTGCGGCATAGATGGCAGCCGTGTAGCCAGCCGGACCGGAACCAATGATGATGACTTTCGCGTGCATCGCGACGCCTCTTCGACAATAAGGAAAATTCCCTCGGACCCTAATTAAGGGCCGAAGCGGATCGGTTTCAAGGCACTCATGAGAACGGGCCCCTGTCGGGGCCCGCGAATGTGCCGGAAAGACACAGGATATTGTGCCTGTGCCCAAATTTTAGGCGTCAGATATACTTGATCTTGATGATCTCGTAGCTGCGCGCGCCGCCGGGGGCGGCAACTTCGAACGAATCGCCCTCGGTCTTGCCGATCATGGCGCGGGCGATCGGCGAGGAAATGGAGATGCGGCCGGCCGAGGCATCGGCTTCCGGATCGCCCACGACCTGGTAGGTCTTTTCTTCCTCGGTGTCCTCGTCGAGATAGGTGACGGTGGCGCCAAACTTCACGGACGAGCCGGAGAGCTTGCTGACATCGATGATGTCGGCGAGGGCCAGAATGGTCTCAAGTTCCTTGATGCGGCCTTCGTTGAGGCTCTGCTGTTCCTTGGCGGCCGAATATTCAGCGTTTTCAGACAGATCACCATGGGCACGGGCTTCGGCAATGGCGTCGATGATGCGACGGCGTTCATTGGCGGTGCGGTGCTCGAATTCGGCAGTCAGGGTCTTGTGGCCCTGTACGGTCATCGGGATCTTGTCCATGTCGTCTTGCCTCCAATGGGCTTCAGGCAAATGAATCCGGCGCGCCTTGGTCTTTCCCCCCGGAAAGGCCGCCGCGCGCCATGATCAGGTTGTGTTCAGGGGCATCCAGGCGGATGCCATCCAGCAAAGTGTTTCCCCGCCAAACGCCGTTCGGCACACGCTTCACGATAAGTTTTGGGGGAGACGGGAGCCAACTTGCCCGCCCGGCGCGTTCCGGTCAAGCGGGTGTGTTGGGAATGAGATATTCGCTTCTCCCGCCTGTTCAAGTGTGTGGTCGGCAAAACCAGGGAAAGGTAGATTTTCGTGCGGCAATCTCTTCCAGTTCTTCCGCTTTTCGTTTCGGGTCTCGTTTTGGCGATGGCGGCGCCGGCTATTGCGCAGACTGTGGAAAGCAGTGTCGGGCCGCTGCGGGCGACGGTCCTCGCCGAAGGGCTCGATCATCCCTGGGCATTGGCTTTTCTGCCGGATGGGCGTTTTCTCGTTACCGAGCGCAGCGGGCGGCTGGTGCTCATCGAAAGTGGCGTCGTCAGTGGGGTGGTCGAGGGCGTGCCCAATGTCGTGGCGCGGGGGCAGGGCGGGTTGCTCGACCTGGCGCTGGCGCCGGATTTCGAGACGAGCGGGCAGATTTACCTGACCTATGCCGAGCCGGCGGAAGATGCCGGGTTGCAGCGGGGCACGGGCACTGCCGTGATGGCAGCGAAACTGGTGCTGACCAATGGCGGCGGTGGGCAGTTGGAGGATCAGAGGGTGATCTTCCGCATGAACAATTTCACCAATTCGACGCGGCATTTCGGCTCGCGGATCGCCATTGCGCCGGACGGAAACCTGTTCGTGACGCTGGGCGAGCGCGGGGACATGGACCGGGCGCAGGATCCGGAGGATCTGGCAGGCGGGATCGTGCGGATTGCGCCGGATGGTAGCGTGCCGGAGGACAATCCCAAGCCCGAAGGCTGGGCGCCGGAATTCTGGAGCATTGGGCACCGTAACCCGCAGGGGGCAACCATTCGGCCGGGGGATGGCGTGCTGTTCACCGTGGAGCATGGGGCCCGCGGTGGCGACGAGGTCAATATGCCGACGGCGGGCGACAATTTTGGCTGGCCGGTCATTACCTATGGCGTCGATTATTCCGGCGTTGCCATCGGAGAAGGGACAGAGAAGGAGGGGCTGGAGCAGCCTATCCATTATTGGGACCCGTCCATTTCGCCCTCGGGGCTCGATTTTTATGAGGGGAGCCTGATGCCGGACTGGGAGGGAGATCTGCTGCTCGGGGGATTGAGCGGGGCGGTGCTGGTGCGGCTCGATATGGAGGGCGACGCTGTGGTCGCCGAGGAGCGTTTGTTCGAGGGGCAATTGGGCCGCATTCGCGATGTGCGCGTCGGTGCCGATGGCGCCGTCTATCTGTTGACCGATGCGGACAATGGCCAGTTGATCCGGGTGGCGCCTGAGGGCAAGTAGGTCAGGCTTTTACGGACTGCCAGGCGGCATCGGCGAAGATGGCGGCGATGCGCCGGGCCGTATCCGGCGGCGTGGGCGCGGCGCCGCGCAGGTAGCTGTAGGCGGGGCCGAGCATGAGCGCGTGGGCGATGGGGAAGGGCAGCTTTTGCACGTCGCCGCTTAATTGCATGTTGGTATAGGCGGCGGCCGCAGCGTCGTGGCCTGTCGAGAGGAAGGTTCGGAGGCCTTCGAGCTCGTCATTCAGTGGCGCGAGATTCCGCAATTCATCGAGCAGGCGGGACTGGTCGGGATGGGCGAGGCCCCAGATGACGAGGCCGCCGACGGAGGCCTTGATTTGGGTTTCGGCGGAGGCGGAAGGATCGGGGGCGAAGGCGGCCCAGCCGGCGATGGCCTGGCGGAAAAGAGCCTCGGCGATGGCGCCCTTGCCGGAAAAGAAATGATAGATGCTGCCGGTGCTGGCGCCGCTCTTCTCGCGGATCTGGGCGATGGAGGTGGCGCGATAGCCATGCTCCAGGAAGCAGGCGAGAGCGGCGTCGAGAATGGCGCGGCGGCGGTCGGGAATCTCGTTCATGGGAAGAGACTAGACGAAGTTAGAATGACGTTCTAGGGTGAGACTAGAACGATGTTCTAAGTAAGGTCGCTGCTTCTCTGTCGTCGTCATTGCCGGGCTTGTCCCGGCAATCCATCTCGCCGAAGCATGGACCACCGGGACAGGCCCGGTGGTGACGACAGGGCGAGGGTTGTGTGGAAGTGGCTTGGCTGGAGGTGAATTGATGTCCGAGAATGCAGAGCTAGTGAAGCGCTACGTGGCGGCGGTTGAGCGGTTTGATCTCGAAGAGGTGGAGACGCTGATCGACGGGGGAATGACGTTTGAGGAATTGCCCAATCGTATCCGCCCGGCGGGAGGCACCGATGATCATGCGGCGATCCTGGCCGGATTGGCGCGGGCAGGGGAGCGCAAGGTGCTTGCCTCGCAGCGCTACGTCTTTGGCGGCATTGTCGAGGCCGGTGATCGCGTGATCGTGGAGGGGCGCTGGGAGGGTACGATGGCGGTGCCGGTCGGTCGGCTGCGGGTGGGCGACAAGATGATTGCGCATCTCTGCATGATCTTCGGCATCAAGGATGGGAAGATCGCCTGGCAGCGGAATTATGATTGCTACGAGGACTTTTCGGCAAAGTAAAAGGCGCGCCCGACTTGCGGACGCGCCCGACAAAAATGTCCTGGCTTGTGGCTCAGCTAGCCGTCAGGTTGTCAGCCGCCGACTTGCCAGTCCGCTTGTCCTTGACGATCTCGTAGGAGACCTTCTGACCTTCATCCAGGCCGTTCAGGCCCGAACGCTGGACGGCAGAAATGTGGACGAAAACGTCGGCCCCACCTTCATCCGGCTGAATAAAACCATAACCTTTTTGGCCATTGAACCACTTAACGGTGCCCGTTGCCATGATGCGCGTTCCCTCGTGCAGTCGCTGCAATAAGATCCCGATCGATGCACCCGATCCAGATCTCAACTATATCGAATTGTCGGAAAGTGACGTCTGCATAGGCGAATGGCAATTCGCGTTAAATGATCAGTCTGCCGCAATATTCGATCCGATCACCGTAGCGTGAAACGCTGTCCACATCAATATGCGCTTTTTCCAACACAAAGTGCCCGGCAGAATTCCATTTCTGCCAGGTGTCGAACAAGGTCACGACCGCAACGTTTCGGTGCCCGAGTAAGGCCGAAACAAGGACGCAAGGCGGGCCGGTGATTCCACCGGGGCGACTCCTGCGCCATGGAGCATATTGCTCCAGATTTATGTCCAAGAGTGTAACGCAGCATGACAGGGAGAAAAACCCTTCATGGTGATGTGACTGGGATGTTCAGCGTTTTTTCTTGCCAATGAGCCGCTTTTCCGGCAAATCCCGCCCGCCGCGCAATGGGCCGGTTCCTCGAAAGTCATGCCGTCTTGACCAAGACGTTTTACTCATCCGGCGATGTGATCGCCGACCGGCGCGCGGATTATGCCCGCATGCTGGCCGAAGGTGGTGACTACTCTGCCGCCGCCGAACTGATGGACCAGGCGCTCGAAATCGCGCCGGAATGGGCCGCCGGCTGGGATCTGCTCGGCAGTTTTCACGAAAAGGCTGAGAATGTCGCGGGGGCCATATCGGCCTGGCGGCGGCTTGAGGCGCTGGATGATGACGGCGTTTTTGGCGCGCGGCTGAAGCTGGCGGCGCACAATGCCGGGGCGGCTGGCGAGGGCACGGCCGTGAGCTATGTCGAAGCGTTGTTCGACCAATATGCGCCGCAATTTGAGCATTCGCTGGTCGACAAGCTTGGCTATCGCGTGCCGGAAATGCTCGATGCGCTGGTGGTTGAAGAGATGGCGGCGCTGGGAATCGAGCGCTTTTCCAAGGCGATCGATCTGGGTTGCGGCACGGGGCTGATGGGCGAGAAGCTGCGCGAGAAGGTGGATTTTCTCGAAGGCGTCGATATTTCGGCAGCGATGATTGCCGAGACGGCTCGCAAGGGAATCTACGACAATCTGCAGAAGGCGGAGTTGGTGGCAGCGCTCAATGCGCGCCGGGCCGAGGCTGATCTGATGACGGCGGCGGATGTCTTTATTTACTGCGGCGATCTGCAGCCGGTGCTGGCCGCGCTGGTGCCCGCGCTGAAGCCGGGTGGTCTCGTGGCCTTTTCGCTCGAGGCGCATGACGGGGAAGAGGCGCTCTTCCTGCGACCGAGCCTGCGCTATGCTCATGGCGTGGCGGCGACGCGGGATGCGCTGGTGGTGGCCGGGCTGGAAGTGCTGCGATTTGAGACGGCGACGCTGCGGCAAGATCGTGGGGCGCCGATCACTGGCATTCTCGTGCTGGCGCGCAAGCCGGCCGTGGAACTGACGGCAGCTAATGATGGGGCATCGGGCGGTAACGTCGCGGCCTAGTCAAAGTCCTCGCGGCAGGGCAAAAAGGGTCTCCTATTGGAGACCTCTTTCATGAATACGATCCGCCACGATTTTCGTTCCGATACGGTGACGCGGCCGAGCGCCGGCATGCGCGCGGCCATGGCTGCGGCCGAGGTGGGCGACGATGTGTTTGGCGATGATCCCACGGTCAATCTGCTGGAGCAGAGGATGGCCGGGCTTCTCAAGAAAGAAGCGGCGATCTTTGTGCCGTCGGGGACGCAGTCTAATCTTCTCGCATTGATGAGCCATTGCGGGCGCGGGGATGAGTTCATCGCCGGGCAGAATGCGCATTGCTACAAGTATGAGGGCGGTGGCGCCGCCGTGCTGGGCTCTATCCAGCCGCAACCGATTGCGCATCGGGCCGATGGGACGATGGATCCCAAGGAGATCGAAGGCGCGATCAAGAAGGGCGACAGCCACTTTGCGACGACGCGGGTGATCGCGCTCGAGAACACCTTTGGCGGACGGGTGCTGCCGGTTGAGTATATGCTTGAGGTGGCAGGGATTGCCCGGAAGCATGGGCTGGGCCTGCACCTCGATGGGGCGCGGGCGTTCAATGCCACGGTGCAACTGGGCATGGATATTGCCGAGTTCGTTGCGCCGTTCGATAGCGTTTCGATCTGTCTTTCCAAGGGGTTGGGGGCGCCCGTTGGATCGGTGCTGGTCGGGCGTGCGGACCTGATCGAGACGGCGCGGCGCAATCGCAAGATGCTGGGCGGCGGTATGCGGCAGGCGGGAATTCTTGCGGCTGCAGGGCTTTATGCGATCGAGAATAATGTAGCGCGGCTGGCAGAGGACCATCAGCGGGCCAAGCGGCTTGCCGAGGGGCTGGCGCAGCACAAGGCGCTGAAGGTGGTGATGCCCGATACCAATATTCTCTGGATCGAGGCGGAGGCAGAGCTTGGGGATCGGCTGAGCCTTTATCTCGGCGAGCATGGGGTCGGGATCACCGGGCGCTATGGGCAGCAGCGGTGGGTGACGCATCTCGATGTCACGGACGAGGATGTCGATGGCGCGCTGGGGCTGGTCGACAAGTTCTTCGCGAATTGAGGTGAAGCGCCCGGGGAGACCCGGGCGCTTCGTTTTTCAGCCTTTTTGCCAGAAGGCGTGGAGGCCTTTTATGTCGGCGGAGGTGAGGAGGGGCATGGCGGTTGAGAGCCGGTCCACGGGCCAATCCCACCACTGCATTTCTAGGAGTAGGGCGATGTCCTCATCGGCAAAGCGCTTGCGGATGGGCTTTGCCGGGTTGCCGCCGACGATGGTGTAGGGCTCGACATCCTTGGTCACCAAGGCGCGGGTACCAAGGACGGCGCCGTGGCCGACATTGATCCCGGGCATGATGATGGCTTCCGAGCCGATCCAGACGTCGTTGCCGATGACGGTGTCGCCGGCTGGCTGGAAGGCATTGCCGGCACCAGCAAATTCCGGCGCTTCGGGGACGAAGGCGAAGGGGAATGTGCTGACCCAGTCGTTCCGGTGACCCTGATTGCCGGCCATGATGAAGGCGGCGCCGGAGCCGATGGAGCAGAAAGCGCCGATGACGAGGCGATCGACGCCCGGTTCGGTCATCAGGTAGCGGGCGCAGTCATCAAAGCTGTGGCCATGATAGTAGCCGGAATAATAGCTGTAGCGGCCGACGACGATGTTGGGATTGGTGACCTGACGGTCGAGCGGAATGCCCAGGAACGGGCTTTCGAAATAGTTGGACATGATTGATCCATGAAGGTGCGGCCTCCTAGGAGGGCGCGGAGTGTTGCAGACTGATTGGGGAACCAGCGGGCGCGCAGCATCAGGCGCCGGCGTGGGGCCGGTTTGAAAGGCGTTCCCTCGGCGCGTGTCAGGCGCGCAGGAACGCTATGGAGCTGCTTCGGTCTGCCAACTTCATGGTGATGCTTCTATAGGCGGGTGTGGCTGCAGGCACAACTGGATTGACAAGCGCGGCGGCGCGGCGGAAGCTGCTGCTGTGACAAGGGTTTTTCTCTGAGCAAGAGCTGATCGCTGACCGACCTGTGGGCGGGGCGATGTTTTGCATCCAAAAATTCAGAGAAATCGAAATGACCAAAATTGCAGTTTCTGGTGCCAGCGGAAAGCTGGGCCAGCTTGTCGTCGCAACGCTGCTGGAGCGGGGCGTGCGCGATGTCGTGGCGCTGAGCCGGAGTCCGGAGCGGATTGTCGGGGATAGGCGCTTGGAGAAGCGCTTCGCGGATTTTGATGAGCCGCAATCGCTGGAGGTGGCACTGGCAGATGTATCGCGACTGGTGTTGATCAGTACCGATGCGCTGGGGGCGGACGGGCGGCGGGTGCGGCAGCATCGGGCAGCCATCGAGGCGGCGGAGCGGGCTGGGGTGGAGCATGTCGTCTATACGTCGATGCTCCATGCCGGTGTTTCGCCGCTCAAGATGATGGTGGCGGATCATTGGGCGACGGAGCTGGTGCTGGCCGAAAGTGGTCTGGGTCACACGGTGTTGCGGCATGCGTTTTATGATGATCTTGCCAAGGGCATTCTGGCGCGGGCTGCGTCCGGCGTGTTTCCGCATGCGGCGGGCGCGGGCAGGGTGGCCTATGTGTCGCGACGGCAGTGTGCCCTGGCGGCGGCGATTGCCGTGTCGGATGGATTTGTCGGGCGCAGGCGCTTCGACATTACCGGGCCGGAGGCGCTAGGCATGGATGAGCTGGCCGAACTGGCCGGCCGGCAGCGGGGAAGTGACTATCGTGCCGAGGCGATGTCGAGAGAGGAACTCGTCGCGCGGCTGGTTTCGGGCGGCATGCCGGAGATGCAGGCGCAGGTGATGGCGATGATCGATGTGGGGATCGCTGCGGGAGCCATGGAGCCGGCTTCGGGGGATCTCTCGACGTTGACCGGAATACAGGCCTTGCCTCTGGAGCTCTAGGGCAAAAGAAAAAGGCCGCGGGAAACCGCGGCCTTTTGTTTGTGCGGGCGTAGGGATTACGCCGCGAAATATTCCTGCAGGGCGCGGACCTGGAGGCCGCCCTGACGGAGAGCCACGATGCCTTCAACGGCGGCGAGGGCGCCGTCGATGGTCGTGTAGTAAGGGATCTTGGCGAGCAGCGCGGTGCGGCGGATGTCGCGGCTGTCGGAAATCGACTTGAGGCCGTCCGTGGTGTTGATCACGAGCTGCACGCCGCCGTTCTTCATCGAGTCAACGATATGCGGACGGCCTTCGAGCACCTTGTTGATCTTGGTCGCGGGGACGTTGTTATCAACGAGGTAGCGCTGGGTGCCGCCGGTGGCGAGGATTTCGAAGCCGGCTTCGACGAGATGGCGGGCCATGTCGACGATGTACTGCTTGTCGTCGTCGCGGACCGAGATGAAGGCCTTGCCCGAGGTTGGGACCTTCTGGCCGGCGCCCATCTGGGACTTGGCGAAGGCGATGGCGAAATCGAGGTCGAGGCCGATGACTTCGCCGGTCGACTTCATTTCAGGGCCGAGAACCGTGTCGACGCCGGGGAAGCGGTTGAACGGGAAGACGGCTTCCTTGACGGCGATGTGCTTGAGCTTCTTTTCGACGAGATTGAAGCTGGCAAGGCTTTCGCCGGCCATGACGCGCGAGGCGATCTTGGCGATGGGTTCGCCGATGACCTTGGCCACGAAGGGCACCGTGCGCGAGGCGCGCGGATTGACTTCGATGAGGTAGATCGTGTCGTCCTTATAGGCGAACTGTACATTCATCAGGCCGCCGACCTTGAGGGCGAAAGCGAGTTCGGTGGTCTGGCGCTTGAGTTCGGCGATGACCTCGGGCGAGAGGCTGCGCGGGGGCAGGGAGCAGGCGCTATCGCCGGAGTGAATGCCGGCTTCTTCGATGTGTTCCATGATGCCGGCGACGAAGACGGTTTCGCCATCGCAGAGGGCGTCGACGTCGATTTCGATGGCGCCGGAGAGATAGGCGTCGAAGAGTAGCGGGTTGTCGGAGAGGACCGAGTTGATCTGGCCGGTCTTGTCGTTGGGGTAGCGCTGGAGAATGTCGGGCGGGACGAGGCCCGTAAGAGTGTCCTGAACGTAGCGCTCGAATTCGGCCGCCGAATGGACGATGGCCATGGCGCGGCCGCCGAGCACGTAGGACGGGCGGATGACCAGCGGATAGCCCAGGCGCTCGGCAACAAGACGAGCCTGTTCAAGGCTGTAGGCGATTCCGTTCTTGGGTTGAGTCAGCTCCAGCTTGTTGAGGAGCTTCATGAACAGGTCGCGGTCTTCAGCCAGGTCAATGGCGTCGGGCTGGGTGCCGAGGATCGGCACGCCGGCCTTCTGCACGGCTTCGGCGAGGTTGAGCGGGGTCTGGCCGCCGAACTGCACGATGACGCCGTGAAGGGTGCCGTTCTGCTTTTCGCGGAGCAGGATTTCGATAACGTCTTCCTCGGTCAGCGGCTCGAAATAGAGACGATCGGAGGTGTCGTAGTCGGTCGACACGGTTTCGGGGTTGCAATTGACCATGATGGTTTCGTAGCCGGCATCGGCCAGCGCGAAGGCTGCATGGCAGCAGCAATAGTCGAACTCGATGCCCTGGCCGATACGGTTGGGGCCGCCGCCGAGGATCACGACCTTCTTGCGGTCGGACGGGCGGGATTCGTCAGCGACCGCGCCGGCGAACGGCGTTTCGTAGGTCGAGTACATGTAGGCGGTCGGCGACGCGAATTCGGCAGCCGAGGTGTCGATGCGCTTATAGGCAGGGCGCACTTCGAGGCTGTGGCGGAGCTTGCGGACGTCCGAGGTCTTAACGCCAGCGAGCTGGGCGAGACGGGCGTCGGAGAAGCCCATGCCCTTGAGCTGGCGCAGCGAGGCAGCTTCCTGTGGGAGGCCGAACTGCTTGACCTTGGCTTCCATGTCGACGATGCCGCGCATCTGCTCGAGGAACCACGGGTCGATCTTGCAGGCTTCAAAAATGTCTTCGTTGGAGAGGCCGAGGCGCATGGCTTCGGCGACGTGCAGAAGACGGTTGGGCGTCGGCGTGCCGAGAGCTGCCTTGATGGCGTTCTTGTCTTCGCCTTCGCCGAGGCCGGGAATGCCGATCTCGTTGAGGCCGGTCAGGCCGGTTTCGAGCGAGCGCAGGGCTTTTTGCAGCGATTCCTGGAAGGTGCGGCCGATGGCCATGGCTTCGCCGACCGACTTCATGGAAGTGGTCAGGCGGTTGTCGGCGCCCGGGAACTTTTCGAAGGCAAAGCGCGGAATCTTGGTGACCACGTAGTCGATGGTCGGCTCGAACGAAGCCGGGGTGGCGCCGCCGGTGATGTCGTTTTCGAGTTCATCGAGCGTGTAGCCGACGGCGAGGCGGGCAGCGACCTTGGCGATCGGGAAGCCGGTGGCCTTGGAGGCCAGAGCTGAGGAGCGCGACACGCGCGGGTTCATTTCGATGACGACCATGCGGCCGTCCTTGGGATTGATGCCGAACTGGACGTTGGAGCCGCCGGTTTCGACGCCGATCTCGCGCAGGACCGCCAGCGAGGCATCGCGCATGATCTGGTATTCCTTGTCGGTCAGGGTCAGGGCCGGGGCAACGGTGATGGAGTCGCCGGTGTGCACGCCCATGGGATCGATGTTTTCGATCGAGCAGATGATGATGCAGTTGTCCTTCTTATCGCGGACAACCTCCATCTCGTATTCCTTCCAGCCGAGGACGGATTCTTCGACGAGGACTTCGTTAGTGGGGGAGGCGTCCACACCGCTCTCGACGATAGCGAGGTATTCTTCGCGGTTGTAGGCAATGCCGCCGCCGGTGCCGCCGAGGGTGAAGCTGGGGCGGATGATGCAGGGGAGGCCGATGACCTCGAGCGCCTGCAGGGCTTCGATTGTGTTGTGCGCGAGCATGGAGCGTGGGGTGTCGAGCCCGATCTTCTTCATGGCGTCGCGGAAGAGTTCGCGGTCTTCGGCCTTGTCGATGGCTTCCGCGGTCGCGCCGATCATTTCGACGTTGTACTTGTCGAGGATACCCATCTTGCGCAGGGACAGGGCGCAGTTGAGCGCGGTCTGGCCGCCCATGGTGGGGAGGAGCGCGTCCGGGCGTTCCTTCTCGATGATCTTTGCGACGACTTCTGGAGTGATCGGCTCCATGTAGGTGGCGTCAGCCAGGTCCGGGTCGGTCATGATCGTCGCCGGATTGGAGTTCACCAGAATGATCCGGTAGCCCTCTTCCTTCAGCGCCTTGCAGGCCTGGGTGCCGGAATAGTCGAACTCGCAAGCCTGCCCGATGATGATGGGGCCCGCGCCGATGATCAGGATCGATTTGATGTCGGTACGTTTTGGCATTCGGGGCTCGCTCTAGCTGACTAACCGTAGGAAGCGGGCGAGGAGAATCGCCCGGACGCACCTGTCCGCGCGAAACCCGCGCTGCAACTGAGCGCTGCGGCACGGGGGAAAAGACCGAACATGGTGGTTAGGTGGGCTGTCTAACCGAAGAGTCGCGCGAAGGGAAGGGGGGCGAGGCGCATAACAGTGGCCATCCCCGTGCCTACTCAGCCGGGCAGCGAAATGGAAGGAAGGTGCTGGCAGCGCCTTCGTTCATCATCACCAGGGTAATCAGGTCGGCGATGTCCCGCTCCTGATTGGATCGCGGGCAGATGGCAATCTGTTCGGTGCAACCCGATGCGATGAAATTTTCGTTTGTCGCGAGGAAGTTGTAGTTGATGTCGTCCGAGCCAATGCTGTCGAGCGCGCGGGCCCAGGCATCGATGTAGAGCGCACATTTTTGCTGTTGCCACGCGGATGGTTCTTCCGCTGCGACTGGAGAGACCAGGAATAGCGTCGCGGTGAGGGCAAGGCCACGCATCACCATTCTCCGGCGGGTGCGGCGCATTCTGCGGAGCTGGTTGCGTCCGATCGCTCGAGGCAAGCGCATTGGCTTTCGAAACGCGCAGCTTCCTCCTTGGTCAATTTTCTCCCTGAGACCAGAAGCTCCAGTTGGGATCGGCAGAGTTTTGCCTCGACTGACGAGGCGGGTGCTGGCTGTGCCTGAACAGTCGTGGACGCGACAAGCAAAGCGGAAAGGATGAGGAAGGCGACGCGCATGGGAGTTCCGTGAAGAGGTGAACCCGGTTCTGCGCAAGGAATGCGAAATTTGAATGGCAGGCACTGGGGTGCCGATATGCCGAAGCCGTTGACAGGATTGGCCGACAGGCGCATGGAGCGAGGCGTGACGTGTGTTTTCACCGTTCAAAGAGAAAGATCATGAACCCCGACAGTCGAAGTCGAATTCGACCCTGTTTGACGGCCTGACGATCTGACTGAGGTCAGCTCCGGTGGGCCGATAGCCTACATATAGGAGCTGCCATGCTGCGCATTTACACGCGTACTGAAGACAAGCTTGTGCCGTTCGATGCTGAAAAGAGCACCGGACTGCCAATTTGGCTCGACCTTATTTCGCCCAATGATGAGGACGTTTCGCGGGTCGAAGGCCTGCTTGGCGTCGATGTGCCAAGCCGAGCCGAAATGGAAGAGATCGAGCTGTCTGCCCGGCTTTACGCCGAGGCGGGCGCCACTTTCATGACGCTGACCGGGCTTGCCAATCTCGATACTGAAGCACCGATCAAGACGCCCATCACCTTCATCCTCAAGGGCAATACGCTCGTTACCGTGCGGTATTCCGAGCCCAAGCCATTCCTTGCCTATACGAACCGCGCGCAGAAGCCGAATGGCTCGCCGCACTGCTCGGGCGAGGAAATCATGTTGGGGTTGATCGAGGCGATGATCGACCGGACGGCCGATGCGCTGGAACGGCTCGGCAATGAGACGGACGTGCTTTCGCGCAGCGTCTTCATGACGGCGCAGGCCAAGACCAAGGCCAGCACCAAGACGCACGATCTTGAAAACGTCATTTCCCTCATCGGGTTAAAGGCCGAATTGCTGACGATGATTCAGGAAAGCCTGGTCAGCGTCTCGCGGCTGGTTGCCTATTATGCGGCGACGGAAGACACGAGCGACGACAAGGAAAGCAAGCATCTGGTGCGGCTGATCCAGCGCGATGCGAACTCGCTGGGCGAGCATGCGCGGGCGCTGTCGGCGCGTCTTGGATTCTTGCTCGATGCGACGCTGGGGGCGATCAATCTGGAGCAGAACCAGATCATCAAGATCTTTTCGGTGGCTGCAGTAGTGTTCCTGCCGCCGACGCTGGTCGCCTCGATCTATGGGATGAACTACGACTTCATGCCGGAATTGCAGTGGAGCTTTGGCTATCCCTTTGCGCTGGGGCTGATGGTGCTCTCGGCGGCCGTGCCTTTCCTCTATTTCAAGCGCAAGGGCTGGCTCTAGGCCACAGAGCTAGACGCCGAGGCGATTGCCTCGGCGTGCGAGGCCAATGAGTTTGTCGAGCGCCAGGCCTATGACGATGGCGAAGACGACCGCCAGGATCATGCCGAGCAGGGGATTGCCGGCGAACCAGCGACCGGCGAGATAGCCCATGGCCACATTGTAGGTGGCCCAGAGTGCGCTCGCGAGCATGCAGAGCGGGGCGAAGCGGCGATAGGGATAGGAGACTGTCCCTGCCGTGAGATTAACCGCAAGGCGGGCCCAGGGAATGAAGCGGGCGACAAGCACCAGCATGGCGGGGCGAGTTTGCAGGCTCTTTTCCGCCCAGCCAAGCAGGTGCGTCAGCGGGGCCACGCGCAGGTTTTCGACGCGCTGACGACCGAGAAGGCTGCCGATCAGGTAGGTGGCGTTGTCGGCGATGATGGCGCCGAGGGTGGCAATCAGCAGCAATGGCAGCAGATGCGGAGCTTCACTTGAAGCGGCGAGGGCCGCCAGGGCGACGATGACGGCTTCGCTGGGAAAGAGCGGGAAGAAGCCGTCGAGGATCACCAATGCCAGGGCGATCAGGTAAATCCAGGGCGACGCGGCAAGCGGCAGGATGATGTCGTGCAGGAAGTCCATGCGGGCTTCTAGCGTGGCTGGGGCACGGCTGTGTGACGGCGGGAAATCGCCATCGCCGCCAAATGGCCTCAGAACAGCCCACAGGAGGCCTTGTTGCTCGCCTCACATCGGCGTGATCGCTCAAGCGATCGGCTTAAAGCAAAGAGGTTGAAATGAAGAATTTGCGCCTTGCCGCCCTTGCGGCCTTTACGGCCCTGGCCCTTGCAGCCTGTGGCGGCGATGCTCCTCCACCGGCTGATGCTCCGGCGGATACCAACACCACGACGCCGGCCGCTCCACCGCCGTCTTCCTAAGCGGATCGGCCCAAATTTGCCCCGGCTTCGGCCGGGGCTTTTGTTTGCCGGTCAGGCTGCCTGGGCATGGGAGGGACGATGCAGAACGCTGACTAGCGTTTCGACGCGATAGGGCTTTGGAAAGAAGAGGGCGCCGGCCGGAAGGTCGGCTGCGGTGGGGCGGACACCGCCGGAGACGACGATAATAGGCAGGTGCGGCAGGGTGCTGGCTGCAAGGCGTGCCAAGGCCAGGCCGTCGGGACCGGCGCCGAGTTCGATATCGGTGATGAGAGCATCGATGCTCGCGTCGAGGAGATGCGCTCCGGCGCCGGCATTGGTGGCTGGCAGGGGCGAATAGCCAAGGTCAGTCAGTAGATCACAGAGATCGAGCAGCAGGAGCGGGTTGTCTTCGACGACCAGTATCTTGGAAATGTGTGACATCGGCTTCCCCATTGGCGCAGGCACAAGGGGAAGAGATTTTCGGGCCGAATGTTGCATGCTCCCAGCGCATGGCTGGTTGCATGGTTAGCATTTTCCTAAAATTGCAGGCATTCAACGCTGGTCGGGCACTCAGAGTTGCGCGCGATAAAGCGCGACTCGAATGCCGCCGTGGAGAACGGGTAGCAAGGCGGGTTGGAATTTGAGGCCGGTCGCACCAGCCAGGTTCTTGTCGGCGGTGATGATGCCGACGCGCCAGCCCTTGAAGCGGGTCTTCAGCACCGTGCCGAGAGTGCGGTGCAGGGTGACGAGCGGGGCCTTGTCGCCGATACGGGTGCCGTAGGGCGGATTGAGGATGACGAGGCCTGGGGGGCCCGGGGGCGGTTCGAGATCTTCTATGGACTTCTGGTCGAACTGGGTGAGGGCGGAGACGCCAGAGCGGGCGGCGTTTTCGCCGGCCATGCGGATGGCGCCGGGGTCCTTGTCCGAGCCGCAGAATTTGAGGTCGGTGGTCTTGGGCGTGATAGCGCTGCGTAGGGATTGCCAGGCCCTGGCGTCGAAGGAGGGGAGGCTTTCGAAGCTAAAACTGCGTTCGCGGCCCGGGGGCAGGCCGAGGGCGATTTCGGCGGCTTCAATGACAAAAGTGCCGGAGCCGCACATGGGGTCGAGGACGGGTTCGGTGCCGGTATAGCCGCACTGGCGGAGGAACATGGCGGCCATGGTTTCGCGCATGGGCGCCTTGTTGACCGCTTCCTTGAAGCCGCGCTTGTGGAGCGACTCGCCCGTGGTGTCGATGCTGAGGGTGACGAGATCGTCCTCGATGCGGACCATGATGCGGAGAGCGGCGTCTTCGGCGATGGGGGCGCCGAATTCTTCGGCGATGGCCTTGGCAACACGCTGAGCGGCGGCACCATCGTGGTAGATGCGCGAGCGCTTGCAACTGGCTTCGACGCGGACCGGGACGGACTTGTCGAGGTAATCGCCCCAGGGGATTTTGCGCGAACGTTTATCGAGCTGCGCCAAATGCATGGCACGGAATTCGCCGATGCGGGCGAGGATGCGGGTGGCGCCGCGGAGGACGAGATTGGCGCGCCAGATGTCGGCCCAGGTGCCGGTGAAGGCGACGCCGCCATCGACGACGGTGGCGCCTGCAAAACCCTGTTCCAGGGCTTCGGCGCAAAGTGGGGCTTCGAGGCCCGGGGTCGAGACGAGAAAGATAGGAAAGCTGGCGGTCATGGGCCAGCACTAGCTGGGTCGGGAGGCGGGGGCAATGGTGTCGAGAGAAACCGCCTCCGGTGGTCGTCACCACCGGGCCGGTCCCGGTCGTCCCGGGCGCAGGCTAGATGGATTGCCGGGACGAGCCCGGCAATGACGACGGAGAGGAGAGATCGGGCAGCTAACCCTCAGTTATTGATCGACAGAATGCCCCATTTGGTTTCGCTGCAGCCGTCGTCGAGGCAGATATTGGTGATCCACATGGCGCCGTTGGCGAGGCCGACGCCTTCGCTCGTGACGATCAGGTCGTCGACGTCCTGCGAGCCGATGGCTTCGAGGGTTTCGGGCAGGATCAGGCTGTCGAAATTGTCGATGAAATCCTGTTCTTCGAGGATGTCGTAGGTCTCGCCATTGGCGTTGATGGTGAGGGGGTAGAAGGCGTAGCCGGTGATATCGGTCGGATTGAACATCGTGGCGTCCTGAACGCCCGAAAAGACTTCGAAGAATCCTTCGGCATCGCCGTGAATGGCTTCGATATTGGCGTAGACCTCTTCTTCGCTGGCCATTGCGGGGGTGATAACGGCCAGTGCGAGCAGGGCGGGCGCGGCGTAGCGCAACATGGGGGGTGGTTCTCCGGAGGGGCCGTCCGGGCGGCCTGCGTCGATTTTGAGCCAAATCGACGCAAGTACAAGACATCAGGCAAAATATACCCGCCGTTAAGTCTGGACCCGGCATTATGAGACCGCTGGAGAAGACAGGTTGGGTCTGCTCCCCCGCTTTTGTTTTCAGTATTGCGTCAGGTCGGGTTCGATGCGTCTCATTATCGGTATTGTCTTCGTGTTTGCCTGTGTGCTCGGCGGCTATGCAGCCATGGGCGGGCACGTCGAAGTTCTCTGGCAGCCGTTCGAATTCGTCATCATTCTGGGCGCGGCGATCGGCGCCTACATCATCGGCAATAGTGGCCGGGTGCTGAAATCGACCGTCGGCATCTTCGGCACGCTGTTCAAGGGCCCGCGCTACAACAAGGCGGCCTATGTGGAATTGCTGGGCCTGCAGTTCAGTCTCTACAAGCTGATCCAGGCCAAGGGCGTGCTGGCCATCGAAGCTCATATCGAAAACCCGCACGAATCCGAACTCTTCAACCGCTTCCCGACCTTCGCCAAGAACCACCATGCGGTGGAATTCCTCTGTGACTATCTGCGTATGGTCACCATGGGCACCAACAATGCCCATGAGATGGAAGCGTTGATGGACGAGGAGCTGGAAACCCATCACCAGGAGCAGGAACAGCTCGTGGGTGCCGTGCAAGCTCTCGCCGATGGTACGCCGGCTCTGGGCATCGTGGCCGCCGTGCTTGGGGTTATCAAGACCATGGGCGCTATCACCGAGCCGCCGGAAGTTCTCGGCCACCTCATCGGTGGTGCACTCGTGGGTACCTTCTTCGGCGTGTTCGTCGCCTACGGCTTCTTTGGCCCGATGGCTCAGTCGCTGCGCGGCATTTTTGAAGCCGAATCCAAGTATTTCCTCTCGATGAAGGTTGGCCTTCTCGCCCATATCAGCGGCCAGCCGCCGGTGATGGCCGTCGAGTTCGCCCGCAAGGCGCTGATGAGCGATGTGCGTCCGACCTTCAACGAAGTCGAAGAAGCCACCGCAGCTCTGCCGTCTGCCACCTAAGTTTCTACTTCTAGCGGGCCGCGCGATCTCCCCACGGATCGGGCGGCCCAAACGCTGCCAGGGGGCACGTCATGGCGAATTTCGAACAGCCGATCATCATCAAGAAGGTCAAGAAGGGTGGGCATGCCCATCATGGCGGCGCGTGGAAGATCGCTTATGCCGACTTCGTGACGGCCATGATGGCGTTCTTCCTGCTGATGTGGCTGATCAACATGACGACGGCCGAACAGAAGCAGGGGCTTGCCGACTATTTCTCGCCACCCTCGGTCAGTCTTTCGGACAGTGGCGCCGGTGGCGTCATGGGCGGGCAGGCCATGGACAATGCCGGCTCGAGCATGTCGGGTTCCGCTGCCGATATCACGGCGCAGGAGCCGGCGGCGGCGGCCGAGGCGGTAACAGGCGAAGCCGATCTTTCCGTTGGTGGCGATGCCCGCGACAATGGCAGCGAACAGGAAGCTTCGAGCGATTCCGAATTCAATCTCAAGGCGGTCGATGCGCAGGAGTTCCACTCCGCCGCGGCGAGCATCCGTCAGGCTTGGCAGTCGATGCCGGAGCTGACGCCCTTCATGGACAATCTGATTGTCGAGGAAACCGAAGAGGGCCTCGATATCCAGATCGTCGACCAGCAGGGCAAGCGCATGTTCCCCGAGGGTTCGAAATATCCGCTGGAGCCGACGCGCGCGGCGATTGCCGCCATGGCGCCCTATCTGCAGCAGCTCAATTCGCAGATGACGATTTCGGGCCATACGGCTGCCGGCGGCCGTTACGAGAATCCGCGCTATGGCGCTTGGGAGCTGTCGGCCGACCGCGCCAACGTGGTGCGCTCGACGCTGGGCGAATTCGGGGTTACCGACGACCGTATCAAGTCGGTGGCCGGGCGCGCCTCGGATGAACCCTTCTTCCCGAACGATCCCTATATGGCGGCCAATGAGCGCGTGAAGATCACCGTGCTGCGGACGGCGCCGCCGGTGCCGGTGGGCCTCAAGCCCTAAATACTGGCCGGAACCCCTCGCAAAGCCTGACGTTCTTCTCGCATCGTAACTTTGCGAGAAGCGTCATGTTCCAGCTATTGCTCATTCTCATCGTCATTGCCCTCGTGGCCGGCGCCATGGGCTTTACCGGTATCGCCGCCGGCGCGGCGGGCCTCGCCAAGATCATCTTCGTGCTGATGCTGATCGGGATCGGCATCATGGTGCTGCTGGCGCTGATGGGACTGGTAATCCTGTTCTAGAGAAGCAGCTTGAAGCCCTCATGGGACTGTTCGAAGCCGAGCTTGCGGTAGAAGCGGTGGGCATCGAGGCGGATCTTGTTGGAGGTTAGCTGAACGATGCCGCAGCCGGCCTCGCGGCACCGCTTTATTGCCCATTGTACCATTTGCGACCCGAGGCCATTGCCGCGCTGATCGGCACGGATGTGGACGTTTTCGAGGATGGCTCTGCGCATGCCGAAGCGGGGAAGGCCCGGCAGGAAGCTGATCTGGAGCGTGCCGACGACCTCGTTGTCTCGCTCGACGACGATAAGCCGATGGTTCGGATCGGCCGAAATCTCGTCGAAGGCGGCACGATAGCGAGGGTCCGTCAGCGTCTCCGGATCGAGCGGCGGCGTATCGGCACCGCGGGCGTCGCCGGCGTGGCAGAGGATCAGGATGGTGGGAATGTCGTCGGGGCGGGCGTCGCGGTAGATGAGGTCGGACATGTCAGCTTCGGTGCGGCGAGAGGGAACGGGCGATCCCTAACACGACCAGAGCGGTGATGGCAGTGATGCCGGCGACCCAGGAGCCGACGGAGAGCAGGGCGCCCGTGCCGGCCCAGGTGATCGAGGCGAAGGCTTCGGAAATGGTGGCGGCGCGAGAGGCGACCTGGCGGCGGCGGAACATGGCGCGGCGCATGGGAATGCGGAACCAGACCTGGATTGCTGTGGCGGAGGCCGCGGAGAGAACGGCGCAGAGCCCGGTGGCCAGCGCCATGGTCCAGCTATTGAGCGCGAGAAGGGCCAGGAGCGGGGCGAGGATTGCGGCAACGACGACAAGCACGGCTTCGACCTTGGCGCGGAGAATGCTTCGGGCCGGGATGGGAGCTGTCGCTACGAGATCGTAGGCGTCTTCGCCAGAGAGGGCCAGCCAGGCAAGGCCCCCGGCCAATTGGCCGGATGCCATCACCAGAACGGGCACGATGACAATGAAGGCGCCGGCGCCTTCGCCGTAATTGACCCACAGCAGCAGGGCGGGTGGCAGCAGATAGAGCATCTGCATCAGGGTTTGCGAGAGGAGCCAGGGATCGCGCTGGAGCAGGCGCCATTCCTTGTGGCGCAAGACCTGGGTCTGGCTGCGGCCGGTGAAGTGGGTTCCCGTTCTGGTGCGATGGCGGGTCGACTGACCGATGCTGGCGGCCGCAACGGCGAGACGGCCATAGCTGGGCGAAAAGAGCAGCATGGCGAGGGCCAGGGCGGCGAGGAAACTCGCGATGACGGGCACGGCCGAAACGGCATCGCCCATGACGGCGCGGGCGGGTAACCAGAGCCAGTGGTCGGGACTCGGAAGGGCTGCCAGAAGATCGGGCGAGCTGAAGAGCGCGAAGCGGGAATAGGTGTTGAACGAGAGGATGGCTATCGCCTGAATGCCGATGACGAAACCGGCACCGACAATGGCGGCGAGGATCTGGGCAATGAGACGAGTGCGCTTGGGGCCGACGAGGCGGAAAAGGCCCATGGTGAGGGCCATGGCGATGGCGACGGCCAGTGCGGAGCAGGCGGGCAGGACGAGATAGGCCCAGAGCCAGTGCGTGCCGGCAAAGAGGGCCAGCATGTTGATGATGGGACTGGCGAGGAGGGCGCTCAGAATGGCCGTGGACAGGGCCACAGCGCCGGTGCGGACGGCGAAGAGTGTGCGCGTCGACGCGGGCGAGGAAAGGATCAGGTCGAGATCGGAGCGGGAATAATAGACGCGGGTGATGGATTCGAGCGCCTGGGACAGCATGACCGAAAAGAACAGCAGGCCAATGCCGGTGACCATGGCGAGCGTGGACTTGTCTGGAGCGATGCCGTCGGCCGCTGCCGGGGCGATGATGGCGGCGGCGATGAAATGCAGCAGCGCGTAGACGGCAAGACCCCCGAAGAGGAAGCCGAAAAGCCGGACGCGATGGCCGCCGGTCATCATGGCGAGCCAATCGCGCCAGGCGAGGCGCAATTCGTGGCGCGCGAACCAGAGGAGGGAGCCGGACTGGGCCATCATGCAGTGGCGGAGCTGGTTTCGACGAGTTCGAGGAAGATTTCCTCGAGGGTCGATTCGCGGCCGGTGCGGGCGCGCAGTTCCGTGAGCGTTCCTTCGGCGACGAGACGGCCGCCGGCAATGACGCCGATGCGCTGGGCCATGCGTTCGGCGACTTCCAGGATGTGGGTGGTCATGATGATGGTGACGCCCTGGCGCACCTTTTCGAGGAGGACGTCCTTAACCTGACGGGCCGAGCCGGCATCGAGGCCGGTGAGGGGTTCGTCGAGGATGATGAGGCGCGGATCGTGGATCATGGCGCCGGCCAGGGCGACCTTTTGCAGCATGCCCTTGGAGAAGCCGCCGCAGAGTTCGTTGGCGTGGGGTTTGAGGCCCAGGATGTCGAGGAGGTCGTTGGCAGCGTTGCGGGCTCGGGCGGGGTCGACCTGCCAGAGGCCGGCGACGAAATCGAGATATTCGAGCGGGGTCAGGCGATCGTAGACCATGGGTTCGTCGGATACCCAGGCGAGGAGGCGCTTGGCGGCGACGGGATCTTTTCGGACGTCGGTGCCAAAAATTTCGATGGTGCCGGCGTCGGGGGCGAGGAGGCCGGCAACCATGCGCAGGATAGTGGTCTTGCCCGCGCCATTGGGGCCGAGGAGGGCGTAGAACTCGCCGGCGGGAACGGTGAGATCGAGCCCCTGGACGACTGGGCGATCGAAACTCTTGGCGATGTTGGTGATGGCAAGGGCGGGGACGGGCATGGAGGCTCCGGGCGGATTGAGCACACTCTAGGTTGCCCGCCTTGCTGGCGAGTGAATCGAAATCCTCAAGATTTCGCGTGGGGCAGGGTTGCAAGAAATGCAGGTTGTCGCGAACCGGAGGGTACGGCTAGCTTGTCCATAGGCGGGCCTCCCTCCCAGCCATTGAAAAATAAGTGTTTTTGACTGGCCTGCTGCATTTGCATCAGGCCCATATAGTGTTGGAGCTTTGCCATGACGACGGGCGTTGCCCCCATTCAGGGCCTGACCGGCCTTGCAACGAAACTGGCGATTTTCGCCATGGCGATCGGCTCCTTCGGTATCGGGACGGGCGAATTTGCCATTATGGGGCTCTTGCCCAATCTGGCGGGTGATCTTGGCGTGACCGAGCCCGAGGCTGGGCATGTAATTTCGGCCTATGCCTTTGGCGTGGTGGTTGGCGCGCCGCTGATTGCCGTGCTGTTCGCGCGTGTGCCGCGCAAGCCGCTGCTGCTGGCTTTGATGGCGCTGTTTGCATTGGGTAATTTTGGCAGTGCCGTGGCGCCGGACTATTGGTCGCTGGTGTTGCTGCGCTTCGTTTCGGGGCTGCCGCATGGCGCTTATTTCGGCATTGCGGCGCTGATCGCGGCCTCGATGGTGGACGTTGGGTTCCGCGCTCGGGCCGTGGGTCGGGTGATGCTGGGGCTGACGCTGGCAACGCTGATCGGCATGCCGCTGGCGACATGGCTGGGGCAGGGGCTTGGCTGGCGGCCGACCTTTTTCGCCGTGGGCGGCATCGGGGCGCTGGCCGTGTTGATGGTCATGCGCTTTGTGCCGGCCATTCAGGTGGCGGAGGGCGCGAGCCCGCTGCGAGAGCTGGGGGCGCTGAAGCGGCCGCAGGTGTGGCTGACACTGGGCATTGCGGCGACGGGCTGCGGCGGCATGTTTTCCGTTTTCACTTATATTGTACCGCTTCTCACCGAGGTGACGGGTATTCCGACGATCTGGGTGCCGGTGGTTCTGGCGCTGTTTGGTGTCGGCATGACGCTGGGCAACGTGCTTGGCGCCTATATGGCTGACCGGGCGCTGATGAAGACCATTGGCGGCATGCTGGCGTTCAACATTGTCAGCCTTGCGGCGGTGCCCTGGCTGGCGCTGAGCTGGCCGACGGCGTCGCTGAGTGTGCTAGGTGTTGGATTTACCGTGGCCATCGGTACGGCGCTGCAGACGCGGTTGATGGACGTGGCTGCAGATGGGCAGACGCTGGCGGCGACGCTTAATCATGCGGCGTTCAATATCGCCAATGCGCTGGGTGCATTGTTTGGCGGGATGGCGATTGCGGCGGGTTTGGGCTGGGCCTCGACGGGGCCGGTCGGCGCGGTGATGGCCGTGGTCGGTCTGGCGCTGCTTGGGGTGTCCGTCTGGCTTGAGCGGCGAGACAACCGCTGGACGCCGGACGCCGTGCCGGCAGAATGAGAAAAGGGCGCCTTAAGAGGCGCCCTTCTTGTTTCAGGCGTCGGCCAGGTCTTGGGCGACGGTCAGGGTAACGTCGACATTGCCGCGGGTCGCGTTGGAATAGGGGCAGATCTGGTGGGCCTTGTGGACCAGGTCTTCCGCCTGGGCATGGTCGAGGCCGGGGATCGATACCTTCAGCTCAACGGCGATGGCGAAGCCGGGGCCATTGGCGTTTTCGCCGAAGGAGACGGCAGCGTCGATGCTGGTTTCGTCTGGAATCTTCACCTTTTCGCCGCGGGCGACGGCCTTCAGCGCGCCGAGGAAGCAGGCAGAATAGCCGACGGCGAAGAGCTGTTCGGGGTTGGTGCCCGGGCCGTCATTGCCGCCCATGGCCTTTGGCGTATCGAGGGTTACGGCAAGACGACCATCGTCGGTCTTGCTGGTGCCGGTGCGGCCGCCAGTGGTGTGGGCATTGGCGGTGTAAACTGCAGCTTTGATGGACATTGCGACGATTTCCTTTGGAGGGATGAAATTTCGTGACGGCTATTCACTAGTGCAAAATTCAATTGTGCGCAATAGAAATTTGTGTGATAGATTTTTGACATTGAAAGGAGCGGTGATGAGCGAAAAGCGGATGCCGACAATCGACCAGATGCTGTGCTTTGCCGTCTATTCGGCCGGGCACGCCTTTACACGCTTCTACAAACCGCGGCTGGACGCGCTGGATCTGACCTATCCGCAATATCTCGCTTTCCTCGTGCTCTGGGAAAAGGACGACATCACGGTAAAGGCGCTGGGCGAGCGATTGTTCCTCGACTCGGGGACAATTACGCCGCTCATCAAGCGCTTAGAGGCGCGGGGGCTCGTCGGTCGGCATCGCGATGAAGAGGACGAGCGGCAGGTGCGCATTCGCCTGACTGCCGAAGGACGGGCGCTGAAGGACAAGGCGTTGTCCATTCCGCTGGCCGTTATCGATGGTGTCGGGCAGTCCTTTGAGACCACGGAGGCGATGCGGCGCGAACTTGTGGCGCTGCGGGAGCGGCTGGATAAGGCGGCGGGTTAAGCCGGCGCCTCGGTCGGCTTCGAAATATCCGAAAACTCGATAATCACCCCGGGCCTATCCTGAAATCTCAAGATGGGTTCCGGCCTTCGCCGGGATGACAGCCGGTGGGGGATCGTTTCAGCGTAGCCCTACGGCGTCGACTTGACCGGAGCGGCAGCCGCCGTCCGTGGGGGAGGCGGCGGCGATGAGGCGGGGCAGGGAGTCGGGGCCGTTGACCCCACCGGTCAGGCCAATGGTCAGTTCGGTGATGATGGTGCGATTGCCGTCTTGTTCGCAGGTCATACGGACGCGCTCACCGGCACCGGGACCGAAAGCGTTGTCGAAGGCGGCGCGGACTTGCGTGAGGGTGATGCGCTTGCCAATGTTCGATGCAAAGAGTTCGGCGACTTCGGACGTGTTGAGGGCCATCATGAGGTCGAGGGCGTCGGCATAGTATTGGCGCGCGTCGGTGCCGTAGCAGGTACCGTGCTTGGTCCATTCGTGGCGGTCTAGGCCGGATTGGCTGCCGGGCATGACTTCGTCGAGGTCGCGGCGGATGGCGAGGGGCAGGTCGAGGATGGGGAGATCGCGCCAGCGGCCGTCTTCGCTGGCGTAGCGGTCTCCGGTCGAGACGTTGCAATATTCATTGCTGCGTGGCTGCGGCCAGAGGCCGTGCAGGGTGAAATTGGTGGCTTCAAAACTCGTGGCGCGCTGGTTGCGGCACTCGGTCTTGCGGGGGCTGAGTTCGCAGAAGGCGGGCTGCCAGTTTACGGCGAGGATGTATTGGGTGCCGCGATAGGTCAGTGGCGGGGCGGGAGGCGTGGGTTCGTCGACGCGGCCTTCGGCATCGGTCGAGCGGGTGCCGCAGGTGACGGAAACCCAGCGGCGGTCGGGTTCGGCGCCGGGGACGACGATCCAGAGATGGGTGGGCTGGGCTTTGTTGCCGGCGACGAGATCGTAGGCCGTGCCGGGACGGGTGGTGATATCGCCGGGATTGGTTTCGCGGCTGATGGATTGGAAAGCCGGGCAGGTTTGGGTGGCGGTGAAATAGCCGGTGAGGGGGACTTCAGCGCGGGCGGGGATGGCGAGGAGGACGAGAAGCAGGGTGATAAGAATCCGCAGCATTTCGCTCTCCCATAATGGCCAAGGGAGCCTTAGCGGCTCCCTTGGTATTTTGCCAGCCGGTACCCCCACCCTCATTCCCTCCCCACAAGGGGGAGGGAGGCGAAGGAGCCGTGGTTTCGCTGCTTACAGCGTGATGCGATAGAGGCCAAAGCCGTCGGCATTGGTTTCGCCTGTGGCTTCGATCTTGACCGCGGTGACGTCGGCCACGTGCTCAGCGGCTTTGGGGCCGGTGGCGAAGAGCACAGTGGTGTCGGCGATGGGGGCCAGCGACCAGTTGCTGTCGGCCTTGGGGTTGATCGTGCCGTTTTCGATGATGAAACGCACGATGAGGTCGCGGTTGGTATCGGGACCCTTGAAGACGATCACGTCCGAATTGATGTTCGGGAAGGTGCCGCCGCCGCCGGCGCGGTAGTTGTTGGTGGCGACCACAAATTTTTGGGCCGGATCGATCGGCTTGCCGTCATAGGACAGGTCGACAATGCGGTTGGCGTCGGGGTTCGGCTCTTCCTTGCCGTCCGAGGAATATTTGGAGGGCTGGGTGAGGTCGATCTTGTAGGTAACGCCATCGATGACGTCGAAATTGTAGGACGGGAAATCGAGGTTGATGAGGTCGGCGTCTTTGGCGCCGGCTTCGATCTGGTTGAAGATGCCGGCCGAGCGTTCGAGCCAGTTCTTCACGTCGGCGCCAGTGATGACCACAGCCTGGATGGTGTTGGGATAGAGGTAGAGGTCGGCGACGTTCTTGATGGCGACGGGGCCAACGGGAACGTCGGTATAATAATCCGGGCCGCCGCGGCCGCCGGACTTGAAGGGGGCGGCAGCCGAGAGGATCGGCAGGCTTTCCCATTCGGTACCCTTCATCATCTGCGCGATGTACCAGGTTTGGGCCTGGCTCACGATCTGCACGGACGGATCATCGGCGACGAGAGCGAAATAGGAGTGGAGCGGGGCCGCGGTCTCGCCGACGGCGCGGCGGATATAGTCGAGGGTTTCCTCGTGTTCGTCGGTGACTTCCGTGATGATGTCGGCTTCGTCTTCGACGAGGGCATTCACCTTGCCTTCGACGCGCTCGAAGATCGGGCGGGCTTCGGAGGTGTGCGAGGCAATGGTCCACTTGCCGTCGGCGTCCTGCTCGAGCAGCAGGTCGATGAGGCCCATATGGCTGCCCCAGAAGCCAGGCATGACGGCCGGCTTGCCGGCAAGCGTGCCGGTAGTGATGTCGGCGCCTTCGATGCCTTCATAATCCGGGCCAGGGAAGACGAGGTGCTGGTGGCCGGTGAGGACGACGTCGATGCCTTCAACGGCAGCGAGCTGCAGCGAGGCGTTTTCTGCGCCAGTCGTCTGGTCGGCGGCGATGCCGGAATGGGAGAGGGCGATGATGATATCGGCGCCTTCTTCCTTCATCTTCGGCACATAGGCCTGGGCGGTTTCGACGATGTCGCGCGTGTTGACCTTGCCGGTGAGGTGCGTTGCGTCCCAGGTCATGATCTGGGGCGGCAGGAAGCCGATGAGACCAACCCTAATGGTCTTGGTGGCGCCAGCGCCGTCGGTCAGTTCCTTTTCGACGATGCGATAGGGCTGGAGATAGGTTTCGTCGCTGAGCGCGTCAGCGGCGAGGTCGCCGCGCACGAGATTGGCGGAGACGAAGGGGAAGGTGGCGCCTGCGAGGGCCTTGTCGAGGAATTCGAGGCCGTAGTTGAATTCGTGATTGCCGAGGGTCGCGGCTTCGTAGCCTAGGGTGTTCATGGCGGCGATGATCGGGTGGATATTGCCGTCGAGCCCCTTTTCATAGGCGATGTAGTCGCCCATCGGGTTGCCCTGGATGATGTCGCCATTGTCGAGCAGCATGGAATTGCCGGCTTCGGCGCGGATGCCTTCGATGAGGCTCGCGGTACGTGCCAGGCCCATCGTGTCGTTGGGGGCGTCGGCATAATAGTCATAGGCAAAGACCGCGACATGCAGGTCGGTGGTCTCGATGATGCGCAGATGCGCCTGGTTCGCTTGCGCCTGAACGGCGAAGGGGTGCATTGCTGCCATTGCTCCTAGACTAGCAGAGCCGGCGAGAAAGCTACGGCGTGAAATCTTTGGAAGAAAATTCATCTGATGATCTCCAAGTGAAATGCCATGTGAGCCTGGGGCCGAAATTTCCGCTTGGCCGGTCTGGTCCGGCTTCTCAGGCGCTTCCTCTCCCGGGAAGCGGCTTCGACATGCCCGCGTTCGGTGACGCTGGCATGACGGAGCAGGGGAGACGCTATGTAGTTTTTACCGAGTGGTCAATTTATGACAGTTTGATGACGGCGGCCTTTTTGTCGGCGCGTGCAACCCGTTCCAATTGTTGCGGCTTGTTGCTACCAAAGACGTGAATATGGAGGGCCGTCATGAAGTGGCGTGGTCGGGAACGCAGCAGCAATATCGAGGATCGTCGCGGACAGGCGGGCGGTTTCGGCGGGCCTTCGCTTGGGCGTAGTGGCGGCATTCGCATCCCCATGGGCGGTGGATCGCGCGGCGGGATCGGTGGGGTCATCGGCATCATCGTTGTGCTGGGCATTATCTGGATGGTGACGGGACAGAATCCGTTGGATTCGCTGTCCGGCGGTTCGGACACCGCGACATCGAGCGCTTCGTCCCAGCAGTTGCCGACGGAGGGCCAGGATGAACTGGTCGATTTCGTCGGCGTGGTGGTCAAGGAAACCGAAGATCTTTGGACCGAGGTTTTTGCGGCGAGCGGCGAGGATTATCCGGAGCCGCCCGTGGTGCTGTTCAGCGGGCAGACCAATTCGGGCTGTGGCGTGGCCGATGCGCGGACGGGGCCGTTTTACTGCCCGGTGGATTCCAAGGTCTATATCGACTTGAGTTTTTATGACGAGCTGCATCGTAAGTTCGGTGCGCCGGGCGACTTTGCGCAGGCCTATGTGCTGGCGCATGAGGTGGGGCACCATGTGCAGAACCTCACCGGCGTGTTGCCGGAGTTCAATCGACGCCGGCAGAGCATGAGCCAGGAACAGGCCAATGCCTATTCGGTGCGAGTGGAACTGCAGGCGGATTGCTATGCGGGCGTCTGGGCCAATTATGCGGGGCAGCAGAATCTGCTCGATTCCGGGGATATCGAGGAAGCGCTGAATGCGGCTGAGCAGATCGGCGACGATACGCTGCAGAAGCGCATGCAGGGCCATGCCGTGCCCAAGACGTTCAATCACGGTACGTCGGCGCAGCGGCAGAACTGGTTTGAGCGCGGCTATGAATCCGGCAATCCCAATGATTGCGATACGTTCTCGGGGAATATCTGAGGCGAGATGGGGTAGCTTCGGGGCATAGGGTTGGCTAAACCGGGCCGGTCTTTTTGAGTTGGCCGGCCCATGATCCCGAAAATCCTTCATTTCACCTGGAAATCCGAACAGCTTCCGCGCCAGATGCAGGCCTATTACGACGCCTGGCGCCGACTGCATCCGGACTGGGATATTCGTCTCTGGACTGACGAGACGATGCGGGCCTTCGTGGCTGAAACCTATCCGGCCGTTGTCGCGACATATGACGCCTATCCCAAGATGATCCAGAGGGCGGATTCGTTCCGCTATCTGGTGCTGGGCGCCATGGGTGGCGTCTATGCCGATCTCGATGTCGAGCCTTTTCA
Source organism: Devosia riboflavina (assembly GCF_000743575.1). Lineage (GTDB taxonomy): Bacteria > Pseudomonadota > Alphaproteobacteria > Rhizobiales > Devosiaceae > Devosia > Devosia riboflavina. Next base: position 21,864 of record NZ_JQGC01000004.1, on the reverse strand, counting down.
GTCCATCGATGGGTTGCTGAATTATGAGTGCTTCCTGGGCATCGAGCCGCTGGAGCACATATTTCCGGATCGCCATCACCAGGGCGTGCCGTTTCTCCTGACCAATGCCTTCATGGGGTCGGTGCCGGGGCATCGCCTATGGCAGGACATCGTCGCCAGGATGCCTGATCTTGTGGATCAGGAAACCTTCTATTCCACCGGGCCGTCCATGGTTACGGCGTCGGTGCTCAGGCTGCAGAAGGAAGATCGCCCGACATTGTTGTCGCCGATGGTCTGGTCGCCGCTGCTGGCGGATGGCCGCAAGACGCGCTCTGACGCCGAAGCCATCGCATTGCTGGAGCCGATCGGTACTGTTGTGCCCGCGACGAGTGGTTCGCTTGTGTCCCATGTCTGGATGACCACCTGGGTGCCCTGGCACAAGCGTGGCAACAGATTTGCTCCCATTCTGCAGGTGCCCACGGCCATCAAGTGGGCGTGGCGGCAGATAGCCAATCCGGCAGTGGCCAAGGTGGTTATCTCCGATCCGCTGCAGCTTTATACCAATCAAGTCATCGTACCGGCAGAGGAGCGGCCACAGGTTCAGGTTGCGGTGCGGCTCGGGAAGCGAGATTTGTCGCCGGCTCTCTCGGAGGCGCTGGCCGCCCTCGACTATCCTCGGGATCGGCTGACCTTTGCAGTCCATATTTCTGCCGAGGCCAACCGAGGGGACGTGGCCGCAATGCTTGAGCGGAGCGGATTGCAGGCGGAGATCGTGAGCGGCGATTTCGCGTCTTCGGCGGCGCGGGACAATGCCATTCTGGATGGGTTCGCGGCTGATAAGGACTATTTGCTGCTGGTCGATGGCGATGTGACTGCCATTCCGGCTGACGCGATCCAACGCATGCTTGGCGCTGGTCTTCCTGTGACGGCGGCCAACGTGGTCGATGAAACGGGCGCGCCGGGGGATGACCAGCTTTTCCGCTACGAGAAAGCTGCGCCTTTCAAAGTGCTCTACAAGGATGGCGGGCGGGATGGCGTGGTGCGCCGGAACAAAGGGTTCCGGACCTATTTGGGCCATCAGAAGGTTTTCTCGCTGTTGCCGCTCGATGGGGTGGGGGAGAGTTTCGTGCTCATTGCACGGGCCGTTATCGACGCCAGTGTGCGCTTTGCCGAGACGCCTTACAAACTACACTTGGGCGCCGAAGCCTTCGGCATCATGGCGCGGGACAAGGGATTTGAAGCTGGTGGCCTGACCAATCTCAAAGTGGTTCGGCAGAGGTCGAGCTAGGGATCAGAGCCCAAAAGCGTGGCGGCAGAGCATGGCGGTGGCCCAGCCGGCTGCCAGCATGATCAGGCCGGGATATTTGAGGCTGACGACCAGCGCCACAAACATGGCGAGCTTGATGTCGAGGCCGCCGTTGAAGAAGGCGGGGGCGCAGAGGGTCGTCAGGACGGCGGCAGGGACGGCGTTGAGCGCGGCTTCGAGGCGTGGGGGAATGCTGCTCATGCGGGTGATGAGCACATAGCCGCCGATGCGCGTCAGATAGGTGGCTGCGGCTGCGGCGATGATCAGCCAAGCGGTCGTCGGATCGAGCGCGAAATTCATGAATGGCCGGCCTTTGCGGTCTTGGCGCCGGGTGGGGGCGACAAGGGCATGAGCGCGGCGACGAGCACGCCGAAGGCGGCGCCGATGCTGACATGCCAGGGTGAGCCCACGAACTGATAGCCCAGGACCGAGCCGATGAAGCTGGCGGCGACTACCGGATAAAAGTTGGGCTTGCGGCGGAAGCCGACGACGATGCCGAGGAAGTAGAGCGGCAGCAGCACGTCGATAGCCCAGACGCGCGGATCGCCGATCATGGCGCCAAAGGCGGCGCCGACAATGCTGAAGGTCAGCCAGGGTACGTAAATGGTCGCGGCGAAGGCGAGATACCATTCGAGCATGATGGTCTTGCCGCTTTCGGCGCGGCGGACGGTTTCTGCGAACTGGGGGTCGATGAGCACGAAGAAGGCAAGGAGCTTCTGGGCCAGCGTGAAATGGGTGAGATAGCGGGTCAACGCTGCCGAATAGAGAACGTGGCGGAAATTGACCGCGAAGATCGAGAGCACGATCAGCCAGGCGGCGACATGCTGGCCGAAAAGCTCGATGCCGACGAGCTGGCTGGCGCCGGCATAGACAGTGGCCGACATCAGCGCCACTTCGGGAAGGCTGAGGCCGTTGTCCACGGCGACTGCGCCGAACAGCACCGCGAAAGGGGAAGAGGACAGCGCCACGACGGCGCCGCCCTTCAGGCCCTCAACGATCTCCTGGCGGTTCATTTAGGCCGCGGGTGCCTTGTGCTCGGGCCATTCGGCAATGCCCTTCTCCTTGCGCACCAGATTGAGGAAGCGCGTGAAGAGATAGTGGCTGTCCTGCGGGCCGGGGCTGGCTTCAGGGTGGTACTGCACCGAGAAGATCGGCTTGCCATCGACAGCGAGGCCGGCATTGGAGCCGTCAAAGAGCGAGATGTGGGTTTGGGTAACGCCGGCGGGCAGGTTTTCGGCGTCCACGGCAAAGCCGTGATTCATCGAGGTGATTTCCACCTTGCCGGTGGTTAGGTCCTTGACCGGGTGGTTAGCCCCGTGGTGGCCCTGGTGCATCTTGCTGGTCGTGCCGCCGAGGGCAAGGCCCAGGAGCTGGTGGCCGAGGCAGATGCCGAACATCGGCTTGCCTGACTCCATCAGCTTCTGGATGGTCGGGACGGCATATTTGCCGGTCGCGGCCGGATCGCCAGGGCCGTTAGAGAGGAAGATGGCGTCTGGATTGTGCGCCAGGACGTCGGAAGCAGAGGCGGTGGCGGGCACGACGGTGACCTTGGCGCCCTGATCGGCAAGGCAGCGCAGGATATTGCGCTTCGCGCCGTAGTCGATGGCAACGACGTGGAAGTCGGGGTTTTCGACCTTGCCGTAGCCCCTGTTCCACTGCCAGCTCGTCTGGTCCCAGTGATAGGTCTGGGCGGTGGTGACTTCCTTGGCGAGATCGAGACCTTCAAGGCCCGGGAAGGCCGTCAGTTCGGCCTTGATGGAGCCTTCGTCGAACTGGCCAGTCGGCTCGTGGGCGATGACGCCGTTGGGCATGCCGTTTTCGCGGATGAGGGCGGTCAGGGCGCGCGTGTCGATGCCGGCGATGCCGATGATATTGCGCTTCTTGAGCCAGGCATCGAGCTTTTCGGCGGCGCGATAGTTCGAGGGGTTGGTGATGTCGGCCTTGAGCACGACGCCACGCACGCCCGAAAGAGCGGCCATGTTCACCGTTTCAATATCTTCGTCGTTGGTGCCGACATTGCCGATATGGGGAAAGGTGAAGGTGATGATCTGGCCGGCATAGGAGGGGTCTGTGAGGACTTCCTGGTAGCCGGTCATGGCGGTGTTGAAGCAGACTTCGCCGGCGGCGTGGCCGATTGCACCAATGCCATGGCCCTCAAGGCGCGTGCCGTCAGCCAGAATAAGAACTGCGGTCGCGGGGGATTGCTGCCAGCCGGTCACGGTCGGTCTCCATGCTTGGTTCGTCGGGTCGCGCGCCAAGGGAGCGGCGAGAAGCCGCTACAAGGGGTGCGAGGTATGTCGGTTGAGGCCTCCTCTTAGAAGGCCAAGCGGCAGAGCGCAAGTGGCGCGTCCCGCGTTTCATGCCTATATGGGGACAACAAATTGCATGCCAAGGAGCACATCAAGATGCGCGAAACGATCAGCGAAGGCCTGAAAACCGCCCTCAAGGCCCGCGACCAGCGGAGAACCGCGACCTTGCGCGCCATCAATGCGGCGATCACCGACCGCGATATTTCCAACCGCGGCGACGGGAAGGCTCCGGCAACCAATGACGAAGTGCTGGCCATCATCCAGAAGATGGTGAAGCAGCGCGAAGAGAGCTTCGCGATCTATGCGCAGGCCGGCCGCGCTGATCTCGCGACGGTGGAAAAGGAAGAGATCGATATTCTCAACGAGTTCCTTCCCAAGCCGCTGAGTGAGGACGAAGTGGCGGCCGCTATCGAGGCCGCGATCGTATCGAGCGGCGCAGAAGGCCCGAAGGACATGGGCAAGGTGATCGCGGCGCTGAAGGTCAACTATCCCGGTCGAATCGATTTTGGGAAGGTGAGCGGGCAGGTGCGGAACGCATTGGCTGCGAAGGGCTGACGATCTAGCGGGAGGCGTGAGGCCTCCCGCCGATTTGCTCAGGCGATGCCTTCGAACGGATCGCTCCAGGCGTCGATCTGATTGAGACGGTCGTGCCAAGCGCGAATATTCGCATAGGCTCCGAGAGGGATTTTCCCGCGCTCGGCATAGGGCAGGGACGAAGCGACACGGAAATCGGCATAGCTGAGTTTGTTGCCGACCAGCCAGTCGCGTCCCGCCAGAGTTAAATCAAGAATCGCTGCGAAACGATTGAAATCGTTTGCGGCGTCTTCAACTACCCCGGGTTCCGGATCGCCCATGAATGATCGCGCGGTAACATTGTGCCAGACCAGCGCCGCGCCGGCATTGGTGAAATGATGGGCGCTCCAACTGACCCACATCATCATCTCCACCGCGTGTTCATCTGGCCAGAAGTCGCCGCCGTCCAGGCGGGCGAGGCGCAGGGCGATGGCGTCGGCCTCCCAGAGCGGCTTGCCGTCTTCGACCAGCAAGGGCGCAAGCGAATTGGGATTGAGCGGCAGAAACGCCTCGCGATCGGCGCCCATAGGCTCATAGCGGACAAGTTCGACAGGCGATTTGAGATGGCGGGCGACGGCCACTGCGACACGCGGATTGATGTTGTGGGTGTAATAGAGCGTTCTGTCGGTCATGGCTTTCCTCCTGATGCGAACCAGAATTGGTCGCGCTTTGCGTGCCGGACAACGTGGCGACGCGCGCAACAAGAGCGGTTCGACTATCTTTGCCAGTTTTTTGGAAGGTAGAGGGCCGAGGATATCGGTCATACTATCGGCGGTGCTGGGAGAATAACTGCCCAAGGCGGGCTGATGCGGCTCCGCTACTGAAGGAGGGCGATTCTGGATGCCTGATCTGTGCGAAGAAGTTATCCGCGCTTCGGTGCGCTGCGAACCTCACCGCAAGCGGGTGCGCGCTTACAAGTCCTCATGACTTATCCCCGAGACCAGAAGTTGGCCGATTCTAGATAGCGTTGAGCCGGCGTTGTGCCGGCTCAACGCTATCAGGAAGGAATTTCATGTCTGATATTTGTTGTGGCGTGCCTGTGCCGCCGGTTCCCGAGCGTCCGATTGATCTTGCCCAGCCTGCCTACGTGCTGGTGGATGGGCGCTGGGTGCTTCTGTCCGAGATCATCTCCGAGTATTTGCCGCCGACCCCACCGCCGGGCGATGGTGTCGTTCTTCAGGTGAAGCATGTTTCATTTCCGCAATCTGTACTTGCGAGCTACAGCGGTTCGGCAACGAAGGTTGGTCCGACCGTAAGCCTTGTGCCGGCCTCCCCAACCTCGCGTCTCAAAGTGACCGTCAGCACATCGCTGCAAATCGTGGGTCAAGCCTCGCAATCGTTGCCGAATCTAACTTACCTCGGACTTCGTCGGGAGACATCCTCCGGTGTTCTAGAGAGCGGCACAGGTTGGATAAATCGGGCGAATTGTGAAATAGAGCTGATTACTGGGCAGCGCTGTCGAAACCATTTCATCGAGAGTGACTTCGGTTCGGAGCAGCGGAGATCAGACACGGCCGATTGGGGTGTTGTTCTCTACTACACCCAGAATCAGGCACAGCTGTCGGCCCTCGTCACGGATTTGCAGTACACGTTTGTTGAATATGAGCCGACTGCTTGACCTAGCTTGCTAGTCGAGGCGGACGTACGTCCGGTCTGCATGCAAGACGTTCTAGGTGCAGCCTTCTAAAAGCCGGCCGTACTAGGCCACCAGCCTGAGTGCGGCGAGCCTCACCTGATTTCTTCCGCCATTCTTGGCCTGGTAGAGGGCAGCGTCGGCGCGATTGAGGAGGGCGGAAAAGTCCTCCTCGGTCGTCGAGATGGCGAGGCCGATGCTTACGGTGGCGATGAGGCCGTTATCGTCGATTGCGAGTTCGAGATCGGCAAAGGCCTGGCGGATACGCTCGGCGATGACTTTTGCGGTTTCCTGGTCGGCATCCCTGAGAACGACACAGAATTCTTCGCCGCCAATGCGGGAGGCTATGTCCGCCTGCCGCAGTTCCTGGTCCAGAACGCCGGCAAAGCGCTGCAAAACGCGGTCGCCTTCGGCATGGCCAAGGCGGTCATTGACCTGCTTGAAATGGTCGAGATCGAACATCAGAACGGCCGCGTTGAGCGGTGGTTTTGAAGCGCCGAAGCGCTCGAAGAGGGCGCGACGGTTGAGGACGCCGGTCAGGGGGTCGGTATTGGCTTCGGTGTGATGATGCGCGGCGACGCGCGCATGGTGCAGGGTGAGCGTGAAGGCGCCGATGCCGGTCAGCCCTACCAGCGATATGATGGAATTGAAATCTTCGGCCCAATTGTCCGGCGGCGCGGTCAGGTCCCAACTGCCTTCGATGGCAATGAGGGCGGCACAGCAGACGAAGGAGACGGCTGTCGCGGTGTAAAGCGTGGCGATGGCTGTCAGTGCCAGGCGAAGCCGATCGTCGCTGCGCCAGTGCTCATAGGCGCAAAGGAGCATGAGCAGGGCCGACGAGAGATTGAGAACAAGGGTGCCCAAACCCGAAAGGCCCAGAACCAGTGGAGTAGCCGTTGCGGCAATCGTGACAATGGCTGCGAGAGCCGCGGGCCACAGGGCTGCATGCTTGTTGCGGAACCGTCGGGCGCCGGCATAGACGAGGCTGAAGCCGGCCAGGAGGAGGCTGAAGGGGATAAGCTGGTTGAAGAGCCCATAGGCACCATTGCGCAGCCCCATGCTCATCAGAGCCAGGACCACCAGCGCCATGCCGCCTGCGCCGAAGACCAGATAGGTTTCGTTGCGCGAATTGAGCCATCCGACCAGCAGGGCGAGCAGTAGCGAGGCGCTCGAAAACGCGATGCCAATCAGCAATGTGGCATTGTCGATGACCATCCGAGCACCCGACCGCTATGGCTCCTCTTAGCGGCCAAAGATACAACGCCCACTTACGCAGATGCTGCAATTGTATCTATCGGCGATCACTTTTTAGGGTGAGCTATTCTGCCGCGACGGCCACGGGGGATGGAGGCAGGGCGCCGGTGCTGTGGTCCCAGAGGCCGGAGCCGATGGCGATTGCCGCGGCGAGGGCCGAGGAAATGCCGCCGATAAGCGGCAGGAAGCCGTAGCCGAGTCCCGAATCAATGATGCTGGCGCCAAGGACGGCGCCGATGGCGATGCCGATATTGAAACCGGTCGGGATCAGGGCGGAGGCCAGGTTCGGCGCATCGGCGGCCCAGGCGAGGACGCGCGACTGCACCGGCGAGCCGAAGGCGAAGTTGACGCCGCCCCAGAGGATGGTCGCGATGGCCATGACGATCGGGTAGGGGCTGACGAAGTAGATGGTGACGAACATCACGGCCTGCAGCGCCAGGATAGCCACCAGGGAGGGCATGAGCTTCCAATCGGCGAGGCGGCCGCCGATGAAGACGCCGATCGTGGAGCCGACGCCATAGAGCAGCAGGACCCAAGGCACGACGCCGGTTTCGATGCCGGTGACGTGGGTGAGGAGCGGGGTGATGTAGGTGAAAAGGCTGTATTGGCCGATCATCACCAGAATGACGATGAAGAGCGAGGCCACGATCTGCTGGCGGCCGAGCACCTTGAACTCGCGCATGAAGCTGCCGGAGGTGGTTTCCGATGCGGCATTGCGCGGCAGGAAGAAGGCTACGGCGAGGGTGGCCACGAGGCCGATGATACCCACGGCCCAGAAAGTCGCGCGCCAGCCCAGCGCATTGCCAATGGCGGTGCCGCCGGGCACGCCGAGGATATTGGAAACCGTGAGGCCCGACAGAATCAGCGCTACGGCAAAGCCGCGCTTGTCGGGCGAGACGATGCTGACGGCGACGATGGCGGCGATGCCGAAATAGGTGCCGTGCACGACGGAGACCAGCACGCGGGCCAGCATCAGCATTTCGAAATTGGGGGCGAGGGCGCAGAAGGCCTGGCCGAGAATGAAGATGCCACCCAGAAGCAGAATCAGTGCCTTGCGAGTCATTTTCTTCGTCGCGACGGCGAGAAGCGGGCCGCCGATGGCGATGCCGATGGCGTAGCCAGAAATCAGATAGCCGGCGACGGGAATGGAAACGTCGAGCCCCGCGGCAACATCGGGCAGAATGCCGGCAATGACGAATTCAGCCGTGCCGAATGCGAAAGCGGCGAGGAAGAGGGCGATGAGGGGCAGGGACATGTCAGTAACCGCGCAAGCGGCCTCGATTGGAGCTCGCTCATTTCACAGTGAGCAAATCCGCACAATCCATATTTTGCCCGAGGCAGTATAGAAAAACTATAGCGGTACATGACTGGCGCCAATGGATTGCTGGCGCTAGACTTCTTGTGCTGGAAGGGCCTCTTCGGCCCGATGGAGGGCACTAGAATGACGGTTTCATCTCAGACGAAGCGGCGCTTTGCGGCGGCGACGGCCTTGCGCGGACTGTTGATGCTGCTGGCGGGACTTTATGCAATCATTTTCCCGGGCGACGCGCTCACGGTGCTGGTGTTGTTCGGCGGCATCTTGTTGATCGTCGACGGCGCGCTGGGGCTTTGGAGCCTGACCTTTGGCGGCGGCAAGAGCGGCAATTACTGGTTCGATATCATCGCCAATGCAGCGTCGCTGATCCTCGGTATCCTGTTTTTCGTCCAGCCGTTCGTGGCGACGATTTTCACGGCGACCTTCTTTGGGACCATCGTGGGTCTGGCGGCCCTGTTCGTGGGCGTGATGCAGATCGTTGTGGTGGTGCGGGAGCGGGAGAGCTATGCGCGCATCTGGCCGGTGGTGCTTTCCGGCGTGTCCTACGTGCTGCTCGGGCTGGTCTTTTTGTTCTTCCCGGTGCTGACGGCGGCAGTCGGCATGGTCATCGGCGGCATTCTGCTGGTGTTCTTTGCCATCGGCCTCTTTGGCTGGGCCTGGCGGCTCTATCAGGCCAGCAAGGCCTGATATCTATTTGTAGGTGACGGTGACGCCGGCGACGCTGGCGTCATCGCGAAACACAGTGGCGCCGATGGGGCGGGTGATCGCTATTGAGTCCGCAGCCAGCCATTGTGCAGCCAGGTCGGCGTCCGCGCCGGCCGAAAAGAAACTTGCGGCATCGAACGGGATTTCTTCGCCGGGCGGAACCAGGGCGGCCTGGGTGTTGGGTTCGGTATCGCCGCAGTCACGAGAGAAGACCACCAGGTCGAATTGTTGATCAGGCGAAGTCAGGCGCGAGTGCTCCTCGATGGTGCAGGCCGGCACCAGATCGCCAACGATCCAGAGCGTGGCGCCGATGGCGATTGCGGGCAGCAGGGTGAAAGCGAGAAGCACCGGGATTGGCATTTTGGTGCGCGGCATGGCTGTGGAAAAGCTCCTGGCTGATGACTTCGGCCCAAGGAGTGCTTAGGTAGCACCCATGCGCTTTTCCGATCAGTTCCTGGAAGAAATCCGTCAGCGCCTGCCTATCACGCAGGTTGTGGGCGAACATGTGCTTTGGGACAAGCGGAAATCGCAGCCGGGCAAGGGCGACATGTGGGCCTGCTGCCCTTTCCATGCCGAGAAAAGCCCGAGCTTTCACGCTGATGATCGGCGCGGCATCTATCATTGCTTCGGCTGCGGAGCGAGCGGCGACCACTTTCGGTTCTTGACCGAAAAGGCCGGGATGAGTTTTCCCGAGGCCGTGGAAAAACTGGCCGGCATGGCCGGCGTGCCCATGCCGGCGCGGGATGAACGGACCGAGCAGCGCGAGGCGGCGCAAAAGGGCCTGGTCGAGGTCATGGAACTGGCCGCGAAGTATTACGAGGCGGCGCTGTCTCATAATATCGGGGCGCGGGCGCGGGGATATCTCTTTGATCGTGGTGTGTCGCCAGCGAGCCAGACGCGGTTCCGGATCGGGTTTTCGCCCGATAGCCGCAATGGTCTGAAGGAGCACCTGGCGGCGAATGGAGTTTCGGCGCAGGCCATGCTCGATGCTGGCCTCGTAACAAGCCGCGATGACGATCCGCTGACTTATGACCGGTTCCGTAATCGCGTGATGTTCCCGATCACGGATTTTCGCGGGCGGATCATTGCCTTTGGTGGTCGGGCGCTGAGCGCCGATGTGCCAGCGAAGTATCTCAATTCGCCCGAGACCAGCCTCTTTTCCAAGCGGCAGACGCTTTATAACGGGCAGTCAGCTCGCGCGGCGGCGCGGGATGGGGCCACGGTTATTGTGGTGGAAGGCTATCTCGATGTGATCGCGGCAGTGGCTGCGGGCTTTGAGGGCACGGTGGCGCCGCTTGGTACGGCGCTGACCGAGGAGCATCTGCAATTGCTTTGGCGCATGGCTGAGGTGCCGGTGCTGTGCTTTGACGGCGACAAGGCGGGTCTCAAGGCGGCGGAACGTGCCATGGATTTGGTGCTGCCGCATCTGAAGCCGGGCCAGACGGTGAAGATTGCGACGCTGCCGGAAGGGCAGGATCCCGATGACCTGATCAAGGCTCAGGGGCGGCAGGCTTTTGCGGATGTCATCGACAAGGCGCGGAGCCTGTCGGATATGCTGTGGAGTCTTGAGACCGGCGGGCTTGTGCCCGAGGCGCCGGAAGAACGGGCGGCCTTGCAGGCGCGGCTGCGCGAAAGAGCCAATTCCATTCAGGACCAGACGGTCCGCTTCCACTATCAGCAGGCGTTCGACGAAAAGCTGAAAGCCTTTTTTGCGCCGATCCGGCAGGGCAGGGACAATCAGCGCGGCGGGCGATCGGGCTATGGGCAAAGCGGCGCCTATGGCTTTCCCTCGCGCGGAACGCCGCGTTCGGTCGTTTCCGACACGCTGCGCAACTCCCGCCTTGTCCGTGGTGGCCCGGGCATAGAGGCGACGCCGCGCGAGGCGACGATCATCCAGACGCTGGTCAATCACCCGGCATTGGTTGAGGATAAATTCGAAGTGCTGGCGGCGCTCGATTGCGAAACACCGACGGCGCAGAAGGTCCTGAGTGATATCCTGGCGCTCGTCGTTCGGCACCACGATATTTCCGCGCCTGACCTTCTGGCGGCGCTGGGGGCGAGGGGCCATGGGCCGGTTCTTGACCGCATGGCGGAAACTTTGGTGCGCCAGGGCGTTTGGCAAGTGGGGTCCGATACAGCGCTGGCCGATGCCGAAACCGGATTAAGTCATGCGCTGGCCTTGCATAACAAGAAAGTTCAGCTAAATAGGGAATTGAAGGCAGCCGAAGCGGCGCTGGGCGAAGACCCGAGCGATGAAACCTTTGAAAGGCTGCGAGACATCAAGAACCAGATTACCACTGTCGATGGCACTGAGGCATTGATCGAAGGATTTGGTTCGCTATCGGGACGCGCGACTCGCAGTTTTTAGAGGGTTTCTCTAAAGACCGGCGAAGACGCGCGATTTTGCATATGGCGATTTCGCCATGGCGTCCCGATGCGAGCCATTGTGAACGCGGCGTGTTAACGCCTTGGTTACCAAACCTTTACCTTGTCTTGAGCCGACACCACCTATGACAAGATCCGGCGCCCGATGCCCACGGGTCCCGAGGAGTAGCATATGGCCACCAAGGCAGCGAACAAAGCCAGCAAGGAAACCGAGAAGCCCGAATCCGGGGCTCCGGAGGCCTCCAATGACAGCCCCCTGATCGATCAGAACGATGCTGCGGTCAAGAAGCTGATCAAGGTCGCCAAGAAGCGCGGCTATGTTACCTATGAAGAGCTGAACGCTGTTCTGCCCGCGGACGAAACAAGTTCCGAGCAGATCGAAGATTTCATGTCCATGTTCTCGGAAATGGGCATCAATGTCGTCGACGAAGACGAGGTCGAAGAGACCGAAGTCGAGAAGGACGAAGACGATACAGGCTCGGAAGTTGCCCCCTCGAGCGGCACTGCTCTTGCCAATACTTCGAATACCAAGTCCGGCTCTGACCGTACCGACGATCCCGTGCGCATGTATCTGCGCGAAATGGGCTCGGTGGAACTGCTGAGCCGCGAAGGCGAAATCGCCATCGCCAAGCGCATCGAGGCCGGTCGCGAGACCATGATCGAAGGCCTCTGCGAATCGCCGCTGACCTTCCAGGCCATCATCATCTGGCGCGATCAGCTCGCCGAAGGCGAAATTCTGCTGCGCGACATCATTGATCTCGAAGCGACCTATGCCGGCCCCGATGCCAAGCAGGCTGCGCCGGAAATTCCGGTGGCGCCCGCGCGTCATGAGCCTGAAGTAGTCAAGGAAAAGGCCAAGCCGGCGCCCCGTCGCGCTTCTTCGTCGGACGACGAAGATGATTACGTTCCCGAAGAGCCGGAAGCGCCGCAGGACCCGGTCGAGGACGATGACGACGAGTTTGATAACGCCTTGTCGCTCTCGGCGATGGAAGCCGAACTCAAGCCGCAGGTCGTCGAGACCTTCAACCGCATCGCCGAGGCCTATGGCCAGATGCGCGTGATGCAGGATCGTCACGCCGTGGATCGCACGGCCACGGTTTCGGATGCGGAATCCAAGAAGCTCGGTTCGCTGCGCGCCGACGTGATCACCGACGTGAAGTCGCTGTCGCTGAACACCAGCCGTATCGAAAGCCTCGTCGAACAGCTTTACGACATCAACAAGCGCCTCGTGCGTCTTGAAGGTCGCCTGCTGCGCCTGGCCGAGAGCTATGGCGTGAAGCGCGAAGTGTTCCTGCAGAACTATTATGGCCGCGAGCTGGACCCGACCTGGGAAACCGGTCTTGAAGGTTTTGACGGCAAGGGCTGGGCGGAATTCGCCCGCCGCGAAGCTGATACCGTGCACGACATCCGTCACGAGATCGCTACGCTTGCCACCGAAACCGGCCTCGATATCGCCGAATACCGCCGCATCGTTCACAAGGTGCAGAAGGGCGAGCGCGAAGCTGCAATCGCCAAGAAGGAAATGGTTGAGGCCAACCTTCGTCTCGTGATCTCTATCGCGAAGAAGTACACGAACCGCGGCCTGCAATTCCTTGATCTTATTCAGGAAGGCAATATCGGCCTGATGAAGGCCGTGGACAAATTCGAGTATCGTCGCGGTTACAAGTTCTCGACCTATGCGACGTGGTGGATCCGTCAAGCGATCACCCGCTCGATCGCTGACCAGGCTCGCACCATCCGTATTCCGGTGCACATGATCGAGACTATCAACAAGATCGTCCGTACCTCACGCCAGATGCTGCATGAAATCGGTCGCGAACCGACGCCGGAAGAGCTGTCCGAAAAGCTGCAAATGCCTTTGGACAAGGTGCGAAAAGTCCTCAAGATCGCCAAGGAGCCGATTTCTCTGGAAACGCCGATCGGCGACGAAGAAGATTCGAACCTCGGCGATTTCATCCAGGACGTGAATGCGATCCAGCCGATCGATGCGGCGATCCAGTCGAACCTGCGTGAGACGACGACCCGTGTTCTCGCGTCGCTGACGCCGCGTGAAGAGCGCGTGCTGCGCATGCGTTTTGGTATCGGCATGAACACCGACCATACGCTGGAAGAAGTCGGCCAGCAGTTCTCGGTGACCCGCGAACGTATTCGCCAGATCGAAGCCAAGGCGCTCCGCAAACTCAAGCATCCGAGCCGTAGCCGGAAGCTCCGGAGCTTCCTCGACAACTAGGAGCAGCCCAATGGCTGCTCCACGCCTCAAAGTCACCGCCATCCGCGCCAGCATCCCGTTCAAGCTGTCGGTGACGTTTTCCGATGGCACGCATGGCGCCTTCAATGCTGCGCCCATGCTGGCCGAGCGCGGCGAAGGCACCGAACCGCTGCGGGATCGGGCCTTCTTCGCTAAGGTGGGCCTTGCCAACGGTACGCCGACCTGGCCGAACCATTTTGACATCTCCCCGCAATGGCTGCAGGAGGAGATGGACCGGCGGGGCGAGTTGGTGCGCCCCAAGCCGTTAAGACGTATCTGAGGGAGTTGCCTATGTCGTTCTGGAAGAAGCTCTTTGGTGGTGGCAGCGCCGAGGATAGCGCGCCGGCAGGCGACAGGTCGCTCGGCGAAGAGAGCTATAAGGGTTTTCTGATCAAGGCGATCGAGATGCGCGCCGGCAGCGAATACCAACTGGCCGGAACGATCGAGAAAGACATCGGCGGCGAACTGAAGAATTACAAGTTCATCCGGGCGGACCGGATGAGCTCGAAGGAAGACCTCGTCGCGCTGGCCCTCAGCAAGGGCCGCCAGATCATCGACGAGCAGGGCGAAGGCATCTATCGCTAACGCCAGACTGGAAATTTTGTCGACCGCGGGCCCTACGGCTCGCGGTCCTGTTTTTGAAGGATTGCCATCATGGCCAAGAAACCGACAGCCCGTAGTGAATTCGTGATGTTCGATATCGTCTATGAAGACGGCTCGCAGCGCTCCAACCGCAAGGTGGACGCCAACCTGCTTGGCGGTCTCGATGGCGACGAACCGGCCCGCGCTGCCATCGAAGAGCAGGATCGCGCGATTTCGGAAAAGTCCGGCGTCCCGCCGCTGGCGATCAAGACCATCAAGCGCTCGGGCAAGTAGGCATCAGGCGGGGTCCGCCCGGCCTGAGCCGACCGGGCCCCGAACCAGAATATAGGCGAGCAGAATCGCCATGACGACGACGCCAGCCAGCATGGATTGCTGCCAGGCGTCCACAAACGCTTCCCGCGAAGACTGAACGAGACGGGCGCCATCGGGGCCCTGCCGACCGGCGATGTCGAGGGCGGTTGCGATGCCGCGCGCTGCGGCCTCCGATATATCCGAGGGCAGCTCGGCAAGGCGCGTGGCGACGGCATTGGCATAGCCTGCCGCAAAGACAGTGCCGAGCAAGGCCACGCCCAGGGCCGTGCCGAATTCGCGGGTCACGTCATTGAGTGCAGAGGCCACGCCCTGCTGTTCGCGCGGCAATGACGAGGTGATTGCCTCGGTAGACGGGGTCATCGAAAGGCCCATGCCAAGGCCCATGGCGATCATGCCCGGCAAAATGGCGGGATAGCCACCCTCGACCGATACCAGCAAAGCCATAAGCACGAGGCCCAGGCCGCCGAGGGCGATGCCGCAGGCCATGGTCAGGCGCGGGCCAGCTATGGTGGCCAGTCTGGGGGCGAGGGCGGAGGAGACCATCATCAGCAGTGCCATGGGCATGAGGCCGAGTGTTGCCATGAGGCCCGACCATCCCAGCACGGCCTGGAAGAACGGGTAGAGCACGATGAAAACACCGGCTTGGACGCCGAACCAGGTCATGAGTGTGACCGAGCCGCTGGTGAGGTTGCGCCGGCCGAAGAAGCGGACATCGAGCAAAGGGGCGGGGTGGCGTAGTTCCCATGCGGCAAAAGCGATGCCTGCGAGGAGACCGACTGTAAGGGCAGCGAGCGTCGCGAGGGCGGTCCAGCCCTGGCTGGGGCCTTCGTGCAGGAAGAAGATGAGGCCGACGATCGAGAGCAAGGACAAGGCCGCGCCGACGAAATCAAAGCCGTAGCTCGAAGTATCGCGAGAATTGGGGACGGCGCGCAATGCCATCAGCGCTGCGACGATGACGAGGACGATGGGCAGGACGAAAAGCCAGCGCCAGTCGAGCAGATCGACCAGCAGGGCCGACAGGAACATGCCCAATATGCCGCCGCCGCCGGCAATGGCCGTCCAGATGCCGATGCCCTTGGAGCGTTCTTCGGCGGGAAAAGCCGAGGTGATGACCGAGAGCGTGACGGGCATGATCATGGCCGCACCGACGCCGCTCAGCAGGCGTGCGCCGAGCATGACCTGCGCATTTGGAGCGAGGCCGGCAAGCGCATTGGCGAGGCCAAAGACGGCGAGGCCTGCCAGCAAGACCGGTTTGCGCCCCCAGCGGTCACCGACCGCGCCGAGCGGTAGCAGTAGCGCCGCAAGGGTAATGGCATAGATATTAATGATCCAGAGCACCTCGGTCTGGCTCGCGTCCAGATCGCGCGCGAGTGGCGGCTGGGCGACATTGAGGCCGGAGACGGCGGCAATGACAGCCATGAGCGCGATGCACACGGCCACGAGGATGTCGCGGCGACGGCGCGGGTCGTCAATGATCGGGTCGAGGGCGGCGGCGTGTCCTCTGCTATCGCCCTTATTGTCGAGGGTAGACATAGTAACTCCATTTCACGTATCTTTTGTTGATACGAGAAATGATATGGGCCGTCAATCAGGACGCAATTGACAATCGACGGAGGGCGTTTCAGGACCGAGCGATGAACAAGGACACGAGACTTTCTGGCGTTTTGCACGTGCTGATTCATCTCGGCCAGGTCAGCGAGCCGCTGACCTCCGAGGTGCTGGCTGGCACCATGGGCACCAATCCCGCTATTTTCCGGCGCACCATGGCGGGCATTCGGGAGGCGGGCTATGTGCGTTCGGACAAGGGGCACGGCGGCGGCTGGGCTCTAGCCAGGCCGCTCTCTGAGATCACGCTATTGGATATTTACCTGGCGCTAGACCGCCCGGCGCTGTTTGCCTTTGGCAATCGCAGCGTAGAGCCGGAGTGCAAGGTCGAGCGAGCCGTCAATACGGCGCTGACCGATACGATGGCGGAGGCCGAAGCGCTGTTTGTGCGGCGCTTCGGCGAGATCACCCTGGACATGCTGGTACCGGCTCAAGCCGCGCCGCTGGCCGTGCATGCTCATAGGCAGAGCGATGGGGACTAGCTAGCCAGAGCCCTGTCGATGGCCGGCTTTACGACCGTGCCGTAGAGCTCAATGGCTTTCATGACCTTGTCATGGGGCAGGGTGCCGACGCTGAGTTGCAGGCCGAAGCGGTCGTGCTTGAACCATTCGTGCTGCATGAGGATCTTGTCGATCACTTCCTGGGGCGAGCCCATGTAGTAGGCGCCTTCCGAGGTGGTGCCGGCGTCGAACTGGGCGCGGGTGGTCGGAGGCCAGCCGCGTTCGGCGCCGATGCGGCTCATGGTGGCGCTGTGGGCCGGGAAGGCGACGTCGCGGGCGTTCTGGCTGTCCTCGGCGATAAAGCCGTGGCCGGAGATGCCAACCTTCATCAGCGAGGCATCGTGGCCGACTTTTTCGCCGGTCTGGCGGTAAAGGTCCACCAGCGGCATGAACTGGCGCGGGCGGCCGCCGATGATGGCGATCATGAGCGGCAGGCCATAATAGGCCGCGCGTGCGACGGAGTTGGGCGTGCCGCCGACGGCGATCCAGAGGGGCAGGGGTTTTTGGACCGGTTCAGGATAGACGGCGATGCCCGGGATGGGATTGGTGTGCTTGCTGCCGGCCCAGTTGACCTTGCCGCCCTTGCGCAGCTCGAGCAGCATTTCGAGCTTTTCTTCGAAGAGATCGTCGTAGTCGTCGAGATCGAGGCCGAAAAGCGGGAAGCTTTCGACGAAGGAGCCACGGCCGGCCATGATTTCCGCGCGGCCATCGCTGATGAGATCGAGGGTAGAGAACTGCTGGTAGACGCGGACCGGGTCTTCGGAAGAGAGGACGGTCACGGCGGTCGAGAGGCGGATCGACTTGGTGCGCGCGGCAGCGGCGGCGAGGATGGTTACCGGCGACGAGGCGACATAATCCGGGCGGTGGTGTTCGCCGAGGCCGTAGAAGGCGAGGCCGAGCTGGTCGGCCAGTTCGATCTCTTCGATCAGGTCGCGCAGGCGTTCGGCCGGCGATTGCAGGTGGCCGCCGTTGAGCGGGTCGGGGGTATTTTCAGCGAAGGAATAAAGTCCGAGTTCCATGGCGTTCTCCTTGCGCGAAGAGATGGCGGCCCAAGCGGCGGGTCGCAAGAACGCACATGGGTGTTACCGCGCGCTGTTGCGCGCGGTAACATATCAACAATCAGACATTGCTGCCTGATGGCGTATAGGCCCAAGGCTGTGGTGGGGTCGGAGCAGGCTGGGGAGCCTTTTCGCCGGCGGCCTTGTGGATTTCGGTGACAAGGGCCGGAGCGAGGCGGAGCTTGGCGGCAAGCGCTTCGAGATAGGCCTGTTCGGCTGGGGTGTCGGCCGTGATGGCGACGAGGGAGGCCGCGTAAATTTCAGCGGCGTGCTCGGGCGTATCAGCGCGGGAGACCACGGCGTTGATGTCGAGCGGCGTGGACAGCTCGTCAAAAACCCAGGCCTTTTCCTCTGCGGAAAGCGGCATGGTTTTGAGGCGCTCGAAAATGGCGTCCTTTTCCTCGGCATCGATGCGGCCATCGGCCTTGGCGGCGGCGATCATGGCGCGGACAAGGGATTTGCCCAGGTCTTCGTGCGCCGCTTCATTGCCGGGGGCAGGAATGAAAGCGTCCTCGCGCGGAGCTGGGGTCTGCGCCGTATTGGCTTGTTTTTCCTGATAGGATTGCCAGGCCTTGTAGGCGAGGCCACCGACGGCAGCGACGGCGCCGAGCTTGGCGGCATTGCCCAATAGCTTGGTCGGCTTGCCGCCCGAAAGCAGCAGGCCGGCGGCGAGGCCAGCAGCACCGGTCATTGCCGTCCGCTGCGTATTCGGATCGGTCTGAATGGCCTTGATGATCTGGTCGATATTGAACATGAGCGCTCCCTTTCTTTATTCTTGTTGAGATGGGAATTCGGCCCGCCATCTGCAAGCCGTCGGAGCGGCTGGGATGTGCGGCAAAAAGGCAAAAAAAGAAGCCCCGGTTACTGGAACCGGGGCCCGGGAAGCCTCGAAGGGAGGGGTCGAGGCTCTAGGGATTGGAAATATTAGGCGCCGGGAGTGGCGGCCGGTTCAGCGGCGGGAGCCGGGGTGGCTTCCGGAGTAGCTGCCGGGGCTTCAGCCGGGGCCGGAGCGGCTTCCGGGGTGGCAGCAGGAGCTGCGTCAGTTGCCGGAGCCGGGGCTTCGGTCATGGG
This sequence comes from Devosia riboflavina, assembly GCF_000743575.1. GTDB lineage: Bacteria > Pseudomonadota > Alphaproteobacteria > Rhizobiales > Devosiaceae > Devosia > Devosia riboflavina. The sequence continues at coordinate 3,008 of NZ_JQGC01000004.1, read as the reverse complement.
AGCCACTTCAGGGGTGGCGGCCGGAGCTTCGGTCATCGGGGCCGGAGCGGTTGCCGGGGATTCCACGGCCGGGGCGCCGTTGACGTCAACCGTGGTGGACGGGCCCGAATTGGCCGAGAACACCAGGTAGCCGATAGCCAGCAGAGCGAGGGCGACGATGATGCCCACGAACCAGCCGGTTCCGTTGCTTTCACGGGTATAAACCGTGCGGTTGCCGTCGTTGGTATAGATAGTATCACGTTCTGGGGTAGCCATTGTGTGCTCCTTAGCAAGTGAATTCTGGCTAAAGAACGCACCCTCTCCGAAGTCGGTTCCCTATTTCGTGATCACAAGACCCAACTCAATTGTGGCGTGAAAAAGATCCATTTATATCAATTGGATATACTGGCTTTTCAGAGGTCCGGACCTTTGCCTTTATCGCCTTTTTTCGAAATTTTGTCGATCAGGGCGAGGAAAAGCGCCGACAAAATGAAGGTCACATGCAGCACCGTGTACCAGAAAATCTGCTCGTTGGTGTACTGCGGTACGTTCAGGAATATCTGCAGCAGGTGGATCGAGGAGATGGCGACGATCGTGGAAGCCACCTTGATCTTGAGCGAGCCGGCATCGATCTGGCCGAGCCAATGGACATCGCCTTCATTGTCGAAGCGCGAGACGAAGTTTTCGTAGCCCGAGATGATGACCATCACGACGAGGCTGGCGATCAGCGCGGCGTCGATGAGGCCGAGAATTTTGAGGATGGTCTCGGTTTCGTCCATGCCGATGAGATGGCTAGCGAAGTCCCAGAGCTTGTAGCCGAAAGAGACGGCGTAGAGAGCTAGCGCCAGCCCGAGGCCAATGTAGAAGACGACCAGCAGCCAGCGCGAGGCGAGGATGATGCTTTCGACGAAGACTTCGAGACGTTTCATGGCGGACTCCAGCGGCACCGCGCACGGATAGCAAGTCTATATGGGCTGGCAAGAGGCGCGCTGACGCAGGCAAAGAAAAAGGGCCGGACTTTCGTCCGGCCCTTCGCTATTTCGGGGATTAGCCGTTGTTGGCCACGGTGATCAGAGGCGTGATGCGGCGGATGGTGACGCGGCGGTTTTCTCGCTCTGCCAGATCCGTGCGGATTTTCAGGTAGCGCTCGCCATAACCCTGGGTGGCCAGGTTTTCCGGCGGCACGCCGTAGAAGTCCGTGAGGATACGGGCAACGGTAGCGGCACGCAGGTCCGAGAGGCGCAGGTTGGCGATATCCGAGCCAACGGCGTCGGTGTGACCTTCGATGAGGAAGGTTTCGGCCGGGTTGGTCCGGAGCAGTTGCAACATGGCATTGGCGACGCCGGAGAGGGCGCTTACCTGGTCGCGATTGATGGTCGCGGCGCCGGTGTCGAAGGTCAGGTTGCCGACTTCGAGGCGGCGGACCGAGTCACGGACACGAGCCGAACGCTTCACTTCGTCGATCGAGTAGACGCGGGCGACCTGTTCGACCGGCGGCTGAGCGAAGAAGTTCCCAACTTCGTTTTCGTCGGCGAAGGAGGCGTCGAGGACGTAGTCCCGCACCGGGATGTTAAGACGCAGCGGCGGCAGGTCCTGGCCCGGGTCACGCCAAACGAGGAGATCGTCGTCATAGCGATCGTCGAAGTAGGCGAGGACGATTTCGCGACCATCGGGCGTGATGCGCGAGCGACGCAGAATGTCGCCATTGCGATTGCGCACGGTGATGACCTGGCTGCCGTCGGGACGTTCGACAACTTCACGCACGCGGCCGCCCGGCAGGTTTTCGTAATAAACCTCGTCCTGCTGCGGATTGTAGAAGCGATCCGTATCCTGGCCGATGGAATTGACCACGAGCTGGGTGCCAACCTGCAGGATCACCTGGGTGATGATGTCGCCGGCCGTCGCTTCACGCACCGGCACCTGCTCGACAACGGTGACGTTGTTCTGCTGGCCGATATTGTTCTGCGTGTTGTTCGTCACGTTATTGGTGACGTTGGTGATGTTCGTGATGTTATTGATGTAGTTGTTGACGACGGTCTGGTTGACGGTCGTGTTCTCGGTTGCCGTAACGGCGGTGCCGGCCTCGGCAGCGACCGGGGTGATCGGCGCGGCGGCGAAGGCACGCATTTCCTCCGATTGGGCTTCTGCGTCGGATTCCGGCGGTGGCGCGAGCGGGGCTTCGGCAACCGGCGGGGCGACTGGAGCCTGGCCATCGACCGCGGGCGCTTCGAGCTGAATGTCCTTGGCGCTGTCCAGAACCGGAGCGATCTGATCCTGCGTGATGCCGGCCGGCAGGTCTTCGACGATTTCGGCCGGCTGGCCGTCGACGGTGACGGGAGCGTCGGCAGGTGCTGCGTTGGGATCAACGGCTGCGGGCTGTTCGACCGGGGTTTCGGCAGGAGGCTGCTCAGCGGGGGCCGCAGGTTGCTCAACCGGGGCCGGTTCGATGGTCGGGATCGGCGCAAGCGTCAGGCCCAGCGGGGCAAGGCAGCTCTCAACGTCGGGCATGCCGGCATTCGAGCAAATGCTGTTGATCTCGGCCAGAGCCGCGTCGATGCGGGCCTGGGCGGAGGCGTCGCCTGCGGCGAGCTCAGCAACGGCGGCATTGTAGGCGTCAACCTGGGCGACGAGCGCCGAAGCGAGATCGGTCGGGGCCGGCTGCTGCTCTGCTGCGGGCGCGGGTTCCGGGGCAGGCTGCGGCGCTGCTTCCGGAGCAGGGGCCGGTTCAGGTGCGGGGGCAGGTTCTGGCGCAGGCGCCGCTTCTTGAGCGGGCTGTTCCTCGACTACCGGTGCGGGTTCTGCCTCGGGGGCGACCTGCACTTCGACAGGAGCCTCCGGCTGGGACTCGGGAGCCGCTTCGACCGGCGCTGGCGCCTCGACCGGAGCCGGCTCGGGGGCGGATTCAACGGCGGCAGGCGCTTCAGCGGGGGCCGCTTCCACGGGGGCGGGTTCTTCGACTGGGGCCGGCTCTGGTGCGGGCTCAGGAGCCGCCTCGGGCGCTGGCTCTGGTGCGGGCTCGGCGGGCGGCG